>NZ_NOZR01000005.1 GCF_002250655.1 Mycolicibacterium sphagni
CCACCACCCCCGCCGCCGCCGACCTAGCCGATACGCTGGGTACGTGCACAAACCCAATCGTGTCGCCGAGGCCGGCGCCTGGCTGCTGGAGAACGGTCACCGGCTGCTGCTCGCGCTGACAGGCGGCCGCTACCCGCGCACTGTGATGGGTATGTTGCCCGTCGAGTTGCATACCGTCGGCCGCAAATCCGGTAAGCCATACGCCAACCTGTTGACATCCCCGGTCCACGACGACGACCGCATCGTCGTGGTGGCATCCAAGGGTGGGCACCAAGATCACCCCGACTGGTACAAGAACGCGATGGCCAACCCAGCTGTCGCGGTGACCGTTGACGGAGCGACCGTTCCGATGCTGGCCCGCACTGCCAGCCCGGAAGAACGAGTCGAGTTGTGGCCCCACGTGGTCAAGGCCTACCAGGGATATGCGGGCTACCAGCGCAATACGTCCCGGGAAATCCCGTTGCTGATCCTGGAACGCCGCTGATCGCCGCCGGGCGCGACGTCAGGTCCGCGGCGTCCAGCCGGTGGTGTCGGCCCACGCCCACGCACGCTGGTAGGCGTCGAGGAACCACGGCTCTTTGGCCTCGGCGTAGGCGCCGATATCGGAGTGCCGGGCCGCCGATCGCTTGACCGCCAGATAGTCGGCCTGCGCATCGGGGTTGGCGGTCAGCCAGTCCACCAACAGCAGCGCGAACCGCTGATTGGGCCAGCCGTCGACCCGGATATGCACATTTGTCGGCCGATCTGGATCACCGGAGGCATGAAAACGCTTGTGCCACAAGGCTGGATCGGTACCCGCCTTGGGCACATCAGACGATATCGACTCGACCCGTGGATAGCCGGCGCGCAGCAGGTCCTCGGCGAGTTCGTCGGCCACCTCGAGGGAAGCCACCGTCACCTGGACGTCGATGACGTCCTTGGCGTCCATGCCGGGCACCGCTGTCGATCCGATGTGGTCGATCCGCAGGGCCCGGTGCCCGCAGGTGGTGTTGAGCCGGGCCAGGATCCGCCGGGCCTGATCGGGCCAGCTGGGATCGGACGGCACCAGCTCCGGCGGACCGTGCACCGGATTGCGGGTGGTGAGATTGTGCGCGAACGGGAGAATGCGCTGATACCACAGCTCACGGGCATGCTCGACGAGCCGGCCCGCGGTGCCGGAGTTGTCCAGCCAGACGTCCGCGACCAGCCGTCGTTGTTCTTCGGTCGCCTGTGCGGCGATCCGGGCCCTGGCGTCGGCCTCGGAGAAACCGCGGTAGTCGATGAGTCGCTTCACCCGGAGCTCGGGGTCGGCGTTAACGACGACGACCAGCGGGAACATCGGCGCCATCTGCGACTCGACCAGCAACGGGATGTCCTCGACGATCACCGCATCCTCGCCGGCGGCCGCGATCAGCTCCGAGCGTCGCGTCGCGACCAGCGGATGGACGATGCCGTTGAGAGTTTGGCGCTTCTCCTCGTCGCTGAACGCGATCGCGGCCAGCGCCGGCCGATCCAGCGCACCATCGGGCAGGAGGATCTGCGCGCCGAACGCGTCGACGAGCTTGGTCAGCCCTTCCGTGCCGGGCTGGACAACCTCGCGGGAGATGACGTCCCCATCGACGACGATGCCGCCACATTCAGAGAATGTGGCGGACACCGTCGACTTTCCGGCGCCAATACCGCCGGTCAAACCGATGCGCAGCATCGAATGGAGTTGTCAGGCAGCCCGATTAAGCGTTGCCTGCCAGCTTCTCGCGAAGAGCCGCGAGCTGGGCGTCGCTGGCCAGCGAACCGCCGGCCGACTCACCCGAGCTCGAGGACGACGAAGACGACGAGCCGTTGGACGTTGCCGGCCGGCTGGCTGCTTCGGCCTCGGCAGCGGCGAACTTCTCCATCTGCGTGGTGTGCATCTTGTGCCGGCGCTCGGCCTCGGCGTAGCGGGCCTCCCACTCGGTGCGCTGCTTGTCGAAGCCCTCGAGCCATTCGTTGGTCTCGGGATCGAAGCCCTCGGGGAAGATGTAGTTGCCGGCGTCGTCGTAGCTGTCGGCCATGCCGTACTTCGAGGGGTCGAACTCCTCGGTGTAGTCCTCGTTGGCCTGCTTGAGGCTCAGCGAGATGCGGCGGCGCTCCAGGTCGATGTCGATGACCTTGACCATGGCGTCGTCGCCGACCTGCACGACCTGATCCGGCACCTCGACGTGGCGCTCGGCCAGCTCGGAGATGTGCACCAGCCCCTCGATGCCCTCTTCGACACGGACGAACGCACCGAACGGCACCAGCTTGGTGACCTTGCCCGGCACAATCTGGCCGATCGCGTGGGTGCGGGCGAAGTGGCGCCACGGATCTTCCTGAGTGGCCTTGAGCGACAACGAAACCCGCTCGCGGTCCATGTCGACGTCGAGCACCTCGACGGTGACCTCGTCGCCCACCTGAACCACCTCGGACGGGTGATCGATGTGCTTCCAAGACAGCTCGGAGACGTGCACCAGGCCGTCGACCCCACCGAGGTCGACGAACGCGCCGAAGTTGACGATCGAGGACACGACACCCTTGCGGATGGCGCCCTTCTGCAGCTGGTTGAGGAACTCGCTGCGAACCTCGGACTGGGTCTGCTCCAGCCAGGCGCGACGGGACAGCACCACGTTGTTGCGGTTCTTGTCCAGCTCGATGATCTTGGCCTCGATCTCCTTGCCGATGTACGGCTGCAGATCGCGGACACGGCGCATCTCGACCAGCGACGCGGGCAGGAAGCCGCGCAGGCCGATATCGAGGATCAGGCCGCCCTTGACGACCTCGATGACGGTGCCCTTGACGGCCTCGTCCTTCTCCTTGAGAGCCTCGATGGTGCCCCAGGCACGCTCGTACTGAGCGCGCTTCTTGGACAGGATCAGGCGGCCTTCTTTGTCCTCTTTGGTGAGAACCAGGGCCTCTACCTCATCGCCGACGGACACAACCTCATTGGGGTCGACGTCGTGCTTGATGGAGAGTTCGCGGGAAGGTATGACACCTTCGGTCTTGTAGCCGATGTCGAGCAAGACTTCATCACGGTCAACCTTGACGATGGTCCCTTCGACGATGTCGCCATCGTTGAAGTATTTGATGGTCTTGTCGATGGCGGCGAGAAAATCCTCCGCTGAGCCGATGTCATTGAGGGCTACTTGCGGCGAGGTGGCGACGGGACTTGGCATATTGTTGGGTTGCTCCGGACAGCTTGAATCGTAGGGACAGTTCTTTGGACGATGGTGTCTGTGGTGATGTACCCGCAAAGTGCACACAGGTACCGTCAGAGCTTACTCGACTAGGCGCACGCTGGACAAACCCGGGTCTGTGAGGCCCTTATGGGCGATTAACCTGCTGGGGTGTCCTACCCGCTTCCGCCGCCGCTGCCTCGGCCGATCCGCAAGGTTGGCGCACCCCTGGCGGTCATCATCATCCTCGGCACCATCGCCGGCCTGATCCTGGTGCTGCTGACCGCGGTGAACCCGGTCGGCACGACGATCGGATTCGTCCTGGCCACGGTCGCGATGACACTGGTTCTGCTGGCCTATCTATGGCTGGACCGCTGGGAACCGGAACCGCCCCGGCTGCTGATCCTGGCGTTCTTGTGGGGTGCATCCGTGGCGGTCGTGGTCTCGGTGGGGCTGGAGATGATCTTCGACGCCGCGGTGAACAACGGCGGGACCGAGTCCAGCCCGATCACCATCGCGTTCGGCGCTCCGGTGATCGAGGAAGCCGCCAAGGGTCTGTTCCTGCTGCTGATGATGACAGGTGTGCGGCGCAATGAACTCAATTCGCTGACTGACTGCCTGGTCTACGCCGGCGTGACGGCGGTCGGGTTCGCATGGCTGGAGAACATCTTCTACATCGCCGACGGCACGACGCTCGCCGACTCACTGCTCACCGCGGGGATGCGTCTGGTCATGGGGCCGTTCGCCCATCCGCTGTTCACCACGTTCACCGGTATCGGTGTGTATTTCGCTCTGCAGCAACGCAATTGGCTTTCGAAGGCCGGCTGCGTGCTGCTCGGCTATCTCGCTGCGGTGATCATGCACGGGTTGTGGAACGGCTCGGCGCTGCTCGGGCCCGGCGCCTACTTCGGCCTGTACGTGGCCTGGATGATGCCGGTGTTCGCGCTGGCGATCACGCTGGCCGTCCGCAGTCGCCGCCGCGAGCAGCGCATTGTGGCCGAGAAGCTGCCAGGCATGGTCGCGGCGGGCCTAGTGACCCCGGCGGAAGCCGGCTGGCTGGGGTCGATCCGCACCCGCAAGCAGGTGGTAGCCGGAGCCACCGGATTCGGCGGGCGTCCTGCCGGGCGCGCGGTGAAGAAATTCGCCATCCAGGTGGTCGAGCTGGCCTTCGTCCGCGACCGCATCGACCGCGGATTCGGTGACGCTCGGGTGTTCGCCCTGCAGCAGCTGGAGGTCGACGGGGTCGTCGCCGCCCGCGTTGCCGCCGGACCTGCGCTGCACTGGCTCAACGGCTACCGACCGGCCGTTTAGTGCGCCGCGGCGTCCCAGCTGCGGCCGTATCCGACGGATACCTCGAGCGCGACATCGAGCGGATAGGCGCCGCCCATTTTGTCGCGGACCAGCTCCTCGACAGCGTCCCGCTCCCCTTCGGCCACTTCGAGCAGCAGTTCGTCGTGCACCTGTAGCAGCATCCGTGAATTCAGCCCGGAAGTGCGCAACGCCTCGTCGACCTGGACCATCGCGACCTTGATGATGTCGGCGGCGCTGCCCTGGATCGGCGCATTGAGCGCGGCCCGCTCGGCGGCCTCGCGCAGTTGCCGGTTGCTGCTGTCCAACTCGGGCAGGTAGCGGCGCCGGCCGAATACCGTGGACGTGTAGCCGTCCTTGCGGGCTTGGTCGACGATGTCGCGCAGGTAGTCGCGCACCCCGCCGAACCGGGCGAAGTACTGGTCCATCTGGACCTTGGCCTCTTCGGTGGAGATCTTCAGCTGTGAGGCCAGCCCGTAGGCGCTCAGCCCGTAGGCCAGGCCGTACGACATGGCCTTGACCCGGCGCCGCAGCTCGGGCGTCACCTCGTCGATCGGCACCCCGAAGGCCCGGGACGCGACGAAGGAGTGCAGGTCCTCACCGGTGTTGAACGCTTCGATGAGCCCTTCGTCCTTGGACAGGTGCGCCATGATCCGCAACTCGATCTGGCTGTAGTCCGCGGTCATCAGCTCGGCGTACCCGTCGCCCACGATGAACGCATCCCGGATCTCCCGGCCCGCGTCGGTGCGGATGGGGATGTTCTGCAGGTTCGGCTCGGTAGACGAGAGCCTGCCAGTCGCAGCGATGGTCTGGTTGAACGTGGTGTGGATCCGCTCGTCGGCGGCCACCGACTTCAGCAGCCCGTCGACGGTGACCTTGAGCCGGGTGGCGTCGCGGTGGGCCAGCAGGTGCTCGAGGAACGGGTGGGCGGTCTTGTCGAACAGTGACTGCAGGGCATCGGCGTCGGTGGTGTAACCGGTCTTGGTGCGTTTGGTCTTCGGCATGCCGAGCTCGTCGAACAGCACCACCTGCAACTGCTTGGGCGAGCCGAGGTTGATCTGCTTGCCGATCAGTTCGTAGGCGGCGTCGGCAGCGACCCGGATCTGCTCACCGAATTCGCGCTGCAGGGTGTCGAGCTTGTCCAGATCCACCGCGATCCCGGCAGTTTCCATCCCGGCCAGGGTCACCTGCACCGGCAGCTCCATCTGGCCCAGCAGAGGCGACGAGTCGATGCGGTCCAGTTCCGCGTCCAGCGCGTCGGCCAGGTCGGCGACTGCGCGGGCCCGCAGGATCACGGTCTGGACCGCCTGGTCATCGACGCCCTCGCTGTCGTCGAGCAGCGAAAGTTGTTGTTGCTCAGGATTGTCGGCGCGCAGCTCGCGGCGTAAGTAGCGCAGGGACAGGTCATCGAGAGCGAAGCTGCGCTGACCCGGCCGCACCAGGTACGCCGCCAGGGCGGTATCGGACGTGACGCCGGCCAACTGCCAGCCCCGACCGGCCAGATCGTGAATGGCGATCTTGGCTTCGTGCAACACCTTCGGCGCATTCGGATCGGCCAGCCAGGCCCCCAGCGCGGCCTCGTCGTCGGGGGTCAGGCCGGCGGTGTCGATGTAGGCGCCGTCGCCATCGGCGGTGGCGATGGCCAGCGCGGTGGCGTCTCCATCGAAAACCTGGTGGGTGCCTACGACAGCGAGTCCGGAACGGGCACCGTCGGCCGCGTGTTCGGCCAGCCAGGCGGCCACCGTGCCCGGTTCCAGTGCACCGCCGCGGACGTCGAAGCCCTCGTCGACCTCGGGTTCGACGGCGGCCAGCGTGTCGAACAGCCGGTCGCGCAGGACCCGGAATTCGAGATCGTCGAACAGCCGGTGGATCTGGTCGCGGTCCCAGGGTTGGAGTCGCAGGGTGTCCGGGGTCTGCGGTAGCGGGACGTCCTTGACCAGGTCGGTGAGCTCTCGGTTGAGCACGACGCTGGATAGGTTGTCGCGCAACGAGTCTCCGACCTTGCCGCGCACGGTGTCGACGTTGTCGACCAGCCCCTGCAGCGAGCCGTACTCCACGATCCACTTGGCGGCGGTCTTCTCCCCCACCCCCGGTATACCGGGCAGGTTGTCGCTGGGGTCGCCGCGCAGTGCCGCGAAGTCCGGGTACTGGGCCGGGGTGAGCCCGTACTTCTCCACCACGGCCTCCGGAGTGAAGCGGGTCAGGTCACTGACACCCTTGCGTGGGTAGAGCACTGTCACGTCGGGGCTGACGAGTTGCAGTGAGTCCCGGTCGCCGGTGACCACCAACACCCGGTAGGCCTCTTGCTCGGCCTGTGTCGCGAGGGTTGCGATGATGTCGTCGGCCTCGAAGCCGGGCTCGGCTAGCACCGTGATGCCCAGCGCCGCCAGTACTTCCTTCGTGATCTCGATCTGGCCGCGGAACTCGTCTGGCGTGGCCGAGCGGTTGGCCTTGTATTCGGGGTAACGCTCGGAGCGGAAGGTCTGCCGGGACACGTCGAACGCCGCCGCGACATGGGTGGGCTGCTCATCGCGCAGCAGGTTGATCAGCATGGCGGTGAAGCCATACACCGCGTTGGTGGTCAGCCCGTTCTTGGTTTTGAAGTTCTCGGCGGGCAGCGCGTAGAAGGCCCGGAACGCCAGCGAGTTACCGTCCAGCAGCATCAAGGTCGGCTTGGTGTCGGCGCCTCGCTTGGCCTCGGGGGTGTCGGTCGCTGTCTTGGCGGGGCTCACGCCCCTAACTCTAGGCACCCGCTCCGACAGCCAGACGGTCCCGGGCCATTCCGATGAGGACCCGCGACGCCGGGCTCATCGGGCCGTCAGCGCGCCAGGCGAATACCAGGCGGCCGCGAAGCGGCGGAGTGATCGGCAGCGGGTGCAGCCCTGCCCGGGACGCCGCCACCATCTGTGGCAGCACCGCGACACCGAGCCCCCGCTCGGCGAAGTCGGCAAGGGCCAACGGCGTGCTGGCCTCGAGCGCCACCCGGAGGCTGAGACCTGCTGCCGCACAGGCGTTGTCGAGTTGTCGCCGGATGCCGGTGCCGCTGGGGAGCGCAATGACGGTGCGTTCGGCCAGATCGGCCAAGGTGATCGAGCGACGGGCTGCCCACTCGTCATCCGCGGCCACCGCGCCGACAATCGGCTCGTCGGTCACCACAAGACCGTCGAGCCCGTCCGGCAACGTGTCGGCACCGACCGAGATGATCGCGGCGTCGAGCCTGCCGGACTGCACGCTGTCCACCAACCGGGCGGTGTCGTCGGTGCCGAGAGTGACGTCGACGTAGGGATGGGCCCGGTGGAAATCGGCCAGCAGGCCCGGCATGTCGACATCGTGGGCGGTGACCGTGCCGATGGCGACCGATCCACGAACAAGCGAGGCGACCTCGTCCACCGCGGCGCGTGCGCCGGCGATTGCCGCCAACGCAGCCCTGGCATACGGCAGCATCGCCGCGCCGGCTGCGGTCGGACGCACCTCGCGGCGGGTGCGATCCAGCAACGGCTGGCCGACTTCGCGCTCCAGCCGGGAGATCTGAGCACTGACCGCCGGCTGGGCGACGCGCTCCCGCTCGGCCGCGCGGGTGAAGTTCGCTTCCTCTACGACCGCGATGAAGTATTCGAGCTGACGCAGTTCCATAATCACAGCTTATAGTTTCAGCAACAAAGATGTATTGGACTTATCATCGGCGGACGCCGACCCTGAAGCCATGCCCCACGACACTGTTCTCATCGCCGGAGCCGGAATCGGCGGCCTGACCACCGCGCTGGCGTTGCACGCCCGCGGCATCGACGCCACGATCATGGACCGCACCCCGACACTGCGGCCCATTGGAGTGGGCATCAACCTGTTGCCGCACGCCGTGCGTGAACTCACCAACCTCGGCTTGGGTGACGCGTTGCGCGACATCGCTGCCGCGCCACATTCCATCTGTTTCTACGACCACACCGGCGAGCTCTTGTTCCGTGAGCCGCGCGGACTCGCCGCCGGCGATCCCCATCCGCAGCTCTCGGTCCACCGCGGCCGCTTGCAGATGCTGCTGCTCGAGGCGGTGCGCAGCCGCCTTGGCGGTATCGCGGTGCGCGCCGGCACCACTGTCGACGGGTTCATTCAGGATTCCGACCGTGTCCAGGTGAGGACCACGGCGGGGACTTTGTCCGGTGCCGCACTGATCGGCGCTGACGGAATCGGCTCGACGGTGCGCGCGGCGTTGCATCCCGGCCCCGACCCGCTGATGTGGGCGGGAATCACGATGTACCGCGGCGCTGCGTCGATGCCGGCGTTCCTGGACGGGAGCACCATGGCGATCATCAAGGGCGACAACGGGGTCGACTTAGTGACCTACCCGATCGGCGGCGGCCTGGTCAACTGGGTACTGCAGGTGCCAACCGGTGACCCCGGAGAGCTCGACGGCGATGCGCAGTGGAACCTGGCGGCCGAACCAGCCGAGGTCAGCCGGCACCTGACCCGGTGGAGGCTGAACTGGCTGGACCTCGACGCACTGGTCGCCCGCACCGAGAACATCTTCCGCTACCCCATGGTGGACCGAAACCCGTTGGCCTACTGGGGCGTCGGGAGGGTCACCCTACTGGGCGACGCGGCTCACCCGATGTACCCGGTGGGCGCGAACGGCGGATCGCAGGCCATCGTCGACGCTCGGGTACTGGCCGACGAGTACGCCGTGGGCGGCTTAGCCGGCTTACTCCGCTACGAGGACCAGCGCAGACCAGAAACCACCGAAGTGGTCGCCGCCAATCGGCAGATGCACCATGCGTTCAGCGAAGGCACCGCGGACCTCGACCGCGTCACCAGTGCCTATCGTTCGGATACGGCGCGGAGCAGGCGCGCATGACAACGCATCCCCGAATCGCGGTGACAATGATTCGGTCGACAACCAGCGCTGGCACAAACTGCAACACGTTTCAGTTGGGTGATCGCAATCGCCTACGATGGGCCTCGTGCCAGCTTCTCCAGACGCCCCCACCCAACTACCGGCGATCGAGGGTTGGTGGGACCACGACGACGCCGGTGTGCCCCACCTGATCGGCGGCAAGTGCCCGCAGTGCGGCACCTACGTTTTCCCGCCGCGGGCCAACAACTGCCCCAATCCCGGGTGTGACAGTGACGTGCTCGACGCCGTCGCACTGTCCCGGCGCGGCACGGTGTGGAGCTACACCGAGAACCGCTACGCACCGCCGCCGCCCTACCCGTCGCCCGACCCGTTCGAACCGTTCGCGGTCGCCGCGGTGCAGTTGACCGACGAGGGGCTGATCGTGTTGGGCAAGGTAGTCGAGGGGACACTGGCCGCTGACCTCAAGGTCGGCATGGAGGTCGAATTGACCACCATGCCGCTCTACACCGACGACGACGGCGTCGAGCGCCTCACCTACGCCTGGGAGATTGCGAAATGAGTGCAGGAACTCCTGACCCGGTCTACATCCTGGGCGCGGGCATGCACCCGTGGGGCAAGTGGGGACGCGACTTCACCGAATACGGCGTGGTGGCCGCCCGCGCGGCGCTGGCCGAGGCCGGCTTGGACTGGCGCCAGATTCAGTTGGTGGCTGGCGCCGACACCATCCGCAACGGCTACCCGGGCTTCGTGGCCGGCGCGACGTTCGCCCAGAAACTCGGCTGGAACGGCGTGCCCGTCACCTCGAGCTACGCGGCCTGCGCCAGCGGCTCGCAAGCACTGCAGAGCGCGCGCGCCCAGATCCTGGCCGGGCTGATCGACGTAGCCCTGGTCATCGGCGCCGACACCACACCAAAGGGTTTCTTCGCCCCGGTCGGCGGCGAGCGGCGCAATGATCCCGACTGGCAGCGTTTCCACCTGATTGGCGCCACCAACACTGTGTACTTCGCGCTGCTGGCGCGACGACGGATGGATCTCTATGGCGCCACCCTCGAAGACTTCGCCAACGTGAAGGTCAAAAACGCCCGCCACGGGCTGAACAACCCGTACGCCCGCTACCGCAAGGAAGCCAGCGTCGAGGACGTGCTGGCCAGCCCGGTGGTCTCCGATCCGCTTCGGCTGCTGGACATTTGCGCCACCTCCGATGGCGCCGCCGCGCTGATCGTGGCGAGCAAGGCGTTCGCCGAGAAGCACCTCGGGTCGGTCGCCGGTGTGCCGTCGGTACGCGCGGTCAGCTTGCAGAGCCCCCAGTACCCGCAGCATCTGCCCGAATTGCCGGATATCGCAACGGATTCCACCGCGGTGGTGCCGGGCCCGGAGCGGGTGTTCAAGGACCAGATCCTCGATGCCGCCTATGCCGAGGCCGGTATCGGTCCCGAGGACCTGTCGCTGGCCGAGGTCTACGACCTGTCCACCGCGCTCGAACTCGACTGGTACGAGCACCTCGGGCTGTGCGCCAAGGGCGAGGCCGAACAGCTGCTGCGCAGCGGTGCCACCACGATCGGTGGCCGGGTTCCGGTCAACGCCTCAGGCGGCCTGGCCAGCTTCGGCGAAGCCATCCCCGCCCAAGCCATCGCGCAGGTGTGTGAATTGACCTGGCAGCTCAAGGGGCAGGCCACCGGCCGTCAGGTCGAAGGCGCCAAGGTCGGCGTCACCGCCAACCAGGGCCTGTTCGGCCATGGCTCCTCGGTGGTCGTCGCCCGTTAGACGGCCGACGACGGGGCGCTGACGATCTACGTACGAGAACCTGCGGTCGAGGGCAAAGCCACCGAGGCCGCAGCTCCGTGACCCTGACGGCCGCGCGACGTCACGCATCAAGCGGTTCCACGTCGATCGTTAGGTATAAAGGCACCGGAAGGAGCTGCCACGGATGATCGAACTCAAGACCGCCAAAGAAATCGACCGGATGGCCGTCACCGGTCAATTCGTGGCGACCACGCTCGCGACGCTGGCGCGCAGCGCCGAGCCCGGGGTGAACCTGATGCAGCTGGAGCACCAGGCGCGGGCACTGGTCAACGATCGTGGCGCGACATCGTGCTACTGGGACTACTCGCCTTCATTCGGCCGTGGCCCCTTCCGCAATGTCATCTGCTTGTCCGTCAATGATGCTGTGCTGCACGGGCTTCCATGGGATTACGTGCTGCGCGACGGCGACGTGCTCAAAATGGACTTTGCGGTGTCGATCGACGGCTGGGTCGCCGACTCCGCCGTCACCGTCGTCGTCGGCGACAACCCGGACCCGGCCGACATCGCGCTGATCGATTCCACCAGAAAGGCGCTGGAGGCCGGTATCGCGGCCGCAGTTCCCGGTGGTCATCTGGGCGATATCTCGGCGGCCATCGGCGAAGTCGCGGCCGCGGCGGGCTACGCGGTCAACACCGACTTCGGCGGCCATGGCCTGGGCCGAACAATGCACGAGGATCCGCACGTCCCCAATCGCGGCCGGCGAGGACGGGGGCTGGTACTGCAGCCGGGTCTGACCCTGGCGCTGGAGCCGTGGTGGGGACGTGGCAGTAAGCAACTGACCGTCGACCCGGATGGCTGGACGCTGCGCTCTGCCGACGGCTCCAACACCGCGCACTCTGAGCACACAATCGCCATCACCGAGCATGGTCCGCGGGTCCTCTCTAGAGTCGACTGATGCTGGGTTGGGACACTTTCGCCGTCATCGTCGGCGGTGTCGGCGGCGCGCTCGTCGGATTGCTCTTCGTTGCGATATCGATTCATGCAGCTCGGCTCGGGAGCTCGGCGAGCCTTCGTGACCGGGCCGCCCAGACGCTGGTGGTGTTCGCCACGCTCCTGCTCTTGGCGGTCGTCCTGGCCGTGCCATCGCAACCAGATCGGGTGATCGGCGCCGAGCTCATCGTGCTGGCTGCTGGTGCGGCCACGCTGTTGATCCTCCTCGACCGATCGGCCGCGGCTGGTGCCGCCGACAACTCATTGGGCCAAATCCTCAAGCGGGTCAACCCGAATGTCACCACCGCGGTGGGCATTGCGCTGACGGGTGCGCTTCTGCTGGCCGGTGTGCATTGGGCTCCCTACACGCTGCTGCCCACCACATGCGTGGCCATTATCGGCGGGTTGACGAGCGCGTATCTGCTGCTGACCAAACTCTCCGAGTAACTCAGGCCACCCCGAGGTAGGCCGCGCGAATACTGTCGTCGGCCAACAACTCCCGTGCCGGACCGCTACGCGTCACCGTCCCGGTCTCCAGGATGTAGGCGCGATCGGATCGGCTCAGCGCCTGCTGCGCATTCTGCTCGACCAGCAGCACGGTGGTGCCCTCCGCGTTGATCTCGGAGATGATCTTGAAGATCTGCGAGATGATCATCGGCGCCAGGCCCATCGACGGCTCGTCGAGCAGCAGCACTCGGGGCCGTGCCATCAATGCCCGCCCGATAGCCAGCATCTGCTGTTCCCCGCCGGACAGGGTGCCGCCCACCTGGGTCCGGCGCTCTGCCAGTCGGGGGAAGGTCTCGAATACCCAGTCCAGCCGCTCAAGGCGATCAGCCTTGCTATCGAATTTACGCCCGTAGCAACCCATTTCGAGGTTCTCGGTGACACTCATGCCGGGGAACACACCTCGCCCCTCGGGGGCCTGGATCAGTCCCTCGATGGCTCGCTGGTGAGCTTTGACCCGGCTGATGTCACGGCCTTCGAACCATATCGATCCCGACGTCAGCGGGCGCAGACCGGAGATCGCCCGCATCATGGTGGTCTTACCCGCACCGTTGGACCCCAGCAGCGTCACCAGTTCGCCCTGCCGCACCTGAAGCGAAACCCCGTGCAGCGCTTCGATTCTGTCGTAGTGCACCACTGCGTCGCGAATGTCGAGCAGCACCTCGGCCTCAGAGCTGGTCATCGGGCACCCCCAGGTAGGCAGCGATCACGGCCGGGTCTTCGCGAATCTCGGCGGGCAGACCGTCGGCGATCTTGCGGCCGAATTCCAGGACCACGATCCGGTCGGTGACACCCATGACCAGACGCATGTCGTGCTCGATGAGCAGCACGGTGTACCCGTCGTCGCGGATGGCCTGGATCAGTTCGATCAGCGCGGCCTTCTCGCTGGGATTGAAGCCCGCGGCCGGCTCGTCCAGGCACAGCAACTTCGGCTCGGTGGCCAGCGCGCGGGCGATCTCCAGCCGGCGCTGATCTCCGTAGGGCAGGTTCTTGGCCTTTTCTTCGCCGCGGTGCGCTATGCCGACGAACTGCAAGAGCGCAGCGGCCTTTTCGATGGCCGCGTGTTCCTCACGCCGGTGCCGCGGTGTGCGCAGCAACGCGCCGGGCACCGAGGTCTTGTGCCGCGCGTCGGTGCCGACCACCACGTTCTCCAGGGCGGTCATCTCGCCCCACAGCCGGATGTTCTGGAATGTCCTGGCAATCCCCCGCCGGGTGATCTGATAGCGCTTGATCCGTCCCAGCGGCGCCCCGTCGAACGTCACCGAACCGGCGCTGGGCCGGTACACGCCGGTGATCGCGTTGAAGCAGGTCGTCTTGCCTGCGCCGTTGGGTCCGATCAGCCCGAGGATCTCGCCGCGCCTGATCCCAAAGCTCACCGCGTCGAGGGCGGTGAGGCCGCCGAACTTCACGGTCAGATCCTTGGTCTCCAAAAGGGTTTCGCCCTCGGCGACCTTGACGTCACGATCCAGTACCGCCAGGCTCTCGTCGATCCGGGTGTTCGGCTCGTCTTGGGTCGGTCCGCCGCCAGCTGTGGTCATACTGCGGCCTTGTCGTCGTCGGCGGTGCGCAACAGATGGCGCGCTCGTTTGCCGTAGGTCAGCAGCTGCTGGCGCACCGGAAACAGACCCTGCGGGCGGAAGATCATGAGCACCACCAGCGTCAGACCGAAAAACAGATATTTCAGGTCGCCGAGGTTGATGCCCAGCACGTGCACGCCGAGCAGCCGGTTGGGCAGATAGACGATCACGAACGCGCCGAAAATCACGCCAAGCTTGTTGCCCTGCCCGCCGAGGACCACCGCGCACAAGAACAGCATCGAATTGATGATGTTGAACGTAGGCGGTGCGACGTACTGCACTTGGCCGGCGTACAGCGCCCCCGAGAGCCCGCCGATCGCGGCTCCAATGACGAATGCCCACAACTTGAACCGGAAGGTGTTGACGCCCATAACTTCCGCGGCGTCTTCGTCCTCCCGGATGGCCACCCAGGCTCGGCCGGCGCGGCTGCGTTCGAGGTTGCCGACCAGCAGCAGGATGCCCACCATGAGGATCAAACCGAGCCAGAACCACCACGTTCCGTAGTTCGCGTGGCCGGACGAGTTACCGCTGGAGAACACGCCGTCGCGCAGATGCTCGTTCTCCCCGATACGCGGGTAGGCCACCTTGTTGAGGCCGCGCGAACCGTTGGTGACGTCGGACAGGTTGTCGGCGAGCAACCGGATGATCTCACCGAAACCCAGTGTGACGATTGCCAAGTAGTCACCGCGCAACCGCAACGTGGGGATGCCGAGGATCAACCCGGCCAGCGCGGTGGCCGCCATGGCGATCGGCACGCAGGACAGCCAAGCCCATTTGTCGCTGAACGCCCCGGTGGCACTCAGCTGGTTCCACGGGCTGTCGGGGCTGGTGAGCAGGGCAACGGTATAGGCGCCGACGGCGTAGAAGCCGACATAGCCAAGGTCGAGCAGGCCGGCCTGTCCGACGACGACGTTGAGCCCGATCGCGATGATCGCGACCATGGCGAACTGAGCCATGGTGCCGCCGAAGCTGATTCCCGGGGTATCCAAGAAGGGCGGTGGGGCCAGCGGCGACAGCGCCAGCAGCGCGAACCCCAGCACGCCGAAGCCCCACTTCTGCACCCGGCTCAGGCCCGACCACCACCCGCGCAGCCCGTCGCCGGGCGCCAGCAGCCTGCTGCTCCACTTCCCCGGCGGTGCCTGGTGGCTCATGCGGCCCCCTCGCAGGCTCGGACGCCGCATGCCCACTGTTGATTCGCTCCGCAAGCGTCGCTCATGCAGCCCCCTCGCAGGCTCGGACGCCGCATGCCCACTGTTGATTCGCTCCGCAAGCGTCGCTCATGCGCGTGCCTTTCCGAGGCTTTCCCCGAGTATCCCGGTGGGCCTGATCAGCAGCACCAGAACGAGCAACACGAAGGCGACGACGTCACGCCATTGGGTACCGAACACAGCCTGGCCGTAGTTCTCCATCACGCCCAGGATCAAGCCGCCCAGCAGCGCCCCGCGCAGGTTGCCGATACCGCCGAGCACCGCCGCCGAGAACGCCTTGATTCCCAGTAGGAATCCGCCCGAGTAGATGATGCCCTGCGGCACCTTCAGGGTGTAGAGCAGCGCTGCTGCACCGGCCAGCAGGCCACCGATCAGGAACGTTGTCATGATGATTCGTTCCCGGGATACCCCCATCAGCGTCGCCGTAGTCGGGTCCTGGGCCACCGCGCGGATCCCCCGGCCGAACTTCGTCCGGTTGATCGCGATATCGGTGAGCGCCGCGAGCACCAGTGCCGCGACCACGACCACGATCGTCACGTTGGACACCGTCGCGCCGAAGACGTGGAACTGGGTCTTCGGCTGCACCAGGATGATTGGCTGTTGGGCGTTGCTGCCGCCGTACCCCTTGATGATCGTGGGCAACACGAAATGCACGAATTCCTGCAGCACAAAGGACATCCCGATCGCGGTGATCAGGAACGTCAGCGGCCGGGCGTTGCGCCGACGCAGCGGTCGATACGCGACTGCCTCCAAACCTATTGCGGCCGCGCCGGATACCAGCATCGCGAATAGCATGGCGACAGCGAGATAGAACACCGTCAACAGCACGCCCTTGTTGTAGGCGTTTCCGCTGGGCGTGAAACCCAGGATGATGTCCAGGCAGAAGTACGCACCGAACATCCCTAGCATGAAGATCTCGGAGTGCGCGAAGTTGATCAGTCGCAGCACGCCGAACACCAGGGTGTATCCGACGGCCACCAGGGCGTAGATGGCACCCCAAGATAGTCCGTCGATGCTCAACTGCCAGAAGCCATCTCGCAGATTGTCGATATTGAAACCGATATTGCTCGCAAGACACGAGATCTGGCCGATGCACTCGTAGACCATCTTCTGCGGCGGCCTCCTTGGTGTCTGAAACAAGAACGCGTCCGAGCCTTACGGTCCCGGACGCGCCTCGTCGAATTGGTTACTGAACCTTGTAGATCCAGATCAAGGTGGTTGTCAGCTCACCCTTGTCAGTCCACTGGTACTTACGGGCAACGCCCTGTCCGTTGTAGTTCTTGACCCAGTCCAGCAGGTCGGGACGGGTGATCTTGCCGGCGTCGATGCCCTTCAGCAGCACGGTGCCGAGGTCGTAGCCCTCGGTGCTGTAGGTGCCGGGCGCCTGGCCGAACTTCTTGGTGTACTCGTCGGCGAAGGTACCGGTGGCCGGGCCGCAGGGGCACGACAGGATGGCGTCCTTGGACGACTGGCCGGCCTGCTTGACGAACTCCGGATCCTTGGTGCCGTCGGCGCTGACGAACTTGCCGGTGTAGCCGCCGTCGCGCAGCTGCTGCACGAACGGAGCCGCCTCGGCGTAGTAGCCGCTGTAGAACACCGAGTCCGGCGACTGTCCCTTGACCTGGGTGACCGCCGCCGAGAAGTCCTTGTCGCCCTTCTTGACCGAGATGTTGCAGGCCGAGTCCGCCACCGGGCCGAGGGTCTCACGGACCGCCTGCGCCAGGCCGGTGCCGTAGTCGGTGCTGTCGTCGACGACGCACACCTTCTTCTGTTGCAGCGTGTTCTTCAGGTAGTTGGCGACCGAGGGGCCCTGGACCCCGTCGTTGGCCAGGCCTCGGAAGAAGGTCTTCCAGCCCTGGTCGGAGAGCGTCACGTTGGTCGCAGACGCGGTGGCGGCGACCAGACCGGCCTGGTCGAAGACCGCGCCGGTGGCCTTGGTCTCGCCGGAGAACGCCGGGCCGACCAGGCCGATGGTGAACGCGTCGTTGACGATCTGCGGCGCGATAGCGGTGGCCTTCTGCGGGTCGCCCTCGGTGTCGAACGGCTTCAGCTGCACCTGGCACCCGGGATTGGCCGCATTGTGCTTGTCGATCGCGAGCTGCACGCCATCCTTGATGTTGATGCCCAGCGCGGCGTCGGGCCCGTTGAGCGCACCCGCCATCGCGATCGACACCGGCGGGCAGGTGGCCTTGCCGTCACCAGCAGGGTCCGCCGGGGTGGCACCCGCGTCCGACTTGACCTCGGCACCGTTCTGGTCGATCTGCACCTGCTCGACGATTTTCAGATCGGGCTGCGCCGAGTTCCCGCCATTCGGAGAGGACTGGTTACAGCCTGCGATTCCCAGCACCGCCAGCAGCGCCGAACTAGCGGCGATTGCGTTGCGTGTCGCGCGTCCGCGCACGTTTCACCTCCGGGTCAGTAGTTTCACGGCGCCGACATCACGGACCACGCTTCGGCCCGCCCTCGACACTGCGGTTGAACATAACCAACCCGTGGCCGAAGCGCGTGGTCTTGGCCAACGCCTGGCCGTGAGCATATTCCGTATCGCCACAAACGGCGCGGTCAGAGGAAACGGGTAGTTAACGGATCAATTCGACGGTGAAGCGTCATTCGGCGTGTCGAGGGTCTCCAAGACGACTTCGGCGACACGCCGCATCGTGGTGCGCCGGTCCATTGCCGCGCGCTGAATCCACTTGAACGCTTCGGGCTCGGTCATGCCCTGGTTGGTCTGCAGCAGACCCTTGGCCCGTTCCACCAGCTTGCGGGTTTCCAGCCGGTCCGAGAGGTTGGCCACCTCGCGCTCGAGTTCGGCGATCTCGCTGAACCGGCTCACCGCGACCTCGATCGCCGGAATCAGATCGCTGATCGAGAACGGCTTGACCAGGTAAGCCATCGCCCCGGCGTCGCGCGCCTTCTCCACCAGATCACGCTGACTGAACGCGGTCAGTACCACGATGGGCGCGATGCGCTTGCTGGCGATCTCGGCGGCCGCATCGATCCCGTCGCGGCGCGGCATCTTCACGTCCATGATCACCAGGTCCGGCTTCAGCTGTTCGGCCAGCTCGACAGCTTCCTGGCCGTCACCGGCCTCGCCGACTACTTCATATCCCTCGTCACGAAGCATCTCGGCCAGATCCATCCGGATCAACGCCTCGTCCTCGGCGATCAGCACCCGGCGGTGTATACGGTCTGGGGCGTCGGTCATGGCCACATTGTTGCGTGGTCGGCGGCAAACAGCCACCTTGAGACCATCAACCCACCGCCCGGCGGTTGTGCTCCGGCGATCCACTATGGTGGAACACCGCTACAGCGGCGGCTGGCCCTCGTATCCCAACTGGCAGAGGAAACGGATTCAAAACCCGTGCAGTGTGAGTTCGAATCTCACCGAGGGCACCAGAAAGACGAGTAAAGAGGCTAATGGCCCGAGCGACCCGGTAAGCAGATCCGCGCCAGGAAGCATCACCCCCGTCCACCGCCTGTCGGACAGGGTCAGTGCATCCGCAATCTGAATGCGCGCGTTACCCTCCGGCGGCCTGCTGCTCAGTCAGCTCGCCTTGTTCCTCGTCCTGCATGGCCTGCTGCTCGCCCTGCTCCTCTTGGTCCTCGGCTTCTTGCTCGGCCTCCTGGTCCTCCTGCTCGGTTTCCAGTTCGCTCTGCAGCGCCTGCTGCTCGTCGTCACTCTCCTGCTGCTGCTCTTCTTCTTGCTGGGCGGCCTCGGCAAGGGAGTCGTCGTCATCGGTGTCGTCCGGGACCGCCTGGTCGTCGGGGGGAACCGCTGAGGACGCATCCTGGGCGGCAGGCGGTGGCGCACCGGGAACAGGGGTCGGCGGGTCGTTGGGCACGATCGGTGTGTCGGCGGGCGCGTCGATCGACCGCAGCGTCCCGGATGCGACGGTGACCTCATTTTCACCCGGCGCTAGTACGTGGACGAACGCCAGCAGGGCGATGATGGCCGCCGCGGCCAGAACCGCTCGCGCCAACCGCCCAACGACATCACGAACACTTCGTTGTCCCCCGGCATTTGTTTGTCCCCCGACAATTCTGGACATAGTTCACACGGTGCGGCGCCTTGCTAAGCCGCCGACCAGATTGCGCTATGCCGGTGCTATGAATCGTCAGGACGACCGGGCCACGCTGGCGCACCATTGGCACGGGGTTTCGACCTGGACAGCGACGGCCACAGTCGCGATGCGACGTTGCCGAAATTTCGCGCGCTGCCTTGATGAGCGTGCAAAGCCGGCTACGCAGGAAACGCAGCTCAGAAATCGCCAACTTGGATCATGTTGCAGGCCAACGCAAATCGTATGAAGGATTGCATTCGAGAACTCAGCCCACCGCCGCCGGACTAGCCGGTGTCGCAGCTCGAACGGCCCTGGTCGTCAGGGCCACGATTGATAGAAATTTCTCCCTGCTTAATGTTCACAATGATGGATTGCTTGTCGTCGGCCCAGTCCCACATTGTGTATCCGTCCTGGGCGTTGATTTGCTGACTGCACCAAGGCAAGCCGTCGTAGTCCTTGAAAAGTGGTAACTGCTCGCGCAGGCTCTGGACTGTGTACTCGTAGGTGGCAGGCGTGGTCCAGGTCTCAAGGCTAGCTATCTTGGCGCAGCACTCAGGCACAGTGCCCGGCGGGAGTGTGACATTGATCAACTGTGATCGCACACCAGTGTCGGGGTTCTCCGGCGCTGAGGGTGGTTGCGCGGCAGGACTTTCCGGCGATGTTGGCGCGACGGTGACCGCGTTCGTCACGCCTGGTGGTCTGGCGCCCCCGCACGATGCGGTGAGTACCGCTGCGAGCGCAATGGCCAGGGCCACTCCCCTGGTGTTCGACATGAGTAGGGAGTATGCCGTGGCCGGAGGACCGCATGGCGCATACAACAAGGAGCCGGGCGGGGCTGTCGACGGCCCCACGATCCTCGCGCCGCTTGTTGGATCAGTCGGCGACTCGGTGCCGAGCTGGATGGCTGCCGAACTTATCTGCCCTAGCTGCCCTGCAGCCGGTGGACCGCGGCCTCGAACTCCGCGTCGGTTAGGGCGCCGCTCCTGTGTAGGTCGTCAAGCTTGACGAGCGCGTCGAGTTGATCAGGGTCGGGGTCGGGGGCCGAAGTGGGTCGGGTCGCCGTAGTGCCGGCGAGCCGCGCTTCGGCGTCGCGTACGGCTTGCTGGTTGGCCTGGTCCACCTGGCTCTGGCTCAGCTGGCGGGCGCGTTGCTGCTCGGCTCTGAGCGCGTCCTCGTCGAGTTCGATCTTGTCGCGGTCGCGCGGGTCGTAGCGGACCGGAACGATGTCGCCCACGGTGAACGTGAGATCCGTACCGCCCATACCTCCGATTCGGCGCACGACGTCAGCCGTCGTGTCGTCGTCGAAATGCACCCGCATCCCCACGTCGTAGGTGAAACCCGTCCCCCAGTTCGCGCGCATTCCACCCTGGTACAGCTCGACGGACGTGACGACCGCCTTCGCCTCGGCAGTCTCCTGCGACAGCTTGTGTTTTCCGAACACCGGAACCCCACATTCATCGTTGTGATCTGAGCGGAGATGCCGAGATGATCCCATCCAGCAGCGAACACTGCCACCGCACCACTCGACCAGACCACTAGGTCCCGTCTGCCTTCGTGACGAAACCCGCCTCCGGCAAAACAACGTGGCTAGGCCCAGCAACGGCAACCTCCCCCAGCGCCTGACATCAGCCTCAGCCGGACGACGGCCCCCATGAAGTCTCATGCGCCACACCAGGTACACAAAAGCCTCGAAGGCATTGTGCTGTAACAGTTTTAATGTGCGAGCGGCGTACCACACGCACAGTTTCGGTACAGACCGATTTATTCTTAACGTCGATAATCCAGTTACTAACTGAGTGTTTTCGGTAGCATCACCTGGTCATGGGTGAATTACGTCCGTCCGGGTGGTATCCCGACCAGGATGACCGGCCACTTCACGCCCGCCGTGCGGCCCGCCGACAGTCCAAAAAGGCGCGCCCCTGGGGCATTGCCGGGCTGATCGTGTGCGCGGTGATCATCGCCTGGGTCGCATGGGCGTGCGCGTCCTCGTACAGCCCTTACCAAAGCGAGTGCAGAAGCTCCTTGACCTTCGGCACCGGGAAACAAGGCAAGGATCTTGATGACCTGGTGAAGATATGTGTCGACCTCAACGAGCGCGGAACGAAGTGATGCTGTCCGCGACCCCGGTCGGGCAGAATGCTCCTCATCAACGTCACCTTGATCGCCCTGAGCACCACGGCCGCGATTTTCATCGCGGCCGCACTACGTCTTCGGGGTCGCTTGGGGATGTTGATGCTCTCCGCGGGTTTGTTCAGTGTTGTGGCAATTCTGGCTGTCACGGTCAATTCCCAGTGGATGACAGCTCTCGACACGTCCGTCTGGAATTGGTTCGATGCTCACCGGTCATACAAGTGGCAACGCGATTCAAATGGACTCTTCGACGACATCGGCAACCCGCTCTACGTCGCGATCGCGGGCCTCGTGAGCGGAACAATCCTGGCGGTGCGGGCGCGGTCGGCTAGGCGGGTTGTTGTGGTGACCGGAGCAGTGGGCGCCGGCGCCGCAATCGAGCAGGCGCTCAAGGCACTGGCCGAACGCACACCCGAAAATCTGTTGAAGTTGCACGACGGGCCGGTGGTCGGCTGGTCGCCGCTCGACTATGCCCATACGTTCCCATCCGGCCATGTCACAGGCGCTGCCACCCTCCTCGGGATGATCGCGGTGTGCCTCGGTAAAGGACGAAGCCGCACGGTCGCGGCGGCGTTGTCGGTCCCGGTCGTTGCCGGTGTTCTCTTCGTCGCCTGGCTTGCGCTCTACGTGCGCGCACACATTTTCGGCGATGTCATCGGAGGGATGGTCCTCGGCGGCGCACTTGTGGCCGCGGGCGCTGCCGCCTTAATGCCGACCACCCGAAAAACCCTCGGCTCGCCTGACAAACGCCAGATCCCGCACGCGCAAACCCGTACAGTGTGAGTGCTATTCACGACGGCCCCACGAGCGGAGTGTTGATGAGCATCGCGTGTTCTATGCGTCACGCAGCGGCCGTCGGTCTGGCCGCCGGCGCTCTCGTTCTCGGCGTCGCCGGCACCGCCGCGGCCGACCCACCACCGAACTGCACATCGGCCGACATGGCCGGCATCCAGTCCGGCGTCGGATTCTCGATGTCGGGCTACCTGTTCACCCATCCCGACGTGAACGCATTCTTCACGAGCCTGCAGGGCCTGCCGAGGGATCAGATCCGCCAGAAGGTGCAGGAATATCTGGCCGCCAACCCGCAGGTGAGCGACGACATCGCGGCAATTCGCCAGCCCAACAAGGACTTCCGGAGCCGGTGCGACGTGTCGGGCTCAGGCCCGGTAGGCGGCTAGATTCTCGCCGAGCTCCGTCAAAAGAGCCTGGTTCAACCGGAACGCCACCTTCACCTCGTCGACCACCCGGTCGATCTCGGCGGCGGCCAGTCCGAGGCCGTCGAGCCGCGCTCGGTACTCGTCCTTGTAAGGCTTGGCGCGCAGTGGGAACTCATAGAACGCCAACCCTGCGCCTCCCAGATCAAAGGTTCGGTCGAGGATCCGGCCGATCGCCTGGCCGCCCGACAGGTCACCGAGGTAACGGGTGTAGTGATGCGCGAGAAGGTCACCGCCCCAAGAAAACCCGGCGACCCGGTCCCGATAGGTCGCCGCAGCGGCCGAGTCGACTTCTCGGCCGATGCCAGGCGCCCAATGGTCGAGATCGGCATCGATCGCTGAAAGCCGCTCGAGGGCGGGGTCGTACACGGCTGCGACCAGCGGGTCATCACGTCGCGCGCGGACGGCGTCCTCGATTGCGGCATAGACCAGTCTTAGCCGCTGCAGGTAGTCGACGTACCCCTGAGCGTTGACATTGCCGCCGAGCAGCTCGGCGACGAACGGCGACCGCTCGGCGGCGTCGTGGTCGGCGGCCGACCCGTCCCGCATCGCGACGGACAACGAGGTGGCGCTAAGCGATGACACGCCGCGACTGTATCGCCGCGGCACGCCATCGCGCCGGTTCGGCGAGAACGAGTTGCCCGCCGGGCGTCACCACCTTCTCTGCGGGTGACGGCACCACAGTCGTGGTCGTCGTGGCTGGCCTAGGCGAACACCTGGGCGGGGATTCAGTACAGGTCGATGCGACGGTCGGAGAACAGGTCCACCAGTTCGGTCAACGTCTTGTCGTGCGTGGCGGACAGGTCGACGTCGGCCATCGCCAAGCCGGCTCCCGTGCCTGCCTCGGCGATCACCCACCCGTCCGGATCGACGATCACGGTCCCCTCGGTCCACGGCTGGTCGCGCTCGACGCCGGCCCGGTCGCAGACCGCGATGACGACCCGGTTGATCCGGGCGGTGGACATCGCGGTGATCACTTCGCCGGGCCGCTCCCCCTCCGGCCGCGGGAACAGGGGCCAGTTGACCGGGGCCACGATCAGCTCCGCGCCGTCCAGCGCCACCCGACGGGTCACCTCACCGAACTCGAGGTCGTAGCAGACCATCACCGCGATCGCGCCGTGCCTCGTCTTCAGCACCGACGGCAGCGCGGCGCCGGGGGTGAAGATCAGCTTTTCCCGGTCCCACAGGTGGGTCTTGCGGTAGGTGGCGATCATGCCGTCGGCGTCCAGGACCGCCGCGCTGTTGTAGAGCAAGCCGTCGTCGCCGAGCTCGCAGAACCCCCCGACGACGATCGCCCCGCCGGCGGCCGACCGCCAAGCGTCGAACGCCGGGCCGCCCGGGCTCAGCGCCGCCGAGCGGGCTTCGTCGGCATCGGCGAACATATAGCCGGAGGTGGCCAATTCGGGCAGCACCACGACGTCGGCGCCCTGCGCGACGGCGTCGGCAATCGCACCTGCCGTCAACTCAAGGTTGGCGGACACCGCCCCGATGGTGGGGTCGATCTGAGCACAGGCGATGCGGGTCACTACTGCAGGCTAGCCCGGCCGACCCGTCCGATCAGGACATCGCGGCGCGCGATTTGAGCGCCAACCAGAGCTCCATCCGCTCGTCGCCGTCATCGAGCCGTCGCCCGGTCAGCGCCGCAATACGTTCAATACGGTTGCGAACGGTGTTGCGATGCAGCGATAGCCGCGCCGCAGCCGGGTCCCAGGCACCGTTGACCCGCAGCCACTGATCCAGCGTCCGCAGCAACTCCAGGCGCTCCCGCGGATCCAGCGCGTCCAGCGGGGCCAGCACCGCGTCCGCGAATCCACGCACGACCTCCGGGCTACCCAACGACACCAACAGCGATACCGTCTCGCTCTCACCGGCGGTCACGATGCGACCGAGTCGCGCGCTGACCGGTAGCAGCGAGCGGGCCTGCATCGCCGAAACGGACAGCGCCTCGGCCGCCACCGGCGCTCCGATCCCGCACGGCAGCCCCTCCGCATGGGCGCGCAACGTCTCGACCAGCATGTCGAGGTCGGCGTGGGCGATCTCGACGGTGTCACCGCGAACCAGCACCAGCGCGTCCCCGAGACCGGCCTGCAGCCGGAAGGCCAGCCTCTCGGCATCCTCGCCGGCGACAGTGGCCACCTGAAGCGGCGTTGGCCCCAAACCCACTCTGGCCAGCATCTGATGGGCACGTTCCCGCTTGATGCCGGGGCGCAGCAACTGGGCGAAGACCTGCGATCGGCGCTGACGCTCGACCTGTCCGGAAAGATTGCGGCGCTCGATGTCGACAGCGATCAGCGACACCAGAACACTGGAGGCGGCACGTGAGCGTAGGTCCATTTCTGCGCTGAGCGCTATGTGCGCCAAAGGAATTCGCGATCCAACGGTGTGGATCTCGAAGCCGTCGACCACTGACCACGCCATGCCGGAGGCTCGCGCGGTGCCGACCGCCGCCATGGCTGCGGCGACCGACCCGGGGGCGGTGCCCGGCGTTGCGTCGACAAGCTGCCCGGCGGCGTCGCACACGATGCACGCAGCGTCGCTGGCTTGAGACCACGCCCCGAGCAGCGCCGCCAGCGGCGCGGAACTGGTCGCGACCGCGGTCAGGGCCCGGTTGATCTCCAACGCGGTGTGCAGTTCCCGACTCTCCTCGCGGGCGATGGTCTCGAACACCCACTTCGTGACCGCGATGAACGGTGTCTCGTCGGGAACCGTCAACAGCGCCACACCGCTCTCCTGCGCGGCGCGCATGAGCGGCTCCGGGCAGTCGTGATACGGCAACCCGTGACCAAGACCCAACGCCAGAGCTGCGACGCCGGCCGCCGCGCATTCGGACATATAGGCGCGACAATCCGCCAGGCGCATCGGCAGCAGCAGACCGACCGTCATCAGCAGCTCACCCCCGCGCAACCAGTCCGCCGGCGAGGTCAGCTCGCAGACATGCGCAGATCTCACTTCACGCATCAGCTGGTCAGGCCCTGTCACCACCGTGAGGTTCAGGCTGGGCTCCCCCACCACGTCAGCGACAGTGAGCACGGCCGCATCCGCATGTACGCATCGTCCAATCGTAGTGGGCAGATTGAACAATTCTGCTATGGCGCCGACCACAACGCCGGGCGCATCGTGACATGCAACCTGCTCGTTGGCCGCCTTGGAGGACCCGTGAACGTCGCCGCCGCAACCGTGGTCGAAACCCGATCGATCGACTACGTCCCCGATGACGAACGCCACGGCAAGGTCGGCCATCAGGGTCCGTTCTGGTTCGTGGGCAACTTCCAGCCATTCACCCTCGCCCTCGGCTTCGTCGGTCCCAGCCTCGGGCTGTCGCTGTGGTGGACCGTCATCGCCGGGCTCGCCGGCATCGCATTCGGGACGATCTTCATGGCGTTCCACGCGACTCAGGGACCAGTGCTCGGACTGCCCCAGATGATCCAGTCCCGAGCTCAGTTCGGCTACCGCGGCGTATTGCTGCCCCTGCTCGGAACTCTGTTCACCTTCGTCGGCTTCAACGTCGTCGACGTCGTCATCATCAAATCCGGGCTGGAGTCCATCTTCGGATGGAACCCGCTGGCTGTGGCCGTCGTCATCACCGTCGTCGCCGCCCTGCTGGCGATCTACGGCCACGACCTGCTGCACCGGACGTTCCGGGTCCTGTTCTGGGTGTCCCTACCGCTGTGGCTGGCATTGAGTTTCGGCGTAGTGTTCGGCGCCGCCACCGGAACCGCATCGACGACAGGCGGTTTCAGCCTCGTCGCCGTCCTTGTGCAGTTCAGCGTCGCAGCGTCCTACAACATCACCTACGCCCCCTACGTCTCCGATTACAGTCGCTACTTGCCGCGCGACACCAAGCCGTCGTCGATCATCGGCTCGGTCTTCGTCGGGGCCGCGGCCTCACCGGCTTGGCTTATCCCGCTCGGCGCCTGGATGGCCACGTATCTCGGCGCCACCGACGCCCTTTCCGGGATCAACGAGACCGGAAACCAGGTCGTGCCGGTCCTCGGCGCCGTGCTGGCGGTGGTGTCTGCCCTGGTCCTGGTTGCGACGATGGGCCTCAACGCCTACAGCGGCATGCTGACCGTCGTCACCGCCATCGACTCCCTCAAACCAGTCACGCCGACCCGCCGGCTGCGGGTTGTCACTATTGCCACCCTCGCAGTGCTCTGGCTGACGATGAGCCTGATGCTGACCAACGCCACCAACGCGCTGAACACCACCCTGCTGATCATGCTGTACCTGCTGGCCCCGTGGACCGCGGTCAATCTGACCGACTACTTTTTCGTCCGCCGCGGCCATTACGTGATCGCCGACCTCTTCACTCCGCGCGGCATCTATGGCGCATGGTCCTGGCGTGGGCTGACGGCCTTCCTGGCCGGCGTGATCGCCGAGATCCCGTTCGTCGATCTACCCTTCTTCGTCGGTCCGGCCGCGACCGCGATGGGCGAAGTCGACATCGCGTTCATCGTCGGCATGCTGGTTTCCGGCGGGGTGTACGTCGCCCTGACCCGCACACTTGACGTGACCCGAGAGCTGGCGATGATCGAGGCCGACCCCACACTGGCCGACCCGGCCAGCGCGTCCGCTATCGCTCAAACCGTTGTCGAGGAGGAGCAATGACATCCGACATCGTCGGACCCGTCGACGCGACCAAATACCCGCGTTACACCGAACCGTCGACGTTCGCACGGCTGCCTCGCATCTCCGAGGTCTCCAGCGCCGACGTTCGCATCGTGGGTGTGCCGTTCGACAGCGGCGTGTCGTACCGGCCGGGCGCCCGGTTCGGGCCCTCGCACGTACGGGCAGCCTCCAAGCTGCTGCGCCCGTACAACCCGGCACTCGGTGTGGAGCCGTTCACCGCCCAGCAGGTGGCCGACTGCGGCGATATCGCGGTCAATCCGTTCAACCTCGACGACGCCATCGCCACGATCGACACCGCGATGACCGATCTGCGCAAGGACGGGTCGACGGTGCTGACGATCGGCGGTGACCACACCATCGCGCTGCCAATCCTGCGTTCCCTGGCCCGCGACCACGGCAAGGTGGCCGTGCTTCATTTCGACGCTCACCTCGACACCTGGGACACCTACTTCGGGGCGCCCTACACCCACGGCACCCCGTTTCGGCGGGCCAGCGAGGAAGGGCTGATCGACATGGAGCGCTCGTTGCACATGGGGATCCGCGGCCCGCTCTACAGCAAGACCGACCTGGAGGACGACTCCGTGTTGGGCTTTCAGGTGATCCGCTCCGACGATTACGAATTCGACGGTGTCGCAAGCATTGTCGAGCGGATGCGTAAGCGGCTTGACGGTGGCCCGGTGTACGTCTCGATCGACATCGACGTGCTCGATCCGGCGCACGCCCCCGGCACCGGCACACCCGAGGCCGGTGGGCTGACCTCCCGCGAACTGCTCAACACCCTGCGCGGGCTGGTCGGTCTCGACGTGGTCGGCGCCGACATCGTCGAGGTGGCCCCGGCCTACGACCACGCCGAGATGACGGGCATCGCCGCCGCCCATGTCGGGTTCGAACTTCTGTCGGTGCTGGCGGCCAACCGATAGGCTGCCAAGGTGGGCACCCTGCGGAAATGCGCTGGTTCGGTGTCGCCAGACGGGCCGGCCCAGCGCGCGGACTGCGAGCGCATGCAACGGCGTGCGCCGGCCCGCAACCTGCATTGGGCCGAATCCATCGCACGCCGCCAGCGGGTGCTCAACATCGCGGCGATGATGGCCGCCGTCGTCACCGCTGTGGTGGGGCTGCTGCAGATCCTGTTCGCCGACGGCGTGCTGGCGCTCGGGTTGATAAACCTGGCCACCGCGGGCATCTTCGTGCTGGTTCCGCTGCTGCATCGCTTCGGCGACATCATCGCCGCCGTGGTATTCGTCTTCTTCGCCTTCCTATCGCTGACGATCGTCGGCTGGCAGGTCGGGACGGATTCCGGTATCCAGTTCTATTACTTGGTGTCGGCGTCGCTGGCGGTGCTGGTGCTTGGCGTCGAACACGTGTTGCTGGCCTCGGTCGTGGTGGCGATCGGTGCGGGGCTGACGATCGCCTCGCAGTTCCTGGTGCCCGGCGACACCGGGGTTCAGCCACGCTGGTTGGTCAACGCCGGCTTCGTCATCACCACGGTGTCGGCGTGCGTGATGATCTTCGCGACGGTCTGGTACGCCATGCGCGAGGTGTCGCGGGCCGAGGCGGCAATGGAATTCGAGTACCTGCGCTCCGAGGCACTGCTGGCCAACATCCTGCCTGCCAGCATCGCGGCCCGGCTGAAGGACCCGGCCCGCGGCGTGATCGCCGACCGGTTCGACGACGCCTCGATCCTGTTCGCCGACATCGCCGGTTTCACCGAGCGGGCCAGCCAGATCCCGCCCGCCGAGCTGGTGCGCTTCCTCGATCGGCTCTACACCACCTTCGACCGACTGGTCGACAAACACGGTCTGGAGAAGATCAAGACCACTGGCGACTCGTACATGGTGGTCAGTGGAGTTCCGCAACCGCGGGACGACCACGTCGAGGCGCTGGCGAACCTGGCCCTGGACATGACCAAGGCGGTGCGGGACCTGCGCGACCCGAACGGCCAGCCGGTGCCCCTGCGGATGGGGATGGCCGCAGGCCCGGTGGTGGCCGGCGTGGTCGGGGCGCGCCGGTTCTTCTACGACGTGTGGGGCGACGCGGTCAACGTCGCCTCCCGGATGGAGACCACCGACCTCGAGGGACACATCCAACTCCCCCAGGACGTCTATGAACGCCTGCGGGACCGCTTCGTTCTCGAAGAGCGCGGCGACGTCGAGGTCAAAGGCAAGGGCTTGATGCACACGTGGTACCTCGTCGGTCGCCGCCCGCTGCCGGAAGCGGACAGCGATCGACCCACGCAGGAAGAGACGGGGCGCGTCGAGAGTCCAACCGGATAGCCCGCTGAGCTACATGACTTTCGACAGAAAGGCCTTGGTGCGGTCGTGCTGAGGATTACTCAAAACCTCACGGGGTGCCCCGCTCTCGACGATCACACCGCCGTCCATGAACACCAGCTCGTCGGCGACTTCCCGCGCGAAGCCCATCTCATGGGTCACCACGATCATCGTCATGCCTTGGCTGGCAAGCTTTTTCATCACACCCAGTACCTCGCCGACGAGCTCAGGGTCCAGCGCCGAGGTAGGCTCGTCGAACAGCATCAGCTTGGGATCCATCGCCAGCGCACGCGCGATCGCCACCCGCTGCTGCTGCCCACCGGACAGCTGTGCGGGATAGGCGTCAGCCTTGTCCGACAGCCCCACCTGCGCGAGTAAGTCACGGGCCCGCGTAAGGGCGGCAGACTTCTTGACTCGCTTGACGTGTTGCGGCGCCTCGACGACGTTGGCCAGCGCCGTACGGTGCGGGAACAAGTTGAAGTGCTGGAAGACCATCCCGATGTCGCGGCGTTGTTTGGCCGCATCCCGTGGCGCCATCTCGTAGAGCTTGCCATTGCGCTCGCGATAGCCGATCAGGTCTCCGTCAACGTAAAGCCTTCCCGCGCTGACGTTCTCGAGGTGGTTGATGCACCGCAGGAACGTCGACTTGCCAGAGCCCGACGGGCCGACTAGCACGAGCACCTGGCCGCGGTCCACCGTCAGGGTCACACCCTTGAGCACCGACAGCGCTCCGAAGTCCTTGCACACCCGCTCGGCGCGCACCATCGGTTCGGTGGTCATACATGTCCTGTCTCGGTGATGGTCTGCGCCTTCGCCAGTGCCTCCAGCTGTTTGGAGGTCAATTTCCTGGAGATACCGCGCGAGAAGTACTTCTCCAGGTAGTACTGCCCCACCATCAACACGCTGGTGATCACCAGATACCAGGTCGCCGCCACCAGCAGCATGGGAACCGGCTCGAAGGTCCGGGCGGCGATCTCCCGGGAAGCGATGCTGTAGAGGTCATACGAATAGGGCACAGCCGTCACGAGCGACGTGGTCTTCAGCATGCTGATGACCTCGTTGCCGGTCGGCGGAATGATGACACGCATGGCCTGCGGAAGCACGGTGCGGCGCATTGTCATTCCCCACGACATGCCCAGCGCGGTTGACGCCTCCGCCTGCCCTTCGGGCACCGAAGTGATTCCGGCGCGGATGATTTCGGCCATGTAGGCGGCTTCGTTGAGGCCGAGGCCGATCACCGCCAGTAGGAACGGGATGGAGAGATCCTGCAGGTCGAGGTGAAAGAACGTTGGCCCGAACGGGATACCGAGCTGGATGTTCTGGTAGACCGTCGGGATCAGCCCCCAGAACACCAGCTGCACGTACACCGGTGTGCCACGGAAGATCCACAGGAAAACCCATGCCACCGAACCGAATACCGGGTTCGGAGACAACCGCATCACCGACATCACCACACCGAGCACAATGCCCAGCACCATGGCGTACACCGTCAGCTGCAGCGTGTTGCTCACGCCGAGCATGATCCGGTCGTTGAACAGATATTCGCGATACGTCGACCAGCCGTAGGCCGGGTTGGTGCCTGCTCCGTAGAGGAACAGAGCGACCAGAACGATGATGACGGTCGCCCCCACCCACCGCCAGGGATGTCGAAGTGGTACCGCGTTGATGGCAGGTGGGGCCGACTCGTCGACACTCATATCGCTTAGCTGGTCCCCCCATTGATGACCGGCTTGGTGACCATCCCCGACTCGACGCCCCAGTTGCTGGCGATCGTCTTGTAGTCACCGGTGTCGATGAGATGCTGCAGGGCCTTCTGCAGCGACGCAGCCAGTGGCGACCCCTTCGCGACCGGCCAGCCGTACGGGGCCGACTCGAAGATCTCGCCTGCGGCCTCGAGCTTGCCGTTGCTCTGCTTGATGGCATACGCGGTCACCGGCGAGTCCGCCGACATCGCGTCGGCCTGACCGAGCACCACGGCGTTGGTGGCGGCGTCCTGGCCGTCGAACTTCAGGATCTGGATAGCCGGTTTGCCGGCGTCGGTGCACGCCTTGCTCTTAGCCGGCAACTCGTCGGTCTCCTCGGTGGTGGTCGCCTGCACGGCCACCTTCTTGCCGCACGCGTTGTTGGGGTCGATCGGTGCGCCGGGCCGCTGCGCCCAGAGGATGCCGGCCGAGAAGTAGTCGACGAAGTCGACCGACTGCTGGCGCTCCTTGGTGTCGGTGAATGACGACATGCCGACGTTGAAGGTGCCCTGCTGAATCGACGGGATGATCTTGGCGAAATCGGCTTCGCGGTAGTCGGCGGTCAGGCCGAGGGTGGAGGCGATGGCGTTCATCAGGTCGACGTCGAAGCCGACGATCTTGCCGCTGGAATCCTTGAATTCGTTAGGCGCATAAGGGATGTTCACGCCCACGACGAGCTTGCCCGACTTCTTGATGTCGTCCGGCAGGGTGGCCGCGATATCGTCGACCTTTTGGGCTTTGGCCGCGGTGGTCGAGGTCGACGGGCCTGCGCCGGAATCACTCTTGCTGCTACAGCCCGACAGGGCTAGGGCCCCTGCTACGGCGACGATCCCGGCGGCACGCCACCAGTACTGCGCCCCGCGACGGTCTTGACGTCCTGTTAGCACGGTTGCCTCATTTCTCTCGACTGCATCCGGGCTGTCCTGCCCGAAACTAATGGCGTGGTCCAGGTTTTGTAATGCCGGTAACGGAACAGTAGTAGAGGCGTAACCATCCGGCAGCGGATCCACAGGTACGGCCAGCTAGCGTGGTCGGGCGTGCGTACCGGTTGTCGCTGTACGACCAGAGCGAGGGCGACAACATTCTCTAAACCCGAATTCACCCGGTGAACTGCCCAAATACCGCAACTGGCCAGCGGGTTGTGCAAGACTTCCGGCCATGACAACCACCTCTACCCCGCCGCTGCTGCCGCACTTGTGGAAGTCGGTCCTGCTGTCGGGACTGCTGTCACTCGTGCTGGGCGCACTGGTGCTCGCCTGGCCAGCCAAGACCATCCTCGTCGCCGCGATCTTCTTCGGCGCCTACCTTCTGGTGACGGGCATCTCACAGGTGTTCCACGCCTTCACTCTGCACGTGTCCGCCGGCGGACGCGTGTTGCTGTTCATCAGCGGTGCCGCCGCGTTGATCTTGGCCGTGCTGTGCTTCCGCAGCATCCAGAACTCCATTCTGCTGCTGGCTATCTGGATCGGCATCGGCTTCATCTTCCGGGGTGTCGCCACCACGGTCTCGGCCATCAGCGATCCCGATACCCCCGGGCGCGGCTGGGAGATTTTCGTCGGCGTCATCACCCTCATCGCGGGCATCGTGGTGCTGGCCTCGCCGTTCCCCTCGCTGGCCACGCTGACCATCGTGGTGGGCGTCTGGCTGGTCGTGATCGGTGTCTTCGAGGTCGTGGCGTCCTTCGGCATCCGCAAGGCATCCAAGAACCTGGGCGAACGGATCGCAGCGCCCTAACTTCTCCAATCTGGGGCCAAAAGCCCCTAGCGCGGACGGCGCGGATTGCTACTACACTCTGTCGTAGATAGCCGATCCGCGCCTTTCGCTTGCTTTGGGGAGTGTGGCCATGAGTGCTCTTGACGTATCCCGCTGGCAATTCGGAATCACGACCGTCTACCACTTCATTTTCGTTCCGCTGACGATCGGGCTGGCCCCGCTGATCGCTGTGATGCAGACGATCTGGGTGGTGACCGACAACCCGGCGTGGTACCGGATGACGAAGTTCTTCGGGAAGATCTTCCTGATCAACTTCGCGATCGGTGTGGCGACGGGCATCGTGCAGGAGTTCCAGTTCGGCATGAACTGGAGCGAGTACTCCCGATTCGTCGGCGACGTCTTCGGCGCTCCCCTGGCCCTGGAGGGCCTGGTCGCGTTCTTCCTCGAATCGACGTTCATCGGACTGTGGATCTTCGGCTGGACCCGGCTGCCGCGGTGGCTGCACCTCACCTCGATCTGGCTGGTGGCGATCGCGGTCAACCTGTCGGCGTTCTTCATCATCACGGCGAACTCGTTCATGCAGCACCCCGTCGGCACGCGGTACAACCCGGTGACGCATCGCGCCGAGCTGCAGAGCATTACCGAGTTGTTCACCAACAACACCGGGGTGGCGGCCTTCTGGCATGCCGTGGCGGCCTCCTTCCTCGTCGCCGCAACGTTCGTGGCGACGGTGTGCGCGTGGTGGATGGTGCGCGCCAAGGGCAGCCCGGATGCCGCGGCCCTGTACCGCCCGGGCGCGATCCTGGGCTCGCTGGTGGCGCTGGCCTCTTGTGCCGCTTTGTTTTTCACCGGCGACGTGCAGGGCAAGCTGATGTTCCACCAGCAGCCGATGAAGATGGCGGCCGCGGAATCGCTGTGCCATACAGAGACCGATCCGGGCTTCTCCATCCTGACCGTCGGCACCCACAACAACTGCGACAGCATCACCCGCGTCATCGAGGTGCCCTACGTGCTGCCATTCCTGGCCGAGGGCAAGTTCAGCGGTGTCACGCTGCAGGGCACCAAAGACCTTCAGCAGCAATACGAACAGAAGTTCGGACCCGAGTGGTATGTGCCCAACCTGTTCGTCACCTACTGGTCGTTCCGCGCCATGATCGGCCTGATGGCGATCCCGCTGTTGTTCGCAATGGCCACGCTGTGGCTCACCCGCGGCGGCCGGGTGCCCGGCAGCCGCTGGTTCGCCCGCTTTGCGCTGGTGACCCTCCCGACACCATTCCTGGCCTCCATCGCCGGGTGGGTGTTCACCGAGATGGGCCGCCAGCCCTGGGTGGTGGCCCCCAACCCCGATGGTGACCAACTGGTCCGGCTTACCGTGCGCCAAGGCGTGTCATTGCACGGGCCCGCTCTGGTGTGGGTGTCACTGATCTCGTTCACGCTGATCTACGCGGTACTCGCGGTGATCTGGTTCTACCTGCTGCGCCGCTACATCACGACGGGTCCGCTGGAGCACGACGCCGAGCCCACACCTCCCGCACCACCCGGAGACGACGAGGTCGCCCCTCTCTCGTTCGCCTACTGAGCCGCAGGAAAGGAGTTACATCATGGGACTGCAACAGATCTGGTTCATCATCGTGGCGGTGCTGTTCCTCGGCTTCTTCGTCCTGGAAGGCTTCGACTTCGGCGTCGGGATGGTGATGGCATGGCTGGGCCGAATCGGCCAGGGCGATCACGAATCTCACCGCCGGGCCGTGCTCAACACCATCGGACCGGTTTGGGACGGCAACGAGGTCTGGCTGATCACTGCGGGCGGTGCGATGTTCGCCGCCTTCCCCCACTGGTATGCCACCGTGTTCTCGACGCTGTACCTGCCACTGCTGGTGATCCTCCTGTCGATGATCGCGCGCATCGTCGCCATCGAATGGCGCGGGAAGATCGACGATCCGAAATGGCGGAGGTGGTGCGATATCGGGATCGCGGTCGGGTCGTGGCTGCCGGCGATCCTGTGGGGTGTGGCGTTCGCCGTTCTGGTCAACGGGCTGCCGGTCGGCCCGGACAAGAACGTCGTCGGGCTGTCGGTCGCCGACGTGCTGAACCCCTACACACTGCTCGGTGGGCTGGCCACCTGCGCCCTTTTCTTGTTCCACGGCGCAGTGTTCCTGGCGTTGAAGTCCGGTGGTGCTGTACGCACCGACGCGGTCGGGCTGGCCCGCAAGCTCAGCGTGCCCGCGACCGTGCTGGTCGCCACGTTCGGCCTGTGGACCCAACTGGCGCACGGAAAGTCGTGGACATGGGCGGTCCTCGTCGTGGCGGTAGTGGCCCAGCTGGCCGCGGTAGCGGCCGCCTGGGGCGTCCGGGAAGGCTGGGCTTTCCTGGCGACGACGGTCGTCGTTGCCGCGGTGGTGACCCTGCTGTTCGGATCGCTATACCCGAATCTGATTCCGTCGACCATCGACCCGGCCTACGACCTGACTATCTACAACGGCTCGTCCAGTCCGTACACGCTCAAGGTGATGACTTGGGCCGCAGCGATATTCACCCCGATTGTCCTGGTCTACCAAGCCTGGACGTACTGGATCTTCCGTAAGCGAATCTTCGCCGAGTCGATCCCGAAGTCGATCGGCCTGCCCCTGAGGCGGGTGCCCTGAACGACCTGTGGCGGGCTTCGCCGGCGGTGCGTCGCTTTCTGATCGCGACCGTCGCCTGCGGAACGCTGATCGCGGGATGCGCCATTTCCGGTGCCGTCGTCCTCGGGCATGTGGTGGCCGGAGTTATCACCGATCCGGCCACCCGCAGTTTGGACCATTGGCGCACTGCGCTGCTGATCCTGGCCGGACTGTGGCTCGTTCGGGCACTCGTCCTGTGGCTGCAGGGCCGATTGGGCCAGCGGGGCGCCAGCGCGGTCGTCGCCGATCTAGGCGGCCAGGTGTTGCGTGCGGTCACCGCCGCACCGCCTGGCGCCGCACGCCGCGATGAAGCTGCGACGGTCATCACCAGTGGCCTCGACGGCCTGCGACCGTATTTCACGGCTTACCTGCCGGCTCTGTTCCTGGCCGCGATCCTGACACCGGCCACTGTTGTCGTCATCGCGTTCAACGACCTCCAGTCGGCGGCGATCGTGCTTGTCGCCCTCCCACTGATCCCGGTGTTCATGGTGCTGATCGGTCTTGCCACCAAAGAGCGTTCGGCAGCCGCGCTGGGGGCGATGACCACGCTGCAGGCACGCCTCATGGATCTGATCGCCGGCATTCCCACCCTGCGAGCACTCGGCCGGGCCGACGGTCCGGCCGATCGGATCGCAAAACTCAGTGCGGCCCATCGCCGTTCGGCGATGGCCACCCTGCGTATCGCATTCCTCTCGGCGCTGGTGCTCGAGCTCATCGCCACACTGGGCGTGGCGCTGGTCGCGGTGAGCATCGGTCTTCGGCTGGTGTTCGGCGAGATGAGTTTGGCCGCCGGGCTGACCGTGCTGCTGCTGGCGCCCGACGTGTTCTGGCCGCTGCGCCGGGTTGGCGTCGAATTTCACGCCGCGCAAAATGGAAAAGCGGCCGCCGACAAGGCGTTCGCACTGATCGAGCAGCACCCCGCGCCGGCGGCCGGCACTCGCACCGTCACGGCGGCGGGTGCGGCGATCGTGCTCGACGGACTGTGCGTCGCCGGACGCGACGGGCTGTCGCCGCACCTATTGTCCGGCCGGCTGCTGCCCGGCGAGGTCACGGTGTTGACCGGCGCCAACGGCGCCGGCAAAACCACGACCCTGCATGCGATCGCCGGGCTCGTCACCCCGACCCGCGGTCACATCACCGTCGACGGTGTGGACGTCGGCGAGCTGGACCGCGCGGCCTGGTGGCGCCAGCTCGCGTGGCTGGCCCAGCGCCCAGTGCTCATCCCCGGCAGCATTGCCGACAACCTCACTCTGTTCGGACCGCTAAGAGATCCTGAATCGGCTTGCCGAGCAGCGGGTTTCACCGAGGTCCTCGACGAGTTGCCCAACGGGATGGACACCCTGCTGGGCCGCGGCGGCACGGGGCTGTCACTGGGGCAACGCCAGCGCCTTGGCCTGGCTCGCATATTGGGCTCCCCCGCACAGGTACTGCTGCTGGACGAACCCACCTCACACTTGGACGCGTCCACCGAACGCACTGTGCTGCAAGCCATCAGCCGTCGCGCGGCCGCAGGGGCCACCGTCGTTCTGGTCGCCCACCGCGACAGTGTGGTGGACATCGCCGATCACGTCATCGCGGTGGAGGCCGATCACCATGCCGGCGTTTGACAAGGCACGCTTGGCCCTGGCGATCGCCCTGGGCTCGCTGGCACTGGGCAGTGCGCTGGCGCTGGCCGGGGTGTCGGCCTGGCTGATCACGCGGGCCTGGGAGATGCCGCCCGTCCTGGACCTGTCGGTGGCGGTGGTGGCTGTTCGCGCCTTGGGTATCTCCCGCGGCGTGCTCGGTTATTGCGAGCGGCTGGTCTCTCACGACACCGCGTTGCGGGCGGCGGGCGACGCCCGCAACGAGATCTACCGTCGGCTGGCCCACGGGCCCGCCGACGTCATCGCCCGGCTGCACAGCGGCGACCTGCTGGCCCGGGTCGGCGCCGACGTGGACACCTTCGCCGACGTACTCGCCCGTGCTCTGGTCCCGATCGGCGTCGCCACCGTCCTCGGCGGGGCCGCGACCGTCGTCATCGCCCTGATCTCTCCCGTCGCGGCCGCTGTTCTCGGCCTGTGTCTGCTGATCGCGGGTGTGTTCGCACCGGGGCTTGCCGCGCGCGCAGTACGGGCGCAGGAAGCCGTTGCCCGCCAACAGCAGTCCGGCCGCGACATTGCCGCCGTCACCGCACTCGAACACGCGGCCGAGCTGAGGGTAGCCGGCCGGCTGCCCACACTGATTGCCGAATCCGAACAGCGCCAGCGTGATTGGGGGGCGGCGATCGACCGGGCGGCCGCACCAGCCGCGGCGGCCGCCGCCGTTCCCACCCTGGCAATTGGCGCCAGCGTAATCGGCGCGGTCGTTGTCGGCATCGGCATCGCCGCCCACACCGCGCCAACCACGTTGGCGGTTCTGATGTTGTTGCCGCTCTCGGCGTTCGAAGCCACGGTCGCGCTGCCCGCCGCGGCGGTCGCGCTGACCCGCGGACGTATCGCCGCGCACCGACTGACCGACCTGGTCCCCACGAAGGCCACCGGATCGCCGGTCGTCGTCACCTCGCCCACCAGCACACCTGTCCTGCAGGCCAACCAACTTCGCGCCGGTTACCCCGGTGGCCCCACCGGACGACCCGTCACGTGGACGTTGCAACCCGGCGCCCGGCTGGCGATCACCGGACGCAGCGGCGCGGGCAAGACCGCGCTGCTGATGACCCTGGCCGGACTGCTCCCACCTACCGGTGGGCAGGTCACTATCGACGGGGTCGCAACGTCTGCGCTTACCGAGTCCGAATTACGCAGCGCTGTATGCTATTTCGCCGAGGACGCTCATCTGTTCAGCACCACCGTCCGGGATAACCTGCTCGCGGCGCGCGGCGACTGCACAGACGACGAACTCAAGCGCGCCCTTGCCTCCGTCGGTCTGGACGACTGGCTGGCCAGGCTACCCGACGGACTGAACACCGTGCTGACCGCTGGCGCTACCTCGGTATCGGCGGGTCAACGCCGTCGACTGCTGCTGGCGCGAGTGTTGTTGTGCTCGGCGCCGGTCGTGCTGCTCGACGAGCCCACCGAGCACCTCGATGCAGCTGACGGGCACCGGATGCTGCGCGCGTTGCTCGATGAGCGGCACGGCCTGTTGTCCGGTGAGCGCACCGTCGTGGTCGCCACCCATCAACTTGGCAACGACATCGCCTGTCCACGACTATCGGTAGGCAACGGCGGGTAACGTGCAACCCATGACTGAGCCTCCGGAGCAGGCACCTCAGCAGCCCTTCCCTCCGCCGCCGCCCCCTCCGTCGTATCCGGCCCCCAATCCATATGCCGCAGCCCCGTATCCCGGCGGCTATCCGCCGGCCCCGCCGCAGCCGTATGCGGGCTACGCGCCACCACCACCCAGCGGCCCGCGTAACGGCCTGGGCGTCACCGCGCTGATCGTTGCGATCGTCGCGCTGCTGGCGTCGTTCTCGGTGGTGGGCGGCATCGTGCTGGGCATCGTCGCGGTCATCATCGGCTTCGCCGGCCGCAGCCGCGCCAAGCGCGGTGAGGCCACCAACGGCGGCGTCGCACTGGCCGGCGTCGTCCTGGGGTTCCTCTCGATCATCGTCGGTCTGGCATTCATCGCCGTCTGGGTCGGGGTGTTCAAGGAGGTCGGCGCGACCGACTACATCGACTGCCTGCAGAAGGCCGGCCAGGACCAGTCGCAGGTTCAGCAGTGCGCCGATGAATTCAAACAGTCGGTGGAGAACAAGTTCAGCGTCACGCTGACACCGACTCCGTAGTGACTGGCAGGTGCCGCCGCCGCGGCAGGAACTCCAGCGAGAGCAACACCACCAGCAGCGGCAGCACCTGACTCAGCGGCAACAGTACGTACCGGCGGCCGCCGAGCGCGTGGAACTTGCGCAGGTACCGATACAGCGACTCCAGGGCGATCAGCGCGTCGCCCAGATGGATCGCGGTATAGAAGAAGCTGCGCAGCGGTCCGCGCGCGGTGTCGTTGAAGATCTCCGGAAACGCCGCGAATGCCAGTGAGAGGCGTTGCGCACCAAGGTCTTTCATCGCCTGGATCATGTCGACCGACAGCCGCTCGTCGATACCGTTTGGAGCCTCACGACGCCGCCACGGCACGTCGAGGGTGACGTCGGTGCCGCCGCCGGCCAGGGCGTAGCGATGAAACCCCTGCACCCGCCCGGCCCGGTCCCGCGCCAGAATCAGCAGGATGCCGGGATAGTGACCGGTCAGCGCGCCGTCCAGGATCATGGAGAAACCACGCTCAGTGCGTGCGCCCTTTGGTGAGGACAGCAGCACATCGGTCAGCTCGGCCAGTTGCGCGTCGCTCAACTCCTGCTCGGCGACGATCTCGGTGGTGATGCCGACATTGTGGGTGCGTTGCACCGCCTGGCGCAGGTTGCGGAACCGGCGCCCCACCATCTCGAATGCCGACACATTGATCACCACGTCGCGGCCGATGGGCACCGGCCGCAGGTCCGGCCACAGCCCGAGCCTGCGCTCGCTGCACCCCAGTACCACCACCCGCCAGCCGCGGGTGTGGCACATCCCGACGAATTCGGCCACCAGCTCGTCGAAACGGTCGTCGTCCCCGATCGGGTCACCACTGACCACCGCGTAGCCCAGTCGGGTGCGATAGGCGATCGCCGCGGTGCCGTCTGCGGTGAAGAAGTAGCTCTTGCGCATCTGCATGGCGAACGGGGCCACTGGATCCCCGCTGGTCGCCTTGACCAGCGCCCACACCCGGGGCAACTGCCCGGGTTCTGGTCGGGCGGTCGTCGGCCACATCAGCACCAGCCCTGACGACGCGATCAGCACGTCACCGGTGATATCGAAGGCCAGCAAGTGGGCGGCGAATCCGGCGACGACGGCCGCGGCGGCGCAGATCGCATGCGCGGCGGTCACGGGCCGGCCCAGGAAGATGCCTCTGGCGATCAGCGCGACCGCCGCCAGGATGGTCAGTGACCAGGCCGATTTCCCCACCGCCAGCCAGCTAGCCGCGATGAGTAACGCCAGCGCGCCGACCCAGCGGGCAGCCAGGGTGTCGACATGCACGACAACCCGTTCCCTGGCGCGCAGACCAAGCGCCACCTGGACCGGCGGTTCGGTCACACAAAAAACGATACGCCCGCCATCAGGCATTTCCTGGGAAGTGCTTGACGATTCCTTCCTGGGTCACGGTGGCCACCACCTCGCCGATCGGGTTGAAAAAGTGGCCGGTGCCCAGGCCTCGCGATTCGGCGGCGACAGGCGAGCTGGTCGAATACAGCACCCACTCGGAGAAGTCGACCTGCCGGTGGAACCACACCGAATGGTTGACGGTCACCGCGAAGATGCGGTCCCAGCCCCAGGACAGGCCGTGGGTGGTGATGATCGAATCCAGCACCGTGGTGTCCGACGAATAGACCATCGCGGCGGTGTGCAGGACCGGGTCGTCGGGCATCGCTCCGTCGGCCTTGAGCCACACCTGGTTGGTGGTCTGCATACCGCCCTTTTCCCGCATGATCCAGGCCGGGTCGTTGGTGTAGCGCCACTCGATCGGGCGCAGTGCCTCGACGAATCCGGGCACTACTTTTTCGTAGCCGATCAGCAGCTCATCGATGGTCGGGAGGCTCTCCGGCCCGGGCAGGTCGGGCATCGAGACGTTGTGTTCGAGTCCGCTGCCCGCCGACGTATACGACAGCAGCGCCGATGCCAGCAGCGTGCCGTTCTGGATGGCATCGACGCGGCGGTTGGCGAAGCGGCGCTCGTCGCGCAGTCGCACGACGTGGAATTCGATGTCGGCGCCCGGATCACCGCCGGCGATGAAATGCACCGACAGCGCACTCGGCGCGATGTTGTGGACGAGGGTGCGGCTGGCGGCGACGAACGCCTGGGCCATGAGCTGCCCGCCGAAGGTGCGGGGCGGATTTTTGTGGGGGTGGGCGCCGAGGAACACGTCGTCGCCGAGTGAGGAGAGATCCAGGATGGCCAGCAATTCGTCGAGATCTGACGTGGCCAACAGCCGGTCTCCTTAGTGGTCGTCCTCCCCGATTCGGTGCACATGAATCAGATTGGTCGAGCCTACTGTGCCCGGCGGGGCACCCGCGACGATGATGACCAGGTCGCCGCGCTTATAGCGGCCGAGCTCCAGCAGCGACTGGTCGACCTGCCGGATCATCTCGTCGGTCGACTGCATGTGCCCGACGATGAATGTCTCGGTGCCCCAGGTCAGTGCCAGTTGGCTGCGTACCTCGGGCAACGCGGTGAACGCGAGCAGCGGCAGCGGGGTATGTAGCCGGGCAAGCCGTTTCACAGTGTCGCCGGACTGGGTGAACGCCACCAGCGCTTTGGCGTCCAGCCGCTCGCCGATGTCACGGGCCGCATAGGAGATGACGCCGCGCTTGGTGCGGGGCACGTGGGTCAGCGGCGGGGCGGCCGTCGTGTTCTCCTCGACCGCACCGATGATCCGCGCCATCGTCCGCACAGACTCCAGCGGGTACTTGCCGACCGACGTCTCCCCGGAGAGCATCACCGCGTCGGCACCGTCGAGCACGGCATTGGCGACGTCGGACGCCTCGGCGCGGGTGGGCCGGGAGTTCTCGATCATCGACTCCAGCATCTGGGTGGCCACGATCACCGGTTTGGCGTTCTCCCGGGCCATCTGGATGGCCCGCTTCTGCACCAGCGGAACCTCTTCGAGCGGCAGCTCGACACCCAGATCGCCACGCGCCACCATGACGGCGTCGAACGCCAGCACGATCGCCTCGAGGTTGTCGATCGCCTCGGGCTTCTCCAGCTTCGCGATCACCGGGACCCGGCGGCCGACCCGGTCCATCACCTCGTGCACCAATTCGACGTCAGCGGGTGACCGGACGAACGACAGCGCCACCAGGTCCACACCGAGGCGCAGCGCGAACTCCAGGTCCTCGATGTCCTTCGTGGACAGCGCCGGCACCGAGACGTTCATACCGGGTAGCGACAGGCCCTTGTTGTTGCTGACCGGGCCGCCTTCGGTCACGCTGCACACCACGTCGTCACCGTCGATGTGCTCGACGACCAGCGCCACCTTGCCGTCGTCGATCAGCAGCCGGTCGCCGGGTTGGGCATCCTTGGCCAGCTGCTTGTAGGTGGTCGACACCCGGTCGTGATCGCCTTCGTAGTCCTCGACGGTGATCCGCACGGTCTCGCCACTGGCCCAGTACGTGGGGCCGGCGGCGAAGCGGCCGAGCCGGATCTTGGGACCCTGCAGGTCGGCGAGGATGCCGACGGCGCGGCCAGTGACATCGGATGCGTTGCGAACGCGTTTGTAGGCGGCCTCGTGGTCGACGTAGTCGCCGTGGCTGAAGTTCAGGCGCGCGACATCCATGCCCGCCTCGACAAGAGCTTTGACCGATTCATCGGTGCTGGTAGCCGGGCCGAGGGTACAGACAATCTTGCCGCGTCTAGTCACAACGCCTCAGCATAGTCGCGGTTCACGGGCATCTCGACCGATACAGATCCCGGTGGACGGCTGTTCACTCAGCCGACAGCCAACGGCAATTGGTGCGGCCGCACCGGCTCCGGCAGATCGGACTCCCCCATCAGAAACGCGTCCACCGCATGGGCGGCGGCGCGGCCCTCGGCGATCGCCCACACCACCAGGGATGCGCCCCGGTGAGCGTCACCGCAGACGAACACCCCGGGTGCGTCGGTCTGCCAATCCGATCCGCAGCTGATCGCCCCGCGCGGGCTCAGCGCGATGCCGAGGTCGTCGAGCAGCGTCATGTGTTCGACACCTTCGAACCCGATGGCCAGCAAGGCGAGATCGCAAGGGATATCCAGTGAGTCACCGACAGGCGTGATAACGCGGCGGCCGTCGATGCGTTCGACCTTCACCTCGGCGATCTGCATGGCACGCAGGTTGCCGTCCTCGTCACCGACGAATCGCTGGACCGCCACCTGGTAGTGGACGGTGCCCCCTTCGGCGTGCGCCGGCGAGCTGCGAAGCACCAAAGGCCATGTCGGCCATGGGGATAGCTCGTCGTTGCGGACGTCCGGCGGTTGCGGGTTGTAGTCCAGCTGGGTCACCGATGCCGCGCCCTGCCGGTGCGCGGTTCCCAGGCAGTCGGCGCCGGTGTCGCCGCCGCCGATGATCACCACGTGCTTGCCCTTGGCCGAGATCTCCGACGGTCCGTCGCCCTCACATTCCCTGTTGGCCGGGACCAGATGCTCCATCGCCAGGTGCACGCCCTTGAGGTGGCGGCCCTCGACGTCGTTGTCCCGGCCGCGCAACGCCCCGACGGCCAGCACGACAGCGTCGAACCGGTTGCGCAGCTCCTCCACCGAGAGGTCTACTCCGACCTCGCATTCGGTGACGAAACGTGTTCCCTCGGCGCGCATCTGGGCCAGGCGTTGGTTGAGGGTGGACTTCTCCAGTTTGTATTCGGGGATGCCGTAGCGCAGCAGGCCGCCGAGGCGGTCGTCACGTTCGTAGACGGTGACGTAGTGTCCCGCGCGGGTGAGCTGCTGGGCGGCAGCCAGTCCGGCAGGCCCGGAGCCGACGACGGCGACGCTCTTGCCGGTGCCGATCGCGGCCGGTTGGGCTTCGACGATGCCCAGTCGCCAGGCCTGGTCGACGATCGTGTTCTCGATGCGTTTGATCGTCACGCTGCCACCGGTCTGCTCGTCGGAGATCGACAGCACGCACGCCGCCTCGCAGGGTGCCGGGCAAAGCCGGCCGGTGAATTCGGGAAAGTTGTTGGTGGCGTGCAAGCGTTCACTGGCGGCATCCCAGCGGCCGCGGCGGACAAGGTCATTCCACTCCGGGATCAGGTTGCCTAACGGGCAGCCTGCAGTTCCGGAGTGACAGAACGGGATTCCGCAGTCCATGCAGCGGCGCGCCTGCTGGGATACCTCGCTGGCGCGATCCTTGGGGTCCTGGCGTTCGTAGACTTCTCGCCAGTCGCCGACCCGCTCGTCGACGGTGCGCTTGGTGGCCTCGATCCTGGGAACCTTCAGAAATCCGGTGGGGTCAGCCACGTGTTGCCTCCATGATCGCGGTGTCCACGTCACGCCCCTCGGCCTTGGCCATCCGGGTGGCTTCGAGCACCTTCTGGTAGTCGGTGGGCATGATCTTGGTGAATTGAGCGCTGCGTCTCGGCCAGTCGGATAGCACCGATTTGGCCAGGGTGCTGCCGGTGTGGTGGACGTGGCGGGCGACGACGTCGTGTAGCCATTCCAGGTCGTCGGGGTCCAAGCTCTGCAGCTCGACCATCGCAGTGTTGACCTTGGCCGGATTCAGGCCCAGCACGTAGGCGATGCCGCCGGACATGCCCGCCGCCATGTTGCGCCCGGTACGGCCCAGCACCACGACCCGTCCGCCGGTCATGTACTCGCAGGCGTGGTCCCCCACCCCTTCGGTCACCGCCAGTGCACCGGAGTTGCGGGCGGCGAACCGTTCCCCGACCCGGCCGCGCAGGAAGACCTCGCCCGACGTGGCCCCGTACAGCAGGGTGTTGCCGGCGATCACGTTGTCCTCGGGCAGGAACAGGACATCCTCGGGCGGCCGGACGATAACCCTGCCACCGGAAAGGCCTTTGCCCACATAGTCGTTCGCATCGCCCACAAGTTCCAGGGTGATACCCGGCGGCAGGAACGCCCCGATGGACTGGCCGGCCGAGCCGGTGAGCCTGATGTGGATGGTGTCGTCGGGCAGGCCCTGGGCACCGTAGCGGCGGGTGACCTCCGAGCCCAGCAGGGTGCCGACGGTGCGGTTGACGTTGCGCACCGGCAGTTCCAGCCGCACCGAGTGGGCGTCCTCCAGTGCGCCCTCGGCCAGGGCGATCAAGGTCTGGTCGAGCGCCTGGTCGAGGCCGTGGTCTTGATCGCGCAGGCGACGCCGCTGGGTCAGAGGGCCGCCGTGCGCGTCGGTGGGCACGGCGAAGATGGGGCTGAGGTCCAGCCCCATGGTCTTCCAGTGCGCCACACCCTCGTCGGTGTCGAGCACCTCGGCATGACCGACGGCCTCATCGATGCTGCGGAAGCCCAGCTCCGCCAGCATGGCGCGGACATCCTCGGCGATGAACCGGAAAAAGTTCTCCACGAACTCCGGCTTACCGTTGAACCGTGCTCGCAGCTCCGGGTTTTGGGTGGCCACCCCGACCGGGCAAGTGTCCAGGTGGCAGACCCGCATCATGATGCAGCCGGCCACCACCAGGGGCGCGGTGGAGAAGCCGAACTCCTCGGCACCGAGCAGGGCGGCGACGATGACGTCACGGGCGGTGCGCAGCCCACCGTCGCATTGGACGGTGATGCGGTCGCGAAGGCCGTTGAGCATCAACGTCTGCTGGGTGTCGGCCAGGCCGATCTCCCACGGCGCCCCGGCATGCTTGAGGCTGGTCAGCGGTGCCGCCCCGGTGCCGCCGTCGTATCCGGAGATCAGGACGACGTCGGCGTGCGCCTTGGACACCCCCGCCGCGACCGTGCCGACCCCGACCGAGCTGACCAGCTTGACGTGGATCCGCGCCTCGGAGTTGGCGTTCTTCAGGTCGTGGATCAGCTGAGCGAGATCCTCGATGGAGTAGATATCGTGGTGCGGCGGCGGTGAGATCAGGCCGACACCGGGCGTGGAATGCCGGGTCTTGGCGATGTTGGGATACACCTTGAACCCGGGCAGCTGACCGCCCTCGCCGGGCTTGGCGCCCTGGGCCATCTTGATCTGAATGTCAGTCGCGTTCACCAGGTAGTCACTGGTGACACCGAACCGGCCCGATGCGACCTGCTTGACGGCGCTGCGCCGGCGGGGGTCGTGGAGCCGGTCCTCGTCCTCGCCGCCCTCGCCGCTGTTGGAGCGCCCGCCGATGGTGTTCATGGCGATCGCCATGGTCTCGTGCGCCTCCTGCGAAATCGAGCCGTAGCTCATCGCGCCGGTGTTGAACCGACTGCAGATGGCGTCCACGGACTCGACTTCGTGCAGCGGGATCGGCTCGCGCAGACCCTTCTTGAAGCCGAACAGGCCACGCAGCGTGCCACCCTCGCGGGAGAGGCGGTTGACTTCCTCGGAGTACTTGGCGAACACCTCGTTGCGGCCGGTGCGGGTCGAATGCTGGAGCAGGAAAACGGTTTCCGGCGTGAACAGGTGGAGCTCGCCCTCGCGGCGGAACTGGTATTCGCCGCCGACCTCGAGCCGGCGGTGGACCCGCTCAGTGGGGTTCTCCGGGTAAGCGCGGCGGTGCCGCAGCTTGACCTCCTCGGCGAGCACGTCGAGTCCGACGCCACCGAGTTGACTGACGGTCCCGGTGAGGTACTCGTCAACCACGGCTTTCGACAGGCCGATGGCCTCGAAAGCCTGTGCGGCCGTGTAGGACCCGACGGTAGAGATGCCCATCTTGCTCATCACCTTCATGACGCCCTTGCCGAGCGCCTTGAGGTAGTTCCTGACGGCGGTCCCGGCGTCGATTCCGGTGAGCTCGCCCTCGCGGATGAGGTCTTCGATCGACTCGAAGGCCAGGTACGGGTTCACCGCGGCCGCGCCATAGCCGATCAGCAGGGCGATGTGGTGGACCTCACGGGCATCACCGCTTTCCACCACCAGCGCGACCATGGTGCGCTGCTTGGTGCGCACCAGGTGGTGGTGCACGGCGGCGACGGCCAGCAATGACGGGATCGGCGCCCGGGTGTGATCAGAGTCCCGATCCGAGATCACCAGTGTGCGTGCACCTTTGGCGATCGCTTCGCACGCTCGGTGACGCAAATCCTCGATCGCATCGGCCAGCCCTGGGCCGCCTCGCTCGACTTCATAAAGCGAGCGCAGGACGGCGGTCTTCAGGCCGGGCTGCTCACCGTCGTCGTTGATGTGAACGATGCGATTCAGCTCGTCGTTGTCCAGAACCGGCCAGTGCAACAGGATCTGGCGACACGAGGCAGCCGTCGGCTCCAGCAGGTTCTGCTCAGGGCCCATCACGCGGGCCATCGACGTGACGATTTCTTCGCGGATGGCATCCAGCGGTGGGTTGGTCACCTGCGCGAACAGTTCGACGAAGTAGTCGTAGAGCAGCTTCGGGCGCTGGGACAGCACGGCCACCGGGGTATCGGTGCCCATCGACCCGAGGGGCTCCTGACCGGAGGCCGCCATCGGCGTCAGCATGATCCGTAGGTCTTCTTCGGTGTAGCCGAACGCGATCTGGCGGCGGACCACCGATTCGTGATTGGGCGAGACGCGGTTGCGCGCAGGCAGTGTCGTCAGGTCGAGCAGACCGGCGTGCAGCCATTCGCCATAGGGGTGCTCGGCGGCTAGCTGGTCCTTGATCTCGTCGTCGGTCACAATGCGCCCGGCCGAAGTATCAATCAGGAACATCTTGCCCGGCTCCAGCCGGCCCTTGGCGATGATTTCACCGGACGGGATGTCGAGCACACCGCTCTCGCTGGCGAGGATCACCCGGTCGTCGATGGTGCGCCACCACCGGCCGGGGCGTAATCCGTTGCGGTCCAACACGGCTCCGACAACGGTGCCATCGGTGAACGTCACGCAAGCAGGGCCGTCCCACGGTTCCATGAGCGATGCGTGGTACTGGCAGAAGGCCCGGCGCGCGGGATCCATGGTGGCGTTGTTTTCCCACGCCTCCGGGATCATCATCATCACCGCGTGGGGCAGGCTGCGGCCGCTGAGGTGCAGCAGTTCGAGCACCTGATCGAAGGACGCCGAGTCGGACGCGTCCGGTGTGCAGATCGGCGAGAGCCGGCTCAGGTCGCCGGGGATCTTGTTACTGGCCAGCATGGCTTCGCGGGCGTGCATGCGGTTGCGGTTGCCGCGCACCGTGTTGATCTCGCCGTTGTGCGCGACGAAGCGGAACGGGTGCGCCAGCGGCCAGGACGGGAAGGTGTTTGTGGAGAACCGGCTGTGCACGATGGCGATGGCGCTCATGCAGCGTTCGTCGCGCAGGTCGGCGAAATACTTGGGCAGCTGCATCGTGGTCAGCATCCCCTTATAGGCCAAGGTGCGGCTCGACAGCGACGGGAAGTAAACGCCCTCGGCGATCTTTTCGGCACGCTTGCGCACCGGGTAGACCAGGCGATCGAGGTCGATGCCACCAGGGCGGCTGCCGTTTCGTTCCGGCGCGGCGACGAACAGCATCGACATATGGGGCATGCAGCCCAGTGCGGTTGCACCGACTTCGGCTCCGGCGGGGTCGACCGGCACCGTGCGCCAGCCGAGAACCTGCAGGCCCTCTTCGTCGGCGATGACTTCGACACGGTCGAAAGCCGCCTGCCGGGCGACGGGATCCTGGGGCAGGAAGCAGATGCCGGCGGCAAACGTGTTGGCGCCCTGGCCGGTAGGCATGGGCAGATCGAATTCGACGACCTCGCGCAGCAATTCGACCGGCAGCTGCAGCAGGATCCCGGCGCCGTCACCGCTGTTCGGTTCGGCGCCGGCGGCGCCGCGGTGTTCGAGGTGCTCGAGCGCCGTCAAGCCGTCGGCGACGATCTGATGCGATCGTCGACCTTGAATGTCAGCCACCATCGCAACGCCGCACGAGTCGGACTCGTTCCGGGGGTCGTAGAGACCCTGCGCTTCGGGAAGTGCTGAAAACAGCATTCCACGCTCCTCCGCGGTCGGTCATGCGGCGGGATAGCTGGCGCGCGCGATGCGCTGAATTGTGGCCTTGCCGCAGTCTGACGTGTGATGTCCGGGACTGCGCCGGCCCGATGATTCGGCGCGAAATTGCGTCGCACCGAGTTCCGAGTGTATCAGCGAGAGCGGGTGACTACCGACTGATAAGAGTGGGGACCAGCGGGAAGCCGGGCACGTTGCGGACCACCGTCCAACTGATCGCGGCGACCACGATCGTGACGATCGCGGGTCCGGGAAACAGCCGCTCCCCCCGGCTGATCCGCCAGACCAGCCAGATGGCCAGCAGCGGCAAACCAACGAGAAGGAACACGTTGTCGACGACGGCGGCGCCCATGTCACCGTGCAGCAGGTCGTGGGTCATCCGTAGGCCACCGCAGGCTGGGCAGTTCCAGCCGGTGAGGAGCCGGAATGGGCAGGGCGGGAACATCGTGCCGGGGCGGTGCGGGTCGACGACGCCGACGTAGGTCAGGGCGCCGATCGCCGCGGCGCCCGTACCAATCGCAGTGGCGCTACGTTCCATCGCGCAGGGGGCGGCCCTGCGGGTCGCGCACCTTGTCGGTCAGGATCAGAATGCTGTCGATGATGCCCCAGATGACAGCACCGATCCCGCAGGTGACAAGCCCGACGAGGAGCTGCGCGATGCCGAGCCCGGTGTAGCCCAGATAGATGCGGCCGATGCCGACGAGGCCTAACAGGCCGAGCAATTGCAGCAACCCGGCGACGACCTTGGACTTGTCCGACAGCGGCTCACCAGTGATCGGATGCCGGCCGTAGGGTGCGGACGGGTCGCTGTAGCCGCCCGCCGCCGGATACTGCGGCGGCAGCGGGTAATTGGACGGCGGCGGATAGTTGGGCGGCGGAACGCCTTCCGTGCCTCCGAACTGCGACTCTGTCATGCCCACAGCATGCCAGAGCGGAGCCCAACCTAGAAGGGTGGCGCGGGGCCCGCTTTGATGATGAGCCCGGGCTTGCGTTCCGCCCGGTTCCGGGCTCGTTCGTTGGCGACGTGGTGAGCGCGGTTCTGCCGACGGGTGGTCCGCCGCCCAGGCATCATCACCGAGCGGTCACCGCAGCGGTGGACTGCCGGAGGCGGCGTCGCGGGCGCGCCCGTGGGCGTCATCAACGCGGGAAACAGCAGGATGCTCCCCGGAGTCGTCACATAGGTCTCGCCGCTGGGAAGTGTCCAGATCACGGTGCCGTCCGCGAGCTGTTGGTCCTTCCAACCCCAGAAGGTTTTCAAAATGTGGTGTTCGCGGCAGAGTGCTTTGAGGTTGGACGCGTGTGTCGGGCCGTCGGGCCACGGGACTGTGTGGTCGATGTCGCACTTGGTGGCGGGTTTGTCGCACCCGGGTGCGCGGCACGTCAGGTCGCGGGCGCGCACGAAGTCGGCAAGCGCCCGGGACGGGTGGTAGCTGGAGTCGGGCGGCGCGTCGATGGGAACGATCAGCGGGCGCTGGCGCGCCGTCGCTTTGAGTTCGGCCAGCAGTTCGGGCGAGATAAGCTCCCCGGTGTCGAGCAGATAAGCCGGCTTGGCGGCAGCACCGTTGAGCGTCGCCTGATCGGCAACGACATGGATGACAACCGAACCCGTCTTCATTTTGCTTGCCGCACAATCAGATTGGCCGCAGCGGCAGGCAAGCCCGTCGACACCAGTGCCGAATGTCCCAAGCGCGTCGGAGCGACGTTCGCCGACAGTTCGCGGATCGTCATCGCAGACTGACTTCGCCATAACGTTGAGCCGCTTGTCGAGGGCCGCACCGTCGGCGACCGACAGCCGCGCCGACAGATCCACATAGCCGTCGGCCGATTCCCAGAATGTGACGTCACGTTCAGTGGCGCGATCCTGAGTTCGCCTCACCGCATCAGGGTCGTGTTGAAACACGATGTCGTCGATCTCATTGGCGAGCTTATTGCGGGTCATCGACGGCCAGCGGGCAACGACGGCGGCCAGCTCGGCGTCGACCTCGGCCATGGCGTCGGAATCGGTGATGAGGTGAGTGCGGAAGACGATCGTCTGATACAGCCGGCAGTCGATATCGCCAGTCTCGAAGACAGCGGCGACCGCTGGCAGCCTCAGCATGGCCAGCGCGTAGTTCATGTAGCTGTTGGCCTTGCTCAAGCTCAGCCGCATTGCTGCGGCTATTTCGGCACCGACCGCCGCCCAAGTGTCGACGGCCCAGTCCTCGCGCTCACCCCGCTCTTGGCGGCGCAGTTCGAAGATGTCGGCGATCACCCGCAGCCGGCCGGCCGCAGCCTGATTCTCCAGTCGCGAAAAGCTGGTGAGCCGGACGAACAGGCCGCGCGACTCATCCGTTTCGGATGGCTCGAAATACTCGGCGGGCCAGTGATCGAACATACATTCGATTGTGCCACCGGGGTGTGACAATTTCCCGCGCTGAAGCGGACTCAGTCGCGGTGGACTTCCACGCCCCACAGCACACGTCGTACGACTGCACGGAAGTCGCGGCGCTGGAGTGCCGGCTCGGGCTCGGGCTCGGGCTCGGGCTCAGGTTCGGGCTCGGGCTCAGGTTCGGGAGCTGGCTCGGGCTCCGGCGCAGGTTCGGGCGCGGGCTCAGGCTCCGGAGCTGGCTCGGGCGCAGGTTCGGGTTCGGGCTCGGGCTCGGGCTCAGGCTCCGGAGCTTGCTCCGGCTCGGGCTCCTCGACATCACCCGCGGCGGCCGCATCTTCGGAGTCGTGCTCGGCGGCCAAAGACACCGCCGCGGCAATACCGCCACCTGTCGCGACGGCCACCAAGTCCTCGGCCATCTTCTCGGCAGGTGATTCCTCGGCGGCCTCGTCGGGCTCACCTTCGGCCTGCTTGCCGGCCAGCGAGGATGGATCTTCGCGGCCCTTGGGCGCCAGCAGGATGTAGACGATCGCGCCAATGAACACGAAGACCGACGTGAACGAGTTCACCCGGATACCGGCGATGTGCGTCGCGGTGTCATCACGCAACAGCTCGACCCAGAACCGGCCTATGCAGTACGCGGCCACATACGAGGCGAACAGGCGACCGTGGCCAATCTTGAAGCGCCTGTCGATCCAGATCAGAAAGCAGAACACCGCCACGTTCCACAGCAACTCGTACAGGAACGTCGGCTGAACCACCGCGGCGACCTGCCCCGTCGACACTCCGTCGAGCGAATGCACGTCGACCATCCCCGACGAATCCCGCCGGTAGAAGATCTCCATCCCCCATGGCAACGTGGTCTCGCGTCCGTACAACTCTTGGTTGAAGTAGTTGCCCAGCCTCCCGATCGCCTGCGCAAGGATGATTCCCGGCGCAATCGCGTCGCCGAACGCCGGCAGCGGAATGCCCCTGCGCCGGCAGGCAATCCACGCACCTACACCGCCCATGGCGACAGCGCCCCAAATACCGAGGCCGCCGTCCCAGATCCTCAGCGCCGCGCCGATGCCCGCGCCGCCCTCCGCGAAATACGTTCTCCAGTCGGTCATCAGGTGATACAGCCGGCCACCGATGAGGCCGAACGGAACCGCCCACAATGCGATGTCGTAGATGACACCTTGCTCGCCGCCCCGCGCCGCCCAACGGCGGTCACCGATCACCAGCGCGGCGATGATGCCCGCGATGATGCATAACGCGTAGGCCCGAATCGGGACCGGTCCCAGATGCCAGACACCCTGCGGCGGGCTCGGGAAATAAGCCAAGACGGTTGTCGTCACGAAGCAGACACCTTCTGTCGTACGCCTACAGCCAGCTCTTCGGTCAGCGTCCGCACTGCCGCCAACCCGTCGGTCAGGGCAGACACCAACGCCGAACCCACGATCACCCCTTCGGCGAACGCCGCGATCTCGGCAGCCTGCTCACGCGAGCGCACCCCCAGGCCGACCCCCACCGGAATGTCCGAGATCTGCTTGACCCGCCCCACCAGTTCGGGCGCGGCACTGGACACGACGTCGCGCGCACCGGTGACGCCCATGGTCGATGCCGCGTAGACAAAGCCCCGCGAGGCCTCCACAGTTTTGGCCAGTCGCTCCGGGGTCGACGACGGCGCCACCAGGAAGATGCGGTCCAAGTCGTGGGCCTGAGAGGCCGCCAGCCACTCTTCGGCCTCGTCGGGAATGAGGTCCGGCGTCACCATGCCCAGCCCTCCGGCAGCCGCAAGGTCACGTGACCAGGCGTCAATCCCGTAGTGCAGCATGAGATTCCAGTACGTCATGACGACGGCGTTACCGCCAGCGGCACTGATCGCCTCCACCGCCCGCAGGGTGTCGCGCACGCGGACGCCACCTTGCAGCGCCGCTTCCGTCGCGGTCGCGATCACCGGCCCATCCATTCCTGGATCGGAGTACGGAACGCCGACTTCGATGATGTCGCAACCGGATTCGACCATCGTCACCATCGCGTCGATCGACAGATCGACGGACGGATAGCCCGTCGGCAGGTAGCCGATCAGGGCGGCGCGACCCTCATCGCGGCACGCCCCGAAAATCGACCCCAGCCGACCCGACTGGCTGTGCTGAACGGTCATGAGGCTCCTGGGCCGGACTTGTCGAACAGCCCGAACCACTTTGCCGCCGTCTCGACGTCCTTGTCACCGCGGCCGGACAGGTTGACCAGAATGATCGACCCCGGCCCCAACTCGGCCGCCAGCTTCACCGCGCCCGCAATCGCATGCGCCGACTCGATGGCCGGGATGATGCCTTCCAATCGGCACAAGAGCCGGAACGCATCCATGGCCTCGGTATCGGTGATCGGCCGGTACTCGGTGCGGCCGAGATCCTTGAGAAACGCATGCTCGGGACCCACCCCCGGGTAGTCCAGGCCAGCCGAGATCGAGTGGGACTCGATGGTCTGGCCGTCCTCGTCCTGCAACAGATACGAGTACGAGCCCTGAAACGCGCCGGGCGTTCCACCCGCGAAAGTGGCTGCATGCCTGCCGGTTTCGACACCATCACCAGCCGCCTCGAAACCGATCAACCGCACAGAAGCGTCGTCGATGAACGGATGGAAGATGCCGATCGCATTGGAACCACCGCCGACACAGGCAGTCACCGCATCGGGCAGCCGACCGGCCTGGGCCAGCATCTGCGTGCGCGCCTCCAGCCCAATGATGCGCTGGAAGTCGCGCACCATCGTCGGGAACGGATGGGGTCCGGCGGCAGTCCCGAAGCAGTAGTAGGTGTCGTCGGCATTGGTGACCCAGTCACGGAACGCGTCGTTGATGGCGTCCTTGAGGGTCATGGACCCGGACTCCACCGACACCACCTCGGCGCCCAGCAGCCGCATGCGCGCCACGTTGAGCGCCTGGCGCGCGGTGTCCACCGCGCCCATGTAGATCACGCACTCCAGACCGAGCAGCGCGCACGCCGTCGCAGTGGCGACGCCGTGCTGGCCCGCGCCGGTCTCGGCGATGACCCGGGTCTTGCCCATCTGCTTGGCCAGCAGTGCCTGGCCCAGCACGTTGTTGATCTTGTGCGATCCGGTGTGGTTGAGGTCTTCGCGCTTCAGGAACACCCGTGCCCCACCGAGATGCTCGCTGAGCCGCACCGCTTCGTACAGCGGTGACGGGCGCCCGGCGTAGTGGGTCTGCAGATTGTCGAGCCGATCGAGGAATTCCTGGTCGGTGCGGGCCTTTTCGTAGGCGGCCGTCACTTCTTCGATGACCGCCATCAGCGCCTCAGGGACGTAGCGGCCGCCATACACCCCGAAGTGTCCGCGAGCATCGGGCTCGTGCGAGGTGGGTTCGGCGACGGCCGCACTCATGCGCGGCACGTCTGGGGTGGAGGTATCGGCCACGACTCAGCGGGCGGGTTTCGGGCAGGAGGGATGCGCTCCTGCGGTCACCAGGTCAGCGACGGCGCTACGCGGATCCCCACTGGTGACCAGACCTTCACCGACCAGCACGGCGTCCGCCCCCGCACCGGCGTAGGCCAGCAAATCACCGGTCCCCCGAACTCCCGATTCGGCGACCCGGATGACGTCGGACGGCAGGCCCGGCGCGATCCGCGCGAAGCAGTCCCGGTCGACTTCCAAAGTCTTGAGGTTACGGGCGTTCACTCCGATGACCTTGGCCCCGGCCTGCAGTGCCCGGTTGGCTTCTTCCTCGGTGTGCACCTCGACCAGCGCAGTCATGCCCAACGACTCGGTGCGCTCCAACAGCGACTCCAGTGCCGGCTGCTCGAGTGCCGCCACGATCAGCAGCAGCATGTCGGCACCGTGCGCCCTGGCCTCGTGAATTTGGTACGGCCGGACGATGAAGTCCTTGCGCAGCACCGGGATTCGCACGGCAGCGCGCACCGCGTCTAGGTCAGCCAGCGAGCCGTGGAAGCGACGCTCCTCGGTCAGCACGCTGATCACGCGGGCTCCGCCGCTCTCGTAGGCGCGGGCCAACTCGGCAGGATCGGCGATGTTGGCGAGCTCGCCTCGGGATGGGCTGGCACGCTTCACCTCGGCGATGACGGCGATGCCTGGTGCGCGCAACGCGGCCAGCACATTCAGCGGGGCCGGAGCCGCCTCGGCAGCGGCCTTGACCTCGGCTAAGGGAACGATCGCCTCACGAGCGGCAACGTCTTCGCGCACTCCCTCGATGATGGAGTCGAGCACGCTTGCCGAACTCATGCGAACCGGATCCCTTCTAGCGCCCTGACGATCTCGCTGATGTCTTGTGAAGGGTAGTCGTAGTAGGTGACGCATACCTCACCGACCCTCGGTGTCGATGTGTCGCTCGGTGGGATCGACTCCCTCGTCCAGGGCGTCCCACATGCCCCGCTCAGATAGGGCCGGGTCGGCATCCTCACTGCGAGCGATGCTGCGGCGCACCGAAGGGGCTGCGTATTTGGCCGTGGCCTGCCGTCCGGACCCCGCAGAGCGCATCAGCAGGAAGGCGGCGACCAACGCGCACACCGCGGCGGCGACGGTCAGTCCGGCACCGACGTAGTGCCGGTCGCTTGCCACCAGGGACGCCACCGGAAGCTGGGCCAGCTCGGCGGCTCGCGGACCGACGTCGGGCATGACGATCAGGCTGACGCCGAGGTAACCGAGCAGCAGCGTCACCACGGCCACCAGCACCGCGACCGCGCGCAGGGCCCATCCCCGCACAGCCAGCCCGGCCACCGCAGCCGCCAGCAGCAGTACCGCCAGCGGCAGCAGGGCGTTAGACCAGCTGGCGCCGGTCAGCGTGATGCTCTTGGGCTGGCCCAGGCCGTCGAATGACGTCACCGACACCCACACCATCCGCGACGCCACCCACAGCAGCAGCGCCGACACCACCAGCAGTAGCTGGCCGACGCGCATCACGGCGCGCCCAGCGTCTCGGCAGCTGCGATCGCGCTCAACACCGCCTTGGCCTTGTTGGACGCCTCGGTGTACTCGTACGGGCCGTTGGAGTCGGCCACCACGCCACCGCCGGCCTGGACATAGGCGGTGCCCTTGCTCATCAGAGCCGTGCGGATGGCGATCGCGAAATCGGCATTGCCGGCGAAGTCCAGGTAGCCGACGACGCCGCCGTAGAGGCCGCGGCGGGTCTTCTCCACCTCTTCGATGAGCTCCATGGCCCGCACCTTCGGCGCGCCGGTCAGGGTGCCGGCCGGAAAACAGGCGGTGACGGCGTCCAGGGCTGTGCGTCCTTCGGCCAGCAGGCCGGTCACCGTGGAGACCAGGTGCATGACGTGGCTGTAGCGCTCGATGTGGCTGTAGTCCTCCACGCGCACGGTGCCCGGCACACACACCCGGCCCAGGTCGTTGCGACCGAGGTCGACGAGCATCAGGTGTTCGGCGCGTTCCTTCTCGTCGGCCAGCAGCTCCTTTTCCAGCAGCTGGTCTTCTTCCTCGGTCTGACCACGCCACCGGGTCCCGGCGATCGGATGCGTGGTAGCCCAGCCGTCCTTGACCGTCACCAATGCTTCCGGGCTGGAGCCGACGATCGAAAAGGCCGTCCCCCCAGCCTCATCCGGGATATGCAGCAGGTACATGTACGGGCTGGGATTGGTGACCCGCAGCATCCGATACACGTCGATGGGGTCAACGGCGGTGTCCATCTCGAAGCGCTGCGACGGCACCACCTGGAAGGCCTCGCCGGCCTCGATCTCCTTGACCAGTCGCTCGACGATCGCGCTGTACTCCTCAGGTGTGCGCTGCGAGCGGTGCTGCGGTTGCGGCCGGGAGAAGGTCGCCACGCTGGAGTGCTGCGGCTGGCTCAGGGCTTCGGTCATCACGTCGAGGCGGGCGACGGCGTCGTCGTAGGCCCAGTCGACACGCTCGTCAGTGCCGTTCCAGTTCACCGCGTTGGCGATGAGCGTGATGGTGCCCTCGTGGTGGTCGACGGCGGCCAGGTCCGTCGCCAGCAGCAGCAGCATGTCGGGCAGCCCGAGGTCGTCGACTACCAGCTCGGGCAGCCGCTCCAGACGGCGGACGAAGTCGTAGGCGAAGAACCCCACCATGCCGCCCGAAAGCGGGGGCATGCCGGCCAGCGGCCCGGTGGACAGCAGAGCCATGGTCTGGTGCAGCGCCTGCAGCGGATCCCCACCCGTTGGCGCGTCCCGCGGGGTGGTGCCCAGCCAGACAGCCTGGCCGTCACGCACCGTCAGCGCCGAGGGCGCACCGGCCCCGATGAACGACCAGCGAGACCAGGAACGCCCGTTCTCGGCGGATTCCAGCAGGAAGGTTCCAGGCCGGTTGGCGGCCAGTTTCCGGTACGCCGACAACGGTGTCTCGCTGTCCGCGAGCACCTTGCGGGTCACCGGCACGACGCGATGTTCGGCGGCCAGCGCACGAAACTCCTCGCGTGTGGTGGTGGCGGCGAGGTTGGATTGCACGGATACATCCTCCCAGACCCGCCGGCCCGATTTGACCGGCGTAGCCTGCACCCCATGAAACGTGGAGACCAGGTTGCGGACTTCGAACTGCCGGATCAGACCGGCACCGTGCGCTCGCTGACGAGCCTGCTCGCCGACGGGCCGATCGCCCTCTTCTTCTATCCCGCCGCGATGACGCCCGGCTGCACCAAGGAAGCCTGTCACTTCCGCGACCTGGGCTCGGAATTCGCCGCGGTCGGCGCCACCCGGGTCGGTATCAGCACCGACCCCGTCGACAAGCAGGCGCGGTTCGCCGACTCGCAGAGTTTCGACTACCCGCTGCTCTCCGATGCCGACGGCACCGTGGCCACCCAGTTCGGCGTCAAGCGCGGACTACTGGGCAAGCTCATCCCGGTCAAGCGCACTACATTCGTCATCGACACCGATCGCACGGTGCTTGAGGTGATCTCCAGCGAGGTCAACATGGACACCCACGCCGACAAGGCACTCGAGGTACTCAAGTCGCGTTGAGCGCGTTCTCGCCGTAGGCGGCGACGAAGAGGTCGTACAGCTCGGCAGGCTTGACCTCGACGCCACGTTCGTCGGCGAGCGCTTGGGCCCGTCGTGCGAAGTCGATCTGCATCTCCCGCGGCAGATCAAGTCCGTACTCGGTCAGCAGCACATAGGCGAAGCCGCCCTTCCCCGACTGCGAGTTGACCCGGATCACCGCGTCGTAGGTCCGGCCGATATCGGCTGGGTCGATGGGCAGATACGGTACGCGCCAATCGATTTCACGCTCCGAGCCGCCGGTGCTCAGTGCACGCTCGCGGTGCTCGGCCAATCCCTTCTTGATCGCGTCCTGATGGGTTCCCGAGAACGCGGTGTGCACCAGGGCGCCGACGTACGGATGACGTTCATGGATCGACATCCGGGTGCAGTATTCGACGGTGCGGGCGATCTCGTCGATATCGGAGAAATCGATCATCGGATCGACCCCTTGGGCGTACAGGTTCAAAGCCAGTGTCGCGATATCGACATTCCCGGTGCGCTCACCGTTTCCGAACACACATCCCTCGACGCGCTGCGCGCCGGCCAGAACCGCGAGCTCGGCACACGCGACGCCAGTCCCCCGGTCGTTGTGGGGATGAACCGACAGGATGACGCAGTCGCGCCGCGCCAGATTGTGGTGCATGTACTCGATCTGGTCGGCATAGACGTTCGGCGTGGCCACCTCGACAGTGGCCGGCAGGTTCAGGATCACCGGCCGATCGGGGGCGGCGTCCCACAGCGCCGTCATGTCGTCGCATAGTCCCAGTACGTAGTCGGGTTCAGTGAGATTGAACACCTCCGGGGAGAATTCGAACCGAATATTGGCCTTGTCCCCCGCGAACTCGAGCACATCGCGGCCCCCGGCCAGGACCAGCTCGCGCAGCTCGGCACGGTCCCTGTTCAGCACTACCTCGCGCCACACCGGCGCCGTGGCGGTGTACATGTGGATGACGACATCGCCAGGGATGCCCCGCACCGAGGCGACCGTGCGTTCGATCAGGTCACGGCGGGCCGGCGTAAAGACCACGATGGTCACATCCGTTGGCACGATGTCAGATTCGGCCAGCAGCCGGACGAAGTCGAAGTCAGCCTGTGAAGCAGACGGATAACCGACCTCGATCTCCTTGTAGCCGATCGCCACCAGCAGTTCGAAGAATCGGCGCTTACGTTCCGGATCCATCGGATCGGGCAGCGCCTGATTACCGTCACGCAGGTCGACCGGAACCCAGAGCGGCGCTTGGGTGATGCGTGCGTCTGGCCAATGTCGTTCTACGAGTGGCACTTCCACCCGGTCATAGACACCGGCGTAGCGATACGACGGCATCCGTGACGGTTGTTGACGATTCCATGCGGGCATTCTCTTAGTCGCTTCCTGATCGGGTTTGGTGTGATCCGACCGGCACGACAAAGCCCCACGGCGGGGAACCGGTCGTTCAGACCCCGCCGCGGCGACTAAGCACGAGCGCATATGTCATGGTGACCAGACTGTACACTACTCCTCAGACAAGTAGAGAGGTTCGTCGTGGTTACCCCTATCGCCCAAGTGCAGCGCCACCCGCTCGCCGCGCAGACGGCCCAGCTGTTGATGACGCGCATCCGGGACGGCGAATGGCCGCTCGGACACCGACTTCCGGGCGAGACCACCTTGGCCGCACAGCTGGGCGTCGGCCGCTCGACGCTGCGCGAGGCGGTCCGCGAACTGGCCGGCAAGGGCGTACTCCACAGCCGCCAGGGCGCCGGCGTGTTCGTGACGGCCACCGAAGCCGTCGAGGACTGGGACACCATCCTGCGGCGCACGACCATCGCGGCCGTGATCGAAGCGCGGATCGCGATCGAAGCCGAGGCCGCCGCGCTCGCCGCCACCCGGCGCACCCCTGCAGATCTCCGGGCGATCCGCCGGGCACTGGCCGCCCGCGGCGTCCTGGGTTTGGCGGTCCCCGACCATGTCGACGCCGACGCCGCGTTTCACCGGGCGGTCGTCGCGGCCGCGCACAACGACGTACTGACGCAGTTGTTCGACGCATTCCTGCCGCGGCTGCGGCTCGCGATGATCGACATGCTCAAGATCCACGCGGTGCCGTCGGAAGAAGCCGACCATGCCGCACACCGGGAACTCGCGGATGCGATAGCCGACCGCAATCCCGTCGCGGCCGCAGCCGCCAGCCGCTCCCACCTGACTTCCTTGAAGGAGGCCTACTCGTGACCCCGGTCCTCGAGATCCGTGATGTGACATTCCGGCGCAACGGCAAGCAGATCATCGACGGCATATCGCTGACCGTCCAGGCAGGCGAACACTGGGCGCTGTTGGGGCCCAACGGTGCAGGCAAGAGTACGCTGCTCGGGTTCTGTGCCGCGGTGACGTTTCCCACCACCGGCGCGGTGCACATCCTCGGTAGTCAAATGGGACGCACGGATCTGGCCGCACTGCGCCGCTCGATCGGACACGTGAATCCCCGCCATCGGCTGCAGTATTCGCTGACCGTGCGCGAGGTGGTACTGACCGGCATCACCGCCACCATCGACCTCCCGATGCGCTGGACGCCGAGCCCGGCCGAAAGTGAACGGGCCGACGCGATGATCTCCGCGGTGGGCATGACACGCAAGGCCGGCGACGTGTGGCCCACACTGTCCCAGGGCGAGCGGGGTCGTGCTCTCATTGCGCGGGCGCTGGTGTCAGAGCCCGATCTGCTGCTGCTCGACGAGCCGACGACCGGGCTGGATGTCGCGGCGCGCGAGCAATTGCTCGAGACCATCGACACCCTCGACCGCACGCACCCCGATGTCGCCTCGATCCTGGTGACCCATCACCTCGAAGAATTGCCGACGACCACGACGCACGCCTTGCTGATCGCCGATGGCCGCACCGTGGCCAGCGGCCTTGCCCGCGAGACGATTTCGACGGACAACGTCACGACGGCGTTCGCACACCCGATCGCAGTCGGCTACGACGAAGGCCGGTGGACCGCACGCGCGAAGGCCAACGCCATCGACGTCTAGCTCTCCGGGCCCAGCAGCTGGTCGGCGTCGAAGCAGCTGTGGTCGCCGGTGTGGCAGGCGCCGCCGACCTGATCGACCTCCAGCAGCACGGCGTCGCCGTCACAATCCAGCCGCACCGAGTGCACGTGCTGGGTATGTCCGGAAGTCGCGCCCTTGACCCAGTATTCGCCTCGCGAGCGCGAGTAATAGGTGGCTTCCCTTGTCTCGAGGGTGCGTGCCAGCGCCTCGTCGTCCATCCAGGCCACCATCAGCACGTCACCGGTGCCGTGCTCCTGCGCGATCGCCGCGAACAACCCGTTGGCGTCGCGCTTGAGCCGCTTCGCGATATCCGGATCGAGGCTCATCTCACAACGATTCCCTCCGCGGCCATGGCCGCCTTCACCTGCCCGATCGTCAGCTCGCGGAAGTGAAAGACACTGGCCGCCAGCACTGCATCAGCACCGGCTTGGACAGCGGGCGCGAAATGGCCCACCGCACCGGCTCCCCCGCTGGCGATCACCGGCACGGTGACGGCCTTGCGCACCGCCCGCAGCATCGTCAGATCGAAGCCGGCCTTGGTACCGTCGGCGTCCATCGAGTTCAGCAGGATCTCGCCGACACCGAGTTCGGCTCCGCGCGTTGCCCATTCGACCGCGTCGATACCGGTCCCCTGCCGCCCGCCGTGGGTGGTTACTTCCCACCCGGACGGAGTCGGCGCTGAACCGGCCGGCACCGTACGTGCATCCACCGACAACACGATGCACTGCGAACCGAACTGCCGCGACAACTCGGCCAGCAACTCGGGCCGTGCGATCGCGGCGGTGTTCACCGACACCTTGTCCGCGCCTGCCCGCAGCAGCACGTCGACATCGGCCACCGACCGAACACCGCCGCCGACGGTAAGCGGGATGAAGACCTGCTCGGCGGTGCGGCGCACCACGTCGAGCATCGTCGCGCGGCCCGACGACGACGCCGTGACGTCCAGGAACGTCAGCTCGTCGGCGCCCTCGGCGTCATAGGCGGCGGCCAGCTCGACCGGATCGCCCGCGTCCCGCAGGTTTTCGAAGTTGACGCCCTTGACCACCCGGCCGGCATCTACGTCCAGGCAGGGAATCACGCGCACCGCAACGTCCATCAGAGGTAATCCTCCGGTGCGCCGACTTGCCCCAGGATCTCCATCACGTGGTCGTGTACACCCGGTGCGGCGGCCAGCGCCGAGCGTGACGACGGCGTCCACGGCTGACCGTTCAGGTCGGTGACGATCCCGCCGGCGGCCCGCACCAGCGCCACCCCGGCGGCGTGGTCCCAGATGTGGTCGCCGAAACTGATGGCCGCACCCATGATCCCGGCCGCCACGTAGGCGATGTCGACGCCCGTGGCGCCGTGCATCCGCATCTTCGAGCAGACCCGGCTCAGGTTCTCCAGCACAGCCAGCCGATACCGCCCCGGGAACCGGCCCCGCCAATCGACGTTGAACGTGCCGAAGCCGATCACGCACTGTCCGATCTCGCCGTGTCCAATCGGCGGCTGCGGGTCCCCGTTGAAGTACACGGGTCCGCCCAGCACCGCGCTGTAGCGCTGGTCGGTGAACGGCAGCCAGGTCAGACCCGCGACCGGCTCGCCGTCGCGCAGCAGTCCCAGCAGGATGGCGGCCATCGGTGAGCCGGCGGCGTAGTTGAAGGTGCCGTCGATCGGGTCCAGCACCCACACCAGGTGGGAATCGATTGGCGCCCCGCCGAATTCCTCGCCGTGCACGCCGATCCCGGTGGCTGCCTCCAGCGCTGTGACCACCTGGCGTTCGATGGCCAGGTCCACCTCGGTGGCGAAGTCATTACCCTTCTTCTGCACAGCCGAGGAGGCCCGGTGCCCGGCGATGAAGGGTTTGGACGCCTCGTCCAGGATCACCGCTGCCTGGGCCACCAGGGCCTCGAGGTCTGGAGACTCCACTGTCATCAGGGTTACTGGCTCACCGCGGCCAGCGCCTCCGGCAGCGTGAATCGCCCCGCGTAGAGCGCCTTGCCGACGATCGCACCTTCCACACCGCTGTCGGTGAGGGTCGCGATCGCGCGCAGATCGTCCAGGCTGGACACCCCGCCCGAGGCGATCACCGGGGCGATCGTGCACTCGGCGACACCCTCGAGCAAGTCGAGGTTAGGCCCAGTCAGGGTGCCGTCCTTGGTGACGTCGGTGACCACGAAGCGCGAGCAGCCTTCGCTGTCAAGGCGTTCGAGCACATGCCACAGGTCTCCGCCGTCGGTCTCCCAGCCGCGGCCGCGCAGCCGATGTTCGCCCTCCACGATCTGGACGTCCAGCCCGACGGCTACCTTGTCGCCGTACTCGGCGATCGCCGCGGCGCACCACAGCGGGTTCTCCAACGCGGCGGTGCCGATATTGACCCGGGTGCAGCCGGTGGCCAGCGCAGCCTTGAGCGACTCGTCGTCGCGGATGCCGCCAGAGAGTTCGACTTTCACGTCGAGCGCACCGACCACCTCGGCGAGCAGCTCGCGGTTGGACCCGCGACCGAACGCGGCGTCCAGATCCACCAGGTGGATCCATTCCGCACCGTCACGCTGCCAGGTCAGCGCGGCATCCAGCGCCGAGCCGTACTCGGTCTCGCTGCCGGCTTTGCCCTGAACCAGGCGTACGGCTTTACCGTTGACCACGTCGACGGCAGGCAACAGAATCAGTGGCACTCTTACAGCCCCTCAACCCAATTCGCGAGCAGCGCCGCACCAGCGTCACCGCTCTTCTCCGGATGAAATTGTGTCGCCGACAGCGGCCCGTCCTCCACGGCGGCCAGGAACCGCACCTGATGGGTGGCCCAGGTCAGCAGCGCATCGGGTGCGCCCTCCCACTTCTGTGCGGCGTAGGAGTGCACGAAGTAGAAGCGGCTGTCGGCGTCGAATCCCTTGAACAGCGCGCTGCCCGGCGCGGGTTCGACCACGTTCCACCCCATGTGCGGAATCACCGGCGCATCGAGCCGGGTGACCGAGCCCGGCCACTGGCCGCAGCCCTGTGATTCCAACCCGAACTCGACGCCGTGGGCGAACAGGATCTGCATGCCCACGCATACGCCGAGCACCGGACGGCCCGCGGCCAACCGCTCGGCGATGATGCGTTCGCCGCCGATTCCGCGCAACCCGGCCATGCACGCCTCGAACGCGCCGACGCCGGGAACCACCAGGCCATCGGCGTTGTGGGCGCGCTGGGCGTCGGCGGTCACCTCGACGTCGGCTCCGACGCGTTCCAGTGCCCGCTGCGCCGAGCGCAGGTTGCCCGAGCCGTAGTCCAGGACCACCACGGATTTACCTGTCACAGTGAGCCTTTGGTGGACGGCACGCCCGACACCCGGGGATCGGGCTCGACGGCCTGTCGCAGGGCACGGGCCACCGCCTTGTACTGCGCCTCGGTGATGTGGTGCGGGTCGCGGCCGTAAATGGTCCGCACGTGCAGCGCGATGCGGGCGTTGAAAGCCAGCGACTCGAACACATGCCGGTTGACCACCGTGTGGTAGGGCACGCTGGACCCGGCGATGGTGAAATCGACCATATAGTCCGGTTCCCCGGTGTGCACGAAGTACGGCCGGCCGGATACGTCGACGGCGGCGTGCGCCAGCGTCTCGTCCATCGGGATGAAGGCGTCGCCGAAGCGGCGGATGCCCTTCTTGTCGCCCAGGGCCTGGCCCAGCGCGGTGCCCAGCACGATCGCGGTGTCCTCGATGGTGTGGTGGCCCTCGATATCGACATCACCCGTAGCGGTGATGGCCAGGTCGAAGCTGGCGTGGGTGCCCAACGAGGTCAGCATGTGGTCGAAGAACGGCACCCCGGTGTGCACGCTGACATCGCCGGTGCCGTCGAGATCGAGCTCTACGACGATGTCGGACTCGCGGGTCTTGCGCTCGACTCGCGCGCGGCGGGCAGTGGCGATGGCGGTCATGGCGCTCCTAGCGGCTGGGCAAGATTGGAGGCGGCCAGCTTTGCACTGGCGGCCAGGAAGGCGTCGTTCTCGTCGGCCAATCCGATGGTGGTGCGCAGGTATCCGGGGATGCCGACGTCGCGGATGAGGACACCGTCATCCAGATAGTGTTGCCAAGCCGTTGCGGCGTCGGCGAATTCGCCGAAGAGCACGAAGTTGGCATCGCTGGGAATGACGCGGTACCCGAGTTCGGCCAGTGCCACGCAGACCCGTTCCCGCTCGGCAATCAGCGTCGCGACGCTGCCGAGGGTGTCGTCAGCGTGGCGCAGCGCGGCCCGCGCGGCGGCCTGGGTGACCACCGACAGGTGATACGGCAGGCGCACCAGCAGCACCGCGTCGATGATCGCGGGGGCGGCGATCAGGTATCCCAGCCGTCCGCCGGCGAATGCGAACGCCTTGCTCATGGTGCGGCTGACGATGAGCCGGGTCGGGTACTCGTCGATCAGCGCAATAGCACTGGGCTGGCTGGAGAATTCGCCGTACGCCTCGTCCACGATCAGGATGCCGTGCTGCATCACGTCCAGCAGCCGGCGCAGATCACCCAGCGGAATGCTTTGGCCGGAGGGGTTGTTCGGGCTGGCGACGAACACCACGTCGGGATCGCGGGCCGCGATCACGGTCGTCGCCGTCTCGACATCGAGGCTGAAGTCGGCCGCCCGCACCGACTCGATCCATGCGGTCTGCGTGCCGTTCGAGATGATGGGGTGCATCGAGTACGACGGCACGAAGCCGATCGCGCTGCGGCCGGGCCCACCGAACGCCTGCAGCAGCTGCTGCAGGATTTCATTCGATCCGTTCGCCGCCCAGAGATTTTCGGTACCCACTTCGACACCGGTCTGCGCCCGCAGATAGGCGGCCAAGTCGGCGCGTAAGTCGACGGCGTCCCGGTCGGGATAGCGGTGCAATTCGGCCGCGGCCGCCTTCACTGAGCGCGTCACGTCGTCGACCAGGGCCTGGCTCGGCGGGTGCGGGTTCTCGTTGGTGTTCAGCCGCACCGGCACGTCGAGTTGCGGTGCACCATAAGGCGATTTGCCGCGCAGATCGTCGCGCAGCGGCAGATCCGCCAAGGTCACACGGGCTCCCGGGACACTCATCGCTCGAACCTCCGCCGGACCGCTTCGCCGTGGGCAGGCAGGTCCTCAGCCTTGGCCAGGGTGATCACATGACCGGACACGTCCTTCAGTGCGGCCTCGCTGTAGTCGACAACGTGAATGCCGCGCAGGAAAGTCTGTACCGACAGGCCGCTGGAATGCCGCGCACAACCTGCGGTGGGCAGCACGTGGTTGGAACCGGCGCAGTAGTCGCCGAGGCTGACCGGCGACCACGGGCCGACGAAGATTGCCCCGGCCGCGCGGATCCGGCCGGCCACGTCGTTGGCGTCAACGGTCTGTATCTCCAAGTGCTCTGCGGCATACGCGTTCACCACACGCACCCCGGTGTCGATGTCGTCGACCAGCACGATGCCCGACTGACGGCCACGCAACGCCTCGGTCACCCGCTCGCGGTGTTTGGTCGTCTCCAGCTGCACCGCCAGTTCGGCTTCGGTGGCCTCGGCCAGCGCGATGCTGTCGGTGACGAGCACGCTGGCGGCCATCACATCGTGTTCGGCCTGACTGATCAGATCCGCTGCGACGTGCACCCGGTCGGCGGTGTGGTCAGCCAGGATCGCAATCTCGGTGGGGCCGGCCTCGGCGTCGATCCCGATCTGCGAGCGGCAGATTCGCTTGGCGGCAGTCACGTAGATGTTGCCCGGCCCGGTGACCATGTCGACGGGCGCGAGTTCGGCGCCATCGGTGTCGGTGCCGCCGTAGGCCATCAGCGCCACGGCCTGCGCGCCGCCGACCGCCCACACCTCTTCGACGCCGAGCAGTGCCGCCGCCGCGAGGATCGTGGGGTGTGGCAGGCCACCGAATTCGGCCTGCGGCGGGCTGGCCACCACCAGCGAGTCCACCCCTGCGGTCTGCGCGGGCACGACGTTCATCACCACGCTCGACGGGTAGACCGCGTTGCCGCCCGGCACGTACAAGCCGACCCGTTCCACCGGCACCCAGCGTTCGGTGACCGAGGCGCCGGAGTCGAACAGTGTGGTGACATCGGTGCGCCGCTGATCGGCGTGCACGGCGCGCGTCCGCTCGATCGCCACCTCCAGCGCGGCACGCACATCGGCCGGCAGCGCGGCCAGCGCGTCCGCCAAGGCGGCGGCGGCCACGCGCACTGTCTGGGGCCGCACCCCGTCGAACGACTCGCCGTACTCGAGGGCGGCCACGGCTCCGCGCTCGGCGACGTCGTCGACGATCGGGCGGACCTTGGGGACCACGGCGTCGACGTCCACGCCGCCGCGCGGCAGCGCCGCGCGCAGCTGGGCGGCGGTCAGCGTGCGGCCACGCAGATCGATCCGGTTCATGGCGAAGCTGGTCATCGGATCAATTGTCCCTGATCGGTGCACCCGAATAAAAATTGATTGAGCGCGGGCGGCGACGGCCCGGATACTGCGGTTATGCAATGGGAGCTGTGGTTGGCCTTCGTCGGCGCCGCGATCGCCATCAGTGTGTCGCCGGGCGCCGGCGCCATCCAGTCGATGGCGACCGGTTTGGCGTACGGGTTGCGCCGCGGTTATTGGAGTATCGCCGGGCTCGAAATCGGCCTGATGCTGCAGCTGGCGGCGGTCGCGGTGGGACTCGGCGCCGCGGTGGCGCAGTCGGTGGTCGCGTTCACCGTCATCAAGTGGATCGGTGTGGTTTACCTGGTGTATCTGGCCGTCCGGCAGTGGCGTACCGCCCCGGGCGACCTGGGCGAACAGCTCAACGCGAACGCCAGCGGCGGCCGGTTGGCCCTGCTGGCGCGCGGAGTCCTGGTCAACGTCACCAACCCCAAGGGTCTGGTGTTCCTGCTCGCGGTGCTGCCGCAGTTCGTCGTGCCAACCGCCCCGCTTCTGCCCCAATATGTGGCCATCGGGGCGACGATGGTGGTCGTAGATCTGGTGGTGATGGGCGCCTACACGGGCCTCGCGGCCCGGCTGCTGGGCTGGCTGCGCACCCCGCGCCAGCAGACCGCGATGAACCGGACGTTCTCCGGATTGTTCGCCGCTGCCGCGGTGGTGCTATCCCTGGTGCGCCGTGGCGCTGCCGCATAACGTTGGCGTCATGTCGACCAAGGATCATCCGAACAATGCCCCGGGCGTGCCAATGCGATTCCCCGTGTGGTTCGAGAACTTCCAGATCAAATATCTGAACCGAGCCATGCGGCCGCTGGCCAAATACATGCCGGGCATGTCGGTCATCTCCCACCGCGGCCGTACCTCGGGGACGCAGTATGAGACCGTCGTCTCGGCTTACCGCAAGGGTGACACCCTGGCGATCCTGCTGGCCCACGGCAAGACCAACTGGGTCAAGAACATCCTGGCCTCCGGTGAAGCGGACATCCGCCTGGGGCGGCACGACCTTCATCTGGTCAATCCCCGATTGGTGTCGGCCGGTACCGACGATCCGTCGTTGCCCGGCATCGCCCGCTCGGGCGTCAAGCGCGGCGTCGGTGCGTTCGTGGCCGATATCGCCTAGCTAGAGATCCAAACCGACGTCGAAAACCTTGACGGAGTGGGTAAGCGCGCCGACGGACAGATAATCCACGCCGGTGCCGGCGTATTCGGCAGCGGAGTCCAAGCTCAGGCCTCCCGAGGATTCCAACAGCGCGCCTGGGGCGTTGGCGTCGCGGCGCTGCACGGCGATCTGGGTCTGCCAGACCGGGAAGTTGTCCAGCAGGATCAGCTGGACATCCTCGGCCAGCACCTCGTCGAGCTGTTCGAGGGTGTCGACCTCGACCTCGCACGGCAGGTCCGGTGCGGTCGCGCGCACGGCGCGCAGCGCGGCTACCACCGACCCCGCGGCCGCGACGTGGTTGTCCTTGATCAGTGCGGCATCACCAAGACCCATCCGGTGATTGACCCCGCCGCCGACCCGCACCGCGTATTTCTGCAGAGCCCGTAGCCCAGGAAGCGTCTTGCGGGTGTCGCGGATCTTGGCCTTGGTGCCCTCGACGGCGTCCACCCAGGCCGCGGTGGCGGTGGCGATGCCGGACAGGTGGCACACCAGGTTGAGCAGGGTCCGTTCGGCGGTCAGCAGTCCCCGTGTCGAGCCCTCGATCCGCAGCAGCGCCGTGCCGGCCTCCAGTCGGGTGCCGTCGTCGACGCGGTCGACGACCCGGTAACCGTCCTCGCCGAGTATCTCGTCGAGAACGAGCAGCGCCACATCGATTCCGGCCGCTACGCCCGGCTCCCGGGACACCAGCGACGCGACGGTGGTCGCGCCGGCGGGCACAGTGGCCAGTGTGGTGACGTCGGGGCCGTAGCGCAGGTCCTCATCAAGGCCGCGGCGGATCGTGATGCGGGCTTCAGTCAGCTCGTCGTCGGTGAGTTTCATCGCAGGCAGGCCGCCGCGTGGTCGCCGTGCAGGGTGCGACTGAAGGCCTGGGCCGGATCGGCGTCGGGGTGATCACTGCGATGGTGGCAGCCGCGAGATTCGGTGCGCGCCAACGCCGCAGCGATCAAGGCACGGGCAGTCACCGTGAGTGCGACGTCCTCGGCGGCAGCTCGGGTGGTCATCGGTCGCGGTGTAGCCTCAGCGAGGGCGTCGGCCAGGCGCCGCAAACCGGCAGCATCGCGAACCACCGAAGCGTAGTCGGTCATCGCGGATTGGAGCGCTGGCCGATCGAGCGCAGTGTGTTGACGCCCTTCGGCTTTCGCCATCGGCGCACCAGCATTGTGCGCGTGCTCAACGGCGACACGGCCGGCACGGGCACCGACGACCAGGCCCTCCAGCAGGCTGTTGGAGGCCAGCCGGTTGGCGCCGTGCATCCCGGTCCTGGCCACTTCGCCGGCCGCGAACAGCCCGGGTAGATCGGTGCGGCCGTGGACGTCGGTGGCCACACCCCCGCAGCTGTAGTGCGCACCGGGAACGACGGGGATCGGCTCGCGGGTTGGGTCAATGCCGGCCGCGCGGCACGCCGCAGTGACCGTCGGAAAGCGTTGCGCCAAGTGGTCGATGGAGCGCGCGTCGAGGAACACACACTCGTCACCCGTTTCGCGCAGACGCGCTTCGATCGCCGCCGCGACGATATCGCGCGGCGCGAGGTCGCCCATCGGATGATGCGTGGTCATCGACTCGCCGCGGGCGTCTCGCAGCACCGCACCTTCGCCGCGCAGCGCCTCGGTGATCAACGGGCGACGCCCTGCGCCGTCACGGTCGAACAGCATCGTCGGGTGGAACTGAACGAATTCGAGATCGGTGACGCCGATTCCGGCCCACAGGGCAAGCGCGATCCCGTCGCCGGTGGAACCTTCCGGGTTAGTGGTCGCCTGGTACACGTGGCCCAGCCCGCCGGTGGCGATAATGACCGACGGGGCGTGCACGATGCCGAGCCCATCGGCATTGCGGACCAGCACCCCGGTGACCGCCGAACCGTCGTGCAGGATCTGCAGCGCGATGTGATTGCGGCGAATGTCCAAGGTGGCAGCGGCATAATCGAGCGCGCGCTGCACCTCGGCCCCGGTGGCATCACCGCCGGCATGGATGATGCGGCGGCGGGAATGGCCGCCTTCGCGAGTGAGCGCCCATTGCCCCGGCGCGCTTTCGTCGAATCGGGCACCGTCGTCGACCAGATCAGCGACCGCCTGATAACCGTCTGCGACGATCGAACGCACCGCGTCCGGATCGCACAGGCCCGCACCGGCGGCCAGGGTATCGCGGACGTGCGCGTCAACGGAGTCTTCGGTGTGCGGCAGCACCACCGCGATACCACCCTGCGCGTAGAACGTCGCGGTATCGGGAGCCTTGCTCAGAACGACTGTGCGGCCGCCCTTTCGGTGCGCGGCCAGCGCCGCGGCCAAACCGGCGACACCGGTTCCTATCACCACGACATCGGCGCGCTGCTGCCAGTCAACACCGTTGCCACCGGCTCCGCAGGCGAACCCGCCGGTCATTCTCCGCCGCCGGGCTGGCCGATCTCGATCATCCGCTGCACACTGGCGCGGGCCAGCCGCGCGGTCTCCGGATCGACGTCCACCTCGTCTGCGCCGTCGACCAGGCAGCGCAGCAGAGCGGCGGGAGTGATCATCTTCATGTACTTGCACGACGCCCGGTCGTTGACGGCCTGAAAGTCGATACCCGGTGCGGCCCGGCGCAATTGGTGCAGCATACCGACCTCGGTGGCGACCAGGACCTGCTTGGCGTGTGAGGCCTTGGCAGCGTCCAGCATGCCGCCGGTGGACAGGATCTTGACCCGATCGGCCGGGAAGGCTCCCTCGCCGGCGAGGTACAGCGCCGAAGTGGCACAACCACATTCGGGGTGCACGAACAGTTCGGCATCAGGGTGGGTGCGGGCCTGGTCGGCCAGCTCGTCGCCGTTGATACCCGCGTGCACGTGGCACTCGCCGGCCCAGATGTGCAGGTTCGTCCGGCCGGTCATGCGCCGGACGTGGGCGCCGAGGAACTGGTCAGGGCAGAACAGCACTTCGCGGTCCGCGGGAATGGAGGCGACCACCTCGACGGCGTTGGACGAGGTGCAGCAGATGTCGGTGAGCGCTTTCACCGCTGCGGTGGTGTTGACGTAGGACACCACGACCGAGCCGGGATGCTCGTCTTTCCAGGCCTGCAGTTCGTCGGCGTTGATGGAGTCCGCCAGCGAGCAGCCCGCCCGCTGATCGGGGATCAGAACGGTCTTCTCAGGGCTGAGGATCTTGGCGGTCTCGGCCATGAAGTGCACGCCGCAGAACACGATCGTCTCTTCAGCGGCTTCGGCGGCGATTCGGGACAGCGCCAGCGAGTCGCCGACGTGGTCGGCGACATCTTGAATGGCCGGCAGCTGGTAGTTGTGCGCCAGGATGGTCGCATTGCGCAAGGTGGCCAGGCGCCGAATCTCGGCGGCCCATTCCTCGTCACCGTTCACGCCGGTGTAGCCACCGGGGCCATCGGTGATAGCGGCCGCCAGTCCGCCAACAGCGGCGTCGACGGCATCGGCACGATCCAGGACGGTCATTTCCGCCTCCTGTCTTGCTTTCGAGGTTTTCGACTTACAATCGAAAACATGGGCTATACTAGCACCGAACACGAAGTGCTCGCCGTTGTATTCCAGGTTGGCGACGTCAGCTCCAGGCAACCCACCCTTAACGTGCTGTTATGGCAGCGCGCCCAGGAACCGGAGCTCGGCAAGTGGGCACTGCCCGGCGGTCGGCTGAGCGACGACGAGGACCTGACCACTTCGGTGCGCCGCCAGCTGGCCGAGAAGGTGGACGTACGTGAGATCGCCCACTTGGAACAGCTCGCCGTCTTCTCCGATCCGGGCCGAGTGCCTGGCGTTCGCACGATCGCCTCGACGTTCCTCGGGCTGGTGCCGTCGGTCGCTACCCCGGTATTGCCCCCGGACACCCGCTGGCATCCGGTGAACGCACTGCCCGAGATGGCCTTCGACCATGCGCCGATGGTGGAGTACGCCCGCACCCGCCTGGTCGCCAAACTGTCCTACACCAATATCGGATTTGCGCTGGCGCCAACAGAATTCGCGCTCTCGACGCTGCGCGACATCTACGGCGCCGCGCTCGGCTATCAGGTCGACGCCACCAACCTGCAGCGTGTCCTGGCCCGTCGCGGCGTCATCACGCCGACGGGGACAACCGCCCATCCGGGCCGCACCGGCGGCCGTCCGGCAGCCCTCTACCGGTTCACCGACTCGCAGATTCGGGTGACCGACGAATTTGCTGCGCTGCGGCCGCCCGGGTGAGCCGCACTAGATTCTTAGACCCTTCTTAAGGTATGAAGGATGCAATGCATCCGGTCAGCTCCGGGGCCCCGAGCCCCGAATGGATTGGCCGCGCCCCGCACGAGGAGCTCGAGCGCGGTGCGCATCCCCCGCTGCCCGTCGATGATCTGTTCTACCAGCCCCCGGGCGGGTTCGAACATGCCGATCCAGGCACCGTCCTGCGTTCACGCGACGTCGAGCTGGGCTTTCTCGGGCTGATCCCCCAACGCGTCCGCGCCACCCAGCTGCTGTACCGCACGACCGATCACAACAGGCTTCCGCAAGCGACTGTCACCACGGTGCTCATCCCCACCGGCCACGCCCCGAATCAGGTCCGCAACGTTGTGTCCTACCAGTGCGCCATCGATGCGGTGGCGGCACGCTGCTTCCCTTCCTACGCGCTGCGCAGACACGCCAGATCCCTCGGCTCGATCGCCCAACTGGAGTATCTGCTGATCGCTGCCGCGCTGGCTGAGGGCTGGGTGGTGTCCGTCCCCGACCACGAGGGTCCCGACGGCATGTGGGGCGCTCCCTTCGAGCCCGGCTACGCCGTGCTGGACGGCCTGCGGGCCACCCTCGGCTTCGAGCGCTTCGGCCTCGCCGCGGACAACAAGATCGGGTTGTGGGGCTATTCGGGCGGTGGGCTGGCCAGCGCGTGGGCGGCCGAGGTGCACGCCGAGTACGCCCCCGAGCTCAACATCGTCGGCGCGGTGCTCGGTTCTCCGGTTGGCGACCTGGGGCACACGTTCCGCCGGCTCAATGGTTCCTATCTGGCCGCGCTGCCCGCGCTGGTGGTGTCCGCGCTGGCCAAGACCTACCCCGACCTCAATCGCGTCATCGAGCAGAACGCCACCGAGGAAGGCCTCGCGCTGCTGCGGCGGCTGGAGCGGATGACCACCGCGGAGGCCGTCATCCGGCTGTTCCGCACCGACATGGACGACCTGGTGCGCCCGCCGCTGGACGAAGTCCTCGCGATGCCCGAGGTCCAATACGTCTTCGAGAACATCAAACTCGGCAAGGCGACGCCCGACCTGCCGGTGCTGATCGTGCAGGCCGTGCATGACTCGGTGATCGCCGTCGAGGACATCGACGACCTGGCGCACACCTATGCGATGGGTGGAGCTCAGGTGACCTACCACCGCGACATGTTCAGCGAGCACATGCTGCTGCACCCGATGTCAGCGCCGATGACGCTGCGCTGGCTGACCGACCGGTTCGCCGGACGCCCGATCGACGAGCACATCGTGCGGACCAAGTGGCCGACGCTGCTCAACCCCATGACCTATGCGGGCATGTGGCGCTTGGGCGGCATCTTCGCGCGGGTGGTCTCCGGCGGACGGGTTCCGTTCAAGCCGCTCTAGGGCGTGACATCGGCCGGGACGCGTTCCACCGGCGGCGAGGCGCCGAGGTCGTCACGCGGGGTGGCCACCGCCAGTAAGGCGTAGGCGAGCGCGCCCAGCGCTGCCGGGAACAGCAGCGTCGTCGCCACCTGCAACGGGCCGCGGGCGAAGAACACCGGCGGCGCCTCGGAGTAGTAGAAGACCCGGTTCTCACGCGTGACCGGTGCGGTGTCGAACGGCACCGCACCGTAGTGCCAGTGCACCAGCAGCGCCCCGACAGCCGCGGCGGCCCCGGTGGCCGCTACCAGGCCCACCCAGAGTGCCGTCGCCATCAGCGGTCCGCGGTGGTCACGCCACTGCCACACCAGCACGGCGGCCACGATCGCCATCGATGTCACCAGCCCGATGAGCATCGCGGCGGACACGAACAGATGATCGGATTCGCTGCCCAGGTAGGTGTGCACCCGATCCCCGGAGCGAGTCAGCGCGATCACCCCGCGGGCCGACGGGGCCAGCCACGACCACAGCGCGCCCAGCGCCGCCCCGCCCAACGTCAGTCCGACGATCACGACGCCTGCTGCTTTGTGCCGGGTCACCGCTGCACCTCGAGTTCATGGGAGTCGACACGGCCGTGCCGCGCGCATTTGGCCCACCAGCCGTCCGGGCGCACCTGCACCACCATCCGGCGTCCGCATTCCGCGCAATACCGGGGCGGTTCGAGCCCGAGCTGGGCGGCGGTGGGCACCGCGGTGCCGGCCGGCTCGCCGGTGTAGACGTTGTAGACCCCGGCACCGACCGGTGCGGGCAGCTGTTCGACCATCACCTTGCCCTTTGTACAGACGATCGAGCTACAGGCTGGCGTTCAGTGCCTTGATCGGCATCTGCAGATCCTCGAGCAATTCCAGATCCGCTTCGGCCGGCCGGCCCAGCGTGGTCAGGTAGTTCCCGACGATCACGGCGTTGATCCCGCCGAGGATGCCTTGCTTGGCGCCGAGGTCCCCGAGGGTGATCTCGCGCCCGCCGGCAAACCGCAGCATGGTGCGCGGCAGGGCGAGGCGGAATGCGGCCACCGCCTTGAGTGCCTCGGCCGCAGGCAGCACCTCCAGATCGCCGAAAGGCGTGCCCGGACGCGGGTTGAGGAAGTTCAGCGGCACCTCGTGCGGATCGAGCTCAGCCAGGTTGGCAGCGAATTCGGCGCGCTGTTCGAGCGTCTCCCCCATGCCGAGGATGCCGCCGCAACACACCTCCATGCCGGCCTCGCGAACCATCTCCAGCGTGCCCCAGCGCTCTTCCCAGGAGTGCGTGGTCACCACATTCGGGAAGTACGACTGCGCCGTCTCCAGATTGTGGTTGTAGCGGTGGACGCCCATCTCCTTGAGCCGATCCACCTGCTCCTGCGTCAGCATGCCCAGCGAGCAGGCGATCTGGATGTCGACCTCGTTGCGGATGGCCTCGATACCGGCGGCGACCTGCGCCAGCAGCCGCTCGTCGGGACCGCGCACGGCGGCCACGATGCAGAATTCGGTGGCACCGGACTTGGCGGTCTGCTTGGCCGCCTCGACCAGGCTCGGGATATCCAGCCACGCGCTGCGCACCGGCGAGGCGAACAGTCCAGACTGCGAGCAGAAATGGCAATCCTCCGGGCAGCCACCGGTTTTCAGGCTGATGATGCCCTCGACCTCGACCTCGGGGCCGCACCACTTCATGCGGACCTCGTGGGCCAGCGCGAGCAGTTCTTCGAGCCGGTCGTCTGACAGTTGCAGGACTTCGAGCACCTGATCGCGGGACAGGCCCTCGCCGCGCTCGAGGACCTGCTCGCGCGCCAGTGCCAATACGTCGACTGCTGCCTGCGTCACCGGCTCGTCCTCCTGGGTTCTTCGAACTTGAACAGTGTTCAGGCTAGGGTACGGGTGTGCAGCTGCACAAACGCGACGTGGTCGCCAAGGCGGCGGCGATCCTGGACAACTACGGGATCGCCGACCTCACCATGCGTCGGCTGGCCCGCGAACTCGACGTCACCCCCGGCGCCCTGTACTGGCATTTCGCCAACAAGCAGGAACTTCTTGGCGCCGTCGCCGATCAGCTGCTCGCCCCGGCTTGCGCCGAGCCCGCTCCGATGAGCTGGCAAGCCCGTATCGAGACGGTGTGTCGCGGCCTGCGGGACGCGCTGCTGTCCCACACCGACGGGGCCGAGTTGGTATCGGCGAGTTTCGCCGCCGGGCAGTCGCAGGCCGTCGAACAGATCCTCGGAGGGCTGGCCGAGGCCGCCGGCGAGGCGGGCGTGGCGGCGGCGCATACCGAACTGGCCGCCCGCACAGTTCTGTACTACGTCCTCGGCTTCACCGCGGACGAACAATCCCGCATGCAGTGGGATGCCGCGGGGGCCGCACTGCCCGACACGCGGTCTGCCCTGACCGACGACCCGGGAACCAGGTTCGGGTTCGGCCTGCAGGTGTTGGTCGACGGCATCGCGGCACGGCGGACATCGCCGGTGTGATCACCGTCGACCGGATCCGGCCGATCGCTCATTGACTAGTCCGGCAACCCAGTCCGGGTCAAACGCACGCGCACTGAACAATTCGAAATCCTTCGGCGACACCGCGGACACCCCGGCCGGCAGCGCGGCGCGTACCGGGGCCAGCCGGGCTAGTGCGTCCCGATTGGACTTCTCCGCCGCGCCGGGCTGCGCGGGCCATGAGCCGATCACCAATCCGGCACACGAAAGACCTTTGGCGGCAAGCCCTTCCAGCGTCAGTGCGGTGTGGTTGAGGGTGCCCAGGCCGGGCTCGACGACGACGAGCACGGGTGCGGCGAGCTCGACCGCGAGGTCACGTAGCGTCACCCCGCCGGCGGCCAGTTCGACGACTAGACCGCCCGCGCCCTCGACCAGCGTCAGGCGGCCGAGCTGGTCCACCGAACGGATGGACGCCAGCAGGTCGGCCGCACTGGGCAGCGGCAGGCCGGCCTGTTCGGCGGCGGCCGCCGGTGCCAGCGGTTCGGGATAGCGGGCCACCCCGACGAGCTCGTTTACCCCGGACAGCCGCCCGACCTCGGCGAGGTCGTCGTCGCCGCCGGCGGTACCGGTCTGCACGGGTTTGCACACCGCGACGTCATGGCCGGCAACCCGGGAGTGGCAGGCGAGCGCCGCCGTCACCACGGTCTTGCCGACACCGGTTCCGGTCCCGGTGATCACCAGCACGCTCATCGGTGGAGGGTATCCAGAACCGTGGTCAGGACGTCGCGCGCGGTGTGCATCTCGTCGTCGGTCAGCGACGCCCGTGCGGTCAGCCGCAGCCGCGAGGTGCCCGCGGGCACTGTCGGCGGCCGGAAGCAGCCCACCCGCACACCGGCGTCCAGGCATGCGGCCGCCGCGGCCACCGCGATCTCGGGGTCGCCGAGAATGACGGACACCACCGCTGATTCGGGCACCTCGACGACGTCGCACATCTCGGCGAGTTGCCGAGCTCGCTCGATGACGTCGCCGGACCGGCGCGGCTCAGCGGCCAGCACCCGCAGGGCGGCCAGCGCGGCGCCGACGGGCGCCGGAGCCAGGCCGGTGTCGAAGATCATCGTGCGCGCGGCGTCGATCAAGTGATCGCGCACCGCGGCCGGGCCGAGTACCACGCCGCCCTGGCTGCCCAGCGATTTGGACATCGTGGTCGTCATGATCACGTCCGGGGCACCGGCCAGGCCGGCTTCGTGGATCAGGCCACGGCCGCCGAACCCGCGCACGCCCAGCCCGTGCGCCTCGTCGACCAGCAGCAGGGCCTGATGCTTGCGGCACACCTCGTGAAGGTGGCGCAGCGGCGCGAGGGCACCGTCGGTGCTGAACACCGACTCGGTGATCACCAGTGCGCGTTCCTCGTCACGGTCGGCCAGCGCGGCCTCGACGGCCTCGACATCGCAGTGCGGTGCCACGACCACCCGGGCCTTGGACAGCCGGCACGCGTCGACCAGCGAGGCATGCGAGAGTGCGTCGGACACCACGAGCGAGCCGGGCCCGGACAGTGCGACCGTCGCGCCGATGTTGGCGGTGTAGCCCGACGAGAACACCAAGGCGGCTTCGGCGCCGACAAATTCGGCCAGGGCCGTTTCGAATTCCTCGTGCAGCTCGGTGTTGCCGGTGACCAGCCGGGAGCCGGTGGACCCGGCGCCCCACGTGCGCAACGCGGTCACGCCGCCGTCGATGACCGCCGGATGCTGGGACAGACCGAGGTAGTCGTTGGACGCCAGGTCGAGTTCGGTGGCGACCGCAGGCCGTGTTCGCAGCGAACGGCGCAGGCCGGCCTGCCGGCGCTGCTGCTCGACGGTGTCGAGCCAGGCCAGCGGTGAAAGACCTACGCGGGTCATGAGGGCCTCCTGCCTGGCGCCTTCGTGGCGGTATTGAACACCGTTCAGGTTAGCGTGACGACGAGCGCCGAGGCACCAGGGGTGAGGAGTCGCGCCATCAGGCCAGTGCACGGGCGACGGCGACCATCGCGGCGGTGATCGCGGCGATCTCGGCGGGGGTGCAGATGAACGGTGGCATCGCGTAGATCAGGTTGCGGAACGGCCGCAGCCAGACACCGTTGTCCAGGGCGACCGGAGTGGCCACCGTCAGGTCGACGGGCTCCCGCGTCTCGATCACCCCGATGGCACCGCACACCCGTACGTCGGCCACGCCGGGCAACGCGCGGGCCGGCGCCAGCCCGTCGGCCAGCCCCGCGCCGATCTCGGCTACCCGGCCCCGCCAGTCCTGCCCGAGCAGCAGTTCCACCGACGCCACCGACACTGCGCACGCCAGCGCGTTGGCCATGAAGGTGGGACCGTGCATCAAGGCACCAGCCTCACTACCGCTGATCGTCCGGGCGATCTCCAGCGTGCACAGGGTCGCCGCGAGGGTGACGTAGCCGCCGGTCAGCGCCTTTCCGACGCACATGATGTCCGGGGTGACCCCGGCGTGGTCAGCGGCGAACAGCTCACCGGTGCGCCCGAATCCGGTGGCGATCTCGTCGAAGATCAGCAGCACGCCGGCCCGGTCGCACATCGCGCGCAGATCGGTCAGGTAGCGGGGGTCGTGGAAACGCATGCCGCCCGCACCCTGAACCACCGGTTCGACGATGACGGCGGCCAGCTCGTCGGCATGTGCGAGCAGCTGCGCCTCGAACGCCGCGATGTAGGCCGGGTCGTAGTCGGCGGGCACCGGCGGAGCGAAGAGTTGCGGGAACAGGACGTCCGTCCACAGCGAGTGCATGCCGCCGTCGGGGTCGCACACACTCATCGGGGTGAACGTGTCGCCGTGATATCCGCCACGCCACGTCATCAACCGGCGCTTGCCGAACCGGCCCGCGCTGCGCCAGTACTGCAGTGCCATCTTCACCGCGACCTCGACGGCCACCGAGCCGGAATCGGAGAAGAACACCGTGTCCAGCCCGGCCGGGGTGATGTCGACGAGCAGCTGCGCCAGGCGCGCGGCGGGCTCATGGGTCAGTCCGCCGAACATCACGTGATTCATCACCGAAAGCTGCCTGGTCATCGCGGCGTCGAGCACCGGGTGACCATGCCCGTGCACGGCTGTCCACCAGGACGCCATCGCATCGAGGACGCGAATCTGCTCGCCGCCGCGCACCAGGGTCAACCACGCGCCGTCGGCGCCGACGGCGACCACCGGCGCCATCGCTTCGGCGCCGATTGTGCTGTAGGGGTGCCAGATGTGCGCGGCGTCGATCGCGCTGATCTGTTGGGGGGTCAACTCCGACACGCTGCGTGAGCCTAGTCGGCCGGCGCGACCGCGCTTGCGCGCGTTTGCTCCGCGCCGGTGCGGCGGCCGGACGGGCGGTTCGCTGGGGATGAGACGACCACCCGAGTTGGGTAAATTGAGTTCCGATCATGCTGACCCGTACCCCGACTCCGCCGGCACCAGCGAAGGATTCTCGGAAATCGGGGTTCTACCGCCATGATCTCGACGGTCTCCGCGGAGTCGCGATCGCCCTCGTGGCGGTGTTCCACGTGTGGTTCGGACGTGTCTCGGGCGGGGTCGACGTCTTCCTGGTGCTGTCCGGCTTCTTCTTCGGCGGTTCCCTGTTGCGCACCGCGCTGGATCCGGACTCCTCGCTCTCCCCCTGGCCAGAGATCCTTCGCCTGGTCCGGCGGCTGTTGCCCGCCCTCGTCGTCGTGCTTGCCGCCGGCGCCGCCCTGACCGTCCTGGTGCAGCCGCAGACCCGCTGGGAAACGTTTGCTGACCAGAGCCTCTCGAGCCTGGGTTACTACCAGAACTGGGAGCTGTCGGCGACGGCGTCGAACTATCTCCGCGCCGGTGAGGCCGTGAGTCCGCTGCAGCACATCTGGTCGATGTCCGTTCAGGGTCAGTTCTACATCTCGTTCCTCATCCTTATCTTCGGGTTTGCCTATCTGTTGCGCCGGCCGCTGGGCAAGCGACTGCGTGCGACTTTCGTGGCTTTGCTTGCCGCGCTGGCCGTCGCGTCATTCAGCTTTGCCGCCGTCATCCACGTCACCGATCAAATGGCCAACTACTACAACAGCTTCGCCCGCGCCTGGGAGTTGCTGCTCGGTGTTCTCGTCGGTGCGGCGGTGCCCCACGTGGGGTGGCCGATGTGGCTGCGCTCCGTGGTGGCCGCGGCCGGACTGGCCGCGATCGTCTCGTGCGGCGCCTTCATCGACGGGGTCAAAGAGTTTCCGGGTCCGTGGGCGCTGGTGCCGGTCGGCGCCACCGTGCTGGTGATCCTGGCGGCGGCCAACCGCCACGCCAGCCCGTCCACCCGGCACCGGCTGCCGCTGCCCAACCGGCTGCTGTCCGCCCGGCCGCTGGTGACGCTGGGGGCGATGGCGTACTCGCTGTACCTGTGGCATTGGCCGCTGTTGATCTTCTGGCTCGCGTACACCGACGGAACCCACGCCGGGTTCGTGGACGGCGCCGCCATCCTGGCTATCTCGGGTGTGCTGGCCTACCTGACCATGCGCTACGTCGAGGAGCCGCTGCGCTCCGGAGGGCGAGTGCCCGAGCCGAATCTGCAGCCGATCACGATCCCGTGGCGCGTCCGGCTGCGTCGCCCCACCATCGCGCTAGGCGCCACCGTGGGTCTGCTCGGCGTCGCGCTGACGGCAACGGCGTTCACCTGGCGCGAGCACGTCACCGTCCAGCGCGCGAATGGCAAGGAACTCGTCACCCTCTCGACCAGCAGCTATCCGGGAGCGCGGGCGCTGACCGATCACGCACGCGTGCCACAGCTGCCGGTGCGGCCCACTGTGCTGGAGGCACAGAACGACCTGCCCGAGTCGACCAACGACGGCTGTATCAGTGATTTCGGCAACACCGGTGTCATCAACTGCAGCTACGGGGACCTCACCGCCACCCGCACCATCGCACTGGCCGGCGGTTCGCACGCCGAGCACTGGATCACCGCCCTGGACGCGCTGGGCAAGATGCACCACTTCAAGGTCGTCACCTATCTGAAGATGGGCTGCCCGCTGACCACCGAGGAACTCCCGCTGGTCATGGGCGACAACCGCCCCTACCCCAACTGCCATCAGTGGAACCAGCGGGTGATGGCCAAACTGATCAACGACCACCCCAGCTTCGTGTTCACCACATCGACCCGGCCCTGGAACATCAAGCCCGGCGACGTGATGCCGTCTACCTATATCGGGATCTGGCAGACGTTGTCGGACAACAACATTCCAATTCTGGCGATGCGGGACACCCCGTGGCTGGTGCGCAACGGCCAGCCCTTCTTCCCGGCGGACTGTCTGGCCAAGGGCGGCGACGCGGTGTCATGCGGGATCAAACGTTCCGAGGTGCTTTCCGACTACAACCAGACACTGGATTTCCTGGCCCAATTCCCGCAGATGCGGGCGCTGGACCTCAGTGATGCGGTCTGCCGTCCCGACGTGTGTCGCGCGGTCGAGGGAAATGTCCTGGTCTACCACGATTCTCATCACATCTCCGCGACCTATATGCGCACGTTGATCCCCGAGCTGGGCAGACAGATGGGCGCGGCGACGGCGTGGTGGTGACATCCTGCGCATCCCGCGCGCGACGTCGATAAGGTCGAGAGATGTCGTCGAGCGAACCCGCACTGACCACGGTGTGGCCCGGCACCGCCTATCCGCTCGGTGCCACCTACGACGGTGCGGGTACCAATTTCTCGTTGTTCTCCGAAGTCGCCGACAAAGTCGAGCTCTGCCTGATCGCCAAGGACGGCAGGGAAACCCGCATTGACCTCGACGAGGTCGACGGGTTCGTCTGGCACGCCTATCTGCCGACCATCACGCCCGGCCAGCGGTACGGCTTCCGCGTGCACGGTCCGTGGGACCCCGCGGCCGGCCACCGCTGCGACCCCAGCAAGCTGCTGCTCGATCCGTACGGCAAGTCTTTCCACGGCGATTTCGACTTCGGCCAGGCGCTGTACTCCTACGACCTGGAGGCCGAGGATCTTGCCACCGGCGGCACCCCGCCGATGATCGACTCGCTGGGTCACACCATGACCAGCGTCGTCATCAACCCGTTCTTCCAGTGGGGCTCCGACCACGCCCCGCGGACGCCGTACAGCGAGACGATCATCTACGAGGCCCACGTCAAGGGCATGACCCAAACCCATCCCGGCATCCCCGAGGAGTTGCGCGGCACATACGCCGGGCTGGGCCACCCGGCGGTGATCGATCACCTCAAGTCGCTCAACGTCACCGCCATCGAGTTGATGCCGGTGCACCAGTTCATGCACGACCACCGGCTGCTCGATCTGGGATTGCGAAACTATTGGGGCTACAACACTTTCGGCTTCCTTGCTCCGCATTACCAGTACGCCGCCACCCAGCATGCCGGTGGCGCCGTGGCCGAATTCAAGAACATGGTGCGCTCATTCCACGACGCCGGCATCGAGGTGATCCTCGACGTGGTCTACAACCACACCGCCGAGGGCAACCATCTGGGGCCCACGGTCAACTTCCGGGGCATCGACAACGCCGCGTACTACCGGCTGATGGACGACGACCTGCGCCTCTACCGTGACTTCACCGGCACCGGCAACAGTCTCAACCCCCGGCATCCGCACACCTTGCAGCTGATCATGGATTCGCTGCGGTATTGGGTGCTGGAGATGCACGTCGACGGCTTTCGCTTCGACCTGGCCTCCACGCTGGCCCGCGAATTCTACGAAGTGGACCGGCTGTCCGCATTCTTCGACATCGTGCAGCAGGACCCGGTCATCAGCCAGGTCAAGCTGATCGCCGAGCCCTGGGACGTCGGCGAGGGCGGCTATCAGGTCGGCAACTTCCCTGGTCTGTGGACCGAGTGGAACGGCAAGTACCGCGACACCGTGCGCGACTACTGGCGCGGCGAGCCGGCCACCCTGGGCGAGTTCGCGTCCCGGCTCACCGGATCCTCCGACCTGTACGAAGCCACCGGCCGCAGGCCAGGCGCCAGCATCAATTTCGTCACCTGCCACGACGGCTTCACGTTGAACGACCTGGTGTCCTACAACGAGAAACATAACGAGGCCAACGGCGAAGACAACCGCGACGGCGAGAGCCACAACCGCTCGTGGAACTGCGGTGTGGAAGGGCCGACCGATGATCCGCAGATCCAGGCGTTGCGCCATCAGCAGATGCGCAACATCCTGGCCACCCTGATGCTGTCCCAGGGCACGCCCATGATCGCCCACGGTGACGAGATCGGCCGCACCCAGCAGGGCAACAACAACGTCTACTGCCAGGATTCTCCGCTGTCCTGGATGGACTGGACGTGCAAAGAGACCAACGCCGACGTGCTCGAGTTCACCAAGAAGGTGACCGCTCTTCGCAAGGCGCACCCCGTGTTTCGGCGGCGCCGGTTCTTCGACGGGGAGCCTATCCGCACCGGCGACCAGGTCCGTGACATCGCCTGGCTGACCCCCTCAGGCCAGGAGATGACACACAACGACTGGAATTCGGGTTTCAAGTTCGTGGGTGTGTTCCTCAACGGTGAAGCCATCCCCGAGCCCAATTCTCGAGGCGAACGCGTCATCGACGACTCGTTCCTGTTGTGTTTCAACGCCTATGCCAAGCCGATGGACTTCGTCGCACCCGACGGCGACTACGCCGAGCAGTGGACGGCCGTTCTGGACACCTCAGCCGCCCGCGGCGCCACCGAAGTCGTGGTGAAAGCCGGTGAGACGATCTCGGTGCCAGCTCGATCGGTTCTGGTGCTTCAAAAGAGCGGCTAGCGGGAACAGCCTCAGCTATGGCCTACCCGGTGCTGTCCACTTATCGCCTCCAACTACGCGGCGCCTCCGCGGGTGACGCGTTCACCTTCGCCGACGCCGAGAAGCTTCTCGACTATCTCGACGGTCTCGGCATCACGCACCTTTATCTGTCCCCCATTCTGACCGCGACTCCGGGCTCCACCCACGGCTACGACGTCACCGATCCGACCACCGTGTCCGACGAGCTCGGGGGCGCTGACGGCCTCGCCCAGCTGGCCGAGGCGGCCAAGGCGCGCGGACTCGGCCTTGTCGTCGACATCGTCCCCAACCACGTCGGAGTGGACCAACCCGAGCGCAACCCGTGGTGGTGGGACGTGCTGCGCCACGGGCGGCAGTCGGCCTATGCGACGTTCTTCGACATCGACTGGTCGGCCGATCCGGACGGCCGAATTCTGTTGCCGGTCTTGGGCTCTGATGACGACACCGCGGACCTTACGGTGGAGGGCGATACGCTGCGCCTCGGCAGCCTGGCCTTCCCGATCGCGCCGGGCACCGGTGAGGGCACCGGAGCCGACGTGCACGACCGTCAGCATTACAAGCTGATCGGCTGGCGTAACGGGGTCAACGGATACCGCCGGTTCTTCTCCATCACCTCACTGGCCGGCCTGCGGCAGGAAGACTCCGCGGTGTTCGAGACGTCGCACGCCGAGGTGGCCCGCTGGTTTCACGACGGGTTGGTGGACGGCGTGCGCATCGACCACCCCGACGGCCTGACCGACCCGACGGGATACCTCTGGAGGCTTCGCGAACTGATCGGGTCGCAGGCGTGGATCGTGATCGAGAAGATCCTCAGTGTCGGCGAACCGCTGGACCCGTCGCTGCCGATCGACGGCACCACCGGCTACGACGTCCTGCGTGAGGTCGGTGGCCTTTTCGTCGACCCCACCGGCGTGCAAGCCCTGACCGAACTCGTCGACGCAGCAGGGTTCGACTACTCCGGGGTACCTGATCTGCTGCACCAGTTGAAGATCGACGCAGCCACCATCACTTTGGCCAGTGAGCTGGCCCGGCTGTGCCGATCGATCGTGGGGGCGGTCGGCGCCGATCACCCGCAGCTACCCCATGCGGTGGCCGCGCTGCTGGCAGGCGTCGGCGTATACCGGTCGGACTATCTGAATCTGTCGGCGCTGCTGCCGGCCGCGATCGCACAGACGGTCGCCGCCGAGCCCACCCTGGCCGTGCCGCTGGAACTGGTGTCGGCCGCCCTCGTGTCGGCGGAGCCGGCAGCGCGACTGCAGCAGCTGTGCGGTGCGGTGACGGCGAAGGCAGTGGAGGACTGTCTCTTCTACCGCGACGCCAGACTGGTGTCGCTCAACGAAGTCGGCGGTGAACCGGAACACTTCGGTGTCAGCGCCGCGGAGTTCCATCGCAGTACCCACGTGCGCGGCCGGCTGTGGCCACGGACCATGACGACGCTGTCCACTCATGACACCAAGCGCGGTGAGGACGTACGGGCCCGGATCGGCGTGCTGTCGCAGGTGCCGTCGCTGTGGGCCGAATTCGTCACCAGCTGGCAGACCACCACGCCACCGCCTCATCCAGCGACCGCATTGTTCCTGTTGCAGAACATCTTCGGGGTGTGGCCGGCAGACGGTCAGGTGACCGAGGAGCTGCGCGCCCGGTTGCACGCCTACGCCGAAAAGGCGATTCGCGAAGCGGGCTGGCACACCTCCTGGAATGAGCCGGCCACCGACTTCGAGGATGCCGTCCACGCGTGGCTGGACGCCATCCTCGACGGCCCGGTTGCCACCGAGCTGACCGGGCTGGTGGTCCAGCTCGAACCCCATGCGCACGCAGACGCGCTGGGCCAGAAGCTGCTGGCGCTCACCGTCCCCGGCATTCCGGACGTCTACCAGGGCACCGAGTTGTGGGAGGACAGCCTCGTGGACCCGGATAATCGCAGGCCCATCGACTACGCCATGCGCGGTGCCGCACTGGAACGCTTGTCGCACCCCAAGATTCGGGTCGTGCGGGCGGCGCTGCACGCCCGGCGGGACCGCCCCGAAACGTTTCTGTCGGGCGAGTACCGGCCGGTGCTGGCCAACGGCGGCGCCGCACCGCACATAGTCGCGTTCCGTCGCGGCGACGATGTGCTCGTCGCGGTCACCCGCTGGACCGTGCGGCTACATCATGACGGCTGGGGGGACACGATTCTGCCGTTGCCGGAAGGCATCTGGACCGACCGGCTGACCGGCGCACGCTTCAGCGGCACAGCGCCGGCCGGTGTCCTGTTCGGCGAGCTGCCGGTCGTTCTGCTGGAGAGGTCCGATGCCTGAATTCGCGGTGTGGGCGCCCGAGCCCAAGCGGGTGCGTGTCGACGTCGAGGGGCGGCTGCACGAGATGACGGCCGACGACGCGGGCTGGTGGCGCGCCGCCGTGGACTGCGCGCCCAACGCCCGGTACGGCTTTGTCCTGGACGACGATCCGGCGGTGCTGCCCGACCCCCGATCGGCTCGCCAGCCTGACGGCGTGCACGCGCGGTCCCAACTCTGGGATGCCTCGGCGGTGCCGTGGGCGGATGACCAGTGGGCGGGCCGCTCGATCGAGGGCGCGGTGATCTACGAACTGCACACCGGAACGTTCACCGCGGAAGGCACGTTCGAGTCCGCCATCGAGAAGCTCGACTACCTGGTGGATCTCGGTGTCGACTTCGTCGAGCTGATGCCTGTCAACGCCTTCAACGGCACCTACGGCTGGGGGTACGACGGGGTGCTGTGGTACGCCGTGCACGAACCCTACGGCGGCCCTGATGGTTTGGTCCGGCTGATCGAGGCCTGCCACAATCGAGGTCTCGGGGTGCTGATCGATGCCGTGTTCAACCACTTCGGGCCGTCGGGCAACTATCTGCCGAAGTTCGGGCCCTACCTGTCGTCGGTGAGTAATCCGTGGGGCGAAGGCGTCAACCTGGCCGGGCCGCAAGCCGACGAGGTGCGCCGCTACATCATCGAGTGCGCACTGCGCTGGATGCGCGATTTCCACGCCGACGGCCTGCGGCTGGACGCCGTCCACGCTCTCGTCGACAACACCGCGATCAACATCCTCGAGGAACTGGCCGCCGAAACCGATGCGCTGTCCGCGGCGGCGGGGCGGCCGCTGTCGCTGATCGCCGAGAGCGACCTCAACGATCCACGGCTCATCACACCCCGCGACCGCGGCGGCTACGGGCTGACCGCACAGTGGGACGACGACATCCATCACGCCATCCACACCGCGGTGTCCGGCGAACATCAAGGCTATTACGCCGATTTCGGCTCGATGGCGACGCTGGCAACCACGCTGCGAAATGGGTTCTTCCACGCCGGCACCTACTCGTCGTTCCGGCACCGCAGGCACGGTCGCCCGCTGGACAAGTCGGCGCTCCCGGCCACCAAGCTGGTGGCGTACACCTGCACCCACGATCAGGTCGGCAACCGTGCGCTCGGCGACCGGCCGTCACAGAACCTGGACTACGGCCAGCTTGCCATCAAAGCCGCGCTCGCCCTCGGGTCGCCCTATACCGCAATGCTTTTCATGGGCGAGGAATGGGGTGCATCCACGCCGTTCCAGTTTTTCAGTTCGCATCCCGAACCGGAACTCGCCAGAGCCACCGCCGAGGGCCGCAAGGCAGAGTTCGCCGACCACGGCTGGGATGCCGACGACGTCCCCGATCCGCAAGACTCCCAGACGTTCCTGCGGTCCAAGCTCGACTGGGACGAGGTCGGCCAGGGCGAGCACGGCCGACTGCTGGCGTTCTACCGCGCGTTGATCGCGCTGCGCGGCACCGAGCCGGACATGACCGACCCATGGCTGGCCGACCTGATCATCGACTACGACGAGGACGAGCGCTGGATCGTGATGCGCCGCGGCCGTATTGCGATCGCCGCGAACCTCGGCCAGGCGCCGGTCACCGTGCCGGCCGGCGGCGACGTCGTGCTGGCTTGGGGTGAGCCGGCCGCCGAGTCGAGCCGGGCGACGCTACCCGCGCATTCCGTGGCGGTACTTCGGAGGTTTCCTGTCAAGTAACTGGGAATTTCGGGCAGAGATGGAAAGGCTGTCCTTAGTTAGCCTAGCCTCGCCGTAGCTCGGTTCTCTCCGGGCGTTCGGAGAGGAGTCGTTCTGCAGGGCATTTTCGTCGGGACATTTCTCATCGGTCTGCGCGAGGGCCTGGAAGCGACCCTGATCGTCAGCATCGTCGGCGCGTTCCTGAGACGGAACGGCCGCTCCATCCGTCCCATGATGGTGGGCGTCGGAGTCGCGGTCGGGTTGAGCATCGCCGTCGGCGTCGGCCTCGACGCGCTGTCCGCATCACTGCCGCAGCGCCAGCAGGAGATGCTCGAGACGGTGATCGGCGCGGTGGCCGTCGTCTTCGTCACCACGATGATCATCTGGATGAACCGCAACGCCCAGCACCTGAAGGGCGAACTGGAAAGCGAAGCCGCTCAGGCGATCAACACCGGCGGCTCGCTCGCCCTGGCGGTGATGGCATTCCTCGCAGTGCTCAAGGAGGGATTCGAGACCGCGGTCTTCCTGCTGGCTGCCGCGCAGGCAACGCATGAGAGCGGCTGGGCAGCATTGCTGGGTGCCCTCGCCGGCATCGCGGTCTCCATCGTCATCGGCATCGGTATCTACTTCGGCGGACTCAAACTCAACCTGGGCCGGTTCTTCCGGATCACCGGAGTGTTCCTGGTGTTCATCGCCGCGGGTCTGGTTCTCAGCGCATTGCGCACCGCCCACGAAGCCGGCTGGATCAACATCGGCCAGCAGCAGGTGTTCGATTTCTCCTCCTGGATGCCGGCCCGGTCGATGCTGGGCTCGCTGATCACCGGAATGTTCGGCATCCCCAGCGACCCCCGCCTCATCGAGGTCCTCGGCTGGCTGTTGTACGCGGTCCCGGTGTTGGTGGTGTTCCTCTGGCCGGCACGACTGGCCGCCTCCCCCATCGCCAGGCGCCGGCTACTGGCCTGTACCGCGGCCGGATTGGCCAGTGCCGCGGCGATACTCGCAGTCGCCGTGCCCGCACAGCACACCCCGACGCCGGGGTTGACTCGCACCGTCGGCACCGCGGACGGTGGTAGCGCCAGCGTGTCGCTGCAGCTCGACCGCGACGCCGCAACGCTGACCGTGGGCAACGCGGCACCCATCCCCCTGTCCTCGGCGGGCACCGGCACCGTCGGCAGTCTCCAAACCCAACTGTGGCAGGCCAAAGCGCCCGCCGACCCCGGCGTCAACACCAGTCCGGTATCGCTGGGACAGCTGGCCACCCTGTCCGGCGGCAGACTGCCCGTCGGCTTGAGCCCCACCCGCACGCCGGGCCCATTCCAGGCCGACTGGACCGCAACAACTTCGTATTCCGTTGCTAGCTATGGTAATTCATTGATCAGCGCCCAGGCTCAAAGCAACCGTGTAGCCGTCCTGCAGGGCGGTGGGCTGGCCACGACCAAGACCGTCAGCCTCGGCGGCCTCGGCGGTGACTGGAGCACCGCCACGGCCGACGACACCGCGGCCGCCACGGCGCTGGGCCACCTCGCGGTCGACCGCGCCGAGAGCGCGCTGTGGCGGCTATGGCTCCCGATCCTGCTGGCGGCCGCTGCGGCCGCCACGGCCGTGCTCGCGCTGCGCGCGGACCGAAGCTCTCCCACAAAAGAAGACACAAAAGAAGAAAGGCACCACCACAACCATGACCCTGCCGCGCACCCAGACCAGATCCGCGCCTCGTAGCCTGGCACTCTGCGCCCCCGCTCTCGTGGCGGCCGCCACGCTGAGCCTGTCCGGTTGCGGCTCACACAGCAACACCGCCACCAGCAGCGCCAGCAGTGCACCGGCGAGCAGCAGCGCCAACGGCATCAAGACTGTCAACGTGACACTGGCCAACGAATCCGGCAAGGACACCTGCACACTCGACACCAAGAGCGTCCCGGCCGGTCCGGTGACGTTCACCGTGACCAACAAGAGTGCGGCGGGAATCACCGAGATGGAGTTGCTGCAGGATCAGCGCATCGTCGGCGAGAAGGAGAATCTGGCGCCGGGCTTGGACCCGGTGTCGTTCACGGCCACCCTCGACGGCGGCGCCTACAAGGTGTACTGCCCCGGCGCCGCTTCCGAATACGTCGATCTCACCGTGACCGGACAGGCGCCGGCCGCCCCCACCGGAACCGTGCAGACGATCCTGGCCGACGGCACCAAGGCCTACGCCGCCTACGTCGTCGACCAGGTCAACCAACTCAACACCGCCGTCAAGGCGCTCGACGCAGCGGTTCAGTCGGGCAATGTGGAGCAGGCCAAGCAGGCCTACGCCAAGGCCCGCCCGTTCTACGAACGCGCTGAGTCCAGCGTCGAAGGGTTCGTGCTGCCGGGATTCGCCGTCGATGACAACGCCGGCAACCTCGACTACCTGATCGACATGCGCGAATCCACCCCGGTGGACGCCAAGGTCGGCTGGAAGGGATTCCACGCCATCGAGCGAGACCTCTGGCAGGGCGGTGATAATAAGACTGGGGCTATTACGCCCGCGACCAAGGCGCTGAGCACCGAACTGGTGGCCAACGTCGGCAAGCTCGACAACATCGTCCCGACCCTGCAGTACAAGCCGGAGGACCTGGCCAACGGTGCGGCGGACCTCATCGAGGAAGTCCAGAACACCAAGATCACCGGTGAGGAAGAGGCCTTCAGCCACATCGATCTGGTCGATTTCGCCGGCAATGTCGAAGGCGCGCAGCAGGCCTACGCGGCGCTGCGGCCCGGGCTGGAGAAGATCGACCCGGCTCTGGTGACCCAGCTGGACCAGCAGTTCCAGGCCGTGCTGACCACGCTCGACGGTTACCGGGACCCGTCGGCTCCCGGCGGCTTCAAGCTGTGGACGCCGCAACTGCAGGCCACCGATGCACCGAAGCTGACTGCGGTGATCCAGCCGCTGCACGAGAGCCTCTCGACGGTCGCACAGAAGGTGGTGTCAGCGGGCTGATGTCCGAGTCGGAGATATCACGCCGCGGCGTGCTGTCCAGTGCCCTGTGGGCCGGGATCGGCGGGGTCGCTGTGGGTGCGGCTACCGGCGGTGGCGCCGCGTGGGCGATGGCCGCGTCGACGCCGCCCAGTGACGACCAGATCGACCTGTCCAGGAGCTATCCGTTCTACGGGCAGAATCACCAGGGCGGGGTGGCCACCGAACCGCAACGCAACGCGGTCTACATGACGTTCCGGTTCGCCGACTCCGCCGACCGGCACGCCCTGCAGAGCCTGCTCGCTCGCTGGTCGGCGGCGGCAGCCGTGCTGCAGCAGGGCAAGCCGATCGGTTCGGTGCAGCCCGGCGTCGAAGTGCAGCCGCCCACCGACACGGGTGAAGCGTTCGGGCTCAGCCCGGCCAGCCTCACCATCACCGTGGGGCTTGGCCCGTCGGTGTTCGGGCCGCGCTTCGGGCTGGCGTCGAAAAAGCCCGCGTTGTTCAGCGAACTGCCCACGCTCAACGGCGATTTCCTGGATCCCCGGCTGACCGGTGGCGACTTGAGCGTGCAAGCCTGCGCCGACGACCCGCAAGTCTGCTACCACGCTGTGCGCAATCTGGCCCGGCTGGGTCGCAGCATCGTTTCTCCGCACTGGGCGGTTCTGGGATTCGGCCGCGCCTCAGCAGGACCGGGCCAGAGCACTCCGCGAAACCTGTTGGGGTTCAAAGACGGAACCCGCAACATCAGCTCGCCCGCCGACTACGACCGGTTTGTCTGGATCAAAGGCGGCGATCAACCCTGGCTGGAGGGCGGCACCTACCAGGTGGCACGCAAAATCCGCCAGCTGTTGGAGACCTGGGACAGCGACCGGGTCGGCAACCAGCAGCAGATCATCGGACGGCACAAGGAATCCGGCGCCCCGCTGACCGGCTCAGCCGAATTCGACACCCCTGATTTCGGCGCCAAGAGCGGTGCCGGCGATCCGGTCATCGACCCGTTGTCCCATGTCGCGCTGGCCGCGCACGAGAACAACGGCGGCATCATGATCCGCCGGCGTTCCTACAACTACACCGACGGGCTCGACCCCACCGGCCAGCTCAACGCCGGACTGCTGTTCATCTCCTACCAGAACGATCCGCGGCACTTCATCGACATCCAAAACCGGCTTGGCGCACACGATTTACTCAACGAGTACATCCGCCACATCGGCTCGGCGATCTTCGCGGTGCCGCCTGCCCCCGAAGAGGGGCACTACCTGGCGCAGGGACTGTTCTAGGTCAGATACCGGTAGGCCGGCGAGCCGGGCTCCAACGCCTCGACATGAAGGCCCGAGGCTGCCATCCGAGCCAGCAGCCCCTCGAGGCCGGTGGCTGCGCCGAGTTCGACACCCACCAGCGCAGCACCGGTTTCGCGGTTGTTGCGCTTGACGTATTCGAACAGCGTGATGTCGTCATTGGGCCCGAGCACCTCGTCGAGAAACCGGCGCAGCGCGCCGGGCTCCTGCGGGAAGTCGACCAGGAAATAGTGCTTGAGACCCAGGTGGACCAGGGAGCGCTCGAGCACCTCGCCGTAGCGCGACACATCGTTGTTGCCACCGGAGATCAGACACACCACCGTCGCTCCCGGTTCGACGCCGGCTTCCAGCAGTCCGGCGACGGACAGCGCCCCAGCGGGCTCGGCGATGATGCCCTCGTTCTGGTACAGGTCGAGCATCGCGCTGCAGACCGCACCCTCGTCGACGGTCGTGACCGAGACCATGTCCCCTGCCGCGGCCAGCGCCCGATACGGCAGCGCACCGATCTGCCTGACCGCAGCGCCGTCGACGAACTGGTCGACGTTCTCGATCGCGACCGGTCCGCCGGCGGCCAGCGCCGCGATCATCGACGCCGCGCCGGCCGGTTCGACGCCAAGGATCGCGGTATTCGTCGTCCGCTCGGCCAGATACGTGGTGATCCCGGAGATACAACCGCCGCCGCCGACCGGGACGACCACCAGGTCCGGCTCGGTGTCGAGCTGCTCGAGGATCTCAACGGCGATGGTGCCCTGCCCGGCCATGGTCCGCAGATCATCGAACGGTGGAACCAGCGTGGCGCCGGTGCGGGCGACGTCGTCGAGTGCGGCATCGGCGGCCAGGTCGTAGGTGGACCCGCCGACGATCAGCTCGATGAATTCACCGCCGTGATAGCGGATGCGGTCACGCTTCTGCTTGGGGGTCTTGGCCGGCACGTACACCCGGCCGTGCACTCCCATCGAGCGGCAGGCCAGCGCAAACCCCTGCGCATGGTTACCGGCCGACGAGCACACCACCCCGGCGGACAATTCGTCGGCGGAAAGCTGCTTGAGCAGGTTGTACGCGCCGCGGATCTTGTAGGACCGCACACTCTGCAGGTCCTCACGCTTGAGGAACACCTCGGCGCCGGTGGCCTGCGAGAGCCGGTCGCTGTACTGGAGCGGGCTCTGGCTGACCACATCCGAAATTCGCCGGGCAGCCTCATCGATGTCAGCCGCCGAGATGGGGGTGGTCAGCGGCGTCCTTCGAGAATCCTGGCTCAGTTCGGCGGACACCGATCAATGGTGCCACCGCGAGGGCCGAATCAGTGAATCGGGGTGAGCACGAACACCGGGATCTGGCGGTCGGTTTTCTGCTGGTATTCGGCGTAGTCGGGCCAGGCCTCGACCGCGCGCTCCCACCAGGTGGCCTTCTCGTCGCCGAAGACCTCGCGGGCCTCGTACTCGCCGTTGACCGCGCCGTCCTGCAGTTCTACCCGCGGATGGGCCTTCACGTTGTAGTACCAGACCGGGTGCTTCGGCGCGCCGCCGAGCGAGGCCACCACGGCGTACTCGCCGCCGTGTTCGACCCGCATCAGCGGTGTCTTGCGAACCTTGCCGGTCTTGGCCCCGATGGTGGTCAGCAGGATGACAGCCTTGCCCTTGAGCTCGGTGCCCTCGGTCCCACCCGACGACATGATCAGCTCGGCGTTCTCGCGCGCCCAGTCTGAGGTACTGGGTTCGTAATCTCCGGTCAGCGGCATGCTGCCTAGCGTATGCCGACCGGCGCGGTGAAGCGATGGGCCAGCAGCGCCACCAGATCGGGATGCGCCCCCAGCGGCTCGGTGACGGCGTGCGCGCCGCAATGGCCGAGTTTGGTGTGGAACACCCCGGGTGCGAGCAGGTAGGAGGCGATGAACACCCGCCGCCTGGGATCGTTGACGCGAGCGACCACGTCGGCGACGCCTGGCGCGCCGGTCGCGACGAAACCCAGGTGCACTTCGCCAACCAGCTCGGCCAGCAGTTCGGCCGCGTGGACCAGTTCTGCGCGGGCCGCCGGATCCGACGAGCCGGCCGCAGCCATCACGACCGGATCACCAGGTGTCCAGCCGGCTTCGGCGAGCCGGCCGCGCATGATCTCGGCCAGGATCGGGTCGGGCCCCAGCGCGGGCGTGATCGTCACGTCGGTGTGCCCGCTTTCGGCCACCCGGGCCGGCAGGTCGGCGTTGACGTGGTAGCCGGACGCGAGGAACGCGGGTACGACGACAACCGAGTTCGCCGTGTTCTCCAGCACCTCACGGGGATTGGGCCCGAGGACGTCGACGAAAGCGGTGCGCACGGTGCCGACATGCCCGGCGACAGCTGAGGCGATCTCGGTGATGGTGGCCAGCCCCAAGGGGTTTCGGGTGCCGTGGGCGACCAGGATCAGTTCTGGTGTCATGTCGCCGCCGGGTCCAGTGCCAGCCGGTAGCCGCGTTTGACCACCGTCTGGACCACACGGGGAGCAGCCAGCGCCGAGCGCAGCCGCGCCATCGCGGTCTCCACCGCGTGGGTGTCATCGCCGCCGCCGGGAAGTTCGGCCAGCAGTTCTTCGCGCGTCACCACCAGACCGGGCGCCACCAGCAGCCGGCGCAGCAGGGCCATCGCGGCGGGTGGCAACACCTTCAGTTCCCCGTCTACCTCGACGCTGGCGCTGCGCACAGTGATGTCGTGCCCGCCTGCGCGGTATTTTCTTGCCAGGCTGGGCAATTCGTCGGTGATCAGCCGGGCCAGGGCGCCGAGCCGGTAGCGCTGCGGATACCGGGCATCAATCCCCAGCCGGGTCAGCGGAGTCGCGGTCACCGGCCCGACGCAGAACACGGCCACGTTGTTGCGCATCGCGTGGATCAGACAATCCAGTGCGCCAAAGGATTTCGCGCGTTCGAGCACCGACGCGACGGCCGGCGCACTGGTGAAGCTGACGGCGTCGACATCGGAGTTGACGATCGCGCCGATCAGCTGGTCGATGCGACGTGAGTCGTCGGGCGGCTCCCAGCGGTATACCGGCACCTTGATCACCTGAGCACCCGCACGGGCGAGCGCCTCGCAGATATCGGTATCGGGCTCCCACTCACTGGCCGCGCCGTGCAGCTGCACCGCGATGCGCAGCTGATCCACCCCTTCGGACAGCACGCGTTCCAACACTTCCACCGACGACTCCGATTCCGGGCTCCACTCCTCGCAGAGTCCGGCCTGGCGGACCGCGCCGCGCGCCTTGGGCCCGCGAGCCAGGATGCGTGTCGACTCCAGGGCGGCGGTCAGCTCGTCGGAGACATCCCAGCCGTGCGCGGCCTCGACCCAACCGCGAAAGCCGATGCCGGTGGTCACCACGACCAGGTCGGGTGGCTCGTCGATCAGGTGCGTGGTCACCCGGCGCAGCTCTACGTCGTCGACGAGAGGCACGATCCGGATCGCCGGCGCGTGGACGACGGCGGCACCGCGACGCTCCAGGAGCGTGATGAGTTCTTCAGCCCGGCGCGCGGCGGTCACCCCGACGGTGAAGCCGGCCAACGGGTCAGCGACTTCTGATCTGGACGAATCCATCGACCACCCTGACGTCGTAGACCGGCAGTGCGTGTGACTCGTCGTCGAGGCACCGACCGTCGACAAGGGAGAACACCTGCTTGAGCAAGGGCGAGGCCACGGTCGGCTCACCGCGCCGATCCCCGACGATTCCGCGCGACATCACCGCGGCCCGGCCGAAGGGGTCGATATTGCCTACCGCGGCCAGCGTGCCGTCGGCCAGCTTGAACAGGGCAGCCTGGGCACCGTCGGGCAGCAACACCGCCACACCCCGTCCGGCGAGCAGCGAACGCAGCTCGCACGCGGGCGTCCAGACATCCAGGTCGAGCCCGGCGCTTCTATCCGCGAGAACCGTCATGATTTCAAGCCTCCAAAGCCCTTGATAGAGCGGTCATGTTTCGCAACTGTTACGGACGGCTTTCGGCCGCGTTGACGCTGCTCGGCATACCCAGCAGCAGCGGCACCTTCCGCGGCCCGCTCTCGTCGAAGGCCACGGTCGGATCCGGCTGATCGGGAGCGTTCACGAAGGATACAAAGCGCGACAGTTTGTCCTGGTCGTTGAGCACCCCGGCCCATTCGTCGGAGTACCCCTCGACATGCCGGCCCATCGCGGCGTCCAGGTCGTCGGCGATGCCCAACGAGTCCCCGCAGACCACGTCCCTGATGTGATCGAGTCCACCCTCAATGGTCTCCTGCCACACCGCGGTGCGCTGCAGGCGATCCGCGGTGCGGATGTAGAACATCAGGTAGCGGTCGATGTAGCGGACCAGGGTTTCGGAGTCGACGTCGCCGGCCAGCAGCTGGGCGTGCTTGGGGGTGGCGCCGCCGTTACCGCCGACGTAGAGGTTCCAGCCCTTCTCGGTGGCGATCACGCCGACGTCCTTGCCGCGAGCCTCCGCGCATTCGCGCTGGCACCCCGACACACCCATCTTGATCTTGTGCGGCGAACGCAGACCGCGATAGCGCAATTCGAGATCGACGGCCATGGCCACCGAGTCCTGCACGCCATAGCGGCACCAGATCGAGCCCACACAGCTCTTGACCGTGCGCAACGACTTGCCGTACGCGTGGCCCGATTCCATGCCGGCGTCGACCAGCCGCTTCCAGATCAGCGGCAGCTGCTCGACGCGGGCACCGAACAGGTCGATGCGCTGGCCGCCGGTGATCTTGGTGTAGAGGTTGAAATCCCTTGCCACTTCGGCGATCACCATCAGTTTCTCCGGCGAGACCTCACCGCCGGGCAGCCGCGGGACGACCGAATAGGTGCCGTTGCGCTGGATGTTGGCCAGGAAGTGGTCGTTGGTGTCCTGCAGGCCGGCCGTCTCGTCGTCGAGGATGTGATCGGATGAGGTTGACGCCAGGATCGAGGCCACGACGGGTTTGCAGATATCGCAACCCGTCCCGGTGCCGTACGCGCCGATCAGCCCCGAAAACGTGCGGATGCCGGTCGAGGCGACGATCTGGAACAGCTCGGCACGGGTCTGCTCGAAATGCTCACAGAGCGCCTTGGACATCGACACGCCCTGCGCTTCGAGCAGGCGCTTGAGCATCGGAATGCAACTGCCGCAAGAGGTTCCGGCCGCAGTCGCACACTTGATCGCCGGTACGTCGTGTGCGCCGCCTGCGATGGCGCTGCAGATGCCGTGTTTGGTCACCGCGTTACACGAGCAGATCTGGGCATCGTCGGGCAGGGCTCCCACACCGACTTCGGCGCCGGCCGGTGAGATCAGTGACGCGGGGTCGGCGGGCAGCGGACGGCCGACCAGCGGGCGCAGGGTGGCGTACGCGGTGGCGTCGCCGACCAGGATTCCGCCCAGCAGGGTCGAAACATCATCGGAGACCACGAGTTTGGCGTAGGTGCCCTTGGCGGCGTCGTTGAGCACGACTTCCAGCGCCCCGGGGGTGCTGGCGTGTGCGTCGCCGAAGCTCGCGACATCCACGCCGAGCAGCTTGAGTTTGGTGGACAGATCGGCACCGGGGAATTCGGCGGTGCCACCAAGCAGCCGGTCGGCCACCACCTCGGCCATGCTGTAGCCGGGCGCGACCAGGCCGTAGCAGCGGCCTTCGACAGCGGCGACCTCACCGATGGCGAATACGCGCGGATCTTCGGTGGTGCAGCTGATATCGGTCATCACCCCGCCGCGTTCGGCGATCGGCAGGCCACATTCACGGGCCAGCTCGTCGCGGGGGCGCACGCCCGCGGAGAACACCAGCATCGCGGCGTCGAGCTGTTCGCCGTTGGACAGCGACACGGTGATCCCGTCACCGGTGTCGACGATATCGGTGGACGCCACGTCGGTGTGCACCGTGATGCCGAGTTCGGTGATCAGCCGGTTCAGGAGCGCCCCGCCGCCGTCGTCGACCTGGATGGGCATCAGGCGCGGGGACCGTTCCATCACATGCGGAGTCATGCCGAGCATGCGCAGCGCGTTGGCGGCTTCGAGACCCAGCAGGCCACCACCGACGACGATGCCGACAGCGCCGGTGCCGGCTGCCGAAGCCGTCGCGCGGATGGCGTCCAGGTCCTCCAGTGTGCGGTAGACGAAGCAGCGGCTCAGGTCGCTGCCGGGGATCGGCGGCACGAACGGGTAGGAGCCGGTCGCCAGCACCACCGCGTCGTAGCCGATCCGCTCCCCCGTCGACGTGATGACCTCACGCGCGGACCGGTCGATCGCCGCGGCGGGCTTGCCGACCCGCAGATCCACCAGATCATCTCCGGCGTAATCGTTTCCGGACAGTGCCAGTCTCATGCGGTCCCAGCCATCGATGTAGGAGGACAATCCCACCCGGTCGTAGGCCGCCATGGGTTCCTCGCACAAGACGACCACCCGCCAGGAACCGTCGCGGTCACGGTCGCGCAGTGCCTCGACGAACCGGTGCCCGACCATTCCGTGGCCGACGACCACGACGGTGCGCGCCGCGGCGGTCATGCGGCGGCTGCGGCGCTGTCGACCGCGGGGACGTCGCTGGTGATCGCGCCGGCCTTCTTCGGGGTACGCACGTAGGCCACCCAGGTGATGGCCGCGCATAGCACGTAGAAGCCGAGGAAGACCCAGAACGCCATGGTCGCCGACTTCGCCGGCGACAAGTACGACGCCCGCAGTGCGATGTTGACGCCGACCCCGCCGAGGGCCCCGATGGCACCGGCGATTCCGATGAGCGCACCGGACATCCGCAGCGACCAGGCCCGCTGTTCGGCTGCGCTGAGCCCGTCCAGGCCGCACGATTTCGCCTCGAAGATCGACGGAATCATCTTGTACACCGAGCCATTGCCCATGCCGGACAGGATGAACAACGCGATGAAGCCGGCGATGACGGCGACATCGACGGTTCCCGCCGCAACCAGACCGCCGGCAGCGGCGATCATCGCACCGAAGGTGTACAGGGTGACCCGGCCGCCTCCGAAGCGGTCGGACAGCCAGCCGCCCAGCGGGCGGGACAGGGAGCCGAGAACCGGTCCGAGGAAGGCGATCTGGGCGGCATGTAGGGATGCTTGGGCGGTCATCGCGGCGGTGACGGGTCCGCCGTGCGACAGTCCGGCCAGGGCGTTGATCTGCAGGACTTGCCCGAAGGCGAAGCCGAATCCGATGAACGAGCCGAAAGTGCCGATGTAGAGCAGCGAGATCAGCCACGAATCACGGTATGCCAGAACGTCGATCAGCGATCGCGCGTCGCTGCGCTGATTGGTCAGGTTGTTCATGAAGAACGATGCGCCGACCGCCGCCAAAGCAATCAACACCAGGTAGGTGGCGCATACCAAATGCGGCGACCGGTTGCCAACCGTTGCGATGACCAGAAGCCCGACGAGCTGGATGACAGCGACACCGATGTTGCCGCCGCCGGCGTTGAGACCCAGCGCCCAGCCCTTGTACCGCTGCGGGTAGAAAGCATTGATATTGGTCATCGAGGAGGCGAAGTTTCCGCCGCCCAATCCGGCGAAACCGGCCACGATCAAGAACGTCGTGTACGAGGCGCCGGGGTGTGCCATGAAGTACAGCGTCAACGCGGTGGGGACCAGTAGTGCCAGCGCCGAGAAGATGGTCCAGTTGCGGCCGCCGAAGTGCGCGGTAGCGAACGTGTAGGGGATGCGCAGAACGGCGCCCACCAGGGTGGGAACGGCCACCAGGAAGAACTTGCCTGCCGCGTCGATGTGATAGACGTTTTGCGGCATGAACAACACCATCACCGACCAGATCGACCACACCGAGAATCCGACGTGCTCGGCGAAGATCGACCAGATCAGGTTGCGGCGTGCGATTGTCGAGCCACCGTTGTTCCAGGCGTCGACGTCCTCGGCGTCCCAGTCGTCGATGTCGTAACCACTGCGAGTGGATGAAGTCTGCATGCGCCAACGGTAGGAATTCTTTGTTGCGCCTTCGCTGCAGGCGGTGATCGCAGTGTCACAACCTTCTCACTTTGGCATAGGGGCCGCGGTGAGGTCAGTACACATCACGCAGATACCGCTTGGTGGCGACGAGTTCGCGCTTGTATTCGCGTGCCCGCTCAGGGTCGAGCAGTCCGTGCTTGCCGATGATCGTGTTCAGCGCGGCGTCGACGCCGGCCGCCATAGTGGTCGCATCGCCGCAGACGTAGACGTGGGCGCCATCCTGTAGCCAGCTCCACAGCAGGGCGCCGCGATCGATCATCTTGTTCTGCACATAGATTCGCTTGGCCTGATCACGCGAGAACGCCAGGTCCAGGCGACTCAGGAAACCGTCGGACACCATGTCCATCAAATCGTCGCCGTAGTAGAAGTTCTCGGCGCGGTGCTGGTCACCGAAGAACAGCCAGTTGCGTCCGGTGTGCCCCAGTGCCCGTCGCTCCTGGAGAAATCCGCGGAACGGCGCAATACCGGTGCCTGCGCCGATCATCACTATCGGCGCGCAGCGATCCTCGGGCGGACGGAAGTGCGGCGAGCGCTGCAGGAATATCGGTGTGGCAACATCTTTGGCACGCTCGGCCAGATAGGTCGAGCACACTCCCCCACGCACCACCGACACCGTCAGCTGCGCTTCGCGAGGACTGACCAGCGGACTCGACGAGATCGAATACGACCGCGGGGTGAGCCGGACGAGGACCTTCTGCCAGTCCTGGGCACTGGCCCGAGGTGCGAAGTCGCGTAGGACGTCGAGGCCGTTGCGCCCCGCACGCCAGGTGTCCAGCTCCGACAGCGCGATGCGTAACTGCTTGGCAATCGCCTTGTCGGCAGCCGTATCGGCCAGGAAGTTCACCAGGTTCGGCGTCAGGCGGCAGATGTCGTAGTGCTGGGTGAGCGCTTGCCGCAACGGGTATTCGGCGCCGTCGACCTCGACGACCTCGTCACCTCGCAGGGCGGTGGCCGCCAGCCATGCGTTCACGCTGTCGTCGCTGTTGGTGGGCTGCACGCCCAGCGAATCACCGACGGCATAGGTGACGTCGTGTTCGGAGAGGTCGAACCCGAACTGGCGGACCTCTTTCGCCGCCGAGGCCGGGGTGAGCCTGATGTTGCGGCTCAGCCGGGCGGCCAACGGATCGGCGCGGGTGAACGGCTCGGCGGGACGGGGCTTGGGTGGCGCGACGGAGGTTGATGCGCCGCCGCTGACGAGTCCCATCACCTCTGTGGCCCAGTGGGATAGCGATTCCTCGTCGTGGATTTCGCAGTCATTACGCTCAATCAGGCGATTGGCGCCGAGCTCGGCCAGCCGGGTGTCCAGCGATTGTGCGTGCCCGCAGAACTGGCCGTAGGACCGGTCGCCGATGCCCAACACCGCGAACCGAAGCCCGCGCAGGTCGGGAGCGTCGGGCGCCAGGAGTCGCTCCCAGAAGTCGGCGCCGTTGTCGGGTGGGCCGCCGTCGCCGAAGGTACTGGTCACTACGAGGATGTCACGGGCGGTGGCGAGGTCGTCGAGCGAACAGTCGTCCATGCTGACCAATCGGGCCGAAAGCCCGACGGCCGCACATTGTTCTGTTATGCGACCGGCGAACTCCTCGGCGTTTCCGGTCTGCGATGCCCACAGCACCCACGGGCCCGGTGCGGGCTCGGTCGCGACGGCGGCGCCACCGGTGCGGGAGTAGGTGCCGGCCAGCAGGATCGGCACGCCTTGGACGTCACCGGCCAGCGCGGTGAGAAATCCTGCGAGGTATTGTGTTTCGTCGTCAGTGAAGGCCGGCTGCACGGTGCTGGTCTTGGTCGGGCGCACACTGACGGCGCACACTTTCAGCTCGGGTTGCAGTGAGTCCTTGTCGACAGCGTCACTGGTCATGGCGTTGATCGCCAGGTATTCGCCGTGCTCGTCGTTCCAGTGGAACGGTGCGAAGCAGTTACCCGGCCTGACCCTGTCGGTGACCACGGCGGGCAGAACGGCCCGCCCCCGGCGGGATTGCAGCTCGACGCTTTGGCCTTCGGCGATGCCGAGCGTCGTGGCGTCGTCGGTGTTGATCTCCACGAACGGTTTTCCGTTGAGTTTGGTGAGCTTGTCCACCCGGCCGGTCTTGGTCATGGTGTGCCACTGATGCGGCAGCCGCCCGGTGTTGAGGACGAACGGGTAGTCGTCGTCAGGTAATTCGCGCGCATCCATGTGGGGCCGGGCGTGAAACACTCCGCGACCGGACGGTGTGGGGAACGCCAGAACGCCGTCGTTGACGTAGCGGATGGGATGCCGGTCCTGGTCGTCGTCAGGTGGGCAGGGCCACTGCAGCGGCGTCTGCCGCAGCCGCTGATAGCTGGCGCCGCGCAGGTCGTAGCCGGTCTTGGGATTGGCGAACCGGCGGATCTCGTCGAAGACCTGCTCGCTGGAGTCGTAATCGAAGTCGGCTCCGAATCCCATGGCACCGGCCACCTGGCAGATCAACTGCCAGTCGGGACGGGATTGGCCCGCCGGGGCGACACATTGACGCACCAGGGTCAGGTTTCGCTCGGAATTGACCATGACCGAGTCGGATTCGGCCCACAGCGCCGCCGGCAGCACGACGTCGGCATACCGGTTGGTGGCGGTGTCGGCGTAGGCGTCCTGGGTGACCACCAGCTCGGCACTCTCCAGGCCGGTGATGACGGTGGTGCGGTTGGGCACCGACGCCACCGGATTGGTGCAGATGATCCAGCAGGCTTTGATGCCCCCGGCCGCCATTGCCTCGAACATGTCGATGGTGCCGTGGTTGGTGTCGGCACGGATAGTTCCCTGCGGCACGCCCCACACGTCCTCAACGAAGGCCCGATCGTCGGCGGCGAGTACCGAGCGTTGGCCGGGCAATCCCGGCCCCATATAACCCATTTCGCGGCCGCCCATCGCGTTGGGCTGGCCGGTCAGCGACATTGGTCCGCTGCCGAGCCGGCAGATGGCGCCGGTCGCCAGGTGCAGGTTGCAGACGGCGTTGGTGTTCCACGTGCCGTGGGTGCTCTGGTTGAGCCCCATCGTCCACACTGACATCCATTCCCCCGCCTGGCCGATCATCGTTGCCGCGCAGCGCACGTCGGCCTCGGCCAGGCCGGTGAGCTCGGCCACCCGGGCCGGTGGATAGTCGGCGAGGAATTCACCCATCGCCTCCCAGCCCTCGGTGTGCTCGGCGATGAATTCGGTGTCGATGTCGCCGGCAGCCACCAGCAGGTGCAGCAGACCGTTCAGCAGTGCCAGATCGGTACCGGGACGGATCTGCAGGAACAGGTCGGCCTTGTCCGCGGTGGCGGTGCGGCGGGGGTCGACGACGATGAGTTTGGCGCCGGCACGGAGCCGGTCGGCCATCCGCAGGAACAGGATGGGATGGCAGTCGGCCATGTTGGCGCCGATGACGAAAAACACGTCGGCACAATCGAAATCGTTGTATGAGCCGGGCGGGCCGTCCGCACCGAGGGACTGCTTGTATCCCGATGCGGCGCTGGCCATGCACAATCGTGAGTTGGATTCGATGTTGACGGTGCGGATGAAACCCTTGGCCAGTTTGGTGGCCAGGTATTGCGCTTCCATCGACATCTGGCCCGACACGTAGAGGGCGATCGAGTCCGGACCGTACCGATCCAGGATCTCGCGCAGCCGAGTCCCGACGGTCGCGACGGCGTCGTCGACCGGGGCGGCGACGAGCTCCTCACCGCCCGCCGGGCGCATCAGCGCGGTGACAGCGCGGCCCTGGGGATCGGCCATGAGTTCGGCGTGGGTGGCCCCCTTGGTGCAGAGCCTGCCGAAGTTGGCGGGATGAAGCCGGTCACCGACGACCTTGGCGATGACCGGACCATCCGGGCCGGGCCGGGTGTGCACGTCGACGCCACACCCGACACCGCAGTATGAGCACGCAGTGCGGATGGGCTCAGCACAGTCATCCCCGGCGGCCACGGCCCCAACGGTGCCCGGCGCAGATTACGGGAGGTGCCGAGGCGCGTTAGCGCCGCGATAAAGCGCGCTCACTTTGCCGATCACGCCGCTGTGAGAACGTGGCGCGATGTAAGACTTGTCAACATGGCGACCGCCTCGTATCACCATGGCAACCTGCGGCAGGCACTGCTCGAGCACGGCGTCGCGCTCGCCCGGGCCGGTGGTCCCGACGCGGTGGTGTTGCGCGACGTGCAACGGCTGGCGGGGGTGAGCAACTCGGCCGCCTATCGCCACTACGCCGACCGGCAGGCGTTGCTGGGCGCAGTGAAAGCCAACGTCATGACCCAGATCGGTACTGCGATGGTTGCCGCGTTGGACGCCGTTCCGGCCGCGACGCCTCGGCGCGACCGGGCATTGGCCCGGTTTCGCGCCACCGGCCAGGCCTACATCGATTTCGCCCTGGCCGAGCCGGGACTGTTCCGCACGGCGTTCCTCCCGGACGGCACCGATCCGAGCGAGGAGGCGGTGCCCGCCGATCGTCACCCATTCCAGATCCTGCGTGGCTGCATCGACGACCTGGTCGCCGCCGGCATGCTCGCCGAGGACCACCGAGACGGCTTCGACGAGGCGGCCTGGGCAGCAGTGCACGGCGCGGCGACCCTGTTCCTCGACGGTCCGCTGGGTATGACGCGCCCCGATCGCCACCAACTCATCACCGACCAGCTGCTCGACGCCATCGGCGCGAGCCTGAGCTAAGGCCATGTTGACAGCGCTAACTTAGGCTGGCATGCTCGCTGATGTTATCGCCGTCAACATAGGGGTCTGCCCATGCCCGTCGAGATCCGCTCCCCCGAGTCAATGCGCAATGCACCTCAACACGCCCGGCCCGTCGCCATCCTCGCGGTGGTCCTGGTGGCGGCACTGGCTATCAACGTCGAGACCACTATCGTCAATGTCGCTCTGCCAACGCTGAATTCAGCCCTTGGCGCCTCGACACGAGACCTCCAGTGGGTCGTCGACGCCTACAATCTGGCATTCGCCGCACTCGTATTGGCGGGCGGCACGGTCGGCGACCGGTTCGGCCGCCGCGGCACCCTCATCGCGGGACTTGTCCTGTTCGCGGTCAGCAGTATCGGCGCCGCGCTGTGCACCTCGACCGGGCCACTGATCGGCATGCGGCTGGTGATGGGGGTGGCATCTGCGCTGATCTTTCCCACCACGCTGGCGATTATCACCGACACGTTCCGCGATCCGCGTCAGCGCGCGGCCGCCATCGGCATCTGGGGCGCAGTCACCGGGCTGGGTGTGGCCATCGGCCCGATCCTCGGTGGCGCGCTCCTGGAGGAATTCTGGTGGGGCAGTTTGTTTCTCGCGTTGGCACCGATCGCTCTGGCCGCAGCGGTGGCCGCGCCATTCGTCATCCCCGCGGCCTCCCGGGACCGGCAGCACCGGCTGGATGTGGGCGGACTCACCCTGTCTGTGGTCATGCTGGGTGCGCTGGTCTACACCATCATCGAAGCCCCCGAGCGCGGGTGGGCGAGTGCGCCGACGCTGGCGGGCTTCGCCATCGCACTGGTCGCCGCCGTGAGCTTCGCATGGTGGGAGCGCCGGCAGCGCGATCCGCTCATCGACGTCTCCCTGTTCACGAATCTGAGGTTCAGCGCCGCCAGCGGCGCGGTGACCGTCGCGTTCTTCGCCCTGTTCGGCTTCATCTTCCTGATCACCCAGTTCATGCAGCTGCTGCAAGGTTTCAGCCCGTTGGAAACGGGTGTGCGCATTCTGCCCGTCGCGCTGTCCATCGCCGTTGGATCGATCCTCGGCACCCGGCTCGCGGTCACCTTCATCGGCACCAAAATTGTTGTCTTCGTTGGCCTTCTGTTACTTGCCGGGGCATTCGGCTGGATCGCGGCAAGCGATCTGAGCATCACCTACCCGACGATGGCCATGCAGATGGTGCTGCTCGGCGGCGGCCTCGGTCTCACCACGGCGCCGGCCACCGACTCGATCATGGGTGTCGTACGCCCCGAACAGGCCGGTGCGGGCTCAGCGGTCAACGACGCCACACGTCAGGTGGGCGGCACCCTCGGGGTCGCGGTTATCGGCAGCATCTTCTCGACGCTCTACATCCGGCATCTCGCCGACAGTCCGGCCCTGAACGCCATGCCGACCTCCGCTCAGGCCGTTGCCCGGGAGGGCCTGGCCCAAGGGCTGGCAGTGTCCGGCCACGCACCGCCGCCGTTCGCCGCCGCGGTACGGGGTGCCGTCGACAACGCGTTCCTGTCCGGATTTCACGCTGGGTGCCTGACCGCCGCGATGGTCTGCCTGGCCGGGGCGGCGTTCGTGCTGGCAGTGCTGCCCGCCCACGCGCGCCAGAACAGCTAGCGCTCCAGAACCCGCTTCAGGCTGGCCAGGTCTGCCGCCACCGCGGTCGCGTCGGCCGCGTAGTCCTCGTCGGACATCTCCGGCCTGCGCCGCAGCGTGAACACCACCTCCGACCCATCCTCGCCCGCGGGCACCACACGAAGTGGGTTGAAGACCGGCTCCCCGGACGGCAGGTTGACGACGTGGTCGAGCACCCCGAGGTCGTTGGTCGGGCTGAACTCGATGGTGATCTCGCCCATCGGGGATTGCGCCACCCAGGTATCGCCGACCCGGGTCAGCTCGCTGGAGGCCAGCCCGGCAGCCCACTGCGGCAGGTGCGCCGGGTCGGAGGCGTAGCGGTACACGTCGATCGCCGAGCGGTTGATCCACGCGCTGATGTGCCGGGATTCGAATGCTCTGTGATCGCTCATTGTTTCCACGTTACGTACACGCCATCGCCCATTCGATGATGCCGCGGGCCCGCGCCAACGTCGCCATCTGGGTGTCGATCTCGGCGAGTTTGCCCTCCGCAAGCGCCCGACTCGCCGGCCGGCCGGGAGTGTCGTCGTCGAGGAGCACCGCGATCTCGTCGAGGGTGAACCCGGCCGCCTTGCACAGACCGATCACCTCGAGCCGGGTCAACACCGTGTCGTCGTAGCGACGCTGGCCACCGGCGCGCGAGGGCACCGACAGCAGCCCGATCTTCTCGTAATACCGCAGCGTGGTCGGGGCGACGTCGGTGCGCCGCGCCACCTCTCCGATGGTCAGCGCAGTGCCCATCGTCACCTTCTTCCCAGAGCTTGACTTGGAGCCAACTCTAAGTTCTTCACTGTGTCCTATGGACTCTTTGCGCGCCAGCCGCTACGCCCAGCTGCGGACCTACCGCCCCGACGGCCGCCCCGTCGACACCCCGATCTGGTTCGACCTGGACGGCAACACGCTCGTGTTCCGCACCAAGATCGGGCCCAAAACGAAGCGGATCACGAACAACCCCGCGGTCGAGCTGCGGGTGTGCGATTACAAGGGCCGCGTGCCCGACGCCGCGCCTGCCGTGACCGGTCGGGCGTCGGTGTTGTCCGGCGAGGAGGCCGAACACGGCAACCGGCGGCTACGGGCCCGGTATGGGTGGCAGTACAACCTGGTTCCGCTGCTGCACCTGCCCGGCGTCAAGAACGTCGACGCGGGGCTGCCTTGGCGGGAGAAGTGGGCGCGACTGCGCAACCCGAACGTCTGGCCGGAGAGTGCGATCGTCCGAGTCGACCTAGCCGCCTAGGCAGCCCGGGCCGAGCAACGCCTTCAAGTCACCCATCAGAGCCGAGGACGGTGTCACCCGCAGCGACTGGTCGAGTTCCAGTGTGGTGATGCGGTCACCGCTGATCAGCCGCAGGTGCACCTGGGAGGTGCCGGGATGCCGGGCCAGCACCTGCTTGAGCGCGGTGACCTTGTCGATGGTGCACTGCCGGGTGGGCAGGCTCACCGCCACCGGCCGGTCCACCTGCGCATTCGAAAAGTCCGGCACCACAAGCTCGTTGGCGATCAGCGAGATCCGGTCGTCCTGGATGCGAACCTTGCCGCCGACCAGCACCACCGCGTCGTCGGCGATCTCGGCGCCGAACATCGTGTACGTCTGCGGGAAGAACATCACCTCGATACCACCGGTGAGATCTTCCAACTGCGCTGAAGCCCAGGGCATTCCATTTTTGTTGACCCGCCGGTTGACACCGGCCAGGATGCCGCCGACCCGCACCTGGGTGTCATTGGCGATGTCACCGCCGAGGATGTTCGGGATTTGAGTGTCGACCTGAGCGGCGAGCAGGTGCGCCACCCCGTTGAGCGGATGCCCGGAGACGTACAGTCCCAGCATCTCCCGTTCGAGGGCGAGCTTGTGCTTGTCGTCCCACTCCTCGTCGGGCACGCGGATGGTGAACGCTGAATCGCTAGTGTCCCCATCGCTATCGCCGCCGCCGCCGAACAAGTCGAACTGACCGATCGCCTCGGCCTTCTTGGTGCCCAGCACCGAGTCGACCGCATCGGTGTGGATCAGGAACAGGCCCTTGCGGGGGTGGTTCAGCGAGTCGAAAGCCCCTGCCTTGACCAAGGATTCGGTGACCTTCTTGTTGCAGGCCGAGATGTCGATCTTGTTCAGGTAGTCCGAGAAGTCCGTGAACTTGCCCTTGTCGGCGCGGGTGGCGACCAGCGAGCTGACCACATTGGCACCGACGTTGCGGACGGCACCCAGCCCGAACCGGATGTCGTTGCCCACCGAGGCGAAGTTCTGCACCGACTCGTTGACGTCGGGCGGCAGCACGGTGATGCCGAGCCTGCGGCAATCTGCCAGGTAGACGGCGGCCTTGTCCTTGTCGTCCCCGACCGAGGTGAGCAGCCCGGCCATGTACTCCGCCGGGAAGTTCGCCTTGAGGTAGGCCGTCCAGTAGGACACCAGCCCGTAGCCGGCGGCGTGGGATTTGTTGAACGCGTAGCCGGCGAACGGGAGGATGGTGTCCCACAAGGCTTTCACGGCTTTTTCGGAGAAGCCGTTGGCCGTCATGCCCTCCTTGAAGCCCTGATACTCGGCTTCGAGGACCTCGAGCTTCTTCTTGCCCATGGCTTTTCGCAGCGCATCGGCCTTACCCATCGAGTAGGAGGCGACCTTCTGCGCGATGAACATGATCTGCTCTTGGTAGACGATCAGGCCGTAGGTCTCGGAGAGGATCTCCTTGAGCGGCTCCTCCAACTCCGGATGGATCGGCTTGATGGGCTGCCGGTTGTTCTTGCGGTCGGCGTAGTCATTGTGCGCGTTCATGCCCATCGGACCGGGCCGGTACAGCGCCAGTACGGCGACGATGTCGTTGAACTCAGTGGGCTGCATGCGCCGCAGCAGGTCCCGCATCGGGCCACCGTCGAGCTGGAACACCCCCAGGGTGTCGCCGCGCCCCAGCAGTTCGTAGGCCTTGGGGTCGTCCAACGGCAACGTGTCGAGATCCAGGTCGATCCCGCGGTTGGCTTTGATGTTCTCGATGCAGTCGCCGATGATCGTCAGGTTCCGCAGACCCAGGAAGTCCATCTTCAGCAGGCCGATGGCCTCGCATGACGGATAGTCCCAGCCGGTGATGATCGCGCCGTCCTGCGGCCGTCGCCACAGCGGAATCGCCTCTATCAGCGGCTCCGAACTCATGATCACCGCGCACGCGTGCACCCCGGCGTTGCGGACCAGGCCCTCCAGCCCGCGCGCGGTCTCGTAGATGGTGCGCACGTCGGGATCGGTGTCGATCAGGCCACGAACCTCGGCGGCCTCCTTGTACCGCTCGTGGTTCGGGTCGGTGATGCCCGACAGCGGGATGTCCTTGGCCATGATCGGCGGCGGCAGCGCCTTGGTGATCCGGTCGGCGATCGCAAAGCCAGGCTGGCCGTAGTGGACACGCGCCGAATCCTTCAGTGCGGCTTTGGTTTTGATGGTGCCGAAGGTGATGACCTGGGCGACCCGGTCGCTGCCCCACTTCTCGGCGGCGTAGCGCACCATCTCACCGCGGCGCCGGTCGTCGAAGTCGATATCGATATCGGGTGCCGACGGACGTTCCGGGTTGAGGAAGCGCTCGAACAGCAGCCCGTGCGGGATCGGGTCGATATTGGTGATGCCCAGCGCATAGGCCACCAGCGAGCCGGCGGCCGATCCACGGCCGGGCCCCACCCGGATGTCGATGGACCGCGCGTAGTTGATCAGGTCGGCCACGATCAGGAAGTACGACGGGAAGCCCTTGCCGCAGATGACGTCGATCTCGAAGCTGGCGCGCTCGGTGTACTCCGGCGGCACGACATCCGGAAAACGCCGCCGCAGACCGGCTTCGACCTCGTGACGCAGCCAGCTGCCTTGGTCGTGGCCGTCTGGCACCGGGAAGATCGGCATCCGGTCGGTCGGGGCCCACACGTCGGCGTAGGACTGCACCCGCTCGCCGATCAGCAGCGTCGAGTCGCAGGCTTCCGGAACCTCGGCGTCCCACAGGGCGCGCATCTCGGCAGCCGACTTCAGGAAGTAGCCGTCACCGTCGAACTTGAACCGGTTGGGGTCCGACAGCGTCTTGCCGGTCTGGATGCACAGCAGCGCTTCGTGGTTGTGCGACGCGTCGCGCGTCACATAGTGGCAGTCGTTGGTGGCCAGCGCCGGGATGCCGAGCTTGCGCCCGACGTCGAGCAGGCCCTCACGGACCCGACGCTCGATCGACAGCCCGTGGTCCATCAGCTCCAGGAAGTAGTTGTCCGGGCCGAAGATCTCCCGCCACTTGGCGGCCGCCTCCAGCGCCTCCTTCTCGTGGCCCAGCCGCAACCGGGTCTGCACCTCACCGGACGGGCAGCCGGTGGTGGCGATGATGCCCGCGGCATGCTCGGCGATGATCTCGGCGTCCATCCGCGACCACTTGCCGAGCTGACCCTCGAACGATGCCAGCGTGGACAGTTTGAACAGGTTGCGTAGCCCGGTGGCGTTCTCGGCGACCATCGTCATGTGGGTGTAGGAGCCGCTACCCGACACGTCATCGCTCTTCTGGCCCGGATCGCCCCACAGAATGCGACGGGTATCGAAACGGGACCCGGGAGCTATGTAGGCCTCCACACCGATGATCGGCTTGATGCCGACCTTGGTGGCCGCGTTGTAAAACTCGCTGGCCCCGAACATGTTTCCGTGGTCGGTCATGCCGATGGCGGACATCTCAAGGCGTTGCGCCTCGGCGAGCATGGGCGTGATCTTCGCGGCACCGTCGAGCATCGAATACTCGGTGTGGTTGTGCAGATGTACAAAGGAGTCGTTCTTGCCCATAGGCCCGTAAGTCTAGGGCTGCCGACCGACACCGTTCGGCGTGTCGCATCACGTGTCTGGCGGGTGGCGCCAATTCTGGCCCGATCTCTTCCGCCCATGCCGGTGGCACTGATATCCAGATGCTTATGTTCGCGCGCAAACCCCCGCTGCGCAGTGTGGGTACCGACCCCGATTACCGATTCACCCTGGCCAACGAGCGGACCTTCCTGGCGTGGCTGCGCACGGCCTTGGCGCTGCTGGCCGGTGCGATCGCGCTGGCCAGCCTGGTCCACGACTTCGGCCCACGGCCGTTCCGGATCGCGATCACGGTGATGCTGCTGACGCTGGCGATGGCGATCACCGTCGGGGCCTACGCGCGATGGGACCGCACCGAGCGTGCCCTGCGGGAAAATCGGCCGCTACCCAACGATCCCCTGCCCCGGATCGTCGTGACCGGCGTCGGCATCGTCGTCGTGGCCGCAGGCGTCCTGGTCTACCTCGCGGAATTCAGTCGCTAGATGGACGATCCCGATTCGGAGCTGCTGGACCCGGCGGGAGCGGCCGAACGCACGGCACTGGCCTGGCAACGCACGATCATCGGCACACTCTTGGTGGGTGCGCTGATCGTGCGGTGGAGCGTGACCGAGCGCGTCCCGCCGGGACCGGGGGTGCTGGTCACCCTCGTATCGGCGATGGCCAGCCTGTTCCTGGTCGGCCGGCGCTATCAGCGCGTGCAGGAAACCGTGCGGGCCGGGCAGACCCCGCTGTCGCGCTACCTGGTTCCCGCCGCCACGGTGTTCACCGTTCTGGTGGTGCTCGCCGTCGGTGCGGAGATCCTGGCCGAGTACTCGCCGTCCTGACGACGATGCGGGCGCGAAGCGTCTGAGGAGGAGCAGGACAATCGGCGGGAGTTAGGCTTCGTCCTTCAGCATCCGGGCGATCTCCTTGGCCTGGTCGGCCGTCACGTCACCGGAGAGCTGCAGCACCTCGCCGTCGATCTTCTCAGCGATCTTCGGCGCCCACACCACGACGCCGCTCCGCACGAACGCAACCTGCTCGCCGATGTGGGCCGCCGTGTATTCGGCGAAGTCGTGCGCGGATCCGCTCGTCATGGTGACCTGCACGAGCTGCTTGTTGGTCAGCGGGTTGAAGAACGAGTCGACGTCGGTCAGCTGTACCCGCAGCGCCTCGGGCCCCAGGTCGTAGATCGCGGACTTGAGAATGTCGCAGATGTGCATGGGCGCCTCCGGCGGTGTCGGGGGCGGAGGTACGCAGTCCTCGGGCTTGGCGACGTAGACGGGCCCGTTGACGGGTCGCAAAGCGAGCGGCTTGATGGTCAGCGCGGGCGGGGTGGTGGTCGTGGTGACCATCGAGCTGTCCTGGTCCTGATGTTTGCTCAGGATCGGGGCCAACAGCACGCCGACGACCGGGACCACGATCGCCAACGCCGCCAGTGCCGCGACCACCGCGATCATGATCCGCCGGTTGCGGCGGGAATTGTCGGACATGCGCTCCTCGATCTAGATTCTGGCGGTACTCACATGGGAACCGGCGCACCGAAGCCGGGGATGATGCCGATCGGGATCACCGCCAGCAGGATGGCACCGACGGCGAAGACGATCAGGGTGCGCCGGGTGGGCGGCAGGTCCACCTCGGGCTGATCCCGCGTGTAAAACAGGAACACGATGCCCAGGTCGAACGCGATGATGACCCACCAGCGAACCCAGTCCACACCGGTGGCGAACACCGGCAGGATCAACACCAGCCCGATCGCCAGGGTCAGCGGCCGCGCGCGCAGAAGCGCGCCGTAGCGCCGTACCGGAACACCCGAGACGTGGGCGATGGCCAACAGGCTGACGGCCAGCGCGACGATCCCGTAGACGGTCGAGCCGGTCAGTGCGACAACGCCGATGCTGCCGACGAACCGCAGTCCGTCGGCGAAACTCATGTCGAACAGCGGCAGGAAGGCCCGGCAGAACCAGTCGTGATAGTCGACGTAGTAGTGGAAGCCGCTCAACAACTGACCGATGGTGGGCTTGCCGGCCAGCGGATGGTTCATCGGCCCGTGTTGCACCAGCTGGCACAACTGCGGCGACACCCCGTGCCTGCCGAACACGGCCAGCGCCAACGCGATCAGGATGCCCGGCCCGAGCGCGAGCATGAGACTGGCCCGGAATGCCTTGGCATCCAGCCGGCCGGCGAGCACGGTCAACGCGGCCACCACGCCAAGCCCGAACAGGAACGGCGTGGCCTCGTGGATCAGGGTCAGCACACCAAGTACCAAACCGTAAGCGGCGCTGGAGATTAGCGTCGCACGCGCGGTGGTGACCCTGGTCAGCGCAACCGCGAACGCGACGAGCGCGGCCCCGCCCAGCAGATCCGTGCGCGCCGAGAACAGGCCGAACGCGAATCCGAACGGCAGCACCGGAATCAGCAGAGCCAGTAGCCGGCGGCGCTGCGAGCGGCCGGATCTGACCGCGATCGTCCAGGCCACCGCGGCAAGTCCGAGCACGAAGGCGACCGTCGGAACCCAGCGCAGCACCGCCAGCGCACCGAAGTAGTGCTCCCTGGGGAACAGGCCGAGGATCTCGCCGGCCAGCCCGCGCCGAATGAAACCGACCGTGTAGTCGATGACGAAATAGGAATACCAGTAGCCGTCAGGGATCACGGTCAGCGCGATCGTCAGCAGCACCGCCACCCACACCACCAGCAGAACCGTGAACGTGGTGAAAAAGCCGCGCCTGCGCTCGGTGTCGATCGCGGTGCTCGGCATCTAACCCCCACTGGCTTCCGACGGCCCGCGCCGCCGGGCGCGGCCTGGCCGCGTCGATGAGTATAGGGTCGGTTCGCGTGAGCCAAGACTCGACGGTCGCCTATCTGGGCTTCCACGAGAAGGACAATCTCGGGGACGACGCGATCTACGACGCGGTCCGCTCGCAGCTTCCCGGCGTGGACTTCAACGACGTCCCGCGCCTGGCCCATGAATTCGTGTTCCCGCCCGCCGCTGCCCTGGAACGGTTACGCCGCCCCAGCACGCTGGTGATGGGCGGCGGGACACTCGTCGGGGTGCGCTATTTCCGGATGCTGGCCAGGCTGGGTTTGGCGGTCACCAAGAACAACGGAAAGTACGCGATCGGCGTCGGTGTCCAGGATCCCGGCTACGTCGGGCGTGGCAGCGGATCCGCCAACGGCGAGCTGGCGAAATGGGCACCCATCCTCGCCGACTTCGACTCGGTGTCGGTGCGAGGGCCCCGCAGCGTCGACCTACTCGCCGACATCGGCGTGTCCGCGCAGGTCACCGGAGATCCGGCGCTGATACTGCCGCGACCCGACGTCCCGGTCGAGGACGGCCTGATCGGGGTGAACCTCGGCTACGGCGACGACCTGTGGGGGCATGACCCCGCCGGGGTGGCTGACCACATCGCCGTCGCGGTAAGGGAGTTGGCGAGCCGGGGGCACCGGTTCGTCGGGATCCTGATGAATCCCAGCGACCGCAAGTGGTTGGAGGTGGCATTCAAGGGCGTGCCCGCCGAGATCCTGCTACCGCCCGACGCGGACGCGGCCGCGCGGGAATTCGCGCGCTGCTCGGCAGCCATCGTGTGCCGCCTGCACGCCGGGATTTTGGCGGCGTTGTCCGATACCCCGGTGGTTTCCCTTGAGTACCAACCGAAATGCCGCGACTTCGCGCTGTCGATCGACGACGCGCGATCACTGATCCGCACCGATCAGGTGACCGGGGCCGCTGTCGTCGAGAAGATTCTCGAATCGCTGGCCGACTCGCGAGCGATCCGCTCGTCCAAGCGCGCCGCCGTGGACCGGCTACGCACCCAGCTGAACACCGAATACAGCGCGTTGCGCCGTCAGCTCGGTGTTGCCGCCGGCTGACGCGCCCGTCGCAGCGCGTCACCGCTGAACACCAGCAAGGCCACCCAGATCAGCGCGAAGCCGAGCCAGCGGGCCGGCGGCATCGGTTCGTGGCCGACCACCACTCCCCACGTCATCTGCATGGCCGGGGTGAGATACATCAGCAGCCCGAGGGTCACCAGCGGCAGGCGTTGGGCGGCGGCGGCGAAGAACAGCAGCGGGATCGCGGTGATCGGACCCGACAGGATGATCAACACGATGTGGCCCGGCCCGTTGTTGGTGAACTGGCCGTGGCCGGACAACTGCAGCACCACGATGTAGGCGATCGCGAAGGGCGCGGCGATCGCAGCCTCCAGACCGACGCTGACGCGTGGATCGACCGGCACCACCTTCTTCACCACGCCGTAGAAGCCGAAGCTGAAGGCCAGACCGAGTGCGATGAACGGGGGCCCGCCCACCTCGATGGCCAGCAGCACCACCGCCGCCAGCGCGATCATCAGCGCCACCAGCTGGGCCCCGTTGAGCCGCTCACCAAAGATCAGAACTCCGAGTAGCACGCTCACCAACGGGTTGATGAAGTAGCCGAGGGCGGCGTCGACCACGTGGCCGTTGTTGACGGCGTAGACATAGATGACCCAGTTGGCCGACACCAGACCTGAGGCGCAGACCAGCAGCAGCCAGGTGCGCCCGGTGATCGCCCGCAGGTCGGACAACTTGCGCATGGCCACCAGCACGGCCGCCATCAGTACCAGTGTCCACACGATGCGATGGGCCAGAACTTCCAGCGCGCCAGCCGGTTTCAGCAACGGGAAGAACGCCGGGAACAGCCCCCACGACCCGTAGGCACCGATCCCGTAGAGCAGTCCGCCGGACTTGGTGTCGCCCCGGGTTCCCGTCACGAGTCCACGCGCAGCAGGTCGAGAGCATGCTGCAGGTCGGCCGGATACGGGCTGGTGATCTCGAAGTGCCTGCCGTCGGCTGGATGCGCGAACGCCAGTGAGCGCGCGTGCAGCCACTGCCGTTCCAGGCCGAGCCGTTTGGCCAGCACAGGGTCGGCACCGTAGGTCAGATCGCCTGCGCAGGGATGGTGCAGCGCGGAGAAGTGCACCCGGATCTGATGGGTGCGGCCGGTTTCCAGATGGATGTCAAGGAGGCTTGCCGCCCGGAACATTTCGAGGGTGTCGTAATGGGTGATGCTGTGCCGTCCGGCTTCGGTGACCGCGAATTTCCAGTCGTGGCCGCGATGCCGGCCGATCGGCGCGTCGATGGTGCCGCTTGATGGATCCGGATGTCCTTGCACCACAGCGTGATAGCGCTTGTCGACGGTGCGCTGCTTGAACGCGCGCTTGAGCAGGGTGTAGGCCCGCTCGGACAGCGCGACCACCATGACCCCGGACGTCCCGACGTCCAGGCGGTGCACGATGCCCTGGCGTTCGTGAATGCCCGAGGTGCTGATCCGAAATCCTGCCGCGGCAAGTCCACCGAGCACGGTGGGACCGTGCCAGCCGACCGTCGCGTGGGCGGCCACACCCGGAGGCTTGTCGACGACGACGATATCGGCGTCGGAGTACAGAATTGTCATGCCCTCGATCTCGACGGGCGTGTTCTCGGGTGGCGGGGCCTCCTCGGGAATCTGCACACTCAGCCAGGCGCCGGCCTCGAGCCGGTCGGACTTGCCGGCCCGCACACCGTCGAGTTCGACGCCGCCGTCCTCTGCGATGGCCGCTGCGGTGGTGCGGGACAGTCCCAGCAGCCGGGCCAGGCCGGCGTCGACCCGCATGCCGGCCAGCCCCTCGGGGACCGGCATCGAGCGCTCGGCCATCAGGCCGTCTCGGCCTTATCATCGCTGGTGGACGGCTCCGATGTGCGGCGACCTGTGGTGTCGAAGTCATACCCGAACAGCGACAGCGCGACCAACAGGATCGCCCCACCGACCACGGCCGGGTCGGCCACGTTGAACACCGGCCACCAGCCGATGGACAGGAAGTCGACGACGTGTCCACGCAGCGGGCCCGGCGAGCGGAAGAACCGGTCGGCCAGATTGCCCAGCGCGCCACCGAGGATCATCCCTAGCCCGAGGGCCCACCAGGGCGACACCAGCCGGCGGCCCATCCAGATGATGCCCACCACGACACCGGTGGCGACCAGCGTCAGCACCCAGGTGTAGCCGGTGGCCATGGAGAACGCCGCGCCTGAGTTGCGCACCAACGTCCACGTGACGGTGTCACCGATGATCGAGACCGGTTGACCGGGGGTCAGCAGCCGCACGGCAAGCACCTTGGTGATCACGTCGAGGGCCAGCACCACGCCCGCCACCGACAGCAACAGACGCAGCCGTCGCGGCGACTCGGTCGTAGCACTGGATTCGTCGGTCACTCCCCCATCATTCCCTAGTCTGTTTGGCATGCCGCGACTCGTCGTCGTTACCACCGGAGGGACCATCTCGACCAGCGCCGACGATGAGGGCGTGCTGCGACCCGTGCACGGTGGCGCGGAACTGGTCGCCGGCCTCGACGTACAGGTGATCGACCTGTTCACGCTGGACAGTTCGCAGCTCACGCCCGCCGAATGGTTGCGCATCGGCGCCGCAGTCACCGAGGCGGCTGATGGCGCCGACGGCGTCGTCGTCACCCACGGCACCGACACGATGGAAGAGACCGCGTTGTGGCTGGAACTCACCTATGGCGGCGCGGCGCCGGTGGTGGTGACCGGCGCGGCCCTGTCCGCTGACGACCCGAACGCCGACGGGCCGGGCAATCTGCGGGACGCCCTGGCCGTGGCGGCCAGCCCCCAGGCACGGGACCTGGGGGTGATGATCTGCTTCGCCGGGGCGGTGCTGCCCGCATTGGGCACCACCAAGGTGGGCGGGCCCGGCCTGTTCGGTGGGCGACCTCCGGTGGGCACGGTCGGCGACGGGGTCTTTTCGATGACCGGCAATAGGGAACGTGCATTTTTGGGCCCGGTGACTGACGTTCCGCAGGTCGATATCGTGGCGGCCTACCCGGGTGCCGACGGGTCGGCGATCGACGCGTTCGCTCTTGCCGGAGCTCGCGGGCTTGTCATCGAGGCCTTGGGTGCGGGCAACGTGGGCTCCCCGGTAGTCGAGGCCGTGCGGCGGGCGTGCGCGCGGGGGCTGGCCGTCGCGGTGACTACCCGGGTACCCGGCGGGCACACGGCGGCGCTGTACGGGCCGGGGCACGACCTGGTGAATGCCGGCGCGGTGATGGTGCCGCAGCTGCGCAGCAGTCAGGCGCGGGTTCTGCTGATGGCGGCGCTCGGTCTGGGGCTACCCGTGGTCGACGTCATCGGAAGGTGGGGCTGAGCGGGCCAGGTCGTCGAGGTAGTCGCCCCAGGCCAGGCTGTCGACGGGGTTGGCCTTGAGCAGCTCGGGGTTGTCGGCGGGGAAGGTGCGCATCACGCCGGGGCCGGTTCCGCGGGTTTCGAACCGCACGCTGACGACCCCGTGACCGGCGCCCTGCACCCAGCCATGGCCCAACCCGGAATGGCTGACGTCGTCGCCGATGCGCCAGCCACCGGCCTCGGGTGCGGCCTCGGGCACCGGCACATGGGTGTCCAACGTGTCAGCCACCGCTCCCTCCATGTGGTCGAGGTCGGGGAACAGCGACTCCTGGCGCACATCGGACAGGCCCGAAAAGCCAACGCCGAGAAGGCGAATCGGGCCCACTTCGCGCGGATCGAGCAGCAGCCGGTGCGCGGTCGCGGCCAGCGTCCCGGGATCGCCGGTGGCGTACGGGAGCGTCGCCGATCGGGTCAGCGTGGTCATGTCGGAGCGCTTGAGTTTGACGGTCACGGTGCGCGCGCCGCGGCCGTCGCGTTCCAGACGGCGGTGGGCATGCTCGGCGATCGGACCGATGGCGTCGCGCAGCTGCTCGATGGTCGTCAGGTCGGCGGGGAACGTCGACTCGGCGCTGATCTGTTTGGCCTCGGCTCGTTCGACGACCGGCCGGTCGTCGATGCCTCGGGCCAGCCGGTGCAGGGCGGGCCCGATGGTGGCGCCCAGGATGCTGGCGGCCTCGGTGTCGGACAGGGCGGCTAGCTGCCCGACGGTTTCGATGCCGAGCCGGTGCAGCTTGTCCTCGGCCACCGGGCCGATCCCCCACAACCGCCGCACCGGCAGCCCGTCGAGCAGGGTGCGTTCCTCGTCACGACGGACCACCCGCAGCCCGTCGGGTTTGGCCAAATCCGAAGCGATCTTGGCGATCTGCTTACCGGAGCCGGCGCCGACCGACGCCACCAGGCCGGTCTCCTCACGAACCCGGAGGCGCAGCATCTCCGCGAATTCCTCGACGTCCGCCGCACTCGCGCCGACGAGCTCGGCGGGTTCCCCGAAGGCCTCATCGAAGGACAGCTGTTCGAGAACGGGCACCATGGCCCGCACGGTGTCCAGCACGCGGCGGCTGGCCACGCCGTAGACCACCCCGCGCGGCGGCAGCACCACGGCGCTGACCCCGACCATGCGGCGGGCCTGATGCATTGGCATCGCCGAGCGGGCACCGAACACCCGGGCCTCGTAGCTGGCGCCGGCGACCACGCCGCGGCCGCCGAGCCCGCCGACCAGGACCGGCCGGCCGCGCAAAGTCGGGCGGGTCAGCTGTTCAACGGATGCGAAGAACGCATCCATGTCGAAATGCAGGACCCAGCGCTCCACGCGTCGATGCTAGGTGCGGCTCACGCCTTGGTGATAGCCACCCGCACACCGTCGCCGATCTCCACGCCGTCAACCGGCTCGCCGAAGTCGAAGCTGGTCGCCAGGATCTCGCCGGCGATGAGATCGGTATGGGCTGCAGCCCAATCGGCCCGCTCGGCAGGCACCGCCATCACCACACGGATGCGGTCGCTGACATCCAGCCCCGTCGACTTGCGCAGGTCCTGCAACTCACGGATACGGTCCTTGGCCCAGCCTTCGGCCTCCAGCGCGGGAGTGACCGTGCCATCCAGCACCACCAGGCCCGCGCCCTCCGGTAGTGCTGCCGTCCATTCCGGATCGGCGGCCACCAGGCGCGAGCTGTACTCCTCGGCGGTGAGCACCACGTCGCCCGCGGTCAGCGTGCCGTCGGCATTAAGGACACCCTGGCCGGCCTTGACCACCTTGATGGCGTCCTGCACGGCCTTGCCCAACCGCGGCCCGGCCGCCCGGGCGTTGACGGTGAGCTCGAAGCGGCCGTAGGCGGGGATGTCGTCGGTGAGCTCGACAGCCTTGACGTTCAGCTCGTCGGCGATCAGGTCTGTGAACGGCGCCAAGGCAGCCGGATTATCCACCGCAACAGTCAATTTCGGCAACGGCAGACGCACCCGCAGCTTGTTCGCCTTGCGCAGCGACGACGCCGTCGAGCACACGTCGCGTACCTGATCCATGGCCGCCACCAACCCGGGGTCCGCCGGCACCACGCCGGCCTCGGGCCAGTCGGTCAGGTGCACCGAACGCTCGCCGGTCAAACCACGCCAGATCACTTCGGTGGCCATCGGCAGCAGCGGGGCCGCCAGCCGGGTGGTCACCTCCAGCACGGTGTGCAAGGTGTCGATGGCGTCGGGGTCTTCCTCCCAGAATCGCGAACGCGACCGGCGCACATACCAGTTCGTCAACGCCTCGGTGAACTGGCGCAGCTGCTCGCACGCACCTGAGATGTCGCAGGTGTCCATCGCCTCGGTCAGGCCGTCACGCAACTCCGCGAGCTTGGCCAGGATGTAGCGGTCCAGCACATGGCTCGAATCCGTGCGCCAGGTACCGACTTTCGGTGCATACAAGGCCAGGAAGCTATACGCGTTCCACAGCGGCAGCAGCACCTGACGAACACCCTCGCGGATGCCCTGTTCGGTAACAATCAGATTGCCGCCGCGCAGGATCGGCGAGGCCATCAGGAACCACCGCATGGCGTCGGAGCCGTCGCGGTCGAACACCTCGTTGACGTCTGGATAGTTGCGCAGTGACTTGCTCATCTTGGCGCCGTCGTTGCCGAGGACAATCCCGTGTGACACACAGGTTTTGAATGCCGGCTTGTCGAACAGCGCACTGGACAGCACGTGCAGGGTGTAGAACCAGCCGCGGGTCTGGCCGATGTACTCGACGATGAAATCGCCCGGGAAATGGGTCTGGAACCAATCCTGGTTCTCGAACGGGTAGTGCACCTGGGCGTAGGGCATCGATCCGGAGTCGAACCACACGTCGAAGACGTCCTCGATTCGGCGCATCGTCGAGTTGCCGGTCGGGTCATCGGGATTCGGCCGGGTCAGCTCGTCGATGTAGGGCCGGTGCAGGTTGTCCGGGCGAACTCCGAAGTCACGTTCGAGTTCGTCGAGACTGCCGTAGACGTCGATACGCGGGTGCGTCGGATCATCGGATACCCACACCGGGATCGGCGTGCCCCAGTACCGGTTTCGCGAGATCGACCAGTCGCGCGCACCCGACAGCCACTTGCCGAACTGGCCATCCTTGACGTGCTCGGGGTACCAGGTGATCTGCTGGTTGAGTTCGACCATCCGGTCGCGAAACTCGGTGACCTTGACGAACCACGACGACACCGCGCGGTAGATCAGTGGGTTGCGGCAGCGCCAGCAGTGGGGATAGGAGTGCTCGTAGGTTTCGTGGCGGATGAGTACCGGGGTGTTGACGGCAGCAGGCCCGGTTCCGTTCTTGAGGTCACGGATGATCTGCGGGTTGGCGTCGAACACATGCTGGCCCTGATAGTCGGGCACGGTGGCGTCGAATCTGCCCTTGGAGTCCACCGGAGTGACCGGCACGATGCCGACGGTGTCGGTGGTCGCCTTGTCGTCCTCACCGTAAGCGGGGGCCATGTGCACCACGCCGGTGCCATCCTCGGTGGTCACGAAGTCCCCACGCAACACCTGAAAAGCGTTGCGCGCCTTTTCATCGTCAGTGAAGTACGGGAACGGGGGCAGGTAGTGCATTCCGAGTAGCTGTTCACCGGTGAGAGTGGCCAGCACCTCGGGGTCCTCCCCCAGCTCGCGCGCGTAGGCAGCCAGCCGAGGCTGCGCCAGCACGAAGCGTCGGCCGTCGACGCCGACCACGACGTAGGTGACGTCGGGGTTCACCGCGACCGCCTGGTTCGACGGCAACGTCCATGGGGTCGTGGTCCAGATCAGCAGATAGGCACCGTCGAGATCGGAACCCGCCTCCTCGACCCGGAACCCGACCGTGATCGCCGGGTCCTGCCGGCTCTGGTAGACGTCGTCGTCCATGCGCAGTTCGTGGCTGGACAGCGGGGTCTCGTCGTTCCAGCAATACGGCAGCACCCGCACACCCTGATAGGCAAGGCCCTTGTCCCACAACTGTTTGAACGCCCAGATGACCGACTCCATGAACGGCAGGTCCAAGGTCTTGTAGTCGTTGTCGAAGTCGACCCAGCGGGCCTGGCGCGTGACGTAGTCGCGCCACTCGCCGGTGTACTTGAGCACCGACGCCCGGCAGGCGTCGTTGAACTTCCCGATGCCCATCTCTTCGATCTGGGCCTTGTCGGTGATGCTCAGCTGACGCTGCACCTCGAGTTCGGCCGGCAGGCCGTGGGTGTCCCAGCCGAAGCGGCGCTCCACCTTGTAGCCGCGCATGGTGCGATAGCGCGGCACGATGTCTTTGACGTAGCCCGTCAGCAGGTGGCCGTAGTGCGGCAGGCCGTTGGCAAACGGCGGCCCGTCGTAGAAGACATATTCTTGCGCGCCATCGCGGCGAGCGATGCTGGCGCGGAACGTGTCGTCGGCCGCCCAGTAGTCGAGGACCTCGAGTTCGAGGGCGGGAAAGTTGGGTGAGCCACCGGCCGGCTTCGGATAGCCATTCTCGGTCACGTGCGCGTTCGTCTCCTGTGCCAGCTGCCTGGGCACGGGGACGACGACGCGCCGGTGCGCGAGCGCCGCGGTACCACCCCGCTTACGCACGTCACCGTGCGTCGCTCTTCACAGGCTGTGACGGGCCCACCCGTTCGGTTCTAATGAGCCCCGATCAGGACTGTTCTTCCGAAGGCTCCCCGGTGATGGCCGGATCGACGCCGATCAGGCGATTCTAGCGGTCAGGCGACCGGGCTGGCCTCCGAGGTCAGACCGATCAGGCCGAGCCGGAACTGATTCGTCAGTTCATCGACTGTGCAGTAGTCCAGCCGGCGGGCGTCGTACCACCAGTCCATCTGCAGATCCCCGTCACCGCGGTAGGCCAAGACGCCGAGGGCCGGGCCGTCGGTCAGCTGCAACGGGCCGAGCGACGGCTCGGGCGGCAGACCCAGAAAGGAGAACGCCACGTCGGTCGCGGAGTTGCCGAGCTGCCGAGCAGGCCTCAACGCCTCGCGGACGTCGGCCAATAGCGCGTCGGCGTCCATGTCGCATTCGTCTGCACAGCACAACCGAATCGGGTGCACGGTGGTCAAGCCGCTGACCGTCACGAACCCCACACCGATGGTCCGGGCGATCGCCCGGCCCAGCGCAGCCAGGAGAACTTCCTCGGCGCCGACCCCGGCGATGCCGACGGCACCGTCGAGTTCGGCGGTCAATTCATGGGAAAGCGGCGCCGACAATCGGACCAGATCTTCTGGTCGAGGCCGGCCGAGAATCTCATCGTCAACTACCCGCACATTGCTAGACGGGTAGGTCACAGGAGCAACCATGGCCCTTACGGTAGCGGCCGTGTCCCAAAAATGGGAGACCAATCCCGAAACTGTGACGACGCTGTCAATAATTCTATCAATTCCCCGAATTGCGTTCCAAGTACCCATTACCGGGAGTTCCGGGTTATTCTTTACCGGTGCCCAGGACGGATGAAAACGGACGTCAGCTCAAGACCTTGCTCGACTACCTCCTGGACGGGGACATCGAAGCCAAGGACATCTACGACGCCTTAGGTACCTCAAGCAGTACGTATTACCGGCGGGTCAAGGAACGCGACTACCCCAACGCCGAGGAGCTGCGTCTGGTGGCCACGCGATTCGGGCTCAGTTATCCCGACTTGCAGGTCCGCTTCGGATTGATGAGTCGCGAAGAACTCCAGCAATACATCGACTCGGCGCCATTTACGGTGACGACAATTAATACCGTCACCACGACTCGAATTCCTGGAAAACTCTCAGAATTGAAACCTCGACTCGACGCTCCGCCACTGTAATATTTGCTGAAGTTATTCGGGGGCGTTAGGCGACGACAGCATGGGTCTTGGTGCACTTATCACGGTCACGCTTGCTTGTGTGGCGTGGAGCCTGTGGATCAGGCGAGTCACCTGGGGCTGCCGTTGGGAGATCGCCGCTACCTTGAACATCGCGCTACAAGGCGCCGCAGTGTTCTTGATGTCGCCGCTGGCTTCCGAAACCGTCGGACAATGGCTGCACTCACTGACCGGAATGTGGAACCTCGAGGATTACATCGGCCACGACTGTTATGTCGTGGCTGCTTCTGCGATCGTCTATAACGCGCTGGGACGTCTGCAGGACGACAATGCGACGCAGGCCGCGTTCCGGCAATACGTCGAGCGTCCCGCCACGCTGTGCATACCGCTGCTGCTGGCAACATTCTCGATGGGTAATGGCGCGAAAATCTATCGCGACGACTTCTTCACGGTGCCCACCGATTTCTGGCTGTCCGCCTACTGGCTGCTGCTCTGCGGAACCCTGATCTACCTGCTCGGGTATGGCTCGCGGGCGCTGCTGATCCTGCGCCGCGATCCCCGGTCTCGACGCATCGCCAACGTGTACCTGGCGGCGTCGGCCAGCGGCATCACAGCCTGCGCGATCCGCATCATCACCGCCTACGTCCCCCGGCTCCAAGAGCTCGAGGGTGGCACGCTGGTCTGGCTTTTCGCCTGCTCCTGCGGCGCCGGGTTCGCGCTGGCGGCGGCACATTCGTGGCGGATCAAGACCAAGTGGTTCACCCGGGCGGCACGCTGACGGCGCGCCCGCATGGGCGGGTCCCGATAATGGGGATCGATGAAATTCGCGGTGAGCATCCACGGGACGCGTGGTGACGTCGAACCCTGTGCGGCGGTGGCCCTGGAACTGCAGCGCCGTGGGCACGACGTCCACATGGCCGTGCCGCCCAACCTGGTCGGATTCGTCGAATCCGCGGGCCTGGCCACCACCGTCGGCTATGGGCCCGACTCACAGAAGCAACTGCAGGGCGATGTCTTCGAGCGACCGGACGCCCTGACCGCCGCCGCGCCCGCCGACTGGCTGCGGCTGGGCAACCCGCTGATCGCACTGCGCAAGGCCAGGGCTGCGGCCACCCGAGGGTGGACACAGATGAGCGACACGCTGCTGGCCATGGCTGACGGTGCCGATCTGATGGTGAGCGGCACGGCCTATCAGGAGATCGCGGCCAACGTCGCCGAGTTCCGCAGGATCCCGCTGGCTGAGGTGCATTACTTCCCGGTGCGGGCCAACACCCAGGTGCTTCCGGTCCGGCTGCCGTCGGCGGTGGTCAACACTGTCTATTCGATGGGCGAATGGATGCACTGGCAGCTGCTGAAACCCGCGGAGACCGAACAGCGCCGGGCACTGCGCCTGCCGGTGGCGAAAACCCGGCCGGTGCGCCGCATCGTTGGCGCCGGCTCCCTGGAGATCCAGGCCTACGACGCCGTTTTCTTCCCCGGGCTGGCCGGCGAATGGGGTGAACGGCGCCCGCTCATCGGATCCATGACGCTGCAGCTGCCCACCGAGATCGATGGCGAGGTGGCGGCCTGGATCGCTGCGGGCACGCCGCCCATCTACTTTGGATTCGGCAGCATGCCGCTGGACTCCCCGGCCGAGGCGGTCCGCTTGATCAGCGACGTGTGCGCCGAACTCGGCGAGCGCGCCCTGATCTGTGCCGGGTTCACGGAGTTCGGCGGCGCCGACCCGGCCGAGCATGTCAAGGTCGTCGCCTCGGTCAACCACGCTGCCGTGTTCCCGTCCTGCCGCGCCGTCGTGCACCACGGCGGCGCGGGCACCACCGCGGCCGGGATCCGCGCCGGCGTCCCCACCCTGGTGCTGTGGGTGGCGGCCGAACAGCCGCTGTGGGGCAAACAGGTTCAGCGACTGGGCATCGGAACAACCCGGCGTTTCTCGGCCACCACACGGGGTTCGCTGCTGGCCGACCTGCGCGCGGTGCTGTCTCCACAAACAGCAGAGAGCTCGCGTTTGCTCGCCGCCCGAATGACGCCGGCCTCGGGCAGCGTCGCGACGGCCGCCGACCTTCTCGAGGCAGCCGCCCGCAACGGCCGGCCCGAGTGATCAACGCTGCCCGCGCCAGCCCAGCAAGGTAGAATTCCGGCTCGTGTGGACAACCGTGGTGCTGCTTGGCCTCGCGGTAAGCATCGAGCCCGCACGCGTCGGATTGATCGCTCTCCTGCTGACCCGGCCACGGCCGGCACGCCACTTGCTCGTCTTCCTCTGCACAGGGTTGGCGATGAGCCTCAGCGTGGGGTTCGCGGTGCTGTTCGTCTTCCACCACATCTTCCTGGGCAAGGCCAACTTCAACCCGGCTCTCATCCAGATCGGCATCGGCGGCGTCGCCCTCGTGCTGGGTGCGCTGCTGATGTCGAAGATTCCGCTGCGCCAGTTCTCCCGACGCGAGATGGCCGAGGTACCTGCGGGCAGCACCGCTGACAGCGCCGTGGTGGTGCAGGATCCCCCGCCGCCGAGCCGGTTCAAGCGTCTGTCGAACCGCGTGCGCGGCTTCGTACAGGGCGAATCGTCATGGTTCTCGGGCTCAGTAGGTGCCGCACTGGCAATGCCGAGCGTCGACTACATGGCCTTGCTGGCACTGATCATCGCGTCCAAAACCCCGCCGGCAGAACAGGCCGCCGCCCTGGTCACTTTCCTTCTGCTGGCCAGCTGGGCCGCGGTGGTCCCGCTGCTGAGCTTCCTGGTGGCGCCGGCCAAGACCCGTATCTGGGTGCAGCGCTTCAACGAATGGATTCGGACCCGGACCCGCCGGCACGCCGGCGTGTTTGTGGCGGTTGTGGGCATCATCCTGATCGGGGTCGGCCTGCACGGCCTGTAAACCCGGTCAGACAATGCCGCCGCTGAGCCCGAACTCGGTCAACGTCTGCTCGGCCAGATCGCGCAGCCGCTGCTTGCTGTTCTCAGCGCCGATCTCGTAGGCCTCGATCGAGATCGTGACCTTGCCGTTGACCCGCGCGGACACCACGACCAGCTGACCGTGCGAACGCTCCATCTCCCGCATCGTCACGTTCTGGTCCAAGGCCCGCAGCACAACCGACTCCGCAGTGGTGCCGTCGACCTGAGCGATCTGCGGCGGCAGATCGCCGAGGTTGGAGCAGGACACCGGCAGATCTTCGGAGTAGGAGAACAACAGCTCGGCCACCCCTTTGACCGCCGCCTTGGGCAACCACGGCATCAGCGGAAACAGTTCCATGGTGGGGTCGGTCTGGTTCTTGGCCATCTGCCGGGACTCGCGCACAACCGTGCGGGACTCGGTCAGGTCGACGGTCACCTTCTCCGGGTCGACGGTCGCGTTAGCGAAGGCCATGGCAAGGGCGCGGTCGTCTTCCAGGCTCTCGCGGAGGTTGATCGCGATCACCAGCGTCACCGCTCCGTCGGAGCGACGGCGGCGACCCATCCGCTCGGCCAGCTTCGCGGTAAAACCCACCAGAAGCGAATAGCCGTTTCCGCCAAGGCTTTCCGCGCGCGCATCCCACTCCGCGATGTCGATGATGACCGCCACCGACGGTACCGAGACGAACTCCTCGATCGGCTGGCCGGCACGCGTCTTCCGGGATTGGGCGAGCTCTTTCCGCTTCCCCCACACCAGCTTCGCGCCCTTGACCAGCGCCCGGCGCGTCTCGGGCAGGTCGCGAATGACCTGGCGCGCGTCGGCGGCCAACGCCTGTCGCCGGGTCCGCGCGCCCGGTCGGTCATATCCCACGTCCCGGATGTTGCCGGTGACCGCCTCAAAGATCGCCAGCCCGGCGCCGGTGCCGTCCCCGATCACGTGCGACGCCACCATGCTGATCGCGGTGGAGCCGTCGGTGAGGGGTTGGACGACCAGATACCACGTCGGGCCGTGCTCGGGGTCGATCGGCAGGCCGGCTAGCTCGTCGGCCCATTCCATGAGTTCGGCACGCGGACGGGGGGTTTCGTTGATCTGGATCTCCGACGGAGCATGATCGGGCTTGACCCACCGCGGCCGGCCGAACGGCAACGGCGAGCGCTCGATGTGGCGTCCGCCGAGCGACTGGGCGATGTTGCGATGAAACCGCCGTAGTCCCTCGATGTCGACGGGGTGCTCGTAGACCCACACGCACTGCATCAGTTGGCCGCGCCCGGTGGCGCGCATCATCTCGAAGGCCGTCTGGTCGAAGAACTCGAGTCGATGTTCCTGCGCTGCACTGGTCACTGGTCAAACCTCACTCGATCGTGCCGGAAAGGTCGAACTCTGCCAGGGTTTGGGCGATCACCTCGCGAAGCCGCGTGCGCGAGTTGTCCATGCCGGGTTGGTAGCTCATCACCGGAAGAATGACCTTGCCGCCGAGACGCGCCGCAGCCACCGTCATCAAGCCACGCCGCCGTTCGAGAACATCACCGCTGAGATTACGGTCCACACCGCCGAAGTACAGCCGTTCGGCCTCGGTGCCGTCGAGACGGAGCATGTCGTCGGGGACATCACCCATGTTCGAGCAGGACACCGGAACATCGGCGGAAAAGCCGAAGGCCATATCGGCGATCCGCCCCATCGCCCGCTTGGGCAGAAACGGAATCAGCGGCAGCAACTCCACCATCTCGTCCGGCGTCTGTCGCGCTGTCACCAATCCTTGCTTGATCGCGGCGCGGGCGCTGGTGAGATCCTTCGCGACCGGGCCCGGGTCGAACGTGACGTTGGCGATCGTCACCACGTTGCCGCCGGTCTCACCTGGGTTGTCACGCTCACTGACCGGAATCATCAACGTGACCGCGCCGTCGGTCGCGCGCGTTCGGCCAATATTCTGCGCCAGCTTGCCGGCAAATCCGGCGACCAGCGAAAAGTGATGCCCGCCAAGGCTTTTCGCCTTAGAATCCCACTCGTCCAGATCGATTACAGCCGTTGTGAACGCCGTCATGACATTCCCGGCGCCGCCGGCGGGCACGCGCACCGGTTCACTCGGTCGCACCAGTTCGTCCTTGCGGCGCATCGCGACCTTGATCGCTTTCACCAACGTTCGCCAGATCTCCGGCAGGTCCGCCGCCAACTGGCGAACGTCCTCGATCAGGGCGCGCGAGCGGGTACGGGACTGCCGCGGTGGATAACCAAGATCCTTGCCGTCGTCGTTGATCGCGGCGAGCGCCGACACGACTGCACCGCCGCCGTCGGCGACGGTATGCGAAATGACCAGGCTCACCGCGCTGCTTCCGTCGGTGAACGACTGGACCCCCAACCGCCAGGCCGGCCCCCACTCGGGGTCGAGCGGCAGCTCCACCTGCTCGTGCGCCCAGTCCCACAGCTCGTCCCGCGACCGCGGCTGCGCGGCGATGTCCAGACCGGTCTGCGGGCCCGGCACCGAAACCCACCGATGCCGCCCGAACGGCAGCGCCGACCGCTCGATCAGCCGGCCGACGAGCCCGCGGCCGAAGCGCTGATGGAAGCGCCGCACGCCGTCGAGGTCGAGTTCATGCTCATAGATCCAGATGATCTGCATGACGGCCTCTTGACCGGCACCGCGCAGGGCTAACAGCAGCGCCTGGTCGGCGTAGGGCACCACATTGTCGGGTGCGGGCCGACGGTTGTCGCCCACCGGCATCAGGCCGTTGCGACCGGCAGCCGTGACGACGACACCAGCTCGGACCGGCCGTCGGCCACCCGAAGGTAGATGCACTTCATCAGCTCGACGAACTCGGCCACCGACTCGCGGGCGATCGGGTTATCCGGGTAGGCGACGGTGATGATCGTGCCCTCGGTACGCCGATTCACCCACATGCCGACCTGATTGGCCGCGCCCAGATCGGTGTAGATGTGCCCGTTCTGTGCATACCACTGAGACATGATGACCGGGTTCAGCGGCGGCAGGCCCACGTCGAGGTACGACAGCATCGGCACGCCGGGTCCGGCCGGCCGGATGCGCGGGGTGCTCTCCGACGCCGCCAGCTCGTAGACGCGCTCGATCGGGACGTTCGCCAGCGGCATCCCCGAGTCGAACGAATCCTGGGCTGCACGAGCGACCTCGGCGAAGCTGCGGGCAGCGACCGGCACCGACAGCGGAACCACACCGGTGAACCAGCCCGTGGTCATGAACTCCGCGGGGGTGCTGCGGGTGGTCGTCGGGGTGATGACGTAGTAATCGTCGTCACCGGTCAGCTGGCGGTGGGCGATCGCCGCGGCGGCGAACACACCACCGATGAACCGCACGCCCGCGGACGTGCACGCCGACTCGAAGCGGTCCGACTCGTGATCGTCCATCAGCTGCACGGTGAGCAGGTCACCGCTGCACGGCACCGACGGATCGCCGAGCGGTAGCGGGAACGTCGGCATCGTGCCGCCGTTGTCCCCCAGGAAATCCAGCCACCCGCGAACGTCCGGCGAGTCCAGGGTCAGCTGCTCGGTGTAGTCGCGCTGACGCACGCAGTAGTCGTGGTAGCTGCCGGCCTCCGGCAAGCGCAGCGGTGCGCCACCGCCGGCCAGCGCCTCGTAGTTCATGTGCATTTCCACGAACAGCGCCATCATCAGCATCGCGTCGGCGTGCAGGTGGTCGACGGACACATAGAACGTGAAGTGGTCCGCGCGCTGGACCACGCCGAAGCGGAAGCAGTCCCAGTCCAGCGGGCTCGGGGTGTCGAGCACATGCATCTTCCACTGGGCCGAGTTCATCTCGCCGTGCTTGGTGGCCACGAACTGGATGTCGTTAGGGTTCTCAACCGTGTGGCGGACTATCTGATCGGCGTCATCGAACTCGAACCAGCTGTGGTAGGTGTCGTGCCGCCGCAGATAAGCATTGATGACGAAGGTCATGGCCCGGACGTCACACTTGCCCGGCATGTTCCACGCCGGGATCAGCAGCCGCGCCATCTCCAGCCCGTTGGCCGTGTGATTGCGGTAGGTGCGAATGTGCTGCCCCTGCTGATAGCTGGCAGGTACGTCACTGACCGGCGCTTCCTGAACTTTCTTCAGGCATCCCGGCGACGGGCTCCACGACACGACCGTCCCCGGCGCATCGACCCAGTCATGGATTGCTGTTAGTGCAACCACCGTCAAATTCCCCTATCGACCCATGTTGATCAGCGTGCTGATGTGATGACGCCGGCCAGCGTCTCGCACAGGCTCTCGGCCAGCGACCGGACAGTCGTTATATCCATCGATCGGACGCGTATTCCCGTTTCAGTTTCGATACGGGTTCGCAGCTCGAGATTCCCCAACGAGTCCAGACCATACTCGGAAATGGGCCGGTCTGGATCGATGGAGCGGCGCAAAATGAGGCTGAGCTGCTCAGATACCAGTCGGCGCACTCTCGTCGGCCATTCGTCGCGCGGCAGGTCGTGCAACTCCGCCCGGAAGCTGCTGGTGTCCGCCGGCCGGTCGCCACTGGCCTGGAAGGCCTCGGCGAACGGGCTGCGGGCAGCCAGATCGGTCAGCCACGGCGTCCCGATGATCGGTGCGTAACCGCTGTAGGCGCGATCGTGGCGCAGCAGCGCCTCGAAGGCGTTCGCGCCCTCGTCGGGGCTGATCATCGTGGTGTCGCCGGAGGCGGCCAGATGCTTGCCCGCACCGATCTCGTCCCAGGCCGCCCACGCGATCGCCGTGGCAGGCAGGCCCTGCGATCGACGCCAGTGGGTGAACCCGTCCAGCCAGCTGTTGGCCGCGGCGTAGGCGCCCTGGCCGGGCGAGCCCATCAGGGCCGCCGCCGACGAGAACGAGCAGAACCAGTCCAGGGGCTGCGCCGTGGTCGCCCGGTGCAGGTGCCAGGCGCCGTAAACCTTGGGGGCCCAGTCCCGGTCGATCAGCGCGTCGGTGATGTTGGTCAGGATGGCGTCCTCGACCACCGCGGCGGCGTGCAGGACACCGCGCACGGCCATGCCGGTGGCGGTGGCCACGGTTACCAGGCGATCGACGGTCTCCGACAGCGCGATATCGCCGCTGACGACCTCGATCTCGGTGCCGGCGGACCGCATGCGCGCGATCTCGGCCAGCGCTTCGGCCTTCGGCTCCGACCGCGAGTTCAGCACGATCCGGCCGCAACCGGCGGCGGCCATCTTCGCGGCCAGGAACAATCCCAGCCCGCCGAGACCACCGGTGATGATGTACGAACCGTCGCGGCGGAACACCTTGGACTGCTGCGGCGGAACGACGACGCTGCTGTGGCCCACCTTCGGCACCGAGAGCAGCAGCTTGCCCGTGTGCTCGGCCGCACCCATCACACGGATGGCGGTGGCGGCGTCAGCCAGCGGGTAATGCGTGGTCTCGGGCTGGGGCAACACCCCTTCTGCCGTGAGCCGGTATACGGTGCTCAGCAGGTCCCGGATCTGCTCCGGGTGCGTGGTGGCCATCAGCGCCAGGTCGACGCCGTAGAAGGACAGGTTGCGGCGGAACGGGAACAGTCCGAGGCGGGTGTCGCCGTAGATGTCCTTTTTGCCGATCTCGACGAACCGTCCGCCGAAGGCCAGCAGGTCCACCCCGGCCCGCTGAGCGGCGCCGGTCAGTGAGTTGAGCACGATGTCGACGCCGTAGCCGTCGGTGTCCCGGCGGATCTCCCCGGCGAAGGCGGCGCTGCGCGAGTCGTAGACGTGGGTGATGCCCATGGCGCGCAGGATGTCGCGGCGCTCCTCGGTGCCGGCGGTGGCGAAGATCTCCGCCCCGGCGGCGCGAGAGATCGCGATCGCGGCCTGGCCCACACCGCCGGTGGCGGAGTGGATCAGTACCTTGTCCCCGGACTTGATCCGGGCCAGGTCATGCAGGCTGTACCAAGCGGTCGCCGACGCGGTGGACACCGCCGCGGCCTGGTCGTCACGCAGGCCCGCGGGCAGCGTCACAGCCACATCGGCGTCGCAGGTCACGAACGTGCCCCAGCAGCCGTTGGGTGACATGCCGCCCACGTGATCGCCCACCCGGTGCGAGGTGACCTGCGGCCCGACCGCGGTCACCACACCGGCGAAGTCGATGCCCAGCTGCGGGTTCAGACCCTCGAAGCTGGGGTAGCGACCGAAGGCCAGCAGGACGTCGGCGAAGTTCAGACTGGACGCGGTGACCGCGACCTCGATCTGGCCCGGCCCCGGCGGGATGCGGTCGAAGGCGGCCAGCTCCAGGGTCTGCATGTCGCCCGGGGTACGGATCTCCAGACGCATGCCGTCACGGGCGTGGTCCACGACCGTGGTGTAGCGCTCGTCGGGCCGCAGCGGGCTCGGGTAGAGATGCGCGGTGTACCAGTCGCTGCCCCGGAACGCGGTTTCGTCTTCTTCCGAGCCGCTCAGCAGTACCCGGGCCAGCAGTTTGGAGTCGACATCGTCGTCCACGTCGATCTGGCTGGGGCGCAGCTGCGGGTACTCGGCACCGACCACACGCAACAGGCCACGCAGGCCGGCCTGCTCGAGGTTCGGCCGGTCGTCGGCCAGCACGGCCTGGGCGTTGCGGGTGATCACGTACAGCCGCGGCGGTTCGCCAGCGGTATCGGCGAGCTCGCGGGCGATGCGCACCAGGTGACGTACGTGCTCTCCCCCGCGATGCGGCAGCTGCTCTTCGGGGCAGCCATTGTGCGCGGCGCTGACGACGACGACATTGTCGAAGCCGGTTTCGGAGAAGTACGACCGGAGCCGCTCGGCGTTGCCTGCGTGGTCGGCCTGCTGCGGCCAGGACATCGTGGTCACGTCGGCGTCGTTGAGCTTCAGCGCGTCGGTGAGCGCCGAGGACAGCAGATCCGCGGTGTCCGACGTGCTGACCACCAACCAGGTCGCGGTGTTCGTGTGCGCGATCTCGGCGACCTGCTGCTGGCGCCATTCGATGCCTAGCAGCCGCTCGTTGAGGACCCGGTCGCCCTCGTTGTCCTCGGACATGCCGCTGCCCATCCGCAGACCCTGCACGGAGAACAGCACCGTGCCGTAGTCGTCGAGCAGGTCGATGTCGGCCTCGACCGACGAACCGTCGAGCGAGGTGACGCGGGTCAGGCAGTAGCGGGCGTTGCGCGTCGCGCCGTGCACCCTCAGGCGGTCCACGCCCAGCGGCAACAGCAGCCCACCGGTGCCGGAGGCCTGCACGCCCGGATGCGCCGCGACCGATTGGAAGCACGCGTCCAGTAGCGCCGGGTGCACCCCGTAGGCGGTCTGCTGATTGCGGATCGACGTGGGCAGGCCGATCTCGGCCAGCACGGTGTCGGCGGTCTCGTCGGCGGCGTTCACGGCGAGCAGCGCGGTGAACGCGGGGCCGAACTGCACACCACGGCCGTCGAACCATTGCCGCACACCGGCGCCGTCAGCCCGGTTGGGGTGAGCCTCGCGCAGCGCGTCCATGTCGTAGGCCTTCGGCGCCGCGCCGGCCTCGCCGGCAAGCAGCGTCGCGCTGGCCCGACGCTCGCGCTCGCCGTCGAGGTCGGTCTCCACCACGAAGTCCAGGACTCCGGGGGCGTCCGCCGAAGCGACAGCGCTGACCGGGGTCGTGTCCTTGAGTAGCAGCATCGCTTCGAAGGCGACGTCGCGGACCTCCGCGTCGTCACCGAAGACACCGCGGGCGGCGGCCAGCGCCATCTCGCAGTAGGCCGCACCAGGCAGCGCGGCGACGTTGTTGATCTGGTGATCGACGAGCCACGGGTGCGCCGCGGTCCCGACCTCGGCCGCCCAGGCGTGCCGTTCCGGCTCTTCCAGGAGCCGGACGTGCGAACCCAGCAGCGGGTGGGCGGCTACCAGGTGCGCGCCGCGCGCCTGGTGATCGACGCCGTCGGCGACCAGCACCAGGCTGCGGTGGGTCCAGGTCGGCAGCGGGGCGTCGACCAGACGACCTGTCGGATACAGCACCGAGAAGTCCACCTGCGCACCGGCGGCGTACAGCGTGCCGAGGAAATCGCCCAGGCCGTTGGGGACTTCCTGGCCGCGACGCATGCCCGCCAGTGCGGCGACGCTGATGTCCAGCGTGCCGGCGGTCTGGTCGATGGCGCGGATCAGCAGCGGGTGCGGCGAGAGTTCGCCGAACACCCGGAAGCCGTCCTCCAGCGCAGTCTGTACGGCGGCCGAGAATCGAACCGTGTGGCGCAGGTTGTCCACCCAGTAGTCGGCATCGCAGTACGGCTGCTCGCGCGGGTCGAATGAGGTCGCTGAGTAGTAGGGCACCTCTGGGGCCATCGGGGTGATGTCGGACAGCATTTCGGCGAGTTCGTCGAGGATCGGGTCGACCTGCGGCGAGTGCGACGCCACGTCGACGTTGACCTCGCGGGCCATGATCTCGCGCTGCTCCCAGCCGGCCACGATCTTGCGGACGGTCTCGGTGCTGCCACCGATCACCGTCGAGTTGGGCGACGCGACGACGGCGACGACGACGTCCTCGACGCCCTGCTTCTCGAGTTCTTCACGCACCTGCTGGGCGGGCATCTCGACAGAGGCCATCGCTCCCCCGCCGGCCAGCCGCAGGCAGAGCAACGAGCGACGGCAGATGACCTTGACGCCGTCTTCCAGCGACAATGCGCCGGAAACGACGGCCGCGGCGACCTCCCCCAGCGAGTGGCCGATGACCGCACCCGGCTGGACGCCGTAGGCGCGCATCGTGGCGGCCATCGCGACCTGCACGGCGAAGATGGTCGGCTGCACCCGGTGGATGCCCTCGACTGTTTCGGGGGCCGTCATCGCCTCGGTGACCGAGAAGTTCGACTCGGCGGCGATCAGCGGCTCGATCTCGGCGATCGTGGCGGCGAAGACCGGCTCGGTGGCCAGCAGCCCGGTGCCCATCGAGGCCCACTGCGAGCCCTGCCCGGAGAAGATCCACACCGGTCCGCGGTCGTCGTGGCCGACGGCGGCCTGGTAGGGCTCGTCGCCGTCGGCGATGTGGCGCAGTTGCTCGATGAGCCCGGCACGGTCGTCGGCGATGACGCCGGCACGCATCGGGCGGTGTCCGCGTCGGCGGCTCAGCGTGTAGCCGAGGTCAGGCAGCGACAGCTCGTCGCCGGCGCTCTGAACCCAGTCGGCGAGGCGGGCAGCTGTGTTGCGGAGTTCCTCGACCGAGGTGGAGCACAAGGGGAAGATCTGAAGGTTCTTGGCGGCGACGTCGGCGTCCCCGTCGACTACGACGGGCGCCTCGGGTGCCTGCTCGAGGACCACGTGCACGTTGGTACCCGACATGCCGTACGACGAGACGCCGGCGCGGCGCGGGCCGCCGTCCTTGGGCCACGGGGTGTTCTCGGTGGGGACGAACATCCCGGTCTTGACCTTGGCCAGCTTCTCCGGCAGGCGGTTGAAGTGCAGGTTCTGCGGTATCACACCGTGGTTCACCGCGAGGACTGCCTTCATCAGACCCAGGACGCCTGCAGCGGATTCAGCGTGGCCGAAGTTGCTCTTGACCGAGGTCAGGGCGCAGGGGCCGTCGTTGCCGTACACGCTGGAGATGCTGTTGAACTCGATCGTGTCGCCCACCGGAGTGCCGGTGCCGTGCGCCTCGACCATGCCGACGGTGGCGGGGTCGACGCCTGCGGCGGCCAGCGCGGCCTGGAACACCGCTACCTGGGCGTCCCGGGACGGGGTCAGGATGTTCTCGGTACGGCCGTCCTGGTTGGAGGCGGTGCTCTTGATGACGGCCAGCACGCGGTCACCGTCACGCTGGGCGTCGTCGAGCCGCTTGAGGACGACGATCCCGCAGCCCTCGGCGCGGACGAAGCCGTCGGCGGCGACGTCGAAGGAGTGGCAGCGTCCAGTCGGCGACAACATGCCCTGCCCGGACGACGAGGCGTAGAGGCGCTTGTCGAGCATCAGCATCACGCCGCCGGCCAATGCCATGTCGCTTTCGCCGTCATGCAGGCTGCGGACGGCCTGATGCACCGCGACCAAGCTCGAGGAGCAGGCGGTGTCCATGGTCACCGCGGGACCATGCAGACCAAGCGCGTGCGAAATGCGGCCTGAGGCCATGCTGAACGGGGCGCCGGTGAAGGCGTAGGCCTGATCGAAGGCACCGGCGTCGCTGGTGACCATCGCGTAGTCGTCGTGGGACATGCCGATGAAGACACCGGTCGATGTGCCGGAGAGCGATGCGGGTGTGAAGCCGGCTTGTTCGGTGGCTTCCCAGCAGGTCTCCAGCAGCACGCGGTGCTGCGGGTCCATCGCGGTGGCTTCGCGCTCGTTGATGCCAAAGAAATCAGGGTCGAAGCCGGTGACGTCGTCGATGAAGGCGCCCCACTTCGACACAGAGCGGCCGGGTACGCCGGGCTCGGGGTCGTACAGGTCGTCGGCGTCCCATCGGTCGGCGGGAACCTCAGTGACCAGATCAGCGCCCTCGAGCAACGCCTCCCACAACGCGTGCGGCGAGTCGATACCACCGGGCAACCGGCACGCCATGCCGACCACGGCGATGGGGGTGACAGATGTCTGACGCACGTCCGCTCACACCTCACTTCTTGACACTGGGAAAGGCAACTCGTCTCGACGATGCAGCGGTTGCCACCGAGTCGAAGTTGCCAATGTGCTGGGTAGCTTAGCCGTTTTTCGTTAAGACCGCGAGAAATGTTTGATGTTTTTGATTAGGGATTGGGCAATGTGACCTTTGGCCCTAACGTCGTGCCCGGTCAGGCGCGGATCCGATAGCTGCGCTTGCCGCCACGGATACCCCAGAGATCGTCGTTACCGTATTGAGATGACCGTCAAAAATCGTTTTGAACTGGCATTTTCTTGTGGAGCCACCGGCGTGTCGGCACCCCGGCGGGCTCCCGACACGCCGCCCGGGGAGGCAAGCTGGAAGTTGCAGAGTGTTTACTATCGCAATTCTGACACAAATTGGTATCAACGCGGTTATAGCAAATAATCGGAATGTCGGGAATTGGAGACCGATGCTAAACAATCGGAATAGCGTTGCAGCCGCCCTTAAGTATCACCGAATGCTCATACAAATGCCGCGCGAGCGAGGCCGCGTAGGCTGGCCATCCTGAGAGTATCCGCAATCACACCTCAGGTTCTGAAAACCCGATAGCCTGCGAAAACCCTTCACCTACTTAGGAGATGGCTACCAACCTGAGAGTAGGCTGAGATTTCAATATTCCGATCGGATTAAACGTGACACAGGCCACATCTGAGATGTAGCGGAGACATCGATTACCGGATGTAAGGCATTTCTTGCCACAAGTCAGCAAACGCACCAGGATAAATGACCGGCTATTTGCCGATAATTGGCGAACTTTCGTCGGAAGATGAAGCTGAGGAAGATTCCGCCGACGCCTCGTGACATTTATCACCCCTTTAACCGCGCCTTGTGAACTCCCTGTGAAAGTTTGCTGGGGGCCCGTTCAGGAGCATACGGGGAGGTCAGCGAGGGACTCGCGAAACCCGGCGAGCAGGCAACACGCGGCAAGATGGACAAGGCAGCAAGGTCCTGATTGCAAGCAATCAGGTGACGAATTACCCTGCGACGACCCCAGACGACAACGGCCCGAACGGGGCACCGAACTCCGCGACAGGAGTGAAGCCATGCTGGCGGGCTGCCGCCGCACCCCGCCGAATCAGCGCCGCAGTCGCGACGAAGCCGGCCTGGTCGGCGACCACGAGCGGAGTCAGCAACCGATTGTGGACGAAACTGAACGACAACCCCGCCTCCGGGATCGCCCAGCCCAGTGAACCGCCCAGTCCGACGTGCCCGAATCCGGGCAGCACTCCCGGGATGGGCAGCGAGTGATAACCGAGGTGGAAACCCAGCGGCATGATCAGGTTGCGGTCCGGGGTCAGATTGCGCCGGCCGGTGAGACCGGCGACCAGCTCCGACGACAGGAAACGCTGACCATCGATCTCGCCACCGTTGGCGATGGCGCCGTACATCCGGGCGAGGCCGCGCGCGGTGGCCACGCCGTTGGCCGACGGCAGCTCGCTGTCGAGCAGCGGCATCGCGCCCTGGACCGTCGACCGCATGCCGGGGAAGTACATGGACCCGAAGATCGCCGACGTCTCGAAGGCCGCGACCCGCGGCGCGATGGTGTTGAAGACCGGATTGGGAATGGCCAGTTGGGGTCCGATGATGCTGGCGGCCCGTGTCGGCGCGCCGGCCGGCGGCCGGCCAAGGTGAATGCCATCGGTATTGAGCGGCTCGGCGACTTCGGTGCGGATCAGATCCCGCATGCCCATCCCGGTGACCGCGCGGGCCAGGCCGGACAGCAGCCAGCCGTAGGTCAACGCGTGATAGGCAGGCTTGCCGAAGAAGCGGCCGACCGGCGCCGCCGCGAGACGTTCCTCCATGACGAGGTGGTTGAGCAGGTCCCGCCGGCGCACTCCGCGCAGATGCGACAAACCCGCGTGATGGCGCATCACGTCGCGGACGGTGATGTCCTGCTTGCCGTTGGCGCCGAACGCCGGCCAGTACTCGGCCATCGGGGCGTCGTAGTCGATCAGGCCGCGGTCGGCAAGCCGGTGGATGACGGTCGACGCGACGCCCTTGGTCGCGGAGAACACCATGGCTCCGGTGTCGGCGGACCAGTGTTGACGGCCACGCCGGTCAGACCACCCGGTCCACACGTCGACGACGGGCTGGCCGTCGAGGTAGACCGCCAGGGCGCCGCCGCCGAAGCGCGGGTGCGGGAACATCGCCGCGAAGCTGCGCAGCGCGAAGGCGAAGTTCGGGTCAGCGGCACCCTGCACCCCATGGGGCAAGGTGTCGTCTCTGCGAATCGCCTGAGTCACAGATGGGAATTTAACCGGCCTAAGCACAGCAGCAGCAAATTGTTGCCAAACTGTTAACTTGACCAGCGGCCCGTCACGTTGACTGTTCGGCGGCCTCGAGGATTCGCTGTGCCGCCAGCGCGGGCGTGAGTTCGCCGTCACGGACCTGTCGTTCGATCTCGGCCCGCTGCGTCCGGACGTCGGGGTGGCTCAGCACCCGGTCGAGGACGGCGTCGCGCACCATCGACCAGGTCCAGTCCACTTGCTGGGCGCGTCGGCGGGCGGCGAACTCGCCGGCTTCGGTCAACACATCGCGGTGTCGCAGGATGGTGTCCCACAGTTCCGACAGGCCGGTGCCTTCCATCGCACTCATCGTCAATACTGGTGGGCGCCAAATGGTTTCGCGTGGATAAATCAACCTGATCGCTGCCGACAATTCACGGGCGCACGCCTTGGCCTCGATGACGTGCGGGCCGTCGGCCTTGTTCACCACCACGATGTCAGCCAGCTCGAGGACACCCTTCTTGATGCCTTGTAGCTGGTCACCGGTGCGGGCCAGCGTAAGGAACACGAAGGTGTCCACCATGTTGGAGACGGTCACTTCAGACTGCCCGACCCCGACGGTCTCCACCAGGATCACATCGAATCCGGCAGCCTCGACCAGCACGATCGTCTCCCGGGTCGCCTTTGCTACCCCACCGAGGGTGCCCGAGGTCGGCGACGGACGGATGTAAGCATCAGGATGCACGGCAAGCTTCGCCATGCGGGTCTTGTCCCCCAGGATCGAGCCGCCGGTGCGGGTCGAGGACGGGTCGACGGCCAGGACGGCGACCCGATGGCCCTGCTCGATGAGGTACATGCCGAGTGCCTCGATGGTGGTCGACTTGCCCACCCCGGGCACCCCGGTGATGCCGACGTGGAGAGACTTGCCCGCATCGGGCATCAGCTCCAGCAGCAAGCGCTGGGCCTGGTCGCGGTGGTCGGCGCGCGTCGATTCCACCAGGGTGATGGCCCGCGACAGCGCCGCCCGATCACCGCTGCGGATCGCCCCGGCCAGTGCTGCGACGTCGAGAGGCATCAGGTGAGGTCGTACCCGAGCCGCTCGGCGAGCTTGTGCAGCAGATCGGCGGCGGCGTCGGCGATGACGGTGCCGGGCGGGAATATCGCCGTGGCGCCGGCGGCATAAAGCTCGTCGAAGTCACCCGGCGGAATGACCCCGCCGACCACAACCATGATGTCGGGGCGCCCGACCTCGGCGAGGGCGTCGCGCAGAGCGGGAACCAACGTCAGGTGCCCGGCGGCCAGCGACGACACACCCACCACATGGACGTCATTGTCCGCGGCCTGTTGGGCGACCTCCTCCGGGGTGGAGAAGAGGGAGCCGACGTCGACGTCGAAGCCGATGTCGGCGAAGGCGGTGGCGATGACCTTCTGGCCGCGGTCGTGGCCGTCCTGGCCCATCTTGGCAACCAGGATGCGCGGCCTGCGGCCGTCGGCCTCGGCGAATTTTTCCACCAATTCGGTTGCGGCGCTCACATTCTGGGCCTTCCCGACCTCGTCCCGGTACACCCCCGCGATGGTGCGGATCTCGGCCTGATGCCTGCCGTACACCTTCTCCAGAGCGTCGGAGATCTCACCGAGGGTCGCCATGGCGCGTGCGGCGTCGATCGCCAGCGCCAGCAGGTTGTTGCCCAGCCCGTCCTCGCCGGCCACCCCCGAAGCGCCTGCGGCCCGAGAGAGTTCGGCGAGTGCTGCCTGGCACGCGGCCTCATCCCGGTCGGCGCGGAGCTTCTCGAGCTTGGCCAGCTGCTCAGCGCGGACCCTACTGTTCTCGACCTTGAGGACCTCGATGTCCTGGTCCTCGGTGACCTGATACTTGTTCACACCGATCAGCGGCTGGGCACCGGAGTCGATCCGCGCCTGCGTGCGCGCGGCGGCTTCCTCGATACGCAGCTTCGGGATGCCCTCACTGATGGCCTGCGCCATGCCGCCGTGCTCGGCCACCTCGGCGATATGTGCTCGGGCCTTCTCGGCCAGCTGGTAGGTCAACCATTCGACGTAGTAGGAGCCGGCCCACGGGTCGATGGGCCGAGTCGTCCCGGACTCCTGCTGTAGCAGCAGCTGCGTGTTGCGGGCGATGCGCGCGGAGAAGTCGGTGGGCAGCGCCAGCGCCTCGTCGAGTGCGTTGGTGTGCAGCGACTGGGTGTGGCCCTGCGTGGCGGCCATGGCCTCCACGCAGGTTCGGGCGACATTGTTGAACACATCCTGGGCGGTCAGCGACCAGCCCGACGTTTGTGAATGGGTGCGCAGCGAAAGCGATTTCGGATTCTTGGCGCCGAACTCGGCAACCAGCTCACTCCACAGCAGACGGCCGGCACGCAGCTTGGCGACCTCCATGAAGAAGTTCATCCCAATGCCCCAGAAGAACGAGAGCCGCGGCGCGAACTTATCGACGTCAAGCCCGGCGTCGCGGCCGGCCTTGAGGTACTCCACACCGTCGGCCAGCGTATAGGCCAGCTCGAGATCCGCTGTGGCACCGGCCTCTTGGATGTGATAGCCGGAGATGGAGATGGAATTGAACTTCGGCATCTTGGCGCTGGTATAGCCGAAGATGTCCGAGATGATCCGCATGGACGGCTTAGGCGGATAGATGTAGGTGTTGCGGACCATGAACTCTTTGAGGATGTCGTTCTGAATGGTCCCGGCCAGCTTCTCCGGGGGTACACCCTGTTCCTCGGCGGCCACCACGTAGAGCGCGAGGATCGGTAGGACCGCGCCGTTCATGGTCATCGACACGCTCACCGTGCCCAGGTCGATACCGTCGAACAGCTGGCGCATGTCGAGGATCGAATCGATGGCGACACCGGCCATTCCGACGTCTCCGGCCACCCGCGGGTGGTCGGAGTCGTAGCCGCGGTGGGTCGCCAGGTCGAACGCCACCGACAGACCCTTCTGGCCGGCGGCCAGGTTGCGCCGGTAGAAGGCGTTCGATTCGGCGGCCGTGGAGAACCCGGCGTACTGGCGGATGGTCCAGGGCTGGTTGACGTACATCGTCGGGTAAGGCCCGCGGATGAACGGCGGCTCGCCGGGGAAGCTGTCCAGCGGATAGCCGGCGGCGGCGACCGCGTCGCGGTCGGCGCCGACGTAGACCGGCTTGACGGCGATGCCCTCGGGCGTCTGCCACTCCAGCTGCTCGGCGCTGTAGCCGTGAACTGACGCCGCGGCGGCGACGTGCTCGGTGACGGCGGCCTCGGTGGGTGCCGTCACCGGGCGCTCGCCGTGCAGTGGGACGTCGGCGAAGCTCGGTACCGTGCCGGTTGTACTAGCGGTCATGGGTCAGGCCCCCAATCGGGTGAGCAGGGACGAAAGCGCTTCGACTGCATCGATTTTCGCGGTCAGATACCCGTCGGGCTTCTCGGCGGCGTCCGCGACCGCCTTCTCCGGTCCGGCCAGGTAGATCTGGCTTACCCCCGCGGCTCGCGCGGCAGCCACCACATCGGAGGCATCGGTTCCGTAGCGGGCGTCGGTGCCGCAGAGCACCGCTACCGTGGCCCCGGCGTCGGAGACCGCGGCAGCTGTCCGGTCGGCGTCGACGGTGCCGGGGTTGATTGCTTCGATCCCACCGGAGGCCAGCAGGTTGGCCGCGAACGTGGCTCGGATGTTGTTCTCGGCCAGCGGCCCCAGCGGCAGCAGGAGGGCCACAGGCCGAGCGCCGGTGCGCTCCAGGAAAGCGTCGGACCGGTCTCGCAGCGCCTCGAATCCGGCCGCGTAGCGCCGCACGGCTTCCGACGAATTATATTGTGGCAGTGGAGGTTCGGACAGATTCGGGAACTCGTTGACCCCCGTCACCGCGGTCCGGCGGTGAGCGATGTCCTCGGCCCGGCGCGCCCGCACCAGCTCGATCTGCTCGGCGACGTGATCGCGCGCAGCCACGAATCCACCCCGGGACTCGATGTCCTGGAAGTGTGACCACGCCTGGGCGGCAAGGCTTTCAGTGAGGTCCTCGACGTACCAGGAACCGCCCGCGGGGTCGAGCACCCGGCCGACGTGTGACTCTTCGAGCAACAACAGCTGGGTGTTGCGCGCGATACGGCGAGCGAAACCGGCGCTGATCCCGGGGAATCCGCTGGGGATCGCCACGTCGAACGGCAGGACCACGACGGTATCTGCTCCCCCGACCCCGGCACCGAACGCAGCCAGTGTCGTGCGGAGCATGTTCACCCACGGGTCGCGCTGCGTCATCATCGGCAGCGACGTAACCGCGTGCACCGTGACCGCCCCGCTGTCGGGCTGGCCGAGCACGTCGGCGACCCGGGCCCAGAGTTGGCGGGCCGCACGGAATTTGGCGATCGTCATGAACTGGTCGTCGTCGGCCACCAGACGGAAGCTGATCTGTCGAAGCGCGTCGGCCACCGCGGTGCCGGCGTCGGCCAGCGCTCGCACGTACTCGACGGCGGCACCCAGAACACCGGCCAGCTCCCATGCCGCGTTCGCGCCACGGTTGTGGAAAGCGGGCCCGTCCACGGTGATGGCACGCACCCCGGCGCCACCGGCCACACGCTGTGCGACGCTGACGACATCTGCGAGAGCAGGCGCACCGAACCCACTCAGCGGCGCGGTGAGCGGGTCCGCGCCCAGGTCGATCGACATCGTGGCGCGCTGGGCGTCGGTGGCACCGGCCACCAGGGCCAGCACCGACTCAGCGGCGGCGCCGAACTGCGCGCCGGCGTCCAGGATCACCGGAGCGAGCTCCAGGTACACCCCCTCCAGCAGACGGTCGAGGTCGGCGGCGGCCACACCGGTCTCCCCGACCCGCAGTACCAGCGCGCTGACGCCGTCACCGAGCGCACCCAGGACCACGGAGTTACCGTCGGCGACTGCGCCGGTGAAACCCGGACCCGGGAAGACCTCGGCGACCTTCCAGCCGGCGACGACGTCACGGTGGGCGTCGGCGCCGCGGACGAAGGGCCACGTGCCGGGCAGCGAGGATTCAGGCAGGGTATCGAGCGAGGTATAGAGCGGCCGGATCGAAAAGCCCTCGTAGGTGGGCGACTCCAGCAGCGTCTCGGGTTCAGCGGGCAGATCCGCCGGATCCTTCCGGCTGCTCTTGGCCAGCACGCCGGCCACCGCGGTGCGCCAGCGGGCGCGTGCCTCCTCCACCTCTACTGACACCGGCAACTCCTGTTGTCGCAGCATGTGGGCGCCCGTACCCGGGAACGCCACCAGACCATCAGGCTAAATGATGGCCTCAGGCGTCACGCCGCCGACTACACCTGCCCGTAATCTTGGTCAACGTGACGTCGAAGACCCTCAACACGCTGCGAAGTGTGGGCACAGCGGTGGTCTCCACGGCACGCCAGGTGTCCCGAACCCGCATTGTCGTCACCGCGATCGCTACTGTGATTCTCGTCGCAATCGTCGTGCTGGTGCCGCTGCCCAGCGCATTGCAGTTGCGGGACTGGGCGACATCGCTCGGCGCCTGGTTCCCGTTGGCGTTCCTCGCCGCGCACATCGTCGTCACGATCTTCCCGTTTCCCCGCACGGCGTTCACGCTGGCCGCCGGGCTGTTGTTCGGGCCCGCGGTCGGTGTGGTTATCGCCGTGGTCGCGAGCACGGTGAGCGCGCTGCTCGCCCTGGTGCTGGTGCGTGCGCTGGGCTGGCAGCTCGGAAGGCTGGTCAGCCATCCCGCGGTGGACGCGGTGGATGCCCGGCTGCGGGCCAGTGGCTGGCGGGCGATCTTCTCGCTACGGATGATCCCAGCTGTGCCGTTCTCGGTGCTCAACTACGCGGCCGGGGCGTCAGCGGTACGAGTACTCCCCTATTTCTGGGCCACTCTGGCCGGACTGATCCCGGGCACCGCCGCGGTGGTGTTCCTCGGGGACGCGCTGACCGGCAATATCAGCCCGCTGCTGGTGCTGGTGTCGGTGTGCACGGCGGCCGTCGGCGTCGCCGGGCTGGTCTACGAGGTGCGGGCCGCGGCTAAGTAGGCGCAACCGCGGCAGTGTGACCGCGAAGAAGTTGTTCGATCCGATCCAGCAGTTGGGTCGGATCGGTGTCGGCGCCGTCGTTCCAGGTGACCAGAGCGCCGTACAGGTTGATCGGCTCGACCGTCAGTTGCAGGCCCAACATCACGGTGTTCGTCTCGGTAGCCGAATCCTCAGGGCGGTAAGCGATCTCAACCTGCAATGCCTTGACGCCGCTGACTGAGTTCGCGATCCACTTGGGGGTTATCGCCTCAATCTCATCCCGCGTGAGCTCCCCGGGATTGATCTTCGGATCGGCGACTCTGACCGTCAATGTCGACGGTGTAAAACGCAGCGAACATCGGTGCCACATACGGAAAGTGGCATACATCATGAGGAGCGTCGCCAAAATGAGCAGTATGCCGGCGAACCGTAGCCACACCGGGTTGCCGGGCACGTATCCGGCATAGATGCCGGCGATTCCCATCAGCGGAAGCGCGAAGTTCAGCAGATAGGCGCTTGCCTCATGCCAGGGAACGTACCCGCACACGATGTCGTCGGACGTTCGAGTGACACCTGCGCGCATTATGCGGCGCTTGCCCACGACACCGAAACACGCTCCGCAAAAGCAAATGACAGCCCAGTACCACGCCAACCCTTTCAGAAATGCCAGGACGGCCACGAGTGCGAATGCGATGCCGAGGGAGAACCCAAGCACGCCCGGCCAGCGCCGATTCGTCTCACTACCGACTTCCATGGTCTGCCTCCGCTTCCACTGCCGTCACACCGGTACGAACGGTCAATCGGATGGGTTCACGGACCACCAGCGAATCCCGTAGCGCGCTCGTGGTCAGTTGTACTATCAGCGTCCCCTCGTCCATCGCGACGATCCGGGACCGGCAGATACTGTCGAGGTGGGCGACCCACCGGAAGTCACAGCGATCTGACAGCAACGCCGGAGTTGGCCGCGGCTAAGTAGCGCGGTGCGAGCCGGGCGGCGGCGGGGCGTACTGCGGGTCGGCCGGTGGGGCCTGCTGCTCGGACAACGGCGGATACGACATCGGCGGCGGGGCGATGGCGTCGAGTGGCGGCACCGCGGGCGCGCCGACCACAGGCACGGATGTGCGCGCTTCGGCCTCGGCCTTGGCCACCGCTTGTGCGATCGCTGGGTCGGTCTTGGTGTCGAACCAGTCGGCCACTTCATCGGCGTCGTCGTCAGTCTTGGGAGCATCGTCGATCGGTGACGGGGTGTACCGATACACACCGTCCTCGCCAGGCGCACCGAGCAGCTTGGTGAATCCCTGCAGCGCCGAACCGAAGTCACTCGGCACCAGCCAGACCTTGTTGGCCTCACCCTTGGCCATCTGCGGCAGCGTCTGCAGGTACTGGTAGGCCAGCATCTCCGGGGTGGGCCGGCCCGCCTTGATGGCGGCGAAGGTCTTCTCGATGGCCTTGGCCTGGCCCTGCGCCTGCAGGTAGGAGGCGGCGCGCTCGCCCTGGGCCCGCAGGATCCGGGATTGGCGGTCAGCCTCGGCGGCCAGGATCGCGGCCTGTTTTGCGCCCTCGGCGGCCAGGATCTGGGCTTGCTTCTGGCCCTCGGCCTGCTTGATCGAGGCCTCCCGGCTGCCCTCGGCGGTGAGGATCATCGCGCGCTTCTCGCGGTCGGCGCGCATCTGCTTTTCCATCGAGTCCTGGATGGACGGCGGCGGATCGATGCTGCGCAGCTCGACCCGGGCCACCCGAAGACCCCAGCGACCGGTGGCTTCGTCGAGCACGCCACGCAACTGCCCGTTGATCTGGTCACGGCTGGTCAGCGTTTGCTCGAGGGTCATGCCGCCGACCACGTTGCGCAGTGTGGTCGTGGTCAGCTGCTCGACGCCGACGATGTAATTGCTGATCTGGTAAACCGCCGCCTGCGGGTTGGTGACCTGGAAGTACACGACGGTGTCGATGTTGACAGTCAGGTTGTCCTCGGTGATCACCGGTTGCGGCGGGAAAGACACCACCCGCTCGCGCAGGTCGACGCGGGCACGGACCTTGTCGATAAACGGGATCAGCAGCGTGAGCTGCCCAGAGACGGTCTTGCTGTAGCGCCCGAGCCGCTCGATGACAGCGGCCTCGGCCTGCGGGATCAGGGCGACGGACTTGCCCACGATGATGATGGCGAAAATCACCAGCACCGCGAGCAGGACCAGACCGGCTATGGCACCGTCCATGACGCGTTCTCCTTATTCGCTTTTCCAGACGACCGCGGTGGCGCCGTCGATGTGCATGACGGTGACGTGGTCGCCCGGCTGGTACACATCGTTGTCGTTGAACGGGCGAGCCGTCCAGACTTCGCCGTCGAGCTTCACCTGGCCTTCATGGCGCGACACCCGGTCGAGCACCAGCGCCTGCTTGCCTTCCAGGGCCTTGACGGGTTCGGGTAAGCCCTCGCCCGCGGTGAATTTCCGGCGCAGCGCGGGCCGCACCAGCACCAGCAGCAGCACCGAGACCACCAGGAACACCCCGCCGTCGACCCACACCGGTAGCGCGAGCAACCAGCTCGAACCGGCGGCGGCCAGCGCGCCACCGGACAGCATCAGCAGGAACATGTCGCCGGTCAGCGCCTCGGCACCCGCAAGGCCCAGGGCGAACACGAGCCAGATCAGCGCCGCGGGCATGGCGCCAGGATATCGCGGTAAACCACAGGGCGGTTGCAGAAAGCCGGTTCACGGCGGAGCCATTACACTGCGAGCATCATGTGGTGCCCAAGTGTTTCACTGTCCGTGTGGGCCAATGCCTGGCTCGCTGGCAAGGCCGCGCCCGATGACGTCCTGGATGCGTTATCAGCCTGGGCGCCAACGCATTCGGTGACCGCCTACGACTCCGTCGCGGCTGGCCATACCGGCCTGCCCTGGCCGGACGTCGATGACGCGGGCGCCGTGTCGCTGCTGCAAACGCTGCGGACCGTGGCCGGGCGCTCGGTCGATGCGCGACCCCCCGCGATCAGCGTCGCACTGCCGGTGCCCGGCGACGTGCGGGGCTTGGCGGCGGGTACGCAGTTCCAGCGCGACGCGCTGGCCTCCGGTGAGGCGATCATCGTCACCAGCCCGGCCGGCGACACCATCGGACTGGTCCCCGACTTCGAGTACGACGACACCGACGACGAGTTGCCCGACGGCGATCGGGTGCCCGAATTGTGCGCGCTGTCCTGGACGGTGTACTCCTTGCCCACCGCCCCGGTGTTCGATCACCTGGATCTCGGCGAAGCGGAGTACACCCTTCGATCGGCGGTGCGCTCGGCCGCAGAAGCGTTGGGCGCCCTGGAGCTGGGCGCCGCGGGCGGGATCGACGACCCGCGCGGACTCGTCGAGCAGGTGCTGGAATCCGGTCGGCATCATCGCGCCCCCGATCACGCTCCGACGCGGGCGCTCCGGGTGCTGGAGAACGCCGCGCACGTCGACGCGATCATCTCGGTGAGCTCAGGGCTGATGCCGATCGGCACACAGAGCGCTTCGGAGGCTCAGATCGCCAGCGAGGCCTTGCGGCCGCTGGCATCGGTGGTGCGCTCGGCCCGGATCGCCGCGGTTACCGCGATCCTGCACTCAGCTTGGCACTAGCCTCGCACGCGGGCGTGCAGAATCGTCCGTCGGCACTCGACCCATAGCCCGGAACGGGTTCGGCGCCAATCACTCTCGCGGGTTCGCGGCCATCCCGAACCTCGTCGACAAGGTCGAGGACCATCCTCGCGAAGCGCCGTTGCGCATTGGGCGTCGTCGCCCGCGCCAACGCTATACCGAGCGCGTCGGCCTGCTCGCGTAGCTCGTTGTCCAGGTCCCACACCACCTCGATGTGATCGGAGACGAACCCCACCGGACAGACAAGCACGGCCTTGGTTCCCGATTCCGCTAGCGTCGAGAGATGTTCTGCGACATCGGGTTCCAGCCATGGAACCTGCGGTGGTCCAGACCGGGATTGCCAGACGACGTCGTAGTCCGCGTAGCCGGCAGCGGCCGCGATCAGACCGGCGGCGTAACGGACCTGGCGGGCATACAGATCCGGGCCACACCGGTCGGCGGCGCGCAACGGGATCGAATGAGCGGTGAACACCAATCGGGCGCCGGCACGCGCCGCTTCGGGCAGTGTCGCGGCGGCGTCCGCGATGGCGTCGGCGAACATCGCGACCAGCAATGGGTGGTCGAAGAACTGCCGCAATTTCACCAGTTCGGGTGCGTCGTCGCCGACGGCGGCGCGGGCGCGGGCGATGTCCTCCTGGTACTGGGCGCATCCGGAATAGCCGCCCCAAGCCGAGGTGGCGAACACCGCGGCCCGCCGCACCCCATCGGAAGTCATTGCCGCGACGGTGTCTTCGACGAGCGGATGCCAGTTGCGGTTGCCGAAGTACACCGGCAGGCGTTCCCCCCGCTCGGCGAGTTCGGCGCGGATCTCCTCGATCAGGTCGCGGTTGATGCCGTTGATCGGAGATACGCCGCCGAAATGCAGGTAGTGCTCGGCCACGGCGGCCAGACGCTCGGGCGGTATGCCGCGACCGCGAGTGACGTTCTCCAGGAACGGCATCACCTGTTCGGGACCCTCCGGGCCGCCGAACGACAGGACCAGCAGCGCATCAAACGAGGTAGGCACGCCGTCCCTCTAGAGCAGCTGCGTGCTGGCGCCGCCGTCGGCGAAGATGATGGTGCCGGTCGTGGCGGGCAGCCAGTCCGACAGCAGGGCGCACACCGTCTTGGCGACCGGGGTCGGGTCCTTCATGTTCCAACCGAGCGGGGCCCGCTGATCCCAGCCCTCTTCGAGTAGCTTCATCTGGGCACCGGCCTCTTCACCAAGCGCGCCACCGACGATGGCACTCATCGCCAGGGTCCGGATAGGCCCTGCCGCAACGAGATTGGATCGCACACCGACCTTGCCGGCTTCGCGGGCGACGAACCGGTTCACCGACTCCAGTGCGCTCTTGGCGACGGTCATCCAGTTGTAGGCCGGCATCGCGCGCGTCGGGTCGAAGTCCATGCCGACGATGCCGCCGCCCGGGTTCATGATGGGCAGCACGGCCTTAGCCAGCGAGGCGTACGAGAACGCCGAGATGTGGATGCCCTTGGCGACGTCCTCGTAGGGCGCGTCGAAGAACGGGTTGATGCCCATCCCGGTCTGTGGCATGAACCCGATGGAGTGCACCACACCGTCGAGCTTGTTGCCCTCGCCGATCTCGGCGGTGACACGGTCGGCCAGCGTCGACAGGTGCTCTTCGTTCTGCACGTCGAGTTCGAGCAGCGGCGCGGGCTTGGGCAGCCTGTCGGCGATCCGCTGGATGAGCTTCATCCGATCGAAGCCGGTGAGCACCAGCTCGGCGCCGGCCTCCTGAGCGACCTTGGCGATGTAGAACGCGATCGACGAGTCGGTGATGATCCCCGTGACGAGGATGCGCTTGCCTTGCAGAAGAGTCATGTGAAACCTCTTGTCCTTTACCTCTTAGTGGCCCATACCCATGCCGCCGTCGACCGGGATGACCGCGCCGGCGATGTAGCTGGCGTCCTCGGATGCCAGAAAGCTGACCGCCCCGGCGACCTCCTCGGCCGTACCGACCCGCTTGGCCGGGATGAAGTCCAGCGCACCCTCCTGGATGCGCTCGTCGAGCGCGCGGGTCATCTCGGTGTCGATGTAACCCGGGGCGACGACGTTGGCGGTGACGCCGGCCTTGGACATCTCGCGGGAGATGGAGCGGGCCATACCGATGAGACCCGCCTTGGCGGCGGCGTAGTTCGACTGGTTGCCGATGCCCCACATACCGGACACCGAGCCGATGAAGATGATCCGGCCGAACCGCTTGCGCTGCATGCTCCGCGATGCCCGCTGGGCCACCCGGAACGCACCGGTCAGGTTGGCGTCGATGACGTTTTCGAAGCGCTCCTCGGTCATGCGGATCATGAACGCGTCCTGCGAGATGCCGGCATTGGACACCAGCACCTCGACCGGCCCCTGGTGCTCTTCGACCTCGGTGAAGGCGCGGTCGACCGCCGCACTGTCGGTGACGTCACACACCACGCCGAACAGGCCTTCGGGGGCGCCTGATCCGCGGTGGGTGACGGCCACCTTGTGGCCGTCGGCGGCCAGTCGCTGCGCGATCGCCAGCCCGATGCCCCGGTTACCACCGGTGACGAGGACGGAACGGGAGACAAACGGCGGTTTACCGGGGACGGCGGCGGTGCCGGCCGGATCAGCGGTATCGGTCATTGGAGTCAACTTAGTGCCTGCCGTCGGTCACGCCGAAATCGACACGAGCGGCATCAGCCCGGCAGGCGGCGGTTGATCAGCAGTGCGACCAGTGCGGCGACAGCCAGCACGAGCGCGCCGAGGCGCAACCAGCCGGTGCTGGCGTCACCCTTGATGGTCTCGTAGCCGATCTGGTCCTGCAGGGAGGTGAAGACCTCCTTGAGCTGCTGCAGACTCGACGCGGTGTAGGAACTGCCGCCGGAGAGCTCGGCGATCTTCCTGAGCATCTCGTCGTCAACGGGGACCGGCTGGCGCTGGCCGTTGATCTCCACGTAGCCGTACGGCGTGCCGAACGACACCGTGGATATCGGCACGCCCTGGTCCTTGGCCGTGCGGGCGGCGGTGAACGCGCCCTTGGGGTTGTCCGGGTTGGACGGCACGGTTTCCTTGCCGTCGGACATCAGCACGATCCGGGCGGGCGGCGGAGCGTCGCCGCCGCCGATCACGGCTCCGACAGTCGCGATGGCCTGCAGCGAGGTGAAGATCGCCTCGCCGGTGGCGGTGCGGTCGGCCAGCTGAAGCTTGTCGATCGCGTTCTTGGTGGCCTCGCGGTTGGTGGTGGGCGACACCAGCACGCTGGCCGTGCCGGCGTAGGCGATCAAGCCCAGGTTGATCCCGGGGGTGAGCTGGTCGGCGAACTGCTTGGCGGCTTCCTGGGCGGCGGCGAGCCGGCTGGGCTCGACGTCGGTGGCGCGCATCGACTGTGAGACGTCGATGGTCAGCATCACCACGGCGCGGTTGCGCGGGATACGCACATCGTTGGTGGGCCCGGCCATTGCGATGGTCAGCAGCACCAGCGAGGCGATAAGCAGGATGGCCGAAAGATGCCGCCACTTGTTAGGCCGTTTGGGCGCAACGCTTTCCAGCAGCTCCATGTTCGCGAAGCGCAGGATTCGCCGTTGCCGGGCGAACTGCATCGCGACGTAGAGCGCGACGAGTGCGGCGATGACGAGCAGGAAGAGGAAGAACCACGGGTGTTCGAAGCCGGACAGGGACATAGGCCCGAGTAACGGCAATCTCATTGGCTGCCTGCCAGGGCGCCGCGGCGACGGGACGCGACGAACCTCACGATGTCGGCGATCCAGTCGCGGTCGGTGCGCAGGGTCATCAGGGGCGCCCCGCAGCGGCGCAGGGTGCGCGCCACCTCCTCGCGGTGCACGGCGGCGGCGCGGGCGAAGTCGTCGCGCAGCTGCTCATCGATGGTGAACTCGCGGGTGGTGCCGGACTCGGTGTCCTGCAGGATCACGTCGCCCACCGGAGGCAGTTCGACATCACGCGGGTCGAGTACCTCGACGCCGAGGACCTCATGGCGCGCGGCGATGGCGCGCAGCGGGCGCATCCAGTTGATCGGGCCGAGGAAGTCGCTGATCACCACGGCCATGCCGCGGCGGCGCTCGGGCCGGCGCAGGGCGTCGATGGCGGCGGCCAGGTCACCGCGGACACCGGCCGGCGCTTTCGGCATGGTGGCGATGGTCCGCAGCAGCGTCTGCTCGTGGTTGCGGCCCGACAAGGCGGGCACGCGGGTGATCCGGTCGCCGTTCGCGATGATGGCACCGATCCGGTTGCCGCCGCCACTGTTGAGGTAGGTGATGGCTGCCGCCGCCGCCACTGCCAGGTCGCGTTTCTCGCAGCCGGTGGTGCCGAAGTCCAGGCTGGCGGACAGGTCGATAACCAGCCAGGTCTCCAGCTCGCGATCGGCGATCATCTGCCGCACGTGCGGCACCTGCGTGCGCGCGGTGACCGACCAGTCCATCCGGCGCACGTCGTCGCCGGGCTGGTACATCCGCGAATCCCCGGGCTCGGAGCCGGGCCCGGGGATCAGACCCAGATGGTCACCGTGCAGCACTCCGTCGAGCTTGCGTTTGACCGTCAGCTCGAGGGTGCGCAGCGCAGCCGAGAGCTTGGCGTCACCGATCTCACCGCGCTGGAACGACGGCGGGTGGATGGCTTCGGATTCGCTCACCGACCGTTGGCACCCGCCCCGGCGGGAACCACCGGCGGCACTGAATGCCCTTGTTGCGGAACAGCATTGACCTGCGGAAGTGCGACGGTCTGCAGGATCCGGTTGATCACGGTCTCGGCCTTGATGTCGTCGGCCAGCGCATCGTAGGTCAGCACCAGTCGGTGGCGCAGCACGTCGGGGATGACGTCGATGACATCCTGCGGGATGACGTAGTCGCGGCCGCGCACCAGGGCCAGCGCGCGGGCGGCGGCGATGATGCCCAGCGATGCACGCGGCGAGGCGCCGAACGCCACCCAGGACTTGACGTCGTTCAGGCCGAACTGCTCGGGGCGCCGCGTCGCGGTGACGACCCGGACCACGTAGTCGACCAGCGCGTGGTGGACGAAGTTGTTGGCGGCGACGTTCTGCAGCCGCAACAGGTCACCGGTCTCGAGGATCTGCTTGGGCTCCGGCGGGGTGACACCCATCCGGTAGATGATCTCGCGCTCTTCCTCCGGCGACGGGTAGTCCACATTGATCTTGAACAGGAAGCGGTCGCGCTGGGCTTCCGGCAGCGGGTAGACGCCCTCGTTCTCGATCGGGTTCTGGGTCGCCATGACCAGGAACGGCTTGGGCAGCTCGTAGGTCTTGCCGCCGATGGAGATCTTGCGCTCGGCCATGACCTCCAGCAGCGCCGACTGCACCTTTGCCGGGGCGCGGTTGATCTCGTCAGCCAGCAGGAAGTTCACCACCACAGGCCCGAGTTCGATGTCGAACTCCTCGCGGCCCTGCCGGTAGATGCGGGTACCGATGATGTCGGTGGGCACCAGGTCGGGGGTGAACTGGATGCGGGCGAAGGTGCCGCCGACCACCTTGGCGAAGGTCTCGACCGCCAGCGTCTTGGCGACACCGGGGACACCTTCGAGCAGCACGTGGCCCTTGGCCAGCAATCCGACCAGGATGCGCTCGACCAGCTGATCCTGGCCCACGATGATGCGCTTGACCTCAAAGATCGCGCGTTCCAGGGTGTGCACCTCGCCGGCCAGACCATTACCGCCGGATGGCGCGGCGGCCGGGGCTCCGGTCGGCCCGGCAAACGCTCCGGGGCCCGCGGGCGACCCACCTGGTGACGTCATCGACTTCCTCCACAGCTGTTGGTTTTAGCGGGCACCTCGGCGCCCGAACACAACTATTCCAGGCGTTCTGGGATCCGTCGACGTGCCCCGTTCGCTGGCGCGTCGAGGAGTACGGCAAATCGACGGGGCTCAGGTCTCGATAATGCGCGTGAGGTATGGCGTCATGCCCGCCGTGCGGACGGGGCTGACGGTCACGTAACCGGCCGCCGACGAGGCCTCGAGCATCTGCCCGTTGCCCAGATAGATGGTGACGTGCTGGGCGCCGCCGGGCCCGTAGAAGATCAGATCGCCCCGCTTGGCCTCCGACGGCGGGATGTGCCGGCCGGAGTTGTACTGGTCGCCGGAGTACTTCGGGAGCTGGACGCCGACGCCCGCGAAGGCGTAGCGGACGAAGCCAGAGCAGTCGTAGCCGATCTTGCCCGCGTCCTCGTCGACGCCGGCGCTGGGTCCGTTGATCGCGCCGCCGCCCCACGAGTACGGCACACCGCGCTGCGAGGCGCCGCGGGCGATCACGTACTCGATGGCCTGCGGGCCGCGCACCCGCCCGCCGGGCAGCGAGGACGGCGCGCCGCCGAAACCGAGGCCGGACAAGAACTTGCGGCCCAGGTCCATGGTGGCCTGTGCGGACTGCTGAACAACCTGCAGCGACGCGTTGGCGACGGCAACCGGGTCACCGGGCGCGCCCGCGCTCAACAGCTTGGGCAGCGTCGGATCCCACTCGCCCGGATCGGCGTTCGCCGGACTGGCGATGCCAATTCCCAGCGCGAGTGCCGTCAGTATCGTCCCGACGAAGAGCCGTCGAGAACTATTGCGAGACATAGAAAAAGCTCCTGTACAACTCCGCGGGTCAGTAGTCGATGTAACGGATGACGTACGGTGTCATGCCGCTGGTGCGCACCGGCGAGATCTTCACTGATGAACCGGTGTAGGGAGCCTCGAGCATCTGGCCCTGGCCCAGGTAGAGCGTCACGTGCTGGCTGCCGCCGGGGCCGTAGAAAATCACGTCACCGCGGCGCATCTCGGCCGACGGGATCTTCTGGCCCATGTTGTATTGCGAACCCGAGTAGTGCGGCAGCCTGATGCCGACACCGGCGAACGCGTACATGATCAGCCCGGAACAGTCGAACCCGACCGTGCCGGAGCCGCTGTCGATTCCGGTGGACGGACCAGTGGCGGTCCCCCCGCCCCAGGAGTACGGCACACCCATCTGCGACATGGCGCGCTTGATCACGTACTCGGAGGCTTCCTGACCGTGAACGTAGGGAATCGCGCCGTTGGTGATCCCGGTGTCGTCGGGCTTCAGGATGCCGAGCTTCTGCAGGAAGCTCTTGCCCATCTGCTTGGTCGCGTCCAGCGAGGACGACGAGATCTGCAGTACCGCGTTGATGATCTGGATCGGGTCGCCGGAGACGAACGCGCTGGGCACCATCGGCAGTGTGGTGTCCCACTCCGAGACGCTGCCGTAGGGCGGCACCTTTCCGGAGTTGGGCGCGGCGGGTGAACCAGGCGCGGCCGGATCCCAGCGATCCCCCGGGGTCGCCGGGCCGGCCGCAGCCGACTGTGGCACGGCGGCAGGCGAATTCGCCGGCGCCGACCACTCGCGGGCGGCGTCGAGCTTGTCCTGGGCCGTCTTGCGTTCGGCCGCCAGCTGGTCGATCTCGGCCTGCTGGGCGGCAAAAGTTTTCTGCGCGTCGGTCAGTGCCGAGACCGCCGTCTGCTGGCTGGCTTCGGCGTCGGCGACGGCTTGATCGGCCTTCTCTTTGGCCAGCCGGGCCGCGGACTCCTGGTTGACCTGCTCGGTACGGGCCCGCTGCAGGTCGGCCATCACCTGCTCCGAGCTCACGGCCAGGGTTTGACCAGCCGACGCGGTGGAGATGATCTCTTCGGGCGTGCTCGCCATCACCAGCGACGCCGACGGGCCGTTGACGTAGGTCGCGGCGGCGAAGACGTCGAATCGCTTCTGGGCGTCTGCGATCGCGGCGTTGGCGTCCTTAACGCCCTGCGCGCTGGCGTCGACCTTGTCCTGGGCTGCGGCTGCCGCGTCGCGGGCGGTCTGCACGTCGACGATGGCCTTGTTGACGCTTTCCTGCTCGGCCTGCACTTTGGCGCCGACGTCCTGCAACCGCTGGTTGGCGTCGGCGACGTCGGCGATCAGGCCGGCGATCGTGTTGGGGCCCGGGCCGGGCTCGGCCTGGGCCAGTCCGGGCATGGTGAACGTCATGGCGACACTCAGCGCCAACGGGCACACCGGCTTGGCGATTCGGATGGCCGGCCGGGTAATAGAGCCGCGACGGGAACGCCTCATTCGACCCTGGTCTCCTCTGCTCCACGTGCAGTCACGCCCGTCACAGATGTCACATCAGTCACATCAATAACAATGGCGACAGTTGCACCGTACGTCACATTTGTCGCAGAGGAAACTTCCGGCAGGAATTACATCTTTGTCATTTACGAGATGTTGCCGAAAAGTAATCTTATTGCTTTGCCAGGTAAGGTTATTCCACCTGTTCAGCGGGTATTTGGGTATGTTGCGAGCGCTTCGCTCTGAGCTGCAAAACGCGGGTTAAAACGGCCGCCGCAGTCACCCCGATCACGAGCGTGATGGTAAATCCCACCCAGGGGAAATCGGGCGTTTGTAGCTGGTCGACAAAAGCCTGTGTGCCCACCACTGGATTGGGCGCTGTCTTGGCCACATCCTGACCCGCCTCGAGCAGCACGCGGTCATAGGTCGTGCTGTAGGTCCCGGCCCACCCCGGGCTGAGCACCAGCACCGTCGCACCGGGATTGGCATGACCGATCTCGGTGGCGATATCGCGCAGCGGGGTGTCGATCGGCGGGCTTGTTTCCATCACGACGACCTTGAGGTCGATGCCGTGCTCCTGAGCGCCGGCCACCACCTTCTGCAGTCCGGCGACATCGGCGGCCGGTGCGGCGACGCCATCCTTGGCGACGTCGGCCTTGACCGCGGCCAGGCACTGCTCGACCGGGGTCGACGGGGCCAGTCCGACGCTGCTGCACATCTCCACCGGAATGAAGGTCGGCGCGTGCAGAATCGTCACGATCCGAAACGGTACCTCGCGTCCCGATTCCGGGGTGGCACCACGCGCCGAGGAAGACAAGACTGAGACCCAGGACCGTTGACCGCGGCTGTGAAAACGGGTCCGCCCGCTTAGCAGGACAAGCGTACTGTTAGTATCAGGCCGAACGCCGACACAGCCCGTCGGCATCGATGACAACGCCGGGAGTTGATGTGAGCAGCAATGATTCACTGAATTCGTTTGGAGCGCGCGACACCCTGAAGGTCGGCGACAACAGCTACCAGATCTACCGCCTCGACGCGGTCCCCGGCACCGAGAAACTCCCCTACAGCCTCAAGGTGCTGGCCGAGAACCTGTTGCGCACCGAGGACGGCGCCAATATCACCAAGGACCACATCGAGGCGATCGCCAACTGGGACCCCTCGGCCGAGCCGAGCATCGAGATCCAGTTCACCCCGGCCCGTGTGGTGATGCAGGACTTCACCGGTGTCCCCTGCATCGTCGACCTGGCCACCATGCGTGAGGCCGTCGGCGACCTGGGCGGCGACGCCGAGAAGGTCAACCCGCTGGCCCCCGCCGAACTCGTCATCGACCACTCCGTCATCGTCGATGTCTTCGGTAACGCGGGCGCCTTCGAGAAGAACGTCGAGATCGAATACGGCCGCAACGGCGAGCGCTACCAATTCCTTCGCTGGGGCCAGGGCGCCTTCGACGACTTCAAGGTGGTCCCGCCCGGCACGGGCATCGTGCACCAGGTCAATATCGAATACCTCGCGCACGTCACCATGGTCAGGGACGGCGTCGCCTATCCCGACACCTGCGTCGGCACCGACAGCCACACCACGATGGTCAACGGCCTCGGTGTGCTCGGCTGGGGCGTCGGCGGTATCGAGGCCGAGGCCGCGATGCTGGGTCAGCCCGTCTCGATGCTGATCCCCCGCGTCGTCGGCTTCAAGCTGTCCGGTGAGATCCAGCCCGGCGTCACCGCTACGGACGTGGTGCTGACCGTCACCGATATGCTGCGTAAACACGGGGTGGTCGGCAAGTTCGTCGAGTTCTACGGCAAGGGCGTCGCCGAGGTGCCGCTGGCCAACCGCGCCACGCTGGGCAATATGAGCCCCGAATTCGGTTCCACCGCGGCGATTTTCCCAATCGACGACGTGACGGTGGACTACCTGCGCCTGACCGGGCGCACCGAGGAGCAGCTGGCTCTGGTCGAGGCGTACGCCAAGGCACAGGGAATGTGGCACAACGCCGACAAGGAGCCGGTCTTCTCGGAGTACCTGGAGCTGGACCTGTCCACCGTGGTGCCCTCGATCGCCGGCCCGAAGCGCCCCCAGGACCGTATCGAGTTGTCTGACGCCAAGAATGCGTTCCGCAAGGACATCCACAACTACGTGGAGGAGAACCACCCGGCCGCTTGCACCAACCTGGACGAGGCTGTCGACGAGTCGTTCCCGGCCAGCGACTCGGTGTCGCTCTCCTTCGCTGAAGAGGACGCCGTCCCGGTGCACTCGGCCGCCCGCGGCGCCGAGGGCAGGCCGACCAAGCCGGTGAAGATCAAATCCGATGAGCAAGGTGAATTCGTGCTCGACCACGGCGCGGTGGTCGTCGCGGCGATCACGTCGTGCACCAACACCTCCAACCCGTCGGTGATGCTCGGCGCCGCACTGCTGGCCCGCAACGCCGTCGAGAAGGGGCTGACCTCAAAGCCGTGGGTCAAGACGTCGATGGCACCTGGCTCCCAGGTGGTCAACGACTACTACAACAAGGCGGGCGTCTGGCCGTACCTGGAGAAGCTGGGCTTCTTCCTGGTGGGTTACGGCTGCACCACCTGCATCGGCAACACCGGCCCGCTGCCGGATGCCATCTCCAAGGCCATCAACGAGGAAGATCTGACGGTCACCGCCGTGCTGTCGGGCAATCGCAACTTCGAGGGCCGCATCTCCCCCGACGTGAAGATGAACTACCTGGCCTCACCGCCACTGGTCATCGCCTATGCCCTGGCCGGCACCATGGACTTCGACTTCGAGTCCGAGCCGCTCGGCCAGGACCCCGACGGCAACGACGTCTTTCTCAAGGACATCTGGCCGTCCTCGAAGGAGATCTCCGACGTCATCGCGTCGTCGATCAACCGGGAGATGTTCACCGACAGCTACGCCGACGTCTTCAAGGGTGACGAGCGCTGGCAGAACCTGCCCACACCCGAGGGCAAGACCTTCGACTGGGATCCGAAGTCGACGTACGTGCGCAAGCCTCCGTACTTCGACGGCATGCCGGCCGAGCCGCAGCCGGTGACCGATATCAGCGGCGCGAGAGTTCTTGCACTGCTGGGTGATTCGGTGACCACCGACCACATCTCCCCGGCCGGCAATATCAAGCCGGGCACCCCGGCGGCGCAGTACCTCGAAGAGAACGGCGTCGACCGCAAGGACTACAACTCCTACGGCTCGCGGCGCGGCAACCACGAGGTGATGATCCGCGGCACGTTCGCGAACATCCGGCTCAAGAACCAGTTGCTCGACGACGTGTCCGGTGGCTACACCCGCGACTTCACCCAGGATGGCGGACCGCAGGCCTTCATCTACGACGCCGCGCAAAACTATGCGGCGCAAGGCATTCCACTGGTGGTGCTGGGTGGCAAGGAATACGGCTCGGGCTCGTCTCGCGACTGGGCGGCCAAGGGCACCAGCCTGCTCGGCGTGCGCGCGGTCATCACCGAGTCGTTCGAACGCATCCACCGCTCCAACCTGATCGGCATGGGCGTGATCCCGCTGCAGTTCCCCGCAGGCGAATCGGCGGCGTCACTGAAGCTGGACGGCACCGAGGTGTACGACATCACCGGGATCGAGGAGCTCAACAACGGCAAGACGCCGAAAACCGTTAGCGTCACTGCCACTAAAGAGGATGGGTCGACGGTTCAATTCGACGCCGTGGTGCGCATCGACACCCCTGGTGAAGCCGACTACTACCGCAACGGCGGCATCCTGCAGTACGTGTTGCGCAATATGCTGCGGGCCGGCTAGCCGGACGTGCCCCGGGTTAGCGAGGATCATCTGGCGGCCCGCCGTCGCCAGATCCTCGACGGCGCACGGCGCTGCTTTGCCGAGTACGGCTACGACAAGGCCACCGTGCGCCGCCTGGAGCAGACCATCGGCATGTCACGCGGTGCGATCTTCCATCACTTCCGCGACAAGGACACGCTGTTCTTCGCCCTTGCGCGCGAGGATGCCGAGCGGATGGCCGAGGTGGCGTCGAGCCAGGGCCTGGTACAGGTGATGCGGGACATGCTGGCCGCGCCCGATCAATTCGATTGGCTGGCCACACGTTTGGAGATCGCTCGCAAGCTGCGCAACGACCCGGTGTTCCAGCAGGGCTGGGCGGAACGGTCGGCCGAGCTGTCGGCGGCGACCAGCGATCGGCTGCGCCGGCAGAAGCAAGCCGGCCGGCTGCGTGACGACGTGCCCAGTGCCGTGGTGCAGTGCTACCTGGATCTGGTGCTCGACGGGCTGGTGGCGCGACTTGCGGCGGGCGAAGATCCCCAGCGACTCTCGGCCGTGCTGGATCTGGTGGAGGATTCCGTGCGGGCGGCTAGCGCCGAGTGACGTGGTTGGGACCACCGCGGCTGCGCATGGTGGTGCCGGATTCGCGTAACAACGCGTGGATCGAGCCGTACGACCGGCCTGTCGACGCCACCAGCGTGCGGATACTCGCGCCACCCTCGTAGGCGTTGCGCAGACTGTGCAACAACTGATCGTGAGCTTCGTTGGGCTTCCTCATGATCACTCTCCCCGGTCGATCGGCGCCGTAGCCCACAGAGTAGGAGCGCTTCACGGCGGTTTGGCCGGAATCACCGAAATGGTTTATGCCAGTTGTCAGGCGAGCTCGATGAGATCTCTGTACTCGTCGGACCAGAAGTCCTCGGTGCCGTCCGGAAGCAGGACCACCCGCTGCGGGTCGAGGGCTTCAGCAGCACCCGGATCGTGAGTCACCAGCACCACCGCGCCCTGGTAACTGCGCAGTGCGTCGAGAACCTGTTCGCGCGACGCGGGGTCGAGGTTGTTGGTCGGCTCGTCGAGCAACAGCACATTGGCCGTCGAGGCCACCAGACCCGCGAGCGCCAGTCGAGTCTTCTCGCCACCGGACAGGGTGCCGGCCGGCTGATCGAGTTGGGGGCCGGTGAACATGAATGCGCCGAGCAGACTGCGCAAATCCTGCTCGCCGGTGTCGGGTGCGGCGTGGCGGATGTTCTCCCATACCGAGGCGCTGCCATCGATGGTGTCGTGTTCCTGCGCAAAGTATCCCAGCTTGAGCCCGTGACCCGGTTCGATGGCGCCGGCGTCAGCCTTTTCCGCGCCGGCCAGGATCCGCAGGAGCGTGGTCTTACCCGCACCGTTGAGTCCGAGCACGACGACGCGGGACCCTTTGTCGATGGCCAGGTCGACCCCGGTGAAGATCTCCAACGACCCGTAAGTCTTCGTCAGGCCCTTGGCCACCAACGGTGTGCGACCGCACACGGCCGGGGTGGGGAACCTGATCTTGGCCACCTTGTCGGCAACGCGCTCGTCGTCCAGTTCGGCGATCATGCGCTCGGCGCGGCGCAACATATTCTGTGCGGCAACAGCTTTGGTGGCCTTCGCGCCCATCTTGGCGGCCTGGGTGCGCAGCGCACTCGCCTTCTTCTCGGCGTTGGCACGTTCCCGGCGGCGGCGTTGCTCGTCGGTGGCGCGGGCGTCGAGGTACTTCTGCCAACCCATGTTGTAGACGTCGGCCTCGCCGCGCACCGCGTCGAGGAACCACACCCGGTTGACCACCTCGTCGAGCAATTCGACGTTGTGGCTGATGATCACCAGGCCACCGGTGTGTGATTTGAGGAAGTCCCGCAGCCAGCCGATCGAGTCGGCGTCCAGGTGGTTGGTCGGCTCGTCGAGCAAGAGAGTGGTGTTGGAGGACCCGGTGCCGGAGCCTCCGCCCGCCGCGAACAGAATCCGGGACAGCTCGACACGCCTGCGCTGGCCACCGGACAGTGTGCGCAGCGGCTGGGTGAGGACTCGTTCGGGCAGACCCAGGCTGGCGCAGATGCGGCCGGCTTCGCTCTCGGCGGCGTATCCGCCCAATGCCGCGAAGCGCTCCTCGAGCTGGCCGTACCGGCGGACCGCCTTGTCTCGGGCGGCGTCGTCGACCACCTCGGCCATCAGCGCCTGCTGCTTTTCCAGATCGGCCAGCAGGGTGTCCAGGCCGCGCGCCGACAGCACCCGGTCACGGGCCAGAACGTCGAGGTCACCCTCGCGGGGATCCTGTGGCAGATAGCCGACGTCGCCGGTGCGGACGACGGTGCCCGCGTACGGTTCACCCTCGCCAGCCAGGATCCGCATCGTCGTGGTCTTCCCGGCACCGTTGCGTCCGACCAGACCGATGCGGTCGCCGGGCTGCACCCGCAGCGCCGGGCCTTCGGCAAGCAGCAGCGTGCGTGCGCCGGCGCGGACCTCGAGATCCGTTGCGGTGATCACGCGTGCTGCTCCTTCATCTCTATGGCTTGTCGTCGGTGAAGACCGGGGCGCGGTTCTCGGCACGCGCAGCGACCGCCTCTTCGAAGTTGGCGGTGAGCAGGCGCACATAGAGTTGCCCGAGGCCCTCGGCCTGCATATGCCCCTCCAGGCTACCGGCGTCCAGTCCACTCCATAGCGTCCGCTTGGTCAACTCGATACCCGGCCGGGAGAATGCCGCGATGCGGGTGGCGATCTCGAAAGAGGCCGCCAACAACTCCTCTTCGGGCACCTGCCGGGAGACCAGACCAATCCGTTCGGCTTCCTGCGCGTCGACGTCGCGGCCGGTGAGCATGATCTCGAACGCCCGCGACGATCCGATCGCCCGCGGCAGCAGGTAGCTCAGGCCCAGTTCACTGGCGGTTAGGCCGTTGTTGATCCCGGCCGCGCGGAAGTAGGCGCCGCTGGCGGCGACCCGGATGTCGGCTGCCAGCGCCAGGCACAGCCCGCCACCGATGGCGGCACCGTTGACCGCCGCGATGATCGGCTGGTGCAGCCGCCGCATGGCGAGGATCACATCGTCGAGCAACTCCATGGACCGCAGGCCGAACGAGGGCCGGGTCAGCCCCGCAACGTGCGGCACCGAGCCGGCCGACTTGTGGTCAGCGCCCGAGGAGAAGCCACGCCCGGCACCGGTCAGCACAACCGCGCGCACGGAGTTGTCGTAGCTGAGTTCGGTGAGAACCTCCTTGAGCGGCACCATGACATCGAACGCCATGGAATTCATCCGCTCGGGACGGTTCAGGGTTACCAGGGCAACGCCTGGCTGCGGGATGTCGACGAGGACGAAACCAGAGTCACGAATCACGGGTTGCACGCTATCGCGTGCACGGGGTTAGGCGTCCTTGGACTGAGACGCGACCGCCGCGTCGACGTCGAACTCCTTGACCTGCGTGATGAGGTCCTCGAGGGCGGCGGGCGGCAGCGCACCGGCCTGATTGAAGATCAGCTTGCCCTTCTTGAACGCCATCAGCGTCGGGATGGATCGGATCTCGGCGGCAGCGGCCAGCTCCTGCTCAGCCTCCGTGTCGACCTTGCCGTAGACCACGTCGGGGTGCTTGTCCGACGACGCGGAGAACGTCGGGGCGAACGCGCGACAGGGTCCGCACCACGACGCCCAAAAGTCGACCAGCACGATGTCGTTGCCGGTGATGGTGTCGTTGAAATTCTGCGCGGTCAGGTCTTGTGTAGCCACGTCAGTCCTAACGTCGGGTTGGCGGGGTGTGTTCCCAGTTGGAATTAGTACAAACGGCCCAGGGCGGTGGCCGCATCGAAACCGGCGAACTCGTCGAGCTTGCCGTCACGCACCCGGTTCACCCAGCCTGGATCGGCAAGCAACGCGCGGCCGACGGCGACGATGTCGAATTCGCCGGCTTCGAACTGGTCCACAAGCCGGTCGATGGACGAAGGTGGTATCGGCCCGCCCTGCCCGCCGGGGTTGAATTCGGATTCCAGCCCCACTGTGCCGACGGCGATGACGGGCAGGCCGGTCATCTTCTTGGTCCAGCCGGCCAGGCTCAATCGCGGGTCCTCGTCGGGGAAGCCGGGCAGATAATGCCGACGGGTCGAGGGGTGCAGGATATCCACGCCCGCTTCGACCAGCGGGGCCAGTAGCTGCTCGAGTTCCGCGCCGCTGCCGACGATCTGCGCGTCGTAGCGGTTCATCTTCCACTGCGAGAACCGGTAGATGATCGGGAAGCCGGGACCCACTGCCGCGCGCACAGCAGCAACGACTTCGGCGGGGAATCGGGTGCGCGCGTCCAGCGAGCCGCCGTAGCCGTCGTCGCGGTGATTGGTGTGCTCCCAGAGGAATTGGTCGAGCAGATAGCCGTGGGCACCGTGGATCTCGACGGCGTCGAAGCCGGCAGCGCGGGCGTTAGCAGCGGCCAGCGCATAGGCCTGCGCGAGCGCGGGTAGCTCGTCGAGGCTCAGCGCCCGCCCGATCGGGCTGCCCGCGAGGTCGATTCCCGACGGGCTGACCGGCACCTGGTCGGGACCGTCGCCGTCGTGCACCCCGCGCGCGGCGCCCTGATGCCAGAGTTGTGCGGCGATAGCCGCGCCTTGCGCGTGTACGGCGTCGGTGACCGCACGCCAGCCGGCGAGCACATCGTCGCCGTCCAGATTGGGGACGCGGTCCGGCCAACCGGCGGCCGGGTGCGGAATGCGGACGCCCTCGGTGATGACCAGCGCGGTGCCACCCGCCGCCCGGCGGGCGTAATACGCGGCGACGTCCGGTCCCGGCACACCGTCCGGCGATGCGGCCCGGGTCATCGGGGCCATCGCGAAGCGGTTGCGCACGGTCAGCGAACCGACGGTCAGCGGTGTGAACAGGTCCTGCACGGGGTCCATGGATTCATCCAACGCCACCGTGGGGCGTCGTGATTCCGCAGAGGCTTACAGCGTTGCTTCAACCCGGCGGAAGAAGTCGGTGATGTCGGTCGCCAGCGTGTCGACGTCGGCGGCGAGGTCCAGGTCATGCACGGCACCGAATGGCGCATTCCACAGCGGCCCGGTACGCGGTGACGTGGCGAAGTCCCACGGCCCGACGTAGGCGTAGGGCAGTTCATGGAAGTCGTCGCCGGCCGATACGCCGTAGTTGACTTCGCCGGCACTGGCCGCGACGTCGAAATGTTCGGGCCACAACACCGGATGACTTTCGGGGAGAACGGTTTTTATCGCAAAGCCACCGGCATACAGACACCGGTAGATGACGTCGGCCTCATCGGCGTCGAGCTGCAGGACGGAGTCAGGGTCCAGTGCCGCGACCGATTCGTATGCCCCGGCAGGCGGACCGATCTCCAGACCGCTGGCCGCGGCAACGTCCCGAACCGGGCCGGCCAGCGCGGTGCTGCCGCCCGGCCACACCAGTGTTGTGCCGTGCACGGCGATCGCCAGCGTGGTGTCGCTGAATCCGTCCGGACGCACCGCCAGCCGGATCGTTCCCGTCGCGCGGTATTGCGGTCCGGCCAGGAAGCTCTCGGCGATGCCGTGCAACTGACGGCGGGTCGCTACGACGGTCCCAATGGTCACTCGGCCTTCCCTTCGGTGCTATCGATGAGTCCCAGCGCCCGCTCCTTGGCCCGATCGGCGTTGGCCAGCAATCGATCTCGCCGGCCCGGCCACCAGAACACATCGAACCCGAGCAGGACGAGATACACGCACGACGACACCAGGTCGCGTGTCGATGCGAACACCGAGTCCCATATCGCCATCCCGGCCGCCACGACGAGGACCAGCGGGACCACCCAGCGAAACGCGCGGCCCGACTTCTCGGAGTTGTGCAGCCCGTCGGCGTAGTCCACTACCGCCCGCGCCAATGCCGGGTCGCCCATGCGGCCGCCACAGCGGGTGACACCGGCGACCCGCACGCGCTGCTCACCGGTGAGCGCGCAAGCGCCCGGCCAGTACCGGACCATCCGCCGGCCCAGCCAGACTCCATAGATGAGCGAGATGATCGCCATGGCGATCAGGCCGGCGAACCACAGCCCGGAATCCAGCCATGCCAGCAGACCAAGGAAAAAGCCGACGGCAAGGCCGACCATGATGGCGCGGGTAATCGCACCGCCCCGCCAGACGAAGGCGGGGACGGTGAGCATTCTCGCAGGCTAGACCGTGAAGCCGAGGGCGCGCAGTTGTTCGCGGCCGTCCTCGGTGATCTTGTCAGGCCCCCACGGCGGATTCCACACCCAGTTGATCTTTATCTCGTTGACCAGCCCGGCGCCGACGAGCGCCGTGCGCGTCTGGTCCTCGATCACATCGGTGAGCGGACAGGCGGCCGACGTCAACGTCATGTCGACGAGGGCGACCTTCGAGCCGTCCGCGCCTTCGACGTTCAGGCCGTACACCAGGCCGAGGTCGACGACGTTGATGCCGAGTTCGGGGTCCACCACGTCGCGCATGGCTTCCTCGATATCGGCCAAGAATTCCTCTGACGGTGTCTCTGAGGCGGTATCACTCATCGCTTCTCCTCCAAGTCCTTTCGATGCGAGGCCTGTGCCACCGCATCTTTGAAAGCCAGCCACCCCAGCAGCGCACACTTCACCCGCGCCGGATACTTCGCCACGCCGGCGAACGCCACCCCGTCGCCCAGCACGTCTTCGTCGCCATCGATAGTTCCCCGCGACGACACCATCTCGGTGAAAGCCGCCACGGTCTTGAGCGCATCGCCGACCGTCAGCCCGATCACCTGGTCGGTGAGCACCGAGGTCGCAGCCTGGCTGATCGAGCACCCCTGACCGTCATACGAGATATCGGTGACCTGTTCGCCGTCCTCGGACAGCGCGACCCGCAACGTCACCTCGTCACCGCACGTCGGATTGACGTGGTGCACCTCGGCGCCGAATGGCTCACGCAGCCCACGGTGGTGGGGGTGCTTGTAGTGGTCCAGGATCACTTCCTGGTACATCTGCTCCATCTTCACGAGAAGAACTCCACGGCACGCTTCACACCTGCCACCAAACGATCCACCTCGTCGGCGGTGTTGTAGACCGCGAACGATGCCCGCGCGGTAGCGGCGATGCCGAACCTGCGGTGCAGCGGCCACGCGCAGTGATGCCCGACCCGCACGGCCACCCCGTCGTCATCGAGCACCTGGCCGACATCGTGGGCATGCACCCCGTCGACGACGAAGCTCACCGGAGACCCCCGGTGGTCCAGCGAGGTCGGCCCGATGATGCGTACTTGCGGGATTCCGCTCAGACCTTCTATGGCGGCGGCCACCAGGTCATTTTCGTGAGCCTCGACGGCGGCCATTCCCAATGCACTGAGATACCGTGCGGCGGCTGCCAATCCGACCACCTGCGAGGTCATCGGGGTGCCGGCCTCGAATCGTTGCGGTGCGGGGGCGTAGGTGGTGGCCTCCATGGTCACGGTCTCGATCATCGATCCGCCAGTGATGAACGGCGGCATCGCGTCGAGTAGTTCGCGGCGACCGTAGAGCACGCCGATGCCGGTGGGACCCAGCATCTTGTGCCCGGAGAACGCGGCATAGTCGACATTCAGGCCGTGGAAATCCACCGGCTGATGCGGCACCGACTGGCAGGCGTCCAGCACGGTCAGCGCACCGACCGCCTTGGCCCGCGCCACCAGCTCGCCGACCGGGGCCACCGCACCGGTGACATTCGAATGATGGCTGAATGCAACGACTTTGACCCGCTCGTCCAGTTGCAGAGAGTCGAGGTCGATCCGGCCGTCGTCGGTGACGCCGTACCAGCGCAGGGTCGCCCCGGTGCGCCGGGCCAGTTCCTGCCACGGCACCAGATTCGCGTGATGCTCCAGCTCGGTGGTGACGATGACATCGCCCGGACCGACAGAGTCCTCGAACCGCCCGTCCCCCAACACGTATGACACCAGGTTGAGCGATTCGGTGGCGTTCTTGGTGAACACCAACTCGTCGGCGTCGGCACCGACAAATGACGCGATATCGGCACGACCCTGTTCGTAGGCGTCGGTCGACTCCTCCATCAGCTGGTGCGCACCGCGATGCACCGCGCCGTTGGACCTGGTCAGAAAATCGCGCTCGGCGTCGAGAACCTGCAGCGGCTTCTGTGACGTCGCCCCGGAATCCAGGTAGGCCAGCTGATGTCCGCCCCGCATCACCCGATTCAGGATCGGGAAGTCGGCGCGGACAGCCGTGACGTCCAGATCCACCGAGGCCGTCATGTCAGGCTCCCGCCGCCGCCTGGGTGAAGCGCACGTAGCCGTTCTCCTCGAGCTCGTCGGCCAGCTCGGGACCACCGGACACGACGATCCGGCCGTCGACGAAGACGTGCACGAACTGCGGCCGGATGTAGCGCAGGATCCGGGTGTAGTGCGTGATAAGCAGAACACCGGCATGCTCGGCCTCGGCGAAGCGATTCACGCCCTCGGAGACCACCCGCAGTGCATCGACGTCCAGACCGGAGTCGGTCTCGTCGAGGATGGCGATCTTCGGCTTCAGCAGGCCCAGCTGCAGGATCTCGTGACGCTTCTTCTCGCCGCCCGAGAAGCCTTCGTTGACACTGCGTTCGGCGAACTGCGGGTCGATCTCGAGGTCGGCCATCGCGGTCTTGACCTCTTTGACCCAATGCCGGAGCTTGGGCGCTTCGCCGCGCACGGCCGTGGCCGCGGTGCGCAGGAAGTTGGACATCGACACACCTGGCACCTCGACCGGATACTGCATGGCCAAGAAGAGCCCAGCCCGAGCGCGTTCGTCGACGCTCATCGTCAGCACGTCCTCACCGTCGAGGGTGATCGAACCCGAGGTGACGTGGTACTTGGGATGGCCGGCGATCGAGTACGACAGTGTGGACTTGCCGGATCCGTTGGGGCCCATGACCGCATGGGTCTCCCCCGAATTCACGGTCAGGTCGACGCCCTTGAGGATCTCCTTCTCGGAGCCGTCCTCGTTGGCAACGCTGACGTGCAGATCCTTGATTTCCAAAGTGCTCATGGCTGTGTGGCTTTCGCTTCCGTTATTGCTAGTTCTCGTTCGATGGCTTCGGTGAGGCGTTCACGGACGGCCGGCACGGCGATCTTGGCGATGATCTCCCCGAAGAAGGCACGCACCACAAGCCTGCGGGCCTGCTCCTCCGGGATGCCGCGGGCCTGCAGGTAGAACAGCTGCTCGTCGTCGAAACGTCCGGTGGCACTGGCATGCCCGGCGCCGACGATCTCCCCGGTCTCGATCTCCAGGTTGGGCACCGAGTCGGCGCGGGCGCCATCGGTGAGCACCAGATTGCGGTTGACCTCGAAGGTGTCTGTGCCGGTGGCGCTGGCTCGGATGAGCACGTCGCCGACCCACACGGTGTGTGCGTCCGGCTTCGCCGAGTCCGGGTCGCCTTGTAGCGCACCCTTGTACAGCACATCCGACTTGCAGTTCGGCTGGGAGTGGTCGACCAGTAGGCGCGATTCGAAGTGCTGGCCGTCATCGGCGAAATACGTGCCGAGCATCTGCGCCTCGCCGCCGGGGCCGGTGTAGCGCACGGTCGCGGTGGTCCGCACGACGTCGCCGCCCAGCGTCACGTTGACATGCCCGAGCACGGCATCGCGGCCCAGCAGTGCGTGGTGGGCACTGACGTGCACCATGTCGTCGGCCCAGTCGGCGATCCAGATGACCCCAACCGCCGCGGCATCGCCGACGATGATCTCGACGTTGTCGGCGTAGGTGCCGCTTCCGCGAAGGTCGACCACGACAATGGCACGCGCCTGCTCTTCGATCCGGATCTGCAGGTGCCCGTAGGCCACCGCGCCCTCGCCGGGGCCGTCAACGGTGATCTCGATGGGCTTGGCGATCTCGGCACCCCGCGCGACGGTGATCACCGTGGCGGAGTTGAACGACGAGAACGCCTGTGCGGCAACTCGATCAGCTGGAACACCGCCCTGGCCGAGACGCTCGTCCTTGCGGCCGACTGTCTCCACCGTCACGTCGGGTTGTTCGGTGACGCTGATCTGTGCGGACCCGGTCGCGGGCGCCGAGCCGTCGTGCAGGCCGCGCAACCGCTTGAGCGGAGTGAACCGCCAGATCTCGTCGCGGCCGCCGGGCACCTCGAAGGCGTCGACGTCGAACGAGCTGAACTGCTCACCCTTGTTGGCGGCAGTGAGTCGCGAACCCTCAACCGCCGTAGTCGCGTTGGACATCAGCCGACAGCACCTTCCATCTGCAGCTCGATCAGCCGGTTGAGCTCAAGGGCGTACTCCATCGGCAGTTCCTTGGCGATGGGTTCGACGAAGCCGCGCACCACCATGGCCATCGCCTCGTCCTCGGTCATGCCGCGGCTCATCAGGTAGAACAGCTGATCGGCGCTCACCTTGGACACCGTGGCCTCATGCCCCATCGTGACGTCGTCCTCGCGGATGTCGACATAGGGGTACGTGTCGCTGCGGCTGATCGTATCGACAAGCAGCGCATCGCATTTCACGCTGGAACGCGATCCGTGCGCGCCCTTGTTTATCTGGACCAGACCGCGGTAGGACGTCCGCCCGCCGCCGCGTGCCACCGACTTCGACACGATGTTGCTCGACGTGTTCGGCGCCAGATGCAGCATCTTGGCTCCGGTGTCCTGGTGCTGACCCTCGCCGGCGAACGCCACCGAGAGCACCTCACCCTTGGCGTGCTCGCCGGTCATCCACACCGCCGGGTACTTCATGGTCACCTTCGAGCCGATGTTCCCGTCGACCCATTCCATGGTGGCGCCGGCCTCAGCCCTGGCGCGCTTGGTCACCAGGTTGTAGACGTTGTTGGACCAGTTCTGGATGGTCGTATACCGCACCCGCGCACCGGGTTTGACGATGATCTCCACTACCGCCGAGTGCAGCGAGTCGCTCTTGTAGATCGGTGCCGTACAGCCCTCCACGTAATGCACGTAGGAGCCCTCGTCGGCGATGATCAGAGTGCGCTCGAACTGGCCCATGTTCTCGGTGTTGATCCGGAAGTAGGCCTGCAGCGGGATGTCGACATGCACACCCTTGGGCACGTAGATGAACGAACCACCCGACCACACCGCGGTGTTGAGCGCGGAGAACTTGTTGTCGCCGGCCGGGATCACCGTGCCGAAGTACTGCTTGAAGAGCTCCGGGTGTTCCCGCAGACCCGAGTCGGTGTCCAGGAAGATGACGCCCTGGGCTTCCAGATCCTCACGGATGGAGTGGTACACCACCTCGGATTCGTACTGCGCGGCCACACCCGAAACGAGGCGCTGCTTCTCCGCCTCCGGGATACCCAGACGCTCGTAGGTGTTCTTGATATCGGCGGGCAGGTCATCCCACGTCGCGGCCTGCTTTTCGCTGGAGCGCACGAAGTATTTGATGTTGTCGAAGAAGATGCCCTCGAGGTTGGAGCCCCAGTTCGGCATCGGCTTCTTGTCGAAGGTGCGCAGCGCCCGCAGGCGCATATCGAGCATCCACTCCGGCTCGTTCTTCTTGGCCGAGATGTCACGCACGACCGCTTCGGACAGGCCACGCTGCGCGCTGGCACCCGCAACGTCGGAGTCCGACCAGCCATAGCCGTAATTGCCCAAGGACGCGATGGTCTCGTCCTGGGTCAGCGGCTCAGCCTGCTTGGCTTCCGGTGTGAGTGTCATGGCGACGCTCCTCAATCGATCGTGGCGGCTTCGGTACAGGCTGAGCACCGAAGGTGGTGCTGGTCTAGCGGTGTGCCGGGGTGAGTGGCACGTGGGTAGTACAGGCGCAGTCGCCGTTGGCGATCGTCGCCAGGCGCTGCACGTGGGTACCGAGAACCTCGGACATGGCCTTCTGCTCGGCCTCACACAGTTCCGGGAACTCCTCGGCGACGTGCGAAACCGGGCAATGGTGTTGGCAGATCTCGATGCCCTGCAGCGGGCCGCGCACTCGCGTCGTGGTCGCCGCGTAACCGGCCGCCGTCAACGCATCGGCTACCCGCTCAGCAGTGGATTCAACGTCGTCGGGGCCGGGCTTTACTCCCGCCAGGATGGCGTCGATCCGGCGTCGGGCGAATGTCTCCACCGCCTCCTCGCCACCGATCTCGCGCAGTTGGCGAATCGCGGCCGAGGCCAGGTCGTCGTAAGTGTGCTCGAGCTTGGCGCGCCCAGCGGCAGTGAGCCGGTAGCGCTTGGCGGGCCTGCCCCGGCCGGCCTGCTGCCACGCGGCCGCGGCGTTGGCCTCGGCATCCCCCGCCTCGATGAGAGCGTCGAGGTGCCGGCGTACCCCGGCGGCGGAGAGGCCCAGCCGGTGACCGATCTCAGCGGCGGTGATGGATCCCGATTCGACCAGCAGCTGCACGATCGTGCGCCGAGTCTGTCCGTCGTGCACCGCGGCGCCCAGCACGGGCGCCGGATCTGCACCGGACGGGATTTTCACAACACCAGTGTTACGCAATTAGCCGGACAGGTCTAGCAAGGGCACCCTTAGCAGCGACGGGGTCAAGCGGACCGGCAGTTAGAGTGCTGTGGTGGCAGCCCGCCAGCATTCGCTGAGTTCGTCGATCGCCCGCCTGCACGGCGATGAGCGCACCGTGGGTTCGCCGCTCAACGACGCCGAACGGCGCGCGATGCGCCGTACCCGGCTCTTCGGCGCCACCGGAACAGTATTGATGGCGATCGGCGCGCTCGGCGCCGGTGCCCGTCCCGTCGTGCAGGACCCGACATTCGGGGTGCGGCTGCTCAATCTCCCCTCGCGCATCCAGACCGTCTCGCTGACGATGACCACCACCGGCGCGGTGATGATGGCGCTGGCCTGGCTGATGCTCGGCCGGTTCACACTGGGGTCACGCCGGATGTCGCGCAGTCAGCTTGATCACACCCTGCTGTTATGGATCGTGCCGCTGCTGATCGCACCGCCGATGTACAGCAAGGACGTCTACTCCTATCTGGCGCAGAGCCAGATCTCGGCCAACGGACTCGATCCGTACAAGGTCGGGCCGGCCCCTGGTCTTGGGTTGGGTCATGTGTTCACCCTCTCGGTGCCCAGCCTATGGCGCGATACCCCGGCACCGTACGGGCCGCTGTTCCTGTGGGTCGGCCGCGGTATCTCCGCGCTGACTGGGGAGAACATCGTCGCTGCCGTCCTCAGCCATCGGGTGGTGGTCCTGCTCGGGGTCGGCATGATCGTCTGGGCGGTGCCTCGGCTGGCCCGCCGCTGCGGGGTGGCCGAGGTCACCGCTTTGTGGCTGGGCGCGGCCAACCCGCTGCTGCTGATGCACCTGGTGGCAGGCATCCATAACGAAGCGCTGATGCTGGGCCTGATGCTGACCGGTGCGGAGTTCGCCCTGCGCGGCGTGGATGCCGCGGGGTCACTGCTGCCGCGGCCGGTGCACTGGCCGCGCGGGCGCGACGAGTGGCTGGCCTGGGAACCACTGGCCATGCTGATTCTGGGTGCGGTGCTGATCACACTGTCGTCGCAGGTCAAACTGCCCGGCCTGCTTGCGTTGGGGTTCGTCGGCATGGCGCTGGCTCACCGCTGGGGCGCCACGATCAAAGCGTTTCTGTCGGCGACGCTCCTGATGACTGCGCTGTCGCTGGTGGTGATGGCGGTTGTCGGCTGGGCCAGCGGGCTGGGGTTCGGCTGGATTTTCACCCTCGGCACCGCCAACGTGGTGCGCAGCTGGATGTCGCCGCCGACCCTGCTGGCGCTGGGCACCGGGCAGGTGGGCATCCTGCTCGGGTTGGGCGATCACACCACGGCTGTGCTGTCGCTGACCCGCGCCATGGGTGTGCTGATCATCATGATCACGGTCACCTGGCTGCTGCTGGCCGTGTTCCGGGGGCGGCTGCATCCGGTCGGCGGGCTCGGTGTGGCGCTGGGCGCGACGGTGCTGCTGTTCCCCGTGGTGCAGCCGTGGTACCTGCTGTGGGCGATCATCCCGCTGGCCGCGTGGGCCACCCGGCCCGGCTTCCGCATCGCCACGATCGCCGTGAGCCTCGTGGTCGGCATCTTTGGTCCAACCGCGAACGGCGACCGCTTCGCGTTGTTCCAGATCCTCGACGCCACCCTCGCCAGCCTGGTGATCGTGCTGCTGCTGATCGCGGTGACGTTCAACCACCTGCCGTGGCGGAAAGTGCCCGGCACCAGTGAGGCATTCAGCGGCCAGGAGCCCGACCCCAGACCGCCGACCGGGCCGCAGGCCGAGCCACCGGCGCCACGTCCGGCGCCTGGCGCATACGCTGAGTCCCCGTGAGTTCCGGCCACGAAATCCCTGTGCGACTGCGTGGGGTGTCCAAGCGCTATGGCACCACGACGGCGGTGTCGGGCCTCGACCTCGAAGTACACGCCGCCGAGGTGCTGGCCCTGCTGGGCCCTAATGGGGCCGGCAAGACCACCACCGTCGAGATGTGCGAAGGCTTCGTCCGCCCCGACGAGGGCACGCTCGAAGTGCTGGGCCTCGACCCGGTCGCCGACAACGCGAAGGTCCGTGAGCGGATCGGCGTGATGCTGCAGGGCGGCGGCGGCTATCCCGCGGCCAGGGCCGGCGAGATGCTGAAGCTGGTGGCCTCGTATGCCGCCAATCCCCTGGATCCGGCCTGGCTGCTGGACACGCTGGGGTTGACCGATGCCGCCCGCACCACCTACCGGCGACTCTCCGGCGGCCAGCAGCAGCGGCTGGCGCTGGCGTGCGCCCTGGTCGGACGCCCCGAACTGGTCTTCCTCGATGAGCCGACCGCCGGTATGGACGCGCACGCGCGGCTGGTGGTGTGGGAGCTCATCGATGCACTGCGCCGCGACGGTGTGACAGTGGTGCTGACCACCCATCAGCTGAAGGAAGCCGAGGAGCTGGCCGACCGCATCGTGATCATCGACCGCGGCTCGGCCGTCGCATCCGGCACACCTGCCGAGTTGATGCACAACGGCGCCGAGGGACAGCTGCGGTTCTCCGCACCCCGTCAGCTCGACCTGTCGTTGTTGATCGCCGCATTGCCGGAAGGCTATGCAGCCAAAGAACATTCGCCGGGTGAGTATCTCGTCGAGGGCAAGATCGACCCACAGGTGCTGGCGACGGTGACAGCATGGTGTGCGCGACTCGACGTGCTGGCCACCGATATGCGGGTGGAGCAGCGCAGCCTCGAGGACGTGTTCCTGGAATTGACCGGCAAGAAGTTGCGGCCATGAGCGACGCTTGCGGAGCGAATCAACGACAGACATGGCGCAACCGAGCCTGCGAGGAAGCGGCATGAGCGACGCTTGCGGAGCGAATCAACGACAGACATGGCGCAACCGAGCCTGCGAGGAAGCGGCATGAGCGATTTGTTCCCGCCCGGCACCTTCACCCCCGACCCGCGGCCCAGCACAGTGGCGAGGATGCTGACCGCGCAGTACGGCCTGGAGCTGAAACTGTTGCTACGCAACGGCGAACAACTGCTGCTGACGATGTTCATCCCGATCACCCTGCTGATCGGGCTCACGCTGCTGCCGCTCGGTTCGTTCGGCCCCCAGCGCGTCGCGGTGTTCGTGCCGGCGATCATGGCGCTGGCGGTGATCTCGACCGCGTTCACCGGCCAGGCCATCGCGGTGGCTTTCGACCGCCGCTACGGGGCACTGAAACGGTTGGGCGCCACCGCACTTCCGGTGTGGGGGATCATCGCCGGCAAGGCGCTGGCGGTGGTGACCGTGGTGTTCCTGCAGGCGCTGCTGCTCGGCGGCATCGGCCTGGCACTGGGCTGGCGCCCGCATCCAGCCGGCCTGCTGCTGGGTGCGCTCGTCATCGCACTGGGCACCGCCGGCTTCGCCGCGATGGGTCTGCTGCTCGGTGGAACCCTGCGCGCCGAGATCGTCCTGGCCGTGGCCAACCTGCTTTGGTTCGTCTTCGCCGGGCTGGGCGCGCTGACCCTGGAGACCGGCGCGATACCGCGCGGCGTCAGCTTGGTGGCCCGGCTGACGCCCTCGGGCGCGCTGACAGAGTCGCTGACCCGGGCGATGTCGCTGTCGGTGGACTGGTTCGGCATCGCGGTACTCGCGGCCTGGGGTGCGGTGTCGGCGCTGGCGGCGCTGCGCTGGTTCCGGTTCACCTAGACGGGCAGCCCTACTACGGCGCGTAGTTAGTCGTCCTCTACGATCGGGCCGTGCCCGTCGGACGGTTTTTCCTGCGACTGGTGGACCTGCTGCCACTACCCAGCCTGCGCACCCAGCGCATCATCGCCGCCGCCGTCATCCTCACCCAGGGCGGTATCGCCGTCACCGGCGCGATCGTACGGGTGACCGCATCCGGGCTGGGCTGTCCAACCTGGCCACAGTGCTTCCCCGGCAGCTTCGTTCCGGTGCCGCACTCCGAAGTGCCGCGCATCCATCAGGCCGTTGAGTTCGGCAACCGGATGATCACCTTCCTGGTCGTCATCACCGCGATCCTGGCCGTACTGGCAGTGACCCGCGCCCGGCGACGCCGCGAGGTGCTCGTCTACGCCTGGCTGATGCCCGCATCGACGGTGCTACAGGCGGTGCTGGGCGGCATCACCGTGCTGGCTGGGCTGGCGTGGTGGACCGTCGCGATCCACCTGCTGGTCTCGATGGCGATGGTGTGGCTGGCCACCCTGCTCTACGTCAAGATCGGCGAACCCGACGTCGGACTGCCCACCGTTCTCGTCCCCAAGCCGCTGCGGCATCTGACGCTGCTGGGCGCGCTGACGCTGGCCGCGACGCTGGTCACCGGAACGTTGGTGACCGGCGCGGGCCCGCATGCCGGCGACAAGAGCCCGCAGCGCGCGGTGCCTCGCCTCGAGGTGGAGATCCTCACGCTGGTCCACATGCACTCCACACTGCTGATTGCGTACCTGGCGCTGCTGGTCGGCCTGGCCGCCGGCTTGCAGGCGGTATTCGCCCCGCGACTGATCATGCGGCGGCTTGCGGTTCTGGTCGGGCTGGTGCTGGCGCAAGGGTTGATCGGCACCGTGCAGTTCTTCACCGGCGTGCCAGCGGCATTGGTGGCGTGCCACGTCGCGGGCGCGGCGGCCTGCACCGCGGCGACCGCCGCGCTATGGGCGTCGATGCGACAGCGGACCGAGCCCAAGACGCTCGCACGCTGACTCCACCTCGAGTGCGAACGTGCGCTGCTGCAGCTCGCGGGTGTTCTCGTCGAGTTGATGCCAACCCAGCCCCGGCTCGATCAGCTCGAGCTCCAGCAGCAGCGGGTTGTCGGCGCCGCCGATGAGATCGACACGGGCGTAGAGCAGCTCACTGCTGGCGATGCCCACATGCCTGCAGGCGGCCGCCAGCGCGGCGACGCCCACGTCCCACATCGCGAAGTCGGGATCGGCTGATGTCAGCTGCTCGGCGACGTACGTGCCGGACTCGTCCAACAGGGCTACTTCGCCTTCCGGCGGAAGCATCGGGCCCTTGGTGAAGGCGTGCGACTGCCGCCCGCCGAGGAACACCAGCGCGGTCTCCCCCTGTTCGACGCGCGCGTCGTACGGCTGCACAAGTGCGGTGCGCCCGGAATCGTGGAGCGCCGCGATATGTGCGCGGGCGGCGGCGTGGTCGACGAACCGCCCCGTGTCTATCGAGCCCGCGCCGATCGCGGGTTTGACCACGATCTCGCCTGTGGGCAATGTCACCGTCTCGCCCGGATCGAAGAAGTAGGAGCTCAGCGTGGGCACGCCCGCGTCGGCGAGGTCCTGCAGATAGTGCTTGTCGCTGTTCCACGCCACCACGGCCGGGGCGTTGAGCAGGTTGCGCACCCGGTGAGTCCAGGCCAGGAATTCGTCGCGGCGATCGGCGTAGTCCCATGCGGCACGCAGGATTACCACGTCCGCACTCTCGGTCTGCGGGTCGTCCCAGGACAACCAGCGGGCGGGCAGCCCGCGGTCACGCAGGGCGTCGGTCAGGCCGTCGTCGTCGCCGTCTCCGGTGACCAACTGCGGGCACCCGGCCAGCACGATGCTCGGATGGAACACATCGGGACGTGCCAGCTTCGAACGAAAACCCACAACGGGGATGATAGTGACATGCACGCAGTCGAAGTCGCCGAGACGGGCGGCCCCGAGGTCCTGAACTACGTCGAGAAGCCCAAACCCGAGCCCGGCCCCACCGAGGTGCTCATCGAGGCCGACGCCATCGGTGTCAACTACATCGACACCTATTTCCGCTCCGGTCAGTACCCGCGGGAGCTGCCCTTCGTGCTGGGTAGCGAGGTGTGCGGGACCGTGGCCGCCGTCGGTGACGACGTCGCCGCGATCAAGCCCGGCGACCGGGTGGTGACCGCGCAGGCGTCTGGCGCGTATGCCGACTTCTCCATTGCACCAGCCGATTTCGTCGCCTATGTGCCCGAGAATGTGCCATCGGATGCGGTGGCCTCGGCACTGCTCAAAGGGATGACGGCGCACTACCTCATCAAGTCGGTGTATCCGGTGCAGGCTCGCGATTTCGTGCTCGTGCACGCCGGGGCGGGCGGTGTGGGGCTGATCCTGACCCAGTGGGCGACCAGCCTCGGCGCCCGGGTGATCACCACCGCCTCCAACCCCGAGAAGGCGGAGTTGTCGCGACAGGCCGGCGCGGTCGAGGTGCTCGACTACCCGGAGGACCCGGCCGAGTTCGCCGCCAAGGTCCGTGACCTCACCAACGACCACGGAGTCGCCGCGGTCTACGACGGCGTTGGCAAGACGACGTTCGACGCCAGCCTGGCCAGCCTGGCTATCCGGGGCACGTTGGCGTTGTTCGGCGCCTCCAGCGGGCCAGTCCCCCCGGTCGACCCGCAGCGGCTCAACGCCGCAGGTTCGGTGTTCCTGACCCGGCCCAACCTCGCACACTTCACTCGTACGCCGGATGAATTCGCTTGGCGCGCGGGTGAATTACTGGACGCGATTGCGGACGGTTCGATCACGATCACCGTTGGCGGCCACTACCCGCTGGCCGAAGCCGCCCAGGCGCACCGCGATCTGCAGGGGCGCAAGACCACCGGCTCGATCGTGCTGCTGCCCTAGAACAGCGGCAGCGCGAGCACCGAATCGACGGCAAGCGCCACGAACACGACGGCCAGGTAGTTGTTCGACTGCAGGAACAGCTTCAGCGGCTTGACCGGGTTGCCGCGGCGCACCCCGGCATGCAGGCGATACGCCATCACCAGGAACCAGGCACCGGCCAGCGCCGCCACCGAGGCGTACAGCCAGCCGGCCGCCGGAACCAGCGCCAGGGTCGCCAGCACGGTCAGCCAGGTGTAGATCAGGATCTGCTTGGTGACTTGACGCTCGGTGGCGACCACCGGCAGCATCGGCACACCGGCGGCGGCGTAGTCGTCCTTGTATTTCATCGCCAGCGCCCAGGTGTGCGGCGGCGTCCAGAAGAAGATGATCGCGAACATCACCAGCGCCTGCCAGCCGATCGTGTCGGTCACCGCCGACCATCCGATCATCACCGGCATGCAGCCTGCGGCGCCGCCCCACACCACGTTCTGCGAGGTGCGGCGCTTCAGCAGCAGGGTGTAGACCAGCACGTAGAACGCGATGGTGGCGCCGGCCAGGTGCGCCGAGAGCATGTTCGTCGTCCACCACAGCCAGAAGAACGACGCCACCGACAACGCCAGTCCGAACACCAGCGCGTGGCTGCGTGGCACCGTGGCCCTGGCCAGCGGCCGGCGCTCGGTGCGCTTCATCTTCTTGTCGATGTCGGCGTCAGCCACGCAGTTCAGCGTGTTGGCACCCGCAGCGGCCAGCAGACCGCCGAACAGAGTATTGAGGATCAGCGGGAGGTCGACGGTGCCGCGGCCGGCCAGCAGCATGGCGGGAATCGTGGTGACGAGCAGGAGCTCGATGACGCGGGGCTTCGTCAGTGCCAGGTAGCCGAGGAGCCTGTCGCGGAATCGGACCGGCGCCCCATCAACGAGGTGCACTTCGCGAACTCTCACGCAACCGACTCCTGACAGACCTGTCGACGATCTACTACAGAGGATGGTAGACGCCGTTGCTCGACTATCAGAACCGAAGGGTCGATTCACGGCGATTACATCGTGATGACACAGTTCCAGGGGTGGAGGTTCACCGGCGGGTAACGCCGGTCGCAGCACTATGCAGCAACCGACCAACCAGCACTAGGGTGAAGAGGACCACCCCAGCTTGCCAGCCCATCTGACGATGCCAGGAGCGAGTTCGTGACAACTGTCGAAGAGATTGCCGCGCTGACCCAGCCGCACCACCCCGATGACTGGACCGACGTCGATTCACTGGCCGTCGACACAGTGCGCGTCCTGGCCGCCGATGCGGTGCAAAAGGTCGGCAACGGCCATCCGGGTACCGCGATGAGTCTGGCGCCGCTGGCTTACACGCTGTTTCAGCGGGTGATGCGGCACGACCCGAGCGACACCCATTGGCTGGGCCGCGACCGGTTCGTGCTGTCCTGTGGGCACAGCAGCCTGACCCTGTACCTGCAGCTCTATCTGGGCGGGTTCGGTCTCGAACTCTCCGACATCGAGTCGTTGCGCACCTGGGGATCCAAGACGCCGGGCCATCCCGAGTTCCGCCACACCAAGGGCGTGGAGATCACCACCGGCCCGCTCGGCCAGGGTCTGGCCTCGGCGGTCGGGATGGCGATGGCCGCGCGCTACGAGCGCGGGCTGTTCGACCCGGACGCTCCGGCCGGCACCAGCCCGTTCGATCACTACATCTACGTGGTGGCCTCCGACGGCGACATGGAAGAGGGCGTCACCTCCGAGGCGTCGTCGATCGCGGGCACCCAGCAGCTGGGCAACCTGATCGTGTTCTGGGACAACAACGAGATATCGATCGAACACAACACCAACATCGCGTTCACCGAGGACACCCGGGCCCGCTACGAGGCCTACGGCTGGCACGTTCAGACCGTTGAGGGCGGCGAGAACGTGGTCGGCATCCAGCAGGCGATCGAAGAGGCCAAGAAGGTCACCGACAAGCCGTCGTTCATCGCGGTGCGCACGATCATCGGATATCCGGCGCCCACCAAGATGAACACCGGTGGCGTGCACGGGTCGGCGCTGGGCACCGACGAGGTCGCGGCCACCAAGAAGGTGCTGGGCTTCGACCCGGAGAAGTCGTTCGAGGTACGCGACGAGGTGATCGAGCACACCCGCAAGCTCGTCGACCGTGGCCGCGAGGCGCACCAGAAGTGGCAGGGCGAATTCGACGCCTGGGCCGAGCGGGAGCCGGAGCGCAAGGCTCTGCTGGACCGGCTGTTGGCCAACGAGCTGCCCGACGGCTGGGACGCCGACATCACCTACTGGGAGCCGGGTTCCAAGCCCCTGGCCACCCGTGCCGCGTTCGGCAAGGTGCTCAACGACGTGGCACCCAAGCTGCCCGAGCTGTGGGGCGGCTCGGCGGACCTGGCCGGCAGCAACAACACCACCATCAACGGGGTGAAATCCTTTGGTCCGCCGTCGATCTCGACGGAGGACTACACCGCCGACTGGTACGGCCGGGTGCTGCATTTCGGCATTCGGGAGCATGCGATGGGTTCGATCCTGTCCGGCATCGTGCTGCACGGGCCCACCCGCGCATTCGGGGGCACCTTCCTCCAGTTCGCCGACTACATGCGCGGAGCGGTGCGGCTCGCCTCGTTGATGGACATCGACACCATCTACATCTGGACGCACGACTCCATCGGCCTCGGCGAGGACGGCCCGACGCATCAGCCGATCGAGCACCTCGCCGCGCTGCGGGCGATCCCCAAGCTGTCGGTGGTGCGTCCGGGCGACCCGAACGAGACCGCGTATGCCTGGCGCAGCATCATCGCCCGCGGCAACGGCAGCGGCCCGGTCGGTTTCATCCTGACCCGACAGGGCATCCCAGTGCTGGAAGGCACGAGTTCCGAGGGTGTGACCAAGGGCGGTTACGTGCTGGGCGGCGGCAATCCGGCCGACGATGCCGACGTGATCATCATCGCGACCGGTTCTGAGCTGCAGCTGGCCGTCGAAGCTCAGAAACTGTTGGCGGACAAGGACATCAGGGCCTACGTGGTGTCGATGCCATGTGTCGAGTGGTTCGAGTCGCAGCCGCAGGAGTACCGCGACAGCGTTCTGCCGCCTGACGTGTCCGCCCGCGTCGCGGTGGAGGCAGGTATCGCGCAGAGTTGGTACAAGTACGTCGGCGATACCGGCGAGATCGTCTCCATCGAGCACTACGGCGAGTCCGCCGATGACAAGACCCTGTTCCGTGAGTTCGGCTTCACCCCCGAAGCGGTCGCCGCCGCTGCGGAACGCGCAATCGACAACTGATCACAAGACCAATCAAGAGAGGCAACCGTTATGGCGCAGAATCCCAACCTCGCGGCGCTGTCCGCCGCCGGTGTGTCCGTCTGGCTCGATGACCTGTCCCGGACCCGGCTGCGGACCGGCAACCTGCAGGAGCTGATCGATACCCGCAGCGTGGTCGGTGTCACCACCAACCCGTCGATCTTCCAGGCGGCGCTCTCACACGGAGACGCCTACGACGCACAGGTTTCCGAGCTCGCCGAGCGCGGGGCCGACGTCGACGCCACGATCCGCACCGTCACCACCGACGACGTTCGCGAAGCCTGCGACGTGCTGCGTCCGCAGTGGGAGTCTTCCGACGGCATCGACGGGCGGGTGTCCATCGAGGTCGATCCCCGGTTGGCACACGACACCGACAAGACCGTGCTGCAAGCGATCGAGCTGTGGAAGATCGTCGATCGGCCCAACCTGCTGATCAAGATCCCCGCGACCAAGGCGGGCCTGCCGGCGATCACCGCGGTTCTGGCCGAGGGCATTTCAGTCAACGTGACGCTGATCTTCTCGGTGGAGCGGCACCGCGCGGTGATGGACGCCTACCTCGCCGGGCTCGAGGCAGCCAAGAACGCCGGCCACGACTTGTCCAAGATCCATTCGGTCGCTTCGTTTTTCGTGTCCCGGGTGGACACCGAGATCGACAAGCGGCTGGAGGCGATCGGATCCGAGGAGGCGCTGGCGCTGCGTGGGCAGGCCGGCGTGGCCAACGCTCGGCTGGCCTACGCCGCCTACGAAGAGGTGTTCGTCAGCGGTGACCGCTTCCGTGCCCTGGCCGACGCCGGTGCCCGGGTGCAGCGGCCGCTGTGGGCGTCCACCGGCGTCAAGAACCCCGACTACTCCGACACCCTCTACGTCACCGAGCTGGTCGCCCCGAACACGGTGAACACCATGCCGGAAAAGACAATTGACGCGGTGGCCGACCACGGTGTGGTCACCGGTGACACCATTTCCGGTACTGGTGCGGCGGCCCAGGAGGTGTTCGACAAGCTCTCTTCCGTCGGCATCGACCTGCCCGACGTGTTCGTGGTCCTCGAGGATGAGGGCGTCGACAAGTTCGAGAAGTCCTGGCAAGAGCTACTCGACGCGACCCAAGAACAGCTCGACGCCGCAGCCAAATGACCGACCGCCCCGTACCCGGGCTGGTAGCGCCGGCTCCCGACAGCTGGCACAACCCGCTGCGCGACAAGCGGGACAAGCGGATGCCCAGGATTCCCGGGCCGTGCGCGGTGGTGATCTTCGGTGTCACCGGTGATCTCGCGCGCAAGAAGCTGATGCCGGCGATTTACGACCTGGCCAACCGCGGCCTGCTGCCGCCGTCGTTCTCGCTCGTGGGTTTCGCCCGGCGGGACTGGAAGGACGAGGATTTCGCCAAGATCGTCCACGACTCGGTGTGCCAGCACGCCCGCACCCCGTTCCGCCAGGAGGTGTGGGATCGGCTGGCCGAAGGGTTCCGCTTCGTCCAGGGCACCTTCGACGACCCGGCCTCGTTCACGCGGCTGGCCGAGACGCTGGAGAAGCTCGACGTCGAACGCGGCACCGGCGGCAATCACGCCTTCTACCTGTCGATTCCGCCGAATGCGTTCCCGGTGGTGTGCGAGGAGCTGAAGAAGTCCGAGCTCGCTCGCCAGCGGGAGGGCCGCTGGAGCCGAGTGGTGATCGAGAAGCCGTTCGGCCACGACCTGCAGAGCGCCATCGAGCTCAACAAAGTGGTCAACAGTGTCTTCCCCGAGGAATCGGTGTTCCGCATCGACCACTACCTCGGCAAGGAGACGGTGCAGAACATCCTGGCGCTGCGCTTCGCCAACGAGCTGTTCGAGCCGGTGTGGAACAGCCACTACGTCGACAGCGTCCAGATCACCATGGCCGAGGACATCGGCCTCGGTGGCCGGGGCGGCTACTACGACGGGATCGGAGCCGCGCGCGACGTCATCCAGAACCACCTGATCCAGCTGCTCGCGCTGACTGCGATGGAAGAGCCGGTCAGCTTCCATCCGCACGAGGTGACGGCCGAGAAGATCAAGGTGCTGTCGGCGACGTCACTGGCCAAGCCCCTGGATCTGACCTCCTCGCGCGGCCAGTACACCGCGGGGTGGCAGGGAGGTGAGAAGGTCGTCGGCCTTCTCGACGAGGAGGGCTTCTCCAAGACCTCCACCACCGAAACGTTCGCGGCGATCACCCTTGATGTCGACACCCGGCGCTGGGCTGGTGTCCCGTTCTATCTGCGGACCGGAAAGCGGTTGGGCCGCAGGGTCACCGAGATCGCGCTGCTGTTCAAGCGAGCACCGCACCTGCCGTTCGATGCGACGATGACCGAGGAACTCGGCAAGAACGCACTGGTAATCCGCGTCCAGCCCGACGAGGGCATCACGCTGCGGTTCGGGTCCAAGGTTCCCGGCAGTGCGATGGAAGTCCGCGACGTCAACATGGACTTCTCTTACGGATCGGCATTCGCCGAAGATTCGCCGGAAGCTTACGAACGATTGATCCTCGACGTGCTGCTCGGCGAACCGTCGCTGTTTCCGGTCAATGCCGAGGTCGAATTGTCTTGGGAGATACTCGATCCCGTGCTGGACTACTGGGCTGCCCACGGCAACCCCGACCCCTACGAGTCGGGCACCTGGGGTCCGGACTCGGCGTTCGAGATGCTGCAGCGGTCCGGCCGGGAATGGAGGCGCCCGTGATGAGCGTCAGCGAAGAGCGGAGACAGCGGAAGTGATTGTCGATCTGCCTGACACGACGACCAATGACCTCAACAAGAAGATCACCGCGCTGCGCGAAGAGGGCGGGGCGATCACTTTGGGCCGGGTGCTGACGCTGGTCATCGCGCCTGACACCGAGGATCTGGTCGAGGACTCGATCGAGGCCGCGGTGTCGGCCAGCCGCGAACATCCCTGCCGCATCATCGTCGTCGTGCCCGACGACCGGTTGGCCACCAGCGCGCGACTGGACGGCCAGTTGCGCGTGGGTGCCGATGCCGGGGCCGGCGAAGTCGTGGTGCTGCGTATCTCCGGGCCGCTGGCCAACCACGCCAATAGCGTGGTGCTGCCGTTCCTGCTGCCCGACACCCCGGTGGTGGCGTGGTGGCCGGGCACTGCCCCGGAGGTGCCGGCTGAGGATCCGCTGGGCCGCTTGGCTATTCGACGACTCACCGATGCGACGTCCGCGGAGGATCCACTGGCGTCGATCAAGAGCCGGCTGCAGGGCTACACCGATGGTGACACCGACCTCGCCTGGAGCCGGATTACCTACTGGCGGGCTTTGCTCGCTTCTGCGGTGGATCAGCCGCCCTACGAGCCGATCACGTCGGCCTTGATCTCGGGGCTGAAAGACGAACCGGCCCTGGACATTCTGGCGGGCTGGCTGGCCAGCCGCATCGACGGCACGGTAAAGCGCGCCGTCGGCGACCTCAAGGTCGAACTGGTGCGCCCGACCGAGACGGTGACGTTGAGCCGCCCGCAGGAAGGGATCACCGCCACCCTCACCCGAACCGGGCACCCGGAGGCGCTGCTTCCGCTGCCGCGCAGAGAAACTCGCGAGTGCCTGGCCGAAGATCTGCGCCGGCTCGATGCCGACGAGATCTACCACGAGGCGCTGGCCGGAATCGACAAGGTGCAGTACGTATGACGACGATCATCGAGACCTACCCCGACACAGAAGCTCTGGTCACCGCCGTCGGCGACCGCCTGGTCGGCGCGATCGCCGGCGCCATCACGGCTCGCGGTCAGGCGCTGATTGTATTGACCGGCGGCGGAACGGGTATCAGCCTGCTCAAGCATGTCGGCACGCACGACGAAGCGATCGACTGGTCGAAGGTGCACATCTTCTGGGGTGACGACCGGTTCGTGCCCGCCGACGACGGCGAGCGCAACGACAAGCAGGCCCGCGAGGCGTTGCTGGACCACGTCGCCATCCCGGCAGGCAACGTTCATCCGATGGCCGCCAGTGACGGCGAATTCGGCGACGACCCCGACGCCGCGGCGTCGGGGTACGAGGCCGTGCTGGCCGCCAACGCCGAGCCGGGCGAACCCGCGCCGGCATTCGACGTGCACCTGCTCGGGATGGGCGGCGAGGGCCACATCAACTCGTTGTTCCCGCACACGCCTGCCGTCGCCGAGACCTCCCGGATGGTCGTCGGCGTCGAGGACTCCCCCAAACCGCCACCCCGGCGCATCACGCTCACGCTGCCCGCGGTCACCCGTTCTCGCGAAGTCTGGCTGGTGGTGTCGGGCGACGCCAAGGCCGAAGCCGTCGCCGCAGCCATCGGGGGCGCCAGCCCCGACGAGGTTCCTGCCGCCGGCGCGGTGGGCCGCGAGGCCACGGTTTGGCTTCTTGACACCGGGGCAGCCAGCAAGCTGTAAGACTGACGCCCATGGTTGATGACAAGACGCCAGCGCCCCGCACCGGTCGCGACCGGATCAAGACCCTGGCGCAGGCGGCGCTCAACGCCGACGTCACCGTCGACCAACTCGACACCATCCTGACCGGGATGAGCGAGGCCCTCACCGATCTCAACAAGACGATGAGCGGCATGAATGGCACCCTCGAGTACTTCGAGGAGACGCTGGGCGTGTTCAACTCCACCCTCACCCGGATCGATGAATTGGCGCCCCGGCTGAATGCGGTCGTCGGACGGATGGAAGGCATCGTCGACCGGATCGAACGGATCGTGGGAGTCGGCGAGGCGGTGATGTCACCGCTGGCCGCCACCGAGTCGGCGGTGCGCGGGGTGGTCAACGCGGTGCGCCGCGCGGGGCGTTAGCTACGCGTCACCACCAGCCGTCGTCCGGGTGCTCGACGTCCCAGTCGGCCAGCACGGGCGGGGCGACCGGCGGCAGCGGGCCGATCAGTTCGGCGGTGTTCTCCAGCGAGCAGTCCGGTTGCGTCATAGCGGGTTTGACGTTGTTCTACGGTCCCCGGTTCCCGCGTGTCCACCAATCGGGGGACAACGAAAAGGGCTGACCGCCCGATCGACTGTTGCGACCGGTTGGGGCAGATTGATCATCATGACAACGATCAAGAACCGCCTCGCCGGACTCCTCGCCGCGCCGGTCATCGCCGCCGCCGTCCTCGGGAGCGCGCTGACACTTGCCGGACCGGCCAGCGCCACTGTCGGAACCAACAATTCTTCGGGCGGCGACTCCTACGGCGTGCATCCCAACACCGAGATCGTCGTGACACCTGACATCTACGCCCATCCGGCGCCGTTTTACACCCCGTGGGCCACCTGGCTGAACTAGCCGCTGTTGCGCAGTGCCGACGCCAGTCCGCTCATCGTCAGCAGGATGCCGCGCTGCACCAGTTCCTCTTCGTCACCGGAACGGAAGCGGCGCAGCAGTTCCACCTGTAGATGGTTCAGCGGCTCCAGGTACGGGAAGCGGTTGAACACCGAGCGGGCCAGCGCCGGGTTGTCGGCGAGCAGGTCGTCCTGCTTGGTGATCAGCTTGTGCATACGGATGGTCCGGTCATGCTCGGCGACGATCTTGTCGAACACCCGGTGCCGCAACTCCTCGTCGTCGACGAGTTCGGAATACCGTGCGGCCAGCCCCATATCGGACTTCGACAGCACCTGCGCCATGTTCGAGAGCACCGTGGCGAAGAACGGCCACTTCACGTAGAGGTCCTGGAGCACCTCGAGGCGGCCTTCACCCTGGGCAATCCATTCCTCGAACGCGGTGCCGGTGCCGTACCAGCCCGGCAGCATGACGCGTGACTGGCTCCAGGCCAGCACCCACGGGATGGCCCGCAGGTCGGCGATCGACGTGGTCGGTTTGCGCGACGTCGGCCTGCTGCCGATATTGAGCGACCCGATCTCGCTCACCGGCGTGGACGCTTTGAAATACTCGACGAAACCCGGAGTCTCGTGCACCAATTCGGCATAGGCGCGTTGCGCGCGGGCGGCGAGGTCGTCGAGCACCTCATAGGCGCCTTGGGCAAGCCCTCCCAGCCCTTCGGTGTCCAGCAGTGTCGATTCCAGTGTGGCCGCCAGCAGCGTCTCCAGGTTGCGATGGGCGATCCGCGGCTCGGCGTACTTGGCCGCGATGATCTCGCCCTGCTCGGTCAGCCGCAACGAGCCGTTCACCGCACCGGGTGGCTGCGCCAGAATGGCGTCGTAGCTGGGACCGCCACCGCGACCGACGGTTCCGCCGCGGCCGTGGAACAACCGCAGCCGGATACCGGTCTTGCGGGCGGACTCCACGAGATCGAGCTCGGCCCGGTAGAGGGCCCAGTTGGCGGCCAGGTATCCGCCGTCCTTGTTGGAGTCCGAGTAGCCGAGCATGACTTCCTGGCTCTCTCCGCGGGCGTGCACCATCGCCCGATAGAGCGGCAGGTCCAGCACCGACTCGAGGATCGACGAGCCGCGCTGCAGGTCGTCGATCGTCTCGAACAACGGCACGATGCCCACCGGCGCGTAGGGCTGCTCCCCCGAAACATCCAGCAGTCCCGCCTCTTTGAGCAGGATCGCGGCTTCCAGCATGTCCGATACCGATTGACACATCGAGATGATGTAGTTGGGCACCGCAGCCGGGCCGAACACCCGGACCGCACGGGCGGCCGCAAAGACGATGTCGAGTTCCTTGCGGGCCAACTCCGAGAGGTCGGAGTCGTCGCGGACCAGGGGGCGACGAGTGGCTAGTTCGGTCGCCAGCACCTCGACGCGCTCCGGTTCTGACAGCGACGCGTAGTCGGGGTGCACCCCGGCCCAGGACAGCAGTTCGGCGATGACCTCCTCGTGCGTCTCGGAGTTCTGCCGCATGTCCAGACCGCTGAGGTGAAAACCGAAGACATTCACTGCTTCTCGCAGCCGGGCCAGCCGGTCGTCGGCCAGGATCGCGCTACCGTTGGCGCGCAACGACGCGTCGATGACATCGAGGTCGGCAAGAAGCTCGGACGGGGTCTGGTAGGGGTCCAGGCCCAGATCAAGGATGTGCGCCGGGGTGCGGTCCAGGATGTCGTGTGCGGTGGCCGTCAGCCGGGCGTGTACGACGCGCAGCGCCCGCCGGTAGGGCTCGTCAAGCCGGGCTGGTTCGTTACAGGTTTCGGCCAGCGCGACCAGTTCGTCGGTGGTCGTGACCAGCCGCACCGACATCGACAGTTCCTGCTCGAGGTAGGTCAGTTCGGCGAAGTAATGGCCAAGCGCGGTGTACGCGGCGCTGCCCGTGGCCAGCCGCACCACCTCGCCGGTGACGTTCGGGTTGCCGTCGCGGTCGCCGCCGATCCACGACCCTGGCCGTAGGATCGGTTGAGGCAGCAGGTCGGCGCCGGGCCAGCGGGCCCGCAGCGCCTCACGCACCTCGGCGTTCACCTTCGGGATCACCTCGAAGAACGCCGCCGGGTAGTAGCGGAGACCGACTTCGATCTCGTCTTGAATCTTCAACCGGGACAATCGGATCAGTGCGGTCTGCCACAACGTGAGGATCTGCCGCCGTAATTCGGTCTCGACTGACTGGCCATCCTCCGTCTCGTCCTGGCCTCGCAGCCGCAGCCGCATCAGCTGGGTGATGCGGTGCTGGGTGTCGAACACGGTGCGGCGACGGGTCTCGGTGGGATGCGCGGTGATCACCGGCGACACCAGCGCACCCCGTAGGGCGTCGGCCACGGTGCCGGCCTGCAGGTCCGCGGCGTCGAGCTTGCCGTAGGTGGCGGCCAGCGTGCTGTTCTGCGGCGGTTCCCCGGCGGCGACGTGGACGGCCCTGCGACGTTCGCGATGGATGTCCTCGGCAACGTTGGCCAACAGCGCGAAGTGGCTGAAGGCACGGATCACCGGGATGGCCTGATGGATGTCGATGCCGTCGAACAGCTCGGCCAATTCGGAGCGGTCGATCTCGGATCGACGCACGCGGAAGGATTCGACGCGGGCTTTCTCGACGAGGTCGAACACCTCGTCGCCGTTCTGCTCGCGCACGGTGTCGCCCAGGATCGTCCCCAGCAGCCGGATGTCCTCCCGCATCGGCTCGGTGGCCTCCCGCCCGACCTTGGTGCGGGTGACCGCGCCGATCGGTTCCAGGGAAGTGTCCGGGGATTCAGCCATCCCCCAATTATCCGGGTGCCGGGTGGGGCCTGCAGGCCGAGAGAACCGCGGAGTTGTCACAGACCCGGATTCATCCACGAGTCGGATCTCCCCCGAGTCGAATTCCAGACCGCAACGGGGGGTTGCAATGATCCGCGGATTACTTCCTCACCGGCCTTTTCGCTGTGGGTAGGGCCGCGCCTCGACCGGCAAGTCCGCGACGGCAGCCCCGCCCGGCAGGCAGGATCGCATCATGGCCACCGCACCGACGACCACCGTGTTCACCGCCCGCCGGGTGCTCACGATGGATCCCGACATACCCGAGGCCACCGCTGTCGCCGTGACCGGCGGCCGGATCACCGCCGTCGGCCACGCCGACGAGCTGCGCGCGGCCGGGGCGCTCGACGACACCTTCGCCGATGCCGTCATCTGCGCCGGCCTCATCGATCAGCACCTGCATCCGGTGCTGGGGGCCACCACGCTGATGACCGAGGTGATCGCCATCGAGGACTGGCGGCTGCCCGGCAAGACCTATTCGGCCGCACACTCGGCCGCGGAGTACCAGACTCGGCTCGCCGCCGCGGCGCGGCGGCTTTCGGATCCGGACGAGTGGCTGTTCTCGTGGGGCTACCACAAGCTCTGGCACGGACCGCTGAACCGCGCCACACTCGACACGATCAGCTCCACCCGCCCGATCGCGGTCTGGCAACGGTCCTGTCATGAGTGGTATCTGAACTCCGCCGCGATCAACCGCCTGGGCATCACCGCCGCGGACCTGGCCGAAGGCGACCCCGCAGGCACCACGGTCGATCTCGAGGCCGGTCACTGGTGGGAAACCGGAATGAACCTGTTGCTGCCCAAGCTCTCTCCGCTGTTCATGAGCCAGGACCGGTTGGCCGCCGGCTTACGCCAGCTCGTCGCCTACCTGCATGGAAACGGTGTGACCGCGATCAACGAGCCGGGCATCATGTGGGCGCTCGAGCCGTGGTCGCTCTACCAAGACATCCTCGGATCCGACGAAACACCCTTCACGTCAACATTTCTCGTCGACGCCCGCAGCCAGGCCGACGCAGGCATGGACCCCGCCGATGCGGTCGCCGATGCGGAACGGCAGGTCGAAGGGGCCTCGGCGGGCAAGGTGCGCCTGCTCCCCAAGCAGGTCAAGCTCTTTGCCGACGGCGCGATCATCAGCCAGCTGATGCAGATGCGCGACCCGTACCTCGACGAGTCCGGTCACCCGGACCTGTGCCATCACGGCGAGTGGATGATGCAACCGGATACCTTCCGGGCGTTCGCGAAGGTCTATTGGAACGCGGACTGGCAGTTGCACATTCACGTCAACGGCGATGCCGGGCTGGATCTGGTGCTCGACACCATCGCCGAGTGCATGGCCGCCCATCCGCGCACCGACCACCGCACGGTGGTCGTGCATTTCGCGAACTCGACCGAGGAGCAGGTGAGCCGCATCGCCGAGCTGGGCTGCATCGTGTCCGCCAACTCGTATTACCCAGTCGGATTCGCCGACCAGTACGCCGCCCACGGGCTGGGCGCCGATCGAGCCGACGCCATGGTGCGCGCCGCGTCGGTATTGCACCGGGGCATACCGCTGTCCCTGCACTCCGACCTGCCGATGGGTCCGGCCGCACCGCTGACGCTGGCCTGGTGCGCGGTCAACCGGCAGACCCCCAGCGGCCGGATCGCCGCCCCCGAACAGCGGATCTCGGTGCACGACGCGCTGCGGGCAGTCACCATTGAGGCCGCATATTCCTGGCGCCTGGAACACGAACTCGGCAGCATCACACCCGGAAAGCTGGCCAATTTCACCATCCTGGCCGAGGACCCCTATGCGGTCGACCCGATGCGACTTGACCAAATCCGGGTGCTGGGCACCGTTTACGAAGGCCGTAAGTTCTCGTTCGGGTGACCCAGCATGGCGAATAGCAGCGCCGAGAGCCGCTTCTGCTCGGCAGCACTGAGGCGGCCGGTCATCGGCGCCAGCAGGCCGGCCACCTGATCACCGATGTGGACGCCCAGCCGGTGACCCTCCGCGGTCAGACTGACATTCACTGACCGTCCGTCCGTGCGGCTGGTGGTCCGTTGGGCCAGGCCCCGACGGACGGCGCGATCCATCAGCCCGCTCACCGATGACCGCTCCAGGCCCAGGTAGTCAGCGAGCTGGGCCATCGTGGGCTCGCGATCGCGCAGGATCGCCAGGGCGCGCAGCTGGGTCAGTGACAGATCATTCTCGGCGGCAACTCGGTTGAGCACCGCCATCACCGCGAACGAGGTCCGCACCAAGTCTTCAAGCAGGTCCTCCGACATCACCCTAGCGTACCGTATTAGTTCGTATTACCATCTATTTTAGTTCGTAATAACATCTAAATTGGAGCCCATCGTGCATGCAGCCGTCGTCACAGACTTCGCGAAACCGCCTGCCTATCAAGCCTTTCCGGAACCCCAACCGGCCACGTCCGACGATGTCGTTGTTGACGTCCTTGCCGCCGGACTGCACCCACTGGTGCGCTCCCGCGCCGCGGGAACGCACTACACCAGCACCGGCGAGCTGCCGCTGGTGCCCGGTATCGACGGAGTCGGCCGTGCCCCGGACGGCACCCTGCGCTACTTCGTGGTGTCCTCAGCCCTCGGCGCGATGGCCGAGCGGACGCTCGTCGACCTGCGCCGAAGCGTCGTCCTGCCCGAGGACGCCGATCCGGTGTCGATCGCGGCGGCCATGAACCCCGCGATGTCCTCCTGGGTGGCGCTGCGCCGCCGGGTCACCCTGCAGCCCGGCCAGACCGTCGTGATTCTCGGAGCGACCGGCAGCGCCGGACGATTGGCCGTCCAGACCGCCAAACACCTCGGCGCCGGCGCGGTGATCGGCATCGGCCGGGATCGGCAGCAGTTGGCTGCGCTCCCGGAGCTGGGCGCCGACGACGTCATCCTGCTCGACGAGATCTCCACCAACTTCGACCGGGTGTTGGGCGCCGACATCGTCATCGACTACATCTGGGGGCCGCCGGCCGCTGAGCTGATGGCCGGCTTCGCTCGGGGCCGTCACGATTCGGCGCAGCCGCTGTCGTGGGTTCAGATCGGCTCGATGGCCGGCGCGAACGCCGACATCCCGTCGGCGGCGCTGCGGTCGATGCCATTGCAGATCGTCGGCAGCGGCATCGGCTCGGTACCGGTTACCGACATCGTGGCCGAATTACCGCAGCTCGCGACGGAGATCTCGAAGGGCACCCTGCGGACGCAGGCACGCGGCGTTCCGCTCGCGGAAGTGGAACAGATGTGGCCGCAACCGGAGAACGGTCAGCGGGTCGTTTTCACGCCCTGACGGGTCAGCTGTACTTGATCTGCAGTGCCATCCCGACGATGGACACCACCCAGATGCCGGTGACGAACATCGTCAGTCGGTCGAGGTTCTTCTCGACGACGGTCGACCCGGAAAGGCTGGACTGCACACCGCCACCGAACAGCGTCGATAGACCGCCACCCTTGGCGCGATGCAGCAGCACCAGCAACACCACCAGCACGCTGGTGACGATCAGGATGATCTGCAGGGTCAAAACCATGGCAACCAGACTACCTTGCGCCAAGCTCAGTCACGGCTTGGGTCATGGCAGGGGCCCGCCTGCGGCGATCGCCGACAGGATGGCGAACTGCTCCCCGTCCAGCGAGGCCCCGCCGACCAGCGCACCGTCGACGTCCTTCTGCCCCACGAGCTCACCGATGTTCTTAGCGTTCACCGAGCCGCCGTAGAGCACCCGGATGCCGTCGGCGATCTGCGGCGACGCGATAGTGGCCAGCTCGGCGCGGATCGCGCTGCACACTTCCTGCGCGTCTGCGGCACTGGCCACCCGGCCCGTGCCGATGGCCCACACCGGCTCATAGGCGATGACGACGTCGGTCAGCTGCTCGTTGGTCAGCCCGGCCAGCGAGCCACGCAACGATTCCACACAAAACTCGACGTGGCTGCCCGCCTCGCGCACCTCGAGCTGCTCGCCGATACAGACGATCGGCGTCAACCCGTGCCGGAACGCCGCGGCCGCCTTCTCGGCGACAACCGCGTCGTCCTCGTGGTGATAGCTGCGGCGCTCCGAGTGGCCGACCACCACGAACGTGCAGCCCAGCTTGGCCAGGAACGCGCCGCTGATGTCGCCGGTGTAGGCGCCCGAGTCGTGCTGGGACAGATCCTGCGCGCCGTACGTCAGCCGCAGCTTGTCGCCGTCGACCAGGGTCTGCACACTGCGCAGGTCGGTGAACGGCGGGATGACCGTGACGTCGACCTTGTCGAAGTACTTGTCGGGCAACGAGAACGCGATCTTCTGGACGAGAGCGATGGCCTCGAAGTGGTTGAGGTTCATCTTCCAGTTGCCCGCGATCAGCGGTTTACGGGACACAAGACTCCTAATTCAAGACATCGATGCCGGGCAGCGCTTTGCCCTCAAGGTATTCCAGCGAGGCGCCACCGCCGGTGGAAATGTGCGAGAAACCGCCTTCCGGCAGCCCCAGCTGACGCACCGCGGCGGCCGAATCGCCACCGCCGACAACGCTGAACGCGCCCTTGGCGGTGGCGGCGACGATGGCCTCAGCCACACCCTTGGTGCCCGCGGCGAACGCCGGGAACTCGAACACGCCCATCGGTCCATTCCAGAAGATGGTGCGCGCGTTGGACAACAGCGCCGTGAACCGCTTCACTGATTCCGGGCCGATGTCCAGGCCCATCTTGTCGGCCGGAATCTGGTCAGCCCAAACGGTTTCCGGTGTCGAATCGGCCGAGAACTTCTCGGTGACGACGATGTCCACCGGCAAGTGGATCACATCACCATAGGTCTCCAGCAGCTGCCGGCAGGTGTCGATCATCTCCTCTTGCAGCAACGAGGTGCCCACCGAAACCCCTTGCGCGGCAAGGAAGGTGAAGCACATACCGCCGCCGATGACGATACTGTCGGCCTTGGTGGCGAGATTCTCGATGACGGCCAACTTGTCCGACACCTTGGACCCGCCCAGCACCACGGCATAAGGCCGGTCGGTCGAGCTGGTCAGCTGCTCGAGCACCTTGACCTCTGCAGCCACCAGCGTGCCCGCGTAATGCGGCAGCAGCGTGGCCACGTCGTACACCGATGCCTGCTTGCGGTGCACGACACCGAAGCCGTCGGAGACGAAAGCACCGGCCGATCCATCATCCCCGAGTACCAACTCGCTTAGCGCCTTGGCCAGTGCCAAACGCTCGCCGTCGTCCTTGCTGGTCTCTCGCGGCTCGAAGCGGATGTTCTCCAGCAGGAGGATATCGCCGTCGGTCAGCCCCTCGGCGCGGGCCAGCGCGTCGGTGCCGACCACGTCGCCGGCCAGCTGCACGTGCCGGCCCAGCTTCTCCCCCAACGCGGCGGCCACCGGCGCCAGCGAGAACTTCGGGTCCGGTCCGCCCTTGGGCCGACCCAGGTGAGCGGTCACCACGACCTTGGCCCCGGCGTCGGAGAGTGCCTTCAGCGTCGGGACGGATGCGATGATGCGGCCCGCGTCGGTGATGTTCCCGTTGTCGTCGAGCGGAACGTTGAGGTCGGAGCGGACCAGAACGCCCCGACCTTCAACACCGTCGGCCAGCAGGTCAGCGAGTGTCTTGACGGCCATCGCTGTTAGAGCGACTTGCCGACCAGCGCGACCAGATCGGCCAGGCGGTTGGAGTAGCCCCACTCGTTGTCGTACCAGGAGACGACCTTTGCCTGGTTGTCGATGACCTTGGTCAGACCCGAGTCGAAGATCGAGCTGTGTGGATCGGTGACGATGTCGCTGGAGACGATCGGCGCGTCGTAGTACTTGAGGATGCCTTTGAGCGGGCCCTCCGCAGCAGCCTTGAACGCGGCGTTGATCTCGTCGGCGGTGCCGGGCTTCTTCAGCTCGGCGGTCAGGTCGGTGACCGAGCCGGTGGGGATCGGCACCCGCAGCGCATAGCCGTCCAGCTTGCCCTTGAGCTCCGGGAGTACCAGGCCGATGGCCTTGGCCGCACCAGTGGAGGTCGGCACGATGTTGAGCGCCGCGGCGCGGGCACGGCGCAGGTCGCTGTGCGGGCCGTCCTGCAGGTTCTGATCCTGGGTGTAGGCGTGGATCGTGGTCATCAGGCCCTTGACGATGCCGAACTCGTCGTTGAGAACCTTGGCCAGCGGACCCAGGCAGTTCGTGGTGCACGAGGCGTTGGAGATGATGTTCTGGCTGCCGTCGTACTTGTCGTCGTTCACGCCCAGCACGATGGTGATGTCCTCATCGGTGGCCGGCGCGGAGATGATCACCTTCTTGGCGCCCGCGTCCAGGTGGCCCTTGGCCTTGGCGGCGTTGGTGAAGATGCCGGTCGACTCGACCACGACGTCGACGCCCAGGTCGCCCCAGGGCAGCGCCGCCGGGCCTTCCTTGACCGCCAGTGCCTTGATCTTGTGGTCGCCGACGACGATGTAGTCACCGTCGACGCTGACGTCGTAGGGCAGGCGGCCCAGGATCGAGTCGAACTTCAGCAGGTGCGCCAGCGTGGCGGTGGACGTCAGGTCGTTCACGGCCACGATCTCGATGTCGGTGTTCTTGCCCTCGGCCTTTTGCGCGTCCAGGGCGCGGAAGAAGTTGCGCCCGATGCGGCCGAAGCCGTTAACGCCAACCCGGATGGTCACGTTCTCTCCTCTAGTAGCTGCTCATAGCTTCTCAGTACCCGCGCCCAGCCTAATAGCGTGCTCACCGGTGTGCGCGACCGCCCAGAAGGTCACCCGATTTGGGGCCCGCTCTGGTCCACGCGGGGCGAGCCGGTCCAGCGTTGCCGGATCGCGGGCAGCGCGCCGCCTCGCTCCAGCGTGGCCTGTGCGACGTTGATCCGGCCGAGTAGCGCGGAGTCGGTCGTGGGCACCGCGATCGCGATCTTCTCGGTGGTGATGCCGCGCTGGACGACCGTGATACCGGGCACCGCGTCGGCCAGCCGGGTGAGCACCGGGTCCAACTTCATGAACGCATCACACCGGCCGGTGGTCAGATCGCGCAGCGCGCTGCGGATGCTGCCGTAGTCGTAGACCCGCACCCTCGCGACCTTCTCATCGGCCAGCAGCCGGTTGGCGATCGGCTGGCTCGTGTTGCCCTCCTGCACCCCGATCGTCAGGCCTTCGAGGTCGTCGATTGACCGGACCTCGGGCAGCCGGCTGGTGTCGACCGCCAGCGCCTGGCCAGAGATCAGGTAGGGATCACAGAACGCCGCCTTGAGGGCGCGCGAACCGGTGATCGTCGTGCCGGATGCGACACAGTTGAAGCGGCCGGAGTCCAGCGCGTCGAAAATGCCGTTGAAGTCGCGGCCTTCATAGCGGACGAATTCGACGGTCGCGCCGAGCTGATCGCCGATCGCGTGCATGAGGTCGATGTCGAGGCCGGAGTTACTGCCCGGCGGGCAGGAGCGAAGCGACCCGGGGATCGATACCGAGTTGAACGGCGGGTCGGGCAACGCCGCACCAACACGCAGAACCTCGGACATGCGCGCAACGGTAGCGCAAAACATAATCACCACAATGCATTTCAGCTGCGGTAAGCCCGAATGACGCGGCGCCATTACCCTGTTGTGATGGGAAGTGTTGTGTCGGTCAATGTGTCGGCTCACGTCCGACCGAATCCGGACACCAAGGCGCCGAAACCGACAGGCATCGACAAGGCGGCCACCGCCGAGACGGTGATGGTGCGTGCCCCGGGGCCGATGCGCGAAGGCCTGGGCAGCGGACTGGTCGGCGACACTATCGGCAACCACAAACTGCACGGCGGTGACGATCAAGCCGTCTATGCCTATGCCCGCGAGGACCTCGACGAGTGGGAGGGCCAGCTGTCCCGCCCGCTGACCAACGGCATGTTCGGCGAGAATTTCACCACCGCCGGCATCGACGTCACAGGAGCGCGCATCGGTGACCGCTGGCGGGTAGGGACGGCAGGGCTGTTACTGGAGGTCTCCGCACCACGCACCCCGTGCCGGACCTTCGCGAAGTTCCTCGACATCGACGGCTGGATAAAGACGTTCACCACCGCCGGGAAACCCGGTGCGTACCTGCGGGTTATCTCGCCGGGACCGGTGCACGCCGGCGACACCATCGCCATCGAGGACCGGCCCGATCACGACGTGACGATCGGCCTGGTCTTCCGCGCGAAGATGTTGGATCCCAGCCTGCTCCCCCGGCTGCTGGCCGCCGACGCACTCTCCGAGGAGCTCAAAGAGTACGCGGCCAAGCGGGTTAGGCGTCTTCCAGCAGGTCAGGGGTGACAGCGGACTCGGTGTCGGGAATGCCGTCCTGTTTGGCCTTGCGGTCAGCCATCGACAACAGGCGCCGAATACGGCCGGCCACAGCATCTTTGGTCATCGGCGGGTCGGCGAGCCGGCCCAGCTCCTCCAGCGACGCTTGACGGTGTTCGACCCGAAGCCGGCCCGCGGCGGCCAGATGGTCGGGCACCGTATCTGCGAGGATCTCCAGCGCCCGCTCGACCCGGGCGGCGGCGGCCACCGCGGCGCGAGCTGACCGGCGCAGGTTCGCGTCGTCGAAGTTGGCCAGCCGATTGGCGGTCGCGCGCACCTCGCGCCGCATCCGCCGTTCCTCCCACGTCAGCCGGGTGTCCTGGGCGCCCATCCGGGTCAGCAGCGCACCGATCGCCTCACCATCGCGCACCACGACCCGGTCGGTACCCCGCACCTCCCGTGCTTTGGCGCTGACCCCGAGCCGCCGGGCGGCACCGACCAACGCCAGCGCGGCTTCCGGTCCAGGACAACTCACTTCGAGCGCCGACGACCGTCCCGGCTCGGTCAGCGAGCCGTGCGCGAGAAAGGCGCCGCGCCACGCCGCTTCCGCGTCGCCGACGCTGCCGCCGACCACCTGGGCGGGCAGACCCCGCACCGGCCGGCCGCGCATGTCGAGCAGACCGGTCTGGCGGGCCAGCGCCTCACCGTCCTTGGCGACCCGGACCAGATAGCGGGTGCTCTTGCGGATGCCGCTGGCCGACAGCACGTGCACCACCGCGTTGTAGCCGTACAGGTCGTAGATGTCTTTGCGCAGCCGCCGGGCGATGATGCCCAGGTCCACTTCGGCCTCGACGACTACCCGGCCCGACACGATGTGCAGGCCACCGGCGAAGCGCAACAGCGAGGCCACCTCCGCGCGGCGGGCAGTCACAGAATTGACTGCCAACCGGCTGAGTTCGTCCTTCACCTCGGCCGTCATCGCCACAGGTCGTCACCTCTCGGTCCGTTTCCAGTTGGGCCCTGCGCCCCGCCCTGCATGGACGCAGCCGAAGGGAAGGAAGATGGCGCGGGAACCGTGTCCCTGGTGCGCACACCGTCAAGCGCTGCAGCCAGCTTCGCCGGGTCATGTAAAGGTGTACCAGGTCTGGAGACGTCAGCAAACCGAACTGACGCTTCCAGCAGGCTTGCGGTACGCCGAAGTTGGTCACGTTCCCGGTCAGACGGGACCCGGGCGGCGTCGACGAGGATCTCATCGACGACGAAGCCCGGCGCGTGTTGAGCCAGAACGTGCAGATGGCGCTCCGCGGAAAATCCGGCTGTCTCCCCCGGCTCGGCGGCCAGGTTCAGCACCAGAGCGCGCCGCGCAGTGGTGGCTTGCAGCGCCGCCGCCAGTTCCGGCACCAGCACGTGCGGGATGACGCTGGTGAACCAGGAGCCCGGCCCGAGGATCACCAATTCGGCGGACATGATGGCGTCGATCGCCTGGCGGGTAGCCGGTGGATCGCCGGGGATCAGGCGCACTCGACGTACCTTGCCCGGCGTCGTCGCCACGGCCACCTGGCCGCGGATCACCCGGCTCATCCTGGGGTCGTCGTCGAGGCCGGCGACGTCGGCTTCGATCTGCAGGGCGATCGGGCACATCGGTAGCACCCGGCCCTTCACGCCGAGAATGCGGCCCAGCTCGTCGAGCGCGGCGACCGGGTCGGCCAGCAGTTCGTTGAGGCCGGCCAGCATCAGGTTGCCGATCGGATGCCCGGCCAGCGCGCCGCTGCCACCGAACCTGTGCTGCAGGATGGTGGCCCACAGACGACCGTGCGGGCTGTCAGAAGCCAAGGCGGCCAACGCCATTCGCAGATCACCAGGGGGAATTATGTCGAGCTCGCTGCGCAGCCGCCCGGAGGATCCGCCGTCGTCGGCGACCGTCACCACCGCGGTGATCTGGTGAGTGAGCCGGCGCGCCGCCGATAGCGTCGCGTACAAACCGTGCCCACCGCCAAGGGCGACGATGCGGGTCATTCGCGACCCAGATCACGGTGGAGCACGCGAACCGACAGATGCTCGTTGTTCTCGAGCAATCGGGCGAGCGCCTCGGCCATGGCGACACTGCGGTGCTTACCGCCGGTGCACCCGATGGCCACGGTCATATAGCGCTTCCCCTCCCTGCTGTAGCCCTCGACGACGAGCCTCAGCAGCTGATGGTAGGTCTGCAGGAACTCCGAGGCACCCGGTTGACTCAGGACGTAGTCACGAACCGCCGCATGCTGACCGGTATGCGGCCGCAGCTCGTCGACCCAGTGCGGATTGGGCAGGAAGCGCACGTCCATCACCATGTCGGCGTCCATCGGCAGGCCGTATTTGAACCCGAACGATTCGACCGTGACGCTCGTCTGCGCGACGGTCTCACCGCCGAAGGAGCGTTCGATGCTCTCCCGCAGGCCGTGCACCGACAGTGTCGAGGTGTCGATGACCAGATCTGCCGACGCCCGCACCGGTGCCAGCATGGTCCGTTCGGCGACGATGCCCTCTGCCAGGGTCTGGTTGCCCTGCAGCGGATGACTGCGCCGGTTGTTCTCGTAGCGGCGGACCAGGATGTCGTCGGAGGCCTCCATGAACAGCACCCGTGACTGGATATCCCTGCTCGCCAGCTCGGTGCGCACCGAGTCCAGGTCCCCGGTGAAACCGCGCGAGCGGACATCCATCACCACCGCCAGCTGGGTGATCCGTGAGCCGGCGGCCAGGCCGAAGTCCACCATTCGGGCGATGAGTTCAGGCGGCAGATTGTCAGCCACGTACCAGCCGAGGTCTTCCAGTACCTTGGCCGCGGTGCCTCGGCCGGCGCCTGACAGCCCCGTCACCAACACCACGTCGATACCCGATCCTTCACCAGTCTGGCCGGTGCGCATGTCTTCGCCTGTGTTGTGTTCTGTCATCGTGTCGTTGCCTGTTCAGCAGACTGATCTTCACCGACGGTGTCGTCCTGCGCAGCCGATACCGCTGAATCCACCGTCACGCCTAGCGCTTCCAGCACCGCGGCGGCGGTCGTGGTCCCGATCCCCGGCACCGAGGTGATCTCCTCGACGCTGGCCTGACGCAGCCGGGCCAGCGACCCGAAGTGGGTCACCAGCGCCTTGCGCCGGATTTCACCGAGCCCGGGCACCAAGTCCAGCGCCGAGGCCGTCATCCGCTTGGACCGCTTGCTGCGGTGGTAGGTGATGGCAAAGCGGTGCGCTTCGTCGCGCACCCGCTGCAACAGATAGAGGCCCTCGCTGTTGCGGGGGAAGATGAGCGGATCCGGCTCGGCGGGTACCCACACCTCCTCCAGCCGCTTGGCCAGACCGATCACCGCGACGTCGGTGACACCGAGTTCGTCGAGCACCGCCTGAGCGGCGTTGACCTGAGGCGCACCACCGTCGACGACATACAGGTTGGGCGGGTAGGCGAACTTGCGGGATTTGCCTGGCGGAGCCGCTGGGCCGGCGACATCGGGCTGAGCGGAGAATTCCTCGACCGGCTGCTGCTTTTCCTGGACGTGCCGGGTGAAGCGGCGACGGGTGACCTCGGCGATCGAAGCCACATCGTCAGAGCGTCCCTGGCCCGCGGCTTCGCGGATGGCGAAATGCCGGTAGTCGGATTTGCGCGGCAGGCCGTCCTCGAACACCACCAGAGAGGCCACCACATCAGTGCCCTGGACATGGCTGATGTCGACACACTCGATGCGCAGCGGCGCGTCGGCCAGCCCCAGGGATTCCTGAATATTCTGCAGCGCAGCAGATCTGGCGGTGAAGTCGCCGGCACGCTTGAGCTTGTGCTGCTGCAGCGCCTCCTGGGCGTTGCGGTGCACCGTCTCGGCCAGTGCTTTCTTGTCGCCGCGCCGTGGCACCCGCAGCGCCACCCGGGAGCCGCGCAGCCCCGAGAGCCAGTCGGCCAGCTCGTCGGCGTTCGGCGGCAGGCAGGGCACCAGCACCTCGCGCGGCACAGGGTTGGTGGATTCGTCTGCGGCCCCGCCTAATTCGGCCTGGTCGCCGTAGAACTGGGCGAGGAACTGTTCGACCAGCTGGGCTTGCGCGGATTCTCCTGGGTCGCCGGGCTTTTCGACCACCCAGCCGCGCTGGCCGCGCACTCGTCCACCACGGACGTGGAAGACCTGAACGGCTGCCTCGAGGTCGTCGTCGGCGAAGGCGACGACGTCGGCATCGGTACCGTCACCGAGCACCACGGCCTGCTTCTCCAGCGCGCGCTTGAGCGCGGCGATGTCGTCGCGAAGCCGGGCGGCCCGTTCGAAGTCGAGCTCGGCGGCCGCGGCGTTCATCTGGTGTTCCAGCTCGCGGGCGAACCGGTCGGTCTTGCCGGACAGGAAGTCGCAGAAGTCCAGAACGATCTTGCGGTGCTCCTCGGCACTGACCCGGCCGACGCACGGCGCCGAACATTTGTCGATGTAGCCGAGCAGGCACGGGCGCTCAATTTGACTGTGCCGCTTGAACACTCCGGTCGAGCAGGTACGCGCGGGAAACACCCGAGTCAACAGGTCGAGGGTCTCACGGATGGCCCAGGCGTGCGAATACGGGCCGAAGTAACGGACGCCTTTGCGCCGCGGCCCGCGGTACACGAACAACCTCGGGTACTCCTCGTTGAGGGTGACGGCCAGCACCGGATAGGACTTGTCGTCGCGGTAACGGACGTTGAACCGCGGATCGAATTCCTTGATCCAGTTGTATTCCAGCTGCAGGGCCTCGACCTCGGTGTTGACCACCGTCCACTCGACCTTGGCCGCGGTGGTCACCATCTGGCGGGTGCGGGGATGCAGCGCGGAGATGTCCTGGAAGTACGACGTCAGCCGGCTGCGCAGACTCTTGGCCTTGCCGACGTAGATCACTCGGCCGTGCGCATCCCGGAAACGGTAAACGCCTGGCTCGACTGGAATCGACCCGGGCGCGGGGCGGTACGTCGCGGGATCAGGCACGCTCCCAGGTTAGTCCGCGTGTCCGACCGGCCGGCGACAACCATTACCGTCGACAGCGTGCCCGCCGCGCGGATCACCCGCCTCACGGAGTCGGACTGGGAACAGTTCGCCGAGCTTCGGCTGCGTGCACTCGCCGAAACATTCAGCACGTCAGACAAGCAGTACCTCGCCGAGGCCCGCTTCACCCCCGCCGACTGGCGCCGCCGGCTGCGCGACCACGCCCAGTTCGTCGTCGTCCCTGCCGATCAACCCGTCGGCATGATCGCCGTCCACCAGGAGAGCACCGAAACGGCTTACGTGTACTCGCTGTGGCTCGAGCCGGCAGCGCGCGGACGGGGGCTGGGCCGCAAACTGGTGGCCGCGGCGCTGGACTGGGCCCGCCGGCGCGGGGTGCGCACCGCGACACTTCGGATGGCCCCGGACAATGCGGCGGCGCGTGCCGTCTACGAGGGGTTGGGGTTCACCGAAATCCCGACCGGCAGTGCGTGGGGCGAAGTGGTGATGCGACTCACTCTTGCGTGAGGTCGGGCCGGTACTGGGCAAGCAGGTCGCGCAGGGCGTCCATCGACACCACCGCACGTTCGCCGTCGATCGACTGGATGGCCAGCACTGGGACGTATTCGTAGTCGGGCAGGTCCACCCGGGCCCAGCGGGCGCCCCGCGGGAACGACACGTCGACCACATCGCGCCACGGGACGATGCGTTCAGTGAGGATGTTGCGCACTCCGATACCGGCGCGCCCGGCCCGCACCCGCGGGGTGGCCAGCAGCAGGATGGCGGCTGCCAGAATCACGCCGAGGCCACCCATCGCCACCTGATCGGCGGGCTGAATGATCGCCCCGGTGTAGCGGATTTTCAGCAGGAAACCGACCACGATGCCGGTCGTCGCGATGACGAACGCCGCGACGTAGGCGACGTACGGCATCAGACGCGGCCGCAGCACGACGTCCCAGTCGCTGTCCGCGGTGGTCATGCCCCGCGTAAGTGCCGCAGTGTCAACGCGGTTGACAGCGCGGCGGCGACGGCCTGCGCGCCCTTGTCCTCGGTGGAGTCGGGCAGCCCGGCGCGGTCCAGCGCCTGCTCCTCGTCGTTCGTGGTGAGCACTCCGTTGGCTACCGGCGTGGAGGCGTCCAACGAAACCCGGGTCAGACCCTGAGTGACAGCGTCGCAGACATAGTCGAAATGTGGTGTCTGGCCACGGATCACGACGCCCAGGGCGACGACCGCGTCATGGGTGCGGGCGAGTTCCTGCGCGACGACTGGGATTTCGATGGCGCCGAGAACACGCACGACTGTCGGGCTCGGCACGCCGGAGTCCTCGGCCACTCGGCGGGCACCGTCGAGCAGTGCGTTGCAGATCTTGGCGTGCCACGTACTGGCCACAATGGCCAGCGACACCCCTGAGGCGTCCATCTCCGGGAAATCCGGGACGCCCGCGCCTCCGCTCACAAAGCTCCCCCGATATCGCCCGGGATTGCCTCGTCATAGTCATCGAGCCCGGTCAGGTCGTGACCCATCCGGTCACGCTTGGTCATCAGGTAGCGGATGTTCTCGGCGTTGGCCCGCACCGGCAGCGGCACCCGCTCGATGATGTGCAGTCCATAGCCGTCCAGGCCCACCCGCTTGGCGGGGTTGTTCGTGAGCAACCGCATCGAGCGCACCCCGAGATCCACCAGGATTTGCGCACCGATCCCGTAGTCACGGGCGTCGGCGGGCAGCCCCAGCTCCAGGTTGGCGTCGACGGTGTCGGCACCGGCGTCCTGCAGCTGGTAAGCCTGCAGCTTGTGCATCAGGCCGATACCGCGGCCTTCGTGGCCGCGCATGTAGAGCACGATCCCGCGACCCTCGCGGGCCACCATCGCCAGCGCGGCATCCAGCTGCGGACCGCAGTCGCAGCGCCGCGAGCCGAACACGTCGCCGGTCAGGCATTCGGAGTGCACGCGCACCAGCACGTCGTGGCCGTCGTTCTCCGGCCCGGAGATATCGCCCTTGACCAGGGCGACGTGCTCCACCTCTTCGTAGATGCTGGAGTAGCCGACCGCCCGGAACTCGCCGTGCCGGGTGGGGATCCGCGCCTCGGCGATCCGCTCGATGTGCTTCTCGTGCTTACGCCGCCACTCGATCAGGTCGGCGATGGAGATCAGGGCCAGATCGTGCTCGTCGGCAAAGACACGCAGCTCGTCGGTCTGGGCCATCGAACCGTCATCCTTCTGGCTGACGATCTCGCAGATGGCACCGGCGGGGTGCAGGCCGGCCAGCCGGGCCAGGTCGACGGCGGCTTCGGTGTGCCCGGGCCGGCGCAGCACGCCGCCGTCCTTGGCGCGTAGCGGAACGACGTGGCCGGGCTTGGTGAAGTCGTCGGCAGCGCTGCCCGGGTCGGCCAGCAGACGCATCGTGGTGGCCCGGTCGGCCGCTGAAATACCGGTTCCCACACCCTGTTTGGCATCGACGGTCACGGTGTAGGCGGTGCCGTGCTTGTCCTGGTTGACCGCATACATGGGCAGCAGGCCGAGAGTGTCACAGATCTCACCGGACAGCGGCACACACAGGTAGCCCGAGGTGTAGCGAACCATGAACGCGACCAGCTCCGGCGTCGCCTTCTCGGCGGCGAAAATCAGGTCGCCTTCGTTCTCCCGGTCTTCGTCATCGATGACGACGACGGCCTTGCCTGCGGCGATATCGGCGACCGCCCTTTCGACGGTGTCCAGCCTCGTCATCGTTGCCGCCTGTCATTTCTCACTTGTTGCTGCTGTAGACATTATGAACCACCACAGGCGGCCCACTATTGCCCGTCCTGTTCAGCGGCCCGACCGGCGCCCGACCCGGCACCGGCGTCCGCGGATAACTGCAGGCCAGCTGTGCGGTGTGACGTACGTGACAGGGCGTACTCGCGGGGTGAACGACGGATGAACACTCGGGGCTCACTGCCCTCTGGTCAACGTCGGGGTACCGGCCGTGCGATCTCATAGCTCCGGAAGTGAAGCCAACACTGAGGAGTGCGATGAAGGGTCCGGGCCTTGATGTCGGCGTTCTCGGCGTGCTGCCCGTCCGAGCCGACCACTTGGACTCCCCCGCCGCGGTCGACGAATGGCTGCGCTCGGCGGGGTCGGTCGAGCGAATTCGTCAGGTCGGCGCGATGTCGCGGGACAAGCTCGCCCGCTTCGTGTCCCTGCTCGACGCCTCGACGGGTGCCGAGCTGCTCGGCTCGGTCGATCCCGACCTGGCCACCCGGATCGTGCGAGCGGCCGAAGTCACACAGTCGGCGCGGTGGCTGGAAGCACTCGAAACCGACGAGGCCGCCGAAGTCCTTCGGCGGCTGACCAATTCGGCCCGAGAAAAGCTGCTCGCCCAGGTCAACGAGTCTCAGGCGCTGGTTCTTCGCGAGGCCTTGCGCTGGCCTCCGACCTCGGTTGCCGCCCACATGCTGCCCGACGTGTTCACCATTCCGGATTCGATCACCGCCGCCGAGGCGGAGGCCATGCTGCGCACCCAGAGCGAGCAGGTGCGCGGCCGGGCGCGGGCCGGCGCTCTGATCTACGTGACCGACGACGACCTTGGGCTGACCGGGTTTCTGGAGTTCCAGGATCTGGTGCTGGCCCAGCCCGACCAGCCGGTCGCGGAGCTGAGCAGTGAAGATCCCGTCTGGGTTCGTCCCACGGTCGACGCGGAGCAGGCCGCCCAGTCGCTGGTCGACTACGAGCTGGCCGCGCTGCCGGTGGTCGACGAACATCGCAGGCTGCTCGGTGTCCTTACCGCCGACGCCGCGGCCGACATCATCGAGACGGAGGCCACGCGGGACGCCGAGCGCCAGGGTGGTTCGGAACCTCTTGAAGTCCCCTACCTCCGCGCATCACCATTTCGACTGTGGCGCAAGCGAATTATCTGGCTGCTCGTGTTGTTCGTCGCCGAGGCCTACACCGGCACCGTGCTGCGGGCGTTCGAGCAGGAGATGGAGGCCGTCGTCGCATTGGCCTTCTTTATCCCGCTGCTGATCGGCACCGGTGGTAATACCGGGACCCAGATCACCACCACGCTCGTGCGGGCGATGGGGACCGGCCAGGTGCGGCTGCGTGATCTACCCCGAATTCTGGCCAAGGAAATGTCGACCGGCTTCCTCGTCGCCCTGACGATGGCCGCGGCTGCCATCGTTCGCGCGTGGACTCTCGGCGTCGGACCGCAGATCACTCTCACGGTGTCCTTGACGGTCGCCGCGATCGTGCTGTGGTCGGCCCTGGTGTCGTCGGTACTGCCCCTGCTACTCAAGAAGTGCAAGGTGGATCCGGCCGTCGTGTCGGCGCCGATGATCGCCACGATCGTCGACGGCACCGGGCTGATCATCTACTTCTTGATCGCCCACGCCACGCTCCCGCAGCTCGCCGGGCTCTGAGATCGACCGGCGCTAGAAGGTCCAGGACTTCGATCCGCTGGCCGGCGTGCCCGTCACTATTCCGTTGGCGACCGTGTAGTAGCCGTCGTAGACGGTGAGCGTGACTGTCTTGCCGGAGTAGCTGGTAGTCGCAGACTGGGCGTTGATCGAGCTGGTTCCGAGGCTTTGCTGGTTGCCCAGGTAGACGAAGTTGAACCCGCTGGTGATGGTGTACCCGGCGCCTCCGACGGTGTACGCGCTGCCCCCAGCATTGTCCCCATCCGCGTCGTAGACGGCGATAGATGTCACCGTCGGAGACAAACCGAAGAAACTCGCCGTGGTGCCGCCCGAGATCGTCGGAGCGGTGTTCGCCGCGTAGATGGGGACGTTGACCGTGGCATAGGTCGTGCCGCCAAATCCGTCATTGACCGCGACGGTGAATGAGTCGTCCACCGCCGTACCGGTCGCGCCAATCTTCGCCGCACCGTGGAAGTACGCCTGGTTCTTGGTGATCGTGTAGGTGTACGTGCCGTCTGCATTGAATGTCACCGTGCCACCGTTGGTGGTGGTCGTGGTGGCGGCGTGGGTACTCGGATTGACCAGCGAGTAGGTGAGCGTGTCCCCGTCGGCGTCGGTCGCGGTGATCTTGCCGGTGGTCGTCTGCGTCCAGGTACTCGTGTTCAAACCCCACTGCGCCGAGTTGGTGCTACCCGCGTTGGTCGTTGTCTGGACAATCGCGGGCGGGGTATTGGGCACCGTCGGGCTGACGGGCAGGCTCAGGGTGACCGTGCGGCCGTTGGCGTCGGTGGCGATCACGGTGACCACGTCGGCGGGCGACGTGGTGTGGCCCAGAGTCGAGTTGCGGGTGTAGGTGAAGGCGCCGGTGGCCGAGTTGAACGACGTCACGGTGCCCTTCGTCGGGACGGTGCCCAGGCTGTAGGTGAACATTCCGGCGTCGCTGGTCGGGATTGGCACCGAACCGCTTTCGACGTTCTGCGTCGAGGTGTTGACATTGGCCGCGGTGACCGATGTGGTGTTGGGCACGGTGACCGTCGCGATGGTGTTGCCGCCGTGACCGTCGGACACCTGCACCTGGAAGCTCTGCGAGGCTCCAGCCGTCGAGCTCGAGACATACGTGAACGCGCCCGTCGTCGAGTTGAGGGTGACGATGCCCCCGTTGTTGGTGCCGTTCTTGGTGTAGGCGGAGTTACCGCTCAAACCGTTGACCGACGAGCTGACCAACGAGTAGGTCAACGTGTCACCGTCGGCATCGCTGCCGCCGACGGTGCCGCGCACCACGCCCAGCGCGTCGGCGCCACTATTCGAAGGGGATGCCGTCGGAGGGCTGTTCGTCCCATTGATGATCTGGATTTTGAAGGTGACCGTGTAGGGCGCGCCGTCCGCGGTCGTCACTGGAATGTTCACGGTGTCGTACGCATCGGCCGGGTTTTGCGAGGTTGCCCTGTGGAAGAACGCTGCGCCGGGAAGCGTGTTGGTGTAGGTGTATCCACCGCCGTAGGTGTTGATGGTCACCAACGCCCCGCCTGCCGAGGTGTAGGTGTTCCCGTCCGCGGGCTCGAAGCTCACCGCGTTGCCGTCCTGATCGACCGCAGTGAACGTTCCCGCCGCGTACTCGGATTCCGAGCTGCCGCTCCCCAGGGTGTAGAGGTAACTCCCGTACCCAGTGCTGGTCGTGAAGGTCTCCAGGGCAGCCATCTGCTGGAACCGCTTGTACAGGCCGACCAGCGCGACGTAGGTCACGACCGTGAACGGATTCACTTGGGCCGCAGTCCAAGTCGGCAGAGTTAGGTTAAACGCCTCTGCCGGGCTGCTGTACACACCACCACCGAGGGCTACCGATGCCGCGATCTTGGTTTCGAGACTGGTGGAGTTACTGAGGTCAGCCCTGGTGACGGTGGCCCCGGTGGTGACATAGATGGCATCGATCTCCCACTGGGCCGGGTCGTAGACATTGTTCAACATGTCCGTCAAGACAGTTGCTGCCCCGGCTACGGCAGCGCCCATGATCTTGTACGGCGTGATGATGCCGAAGGTGCTCGCCCCGGAGGAGATGGTGAAGGGCGGCACCACCCGGTTCAGGAAGTCACCCCACGCGTTGAGGGTGTCACTGAACGTATAGCCGGGGATCGCCGACGTGACAAAAAGGTGCAGGACGCCGATGAGATCGGGAACCCACCTGGCCGGACTGCCTGTGATCGCGGTCGCAACCAAGGAATCGAGTTGCGCGTCTGCGGCGTCGAGACTCTGATCAATTTGGTAATTGGTCACCGTAACGAAGCTGTGCGGCGGTCCGGGCCACCCGGTGAGCCGGTCGAGCGCCCTGGTCAGAGCGCCGACGAAATACCACGGCCCCGTCCCGGCCGTGGCGGTCGCAGCAGCGGTCGGCGCCACCGACGCGGCGGCGGGCTTGGACGTGGTGGTTGCGGTCGACGTGGCCGTAGCGCTTGTCGCTGCGGCGGTGGAATTGCTGATGGCCGTCGAATCTGTGGAGGCGGCAGTGACAACCACGCTCGTCTTTGTCGACACCGCGGTCGCAGTCGGTGAGGTGGCGCCCTTGGACGCGGTCGATGGCGACGCGCTGTTCGACACGCGATTGGGCCGGGGTTTGGCCGAACCGACGGCGCCGTGCGCGACAGTCGCGCTAGAAGCCTTGGCGGAATCGTCCGCCGAGGTCGGCTTCGAACCGGAATCCGACGACCCTCCGTCGGTGGCGGCCGCCGCCACGCCCTGGCCGGCACCTACCGCCAGACCAATGCCGACCGCGGCGGCCAGAATGCCGTTGCGTGCCGCGCGCTTCCTGTTGCGTGCGACGACTTTCCGATGCCGAGCCGCCTGCTTTCTGTGGCGACCTGCCTGCTTCTTCTTCGAAGCCACCGACACTCCCGACCGACGAGATATGGCATGCGCAGATATTCACGCGTGCGTGAATATCTGCGCCGCTTTCCTGATCTCGCAACGTAACATTGCGTCTATCGCCTCGCAAAGAATCCACACCGTCGAATGTGTCGCAACAACTTTGAGCTGTGTAGTCGCTGTGTAAGTCGTCGATTTTGCGCGTCTGAGCGCCAGATCTAATTCTTAGGCCAGCAAAGTATTGCGCAGATCGTCGGGAGATCGGCCGGAGCAGCGCCCTACCAGGACTTCGTGGTGCTGGCCGGCGTGCTCGTCACCACACCGTTGACGACGACGTAGTAACCATCGGTGACGGTGAGGGTGGTTCCACCCCACAGGGTGCTGGTGCCGACGCCGAGACCACCGTAGGTGAAGCTCGATCCGTTGTCGCTGAACGAAAGGCTGTCACCGTCAGCATCATTGACGGTGATGGTGTTGATGTTGCCGGCGAACTTCGTGCCACCCGAGATCGTCGGCGCACTGTTGGTTGCGTAGACGGGCACCTTCACTGCGAGCGTGTTGCTGCCGCCGTAGGCGTCCGCGACGGTGATGTTGATGTAGTCGTTGACCGCACTGTCTGCCGCACCGATCTTGGCGGCCGCATGAGATTGAGCATTGCTCACGGTGCGGGTGTAGGTATAGGTGCCGTCACCCTTGAGGACCACAGTGCCGCCGTTCACCGTGCTGAGAGTGATGGTCCCGGTACCGGTCGGGGCGGCCTGCCCGTTGATCGTCACCGCGTCCCCGTCGGCGTCGCTCCAGCTGATCTTGCCCGTGGTTGTCTGCGTGGTCCCGCTGCGAGTGCCGACGGTTGCCGCGGTCACCACAGACACCGTAGGCGCGGCGTTCGAAACCGTCGGGGTGACATTGATCGTTGCGATGGTGACCGACCTGCCCGAACTGTCGGTGGCCTTGATGGTGAACGAATCGTTCGGGGTTGTGCTGTGGCCCAGACCGGCCGTCCGGGTGTAGGTGAAGCTGCCGTCGGAGTTCACCACCACGCTGCCCTTGGACGGCGAGGTGCCGCCGAGGCTGTAGGTCAACCCGGTGTCGCCGGACGGGACGTTCAGCTGGCCGGTTTCGACACCCGTCGTCGAGGTGTTGACATTGGTCACCGGCGACGGTGTCGTGAGCGACGATAGGTTGACCGTCGCCACCGTATTGCCGCCATGGCCGTCGGACACCAGCACGTTGAACGAATCCGACGTCACCCCCGCGGTCGGGATATAGGTGAACGAGGTGCCGTTCAACTGGACGATGCCGCCGTGTGTGGTGGTCGCCGAGGTTGCCGTTGCAGCCGTATTGCCTGCTCCGGCAAGGCTATACGTGAGCGTATCGGTGACCGGCGTGGTGGACAGCGTGATGTAGTTGTAGTAGCTGTCCGGATCGGACCCGGTGATGGTGCCACGCACCACGCCAAGCCCATCGGTGCCACTGACGCTTACCGACACAGTGGACGATGGAGGCGAATTGAGCGTCTGGATCGGGATCGAGTAGACGACGTTGGTCGTGCCGCCGAAACCGTCGCTGATCGCGATCGTGAAGGTGTCGCCAGGAGCACCGGGCACAGCAGCGTTGTGCCAGAAGAGATCTTGGGTTCCCTTGAGCATCTTCTGGGACGTGTAGGTGAAAGTCCCATTTGCGTTGACGGTCACCGAACCACCATTGGTGGTGCTGTAGGTACCTGCCGCGAACGTCACCGTATCGCCGTCGGCATCCGTCGCGTTGAGAGTGCCCGTCGTGGTCTGCTGCCGGTTGAAACTGGCGTCCGTGTCGTTCAAGGCCGACGTGGCCACTGTCAGACCGTTACCCACCGGCGCGGTATCGGCCACCGTCGGGGCGACGTTGATCGTCGCGATGGTGACCGACATGCCGGTGGCGACGTTGGTGCCGATGACGGTGAACGAGTCGGCAGGAGTCGTCGTGTGACCCAGGCCGGCCGTTCGCACGTAGGTGAAGGTGCCGTCGGCATTGACCACCACGCTGCCCTTCGACGGACCCGTGCCCAGGCTGTACGTCATCAACCCGCTATCGGCTGCCGGAATGCTCAGCTGACCGGTGACAGTGCCCGCCGTCGCGGTGTTGACGTTCGCCACACCCGACGGCGTGCCGAGCGGCACCGAGACAGTCGCCGTCGTCGTGCCACCATGTCCGTCAGAAACCAAGACCTGGAACGAGTCCGACGTCGACGCCGACTTGTTCGGGGTGTAGACGAACGAGTTGCCGGTCAGCGTGACGATGCCGCCGTTCGCGGTGTACTCCGACGTCCCGGTCGTGCCGACCAGCGAGTACGTCAGCGAGTCGCCGTCGCTGTCCGAGCCGTTCACCGTGCCGCGCACCACACCGAGACCGTCGGCACTGCCCACCGAGGAACTCGACGACGGGCTCGAGTTCTCCGTCTTCAGCGCAACGGAGAAGGTGACTGGCGTTGTGCCACCCAGTGAATCGGTCACGTTGATGTTGACGGTGTCGTACTTGTCCGAGGTCGGCGCGTTCGTGGCCGCCGCCTTGTGCCAGACATCGGAGTAGCTGGACAGCGTGTAGAGGAATCCGCCACCTGACGTCACGGTCACCGTCGCGCCGTCGGCCGAGGTGTAGCTGCCCGCGGCCACGGTCACCGCGTTCCCGTTCGCGTCGACCCCGCTGAACGTGCCGGTCGTGGTCTGGGTGCCCGGAACTGTCGCGGTGCCGTTGAGCATCGTGCGCGGGGTGAACGTACCGCCCGTCGCTGTGGTCGTGGCCGTGATGGTCTCCAGCGGCGGAGATACCGAAACGGTCGGCAACGTGAAGCTCTTGCCGTTGGCATCGGTGGCGACGATCGTGAAAGTGTCGGACGTGCTCACGCTGCTCGACAGCGAGGTGTTACGGGTGTAGGTGTAGGTGCCGTCGGCGTTGACCACCACCGTGCCCTTCGCCGGACCGGTGCCGAGGGTGTAGGAGAGCAGACCCGAATCACCGCTCGGGACATTGACTTTGCCATTTTCGACGTACGCGCTGGTGCCCGTCGTCGCAGTGCCGAGCGACAGCCACGTCGTCTCCACCACTGTCTGGGTGGTGGTGCCGCCACGGCCGTCAGAGACCAGGACCTGGAACGAATCCGTGGTGATCGACGTCGATGTCGGGATGTAGGTGAACGCGCCGGTCGCTGTGTTGAGCTCGACGATGGCGCCCTTGCTCGTGTAGATCGAGCTGGTGGTCGCCCCGGTGGTACCCGGGTTGACCAGGCTGTAGGTCAGGGTGTCTCCGTCGATGTCATTTCCGTTGACGCTGCCGCGCACGACGCCCATCCCGTCGCGCGTCCCGACGACGATGGCTGCGGTCGGCGCGTTGTCGGCCGTGCCGGTGTAGTGGACGGTGATCGTCTCGGTGATGGTGTGGCCGTCGGGCGCGTACGGATGGTCGAGATTTTGACCGACGATGTTGCCGTTCTGGCCCGTGACGTCACTGATGGTGACGGTGAAAGTGTCTGTGTCCGAATGAGATTGGTTTGTGCTGCGGGTGTAGAGGAACGAACCGTCGGCGCCGATGGACACGGTGCCTTCGGACGGCTCGGTGAAGGTGTAAGTCAGGTCGTCGTCGTCGGGGTCGTAGGCGTTGATCTGGCCGGGAACACTGAACGCGACCTGGGTGCCCTGGGTGTAGCCGGTGAACACCGGGAGGTGGTCGAGGCCCACCTGCTTGAACCGGTCATAAACGGCGACCAGCGCGACGTAACACACGATCGAAAACAGGTTCGGCGCGGCGCTCGAGGAGAACGTCATGCCCATGACGTCGTACGGGCGCAGGGCACCGAGCTGCCCGCCATTGGAGGCCGCGTTCTCGAGATCCTGCACGTTGTAGTCGCCGGCCAACAAAGTGTTCAGGACGTCGACCAGGGCGCCGACGGCCGCGCCGGCGACCTGCGCCTCGGAGAGGCTACTGGTTGCCATCTGGTAGGGCGGGACAATCCGGTTCAGCAGCGAGCCAAGCACATTGAGCGTGCTGGAAAACGTGTAGCCGGGGAGGGCCGACTTGAAGAACAAGTTGACCAGAGCCATGGTGTCGGGAATCCACTTGGTGGCCGCAGTGGGATTCGCGACGAGCAGGTCCATCGTGATGTCGTGGGCATCGAGCGCCTGGTCGAGGGCATAGTTGGCCGACGTGACGAATTTGGTGGTGGGCGGCTCAGGCCAGCCCACCAGCTGATTAAGGATTGCCTGCAGGGTGGCCACGAACTGTGCGGGCGATCCGAGCGGGGCGTCCGACGCTGTAGCGGTCTTCGCAGCAGTCGCGACCTTGGCCGTGGACGTGGTCTTGACGGTCGTCACGGCACCCGTGCTGGGCGAGGCAACGGGCGTGCTGACGGTGGCGGTCGTGCTGACGGTGTTGACGGTGTTGACGGTGTTGACGGTGTTGACGGTGGCCAGGCTCGAGACAGTCGAAGCGGCCACCAAGAAGGAGCTGGGGATCGTCGTCGATCGCTTGCTCACGGTGCGGCTGCGGGCAGAACCAGCGGTGCCCTTCGGGGTGGATGAATTTCCCGACTCATTGGTCGTACTCGGCTTCGATCCGGAGTCTGACGAAGTCTCATCGGGGGCGGCCGACGCCACTCCCTGGCCGGCGGCCACCGCGAGGCCGATGCCCACCGTGGCCGCGAGAAACCCGTTGCGCGCCGCACGCGTCCTATTACGAGCGACGACTTTCCGATGACGGGCCGCCTGACTTCTGTGGCGACCTGCTTGCTTCTTCTTCGAAGCCACCGACTCTCCCGATACGTGAGACGTGGCCTGACTCACACCCCCGCGGATGTAGATATGTGCGCCACTCTGTTGACGTCGCAACGTAACACTACGTACGCGTGTTCGCCAAGGATTTGCACTTCCGAGCGCGTCACAACGCCGTGAGCTGTGATTTTTTGTTCGGCAGACCGTCGTTGCGCGTCTCCGACGTCAATGAACGTGTTCTAGTTTCTAGAACAGCAAACTATTATGCAGGGCGTCCAGACATCGGGAGGGCACTACCAGGACTTCGTGGTGCTCGACGGCGTGCTGGTCACCACACCGTTGACGACGACGTAGTAACCATCGGTGACGGTGAGAGTGGTTCCACCCCACAAGGTGCTGGTCGCAACTCCACGACCGCCGAAGGTGAAGCTGGAACCATTGTGGACGAATGAAAGGCTGTCCCCGTCAGCATCATTGACGTTAATCGTGTTGACGTTGCCGGCGAACTTGGTACCACCTGAAATCGTCGGCGCGCTGTTGGTCGCGTACACCGCCACCTTTACTGCGGTAGCGGCGCTACCTCCATAGCCGTCGGCGACCGTGATGTCGATGTAGTCGTTCACATCGCTGTCGGCGGCACCGATCTTGGCCGCCTGATGCGACTGCGCGTTGCTCACGGTGCGGGTATAGGTGAACGTCCCGTCGCCCATGAGCACCACGGTGCCACCGTTTCTGGTGCTGAGCGTGATGGAGTTGGAACCGGTCGGGGCCGCCTGTCCGTTGATCGTCATCGCGTCGCCGTCGGCATCGCTCCACTGGATCTTGCCGGTGGTGGTCTGCGTTGTCCCGCTGCGAGTTCCGACCGTCGGCTGTGTGACGACAGACACGGCAGGCGCGTTATTGGACACCGACGGGGCCACGTTAATCGTGGCGATGATCACTGACTTGCCCGTGGCGTCAGTCGCTTTGATGGTGAACGAGTCGTTCGGGGTCGTGCTGTGACCCAGGCCTGCCGCCCGGGTATAGGTGTAGGTGCCATTGGAGTTGACGGTCACCGAACCCTTCGACGGGCCGCTGCCCAGGCTGTACGTCAGCCCCAGCCCGGTGTCGCCAGCCGGGACGTTCAACGAACCGGTCGTGACACCCGCTGACGTGTTGGTGTTCGTCTGAGGCGACGGCGTCGTCAGCCCGGTGAGGGTGACCGTCGCCGTGGTAGTGCCACCGTGGCCGTCAGACACTTGCACCTGGAACGAATCCGACGTGACCCCCGCCTTCGGAATGTAGGTGAACGAGGTGCCACTCATCATGACGATGCCGCCGTTGGAGCCGTACACCGAACCACCCGTCGTGCCGACCAGGGTGTAGGTCAAACCGTCGCCGTCGCTATCGGACCCGCTCGCGATGGTGCCACGCACCACACCCAGGCCACTACTGCCCTGACTGCTCACGCTTCCGCTCAACGTCGGCGCCGCGTTTTGCTTCTCGATCGGGATCGAGTACGTCACCGCAGTGGTACCGCCGAAAGCGTCGCTGACGTTGATCGTGAACGTGTCGCCGGGGTCACCGGTCACCGCATGATCGTGCCAATAGCTGTCCGAAACACCGAACCACGCGTACTTCTGCAGCGAATAGGTGAATGCTCCGCTGGCGGTGACGGTGATCGAACCACCATTGGCGGTGGTGTAGGTTCCCGCGGCCCAGGTCAGTGGATCACCGTCGGCGTCAGTGCCTTTCAGCACGCCGATCGTATCCTGCCGATCGTAGGGACCCACGATGCGGGTCAGCGCCGAACTGCCCACTGTCACACCGGTACCCGTGGGAGCACTATTGGACACCGTCGGGTTGACGTTGACCACGGCGATGGTCACGGTCATTCCACTGCTGTCGGTTCCCAGAATCGTGAACGAGTCCGTCGTGGGCTGGGTATGTCCCGCAGCGGTTCTGGTGTAGGTGAAGGTGCCGTCGGCGTTGAGCACCACACTGCCCCGGAGCGCATTGGGGGCGGTGCCGATGCTGTAGGTCATCAACCCGCCGTCGGCACCGCTGATATTCAGGTTGCCGGTGACCTTGCCGGGGACGGAGCTGTTGGTCGTGACCGGCGACGCCGTGCTTACCGGCACGGTCACGGTGGTCGTGTAGGTATGGCCGAAGCTGTCGGTGCTGGTCAGCTGGAACGAGTCCGTCGTCGCGCTCGATGCCCGGTTCGGGGTGTAGGTGTATTTGCCTGTGGTCGGGTTGAGCTTGACGACGCCGCCGTTGGCGGTATATGCCGATCCCCCGCTTGCGCCGCCGAGTGAGTAGGTCATTGGGTTGTCAGGGTTTTGCGGTGTCGTGACGGAGCCGCGTACCACACCCAGGCCCGAGGTGCTGTCGACCGTGGTTGTCATCGACCCCACAGCCTGGTTGTAGTAGACGGTGACGGTGACCGTCTTTTTGGTTTCGTTGCCGTCCGGCATGTACGGCTTTGAGACGCTGATCTGGCCATCGCCTTGGGCGAGGACCGTCATGGTGAACGTCAAGGTCTTGGGAGACTTGTCGCTGGACAAGGGATTCCAGTCCCAGACCGTCCAGTTCATCCGCCCGTTGGTCCCGTCCACGACGGTGACCGTGAACCGGCTGTCGTTGGGTTCGGTGAAACCGAACGAGGTGATCGGGTCACCGTCGGCATCGTAGAACTGCACGTATCCCGACACGGTCGTGCCACTCGCACCCGGCAGATGCGCGCTGGTCTGTTGCATGTCCGTCACTACGGGCTGGTGATCCCTCGCCACATCCGCGAACCGCCGGAAGATCGCGACCACAACGACATACATGGCGAGCGATACCGGGTTCGGCGCTTGGCCGAGGTTGACCTTCATGTCCAAGACGTTCTTCGGGGCGAGGAAGGCAGACCGTGCAGCCCCGATGACACCGTCCATGTCGTTCTCGGTAAGCCCGTAGAGGACGGGGTTCGAGGCGATTTTGGACATCGCTTGGGCGAGGCTCAACGCCTCGGCTATCCAGTGGTTGATGTCGACGGTCTGGGAGGTGTTCAGCAGCGTGATCGCCCCGGCGAGCACCGCGGCCGTCACGGAGGCCTGGGTGATCGTCGACGGCGCACCGTCCACCATCTTGAACGGCGGCACGAACTGGTTGAGAAGGCTTCCCAGGGCATTCAACCCGTACGACAACCTGTCGACAGCGATGCGTGACACGAAGAACATGTTCAGAATGTCGATCGGCGTCTTGAGCCACGAGTTGGCCGCCGAAAGTGGTTCTGCCAGAAGGGCGTTCAGCTGTGCGCCCCAGGCATCCAGCGATGTTTGGATGTTGTAGTGCGCCGGGGTGGTGATCGGGCCCGCGTCGCCCTGAACGACCGACATATCGCCGTTCATCGAATACGCGGCAGCCGACGGGGCCGTGGCGGCCACAACAGCAGCCGCGGGAGCGGCGGTGGCGATACTTCTCGCGGAAGCGGCCTTCGGATTGGCAGTGCCTGTCGATGTCACGTTCGACGAACCGGCGCCCGGCGTTGCCGGCGTGTCCGTCGCTGTCTCCGTCGGGTTCGCTGTCGTCGAGGAATCAGGCTGAGCGGTCGCGTCAGTCGTGCCGGTGGTGTCGGTCGAGGTGCCGGCCGCGGCGAGTGACCGGGCCGAGCCCGTCGACCGAACGACCGTCGTGGAACCACTGTTGGAGTTCGAGGCCGGCGGCTTGGCTGCCGGTCGGGTGCGCGCCGGACCGGCCGATCCATTGGCGCGGTTGGAGGTCCCAGAGTGGCTGGAATTGCTCCCCGAATTACCCGCAGAATGCGGGGCTCCGGAGTCCGATGACCCGCCGTCCGTGGAGGCTGCGGCAATGCCCTGGCCGACGCTCACCGCGAGACCCAGGCCTACCGCAGCCGCAAAAATCCCGTTGCGAGCCGCGTGCTTCCTAGTGCGGGCGACGACCTTCCGATGGCGAGCCGCCTGCTTTCTGTGGCGACCTGCCCGCTTCTTGGAACTCACCGACTCTCCCCGACCTGTGCGCCACTGTGTTGACACCGCAACGTAACACCCCGTTCACAGGTTCGCCATGGTTTTGTCCCAGGAAAATGGCAGGAAGCCCGTGAACTGCGCATTTAGGAAGTGATAGACCGTGTCGGCGTGTCTCACGCAGGGGCGAACGTGTTTCAGTCATTTAAATCAGCAAATTTGCGCATACGACGCTGCGGAGTGGGGCACGGCAGCGGGCTAAACGCCGATCGTCAGCAGGCCGTCGTAGTTGACCGTGACGGTGTAGGTCACCGTGTGACCGTCGGGCGCGTAGGGATGGCCCAGGCCCGCGTCGACCAACTGTCCGGCGCTGTCGTCGATGGTGACGGTGAACGTGTCGGTGTCCACGGCCATCACGTTCGAGGTGCGCGTGTAGGTCCAGGAGCCATCGACGCCGACGACCACGGCGCCGTTGGTCGGCTGGGTGTACGTGTAGACCAACGGATCGTTGTCGGCGTCGGTGGCGTTCACCTGGCCGGAGACGACTGCCAGGAGCTGACCGCTCTGGGAAGGGGTAGCTGTCGGCAGATGATCGAGGGCCACCCACTTGTAACGGTCATACACCGCGACCAATGCGGTGTAGGCGATCAGCGAGAAGAAGTTCGGCACCGCGCTGGTGTCGAACGTCATGTTCAGGACGCTCCCCGGGTCCGTCAGACCGGCCGTCCCGCCCGCTTCCGCGGCGTTCTCGAGGTCCTGCGGGTCAAAGTCACCAGCCAGCAAGGTATCCAGGACCTTCACCATTGCGCCGACGGCCGCGGCCGCAACCTGCGCCTTCGTCAGCGTCGCACTCTGCGGGTCTTTGATCGTGTAGGGCGGCACAACCCGGTTCAGCAGCGAGCCCAAGACGTTGAGGCCGTCGGAGAACGTGTAGCCGGGCAGCGCCGAAACGACGAACAGATTGATGATCTTCATCGTGTCGGAGATCCAGCGGGTGGCTGGCGTGGGGTTTGCTACGTAAAAGTCGATCGTTGAGTCGAAGGCATCGAGAGCCTGATCCAGGGTGTAGTTGGCCGGGGTGGTGAACACGGTGGTGGGCGGCTCGGGCCAGCCCACCAGCTGGTTCAAAATCGCCTGGAGCGTGGCGACGAACTGCGCGGGTGATCCCAGCGGGGCAGCCGAAGCGGTCGCGGCCGCCACGGCGGCGGCAGGCTTGGCCGTGGGACCGCTGGCAGAGAACATATTGGTGAGATCACCTGCAGCACGGCTAATCTCGTCTTCAATACGAGCCCCGGCGCCACGGATGGCGGCGGTCCCCCACTCCGGAAAGCTCTTCATCGCGCCGGCGGCGTTCTCGAGCGCACCGCGTCCCGCGTTCAGCAGATCGCTCGCTTCGATCCTGACATGGACCGCTTGGCGCGCCAGCTCCGCCGACCGCGGCGTGACCGCGGCGGCGACGGACGCCACCGTCGGCATAGGCACCGCCACGGAGTTTGCAGCGGGAATAGGAGGTTTGCTGGCCGCTAGCGCCGGCTGCACGGACTGTCGTTTCGACGCGGCCCTGCCCTGACTGGCCCGAGGTGTCGTCGATTGCTTCTGCTGGTGGTTCGACCGCGCGGGCCCCGCCGAATCGCTGGCGGTTCCGGAATTCGACGAGCCATCCGTGCCGGCCCAGGCGGTCCCCTGTCCGAAGCCGACCGCCGCGGCCAGCCCGACGCCGACCGCACCGACTCGCAGCCATTGCGCGCCGTCAAAGGTCTCGAACATCGTGGGCTTGCGATGGCGACCCTTAGCCCGACGCGGATTCCGGGGACTAGGGGCGGCCATGGCGGCTCCTTTGCGTGCGTTGTCGTGACTAGGCCGGCACATTCCTCATAGCGGCGCGCTCCCTGGGAGCGCGACGGTGAGAACTGTGTCGTGGCTCACACGCATTCCTTGATGGAGACGCACGCTACATACTGCGCCGCAACCTAACATCGGCCAGTTCTTTTCGCCAAGGTTATTTTCGGTGTGGAAGTCGGTGCAGTCGCTTGAGCAGCGGATTCACTCTTTGCTGGTCAGTTCGTTTCCCGTCAGATCACGTCGGGCGGCGGGCGGCGTGCATCCGGGTAGCAAACTCACGCATGGATCAGAAACCCGCCTTTGTGAGCGAGTGCCGGCCGGCGTGCTGGTGACCATGCCGTTGACCAATGGCATGGTCACCGTCGGTGGCGTTGAGTGTGACGGAGTTGCTGTTGTTCAGACCGGCAACCGAAATGGTCGCGGCTGAATTCGCGGAAAAGTACGGCGTGTCGGCAGCGAGGCCGCCGGTCGCGTCTGCCGTGACGAAGCCCTCACGAACGATGCACTGGGGCTTTCGTCGCGTTGCCATCTATAGCTAAATGACTCTGCTGTCAATATCTAGCCAGCATCGGCGCCCACCAAGAGCGTCCACAGCCGCGCAGCCAGGGCACATGGCACGCCGGTGCTTCCTAGCGCCATTGAGATGCAGATCGAAGCCCGCCGAACGGCAGCCTTCAGCAAAGCCGATACCGGATCGAGCGATTAGCTGAGACGGATCAGATCCTCAATGGGTTACCGCTGCTCAGAGGGCGCGATCGGCGAGCAGTCGCTCGACGTATTTCGCGATCACATCGACTTCGAGGTTGACCGGTGTATCGACGGGTGCGCGGCCCAGCGTCGTGAGTGCCAGCGTCGTCGGGATCAGCGACACCTCGAACCAGTCGTCACCAAGCCCGGAGACCGTCAAGGAGATGCCGTCGACGGTGATCGAGCCCTTCTCGACGACGTACCGCGACAGCTCGGCCGGCAGCGCGATGCGCACGACCTCCCAGTGCTCGGACGGCGCACGGGACACCACCCGCCCGGTGCCGTCGACATGCCCCTGAACGATATGACCGCCGAGCCTGCTGTTGACCGCAGCGGCACGCTCCAGATTGACGGCACTGCCGACGTGGACGGCAGCCAGGCTGGAGCGATTGAGGGTCTCAGCCATGACGTCGGCGCTGAACTGCCCGTCGGGCAGCACCTCCACCACCGTCAGGCACACACCGTTGACAGCGATCGAGTCGCCGTGGCGGGCGTCAGCGGTGACGACGGGCCCGCGAATGACGAAACGCGCGGCGTCGGCCAGCTCGTCCTTGCCGACCACCTCGCCCAATTCTTCGACGATTCCGGTGAACACGCGCCCAATCTAGCCCGGCCCCGGCGACACTCGCTTAGCCCTACTAAAATTGCAGGTCACAGCGCATAAGCCAGACTCCGTCCGGCCTGGCAGCGCAATCCACGTCGGCACGACCCTCTACGATGCACCTATGCCGACGTGCCGCCGAATGTTTGCCGTCCTTGTCGCTCTCTTCGCCACCGCAGCCCTGTTCGTCGCCGGCTGCTCCTCGTCGTCGAAGCCCTCCGAGCCGCTTCCTGACGCAGCCGGGTTGCTGCAGCAGTCCATCCAGGTCACCAAGGGTCTCAAGAGCGCCCACCTCGACATCGCCGTCAACGGAAAGATCGAGGGCCTGCCCGTCAAGAAGCTCACCGGCGACCTGACCAACGTGCCTGCCGTCGCGGTGTCGGGGAACTCCACGATCTCGATGGGCGGCTCAGATGTCGACATCCAGCTGGTGGTCCTCGACGGCACCCTCTACGCCGCGCTGACCCCCAACAATTGGCTCGACATGGGCCCGGCCAAAGACATCTACGACCCCTCGGTGGTCCTCAACCCCGACACCGGGTTGGCCAACTGGCTGGCCAGCATCACCGGCGCCAAGTCGGACGCCAGCGAGACCATCAACGGAGTGGACACGATCCGGATCACCGGCAACGTCACCGCCGACGCCATGAACAAGCTGATCCCGCTCAAGGCGACCAGCCCGCTGCCGGCCACGGTCTGGGTCCAGAAAGCCGACCCCCACCAGCTGGTCCAGGCCAAGGCCGATACCGGCAATGGCAGCAGCATCCAGATCACGCTCTCGGACTGGGATAAGCCCGTCACCGTCACCAAGCCCGCTGTCTGACGGGCCGCTGATGGCTGAGTCTCTCGACACCGCCGCCCACCGGTCACAGCGGACGGGCCGCAGCCGCCGGATCGCGATCAGCGCCGGCAGCCTGGCGGTCCTGCTCGGCGCGCTCGACACCTATGTCGTCGTCACGATCATGACCGACATCATGTCGACCGTCGGCATCCCGGTGAACAAGCTGCAGCAGGTTACGCCGATCATCACCTGGTATCTGCTGGGCTACATCGCGGCCATGCCGCTGCTGGGCAGGCTGTCCGACCGGTTCGGCCGCAAACTCGTGTTGCAGCTGTCCCTGGTGACCTTCGCGGTGGGCTCGGTGGTGACGGCGCTGTCCACCGACGTGACCATGCTCATCGTGGGACGGCTCATCCAGGGCATCGCCAGCGGCGCCCTGCTGCCCGTCACGCTGGCGCTGGCCGCCGACCTGTGGGCGGCCCGCAGCCGGGCCGCAGTGCTCGGCGGTATCGGCGCAGCGCAGGAGCTGGGCAGCGTGCTCGGCCCGCTGTACGGCATCGGCGTCGTGCTCCTGCTGTCGAAGTGGCAGGACGTCTTCTGGATCAACGTGCCGCTCACCGTGATCGCGATGATCATGATCCACTTCAGCCTGCCCTCCCACGACCGGTCCGCGAATCCCGAGAAAGTCGATCTGGTCGGCGGCATCCTGCTCGCCATCGCACTGGGTCTGGCCGTGATCGGTCTGTACAACCCGTCGCCCGACGGCAAGCAGCTGCTGCCGCCGCACGGCCTGATCCTGGTCGGTGGTGCGATCGCCGCGGCGATTGCGTTCGCGGTGTGGGAACGCTTCGCCCGCACCCGGCTGATCGAACCTGCCGGCGTTCGGTTCATCCCGTTCCTGGCCGCGCTGGGCACCTCGCTATGCGCCGGCGCGGCGCTGATGGTCACGTTGGTCAACGTCGAATTGTTCGGGCAAGGCGTGCTCGGCAAGGACCAGACCCAGGCCGCATTCCTGCTCTTGCACTTCCTGATCGCGCTGCCCATCGGTGCTCTGATCGGCGGCTGGGTCGCCACCAGGATCGGCGACCGGATCGTCGCGGTGGTCGGCATGCTGATCTCGGCAGGGGCCTACTTGCTGGTGTCGCACTGGGGCACCAATGTGCTGACCGCGCACCACGATCTGGGATTCGTCTCGCTGCCCGTAATCGACACGGACCTCGCACTGGCCGGGCTCGGCTTGGGTCTGGTGATCGGTCCGCTCACCTCGGCCGCGCTGCGCGTGGTGCCGTCGGCGCAGCACGGCATCGCGTCGTCGCTGGTCGTGGTGGCCCGGATGACGGGCATGCTGATCGGTGTCGCCGCACTGAGCGCCTGGGGCCTGTACCGCTTCAACCAGATCCTGGCCACCCTGCCCAGCCCCGGCGGCAACACGCTGGCCGCCAAGATCGCGGGCGAGGCCGAACGCTACCGCACCGCGTTCGCCATGCAGTACGGCTCGATCTTCTTCATCACGGTGATCGTGTGCCTGGTCGGTGCCGCACTGGCGCTGTTCATCGGCGGCAAGCAGGCGCACGCCGACGAGACTGAAGCGCAGGCCTCGCTAACCGCCACGCAGTAAGTCCACATCGCGGGCCAGCAGATCGGCCCACGTGTCCCGGCGCACCACCAGTCGGGCGTCACCGTCCTTGGCGAACACCACTGGAATCCGGCGCGCACCGTTGTACTGGTTAGACATCGTGTAGCAGTACGCCCCGGTGACCGGCACGGCCAGCAGATCGCCGATAGTCGGATCATCAAGGGGCACAGCGTCAATCAGCTGATCACCCGACTCGCAGTGCCGACCCACCACGGTGACGGTGTCACCACCGCCGACCCGGTTGACGAGGCTGGCCTCGAATCGCTGCCCGTATAGCGACACCTCGAGGTTGTCGCCCATCCCGCCGTCGACCGCGACGTGCGTGCGCGTGCCGCGTTTGACGGTGGTCACCCGATAGACGGTGCACGCCGCAGCGGCCGTCATCGAACGGCCCGGCTCGACGATGATGCGGGCATCGGCGGGAACCAGTCCGCGGGCCTTGCCGATCATGGTGTCGGCGTAGACATCCACCGACGGCGGCTGGTCGGCGTATGTATAGCGGACGCCGAGACCGCCGCCGAAGTCGTAGACATCGAAATCGCCGAGCTCGGCGACGGGGGCCACGGCGGCGGCCAGCTGCTCGGCATCGAGCAGCTGGGAGCCGACGTGGGTGTGCACGCCGTCGCAGCGCAGCACCCGGCTGCGGCGGATTCGGTCGATCGCCACGCGCGCGTCCTCGGGCAGCAGGCCGAACTTCGAGCCGGCGTGCCCGGTGGCGACGGCCGCGTGGGTGTCTGCTTCGATGCCCGGCACCACCCGCACCAAACAGGCCTGCCTGGTGCCCGGAGCGACGATCCGCTCCAGCCGGTCTATGTCGTCGAAGTTGTCGACCACGATCAATCCCACGCCCGTGCCGACCGCCAGTTCGAGTTCCTCGTCGGTCTTGGCATTGCCGTGCAACAACATCCGGGCCGGGTCGGCACCGGCGGCCAGCGCGGTCACGATCTCTCCCCCGCCGGCGACGTCGAGCAGCAACCCCTCCTCGCCGGCAAGGCGTTGAATCGCCGTGCACGGGAACGCTTTCGACGCGAACGCGACATCGGTTCTGGGCCAGCGGCTGCGGAACGCAGCGAGGTAGTCCCTGGCCCGTTGCCGCACCGCGTCCTCGGCGACCACCATGACCGGAGTACCGAACTCCGCCGCGAGCGCGTCCAGCCGGCAACCGCCGACGCTCAGGGCACCGCCGTCGACGACGGAGCCGGGCGGGAACAGGCCGAGCACGTCGTGTTCGCTCATCCCGTCATCTTCCGCCATGTCCGGGGTATCGACCGACCAGTCGACGGGTACCCGAGTGCACATGAGCAACGAACTTTCTGGCAAGCGAATCGCGTTCCTGGTCGCCCCCGAGGGCGCCGAGCAGGTCGAACTGACCAAGCCGTGGGAGGCCGTCGAACACGCCGGTGGCACTCCGGAGTTGGTGTCGACGGAAGTCGGCAAAGTGCAGGCGTTCAACCACCTGACCCCTGCCGACACCTTCGAAGCCGACAAATCCGCCGATGCGGTGTCGGCCACGGACTACGACGGATTGGTGCTACCGGGCGGCGTGGCCAACCCGGACTTCCTGCGCACCAAACCAGCCGCGGTTGGCTTGGCCAAGAGCTTCTTCGACGCCGGTAAGCCGGTGGCTGTCATCTGCCACGGGCCGTGGACGTTGATCGAGGCCGACGTGGTGCGAGGCCGAAGGATCACGTCGTGGCCCAGCCTGCAAACCGATCTGCGCAACGCCGGCGCAGAGTGGGTCGACCAGGAGGCCGTGGTGTGCACTGCAGGGCCGAACACGGTGGTGTCCAGCCGCAAGCCTGACGATCTGCCGGCATTCTGCGAAAAAATGGTGGAGGCGTTCGCCGGGTAGCGACGGCTAGCCCGGAATCAGGCTCAGCAGCAGATCGGGCCCGATCCGGTCGACACCGTCGTACTGCCATCGCAGCGCCCGGGCGATGCTCGGCACACCGACATCGTCGACGGCGGTGACGGGGCCGCCCAGCAGGATCGGGCCCACGTAGGCCAGGATCCGGTCGATCACCCCGGCCCGCAGGAAGGCGCCGGCCAGTGTCGGGCCGCCCTCGACGAGCACATCGGTCCGGTCCGACAGCGCCTGGATGACCTCATTCGGGTCGTGGGTACGGATCACCATCGTGCGCGAATCATCGTTGAGCACATTGGCTTCCTGGGAGATCTCCCGCTTACCGACCACCACCCGCAGCGGCTGCCGCTCGGCCAGCCCGCCACCGGGCAGCCGGGCCGTCAGCGTCGGGTCGTCGATGAACACCGTGCCCGTACCGACCACGATCGCATCGCACGCCGCGCGTCGCACATGCAGATCGGCACGCGCCGCGTCACTGGTGATCCACTGCGAGGAACCGTCGGCGGCGGCACTGCGCCCGTCGACACTGGTGGCGTACTTCCAGGTGACATGCGGCCGGCCGGTGCGCTGTTTGTGCAGCCATTCCCGCAGCGGACCGCCGGCCACCTCATCGGCGCATACCCCTGGAGTTACTTCAATGCCATTGTCGCGCAGACGATCTGCGCCGCCCGATGCCACCGGATTGGGATCGGTGACGGCATACACCACTGCGGCCACCCGGGCCTGGATCAGCGCGTCGACACAAGGTGGGGTGCGGCCCTGATGGTTACACGGCTCGAGCGTGACGACAGCGGTGCCGCCCGCGGCGCGCTCCCCCGCCTCATGCAACGCCATCACCTCGGCATGTGGGCCGCCTGCCGGCTGGGTGCCGCCGACGCCGACCACATCGCCGTCCGAGCTCAGAATGACCGCTCCCACAGGGGGATTGGGATAGGTCGAACCCTTGACCTGCTGCGCCTCGGCGATCGCCAGCCGCATCGCGGCGTCGAAGGCCGCCGGCGTGGCCGTCATATCCGCAGATGCTGCGAGGCGGTGGCCGCCTGGCGGCGCAGTGCCTCGACCGCGATCGCGGGGTCGTGGGCGCCGTAGACGGCCGAACCCGCCACGAAGCAGTCCACTCCCGCCTCGGCGGCCAGCTCGATGGTCTCGGCGTTGATACCGCCGTCGATCTCGACCAGGATCGTGAGCTCACCGGAGTCGACCAGCCTGCGGGCCGTCACCACCTTCGACAGCACCTCGGGGATGAAGCTCTGGCCGCCGAAGCCTGGTTCGACCGACATCACCAGCAGAGTGTCGAAGTCGCGCAGGATTTCCAGGTAGGGCTCAAGCGGGGTGCCCGGCTTGACCGACAGGCCCGCCTTGGCGCCGGCGGCACGGATGTCGCGAGCCACCCCGACCGGGTTGTCGGTCGCCTCCGCGTGGAATGTGACGTTGTGAGCCCCTGCCTCGGCGTACCCGGGCGCCCAGCGGTCCGGGTTGTCGATCATCAGGTGGCAGTCCATCGGGATGTCGGTGGCCGCCAAAAGGCTCTCCACCACCGGCAGGCCGAGGGTGAGGTTGGGCACGAAATGGCCGTCCATCACGTCCACGTGCAGCCAGTCGGCGCCCTCGACAGCGGCGGCCTCGTCGGCAAGGTGGGCGAAGTCGGCGGACAGGATCGACGGCGCGATCATCGGACGGGACGGTGTCGCCATGACAGTAACCCTAGAGGTCCTTCTGCAGGGCAGCGGCGAACATGGCGTCGGTACCGTGCCGATGCGGCCAGAGCTGAACATGCGGACCGTCGCCCAGATCCTCTGCCGGGGCGAACAGCGGCCGGGTGTCCAGCGCGATGACGGGGTGCCGTCGCAACGCGTCGGACACGACGCCGACGGTCTCGGCCAGGTGCGGTGAACAGGTCGCGTACAGGATCACCCCGCCGGGACGGGTCAGGGCGATCGCGGCGGCCAGCAGCTCGCGCTGCAGCTTGGCGAGCACCGGGACGTCGGCCGGGGTGCGCCGCCAGCGGGCCTCCGGACGGCGCCGCAGCGCCCCGAGCCCGGTGCATGGCGCGTCCACCAGCACCCGGTCGAAAGTGCCCGGCTCCAGGGCTGACTCGCGACCGTCGACCCGCAAGACCTCGACCGGCAGTCCGCGGGTGTTCTGTTCGACCAGGTCGGCCCGTCGCGCCGCCGGTTCGATCGCCGTCACGCTGCCGCCGTCCTGCGCGGCGATCGCGGCGATCAGCGCGGTCTTGCCGCCCGGCCCCGAGCACAGGTCCAGCCAGCGCCCCCCGTCCTCGCCGGCCAGCGGGGCCAGCGTCAGCGCCTGGGCCACCAGCTGGCTGCCTTCGTCCTGTACCAGCGCCTTGTCGTCGCGCACGGCCGCCAGCTTGCCGGGGTCACCGCCGCCCAGGTAGACGGCATACGGCGAGTACCTGCCGACCGTGCCGTCGACGGCGGCGGCCAGCTCCTGCGCGGTCAGCACACCCGGGCGCGCCGCGAGGTGCACTGCCGGGCGGCCATTATCGGCGGCCAGGGCGGCGTCCAATTCGCCGGCGCCGGCGCCGAGGGCGTCGGCGAACGCCTGGGCGATCCAGCGAGGGTGGGCGTGCACGAACGCCAGATGACCCACCGGGTCGGTGGCGGCAGGCGGGGCCAGCTCGGCGACCCAGGACGCTTCGTCCCGGCCCGAGATGGTGCGAAGCACGCCGTTGACGAAACCCGCTCTGACGCTGTCGAATTCGATGCCGGCCTGCTCGACGGTGGTGGACACCGCGGCATGCTCCGCGACGTTGGTGCGCAGCAGCTGATAACTGCCGAGGCGCAGCAGATCCAGCAGCACGGGGTCGATCTGATCGATCGGACGTCCGGCTGCGGCGGCGATAACGGCGTCGAGCAGACCCAGCGTGCGGCAGCTGCCGTACGCCAGTTCGGTAGCGAACGCCGCGTCGCGGCCGTGGATTCCGCGCTCGGTCAGCATCGGCGGCAGTACCAGGTTCGCGTAGGCGTCGCGTTCGGACACTGCGCGCAGCACGTCGAACGCGGCCTGCCGGGCCGGATCCAGCGGGGTGCGCCGCGGCCGGCGCGGCGGGCGCTGCTGGGCGCGGTCACGGCCGGGTGGCGCCCCGGTTCGGTCGCGTTTCTGACCCGACTGATGGAAATGCTTGCCGCCCTGCGGCTTTCCCTTGCCAGCTTCGCTCATGACGCCTGCACCGCCTCGTCGAGTCGAGCGCCGCGAGCCCAGTCCGCGGCGTTCATCAGCTTCTTGCCCGGTGGCTGCACCTGGCCCAGCACCACAGGCTGCGACCCGGTGCCGACCCGCACGCCGGCTCGATCGACCGCGATCGCCCCGGGCGCCAGCGGCGGCGCCGCCTCGTCGACGCCGACCGGGCCGAGCTTGACCCGCAGGTCGCCGATCATGGTCCAGGCGCCTGGGTTGGGGGTGACCGCACGGATCTGGCGCTCGACGACGTGGGCGGGTAGGTCCCACGAGACCCGCGCCTGCTCGACGGTGATCTTCGGGGCCAGACTGATTCCGTCGGCGGGTTGCGGCACAGGGGTCAGCGCGCCGTCGCCGATACCGTCCAGCGTCGCCTCCAGCAAGCCGGCTCCCGAGACCGACAGCCGGTCCAGCAGATCACCGGCAGTGTCGGCGGGCCGCACCGTTTCGGTGACCACGCCGTAGACCGGACCCGAGTCCAGGCTCGGCTCGATCAGGAAAGTCGTTGCACCCGTGACGCTGTCGCCCGCGGCGATAGCCGCCTGTACCGGCGCCGCTCCTCGCCACGCCGGCAACAGGGAGAAGTGCAAGTTGATCCAGCCGTGTACCGGAACCGCCAGCAGCGCCTCGGAAAGCAGCGCGCCGTACGCCACCACCGCGCAGCACTCCGGCGCCAAGTCGGCCAGCTCGGCGATGAACTCCGGCGAGTTCGGCCGCGCCGGGCGCAGCACCGGGATGCCCGCCTCGGTGGCCAGCCGTGCCACCGGCGACGGGACGGGTGTGCCGCGGCGTCCGGCGGCCGCGTCGGGGCGGGTGAGCACCGCGACCACCTCGTGGCGCGCGGAGTCGATCAGCCGCTGCAGCGACGGCAAAGCCGGTTCGGGTGTGCCCGCGAAAACGATTCGCATGCCTCTACTTTCGCATCTGGCAGAACTCGCGCTGCAACACCCCGGCTGTTGACACGACAAACATCGTCGAAATCGCGGCGGTCAACCGGTTCACAGTCGCCGCGGCATTGTTGTGCTAAAGCCGGGCGAAGTCCCGCTTGTCCTCGGTGTAGGCCAGGTTCTGCACGGGTTGGTCAGGCACGGCGCCCACACCTGGCCGACCGCGGTGTCCAACCTCTTCTCAGCCGAAATACGTTCCGCCACAGGACTTCCTGCGCTCGTCGCGGCAAGCGGTCTGCGCGCCGCCCGAACCTTGTTTGTCTGATTCACCCTATGTGCAACGGATCGATCTGCACCCGCACTGCCTCGTGATCGTGCCGGGCGCTGGCGATCGAGATGGCATGGCGCAGCGACGCCGCCAATGCCAGTCCTTCGTCCTTGCGGACCCGCACCAGCATCCGGATCACCGGCTCGCCGGGGCGCGTCGCGGGCGGCCGGCGAACTCCTGGCGGCAGGTCGACGGGGCCGAGCTGGTCGGCGTCCTCGGGCAGCTCGGCGTGGCCCAGGAGCGCGTCGACCGCACCGGAGCTGCCGTCGACGGCGGCCATGTGCACGCTGGGCGGCAGACCGACCTCGGCGCGGGCATCCAGTTCGGTCTCCGCGTGCCCGACCGGATCCCACTTGATCAGCGCCTGCACGGTCGGGATAGCCGACTCGGCGACCACCGCCACCACGCCGCCGTCCCCGCGTGGCCGCACCAGCGCGGCGGCGGCCATCCAGCGCCGCAGGGTGTCCTCGGCGGCCCGCAGGTCTTGGCGGCCCAAAAGCGCCCAGCTGTCCAGCAGTAGCGCGGCGCCGTAGCCGCCCGGCACCCGCGGCTCGGCGCCCGGCGTGGCGACGACGAGGACAGGAGCCGCCTGGATCTCGGTGTGCACCGTGTCGCCGGCCGAGGTGATGACCGTCGTGCCCGGGAACGCCCGGCCCATCTCCTCAGCGGTGCGGCGCGCCCCCACCACCACCGCCCGGATCGCGTCGGAGCCACAGCGCCTGCAGCGCACCGCGCTGTCGATGCGGCCGCACCACCGGCACACCGCGCCTGCGGCATCGCGCTCCGTCAATGACAGTGGGCCCATGCAGTGCCGGCACCGGGCGATCGTGCGGCACCGGGCACACGCGACCGACGGCACGTAACCGCGCCGCGGCACCTGGATCAGCACCGGCGCCTGCTGCTCTAGCGCGCCGCGGGCCGCGCGCAGCGCCAGCGACGGCAGCCGCGCGGACCGGGCGGCGGCGTCGCGTTCCTCGGCGTAGCCGGAATCGTCGAGTGCAACCACCCTCGGAGCGGCCGCCCGCACCAACGTCCGGGCGGCCACCAGGTCGTGCGCCCAGCCGCTCTGCACCAGCGCTTGCGACTCAGCGGTGCGGGCGTAGCCGCCGATCACCGCCGCACAACGCAGCTGATGGGCCCGCAACATGGCCACTTCGCGGGCGTGCGGATAGGGCGCGCGCGGCTCGGCGAGGGTGTCGTCGCCGTCGTCCCAGACGATGACCAGGCCCAGCCGGTCGACGGGGGCGAATACCGCACTACGGGTCCCGATGACCAGCCGTGCGTGCCCGCGCAGGGCCGACAACCAGCGCCGGTAGCGCGCCGACGGACCGAGGCCGGCGGACAGGGCGACGACGGCGGCCGGGTCGATGCGAGCGGTGGCGGCCGCCCACAGCGCGTCGATGTCGCGCTGGTCGGGAACCACGGCCAGCACCCCGTAGCCGCCGCCGACCGCGGCCGCGGCTGCTTCGGCGATCCGGTCGCACCAGTGTTCGCCCGGCAGCGCCTGCCACACCGCACGGGCGGCCCGCCCGTCACGCAATGCGGTCAGGAAGCCCTCGCCGCCGCCGTAGCGGGCCCAGCCCGCCGGGTCGACCGGTTCGACGACGGGCAACAGCGGCGGGTCGGCCTGGGCCTTCTCCGCCCTGGCATGCCGTGGCGGGATGGCCAGCCGGAGCACGTCAGGGCGGGTGCCGGCGTAGCGGGCAGCCACCGCGTCGACGAGACGGCGAACCTCCGGGGTGAGCACCGGCTCAGCCGAGATGACCCGGTCCAGCCAGCCCAGCTGGCCCACATGGTCGGTGTCCGAACGTCTTTCGAGTACGAATGCGTCGGCCAGCCGACCGTGGAATCGAACCCGGACCCGCACCCCGGGCTGGGCGTCGTCGGATTGTTCAGCGGACACCAGATAGTCGAACTCGCGGTCCAGGTGTGGCACCGACAGCATCGGCAGCACCCGGGCGATGGGTTCGTGTTCGGCGGCGCGCCGGATCGGCATCGTCGAAGACTATCGACGTCGCCGACACTCAGTCGGTGGCCCGGCCGAAGAAGAATCCGGCGGTGATCAAGATCTGCGAGGTGGCGTACACCCACCAGATCGGCACATCCAGCGCGTGCGAATCCAGAACGAAGCGGCCGATGCCGATCATCCCGTCGGAGACCGCGAAGCAGACCGCGCCCAGGGCCGTCCACGGGGTGGGCAGCCGGGCCAGCAACGCGGCACACACCATCGCGGCGAGCACCGCCATGTAGACCATGACCGGGATCGTCAGCCCGTCGGTCACCAGCCGGGGCCAGAACCAGACCAGCAAACTCACGCATGCGACGACCACGACGGCCGAGGCGACCAGCCTGGGCCGGCTGCGGCCCCGCAGCGGCAGCAGCGCCCCCAGGTAGCAGAGATGGGCTACCAGGAACGAGCCGAGCCCCAGCACGAACCCCGGCTGCCACCCCGGGATAGCCAGAAAGAAGTCGCCACCGGCCGAGAAGAGCAGAGCCGCGACCAGCCAGAGTCGCTCCCGGATGATCGGGTGCCACCACGCGGCCACCGCCAGCAGAACGGCCATCAGCGCCTTGACGACGGGCTGGCCCGGGAAACGGCCGGTGAGGTCGGCGTTCTCGGGCAGGGACACGGCGGCGATCACCAGGAAGGCGCCGTAGCCGATCGCCGCCGCGGCCCCGGCAGCCCACCACGTTGTCAGGGTGCGTAAGTACGGTGGGCTGATGCCCAGCCTGGAGCGGCCGCCCGTGGATCCCATCCTGCAGAAGGTACTGGACGCCGTCCCGTTCCAATTGACCATTGACGGCGGCATCGACGAGGCCCGCCGACGGTTCCGGGACCTGCCTCGCCGCCCGGCGCATCCCGATCTGCGGGTGGAAAACCACACCATCGACGGGCCTGCGGGGCCGATCCCAGTCAGGGTCTACTGGCCCACCGATGCCGACACCGATCCCCCCGTCACCATGTATTTCCACGGCGGCGGCTTCGCCGTCGGCGACCTGGACACCCACGACGGGACGGCCCGTGATCACGCCGTCGGCGCGGGCAGTCTGGTGGTCTCGGTCGACTATCGGCTGGCTCCCGAGCACCCCTATCCCGCTGCCGTCGACGACGCCTGGGCAGCGACGCGGTGGGTGGCCGCCAACGCCGACCGCTTCGGCGCGGATGCGTCGCGGCTGGCGGTCGCCGGTGACTCGGCCGGCGGCACGCTGTCGGCGGTGGTGGCCCAGCTGGCCCGGGACAACGACGGCCCGCCGATCGCATTCCAGCTGCTCTGGTACCCGTCGACGATGTGGGACAGCTCGCTGCCGTCGGTCATCGAGAACGCTGACGCTCCGGTGCTCAACACAGCCTCGATCAACGCCTTCAGCCGCTGGTATGCCGGGGATATCGACCTGGCCGCCCCGCCGCCGGGCATCGCACCCGGCCGGGCCGCCGACTTGGCGGGACTGCCACCCGCCTACATCGCGGTGGCCGGCTACGACCCCTTGCGCGACGACGGCGCCCGCTATGCGGAGCTGCTCGCCGCCGCGGGTGTAACAGTCGAGCTGCATTTGGCCGACACACTGGTGCATGGCTACCTCGGTTACGCCGGGGTTGTTCCGGCCGCCACCGAGGCGACCGAACGCGGATTAGCCGCTCTGCGCGCAGCGTTGCACGTCTGAGCGGCCCGGCTAGCAGCAATCTTGTCGGGACCGTCCGGACAGGCCACAATGGCAACAATCGCCACAATCGGGAGGATTTACCCCATGAACGAAACCCGGCGCGCACTTGGCATCTGTCTCGGCGCCATCGCCACCGGCCTGGCATCGGCAGTGATCGCCGCCCCGATGGCAGCGGCCGCACCCGACTGCAGCAAGCCTGCCGTCGATGCCCAGGTCGCGCAGTCCCAGGGACAGATCCAGAGCTACCTGAGCACCCATCCCGACGGTCAGAGGATGCTGATGACCGCCGCACTGCAGCCGCGTGCGCAGGCCTCAGCCACGCTGCAGGCCTACGCGCAGTCCAACCCGCAGGAGTACCAGGAGTTCACCGCGCTCCTGGCCCCGCTGGGCACGCTGCAGAAGCAGTGCGGCGTTCAGGTCATCCCGCCGCAGTACCAGTGGGCGTTCGACCAGTTCGTCGGCTGAGAAGCTAACGGATCTCAACTCACCGGGTCAGCCCGGCTGTTGCGCCACCTTGCCGACAGCCGGGCTGACCCGTGAATGATCGAGTGAAGCCCGTACAGCTGACCCGCCGAGTCTTGGAATGGCTCACTCAGCAGAGCGCCCAGCGGCAGGCCACGCCAGAATATGGATCCTGGCTACTGGGACGGGTCTCGGAGAGTCAACGTCGCCGGCGCATCCGGATCCAGATCATTCTCACGGTGTTCGTGGTGGTCGCCAATCTGATCGGCGTCGCCGTCGCGATGTCCGTCATCACGGTCGCGATCCCGGTACCCAATATTTTTGCCGGCCGCGCGCACGCGATCACATCCGTCATCGCCCCGACCTACGTCGTCGTCGCGGTGATCATCGGCTGGATCTGGGCGACCCGTCGCCTGCTGGACGCGCTGCGCTGGTCGATCGAGCAGCGCCCTCCCACGTCGCGCGATCGCCACAACACATTCCGCGCCCCGTGGCAGCTGACCGTTATTCCGCTGGTGCTCTGGGGTGTTGGCGCGGCACTGCTGACCACCCTCTACGGATTGGTCGATACGGCCTACATCCCCAAGATGTTGTTCGGCATCACGTTCAGCGGCATCGTGGTGTCGGCGAGCTGCTACTTCTTCACCGAGTTCGCGTTGCGGCCGGTGGCGGCCCAAGCACTCGAGTCCGCCATTCCCGACCATCGCGGCGGCCCGGGAGTGTTGGGCCGGACGATCATGGCCTGGGTGTTGGGATCCTGCGTGCCCGTCGTAGGGATCGCCCTGGTGGCAGCCTTCACCCTGACGCTGCGCAATATGACAGTGACCCAACTCGCCGTCGCCGTACTGCTATTAGCCGCTGCCGCAGCGATTTTCGGCTTCATTCTGATCGTGATCGCCTCCTGGCTGATCGCCACGCCCGTTCAGGTCGTGCGGGCCGCGATGCAGCGCGTCGAAGACGGTGACCTCGACGCCCGTGTGGTGGTCTTCGACGGCACCGAACTCGGCGAACTGCAGCGCGGCTTCAACACGATGGTCGAGGGCCTCCGCGAGCGCGACCGCGTCCGGGATCTGTTCGGACGGCACGTCGGACGCGACGTGGCCCTGGCGGCTGAACAGCGCAACATCAACCTCGGCGGCGAGGAATGCCGCGCCGCGGTGCTGTTCGTCGACATCGTCGGATCGACAGCGGTGGTGGGCAGCCGCCCGCCGGCGGAAGTCGTCGAACTGCTCAACCGGTTCTTCGCGGTCGTGGTCGACGAAGTCGAGCGCTGCGGTGGTCTCGTCAACAAGTTCGAAGGCGATGGCGCACTGGCGGTCTTCGGTGCGCCGGTAGCACAGGACCAGCCTGAAACGAACGCGCTTGCCGCCGCCCGGGCCATCGCTGGCCGCCTGCGCCGCGATGTCCCCGAGATCGCCGTCGGCATCGGGGTGGCTGCCGGCATCGTGGTGGCCGGCAATATCGGGTCGCATCACCGATTCGAGTACACCGTCATCGGGGATCCCGTCCACGAAGCATCGCGCCTGTGCGAAATGGCCAAGAAGACCGGTGCCGGCGTGCTCGCCTCCGCATGCGCCGTGGAAGCCTCCAACGCCGCCGAGCAACGCTTCTGGACGATCGATGACGAGGTCGTTCTGCGCGGGCGCACAACGCCGACCCGGCTGGCCGTTCCCTCGAAGACCCTGACACCGTCGGAATGATTCTCGTCCTGCGCTGCTTGTGAGAGTTGGCAATCACACGATTCGGCCAACACGCAACGGAGGAACCCGATGACCACTCCCCTGGCCGGCAAGCGCGCATTGGTCACCGGCGGCTCCCGCGGTATTGGCGCCGAGATTGTGCGCCGCCTCGTCGCCGACGGTGCCGCGGTCGCGTTCACCTATCAATCCTCGGTGCAGACTGCGCAGGCCTTGGTCGACGAACTGGTCGGCGCCGGCGGCTCGACGACCGCGATCCAGGCCGACAGCGCTGACTCCGCCGCGATCACCGCGGCAGTCGAGCACACGGTCTCGACGCTGGGCGGTCTGGACATCCTGGTCAACAACGCCGGGATCGCCATTGCCGGCACAATAGAAGACTTTCCGCTGGAGGAGTTCGACCGGCTGATCGCAGTCAACGTGCGCGGTGTGTTCACCGCCATCCAGCGGGCGGTCCCGCACCTGGGCGCGGGCGGGCGGATCATCACCATCGGCAGCGTGAACGCCGACCGGGTCCCGATGAACGGGTTGGCGGTGTACGCGCTGACCAAGGCAGCGGTCGCCGGGCTCACCCGCGGTCTGGTTCGCGAGCTCGGGCCGCGCGGTATCACCATCAACACGATTCAGCCCGGACCGGTGGCCACCGATATGAACCCCGAGGTGGGCGGGTTCTCCGATGAAGTGCGACCTTTCATCGCCGTCGGCCGTTACGGCCAGCCCCGCGATATCGCCAGTGCGGTGGCCTACCTGGCCTCACCGGAAGCCAGCTACGTCACCGGCGTGACCTGGAACATCGACGGCGGTTTCGTCATCTAGAAGCCGCCGGTTCCCGCTGGACGACTACCGCTTCACGGGCGTAGTACGGAGCTAGACCGAGTTCTTGAGGTCGTCGACCTTGTCCAGGCGCTCCCACGGCAGGTCGATGTCGGTGCGGCCGAAGTGGCCGTACGCGGCCGTCGGCGCGTAGATGGGACGCAGCAGGTCGAGGTCCCGGACGATCGCGCCGGGCCGCAGGTCGAACACCGCGGTGATGGCCTTCTCGATGCGCGCCGGGTCGACGGTCTCAGACCCGAAGGTCTCGACGAACAGGCCCACTGGGGCGGCCTTGCCGATGGCGTAGGCGACCTGCACCTCGATCCGCTCGGCCAGGCCGGCAGCGACGACGTTCTTGGCCACCCAGCGCATCGCGTACGCGGCCGAGCGGTCCACCTTTGACGGATCCTTGCCGGAGAACGCACCACCGCCGTGGCGGGCCCAGCCGCCGTAGGTGTCGACAATGATCTTGCGGCCGGTCAGGCCGGCGTCACCCATCGGGCCGCCCAGCACGAACTTGCCGGTGGGATTCACCAGCAGCCGGAAGTCCGAGGTGTCCATCGAATCGTGGTTCAGGTCGGCCAGCACGGTATTGACGACCTTCTCCCGGATGTCCGGGGTCAAGGTGCCTTCCAGATCGATGCCTGCGGCGTGCTGCGTGGAGAGCACGACGGTGTCCAGCCGTACCGGGGTGGTGCCGTCGTACTGCACGGTGACCTGGGTCTTGCCGTCTGGGCGAAGGTAGTCCAGCACGCCGGTCTTGCGCACCTCGGTCAGGCGGCGGGCCAGCCGGTGCGCCAGCGCGATCGGCAGCGGCATCAGCTCGGGGGTGTCCTTGATGGCATAGCCGAACATCAGACCCTGGTCGCCGGCGCCCTGCAGGTCCAGCGGATCGGCGCCGCCCTCGACGCGAGTCTCATGAGCGGTGTCCACACCCTGGGCGATATCGGGAGACTGGCGGCCGATGCCGATGTTGACGCCCGCGGTCTCGCCGTCGAAGCCCTTCTCCGAGGAGTCGTAGCCGATGTCCAGGATGCGCTTGCGGACGATGTCGTTGATGTCGGCGAATGCTTCCTTGGCCGACGTCGTCACCTCGCCGATGACATGCACCTGGCCGGTGGTGACGGCCGTCTCGACCGCGACACGTGACTTGGGGTCGCCGGCCAGCAGCGCATCCAGGATCGAATCGCTGATGGCGTCACAGATCTTGTCGGGATGACCCTCGGTCACCGACTCACTGGTAAACAGCCGACCTGCGCTCACGTTGTCATCCCTTCCAATACTTAGTTCTGCGAATCATATCCTCGCCCATACAGACCAAACCGGCACGGTACGGTCCGCGCAAGGCTTCCGCGCACTTTTCTTCCAATTGCCAGACCGGTCAGGCCTCGCGCCGCAGGAGCGTGGCGATCGCGTCCACGATACGACTTGCCATCAGAGTCTTCGATCCGTGTTCCAGTGCGGTCTCGGTGCCGTCGGCGCCCAGTAACCACCCGTCGTTACTGTCCACCTCGAACGCGCGGCCCTCACCGACGGCGTTGACCACGAGCAGATCACACCCCTTGCGGGCAAGCTTGGCTCGGGCGTGGAACAGCACGTCGCCTTCTGTGTCACCGGTCTCGGCGGCGAAGCCCACGATGGCCCGCATATTGGGCAGCTGCCCGTCGGCGCGCTGGCGCACCGCGCCGGCCAGCACATCGTCGGTGCGCACCAGCTCGATGGCGGGCGCCTCCACCACATCGGGTTTCTTCTTGATCTTGCTGGCTTCCACGTGTGCGGGCCGGAAGTCGGCTACCGCGGCGGCCATGACCAGCACATGCGCGTCGGGTGCGTGCTTGGTGACCGCCTCCTGCAGCTGCGCCGCCGAGGTGATATTCAGGACGTGCACACCAGCGGGTTCGGCGAGCCCGGCGGTGTTGCCGGCGATCAGGGTGACGTCGGCGCCGCGCTGGGCGGCCACCCGTGCCACCGCGTAACCCTGCTTCCCGGAGCTGCGGTTGCCGATGAAGCGGACCGGGTCGATCGCCTCGCGGGTGCCACCGGCGCTCACCAGCAGCTTGACGCCATTCAGGTCGTGTGGCAGTGCATCGGAACGGGCCAGCAGCAGCTCGGCGAAGGTGGTGATTTCCTCCGGCTCGGGCAACCGTCCCGGGCCGGTGTCGGCGCCGGTGAGACGCCCGGAGGCGGGTTCGAGGACGACCACGCCCCGGTTACGCAGGGTCGCGACGTTCTCGACGGTGGCCGGGTGCCACCACATCTCGGTGTGCATGGCCGGCGCGAACAACACCGGGCAGCGGGCCGTCAGCAGTGTCGCGGTCAGCAGGTCGTCGGCGCGGCCGGCGACGGCACGGGCCAGCAGGTCGGCGGTGGCCGGAGCGACGACGACGAGGTCGGCTTCCTGGCCGAGCCGGACGTGCGGGACTTCGTCGACGTCCTCGAATACACCGGTGCGGACCGGATGTCCCGACAGCGCCTCGAATGTGGCGGCGCCGACGAACCGCAATGCCGACTCGGTGGGCACGACGCGGACGTCATGCCCAGCCTCGCTGAGCTGGCGGACCACCGAGCACGCCTTGTATGCGGCGATGCCTCCGGCGACGCCGACGATGATCCGCTTGCGGTTCATCAACTAGCCCGGGCTTGGTGAGCTACTCGCCTTCGGTGTGCTCGAGCAGGTCGCCGTGGATCTCGCGGAGCGCGATCGACAGCGGCTTCTCCTGCAGGCCAGGCTCGACCAGCGGGCCGACGTATTCGAGGATGCCGTCGCCGAGCTGGTTGTAATAGTCGTTGATCTGGCGGGCACGCTTGGCGGCGTAGATCACCAGCGCGTACTTGCTCGACACCCGGTCCAGCAGCTCGTCGATAGGCGGGTTGGTGATGCCCAAAGGCGTGTCATAGGCGGTTGCGGCACCCGGGGCCGGATCGTAGTGATCCGTGCTGGCTTGCGTCACGTAGAACTTCTTCCTGAGCGGATGTACTGCTTCGAGTAGCAGATGCGGGTCTATATCGGGTAGCGAGTCGGGGTTGTCGACATCTCACGCCGGCTTTGGGGCGTTGCCCACCAGCAAGGATACCAATTCGGCACAGGCCGACTCCAATTGGCTGTTCACGACGACGACATCGAACCGGCCCTGAGCAGCCAGCTCAGCGCGGGCAGTGTCCAATCGGCGCGCCATCACCTCGGGGGTTTCGGTGCCCCGGCCGGTCAGGCGCTGTTCGAGCGCCTCCCAGCTGGGCGGCGCCAGGAACACGGTCACAACCTCGGGCATCGCCCGTTTGACGGCTTCGGCGCCGGCCAGGTCGACCTCGATCAGGACGGGCTGCCCTGAGGCCATCGCGTCGGCCACCGGGGCGGCCAGCGTGCCGGAGCGCTGCAGTCCGTTGTGGATCTCTGCCCATTCGAGCAGGTCGCCACAGTCGATCAACTGCTGAAACTGTTCGGGTGTGACGAAGTGGTAATCGACGCCGTCCACCTCACCCGGGCGCCTGGCCCGGGTGGTTGCCGACACACTGAAATGCAGGTCGGGCACCCGCTCACGCAGGCATCCGACGATTGTCGACTTCCCTACCCCGGATGGCCCGGACAGCACCACCACTCGGCCATGGCCGCGGTGGTCGGGCGTCACGCCCGCGCTGTCCGGCCCTCCGCCGGCATTCACCGTCTCTAGTCGGCGGTGAAGTCGAACTTTTCCAGCAAGGCCTTGCGCTGCCGATCACCGAGGCCACGCAAGCGGCGCGTCGGGGCGATCTCCAGCTCGGTCATGATTTCCTGCGCCTTGACCTTGCCCACCTTGGGCAGGGCCTCCAGCAGTGCGGAAACCTTCATCTTGCCGAGAACCTCGTCGGTCTCAGCGTCCTTGAGCACCTGCTTGAGGTTGGTGCCGCCACGCTTGAGCCGATCCTTGAGCTCAGCTCGTGCACGACGCGCGGCAGCAGCCTTCTCCAACGCGGCTGCACGCTGCTCGTCGGTCAACTGGGGAAGGGCCACGGGTTCCTCCGTCTCATCACGATCATTAATTTGCCTGGGCCGGGTACTTCAGCCAGCGACAGCGACCGTACCCACGCTCTCTGACGAAATCTAACCCCACCCCCTGATTACCGGTGCAAACCCGCAGGATAAGGGTCAAGATCACGTTGTCTGGACAGCTGTCGGGACAACGTTCCGGCACACTGACGCAGCCGAGCAAAGCTCCAAAAAGTTGCCCAAAAAACGGGCCCCACCAGCGATGTCTTGGACAATCGCCGGGCCGCATCCCCGCCGCCGACGCACATCACGGGCCGGACGGGGGCAAATTTCAGCTTTCAGGCAGGTCGCGGCGTGTCGGGCGTGTCGAGACGAGCCTTTGCGATCACTTACCGCACGCACAGCTGCGCGACAGATCTTGCATAGCCGAGCTATCTAACGTGGTCGATGTCGGGGTCGTGCAGTGCTGTTTTTCGAACCCTTGAAGGGACGTGTCATGTCCATCACAAAGTCGACCCGTATCGCCGCCGTTGCGGTCGGGATCACGATCGCCGGGCTAACGGTGGGAGCGGCCCCCGCGCTCGCCGAACCTGGGCCAGGCGGTCAGTGCGGATTCCAGGGTTGCCAGGGACCCGGCCAGCGCGGCCCTGAGGGACCGGGTCAGGATCGCCGCGACCCCGGGCCGGCCGATTGGCGCGGCGGGCCTGGTGGCGGACCTAGCGGGCAGCAGTGGCGCGGCGGTGACGACCGCGGATGGCGCGGCGGTGACGACCGCGGCTGGCAGCCCGGCCCCCCGCCGCAAGATCTGGGCTGGCGCGGTATCGATCAGGGCCGCTGGGACCACCAACCGTTCAACTACGGCGGCAACTGGGTCAACCCGGTATTCGATCAGGGCAATCAGGCCTGGGGTTTCTGGCTGTTTGGCGTGTGGATCCCGCTGTAGATCCGGCAGTCAGGCGAGGTAGGCGACCGCTTCGCGTAGCTTCTCCCCTGCTCGCCGGACCGCGGCGACATCCGGTCCGGCGCGCAGGATTTCGCGCGACACCGCCGGCAAGAGCTGCCCGGGCCGAGCGCCTCCGAGGCCACCGAGCGCCTCGGGGCGTCCGCCCTGGGCACCCACGCCCGGCACCAGCACCGGCCCGCCAAGCTCGCTGAGGTCGGGCACCACGTCCAGCGTCGCGCCGATGACCACACCCACCGATCCCGGGTGCGGAGAAGCGGCGCGGTTGACGGCCGCGGCGTCGTCGACGATGGATTGCGCGACCGTGCGCCGGCCCGCGGTCGCCCGCTGCACCGAGGCACCTTCGGGGTTGGATGTAGCCGCCAGCACGAACACCCCGCGCCCGTTGACGGCGGCAAGATCCAAAAGTGGCTGCAGCGAACCGAATCCGAGATACGGCGAGGCAGTGACGGCGTCGGCGGCCAGCGGCCCGGTACCGGCCCACGCCTGGGCGTAGGCGGCCATCGTCGATCCGATATCGCCGCGTTTGGCGTCGGCGAGCACCAGGACGCCGCTCGATCGAAGCGCGGCCATGGTGTTTTCCAGGACCGCGAAACCGGCTGAGCCGTAAGCCTCGAAGAACGCCACCTGTGGCTTGACGATGGCGAATCCGGCGAAGGCCTGCACGCAGATGTCGCAAAACCGGGCCAGACCCTCGGTGCTGACGGGCAGATCCCAAGCCCGCAGCAGCTCCGGGTGCGGGTCGATGCCCGGGCACAGCGGCCCGCGCTCGGCGATCGCGGCGGCCAGCCGGTCGCCGAACCCCGCCTCAGTCATGGCCGAGGGTGGCGTGCAGTTCCTGAAGCGACAACACGTCGATGTCACCGCGGATGCCGGCCTCGATCCCCTGCACGGCCGCCGAGGCGCCCTGCACGGTGGTGATGCACGGGACGTTCATCGACACTGCGGCCGAGCGGATCTCGTAGCCGTCGATGCGCGGGCCCGAGTTGCCGTAGGGGGTGTTGATCACCATGTCGACATGGCCGGCCAGGATGGCGTCCACCGCGGACATCGCGGGCCGGCCATCGCCGGGCTCCTCGAAGTGCTTGCGGACCACGTCGCACGGAATGCCGTTGCGCCGCAGCATCTCCGCGGTGCCTTCGGTGGCCAGCACCCGGAAGCCGAGGTCGGCCAGTCGTTTGACCGGGAACACCAGCGAGCGTTTGTCGCGGTTGGCCACCGATACGAAGATCGTGCCGGTGCTGGGCAGTGAGCCGTAGGCGGCGGTCTGACTCTTGGCGAAGGCGCTGCCGAAATCGCGGTCGATACCCATCACCTCGCCGGTGGACTTCATCTCCGGGCCGAGGAGCGAGTCGATGCCGGAGCCGTCCGCCTTGCGGAACCGGTGGAACGGCAGCACCGCCTCCTTCACCGCGATCGGCGCATTGGGCGCCGGCGTCGCACCGTCGCCGCTCAGAGCCAGCACCCCTTCCGCACGCAGCTGGGAGATGCTGGCGCCCAGCATGATTCGCGCGCATGCCTTGGCCAGCGGAATCGCGGTGGCCTTGGAGACGAACGGCACGGTCCGGCTGGCCCGCGGGTTGGCCTCCAGCACATAGAGCACGTCGTCCTTGAGCGCGTACTGCACGTTGAGCAGCCCGACCACCCCGACACCGTGCGCGATGGCCTCGGTGGCCCGCCGCACCGCCTCGATATCGCTGCGGCCCAGCGTCACCGGCGGCAGCGCGCACGCCGAGTCGCCGGAGTGGATGCCGGCCTCTTCGATGTGCTCCATCACGCCGCCGATGTAGACCTCGGTGCCGTCGCAGAGCGCGTCGACGTCGATCTCGATGGCGTCCTCGAGGAAACGGTCGACCAGCACCGGATGCTCGGGCGAGAGCTGAGTGGCTCGGGTGATGTAGCTCTTCAGCGTCTTCTCGTCGTAGACGATCTCCATGCCGCGCCCGCCGAGCACATAGGACGGCCGCACCAGGACCGGATAGCCGATGCGGGCGGCGATTTCGCGGGCCTGCTCGAAGCTGGTGGCGGTGCCGAACTTCGGCGCGGGCAGTCCGGCCTCGTGCAGCACCTGGCCGAACCGGCCGCGGTCCTCGGCCAGGTCGATGGCCTCGGGCCGGGTGCCGACGATCGGCACCCCGGCGTCGGCCAGCCGCTTCGCCAGCCCCAGCGGGGTCTGGCCGCCCAGTTGCACGATCACCCCGACCACCCCCGGACCGCCACGACCGGACTCCGATTCGGCGTGGTAGACCTCGAGAACGTCCTCGAAGGTCAGCGGTTCGAAATACAACCGGTCGGCGGTGTCGTAGTCGGTGGACACCGTTTCGGGGTTGCAGTTGACCATCACGGTCTCGAAGCCGGCCTGGCTCAGCGTGATCGCCGCATGCACGCAGCTGTAGTCGAATTCGATGCCCTGCCCGATCCGGTTCGGGCCCGAGCCCAGGATGAGCACCTTCGGCCGGACGGTCTGCGGGGCGACCTCGGTCTCGGCGGCGGGGTCGAGTTCGTAGCTCGAGTAGTGGTAGGGCGTCTTGGCCTCGAACTCGGCGGCACAGGTGTCGACGGTCTTGAAGACGGGATGGATGCCGAGGCGCTGCCGCAGCGCCCGCACCCCGGCCTCGCCGGCCAATTCGCTGCGCAGCGAGGCGATCTGACGATCCGACAATCCGTTGTGCTTGGCGCGGCGCAGCAGGTCCTCGGCCAGGACAGGGGCGTCGAGCAGTTCCTGGCGCAACCCCACCAGACCGTTGACCTGCTCGACGAACCACGGGTCGACACCGGAGGCAGCGGCGACGTCTTCGACGCTGGCGCCCAGCCGCAGCGCCAGCTCGATGTCGTAGAGCCTGCCCTCGGTCGGGGTGCGCAGCCGCTCCAGCACCTCGTCGGCGGCACCGTCGTCGTCGGGTCCGGTCCAGAACCCGGCACGGGTGGTCTCCAGCGAGCGCATCACCTTGCCGAGCGCTTCGATGAAGTTACGGCCCAACGACATCGCCTCGCCGACCGATTTCATCGTCGTGGTCAGCGTCGGGTCGGCGCCGGGGAACTTCTCGAAGGCGAACCGCGGGGCCTTGACCACCACGTAGTCCAGCGTCGGCTCGAAGCAGGCCGGGGTTTCCTTGGTGATGTCGTTGACGATCTCGTCGAGGGTGTAGCCGATCGCCAGCTTGGCCGCGATCTTGGCGATCGGGAATCCGGTGGCCTTGGACGCCAGCGCGCTGGACCGAGACACGCGGGGGTTCATCTCGATCACGATGAGCCGGCCGTCTTTCGGGTCCACCGCGAACTGGATGTTGCAGCCGCCGGTGTCCACGCCGACCTCGCGCAGGATCGCGATGCCCAGATCACGCATGACCTGGTATTCGCAGTCGGTGAGCGTCATCGCCGGGGCCACGGTCACCGAGTCACCGGTGTGCACGCCCATCGGGTCCACGTTCTCGATGGAGCACACCACCACGACGTTGTCGTGATGGTCGCGCATCAGCTCGAGCTCGTATTCCTTCCAGCCATAGATGGATTCCTCGATCAGCACGTTGGCCGACGGGGATGCGGCGAGCCCGTCGCCTGCCATCCGCTCGACGTCCTCGAGTGAATGCGCCATCCCCGAGCCCAGCCCGCCCATCGTGAAGGACGGGCGCACCACGACGGGCAGGCCCAACTCGGCGACGGTATCGCGAACCTCGTCCATGGTGAAGCAGACCCGCGACTTCGCGGACTCGCCACCGACTTTGGCGACGATGTCCTTGAACCGCTGTCGGTCTTCGCCGCGCTGGATGGCGTCGAAGTCGGCGCCGATCATCTCGATGCCGTACTTCTCGAGGATGCCCTCGTTGTGCAGCGCGACCGCGGTGTTCAGCGCGGTCTGCCCACCGAGGGTGGCCAGCACGGCGTCGATCTTGTTGCCGCGGGCGGCTTGTTGGGCGATGACCTTCTCGACGAACGCCGCGGTGATGGGCTCGACGTAGGTGAAGTCGGCGTATTCGGGGTCGGTCATGATCGTCGCCGGATTGGAGTTGACCAGGCTGACGGTCAATCCTTCGGCGCGCAACACCCGGCAGGCCTGAGTGCCCGAGTAGTCGAACTCGCAGGCCTGGCCGATGACGATCGGCCCGGAGCCGATGACGAGAATGTGGTTGAGGTCGGTCCGGCGTGGCATTAGCGCTTCCCCTCGTCCATCAGGTCCACGAATTGGTCGAACAGATAGTTCGCGTCGTGTGGCCCGGCCGCGGCCTCCGGGTGGTACTGCACCGAAAAGGCCTTTCCGTTCGCAAGTTTGATGCCCTCGACCACCCCGTCGTTGGCACAGGTGTGGCTGACCAGCGCCGGGCCGAAGTCGGTGTCGAAGTGCTCACCGGCTTCGCCTTCCAGTGCGAAGCCGTGGTTCTGCGCGGTGATCGCCACCGTGCCGGTGGCGTGGTCGATGACCGGCACGTTGATGCCGCGGTGGCCGAACACCATCTTGTAGGTGGACCGCCCCAGCGCCCGGCCCAGGATCTGGTTGCCGAAACAGATCCCGAACAAAGGGATTTCGGCGCCCAGGACCTCCCGGGTCACCCCGACGACGTGGTCGGCGGTGGCCGGGTCGCCCGGGCCGTTGGACAGGAACACTCCGTCCGGCTTCAGCTCCGCGATCTGGGAGAAGGTGGCCGACGAGGACAACACATGGGTCCGGATGCCGCGCTTGGCGAAGTTGCGCGGGGTGTTGGTCTTGATGCCGAGGTCGAGCGCGACGACGGTGAGTCGATGCGCCCCTTCGGGTTCCACGATGTAGGCCTGGGGGGTGCTGACCTGCCCGGCCAGATCGGCCCCGAGCATCGCGGGCTGGTTGCGCACCCGGCTCAGCATCTCCTCGGCGCCGGCCAGGGCGGGGCCGGAGAACACCCCGGCCTTCATCGAGCCGCCGGAGCGCAGATGGCGCACCACCGCGCGGGTGTCCACGCCGGCGATGCCGACGATCTGCTGGCGTTTGAGTTCGTCCTCGAGGGTTCCGGTGGCCCGCCAGTTCGAGGGGCGCGGCGACGGGTCGCGCACGACGTAGCCCGCCACCCAGATCTTGTCTCCGCGGCTCTCGCTGTCCTCCTGGTTCCAGCCGGTGTTGCCGATCTGCGGGGCGGTTGCCACCACGATCTGGCGGTGATAGCTGGGGTCGGTCAGAGTCTCCTGGTAGCCGGACATCCCGGTGGAGAACACCGCTTCGCCGAGGGTCTGTCCGATCGCACCGAATTCGGTGCCGGTGTAGACCCGCCCGTCCTCCAAAACCAGATGGGCTTTACCCGTCACGCTGCTTCTCCTGTTGTCGTCCAGCGGGCATAGTCACGGCGGTCGTCGCCGCGAAAGCCCGTATCAATCTCGGTTCCTGACGGCAGCCGCCACCGAATCGCAAGGATGGCCGCCACCTTCCCGGCCAGCGCGCGTTCAGTGCGAATGGCGGTGATCGCGTCCTGCGGGATCCAGATCGGGGTCGCGCCCGAGCGCTCGAGCAGGATCCCTTCGGGGTAGCGGGTCAGCACGGCCTTGGACCGGTACCCGAGATCCCCTGCGGCAATGCGCTCCAGCCAGTGCGGGGCCAGCGTACTGCCGACGTAGAGGCCCGTGGTCGGTGCGACGGTGGCCGAGCCGAGCAGGTCGGGCATGGCCGGCAGTTCGCCCAGCAGGTCGAATTGCCGCTTGGCCCGCCGCTTCCAGCCGCGCAACATCCGGCCGATCACCACACCGATGATGACCACGATCACGAACGCGAAGACGTACGACCCGATCGCTGTTCCGGTGTTCACGCCGGGCTCTTCCCGTCCCGCGCGGTCACAACGCCCCGAAGCAGGGTCGCAGTGACGTTCGCGGGCAACGCCATTGACGCGAAGGGGGTGTTGGCCGAGCGGCTGGCAAGTCCGCCTCCATCGACCACCCAGGTGGCGTCGGGGTCGACGACGACGAGGTTGGCCGGCTCCCCCACCTCCAGCGGGCGGCCCTGGTCGTCCAGCCCGACGATACGGGCGGGGTTCTCGCTCATCACCCGCGCGACACCGCGCCAGTCCAGCAGCCCGGTCGCCACCATGGCCTCGACCACCACCGACAGCGCGGTCTGCAGACCCAGCATGCCCGGCCGGGCCTTGGAGAACTCGCAGCACTTCTCCTGTTCGGCGTGCGGCGCGTGATCGGTGGCCACGCAGTCGAGCACGCCGTCGGCCAGCGCCTGGCGTAATGCTTGGACGTCGGCGGCCTCACGCAGCGGCGGGTTCACCCGGTTCACCCCGTCGTAGCTGGCCAGCCGGCTGTCGTCGAGCAGCAGGTGGTGCGGGGTGACCTCGGCGGTGATCGAAATGCCTTGTTGTTTAGCCCATTTGATGATCTCGACGGTTCCGGCGGTGGAGGCGTGGCAGATGTGCACGCGGGCGCCGGCGTCGCGGGCCAGCAATGCATCGCGGGCCACGATGGATTCCTCGGCGGCCCGTGGCCAGCCGGCCAGCCCCAGCTTGGCGGCGTTGGGGCCTTCGTGGGCGACGGCGCCGACGGTCAGCCGCGGCTCCTCGGCGTGCTGGGCGATCAGCACACCAAGGCCGGTGGCATATTCCAGCGCCCGGCGCATCACCAGCGGGTCGTGCACGCAGATGCCGTCGTCGGAGAACATCTTGACCTGCGCCACACCGGCTGCCATCAGGCCCATTTCGGTGAGCTGCTTGCCATCCAGCCCCACGGTGACCGCACCGACCGGGTGTACGTCGACCAGGCCGACCTGTTGGCCGCGCCGCCATACGTGGTCGGTCACCACCGGGCTGTCGGCCACCGGATCGGTGTTTGCCATCGCGAACACCGCGGTGTAGCCACCCAACGCCGCTGCCGCCGAACCGGTTTCGATATCTTCGGCATATTCGCGGCCGGGCTCGCGCAGGTGGGTGTGCAGGTCGACGAAGCCGGGCAGCAGCACCTGGCCGGTGGCGTCGATGACATCGGCGTCCTCGGGCGCCGTCAGCTTGGGGCCGATCTCGGCGATCTGGCCGTCTGCCAGCAGGACGTCGACGGGGTCACCCTCGCCGTAGAGCCGGACGCCCTTGATGAGGATCGGCGGGCAGGAGCGCAGCGACTCGGGGATTGAATCTGTCATACCGACACCGCCTCGTCCGTGCCGACCAGCAGATGGAACAGCACCGCCATCCGCACGTGCACACCGTTGGAAACCTGTTGCAGCACAGCCGATTGCGAAGAGTCCGCGGCAGCGAAGGAAATCTCCATACCGCGCAGCATCGGGCCGGGGTGCATGACCACCGCGTGTGCGGGCAGCAGGGCCTGCCTGCGATCAGAGAGCCCGTAGCGCACCGAGTACTCCCGCTCCGACGGGAAGAACCCGCCGTTCATCCGCTCGGCCTGCACCCGCAGCATCATCACCGCGTCAGCGGCGGGCAGTTCGGCGTCCAGGTCGTGCGACACGGTCACCGGCCAGTCGGATACCCCAACGGGCAGCAGGGTGGGCGGCGAGACCAGCACCACTTCGGCGCCGAGGGTAGCCAGCAGCGACACGTTGGAGCGGGCCACCCGGCTGTGCACGATGTCGCCGACGATCACCACCCGGCGCCCCTCGATGTCCCCGAGGCGCTGGCGCAGGGTGAGCGCATCCAGCAGCGCCTGGGTCGGGTGCTCGTGCGTCCCGTCACCGGCATTGATCACCGACGGGCCACTGCCGTCCGGTTCGGCAGTCCACTCCGCCAACTGTTGGGCCGCACCGGAGGCCGGGTGCCGGATGATCAGCGCATCGGCGCCGGCGGCCCGCAACGTCAGCGCGGTGTCGCGCAGCGATTCGCCCTTGGCCGCCGAGGATCCCGAGGCACTCACGTTGATCACGTCGGCGCTCATCCACTTACCCGCCACCTCGAACGACACCCGGGTGCGGGTGGAGTTCTCGTAGAACATCGTGATGATGGTGCGCCCGCGCAGCGTCGGCAGCTTCTTGACCTCGCGGCCCAGCAGCGCCTGCCGGAACCGGTCGGCATCGTCGAGGATCGCGGTGGCCTCGTCGCGGGTCAGATCGCCCGCGGAAAGTAAATGTCTGATCGTCACGGTTGTTGCCTGTTCTTCGCGCAAGCGCTCATCAGCGGGCAGGCCCTCCCTGCGGTGCGATCCAGATGCCTTCGATGTCGTCGTCCTCCTCGAGGCGCACCTTGACGTTCTCGCTGCGCGAGGTCGGCACGTTCTTGCCGACATAGTCGGCGCGGATCGGCAGTTCGCGGTGGCCGCGGTCGACCAGGACGGCCAGCTGAACCGCCATCGGCCTGCCGATGTCGCGCAGCGCGTCGAGGGCCGAGCGGACCGACCGTCCGGTGTAGAGCACGTCGTCGACGAGGATCACCAGGGCGTCATCGATACCGCCGGCCGGAATCGAGGTGTCCGCCAGCGCCCGGGGCGGCTTGGAGCCGAGGTCGTCGCGGTACAGCGTGATGTCGAGTCCGCCGCGCTCCACGGCGACGCCCGAGAATTCGTCGATCTTCGCTGCCAGTCGCTTGGCCAGTGTGACACCGCGGGTCGGGATGCCCAGCAGGACGACGCGGGGGGAATCGGGCGAGTCGAGCGCGGTCTTCTCGATGATCTGATGTGCGATGCGGGAAACGGTTCTCCCGACGTCCGCAGCGGACATCAATTCACGGTCGGTAGAGCCCACGAGCTGACCGGACCTCCTTCTCCGCCTCTCTGGACGGATCGTTAAAGGATGTCGAACTGCCGGGCAGCTTAGCACCCATCCGGCACTCTTCCCGAACCGAGATTGTGTGTTGAGGGCTGGCCTGGTCTGTGGTCAGTAGACTCCCCCCGGTGAATCTCACAGACAATCGCACCTCTGTCGTACAGGCGGTGGATTCCGGTCTGCTGTCCGGAGCCGTGACGCTGGCATGGCACCGCGGCAGCGTCGTGCAGGTCAACGAGATCGGCTACCGCGATGTCGAGGCCGGGCTACCCATGCAGCGCGACACCATCTTCCGAGTCGCCTCGATGACCAAGCCGGTGACGGTCGCGGCGGCGATGGCACTCGTCGACGAAGGCAAGCTTGGGCTGTCGGACCCGGTCACGCGTTGGCTGCCGGAGCTGGCCGACATGCAGGTGCTCATCGATCCGACGGGTCCACTGGATCGCACCGTGCCGGCGCAGCGGCCGATCACCATCGACGACCTGATGACTCACCGCAGCGGGCTGGCCTACGTGTTCTCCGTGCTCGGCCCGATCAGCAAGGCGTACGCCCGGGTGTCCCTGCGCCAGGACCAGGATCACTGGCTCGCCGAGATCGCCCAGTTGCCGCTGGTCCACCAGCCCGGCGAACGGCTCACCTATAGCCACGCCACCGACGTCCTCGGGATCGCCTTGTCGCGGATCGAAGGTAAGTCGCTGCACACCGTGCTCACCGAGCGGGTTTTCGAGCCACTCGGCATGGCGGACACCGGCTTCTTCATCTCCCCCGACAAGCGGTCCCGGTCGGCCACGATGTACCGCCTCGACGAAGAAACCGGGCTGCAGCATGACGCGATGAGTCCGATACCCGTGACTGAGCCGCGGTTCTGTCAGGGCGGGGCTGGCCTGGTGACGACCGTCGACGACTACCTGCGCTTTGCCCGGATGCTCTTGGGCGACGGCGACATCGACGGGACACGGGTGCTCTCGCAGTCGTCGGTGCAGCTGATGCGCACCGACCGGCTGACCGTGGAACAGAAGCAGCACCCGTTCCTGGGACTACCGTTCTGGACGGGCAGGGGCTTCGGGCTGAATCTGTCGGTAGTCACCGATCCGGCCAAATCCGCGCAGTTGTACGGCCCCGGCGGGCTGGGCACGTTCAGCTGGCCCGGCGCCTACGGAACCTGGTGGCAGGCCGACCCGGCCAACGATCTGATCCTGATCTACCTGATCCAGAACTATCCGAGTCTGAGCGCACCGGCGGCCGCGGTGGCCGGCAACACGTCGCTGGCCAAGTTGCAGTCGGTGCAGCCTAAGTTCGTGCGGCGTACGTATCAGGCATTACAGATCTAGACCGGCACCGACATCCGGGCTTCGGGTCAGGGCTTCTGTGAAATATGTGCCGTCCGGTCATGGCCCGGGTGACTGAAGGTGATCTCCAGCGTCCGGAGATAGGTGTGCAGACCGGCATCCTGAATCGGAAGCACATGAGCGTCGGCGCCGGATTCATTGTGGTGGGAGTGCCAGTACCCCGGCGGTGTGACGAAACTCGCTCCGGGAGACCAATCTTCGCGATGGCCGTCCTTGATCATGCCGGACTCGTCGAGCTCGGTGCCGATCATCGTGTAACAGCCGGGCTGACAATCGATCACGAAGTCCAGTGCCACTGACTCGTGCCGATGCGGATATTGCACCTGGCCTGCCGGAAGGATTCCGAACATGGCCCACAGGGTGTGGGTGATGGTCCGCGTCTGCGGAAACTGGCTGTTGGCCAGCAATACGCTGACGCGGTTCGCGGTTGCGGTCGTCGGATCTTCGAGGATCTGTGTGAGTTTTTCCTGCGCCTTCGAATGTTCGTAGAAGGTGGGAGCGAATCGTGCAACCGTCGGCGAGGCACCCAAATACCGCAACAACGGGGCATCATGTACCCAGTAAAGGCCGGCCTCCCCGTCGCTGGAATGCAGCGCGTGACCGTGGGCGGGCAATACCAAGAAGTCGCCCGCCGTCCAGTGGATGGTCTCGCCACAGGCATCGGTTCGCCCGCTACCCGAGAATACGAAGAAGAGCTGGCTACTGGCCTCGGCTGTTGTCATGATCGAACCGCGCGCAATGCGAATGAAATTCGCGCACAGCGCCGGACTCGTCGCTGGACCAGCGCAGCCCAGCTCATCGCTGAGGTCCAAGGGCTGGATCCGGGTCGGACCGTCCGCGAAGAACTCAGGCGAGAAGGCGCGGTAGGGCACGCTTGAGATCAGGCCTTGGCGTAAAGGATTGGCGGCCGAACTGTAGTCGAAGTACTGCGCTTCGGCCGTGAGGTGTGCAGACTGGGGCGGCGTTGCGATGTTGGGCACCGGGCAATCCTCTCGGACGAATGGTTGTCGTGCTCGCTTTCGCCCGAAATCGGCCCGACAGTTGGCAATCTTGCCGCTCATGTGCAAATAGGCTGCGCACCAATCGTTGTCGGGGTGCGCGGCCTACCTGCGTCAGCGCCCTTTCGAAGCCGCGCGTGATCTCGCCGAGCCGGTCGCGGCTCCTGATTTGGTTGCGGCTACCGACTTCGCGGTCTTTGCGGCACCGGAATCGGCCCCGTTGCCGGCTTGGCCGTCGGCACCCTTCCTGCCGTCGATCCCGAACGGGCCACCCTTACCGCCCGCACCGCCGACACCGGAAGAAGCCGAGCCGGAGCCGAATGACACGGCTTCACCACCGTCACCACCGTTACCACCGCTCGACAGCGCGACACCACTGCCGCCGACACCGCCGTCGCCGGCGTACGCGTCACCATCATCGGAGAACCCTCCGCCACCGGTGCCGCCGTGCCCGCCTGCGCCGATGCTGACCTTTCCGCCAGCACCACCTCCGCCACCGACACCCGTCGCCGCGGTGAAGGCATCGCCGTCACCGCCGTTGCCACCGTTGCCTGAGGCGCCGAACGCCCCCTGGCCGCCCTGTCCACCGTCACCACCGAAAGCGATATCGCTGGAGTCGTCACTGGTCGCCTGGGCGTCGCCGCCCCGCCCTCCGGAGCCACCGGAGCCGATCAAACCGAGACCTCCCGCGCCACCGTTGCCGGCCACGGCGGTTCCGTTCGCAGCCACCGCATTCCCGCCGGTGCCGCCGTGACCGCCCAGCCCCAGAAAGCCGCCCCTGCCACCGGCACCGCCGTCGCCGCCGAACGCTTCACCGCTGCCGGTCCGGATGTCGGAACCTCCGTCGCCCCCCGCACCGCCGAATCCGAACAGGGCTGCCCCGGAACCGCCCGCGCCACCGTCACCCGCCGCCGCCAGCTGGACGCCATTCTCGTCGTACACGGCATCGGTGCCACGACCGCCGTTGCCGCCGATTCCCATGAACAAGCCGGCGTTACCGCCCCGGCCGCCGTTCGCGCCATTGCCGCCGTTGCCGAACAGGATTCCGCCGTTGCCGCCATTGCACGCGTCACCCGCGCAGTCGGCCGGCGCGTCGATCCCGTTGCCGATGTAGAAGTGGACGAGAGCGGCCACCTCATCGAGCGGGCCGGCCGCCGAAGCAGCCGCAGCGACCGTAGCGCGCTGGCTGGAGTGGCTGGCGTGCACCGGTGCCAGGGTCGGTGCGGCGAAGGTGCGAGCAGCACCCGGCGTCTTCGCTTTCATCGCAAAGGAATTCGTGACCTTTGGGATGGTCGGACCCACGATAACCCCCGGTGACGACTTCGCGGAGACGGCTGAATCTTCGCGAGATGATGAGACGACCGGGAGCCCTGCCTCGCCGGCGGAACCGGCCAGTGCGGCAGCCACGGCTGTGGAGGCCAACGGGATCGCTTCGGCCGCGCGCACGTCGCCGGTCGGCGCGGCCGACTGCGCGGCCGACTGCGCGGCCGCAGGCATGATCACAGACCCGGCGACCACCACACCGGTGATCACCGGCGGCGCGAACGTACCCATGCACCGGCCGACGATCCCGCAGAAACTACGAATTTCGAACACTCTCAGTTCTCCTCTGAGTTCAGCTGCGCGACAGTCTTGTTCGTCGAACGCGGCGCTAGAGATTGATGCCTTTTGGAAGCGCGCGATTCTCGATGGAGAGGATGGCGGCGCCGCCCGCAATGGGTACTTCGACCCGGACGTTCTTCAGGTAGATCGTCTGTCCCGGCGTCTGCACCACGAGGGTGCCGGTCACGACGTCAACGGGTACCTTGGCGTCGACCCACCCCGCAGTGTGGGGCGGCAGCGGAACGGGCACTGTCTGGGTGGTGGTAAAGGTGTCGGTCCACGTGCTGGTGTACTCGGTGCTGACTTCGGCCTTGATCACACCGAGTAGATCGAACCCGCCCTTGATACCGCCTTTGAGGCTGGACGAGTACGCCTTCGAGACGGTGATGGCGACCGGTGAGCTCGTGTCTCTGTCCGTGTTGTTATGGACGACCGAGCCGATCACCTGTGCCTGGCCGTAAGTCCCCTGCACGACCTTCGAGTCCACCCATTTGCAGCTCACCTGGGAAGCGCCGCAGAGTCCGACGAGCTTCTGCTGGCGATCGACCGGCAGGTTGGTCGCGTCGAGGGCGGAAGTACCGGCACCGAGCACGAATACTGTCCGGCGAGAATCGCCTTCGTCGCCTTCCACCTTGCACCGGCTGGTATCGCAGATCGCCAGGCCGCCATTGCCGGTCAGCGGACGCGACTGCCAGTAGGTGTACTCTGCGCGGACGTTGACGATGGTGCCGTCGCCATCCTTGAACGACAGGATCACATCGGTGTCCCGCTGCGCACTGATGGTGAACAGCCCGAGGATCGACCTCCGCTTCTGGGCCAGTTCAAGCGTAATCTTCCCGCCCGGGGCGACCACGGTACCGACCGGAGGCGTCCTGACGATGGAGGTGCCGGCACCTTCGGGCGTGACGATGTTGACGCTGTCCAACGTGATCGGCGCAGCCGTCAGGTTGTAGATCGTATAGAGCTGGAATCCCTTGGACGGCGTATCAGACGCCTTGGTCTCGACGTTGGCGGCGGCCGTACGCAGCGCAGCCAGTCCTGCGGTCACCGAACCGGCGGGATCCGCGAAGAGGTTCGTAACCGACTGCGAGAGAGCCGATTGCATGTGCTCCAGCTCCCGGCGCACGCCACCCAGCATGGCTTCGATATCCTTCGGCGACGGAATCGCGGGTGCGCCACTGTCATTGAGCATCGCCAACGGATTGGGAGTCGACCGAACAGCGGCTGCCGAGAGCGCCGCTGCGCTCTGAACTGTCGCGGTCCGCGAGGCGGTCCGGCTTGCCGCGGTCGTCCGCGCTGAATCAGACTTCGGCGCATCAGAATTTGCTATACCAGACTTAGCTGTACCCGACTTGGGTCTATCAGACTTAGCTGGAACTTGTTTCGGCTTGGCAATCGCCCGCTGCGGCCCTGCCGACTTTGCCTCAGCACCGTGCGATGCACTGTCATTGGACGACGAATCTGCCGCCGCGATGCCGTGCCCGGTAGCCAACGCAGCCCCGAGTCCGGTCGCGACCGCGAGGCCACCGATCCGCGCGTAGCGCAGTGCCGATTGGCGCGAACTTTCTCCCACGACCCGAACCCCCCGATCAAGATGTGCAATAGGCGAAATCGCCGAGGTGCACTATATCGGACCAGATGTCGAATCTGGCAATCGTCTGTGAATAAATGGCGTGGATTCCGGCAACTGGTTGTGAACATAACTAAGTATCTGGTCCGACACCCTGCTCCGAAAAGCCAAGGCGCAGAGCCTGAATCTGACTACCCGCCGCGCTACCCGATTTGCGCCCAGGAAATCAGCAAATTGCGACCAGGCTCGGTTCACCATGTGCTAGCGACTCGGCCGATAATCAGACCACCGCCATCGAGGAGATGGGAACGCCGATCTCCTGTTTGGCACACTGCAGGGGGTTGTACACAAATGCTCACTAACGCCGGATGATTCGAGGAAGCAGCGCAGCGCGCGAAGTCGCGCCCGGGCGTCGCAGAGGCGAATTGCCGAACATCCTCTACGGCATCCTCGTCGATCGGCAGCAAGACCAAAGCGGGGTACCTGCCGTCATCTCCGCGAGCCGCTCGCGCCCTGGTCGACGGCCACAGTCGGCGATTCTGGGCCGGGGCGAGTCACCCGCAGGCCGGCCTCCTCGGCGATGACCGCGGCTGCGGCCCAATCATGTTCGCCGAGGTCGGTTTCGACGAAGCCGTCCAGTGCACCCTCGGCGACGGCACAAATCGCCAGCGCTGCTGACCCGAAAATGCGGGCATCGGTGTAGTCCCGCATCTGCTCAGCGGTCGCCCTGAACTGCTCGGCCCGGATCTCGGCGGAATAGGAGTAGCCCATCCCCAGCAGCCTCGCCCCGCGGCCACCGGCGGGCCCGGTGAGCCGGCGGACCCGGCCGTCCTCGGCGAGCCACGCTCCCCCGTTGCGATGCGCGAAGTACGTCTTGGCCAGGGCCGGCGCGACCACCGCCCCGGCAAGCCATCGACCGGCAGCGTCGACAGCCCCGACACAGGTCGCGTAGAACGGGATACCTCGGGTGAAGTTCGTTGTCCCGTCGAGCGGATCGATCGACCAGCGCACCTGCGCAGCTTGGTGCCGGCCCGACGGCGGGAGCTCTTCGCCGGTGATCTCGTCGGTGGGTCGCCGGGACTGGATGACACCGCGCACCGCGTGCTCGGCCTCCACATCGACGTCGGTGACCAGGTTCCCGTCCTCCGACCCCTTGTTCGTCACCCGAAATGACCCGCGGGCACCGGCCTTGAGCACGTCCGCACCGCTCCACGCGGCGGTCAGCGCCACGTCGAGCAACTCGGCCGACGAGACGGCAGGAGCGTTGGTGTCGTTGCGGCCCATCATGATTCGATACGAGCGCCGGTGGTCTTGTCGAAGACGTGCACGCCGCCGTCACGGACCGACATCGAGACGACGGCACCTTCATCGAGCCCATCGAGCTGTGCGATGTCGACAACACTGACCAGCGTGCAGCCGGGCGCTTCGACGGCGACAATCGCGCGCGGCCCAAGATGCTCGATCAACGCGACCCGGCCGGTCGAACCGGGCGGCAGGGCGACATCGTCCCTGCCGGCACTCGTCACGACGAGATGCTCCGGGCGGAAGCCGACCGTCACCCGTTCGGGTTGCCGCGGAACGGCGCTGCCGATCGGAAGGACCAGACCGTCCGTAGAACGAAAGAGGCCGTCGGCGACCACGCCGTCCACAAGATTCATCTTGGGGCTGCCGACGAACGTGGCGACGAATGTGCTGGCCGGCTTGGTGTACACCTCCAAAGGCGCGCCCTGCTGGACAATCTGACCCCCGTTCATCACGACCATGCGGTCTGACAGGGTCATTGCCTCCTCCTGGTCGTGAGTGACATAGAGGGACGTGATGCCGAGGCGGCGCTGGATGCGCAGCAGTTCGGTCCGAGTCTCGACGCGCAGTTTGGCGTCCAGGTTGCTCAACGGCTCATCGAACAGGAACACCGCGGGCTCACGGATGATCGCCCGGCCGATCGCGACGCGCTGCTGCTGTCCACCGCTGAGGTCCTTGGGCTTTCGCGACAGAGCGCCGGTGAGCCCGAGTGTTTCGGCGACCAAACCGGCACGCTCCCGCGCTTCCTTCTTGGCAACTTTCTGAGCGCGCAGGGGAAAGGCGATGTTCTGCTCAACGGTCAAATGCGGATAGAGCGCGTAGTTCTGGAACACCATCGCGATATCACGGTCTTTGGGCTCCAACTTCGTCACATCGCGATCGCCGATCCGGATGGTGCCCGAGGTCACCGGCTCCAGGCCGGCCAGCATCCGCAACGAGGTGGACTTGCCGCACCCCGACGGGCCCACCAACACGGTGAACGAGCCGTCAGGCATCTCGAGATTGAAGTCATGAACGATGCCGGCGCTACCAAAGGATTTGGTGACATCGGTGAAAGTGACTGTAGCCATAGTTTTTCGTGTTCTCCCGCCGTGCTCTAGGTCTTGACCGCGCCGCCACTGATACCTCGGACGAGGCGGCGCTGAATGAAGAAACTCGCAATGACCACCGGGACCACAGCAATGAGGATGGCGGCGCACATCGCCCCGATCTGCACTCCGCGGAAGGTGTTGAACCCCGCGATCGCCACCGGGAGGATCTTGGCGTTACCGGGCGCCAGGATCAGTCCGTAAAACATGTCATTCCACGACAACGTGAAACCGAAGATCGCGGACGCGCCGATACCTGGCAGCACTTGAGGCAACACCACCAGCAGGAATGCCCGGAACCGGCCGAACCCGTCGACGCGGGCCTGCTCCTCGATCGATTTCGGCACCGCCTCGAAGAAGCCGATGAGAAACCAGGTCACCACCGGTGCGACGAAGCTCAGGTGCGCGAAAATAACCGGCACCAAGCTGTCCTGCAGGCGCAGCGCGTAGGCCATCGTCAGGAACGGGAAAACCAACACAGCGGGCGGAATCATCTGCGCGGCAAGCAGTCCGAATCGGGTGGCGGTGCCCCCGGCCCGGTAACTGGTGATCGCGTACGCGCCCATACAGCCGACGACGAGACTGATGGTGACGCTGATGAAAGCGACGAGGAAGCTCCTGCCCGCGGCGTCGAGAATCCCCGACGAGAGTACCGACTTCCAGCTGTCGATGTTCGGCGTGAAGAACACCAACGACGGGTCGTTAAGCTGTACCGGAGACTTGAAACTTGCCAGCACGATCCACGCGATCGGCATGATCACGATGATGACGCCAACCCAGAGCACGAGAATCCGGGCGAGGGTGTAGCCCTTGATACTGTTCATGCGTCTCGGTTCCTCTCCATCAGCCGGAACGTGATCACCACGGCCGTCAGTACGACGGCCAGCACGACGAACGCCATGGACGCCGCGCTTCCGAGCCGGAAGAACTGAACGCCGGTCTGATAGGTGTAGTACTGCAGCGTCACGGTTTCCGTGCCCGGACCACCTTTGGTAGTGGCGTATACGTACTCGAAGACCTTCATCGCATCCAGGGCCCGTAGCAGCACCGCGACGGCGAGCACCGGCCGCAACAGCGGGAGGATCACCCGCCAGAACACGTACCACGGCCGCGCGCCGTCGACGCGGGCCGCCTCGAGCGGTTGCTTGGGGATCGACTCCAGACCGGCGAGCAACAACAGCACCATGAATGGGGTCCACTGCCATACGTCGATGAGCGCCAAGGTGTACAGAGCATGACCGGCACCGAGGAAGTCGATGTTGATGCCAAACTTCTTCAGCACGAACGGGATGGCTCCGAGCTGGTCGTTGAGCAGGAACCGGAACGTCAAACCGACAGCCACCGGGGTGATGAACATGGGCGCCAGCAGCATCGCTCGCGTCATGTCGCGAGCCCACTTCTGGCGCTGCAGCGCCATCGCCAGAACCAGACCGATGATCAGTTCCAGGATGACCGCGACCAGAACGTAGGTGGCGGTTGTCCCGAACGCCTGCCAGAAGTCGGCGTTGCTGAGGGTATTGACGTAGTTGGTCACACCGACGAAGTGCGGAGCTCGCCGGTCGGTGAGCTTGTAGTCGGTAGCGCTGAGGTAGAGCGCATAGAGCAGCGGGAATCCGACGACCGCAACGAACAGCGCCAGCAGTGGACTCAACATCCCGTACTTGAACTTGGTCACGTTGTGTCCTCCCTAGTCGTCACGGTCGCCGGATTCGCACACCGCGTCAGCCTCGCGTCTTCTCCGCGGCGGCCTGAGCGTCGCGCAGAGCGTCGTCGACACTCTTTGTGCCGGCCACGGCTTCGTTCAATTCGGTTCCGACCGCCTGGATCATCTCCTCGGCATTGGTCTGGTTACTCAATGGCTTGGCCTTCGAGAGGATCTCGTTCACCACGCCGTAGTAGTCGGAGCCGAATCCGTCGCCCAGTACCTTGGGGTCCTGAGTGCTGCTGGTGCGGATGACCGCGCCGCCCTTGACGACCCGTTCGACGTCGACGGGCTTTGACGTGAGCCACGATGCGAAAGCCCATGCTGCGTCGGCATTTCGGGAATTTGAGGGTATCGCCCAGCTCCACGAGCCGAGTACATCGACTCCCCCTGGCATCGCCGCGAGCTTGAACGGACCCACGCCGGACTTGGCCGCGGTGCCATCAGGAGCATTCAGAGACGGCAGATTCCAGTTGTAGCTCACCAGTGAAGCCGACTGTCCGCTGGACACCGACCGGCCCGCCTCGTCGAAGCCCCAGCTCAGGCTGTTCTTCGGCGCCGCGGTGTTGTAGAGGTCGACGTACGCCGACAGTGCCTTCTTGGCTTCGGGTGTGTCGAGTGTGTAGTTGCCGGAGGCGTCAACGATCGATCCGCCGGCGGCGAAGAGGAAGTTCGCCCATTCCTCGAAAACCTTGTAGCCGCGCTGTGGCTGCATCGCGATCCCCGCCCGTTCGCCCGCTACCAGCTTTTTCGAGTTCGCGACCAGATCGTCGAGCGACTTCGGTTCGGCCAAACCGGCCTTCTGATAGTCGGGCACGTTGTAGATGTACCCGAGGGCGTAGTTGTAGAACGGCACCGCGTAGCGCTTTCCGTCGACCGTGTCGATATCGGTGAGCGGCTTGAAGAAGTCTGCGTAGTCGTAATCCGGTGTCGAATCGATGCGAGAATCCAACGGCTGCAACCAATTGGCCGCGACGAAGTCCTTCATCCACACATTGTCGACGACCACGAGGTCATAGTTCGCCTGCGGAGCCTGGAACGACGCAACCAGCTTGTCGCGGATCTGGTCGTAGGTCTGCGGTTCGATGGTCACCTTGATATTGGGGTACTTCTTGTTGAACTCCGGAATCAGCGATGTGACGATGTCGGTGTCCGGCACGTTCTCCATCAGGATGTTGACGGTGCCCGACGTCTCGGTCGGGATCTGACCCGTGCCGGTGGCGGTCGCACTCTGCGGCCCTCCGCTTCCCGCACACCCCGACAGGAGCAGCGCTGATGCGCCGATGGCGCTCAGACAGGTTACTGCGCGCCGTAACCCCGGACTTATCAACTTCATTGCTTCCCCTTTTCAGTGGTGTTTTAGGTGGTGATCGGTAGGGCTAATCCATGTAGGCGCCGCCGTTGACGGCCAGCGCCTCGCCGGTGATGAACCGGGCGTCATCGGAGAGCAGGAATGCGACGGTGTAGGCCACATCTTCAGGCTGCTGCAAACGGCCAAGCGGGGTGTCATCGATCCACATCTGCTTGACCTTCTCGGGAGTCGAGCCGCGAAGCTCTGCCTCCCACTGCAATTCACGCGACTGCATGGGAGTCTCGACGAATCCGGGACAGACGCTGTTGACGGTGATGCCGTACTCGGCAAGCTCGAACGCCATTGCCTGCGTCAACCCGACGACACCGTGCTTGGAGGCGACATAGTCGGACAGGTACGGCACCCGGCCCTGCTTGCCTGCCATGGATGCGGTGTTGACGATGGTGCCGCGGCGTCCGGTGCGGACCATGGCGCGGGCGGCGGCCTGACCGCAGATGAAGACACCCTTGAGGTTGATGTCCATCGTCAGGTTGTAGTTGTCCAGAGACACGTCGAGGAACGGCACCATGAACGAGATACCGGCATTGCTCATCCACGCGTCCAGCCCGAGCCGGTCGGCGACGTCGTCGGCGACCGCAGCGGCCTGCGCCGGGTCGGTGACATCGAGCTGGCTCGCCTCATGACCCAGACCGGCCGGATCGGCCAGCCCGGCGGCGACCTCGGCAGCGGCGTCGATGTCGATGTCGGTAACCACCACTCGCCAATCACGTTGGGCTGCAACGGTTGCGATCGCCTTTCCGATTCCGGACCCCGCTCCGGTGACGACGACGGTTTTGCTCATTGACGAGTCCTTTCTGCGATCGAATGCGAGATATCCGCGGTGGCCGCGCTCAGTGCGCGCCATTCGCGATAGGCCGCGTCATATACGGCGACGTTGCGCGGGTCCGGCAGCACTGGCTCGCCGAGTGTGGCGAAGCGGCTGCATTCGTCCCAACCGGTGAGGGCGCCGATCCCCACCGCGGCGATAAGAGCCGCGCCCAGCGAAGCACCGGGGTGGTCCACGACGGGGTACATCTCGACACCGAGCACCTCGGCGTGAATCTGCTTCCACAGCGTCGATTTACTGCCGCCATTGGTGACCGACACGCGCCCGAGATCGATACCGAGGTCTGCGAACACCTCAACGTGGTGGCGGAACCCGAACGCGATGGCTTCGAGCGTCGAGCGGTACATGTCGGCACGAGTGGTGCCGAGGTGCAAACCTGCATACACGCCGCGCAGGTCGGGATCGTGCAGCGGACTCTTCTCGCCCAGGAAGTAGGGCAGGCAGAGAACTTCGGCTGGGCGGCGGTCCTGTGCCTCGCGATCGAGCGCCATGAGATCCTCACCGCCGATCAGACCCTGGAACCAACGGATGAGGCTGCCGCTGGTGGCCATGCACCCGTTGGGAAGCCACCGGCCCGGTATCGGGTGGGCATCGAGGTAGAGGCGCGAGTCGATGACCGGCTCATCCGTCGCTACCAGAATGTCCCCGGCGCCACCAAGTTTGACCAACCACTCACCGTGTTGCTCGACACCGGCTGCGAACGCCGACAGCACATGGTCGGCACCGCCGACGATGAGCGGAGTGCCCGCGTGCAGGCCGGTGGCCTGCGCCATCGCTTCGCTCAGCCCGCCGGCCACCTCACCGGACCCGAGCACGCGCGGCAGCACCGCAGGCTCGATGTGCGCTTCGTCCAGGACCGCTTCGACCGGATCGCCCGCGATGGTGAACAGGCCCGACTCCAGCGCCCAGTTCTTCTCCACATGTGGTCGCGCACCGAGCGCGATCAGGATCCAGTCGTAGGATCCCACGTAATACGCTGTCCGACGGACGGTTTCGGCTTCGTTCTCATCAAGCCATAAGACCGTTGGTGCCACCGATTGCTGGGTGAGCGCCGCGCCGGTCAATGCCACGAGATCGATCGCGGCAAGCCGCTCGGCGAGGGCTCTGATCTGCGCGGTGGCCCGAGCGTCGTTCTGCAGGATCGCGCGGCGCAATGGTTGGCCGGCCGCGTCGATGGGGATAACCGCCGGGACCATACCCGTCGTGGCGATGGCCTTGACCTCGCGCGGCGAGATTTTTGCCGCCGCGACCACCTCCGTGATGGAGTCGACGACATTCACCAGCCACTGCTGTGGGTCGGCCTCCGCCCACCCCGGGTGATCGCTGTAGAGAGCGGACGCGCGCGTGCTCTGTGCCACGATGCCGCCCCCGGCATCGAAGAGCACAGTCTTGGTACCCGTCGTTCCGATGTCGACACCAACGGTAAAGGCGCTCATGGGGTCTCGGTCCGGACTACGTCGTTCGGACTTCCGTCCCGATCGACGCATATCACCTCGACACCCAGATTGCGTGCGGCCACCAGGGTGGGGTCTTCGGGATCGCTGTCGGTGACGATATGGCCGGCCGCGCTGAGCGGAGCAACAGTCAGCAACTGCACCCGGCCGAGCTTCGACTCGTCGGCCACGACGATGATGCGATCGGCGGAGGCCGCAGCCGCCCGCTTGGCGCTGCCCTCGACTCGGTGATAGTCGGTCAGACCGCGGACGGGATCGACCCCGGCAACACCCATGATGAAGGTGTCGCAGTTGTACAGCCGGTAGGCGGCCTCGGTTTCGAATCCGATCAAGCTGAGTTCGCCGGCCCGGAGATTGCCTCCGGTGACGATGACCGTGGTATCCGGCTCGTCGGCGAGTTCGATCGCCGCCAGAAGGCTGGGTGTCACGATCGTCAGACCGAGGTTGCGCCCGCGAATCGCACGAGCCACCGCCAGCACGGTGCTGCCACTGTCGAGGATGACCGTTTCACCCGGCTCGAGCAATTGCACTGCCGCCTCGGCGATGTGCATCTTCTCCGTCGCGGACCGCATCGCCCGGCTCTCGAATGGCGGCTCTTCGGCCTTGCGATAAGCCGCGATCGCGCCGCCAGTCACCCGCCGCACCAGGCCGGAGGCCTCCAGCGCTTCGACATCGCGCCGGATCGTCATCTCGGACACGCCATACTCCTGGGCCAGCGACGCGTACTCGATCTCGCCCTCGTCGAGGACCCGCTGTCCTATCTGCGCACGCCGCGTCTTGGCTGACACCAGTCCGACCCGCTCCCTCAAGTTGTGATTCATTCACGAACTGCTGGGTCGAATGTAAGGTCTTAACGTACTTTCCCGCAACATCTGTCGTAAATTCTCAGTTATAGTGTGATTTCATCGCAGATCAGCGCACGGGTTTGGAAACAGTCAGCACACACGAAAGGGACTTACATGGCCGATTGGGTACGCGAGGTGTTCGCCGTACAGAAGCCCGTCATCGCGATGCTTCACCTCTCCGCGCTGCCGGGTGATCCCGGATTCGACACTCGGGCTGGGATCTCAGCGGTCGTGGATCGGGCCAAGGAGGAACTGGACGCCCTTCAGCAGGGCGGGGTGGACGGCATCATGATCTCCAACGAGTTCAGCTTGCCGTACCTCACCAAGACCGAACCGATCACCGCGATCTCGATGGCGCGCATCATCGGTCAGCTCCTCGGCGACATTTCGATTCCCTACGGCGTCAATGTGCTGTGGGACGGCCGTGCATCTATCGACCTCGCTGTCGCCACGGGCGCACAGTTCGTCCGCGAGATATTCACCGGCGTGTACGCAAGCGACTTCGGCCTCTGGAATACCAACGTCGGCGAGGTCGCGCGGCACCGTGTCCGCATCGGCGGCGCCGGCGTCAGACTCTTCTTCAACATCGTTCCCGAATCGGCCGCCTACCTCGCCGAACGCGATCTGGCATCGGTGACCCGCACGACGGTCTTCGCCACCCTGCCCGACGCCATCTGCGTATCGGGGTTGACTGCCGGCGCGCCAACGGATCTCGAAGCTCTCGCCATTGTGAAGAAATCCGCTGGAGAGGTGCCGGTGTTCGTCAATACCGGGGTCAAAGCCGAGAACGTCGCCGATCAGCTAGCCCTCGCCGACGGGGCGATCGTCGGCACGTACTTCAAAGAAGACGGTGTCTTCGAGAACCGAGCTCGGCGCGAACGCGTCGCCGAACTCATGGCGAACGCCAAGCACGCGCGATAGCACCGCCAGTCAGACCATCGCGAGCGGCGAGATCGGGGCCCCGATCTCCAACGCGCCGGCCAGTTCCCGGCTGACGTCGTAGTCGAACACCACGTGGCCGCAGATGACGTCAATGTCGCGCTTGGCCCGCTGCAGCGGGTTATGCAGGAAATGCGCACTGGCGCCAGATGATTCGAGCAGGTCGGCGACGACCGCACGCGATTCGTGCACGATGTGCGCGGCCGCCAGCCGGGCTTGCGCGCGAGCCGCACGGTGGATCCGGGCGCCGTCGGTGACCATACTCTCGATCGTGGCGACGGTGTCGGCCAACAGGCCACGCAGCGCGCGCAGCCGCACCCGGGCGTCGCCCAGGCGAATCTGCGCTGCGGGCTGCTGCTTCTGCGCCACCCCCGAGTAGGCCAGCACCCGCTCGCCGAGGCGGCCGGCGAACAGGTCGGCGACATGCTCGGCCGCGCCCAGCGCCGGCATGGCCGCCAGCAGTGACAGCGCGGGCACCAGCGGCCAGCGGTAGGCCGATCCGGCGTGCAGCCCGGACCCCGGCGCGGTGCCGCCGTAAACATCGGTGAGTTTGACCAGTCGATGCTCGGGGACGACGGCCCCGTCGATCACGACATCGTGCGATCCAGTCCCGCGCATACCGTCGGTGTGCCAAACATCGTCGACCGCAACGTCGTTGGCGGGCAGCAGGGCCAGTGCCGGATACATCGCATCGTCGGGCCCGCACAGCGTGCCGACCATCACCCACTCGGCGGCCATGATCCCGGTCGCCCACGACCAGCGGCCGGACAGCGCTACCCCGCCGTCGGCCGGCACACCGCGGCCGGCCGGCGCCAGCGGGGCCGGACACAGCACGGGGCCGCCGGCGAAGACCTCGTCCTGGGCCTGCTCGCCGAACAGCGCCAGCATCCAGTTGTGCAGGATGTAGAACCCGAGCGTCCAGGCGCTGGAAGCGCAGCCGTGTGCCATCCGGCGCACCGGATCCAAGATCGCCGGGAAGTGCGCCTGCTCGCCGCCGTAGCGCGCGGGCAGCAGGAGCCCAGCCATACCGCTGGCGCGGAAATCCGCGATAGTGGCGTCGGGAAGGCGGCGCAGTTCCTCGGCCTCGGCGGCCCGCTGGGCCAGGCACGCCACGAAATCCTCGGTGATCGTCGGCACGAGCCGACGCTACCATACCAAACGGTATGGAATCAGTGCCTCAGCATGATGTCCAGGAAACGCTGTTGCTGCGCAGCGGCTTTCGCGCCGGGCGCGGAGGCAGACAGGTGCAGAAAACCGACACCGGCGGCGAATGTCGCATCGGCCCGCACGGCGGCGTCCTCAGCGCTGAACCCATCGTCGAGGTAGGCCTGGCGCACCGCCCGACGCACCCGCCGATCTGAAGCTGCCACCGCCACGGCGATATCGGCGTCCGAACGCGCCCACTCCCGCATGGCCCGCTCCAACATCCAATGCCGTTGTCCGAGAAGGACTCCCATCATTGCGGTGAGCCGCTCCCGCGGCGACAGACCCGCGTGCGAGGAGAATTCGGCGCGCGCGCTGTCGTGCACTTCAGCCCAGGTATCCGCCAGAGCGGAGCGATAGGCACCCAGATCGGCGAAATGCCAGTAGAAGCTGCCCTTCGTGGCGCCGACCCGTTTGCACAGCCGGTCCAGCGTCAGCCCTTTGACGCCATCGGTGGCCAGCAGCGAGAAACCCGCCTCCACCCAATCGGTTGCGGCCAGCATGGCGGGCAGACTACGCCTCGGGTGAGGCGCCCCGGACCGCGTCGGCTGCCGCACGGATCTGCGGGGTAACCAGCATGATCTGGCCCAGTACCCCGTTGACGAAGCCCGGCGACTCGTCGGTGGACAACTCCTTGGCCAGCTCGACCGCCTCGTCGACAGCCACCGGCTCGGGCACGTCGTCGGCGTGCAGCAGCTCCCAGACGGCCACCCGCAGGATCGCGCGGTCCACGGCAGGCAGCCGTTCCAACGTCCAGCCCTGCAGGTGCGAGGTGATCAGCTCGTCGATGTGCGCGGAGTTGGCGGCCACGCCCCTGGCGACCGTCACCGTGTACGGGTTCAACGCCGACACGTCGGCGTTGGACTCGGCCAGCGCGGTGCGCCCGTCGGCCACCTCGGCGGCCGTCAGCCCCCTGGCCTCGGCTTCGAAGAGCAGGTCGACGGCGCGTTTGCGCGCCTGATGCCGACCTTTGTCGGCCTTCCGATCAGCCATATCAGGCGTTCACACGCCCCAGATAGCTGCCGTCGCGGGAATCCACCTTGAGCTTGTCGCCGGTGTTGATGAACAGCGGAACTTGGATCTCGGCCCCGGTCTCCAGCGTCGCGGGCTTGGTGCCCGCGCTGGACCGGTCGCCCTGCAGACCCGGTTCGGTGCTGGCGACTTCGAGCTCAACGGTGACCGGAAGCTCCAGGTACAGCGGCGCGCCCTCGTTGAACGCGATCTGCACCGGCATGCCCTCCAGAAGGAAATCGGCCAGGCGGCCCACCAGCGCCTCGGGCAGCGGATGCTGCTCGAAGTCCTCGGAGTCCATGAACACGAAGTCCGAGCCGTCGCGGTAGAGGTAGGTGGCGTCGCGCCGGTCGACCGTCGCGGTCTCCACCTTCACCCCGGCGTTGTACGTCTTGTCGACGACCTTCCCGGACAGGACGTTCTTGAGCTTGGTGCGCACGAATGCGGGGCCCTTGCCCGGTTTGACGTGCTGGAACTCGATGATCTGCCAAAGCTGGCCGTCGATGTTCAGCACAAGGCCGTTCTTGAAATCGGCGGTGGATGCCACGGTCGGTCGTTCTCCTCGTTTATCTGGTCCTAGATGACCTGTAGTTCCTTGGGGAACCGGGTGAGCAATTCGGGGCTCTTGCCGACGACCAGAGTGTCCTCGATGCGGACACCGCCACGGTCGGGCAGGTAGACACCGGGTTCCACGGTCACCACGGAGCCAGCAAGCAGTGTACCGGCGGCAGCGGAGTTGATTCCCGGCGCTTCGTGGATCTGCAGTCCGACACCGTGGCCCAGGCCGTGGCCGAAGTACTCGCCGTAGCCGGCATCGACGATCACCTGGCGGGCCGCGCCGTCTACGTCACGCAGCTCCGCCCCGATATCCAGCGCATTGCGGCCGGCCCGCTGCGCGGCCGCCACCAACTCGTAGATCTCCAGCTGCCAGGACGCGGCCGCACCGAGCACGAACGTGCGCGTCATGTCGGAGTGGTAGCCGCCGACCAGCGCACCGAAGTCGATCTTGACGAAGTCGCCATCGGCCAGCACAGCGTCGGTAGGCCGGTGATGCGGAATGGCCGAGTTGGCGCCGGTGGCCACGATCGTCTCGAAGGACGGCCCGTCGGCGCCGTGCTCGAGCATCAGTGCCTCGAGTTGGCGGCCGACCTCCCGTTCGGTACGCCCGGGCCGCAGGCCGCCGCCGCGAACCAGCTCGGCTAAGGCCGCGTCGGCGGCCTCACACGCCAGCCGCAGCAGTGCGATCTCCCCGGCATCCTTGATTTCGCGCAGCGTCTCGACGGTGCCCGAGGCGCGCACCAGCTCGGCGCCCGGGTGGTCATCGAGCGCGCCGGCCAGCGCGTCGTAGCCGTCGACGGTCACGACGTGGCTCTCGAATCCGATCGTGGCGGCCCCGTCGGCCACCGCGCGCCCGACCAGATGACGCCCGCAGGCTCGTTCGATGACGGTTTCCACGTCCGGCGCCTGGTGTGCGGCCTGGGTCCGATACCGCGAATCGGTGGCCAGCACCGTCGGCGTGTCGCCGGCGAACACCAGCAGCGCTGCATTCGACCCGCTGAATCCGGACAGATAACGCACGTTGACCAGGTCACTGACCAGGATCGCGTCCAGCCCGTCGGCAGCCAGCCGGGCGGCCAGTCGGTCCCGCCGTTGGGAATGTGTCACGGTCGCTGACGCTACTCGCTACTCTGGCTAACCATGACTACGTGGTTGTTGCGCGGACTGGCCTTCGCTGCCGGCATGGTGATCGTCCGTCTGGTGCAAGGCACGCTGATCAATATCTACGAGACCAAGGCGGGAACGATCAGCATCTCGCTGGTCGTGCTGTTCGCCATCGCGGCGTTCGTCTGGGGCCTGCTCGACGGCCGCGCCGACGCCAACGCCAACCCCGACCCGGACCGCCGCCGCGATCTGGCCATGACCTGGCTGCTGGCCGGACTGGTCGGCGGCCTCCTCAGCGGCCTGGTCACCTGGATCGTCTCGCTCTTCTACCACAACGTTTACGCCGAGGGCCTGATCAGCGAGCTGACCACATTCGCGGCCTTCACCGCGCTGGTGGTGTTCGTCCCGGCCATCGCCGCGGTCGCCATCGGCCGCTACCTGGTCGACCGCAAGCGGCCGCCTCAAGAGCGTCGCCGCGAGGACGGCAGCCAGGCTGACGTCTTCGACGCCGCCCGCGAGGACGACCACACCGGACCCATCGCCGGGCTCGGCAGCACCGAGTCCGCCGCCGCGGCCGAGGAGCAGACCTCCGCGGTCGCGACCGCCGAGCGCGACGAGCCGACCGAGCAGATCGACATGACCGAGGGCAAGACCGACAAGGCCTGACCCCGCCGCTGACCGCAGGACAGCTAGATGGTGTCGATCGACGCCCAGCCGTCCACATCGAAGCCGTCACCGCTCGCCACGATCACCGGTCCACCGTGCCCCGGGTAATGCGCCGGGAACACAATCGCGTTGGCGCGGGCCGCTTCGGTGAACACCCGCCGCCGGGTGCCGCGAGCGGCGGCCGGATCGACATCGAACGCGCACGCGTCGTCGGGTCGACGGATCTGGATCGGGCAGTGCGTCAGGTCTCCGACGAACACAGCGGGGCTTCCCGCGTCGAGCCACAACACCGACGAGCCCGGCGTGTGACCGGCCGCCGGGCGCAGCCGCAGAGACGCGCTGAGCGCAAGGTCGTCGGTCCACAGCCGGATCTGATCGGTCACCGGAATCACGCTGTCGGCCAACACCGTTCGCATGCCGTCGTTCTCGCCCTCTCCCCCGGGCCCGAAGAAGCGGTAGTCGGGCTCGGGCATCACGTAGCGAGCGTTGGGGAACGTCGGCACCCACTGACCGTCAACCAGGTGGGTGTTCCAGCCGACGTGATCGGTGTGCAGGTGGGTGTTGACCACGACGTCGACTGCCGCCGGATCGAAGCCGGCCGCGGTGAATGCGTCCAGGAAGTCGGTCGACAAGTGGTCCAGCGGCGGCATGTGCGGGCGCTCGCGGTCGTTGCCGACCCCGGTGTCGACCACCACGACCAGACCGTCGACCTCCACCACCCAGGATTGCATCGCGATCCGCCAGAGCCCGGCGTCACGATCCCAGAAGTGCGGCTCCAGCAGATCGGAGTGATCGGCCCAGGCCTGTGCCGGGGTGTCGGCGAACAGCGATGTCCGCATCTGGATCTGCGTTTCGACGATGCGCGTGACAGTGGCTTCGCCCAACGCCATCCGGTTGCGCACCCGCGGCAACCCGACTAGTCGAGGCCGGGTTCGAGGGTGACTTCGAGTGTGGCCAGGTAGCGCAGCGCCAGCAGGTAGCCCTGCACGCCGAGCCCGACGATCACGCCGGTGGCCACCCCGCTCAGGTATGAGTGGTGCCGAAACTCTTCACGCGCATGCACATTCGAGATGTGCACCTCGATCAGCGACGCCTTCAGCTCGGCGCAGGCGTCCCGCAGCGCGATCGAGGTGTGGGTCAGCGCGCCGGCGTTGAGGATCACCGGGTCACCGGCGTCGGCGGCGGCGTGCAGCCAGTCGATCAGCTGGCCTTCGCTGTTGGATTGCCGCACCACCGCGGTCAGCCCCAGTTCGGTCGCCTGCGATTCGATCAGCATGACCAGGTCGTCATAGGTTGTGCTGCCGTAGATCTCGGGTTCGCGGCGGCCGAGCCGATCGAGATTCGGTCCGTTGAGGACTAGGACTGTCGTCATAGCTGTGTCCTTTGCTCTTCGCCCGTTGGGCTCATCGCGGCCACCTCCGCATATGCCGCCGCCAGCAGCGCCGGGTCCGGACCTTCCAACCGGCCTGGTTTGGCCAACCCGTCGAGCACCACGAACCGCAGCACACCCGAGCGAGTCTTCTTGTCACCGGCCATGATCTCGACGAGCTCGGGCAGCACGTCGGGTTCGTAGCTGACGGGCAATCCCAGCGAGGTGAGCACGTTGCGGTGGCGCTTGGCGGTGGCATCGTCGAGCCGGCCGGCCAGCCGGCCCAACTCGGCGGCGAACACCAGCCCCACCGATACCGCCGCACCGTGGCGCCACCGATAGCGTTCACGGCGTTCGATGGCGTGCGCCAAAGTGTGCCCGTAGTTGAGGATTTCGCGCAGTGCCGACTCTTTCTCGTCGGCGGCCACCACCTCGGCCTTGACTGCGATCGCCCGCCTGATCAGTTCCGGCAGCACACCACCGGCCGGGTCGACGGCGGCCTGCGGGTCGGCTTCGATGAGGTCGAGGATCTTCGGGTCTGCGATGAAACCGGCCTTGACGATCTCGGCCATTCCGGCGACGAGTTCATTGCGCGGCAACGTTTCCAGCATCGCCAGATCCACCAGGACACCAGCCGGCTGGTGGAAGGCGCCGACAAGGTTCTTGCCCGCCTCGGTGTTGATCCCGGTCTTGCCTCCGACAGCGGCGTCGACCATCGCCAGCAGCGTGGTCGGGACGTGCACGATGTCCACACCGCGCAGCCAGGTCGCCGCGGCGAACCCGGCGACATCCGTCGCCGCGCCGCCACCGAGGCTGACGAGCGCGTCCTTGCGGCCGATTCCGATGCGGCCCAGCACTTCCCAGATGAAGCCGACGACCGCCAGATCCTTGCCCGCCTCGGCGTCCGGAATTTCGACGCGGTGGGCGTCGACACCGTTGCCGGACAGATGTTCCCGGATGGCTTCAGCGGTCTGCGCCAGCGTCGGCTGATGCAGGATCGCCACCTTGTGCCGGCCGCCGAGCAGCTCACCGAGCTCGCCGAGCAGGCCGGTGCCCACGATCACCGGGTAAGGCGGATCGACGGCGACCTCGATGGTCACCGGTGTATCTGTCATTTGCGAACTCCGGCGCGGCGAGCGGCCAGCGCCGCCGGGGTGGCGGGCGTGACCGGGGTTGATTCGGACGGTTCATCCGGTGATGTTGGGGTGGAACGTTTTTCAGTTGCCACCGGCGAACGCCGCCATGGTGGTCTGCGCCGGCGCTGCGGTTGCGGGTTCTCCATCCGCGCGACGATGTGACGCACGACGGCGCCAGGGTTGCGGCGGTTGGTGTTCACCCGGATCGTGGCAACCCGACGGTAGAGCGGCACCCGCTGGTTCATCAGCGTGCGGTACTTCTCGGCGTGGTCGGGTCCGGCCAGCAGCGGACGCACGGTGCTGCCGCTGGTGCGGCGCACTCCCTCGGCCGCGCTGATCTCCAGGAAGATCACGGTGTGCCCGGCCAGCGCATCGCGGACGCCGGCTGTGGTGACCGCGCCGCCGCCCAGCGACAGGACACCGTCGTGGGTGTCCAGTGCCTCGCGGACGACGTCTTCTTCGATGCGGCGGAATTCCTCCTCGCCGTCGTTGGCGAAGATGTCGGCGACGGTGCGGCCGGTCTTCTCCTCGATCGCCGCGTCGGTGTCGAGCATCGCCACGCCCATCGACTTGGCCAGGCGCCGCCCGATAGTGGACTTCCCTGAGCCGGGCAGCCCGATCAGCACGGCTTTCGGCGCCATCTCGCTACCCCGACGCCCGCACTGGCGACTCGGAGGGCATGCGCTCGGCGACCGCCTGCAGATACCCGTCGACGTTGCGCCGGGTCTCGGTGAGCGAGTCACCGCCGAACTTGTCCAGCACAGCACGGGCCAGCACCAGCGCGACCATCGTTTCGACGACGACACCAGCGGCGGGAACCGCACACACGTCGGAACGCTGATGGATCGCCACGGCCTCCTCGCCGGTGGCCATGTCGACGGTCGCCAGCGCACGCGGCACCGTCGAGATCGGCTTCATCGCCGCCCGCACCCGCAGCGGCAGGCCATTGGTCATGCCACCTTCGAGGCCGCCGGCCCGGTTGGTGGAGCGGACCACTCCGTCGGGGCCGGGGTACATCTCGTCGTGAGCCTGGCTGCCGCGTCGGCGCGCGGTCTGGAAACCGTCGCCGATCTCCACGCCCTTGATGGCCTGGATGCCCATCACCGCGGCGGCGAGCTGGCTATCCAGCTTGTTGTCGCCACTGGTGAACGAGCCCAGCCCGATCGGCAGGCCGTGGACCACGACCTCGACGATGCCGCCCAGGGTGTCGCCGTCGCGTTTGGCGGCCTCGATCTGCTCGATCATGTCGGCTTCGGCGGCCTTGTCGAAGGCCCGGACCGGGCTCTCGTCGATGCGATCGAGATCGCCCGCGGCCGGTGGGGGTCCGTCGTAGGGTGCCGACGCACCGATCGAGATGACGTGGGAGAGCACCTCGACGCCCAGCGTCTGGCGCAGGAATGCGCGGGCGACAGTCCCTGCCGCGACCCGCGCCGCGGTCTCGCGGGCGCTGGCCCGCTCCAGCACCGGGCGGGCGTCGTCGAAGCCGTACTTGAGCATGCCGGCGTAGTCGGCGTGTCCGGGCCGGGGCCGGGTCAGCGGCGCGTTGCGCGCGACGTCCAGTTCCTCGTCGGCGACAGGATCGGCAGCCATCACGGTTTCCCACTTGGGCCACTCGGTGTTGCCGATCTCGATGGCGATCGGGCCGCCCAAGGTGGCGCCGTGGCGGACCCCGGCCAGCACAGTGACCTGGTCCTGTTCGAATTTCATCCGGGCACCGCGACCGTAGCCCAGGCGCCGGCGGGCGAGCTGGTCGGCGATGTCGGTCGACGTGACCTGCACACCGGCGACCATGCCTTCGACTACGGCTACCAGCGCGCGGCCATGGGATTCACCGGCGGTCGTCCATCGCAACACGCGTCCCATCTTCCCACGCCGGTCACGGCAGACCCAATCTGCTTTCCGCAGGAGCACGCGAAAATGGAGCAATGAGGAAAACTCCGATGCGAATCTGGACGATTTCGCGGCTCTCGACCCGTTCTTCCGGATCATCGAACGCGGCCTGCAGGGACTCGTCGACCCGGGGCACTTCTTCGACCTGATGGCCGAGACGTCCTCACCGAATACGTGATCACCGTGCCCGGCTACCCGCGCTACGCCGGTCGGTTCATCTCGGTCATCACGATCCAGGACCGGGAGATCGTGCGCTGGCGGGACTGCCTCAATCCGGTCGCCGTCTTCGACGCGCTGGGCTGGCCCGAGGGCTAAAAGACGACGAGGGCCGCGGCGGCCAGGCTCGCCACGCACATCGACGGGCCGTGGGGCACCGTCGCCGTCCGATCTCGCACCGCGATGACGGTCGCCAGCATGGCCGTCAGCAGAGGTGCACCCAGCGCCGCCAGCAGCCACACGTCAGGCCCGAACGCGCCCGTCAGCCCGCCCACCCCGAGCGCGAGCTTGACGTCACCGGCGCCCAGCCCGGCCGGAATCGTCAGGTGCACAGCCAGATACAGCGCAGCCAGTCCGAGTGCCCCGGCCAGTGCCGGAAGCCCGTGACCGCACAGTCCGGCGACGGCAAGGACCGTGACCGCCCCGGGCAGTGTGAGCGCATTGGGCAATCGCCGGTGGCGGACGTCGAACACCACCAACGCCGCTGCCCACGACAGCACAAGCCCGATCACCAACTGGCGCACCGGCGGACGTTAACCCAGCGCGGCCGCCATCTGCTCGCGCGGCGCCGGGCGCCCTGTGAATTGTTCGACTTGGCTGAACGCCTGATGCAGCAGCATCTGCACGCCACTGATCACCTGGCCGCCGGCGGCCCCCACGGCGGTGGCCAGCGGAGTGGGCCACGGGTCGTAGATCGCGTCCAGCAGCACAGGGACCCCCGCGAACACCTCGGCATAGTCGGCTGCGGCATCGGCGGGAACAGTGCTGACCAGGGCGGTGGCGGTGGCCACCACCTCAGGGAGGCGCGGATCGGCCAGGTCGCAGAATTCCATGGTGACGTCGGCCGCCGCGCCGAGGTCCAGTAACCGAGCCGCCTTGTCGCGGTTGCGCGCGACGACGGTGATCTCGATGGCCCCGAGGTCGGCCAGCGCCACGACGGCCGCGGGTGCGGTGCCGCCCGAACCCAGCACGATTGCGTGGTGCAGATGGCGGACGTGCCCGAGGGCACCGGCGACCCCGTCGATGTCGGTGTTATCGGCGCGCCAGCCTCGTTCGGTGTGGACCAGGGTGTTCGCCGAGCCGACCAGGTCCGCGCGTTCGGTGTGCTCGTCGGCGAAGCGCAGGGCGGCGAACTTTCCTGGCATCGTCACCGAGACCCCGACCCACTCGGGGCCGAAACCGCTTAAGAGGGAAGGTAATTCGTCGGCCGTGCACTCGATGCGGTCGTAGGTCCAGTCGGTCAGGCCGAGCGCGCGGTAGGCGGCCAGGTGCAGCAGCGGCGATTTGGAATGTGCGACGGGTGACCCGAGCACCGCGGCTTTACGCGCGCCCGTCATCGCGCGGAGTCGAGCACACCATTGCGCTTGGCCAGCTCGATATTGGCCAGGTGCTGCTGATAGTCGCGGGTGAACAATGTGGTGCCGTCGGTGTCCACGGTCACGAAATACAGCCAGTCCCCCGGCTCGGGCCGCTCGGCCGCGGCCAGCGCATCCTGCCCGGGCGAGCAGATCGGCGTGACCGGCAAGCCGTCCATGGCGTAGGTGTTCCACGGCGTCATCTGAGCCCGGTCGGCGTCGGTGGTGGCGACTTCCTGACGATCCAACGAGTAGTTGACCGTCGAATCGAATTCCAGCTTCTGCGGCACGGCCAGCCGGTTGTAGATCACTCGCGCGACCTTGGCGAAATCGTGCGGTTTGGCCTCGCGCTGCACCAGCGAGCCCACGATCAGGATCTGATAGGGCGACATGTTCATCGCTGTCGCGGTGTCCAGCAGCCCGGCGCTGACGTAGTGATCGGTGCTCTGGCCGATCAGCTTGGCCAGGATCTCCTGAGGCGACGCCGCCGGGTCGACGTTCCAGGTACCCGGCGCGATCAGTCCCTCGAGCCTGCGGTGGTTGCTCCCCAGTGAGATGACGGGTTGAGTCGCCCATTGCGGCACGTTCAAGTCGGCCGGCGCCGCCTCCTCGGCTGCCTTGCGCAAGTCCTCGGCGGCTACGCATTTCGGCTGGCCGTTGAGCGGGACACAGGTGGCCTTGGAGATCAGGGTGAAGATGCCGTCAGTCACCTTGCCCGAGCCGACCTCGGCGATGTCGTCGAGCTGACGGCCCTCGGGGATCACCAGCTTGCCCACCCGGTTATGCGGGTCGGCCAGCCGGTCCACCGCCGCGGAGGCCGACATCTCGGTGCGCACCGCGTAGTACCCGGGCTGGATGGCCGCGATCGCCGCGTTGTCCTTGGCGGCGTCCACGAAGGCCTTGACGTTGGACACGACGTTCTTGTCGCGCAGTGTCTGTGCGATCTGGGTGGTGGAGTCGCCATCGTGCACCTGGATGACGACGTCGTCCTTGCCGGCGCCGGCGTAGTCGCCAGAGCTGCCGCTGAACAGCTTGGCGCCCAGGTACACCGCGGCCACCACCACGACAACCAGCAGGGTCCCCGCGACGGCGCCGATCATCCTGCGGCGGTTACGGTTTCGCCGGGCACGGACCCGATCGAGGCGGCTCATCCGGCTCCGTGGCGGGCCGACGGCCACCGGCGCGGAACGGTCGTGGTCGAAGTCGTCAGACATCGTCGTCACTCTCCGCTGTTCCCCGGGGCGCGCTGGCTAGATTCCGGCGCTGGTCGAGCCAGCCCTGCAGGATTCCGACGGCGGCGGCCTGATCGATCACTCCGCGCTGGCTCTTGGCCCGCACCCCGGCGTCGCGCAGCGAACGCTGGGCGACCACGGTGGTCAGCCGCTCGTCGGCCAGTCGAACGGGCACCGGGGCGATCCGCCCGGCCAGCGCGTCGGCCACGTCGACCGCGTCCTGCGCCGACGTCCCGGCGCGGTCGGCCAGTGTGCGGGGCAGCCCGACGATCACCTCGACGACGTCGTGTTCGGAGACCAGCGCGCTCAGCCGCCGCAGATGCTTGCCCGTTCGCTCCCGGCGCACCGTCTCCACCGGAGTGGCCAGAATGCCGTCGGGATCACTGACCGCCACGCCGATCCGCACAGTGCCGACGTCGATCCCGAGCCGACGACCGCGCCCGGGATCGTCTGCGCCGGGCCGGTCGGGCACACGGTTCTGTGCGGAGAGCACGGAGGCTAGCTCCGCGCGATCTCTGCGCGAACCGCCCCCAGTGCCGCATCGATACCGGCCGTGTTCTTTCCGGATCCCTGGGCCAGGTCAGCCTTGCCGCCGCCCCGCCCGTCGACGGCCGAAGAGATCTGCTTGATCAGCTCGTTGGCGCTCAGCCCGGCGTCCTGCGCGGCCGGGTTGGTCGCCACCACGAACGGGACAGTGCCCTCGTCGCCTTCGGAGATGAGCACCACGACCGCGGGCTCCGAGCCCATCCTGCCGCGGATGTCACCGACCAGGGAGCGCAGATCACCCGCGCTGATGCCGGCCGAGAGCCGTTGCGCCACAAGACGGACCTTACCCACCTGCTCGGCACCTGCGGCGGCGTTCGCCGCGGCGGCCCGCGCGGTGGCCAGTCGCATCTTGTCGAGTTCCTTCTCGGCGGCCTTGAGCCGTTCGACCAGGGTGGCGACGCGGGCCGGCACCTCTTCCGACGGCACCTTCAGCGAGGAGGCCAACCCGGCCATCAGCGCGCGTTCCTTGGCCAGGTGGCGGAACGAATCCAGGCCGACGTAAGCCTCGACGCGGCGCACGCCGGAACCGACGGACGATTCACCCAAGATCGTGACCGGCCCGATCTGGGCTGAGTTGTGCACGTGGGTACCGCCGCACAGTTCCAGCGAGAACGGGCCGCCGATATCGACGACGCGGACTTCGGCAGGGTACTGCTCACCGAACATCGCCATCGCGCCCATGGCCTTGGCCTTCTCCAGTCCGGTGGTGAACGTGTTGACCGGGTAGTCGGCCTCGACGGCCTCGTTGGTCACCTCTTCGACCTGGGTCCGCTGCTCCTCGCTGAGCGGGCCCTGCCAGTTGAAGTCGAACCGCAGGTAGCCGGGACGGTTCAGTGAGCCGGCCTGAACAGCGTTGGGCCCCAACACCTGTCGCAACGCGCCGTGCACCATGTGAGTGCCGGAGTGACCTTGGGTGGCGCCGTGGCGCCACTTGGGGTCGACGGCCGCGGTGACGGTGTCGCCTTCGACGAATTCACCGGACTCGACATTGACCCGATGCACCCACAGCGTCTTGGCAATCTTCTGGACGTCGGTGACGGCAGCCTTGGCCGTCGCGCTGCCGCCGGTGCCACTGATCCAGCCCGCGTCGGCGATCTGTCCACCGGACTCGGCGTAGAGCGGGGTTCGGTCCAGCACCACCTCGACGCGCTCCGGAGGGGGTGATTGGGAGTGCACGCGCGAGTGGTGAGCGATCACCGGCACCCGCTTGCCGTCGACGAAGATGCCGAGGATCCGGGCTTCGGAGGTCAGCTCGTCGAAGCCGGTGAACTCCGTCGGCCCGGCGTCGACCAGCTCACGGAACGCGGACAAGTCGGCATGAGCGTGCTTGCGGGCCGCGGCGTCGGCCTTGGCCCGGCGGCGCTGCTCGGCCATCAGCTCACGGAAGCCCAACTCGTCGACGGACAGGCCAGCCTCGGCGGCCATCTCCAAGGTCAGTTCGATCGGGAAGCCGTAAGTGTCGTGCAGCGTGAACGCCTCGGTGCCGCCCAGCACGGACTTGCCTGCGGCCTTGGTGGTCGCGGCCGCCTCTTCGAACAGCTTCGAACCCGAGGCCAGAGTCCGGTTGAACGCCGTCTCCTCGGCCACCGCAATGCGCTGAATGCGGTCGAAATCGGTGACCAGCTCCGGATACGACGGCCCCATCGCATCGCGCACGCATGTCATCAGTTCCGCCATGATCGGCTGCTCGACACCGAGCAGCTTGGCCGCGCGGATGATGCGGCGCAGCAACCGGCGCAGCACATAGCCGCGGCCCTCGTTGCCGGGCGTGACGCCGTCGCCGATGATGATCGCCGCGGTGCGGCTGTGGTCGGCGATGACCCGGTAGCGGACGTCATCTTCATGGCTGCCGGCGCCATAGCCGCGGGGGGCGTACTCGGCAACCTTGTCGATCATCGGGCGGAGCAGGTCGGTCTCGTAGACGTTGTCGACGTTCTGTAGCAGGCAGGCGATGCGCTCCACACCCATGCCGGTGTCGATGTTCCTGCGCGGCAACGGGCCCAGGATCTCGAAGTCGTCCTTCGACGTGCCCTCGCCACGCTCGTTCTGCATGAAAACGAGATTCCAGATCTCGATATAGCGGTTCTCGTCGGCTTCAGGACCGCCCTCGACGCCGTACTCGGGGCCGCGGTCGAAGTAGATCTCCGAACACGGACCACACGGCCCGGGGATGCCCATCGACCAGTAGTTGTCCGCCATGCCGCGGCGCTGGATCCGCTCGATCGGCAGACCGGCGATCTCCTGCCAGAGCTGCACAGCCTCGTCGTCGTCGTAAAAGACGGTTGCCCACAGCCGTTCGGGGTCGAACCCGTAACCGCCGTCGGCGACCGGATTGGTCAGCAGCGACCAGGCCAGCTCGATCGCGCCGCGCTTGAAGTAATCGCCGAAGGAGAAGTTGCCCGCCATCTGGAAGAAGGTGTTGTGGCGGGTGGTGATACCGACCTCGTCGATATCCGGCGTACGAATGCATTTCTGGATGCTGGTGGCCGTCGTGTACGGCGGGGTGCGCTGCCCGAGAAAGAACGGCACGAACTGCACCATGCCCGCGTTGACGAACAGCAGGTTCGGGTCGTCGAGGATCACCGAGGCACTCGGCACCTCGGTATGGCCTGCCTTCACGAAATGATCCAGGAAGCGCTTCCTGATCTCGTGTGTCTGCACTGAATTTCCTTGCGTTCGGGATGCGGCTCGGCTGACGCCTCGACCGCACCACATTACCGGTCTCCCGACGTTGGCCGGTCAGCCGGGCAGGAAGCTCAGCCGAACCGATCGGCGCGGGTTGTCCCTGTTCAGGTCGACCAACACGACGCTCTGCCAGGTGCCCAGCAGCGGGGTGCCGTCAGCTACCGGAAGCGTCACCGAGGGCGCCACGATGGCCGGCATCACATGATCGGCGCCGTGGCCCGCCGAGCCGTGCGAATGCCGGTACCGATCGTCGCGCGGCAAAAGCCGTTCCAGGGTGTCGAGCAAGTCGTGGTCGGAACCGGCTCCGGTCTCGATGATCGCGATGCCTGCGGTGGCGTGCGGGACGAAGACGTTGCACAGCCCGTCCCCACGGCCGCGGCAGAACGACCGCACCTCGTCAGTGAGGTCGACGATCCGCCGACGGGAACTGTCGACGTCGAGCACAGCGGTGTCCACGATTCCCACCGTAGCGACCTGGGCGAAACCGTTGCCAGGTCACACCAGGTGGAGGAAGGTGAAATGCGCCGGTGGCGCCACCGGGGCGCTGCCCCGAGTCGAAGGGGGTGGACCGTGCACGCACGCTCTACCACGTTTGACGCGCGCCCGGAATCGATAGATGCCGGGATCGCCGTGTTTCGTGCCGAGGTCATGCCAGCCGTGAGCGACATGCCGGGATGTATCGGCACGTCGTTTCTTGCCGACCGCGAATCGGGCCGCTGCATCGCCACCACCGCCTGGGAAAACAATGCGGCGATGCGCTCCAGTGCCGACCAGGTGCGCTCGCTGCGCGCCAAAGCCGCCAAGGCGTTCGCGGCCGGCACCTCGGTGGACGAATGGGAGATCGCCGCACTGCATCGCGACCACCGCTCCGGCGAAGGCGCCTGTGTGCGGGCCACCTGGCTCAAGGCCAGGCCCGACCAGTTCAATCGAGTCGTCGAGTTCTACAAGGAGACGGTGCTTCCCGAGATCGAACAGCTGGACGGGTTCTGCAGCACCAGCCTGATGACCGACCGCGCCACCGGCCGTGCGGTGGTGTCGACGACCTACGACAGCCACGCCGCGATGGAGCGCAGTCGAGATGTGGCCAGGTCCTTGCGGACCGCGCTGCTGCGCGATCTGGGTGCCGATCAGTTCGACGTCGGTGAGTTCGAACTGGCGATCGCGCAGTTGCGTGTGCCCGAAATGGCTTAGGCGGGCACCGCTTCCACAACGCTGATCGGGGCCGCGGTCGGCACTATCCCCGTCATCCGGAAGCCGGCTTTGGCGAGTAGTGACCGGTATTGCTCGGCTGTGCGTTCCCGGCCGCCGGCCTGAACCAACATCTCGAGATCGATCCACTTGCCGATGAAGTCGCTGTCGTCGTCGGGAATGACGAATTCGAGGAGCAGCAAGCTGGCGCCGGGTTTTATCGCGGCACGGATGTTGCGCAGGATCGTCAGCGACTGCTCATCAGCCCAGTCGTGAATGATGTGCTTCATCACATAGGCATCGCCGCCGCCGGGAACCGCGTCGAAGAACGAGCCGCCCTGAACGTCCACCCGATCGGTGAGCCCGAACTCGGCCAGCAGCTTGGGCGCTGAGGCGACCACGTCGGGCAGGTCGTACAGCACGCCGCGGGCCGACGGGGTGGCACCCAGGATTTCCGCCAGCAGCCGGCCGTGGCCGCCGCCCACGTCGACGATCGTCGAATAGCGGCTGAAGTCGTACGCGGCGACCGCGGGTTGCACCGTCATCTCCGACATGCCCGTCATCGCGTCGTTGAACAAACCCGCGAATTCCGGGTCGTCGCCGAGGTAATCGAAAAACTCCTTGCCGCGCAGGGATTCGACCACGGGCTTGCCCGTGCGAACCGCGTCGAGCAGATGGGACCAGTGCTCCCGCTGCTGATGGGATCCGTAGAACAACCCCGCAGGCCGCATCGATGGCTCCGACTTGGACCGCAGAGTCTCGCCGAGAGCATTCAGCCCGTAGCGGCCGTCGCGGTGGCGGCGGAACACACCCCGACTGACCAGGGCCCGCATCAGCCGGTCCACCCCGTCGGGATCCGCGCCGACGCGCTCGGCGAGTTCGGTTGCCGGTAACGGGCCGCCGGCCAGTGCGTCGGCGATGCCCAGCGCGGCCGCCACCTGGATCGCCTGCGATACCCAGGCCCCCAGGACCAGTTCGAGCATCTCGATCGGAGGGGGCACCATCCGCCGGCTCAATCGGGACAGGTGCTGCCGGATGCGATCGATTGCCTTCACCACTGGTGCCGGCGGCACCTTGGCCTGCGCCATCATCGGTAACTCTCCCCCTTGAGTGTCAGCGGTTGCGACGGATGATCGCCCGCAGCTTGTCCAGCCGGCTGGCGATCTCGCGCTCGGCGCCGTGGCTGGTCGGCTTATAGTAGTCGACGCCCAGCACCTCGTCGGGTGGATATTGCTGGGGCACAACACCGTCCGGGTCGTCGTGCGGATATCGGTAGCCCACGGCATTGCCGAGCTTGGCCGCACCCGCGTAGTGCCCGTCGCGCAGATGCGCCGGCACCAGACCGGCCTTGCCCGCCCGGATGTCGTTCATCGCGGCGCCAAGTGCGGTGGTGACCGCATTCGATTTCGGCGCGGTGGCCAGATACACGGTCGCGTGCGCGAGCGTGAGCTGCGCCTCCGGCATACCGATCAATTGCACCGTCTGCGCGGCGGCGACCGCGATCTGCAGCGCCGACGGATCGGCCATGCCGATGTCTTCACTGGCCAGGATCATCAACCGGCGGGCCACGAACCGCGGGTCCTCCCCCGCAACCAGCATGCGGGCCAGGTAGTGCAGCGCGGCGTCGACGTCCGAGCCGCGGATCGACTTGATGAATGCGCTGATGACGTCGTAGTGCTGGTCGCCGTCACGGTCGTAGCGCACGGCCGCCTTGTCCAGCGACTGCTCGATGGTCTCGACGGAAATGCGGCCACCGCTTGCCACTGCTGTTTCGGCGGCCACCTCCAGTGCGGTCAGCGCCCGACGGGCGTCACCGGCGGACAACTGCACCACCAGTTCCACGGCGTCGTCGTCGACGGCGACGGCGCCGCCCAGTCCGCGCGGGTCCTCGATGGCGCGGCGCACCACGGCACGGATGTTGTCCGCGGTCAGCGGCTGTAACTGAAGGATCAGCGAGCGCGACAGCAGCGGGGCCACCACCGAAAACGACGGGTTCTCGGTCGTAGCGGCCACCAGCAGCACCACCCGGTTCTCCACCGCGGCCAGTAGTGCGTCCTGCTGGGTCTTGGAGAACCGGTGCACCTCGTCGATGAACAGCACGGTCTGCTCGCCGATAACGGCGGCGTTGCGCGCCTTGTCTATGACGGCCCGCACTTCCTTGACGCCCGCGCTGAGCGCCGAGAGCGCCTCGAACCGTCGGCCGGTGGCCTGCGAAACCAGCGATGCCAACGTCGTCTTGCCGGTGCCTGGCGGCCCGTAGAGGATCACCGACGCCGCGCCCGAGCCCTCGACGAGGCGGCGCAGTGGCGAGCCGGGGCGCAGCAGGTTCTCCTGCCCCACGACTTCGTCCAGGCTGGCCGGGCGCATCCGGACAGCCAGCGGAGCCGACGCCGGCGCGGCCGAGCTCACCCGGCCGTCGCCGCCGTCGGGAACGTCGAACAGGCTGCCAGACACGCCCTCAGACTTACCATGTTCGTCATGTGGTCGTCGTGACTGCACGCGGCCAGGTCCCGTCAGACCGGCTGGGCGCTCAGAACCCGTTAAAAAACATCGCCCACCAGCAACCGGCAGGCGACGTCCACGTCCGCCAGCGCATCCTCTGGTCCCAGCGCTCCACCGACCGTCCACGTCAAGATGCCGAACGCGGCCTGCTGCACCAGCCGGGTGCGGCGCAGTTGTTCGTCGGTCGGGCTGTCGACGCCGGCGATCTTCAGAATGAGCTCGCGCAATGTGGGGTCGTCTGGCGCGTCGGCCTGCGCCCGGACGATCTGGGTCGATGTGATCATCGCGTGCGCAAGATGCCTGTGATGCAATAGGTTTCGGCACGCGGCCACCATCAGGGCGGCGATGTCGTCGGTCGGGACACCGCTGGGCGCCGGGGGCCGGAAGTGGACGACCTGCTCATCGAGCACCGCGGCGAACACATGATGCTTGGACGGGTAATAGCGGTACAGGGTGCGCAACGCGACGCCGGCATCGGCGGCGATCTCCTGGGCCTGGATCCGGTCGATCTCCTTGACCGAGCCGAGCCGGGAGGCTGCGGCCAGGATCGCACCACGACGATTCTCCTGGTCATCGGTCGCCGGGCGGGCCGGCGCCCGGGGCTCTCCGATCCGCGGCACGCCTCTCAGTATCGGGTATGGCCCTGGTCACCGCGCAGCAGTACCGATCAGCGAGACGCCGAGCACAGGTTTGGGCCGCGCGGGTGACGATCGGTGCGTGGTGGATGCGAAGTACGGTCCGTGGGCGGTGATCGCGGGCGGATCCGAAGGGGTGGGTGCGGAATTCGCGCGCCTTCTCGCCAAGGCAGGCGTCAATCTTGTTCTGGTGGCCCGTAAACCCGAGCCGCTGGCGGCGACGGCCTTGACGTGTCGCGATCTCGGTGCCGAAGTACGCACTCTGGCAACGGATCTCGTCGAATCGTCGGCCGTCGACGAGTTGACCGCGCTGACCGACGGGCTCGAGGTCGGGCTGTTCATCTACAACGCAGGCGCCAACACGTGCAGCGCGGACTTCCTCGACGCCGAGCTCGCGGACTTTCAGCGGGTGATCGACCTGAACATCACCACGATGATGGCGCTGACGCAGCACTACGGACGCCTGATGCGCGAACGTCGGCGTGGCGGCATCCTGCTGGTCGGGTCGATGTCGGGGTATCTGGGATCGGTGCGCCACACGGTGTACGGCGGGGTGAAGGCCTACGGCCGCATCTTCGCCGAGGGGCTGTGGCTGGAATTGCGCGACCACGGCGTCGACGTGCTGGAGCTGGTTCTGGGTGTGACTCGGACGCCCGCGATGGAGCGGGTGGGGCTGAACTTCGACGTCCCGGGTATGCGGGTGGCCGATCCGGCCGACGTAGCGCGCGAGGGGCTCGAGCAGTTACCGAACGGCCCCGTTTATGTCGCGGGCGGTAACGCCGAAGACGTTGCGCGGCGCACTGATCCGGATCGCAGGAAGGTGGTCGCCGGCGCGCACCGGATGATGCAGAAGTTGATGGGGCTGACCTGAGCGTCGACTAGTTGTTCGCGCCCGCCAACGCCCGCGCGATCTGTGCCGCGGACGCGGATACCAGCGGCTGACATCGCTGGGCGAGCACCCGATCGGAGGTGACGATCCCGATCGCGGCGCGCGAACCGATCGTCGCCGCAACCGACAGCATTGGAGCCGCGTAATCCCCCTGCCGCACCACTACGCGGCGGCGGACCTTGTGCAACTCCCCCCACCACGCCGCGTCGGGCTCCCAGCCCCGGACGTGATTCAGCTCGGCGACCACATCCTCCGGCGAGAGGCCGGCCAGCGCGGCCACACCGAGCGCCACCCGGTGAGCCGGGATCCGCACACCGACCGACGTCGGTACCTGGCGTGCCGACGGGCCGCCCAACTTGTCCAGGTGAACGATCTCGCCCCGATCCAGCAGACCGAGATGCACCACCGCGCCGGTGCGCACCTGCATCTCGTGCAGCACGGGTGCCGCGACCGATCGCAGCCGAACGTCGGCGCTGTCTGCCGCACCCCACGCGGACGTGCGCGCGCCCAGGCGGTAGCCCCGGCCGGAGTGAGTCAGCCATTGCAGGCGAACCAGCTGGTCGAGAATGCGGTGCGTGGTCGAGCGCGGCAGGTGGGCGCGCGCGGCGATCTGGTCCAGCGTGAGGCCCGCAGACACGTCCTCGAAGGCATCGATGATCGCCGTGAACCGGTCCAGCATCGATGCGGGCGCGGTATCGCTCAAAGCCGCCGTCATCAGCACTCCTGTCCGCTTGGCGAGAATTCGTTCTACCGCACCGTAGCGGTCCCGATCACCGAGACGCAAGCATTCCTCCGGTGTGGCGCCAGTTAGATAGGCACTGTGCGGATCGGACTGTCGACGCCGATGGTGATGCAACTGCCCGGCGTCTCCTCCGAGTGGGAAACCACCGCAGGAGTCGCCGACCTCGCGCACATCGCCCACACCGCCGACGAACTGGGCTTCGACCATCTCACCTGCGCCGAGCACATCGCCGTCCCGGTCGACGAAAGCGGTCAGCGCGGCCTGACGTACTGGGATCCGCTGTCGACGTTCGGGTTTCTGGCCGCCCACACAAGCCGGATCTCGTTGACGACGTCGGTGGTCGTGCTGGGCTACCACCACCCGCTGGAGATCGCGAAGCGCTTCGGCACCCTGGACCGGCTCAGCGGCGGCCGGCTGGTACTGGGTGTCGGCGTCGGCTCCCTTGCCGAGGAGTTCGAACTGCTCGGCGCGGCCTTCGACGGGCGCGGTGAACGCGCCGACGACGCCATCCGCGCGCTGCGCGCGTCGCTGTCCACCACCAGGCCCCGCTACCAGGGCAGCCACTACCAGTTCGACGGGTTCGCCGTGCAGCCCTGCGCCGTACAACCACGAGTCCCGATCTGGGTGGGGGGACGCACCCTGCGTTCGCTGCGCCGCGCAGTCCGGCTGGCCGACGGCTGGATACCGTTCGGCCTGAGCAACGCCGAGATCGGTGCCATGCTGGCCGGAGTCGACGTGCCGCCCGGCTTCGAGGTGGTCCTGTCCACCGGGTACGCCGTGGATCCGCTCGCCGATCGCGACCGAACTTCTCAGCGCCTCGAAGGCTTACGCGACGCAGGTGCCACCGCCGTCACCGCCTCGGTGTCCGCCGACTCCCCCACCCACTACTGCGATCAGCTCGCCGCGCTACGGGAGCTGGCCGACCAGCTGTAGAGAGGACAACACCGTGAACGACACCCTGGAGAGCCTCGAGAGGCGCGTCAAAACCCTTGAGGACGAACGCGATATCGCTCGGCTCATCGGGTCCTACGGGCCACTGGTCGACTCCGGCGATCCCGACGCCGTCGCCGCACTGTGGGCCGTGGACGGCGGATACGACACCGGTGACTGGTCGATGTCGAGCCGCGCCGACGTCGCCGCCATGGTGCGCTCCGAAGAACACCAGGGATTGATCGCCCGGGGCTGTTGCCATTTCTTCGGCCCGCCTGTGGTGACGGTCGACGGCGACGAGGCCGTCGCGGTCTGTCAGTCCATGCTGCTGGTGCGCCGGGAGTCGCTTGGCTACGCCGTCGCCCGCGCCGGTGTGCACCTCATCCACCTACAGCGCGCCGGCCACGGTTGGGAAATCGTCGGCCGTACCGCACGCCAGCTCGACGGCAGCGGCCAAGCCATCGACCTGATCACCGCGGGATTGTCTCGATGACCGGCTCATTGGACGGCAAGGTCGCGCTTGTCACCGGCGGCGGCGCAGGAATCGGCGCGGGTATCGCCCGCCGATTCGCCGACGAGGGCGCGCGGGTGGTGGTGGCCGAATTCGACCCGACCAGCGGCGCGGCCGTAGCCGACGAGATCGGCGGGCTGTTCGTCGCCACCGATGTCTCCGACCGCTTCCAGGTCGAAAATGCCGTGGCTGCAGCGGCTTCCGAATTCGGGGCGATCGACATCCTGGTGAACAACGCCTGGGGTGGCGGCGGGGTGGGGCGGGTGGAGA
>NZ_NOZR01000060.1 GCF_002250655.1 Mycolicibacterium sphagni
TGCGCAAAGAGGACATGATTCTGATCAGCGTCGATGACCATATCGTCGAGCCGCCTGACATGTTCAAGAATCACTTGCCGCTGAAGTATGTCGATGATGCGCCGCGGTTGGTCCACAATCCGGACGGCTCGGATATGTGGCGGTTCCGCGACATCGTGATTCCTAATGTTGCGCTCAACGCGGTGGCTGGCCGGCCCAAGGAGGAGTACGGGCTGGAGCCGCAGGGTTTGGATGAGATTCGGCCTGGCTGCTACAACGTTGATGAGCGGGTTAAGGATATGAATGCTGGCGGGATCTTGGGGTCGATGTGTTTCCCGTCGTTTCCGGGTTTTGCGGGGCGGTTGTTCGCCACCGAGGATCCGGATTTTTCGTTGGCGTTGGTGCAGGCTTACAACGATTGGCATGTCGAGGAGTGGTGTGGGGCGTATCCGGCTCGGTTCATTCCGATGACGCTGCCGGTGATTTGGGATCCGGTGGCGTGTGCGGGCGAGATTCGGCGTAATGCCGCTCGGGGGGTGCATTCGTTGACGTTTTCGGAGAATCCTTCGGCGATGGGGTATCCGAGTTTCCATGACTTCGATCATTGGAAGCCGATGTGGGATGCGTTGGTCGATACCGACACGGTGCTCAATGTGCATATCGGTTCGTCGGGTCGGTTGGCGATCACTGCTCCGGATGCGCCGATGGATGTGATGATCACGTTGCAGCCGATGAATATTGTGCAGGCTGCGGCGGATCTGTTGTGGTCGAGGCCGATCAAGGAGTATCCCGATCTGAAGATCGCCTTGTCTGAGGGTGGCACGGGGTGGATTCCGTATTTCTTGGAGCGGGTGGATCGGACGTATGAGATGCACTCGACGTGGACTCATCAGGATTTTGGCGGCAAGTTGCCTTCGGAGGTGTTCCGGGAGCACTTCCTGACGTGTTTCATTTCTGATCATGTGGGTGTGCAGCTGCGTCATGACATCGGTATCGACAACATCTGCTGGGAGGCCGACTACCCGCACAGTGACTCGATGTGGCCGGGTGCTCCTGAGCAGCTCGACGAGGTGCTGCGTGAGCACACTGTGCCCGATGACGAGATCAACAAGATGACTTACCAGAACGCGATGCGCTGGTACCACTGGGACCCGTTCACCCATATCGCCAAGGATCAGGCCACCATCGGTGCACTACGCAAATCCGCTGAGGGTCATGATGTTTCGATCCAAGCACTGTCCAAG
>NZ_NOZR01000061.1 GCF_002250655.1 Mycolicibacterium sphagni
CCCGGTCCCACCCCGGGTAGTGACGAGGCTGCCGTCGCCGTGCAGGCCGCCCTCACCCGGATCGGCGACCCCTATGTCTGGGGTGGCTCGGGTCCCTCCCAGTTCGACTGCTCCGGCCTGGTGATGTGGGCCTTCCAGCAGGCCGGCGTCTTCCTGCCGCACTCCAGCCAGGCTCTGGCCGCAGGCGGTCAGCCGGTGTCCCTGGACCAGATGCAGCCCGGCGACGTGGTCAACTACTACTCCGACGCCTCGCACTCGGCGATCTACATCGGCGACGGGATGATGGTTCACGCCTCGACGTTCGGCCGGCCGGTGATGATCTCCCCGGTCAACAACGCCCCGATCTACAACGTCCGTCGCTACTGAGCGGCGCCGGCTTCCGGCCGTCCTTGCCGTCGTCTTAGTCGCCGAACTGCTGGTGGCATCGAGCCTGATCGCCTCGCAGCCTGCTGCGCCGTCACCATCGCAGTCTGCCGCCGTTCCCGCCCCGGCCCCCCTGGTGGTCGGCGACGGCCGTAACGTGCGGCTGATCAGTCTGGGTGGAGCTGCCACCGACGGGCTGCTGACGCGGGTCGCAGCGAACATCGGCGGCGCCGTGGCCGCCGTCGAAAAGTTCTGGGGCACCGACTGGGAACGCGACATCGTCGTGATCGCCACCGACTCGCAGACCCAGTTCGTCGCCCAGGCCGGGCTCGCCCCGGCCGGGAACTGGAACGACATCGCGGCGGTATCCGTCGCCGACGATGTCGACTTCGAGCACCATCACGCCAGCGGGCAACGCATAGTGTTCGCCCCGGGCGCTGCCGCGATGAGCGATTCTTCGCTGCGAATCGTGTTGACCCATGAGCTTTTCCACCTCGCCGCCCGCGCCGACACGGCACTGGACGCACCGCGCTGGCTGCTGGAGGGAGTGGCCGATTTCGTCGCCCGTCCGCAGACACCGCTGCCCTCGGAGGCCGCGGCCGACACCGCGCTGCCCACTGACGCCGACCTCGACGTCGCCGGGCCCGCACGAGCGCGCGGCTACGACCGCGCCTGGTGGTTCGCCCGGTTCGTCGCCGACAGCTACGGAGTCGTCGCATTGCGCCGCCTCTACGTCGAGGCCTGCGGCCCCGGC
>NZ_NOZR01000062.1 GCF_002250655.1 Mycolicibacterium sphagni
GTCTGGGGCGGGCTGTCGTTACCGGGCCGGAAGCTGGCGGCGAACAGCTGGTTGGCCATTGCGGCTAGTTCGGCCTCGCTGATCGGGAGGTCGCCTTCGGCGTCTACCGATCGATACTCACTTGTACTCATGGAACTGGTCCACCGCAGCGCCGTCGAGCACGGCCAGCGCATCATCGGTCAGCACGGCCAGTGACGAGTACTGGGTTACCAGGTAGGAGGCGATCCCGGAGCGGTTGATGCCGGTGAACCGCACCGACAGGCCCGGTGCCTGCTCGCCGACCAGGCCGGGCTGGAACAGGCCGACCACGCCTTGGCGCTCCTCGCCGGTGCGCACCAGGATGAACTTGGTTTTGCCGTCCTCCACCGGAACTTTGTCGCTGGGGATGATCGGGATACCGCGCCAGGTGATGAACTGGGCGCCGAAGAGGTTGACCACCACCGGCGGAACGCCGCGGTAGGTGGCCTCGCGGCCGAACGCGGCCACCCCGAGTGGGTGGGTGAGGAAGAATGCCGGTGTCTTCCATACCTTGGTGATCAGCGCGTCGAGGTCGTCCGGAGTGGGTGCGCCACCGAGGGTTTCGATGGTCTGCTCCGGGGTGACCTGCGACAGCAAGCCGTACTCGGCGTTGTTGATCAGCTCGGATTCCTGGCGTTCCTTGATCGTCTCGATGGTCAAACGCAGCTGCTGGGCGATCTGGTCATGCGGGCTGGAGTACAGATCCGAGACCCGGGTGTGCACATCGAGCAGGGTGGAGATGGCGCGCAGCGTGAGTTCGCGCGGGCTGGTCTGGTAGTCGACGTAGGTCTGGGGCAGCGGGTCTTCGATGTCATCCCCACCGACCTCGGCGTGGATGGCCACCTGCTCGGGGTTGACCACCCGGTTGACCCGGTAGATGCCTGCCTCCACGGGCACCCAGCTCAACAGGTGAAGCAGAAACCTCGGGGTGATGGTCTCCAGCTGCGGGACGGTCTTGGTGGCATTGGCAAGCTGCCGGGCGGCAAGCGCGCCAAG
>NZ_NOZR01000063.1 GCF_002250655.1 Mycolicibacterium sphagni
CTATCCGGACAGGTTGAAGTTGCCGTTGGAGCCGTAAATGGCTAGGGAGACCAGCAAGGTGACCGAGACGACCACGATCAGGGAAGTGCGCACCGCATTGCCGACCGCGACCCCGACCCCGGAGGGCCCGCCGGTGGCGAAGTAGCCGAAGTAGGTGTGGATCAACAAGATCGTGATCGCCATCAACACCGCCTGCAAAAAGCTCCACAACAAGTCGATCGGGTTCAAGAACGTATTGAAGTAGTGGTCATACAAGCCACTGGACTGACCGAACAACACCACCGTCGTGAACTGGCTGGCCACAAACGACAAGATCACCGCGATCGAGTACAGCGGGGTGATCGCCACCATCCCCGCCACAATCCGGGTCGAGACCAAGTATTCGACGGGGGGAATACCCATCGACTCCAACGCGTCGATCTCCTCATTGATCCGCATCGCCCCCAGCTGCGCGGTCACACCGGCGCCGAAGGTGGCGGCCAACCCGATCCCGGCCACCACCGGCGCACTGATGCGCACGTTGATGAACGCCGCCAGGAAGCCGGTCAACGCTTCGATGCCGATATTGCCCAGCGAGCTGTAGCCCTGTACCGCCAACGTGCCACCGGCAGCCAGCGTGAGGAACCCGACGATGACCACGGTGCCGCCGATCATCGCCAACGTGCCCGCCCCCATCGAGATCTCCGCAATCAAACGGATGATCTCTTTGCGGAAATGCAGTGCGGCATGCGGAGTACCAGCGATCGCCCGCCCATAAAAGATTGTGTGATCACCAATACGACCAAACGTCCCCAACGGACGCCG
>NZ_NOZR01000064.1 GCF_002250655.1 Mycolicibacterium sphagni
TCGTTGGTCTCCGGGCGTGGCTTTGCGGAGTGCGTCGGGTCCGATGCAGGCTATTGGTGGCTTGTTTGCGATGTCGGCTGATGCGGTGCGTTTTGTGTTTCGGAAGCCGTTTCAGTGGCGGGAGTTTTTGGAGCAGTCGTGGTTTGTGGCGCGGGTGTCGTTGGCGCCGACGTTGCTGGTGGCGATTCCGTTCACGGTGTTGGTGTCGTTCACGTTGAATATTTTGTTGCGGGAGTTGGGTGCTGCTGATTTGTCGGGGGCGGGTGCGGCTTTTGGTGCGGTGACTCAGGTTGGGCCGTTGGTGACGGTGTTGATTGTGGCTGGTGCTGGGGCGACGGCGATGTGTGCGGATTTGGGGTCGCGGACGATCCGTGAAGAGATCGATGCGATGGAAGTACTCGGGATTAATCCGGTGCAGCGGTTGGTGACTCCGCGGATGTTGGCGTCGGGTTTGGTGGCGTTGTTGTTGAACTCGTTGGTGGTGATCATCGGGATTTTGGGTGGTTATGTGTTCTCGGTGTTCGTCCAGGATGTGAATCCGGGGGCGTTCGCGGCGGGGATCACCTTGTTGACGGGGGTGCCCGAGGTGATCATCTCGTGTGTGAAGGCTGCCCTGTTCGGGTTGATCGCGGGGTTGGTGGCCTGTTATCGCGGGTTGACGAT
>NZ_NOZR01000065.1 GCF_002250655.1 Mycolicibacterium sphagni
GCCTGCAGCATCAACTGAGAACGGATCAAACCAACCCGACTCTAAAACCGGGTGGACTCCGTAACGGGGACTCGCCATCAGCAAGCGAAGATCGAAGCATGGCGGTATCTGCTCGGCGATTTTGTGGATTTCACCAGCACGAGTTGGCATCGTGGCAATATCTGGGCGCTTCACATAGCTCTATCGAAGCTGCATGTCGAGGTCTACTCGATCGGCCCGATCGAGCTCGATACAGCTGAACAGATCCACCGGCGGGTCTGCTGCACGATCAGGTGACAGTTTCGGTCACGCGGCCTGACTGGCCGGTGTGGTCATGATTGCTTCGTATTCGATCGGGGTCAACCGTCCGAGGGCGGCTTGGCGTCGGCGTCGGTGGTAGGTGCGTTCAATCCAGGTGACGATGGCGATCCTCAGCTCCTCTCGGGTGTCCCACCGGCGGCGGTCCAGCACGTTCTTCTGCAGCAGGCTGAAGAAGCTCTCCATGGCCGCATTGTCGCCGGCAGCGCCGACGCGGCCCATGGAGCCGACCATGTCGTAGCGACTCAAGGCGTGGACGAACTTTCGGCTTCGAAATTGACTAGGTTCAACCGGTCGAAGCAACACCCTGAAATTTTGGAGGGTGTTCGATGGTTCGTCGGCAGCAAGCAGCAG
>NZ_NOZR01000066.1 GCF_002250655.1 Mycolicibacterium sphagni
GGCCCGGGCGGTGCCGGCGGCGGCGGCGGGGGTCCCGGAGGCGTGACCTTGAAGCCGTTGACGATGGCATCGGTCGCGTCGGCGGTGGCGACCACCTGGCTGGCGGCGGTCGTCACAAAGAGCGACACCAGGTAGCGGTCCGGCCCGGACTGAACGATCACGTGGCGGCGCGACGTGTTCAGCGTCATGTTGTTCTCGAGATAGGTGCCTTCGATGAGTGACGAGGGGAAGCCGCCGAAGTCGGCCATCGACGCGTCGGTCGGCTGCCAGTTGGACAGCTGCTGGCTGTCGATGAATCCGTGGCTGATGGCTTCCTTCGGGTCGAAGTCACCGACCAGCTTGTAGACCGTCAGCTGCGCGTTGGAGGTGTAGAGGCCGTCGCCGCCGAGGCGGTCGGCGAGCACCGTGAAGGCGTCGGGGACGTTCGGGTCGGGGACCACGCTCCAGCCCCTGGGCATCGGCAGGACCAGGTTGAGCCCGGTGAAGCCGGCCGCCTTCTGCGGCTGCATCGCGACGCCCTTTTGCTTGAAGAACTCGGCCAGCGTGCCCGACGTGGCAGGGGTG
>NZ_NOZR01000067.1 GCF_002250655.1 Mycolicibacterium sphagni
GCCTGCACCAGCGCATTGATGAACGCCGCCGGGTTCGGGAACGCCGCCAAAGCCGCCTGGAACGCCGCAAACAGCGCACTGGCCGGATTGCCCAGCGCATTGAGCAGCGCCTGGAAACCGGTGAGCCCCGCCGCAATCCCCGCCTCCAGGGTGGCAGCCAACTGACCCGTGAACGTGGTGAATGCGTTGGCCAGCACCCCAATTGTCGGGTTGATGGCCGCCAGCGCACCGACGAAGGCGTTGACGAAGGCCTGCGGAGACGGGAACTTGGCCAGTGCCGCGTTGAACGCAGCCGCCAACGCCGCCCCACCGGACACCAGAGCTTTGAGGAACGCCTGCGGTCCGTCGATGGCCACATTGAGCACCGCCCGCAAGGCCAGACCCAAGTTGACATCAATATTGCTGAACGCCTGCACCAAGGCGTTGATGAACGCCGCCGGGTTCGGGAACGCCGCCAAAGCCGCCTGGAACGCCGC
>NZ_NOZR01000068.1 GCF_002250655.1 Mycolicibacterium sphagni
TGGGCATACTGACATCCTCTCAGCCCGCCCCCACGGGGCAAGCCAACTCAGATGTCACCTATTCGTGCAGCAGACCCGCCACAGCACCTCTCGTACGGCTTCGGTGTTGCGTTCCTCCATCTCGCTGAACCCAGAAGCTGCGTGGTGCGCCTTGTCGCCAAGCGCCCCGAGCAAGCTGCAATGGCCGTGCATGCGGTTCACGTGGTGAGCGTGCGTCTGACTCAGCGCTGAGTGGAACAGTTCCGCGGCCGCAAAGTCACCAAAGATTCCCGAGTTGACGGCTGCTCGGCCAAGGGTGTTGGCCCCGTCGTTGGCACGATCAGCCGCGTTGTAAGACCGGTTTGCGCCGGAGCGCATCTCACCCACGTCGACCTGCACCGCACACCCCCTGGCATGTTAGCTGTTAGCACGAGGGTACTACGGTTCGTCTGCTGGTCAACT
>NZ_NOZR01000069.1 GCF_002250655.1 Mycolicibacterium sphagni
CCATCGACGGACCGCAGGCGTTCCTCAACGCTCTGGTGTCCGGTGGGGCGGCGTTGGCGGCTGCGTTCAACGCGGCACTGGCCAAGTTCCCGTCTCCGCAGGCCTTCGTCAACGCCTTCGTCGGTGCCCTGGCGGCCATCAACCCGGCGTTGGGCATCCTCGCCAACGCGTTCACCACGTTCACGGGTCAGCTGAACGCGACCCTGCAGGCGGGAATTGCGGCGGGGCTCACCGGTTTCCAGGCGCTGCTCAACGCGCTCAGCAATCCGGCCAGCGCGCTGTTCGCGGCGTTCCAGGCGGCGCTGGCGGCGTTCCCGAACCCGCAGGCGTTCATCAACGCGCTGGTGCAGGCCTTCGGCAACATCAATGTCAACCTGGGTCTGGCCTTGCGGGCGGTGCTCAATGTGGCCATCGA
>NZ_NOZR01000006.1 GCF_002250655.1 Mycolicibacterium sphagni
CCGCCAAGGCACCCGCCCCCAAGGCGGCCCCGACATCGGTGGACAACGGCGACGAGACACAGGTGTTGCGGGGTGCCGCGGCCGCCGTCGTCAAGAACATGAACGCCTCGTTGGAGATCCCGACCGCGACCAGCGTGCGGGCCATCCCGGCCAAGCTGATGATCGACAACCGCATCGTCGTCAACAACCACCTCAAGCGCACCCGCGGCGGCAAGGTGTCGTTCACCCACCTGCTCGGCTACGCGATCGTCCAAGCGGTCAAGTCGTTCCCGAACATGAACCGCCACTACGCCGAGATCGACGGCAAGCCCAACGCGGTCACGCCGGAGCACACCAATCTGGGCCTGGCGATCGACCTGCAGGGCAAGGACGGTAAACGCTCGCTGGTGGTGGCCGCGATCAAGAACTGCGAGACCATGCGGTTCGGCCAGTTCATCGCCGCCTACGAAGACATCGTGCGACGCGCCCGCGACGGCAAGCTGACCGCCGAGGACTTCGCCGGTGTGACGATCTCGCTGACCAACCCCGGCACCATCGGCACCGTGCACTCGGTGCCCCGGCTGATGGCCGGCCAGGGCGCGATCGTCGGTGCCGGTGCGATGGAGTATCCGGCGGAGTTCCAGGGCGCCAGCGAGGAGCGCATCGCCGAGCTGGGCATCGGCAAGGTGATCACGCTGACATCGACCTACGATCACCGCATCATCCAGGGCGCGGAGTCCGGCGATTTCCTGCGCACGATCCATGGGCTGCTGCTCTCCGACGACTTCTTCGACGAGATCTTCTTCGAGCTGGGCATCCCCTACGAGCCGGTGCGCTGGCGCACCGACAACCCCGACTCGATCGTCGACAAGAACGCCCGGGTCATGGAACTGATTGCGGCCTACCGCAATCGCGGCCATCTGATGGCCGACATCGACCCGCTGCGGTTGGACAAGACCCGGTTCCGCAGCCACCCCGACCTGGACGTCAACACCCACGGCCTGACACTGTGGGACCTGGACCGGGTGTTCAAGGTCAGCGGGTTTGCCGGCAAGGAGTACAAGAAGCTGCGCGACGTGCTCGGGCTGCTGCGCGACGCCTACTGCCGCCACATCGGCGTGGAGTACACCCACATCCTCGAACCCGAACAGCAGAAATGGCTGCAGGAGCGCATCGAGGTCAAACACGAAGGGCCGACGGTCGCCCAGCAGAAGTACGTGCTGTCCAAGCTGAACGCCGCCGAAGCCTTCGAGACCTTCCTGCAGACCAAATACGTTGGCCAGAAGCGCTTTTCGCTTGAAGGTGCAGAAACCGTCATCCCGATGATGGACGCGGCGATCGACCAGGCCGCCGAGCACGCCCTCGACGAGGTTGTGATCGGTATGCCGCACCGCGGCCGGCTCAACGTGCTGGCCAACATCGTCGGCAAGCCCTACTCGCAGATCTTCAGCGAGTTCGAGGGCAACCTGAACCCGTCGCAGGCGCACGGCTCCGGGGACGTCAAGTACCACCTGGGTGCCACCGGCAACTACATCCAGATGTTCGGCGACAACGACATTCAGGTCTCGCTGACCGCCAACCCGTCGCATCTGGAAGCCGTCGACCCGGTGATGGAAGGCCTGGTCCGGGCCAAGCAGGATCTGCTAGAACACAGAGGATCCGGCGGCTCCGATGAGTCTCGGGCTTTCACCGTCATGCCGCTGATGCTGCACGGCGACGCCGCCTTCGCCGGTCAGGGCGTGGTGGCGGAGGTGCTGAACCTGGCATTGCTGCGCGGCTACCGCACCGGCGGCACGATCCACATCATCGTCAACAACCAGATCGGCTTCACCACCTCGCCGCAGGACTCGCGTAGCTCGGAGTACTGCACCGACGTCGCAAAGATGGTGGGAGCCCCCATCTTCCACGTCAACGGCGACGACCCGGAGGCCTGCGTCTGGGTGGCACGGCTGGCGGTGGACTTCCGGCAGAAGTTCAAGAAGGACGTCATCATCGACATGCTGTGCTACCGCCGTCGCGGACACAACGAAGGTGACGACCCGTCGATGACCCAGCCCTACATGTACGACGTCATCGACACCAAACGCGGTGTGCGCAAGACCTACACCGAAAGCCTCATCGGCCGTGGCGACATCTCGATGAAGGAGGCCGAGGACGCACTGCGCGACTACCAAGGCCAACTGGAGCGGGTGTTCAACGAAGTTCGTGAGCTGGAGAAGCACGACATCGAGCCCAGCGAGTCGGTCGAGGAAGACCAGATGATCCCGCGCGGCATGACCACCGCGGTGGACAAGGCGCTGCTGGCCCGCATCGGCGACGCGCACCTGGCGTTCCCCGAGGGCTTCAGCGTGCACCCGCGCGTCAAGCCGGTGCTGGAAAAGCGCCGGGAGATGGCCTACGAGGGCAAGGTCGACTGGGCCTTCGCCGAATTGCTGGCACTGGGAACATTTTTGGCGGAAGGCAAGCTGATCCGGTTCTCCGGACAGGACACCCGTCGCGGCACGTTCACCCAGCGGCACTCGGTGATCATCGACCGCAAGACCGGCGCGGAGTTCACCCCGCTGGACCTGTTGACCGTGAACCCCGACGGCACGCCGACCGGCGGCAAGCTGCTGGTGTACGACTCGGCACTGTCGGAGTACGCGGCAGTCGGCTTCGAATACGGCTATTCGGTGGGCAACCCCGATGCGTTGGTGCTGTGGGAGGCGCAGTTCGGCGACTTCGTCAACGGTGCGCAGTCGATCATCGACGAGTTCATCAGCTCCGGTGAGGCCAAGTGGGGCCAGCTCTCCGATGTGGTGCTGCTGCTGCCGCACGGCCACGAGGGCCAGGGCCCAGACCACACGTCGGGCCGCATCGAGCGGTTCCTGCAACTGTGGGCCGAGGGCTCGATGACGATCGCGCTGCCGTCGACTCCGGCGAACTATTTCCACCTGCTTCGCAGGCACGGCCTGGACGGGGTGCACCGTCCACTGATCGTGTTCACCCCGAAGTCGATGCTGCGCAACAAGGCTGCCGTCAGCGACATTCGGGACTTCACCGAGCAGAAGTTCCGGTCGATCATGGAAGAGCCGGCCTACACCGACGGCGAAGGCGACCGCGACAAAGTCACCCGAATCCTGTTGACCAGCGGCAAGATCTACTACGAACTGATCGCCCGCAAGGAGAAGGACAAGCGCGACGACGTCGCGATCGTGCGGATCGAGCAGCTGGCGCCACTGCCCAAGCGGCGACTGAGCAACACGCTCGACACCTACCCGAACGCAGGAGAATTCTTCTGGGTACAGGAGGAGCCGGCCAACCAGGGCGCGTGGCCGACATTCGGTCTCACGCTGCCGGAGTTGTTGCCGGAGAAGCTGACCGGGATAAAGCGAATCTCGCGGCGGGCCATGTCGGCACCGTCGTCGGGCTCGTCGAAGGTGCACGCGGTCGAGCAGCAGGAGATCATCGACGAGGCGTTCGGCTGATCAGCTGTGAGTCGACTCCCAGGGCGCTGGCGGCGAAAGACGTAGCACCCTAGCGACGTCGGCGGCGGCCTATCGTGGGTTGATGAGCGTCCTAGAGCTACGTCACCACAAGGCTGACTACGGTTATGACGGGGACTACAGCAAGGTGTCCGCGCCCGCCGTGGCCGGGATAACCGCATTGGCGAGCGCCGGCCTGCTGGCCTCGGCGGCCAGGAGTCTGCGGCGCGGTAAACGCGTCACGGCAGCGGTGACTGGCGGCACTGGGGCCGCCATCGCCATAACGGCGGCGATGTTCATCCGCACCACGCGCATCGGCAAGTTCGAGGTATGGGCCGAAGTCCTGGACGGCTTGCGGCTGCGCGGTGACGAAACCGTGCTCGACCTGGGCTGCGGGCGCGGCGCGGTGCTGCTCGCGATCGCCAAGCTGCTGCCGCGCGGTCGCGCGATCGGCGTCGACATCTGGCGCGCCGACCAGACCGGCAACTCGCAGCAGAGCACGCTGGGCAACGCCGAACTAGAGGGTGTGGCCGACCACGTCGAGGTGCGCACCGCCGACATCACCGACCTACCGTTCGACGACAACAGCATCGACGTGATCGTCAGTAGCCTTGTCGTGCACAACATTCCGGGTGCAGCAGCCCGCGCGAAGGCGATCAGCGAAGCGGCCCGGGTGCTGCGCCCCGGGGGCAAGCTGGTATTGGCGGACATCTTCAACACCAACCACTACGCCCGCCAGCTTCGCGAGCTTGGCTGGACCGATACCCGTCGTCGCGATCTTGGCTGGCGGATGTGGTGGGGCCCGTGGATGGGCACGCACCTCGTCACCGCCACCAAGCCCGTGTAAGGGGGACTGCGGGCTCCGAGCGTGGGGGTTTTAGAGGCTTAATCGCCCGCATTATTTCAACGACTACCCCCACGGTCGGCTGTTCGGCTAGTCGACCGCGTGACCTTCTGGTCTCTAGAAACCCCAGTTGCCCAAGAGCGGCAGCGGGATCGGCGATGTGCCGTTGGCCAGGTCCTGCATGGCGCGCGGGCAGAAGAACGAGACGGCGATACCGGTGAACATGGTGGCCGGCCCCAGCGGACGGCCCAGGCTGTCGGCAACCGTGGACGCGATGTCGGCGGTGTTCTGGCTGCGATCGGCAAGCAGCGGGCAGATGGATTGCCCCAGTTGTACGGCCTGCCCCGGATCAATCCCCGTGATGCCGGCGCTACTCAACGCGGCAAGAAAATCGTCGGAGGTGGGGTCAGCCTGGGCCGGCGCCGCCTGCGCCAGCGCGCCGGCGATCAGCCCAGCGCTCACCGCGGCGCTGGTCAAACGGCGAAACATCATGTTGTAAGCATCGTAACCGGGCATCCCCCTGTTACCCGAGGGCGGGAACCCGATACCCTTGGTCCCATTAAACACGCGTCGAACAACTCGGAGGAGCGTTCATGCAGGGGTTTGCCGGGAAGGTAGCTGTGGTCACCGGAGCGGGGTCGGGCATCGGCCAGGCCTTGGCAATCGAGCTTGGCCGCTCCGGCGCCAAGGTCGCGATCAGCGATATCGACACCGATGGTCTCGCGGTGACCGAGGAGCGACTGAAGGCCATCGGCGTCGAGGTCAAGGCTGATCGGCTCAACGTGACCGAGCGGGAGGCCTTCCAGGCCTACGCAGATGGCGTCAAGGCACACTTCGGCAAGGTCAACCAGATCTACAACAACGCCGGCATCGCGTTCTCCGGCGATGTGGAGATCAGCCAGTACAAGGACATCGAGCGGGTCATGGACGTCGACTTCTGGGGCGTCGTCAACGGCACCAAGGTGTTTCTGCCCTACCTGATCGAGTCCGGTGACGGACACGTCGTCAACGTCTCCAGCCTGTTCGGGATCTTTTCCGTGCCCGGCCAGGCCGCTTACAACTCGGCCAAGTTCGCGGTCCGCGGGTTCACCGAGGCGTTGCGCCAGGAGATGATCCTGGCCAAGCACCCGGTCAAGGTGACGACCGTGCACCCCGGTGGCATCAAGACCGCCATCGCGCGCAACTCCACTGTCGCCGAGGGGCTCGACCAGGCCGAGATGGCGAAGGCGTTCGACAAGAAGCTGGCCCGCACGACTCCGGAGCGGGCGGCTCAGATCATCCTCGAGGCCGTCCGCAAGAACAAGGCCCGGGTTCTGGTCGGCGCCGACGCCAAGATTCTCGACGTGATCGTGCGCATCACCGGATCGGGCTACCAGCAGCTGTTCTCCACCGTGCTGCCCAAGCTCGCCCCACCGATGCGCTGAATTCGTCAGCGGCCCAACGGGTGTTGTGACAGCCAGTCCTCGGCGACGGAGCGCGGGTCGCGGCCTTCGGCGACGTGCTGGCGCATGTCGACCAGCGAACCGGTGTCGAGCACGCCCGCGACTTCGTTGATCGCGCGGACCTGCTGCTCGTTGAGCTCGTTGCGCCGGTAGATCGGCACGATGTTCTCGGCCATCACCAGCGTGGGTTTGCGGTCGGCGAGCACGACGAGCTCACTGGGCATTCCGACTTCGGCGGTTCCCGTCCAGCCGGCAGTGATGTCCCCGGCCCGCAGTGCGGCGAACATCGTTGCCTGGTCGGGGAATTCGCGTAACGGGGGCAGGGTGCAGGTCCCGACCGCGGTCGGCAGCCCACGCTCATGAGCGACGGAGCCGACTCCCAGCCCGGCACAATGACTCACCAGCGCGGCGAGATCGCGGCTCCCCCACGCCGTCGCCGTCGCGTCGGTGACGACCAGAGCGGGCTTGTCCTCTGCTCCCGTGGTGTAGTCGCCGGCGGCCAGACCCTCCGGCAGGACCCCGACCATCGCGCGGTACACCTGCGAATCCGAGCGTGCCGTCGTGCCAGGGGCAAATGTCTGCAACAGCCGGCCGGTGAATTCCGGTGCCACACTGACTGTCCCGGAATCCAAGGCCTTCAACGGATCGTCGACCGTTTGCACGTTCGCGGCATTGCCATAGGAACGCAATGCCGCGGCGTACAGGTTGGCCAACAGCGCCATCTCCGGATCGGCGGTCGCGCCGACAGCCAGCGACGGGCCCGGCGACGGCGATCCACAAGCCACGACCGCCAGAGCCAGCAGCCCCAGCACCAGCCGGCGAATCATCGTCGGCCTCAAGGGATATCGCCTCAGGACTTGGATGCCGCGGCCACCGCCGCGGCCACCGCGGGGCCGACCCGTGGGTCCAGCGGGCTCGGCACGATGTGATCGGCGGCGAGGTCGTCGCCGACGACGGAGAAGATCGCCTCTGCGGCCGCGACTTTCATCTTCTCGGTGATCCGCCGCGCGCCGGCGTCCAGGGCACCGCGGAACACACCCGGGAACGCCAGAACGTTGTTGATCTGGTTGGGGAAGTCGCTGCGGCCGGTCGCGACGACCGCGGCATGCTTGCGCGCGGCGTCCGGGTGAATCTCGGGATCCGGGTTGGACATCGCGAACACGATGCCTCCTGGTGCCATCGTCGCGATCAACTCTTCGGGAACGAGTCCGGCTGAGACCCCCATGAACACGTCCGCGCCAACGAGCGCCTCGGCGATCCCACCCGTGAGCCCCCGTGGGTTAGTCCGCGTAGCCAGCTCTGCCTTGACCGAGTTCATATCGTCGCGGCCGGTGTGCAGGATGCCCTGGCTGTCCAGCACCGTGATGTCGGCGATGCCCGTGGCCAGCAGAATGTTTGTGCACGCCACCCCGGCGGCACCTGCACCCGACATGACCACCTTCAGCGTGTGCATGTCACGATCGAGAAACTTGGAGGCGCCCAGCAGCGCGGCGAGTACGACGATCGCGGTGCCGTGCTGGTCATCGTGCATGACGGGGCAGTCCAGGGCTTCGATGAGACGGCGCTCGATCTCGAAGCATCGGGGCGCGGAGATGTCCTCCAGGTTGACGGCACCGAACGTCGGGCGCAAACGGATGATCGTCTCGACGATTTCGTCAGGATCCTTCGTGTCGAGCACGATGGGGATCGAGTCCAAGCCGCCGAACGTCTTGAACAATGCGGACTTGCCCTCCATCACCGGAAGCGACGCGGCGGGACCGATGTCGCCGAGGCCGAGGACAGCGGTGCCGTCGCTGATCACCGCGACCAGTCGATTGGCCCAGGTGTACTTCTTGGCCAGGGTGTGGTCGGACGCGATCGCCCGGCTGACCTGGGCGACGCCCGGGGTGTAGGCGATCGACAGTGCGCGCTGGGTGTCCAGCGGCGCCTTCAGCTCGACGGACAGCTTCCCGCCGACGTGAGCGGCGAAAATCTCTTCGTCGTCGATGACGACGCGGGGGGTACTCACCATTTCAGACACGGCGTCAGGGTACTCGCCCACCGATCCTCACCGGGAGGGGTTCCCCCGCCGTGAAGTACGCCGCAAAGGCTACTGGCGCGTAGCATTTCGCTCGGGCCCAACGGGGCCTCACCTGCCGTCTGAGGGGAGGCCGCTTATGCCGTCGTTCCGTCCACTGCCACAGTCATTGCTCGGCTCCAACAGGTCCACCGCTGCTCCAGCTGAGGTCGACGCCAAACGTATCCATGTGCCCGTCGCCCGGGCCATGGTCGATTGCGCGATCTATGTCGAGGGCGAACGACTGCCGGGCAAGTACACCCATGCCGCCGCGCTGGCCAAAGTCCAGGAACTCTGCGCCGCGGGACAGAAGGCCTTCGTGTGGCTGGGGTTGCACGAACCCGACGAACATCAGATGGAATCGGTGGCGCACACCTTCAACTTGCATCCGATCGCCGTCGAAGACGCCGTGCACGCCCATCAGCGCCCCAAGGTAGAGCGTTACGACGACGCGCTGTTCCTGATCGTCAAGACCGTGAAGTACGTGCCCCACGAATCGGTGGCGCAGGCCCGCCAGATCGTCGAGACCGGCGAGATCATGGTGTTCGTGGGTGCCGACTACGTGGTGACCGTCCGGCACGGCGACCACACCGGCCTAGCCGGCCTCCGCCACCAACTGGAAGCCGAGCACCTCCAACTCGCACTAGGGCCGTACGCCGTCATGCACGGCATCGCCGAACATGTCGTGGAGAGCTATCTCGACGTGGCACGCCTGATGGAATGCGATATCGACACCATCGAGGAGGAGGCTTTCTCCCCCGACCTCAAGACCGACATTGCCCAGATCTACATGCTCAAGCGCGAAGTCGTCGAAATGCGCCGCGCCGTCGGCCCTTTGACCGCCGCGCTGCAGAAAATCACCAGCGACCACAAAGACTTGATGACCAAGGAAGTGCTGCGCTACATGCGCGACGTGCTCAGCCTGCAGACGCAGGCCGGTGATCAGATCAGCAGCTACGACGAGTTGCTCAGCTCCCTGGTGCAGGCCGAACTCGCCAAAGTCGGTCTGCAACAGAACCTCGACATGCGCAAGATCTCAGCCTGGGTAGCGATCGCGGCCGTGCCGACGATGATCGCCGGCATCTATGGAATGAACTTCGAGCACATGCCCGAGCTGTCATGGGCGTGGGGTTATCCGGCGGTGCTGACGGTGATGGCGACGGTCTGCGGATTCCTGTATCTGAATTTCCGTCGCAACCACTGGCTGTAATCGCTAGCCCGGCTGGGCCGCACGGCGGTTCGGATCCAGCACATCGACGCCGTCGTCCAGCCAGGCCCGGCGCATGGCTTCGGCGCCTTTGAGCCGCACCCACGCCGCCTCCGTCTGGGTCACCGGTACGGCCGCCAGAAAACGAACCGGGTCCCGGGGCGCTTCCAGAGGCAGGTCGGGAATGGCTGAATCACCAAGCAGCACAGCGGTGAACGAGGCCCCGTCCCACAGCGGTGCCGACAGGTCGATCAACGCGTCGGCCACCAGCACCACCCCTTCCACCGCGGGCGTGGCCGCGACCACTGCCAGACTGCGGGCCAGACCAGGCGTGGCCGTACTGGTCAACAGGCTCAGCACCACCTCGGCGCGTGGACCATGCAGCGGGTCGGCGACGCCGGACGTCGGATCCACCATCGGATGCCGCGAACAGCCCAGCGTCACATAGTGAGCGACGCCGCCACGGTCCGGGCCGAAGCGCAATACCTCGATGCGTTCCAGACCCAGGAATGTCACACTCGCCGAATCCGGCTCGGCATCGAACCCGGCCTCGGTGAAGTGGCCGCGCACGTGGTCGCGGACCGGATCCAGGGGCTGACTCACTTAGGCCGACGGCGGGATCGTCAGGTTCACGCCACTGTCGGCGTCGAAGATGTGCACCTTGGTGGTGTCGAACGCCAGCTCCACCGTCTGACCGATCACCGCCTTGGACTCCGCGGACAGCCGTGCCACGAACTCGTTCTCACCGGCGCCGGACTCCGCAGCCAACTCGGCCAGCTGCACGGACTTGGCACCAACACCGGAGGTCGCGAAGTACACATACTTGTCGGCGCCCAGAGACTCGACCAGGTCTACCTTTACCGAGAAAATAAACGCCCGGATCCGCTCGTAGGCGTCGAGCAGCGAGGCGTCCTCGAAATGCTCCGGACGCACCCCCACGATGACATTGGCGGCCTTGGGATGGCGGCCCACCACATCCTGGATCTCCTGACTGAGCGTCACCTCGCCGAATGGCAGCTGCAGTCCCATATCGGTGAGCACCGCGGGGAAGAAATTCATCGCCGGTGATCCGATGAACCCGGCGACGAACAAATTCGCCGGTCGCTCGTAGAGCTCCTCGGGGGAACCGATCTGCTGCGCCTCCCCCGCGCGCAACACCACGACCCGGTCGCCGAGCGTCATCGCCTCGGTCTGGTCATGCGTGACGTACACGGTGGTCGTTCCCAGCCGGTTCTGCAGCCGGGCTATCTCACCGCGCATCTGAACGCGTAACTTGGCGTCGAGGTTGCTCAGCGGCTCGTCCATCAGGAATGCCTTGGGCTGGCGCACAATCGCGCGCCCCATCGCGACCCGCTGCCGCTGGCCGCCGGACAACTGTGATGGTTTGCGATCCAGAAGTTCGGACAGGTCAAGGATTTTCGCTGTTTCCTCGACCTTCTGGGCAATCTCGGACTTGTTCAGCTTGGCGAGCGTCAACGGGAACGCGATGTTCTGCCGAACCGTCATGTGCGGGTACAGCGCGTAGGACTGGAACACCATCGCGATGTCGCGGTCGCGTGGCGCCTTCTCGTTGACCCGACTGCCGCCGATACGCAGCTCCCCGGAGCTGATGTCCTCTAAGCCGGCGATCATGTTGAGGGTGGTGGACTTTCCGCAACCGGAGGGTCCGACCAGGATGACGAACTCACCGTCGGCGATCGTCAGGCTGAGGTCCTTCACGGCGATTGCGCCATCCGGGTAACTCTTGGTGACATGGTCCAGAACGATCTCGGCCATTGAAAACCTCGCTACCCCTTCACCGCGCCGGAGGTCAACCCGGCAACGATCCGTCGTTGGAAGATCAGAACGAATACGATGATCGGAACCGTGATCACCATCGCGCCCGCGGCGATCGAACCGGTCGGCTCCTCGAATTGCGAACTGCCGGTGAAGTTCGCGATGGCCACCGGCGCGGTGATCGCGGCGTTGGTGGCCGTCAGCGACAACGCCAGCAGCAGGTCGTTCCAGGCGAAGATGAACACTAGGATGGCGGCGGTCACGATGCCCGGCGCGGCCAGCGGCGCGATGACCCGGCGGAACGCCTGTGCCGGGGTGGCGCCGTCCATCTTGGCGGCCTTCTCCAGATCCCAGGGGATCTCCCGGAAGAACGCCGACAGTGTGTAGATCGCCAGCGGCAGCGCGAAGGTGATGTAGGGGATGATCAGTCCCGGCCAGGTGTCGAACAGACCGAGCTGGCGCTCGATGTTGAACAGCGGTGTCACCAGCGAGATCTGGGGAAACATCGCGATCAGCAGTGCGGCGCCGATCAACGCCTTCTTACCTCTGAATTCCAACCGGGCTACCGCGTAGGCAGCCATACCGCCGATACCCACCGCTATCAGCGTAGTGATGAGCCCGATCCCGATCGAGTTGACCAGGGCGGAGCTGAACGCATCGCCGCTGAAGATGCCCTTGTAGTTGTCGAAGGTGATCTGCGACGGAATCAGCTTGCCGTCCTTGACTGTTGACGTGGGCTTGAGCGACAGGCTCAGGATCCACAAGACCGGGAACAGCGCATAGATCACCACGAGGGCGTCGATGACCACCCAGCTCGCCGCCCGCCTGGCGCCAACCCGCTCAGACATCTCTAGCCCACCTCGTTGTCTGTACCGGGCGCTGATGCGCCGAACAACTTGATGTAGACGAACGCGATGATGGCCACCGAGAGGAATACCAGCACGCTGATCGCCGAACCCAGGCCGATGTTGAACGCCTTGAACAGGTTGTCGTAGCCCAGGATCGACACCGAAGCGGTGTCATTGGCGCCGCTGGTCAGCACGTAGATGTTGTCGAAGATCCGGAACGCGTCGAGCGTGCGGAAGACCAGTGCCACCAGGATCGCCGGTTTGATCAACGGCAGCGTCACCTTGACCAGGCGCGTCCACGGGCCGGCCCCGTCCATCTGAGCTGCCTTGAGCAGATCTTCTGGCACCAGCGCCAGCCCGGCCAGCAGCAGCAAAGCCATGAACGGCGTGGTCTTCCACACCTCGGCCAGAATGATGACGGCCAGTGACGGAATCTGTTGCGTCAGTGGCGCACTGCCGTCAGGCAGCAGATTGGCAAGATAGCCGGTACCCGGCGTCCAGGCGTAGTACCAGCTGTAGGAGGCTGCGACGGTGACGATGCCGTACGGAATCAAAACCGCAGTCCGCACCAGGCCTTTGCCGAAGATGGTGCGGTGCATGACAAGCGCCAGCGCCATGCCCAGCACGAACTCGATTGCCACCGAGATCACAGTGATGACCAGCGTCACGACGAACGCCGTCCACCAGTACTTGTCGGTGAGGATGGTCTGGTAGTTCTCGAACCAGATGAACTTCGTGTCCGCCGGGCTGGCCAGGTTGTAGCGCTGCAGGCTCAGCCACAGGGCGTACACGATCGGGTAGGCGGTCACCGCCAGCATCAGCACGACCGCCGGGGTGATCAGCAGATACGCCAGCTTGCGCTGCGACCGCCGATCGTCGGTCTTGGCAATGGAAGCGGTCATGGGATCAGCCCCTTGCCGTCAATCGCCTTCTGTACCTGCACCGTGAGCTCGTCCGCGGTCTTGTCCGGATCGATCCGGGTGATCGGGGCCAGCGTCGCCGAGATGCGGGTCGACACCGCCTGGTAGTTCGGCGTCGCCGGGCGCACGGCCGCGGTGGTCAGCTGATCGCGGATGATCGCGTACTGAGGATATTTCTTCTGGAACTCCGGATCGGAATACAGCGATGTGCGCACCGCGGGCAGGCCGCCCTCGATCGAGGTGTACTTCTGGTTCTCCAGATTCCGGATGCAGCGCACGGCCTCGAACGCCTCAGCCGGATGACGGGTGGTCTTGGCCACCGCGATGTTCAGCCCGCCCAGCGTGACGCGGGTGGGCTGGCCCGGGATCACACCCGGGTACGGCGCGAACCCGAACACCTCCTTGGCGGCGTCGAAGGCGACGTTGAACTGGTCGTCGGTCGGCGAGAAGGTGCCCGCATCGTTGATGCTGCCCGCCAGTTCCGGCTTCTCGTTGAGCGGCAGGAACGGCACGCCGCCCTTGACGGCGTTCTCCAGCATCGAGGCGAACACGAACGGCCAGTTGACCTCCAGGGCCGCCTTGCCCTGCTCGAGGGCAAGGCGTGCGGTCCCCTCGTCGGTCTGGGTGACCGACGGGTCAGCTCCCGGCGCGGTCGCCACCGCCTTGATGATCTGCAGCGCCTTGACCGTCGCGGCCCGATGCTCAGGGGTGTCGGTCAACGTGACGTGCTTACCGTCATCGGAAAGCACCTGCCCCCCAGCACTTTCCAGCAAAGTATTGAACCACACGACCAGGCCTTCGTACTGCTTGGCCTGCACCGCGATCCAGCTGGGTTTGCCCTCGGCGTGCAGGCGGGTGGCCTCGGCCACCATGCCGTCCCAGGTATCCGGCGGCGGTGCCACCAAATCTGCCCGGTACCAAAGCAATTGGGTATTCGTGGTCACCGGTGCCGCGAAAAGTCTGTTCTGCCACTTGGCGGTTTCGAGCGGACCGGGCAAGGTGTCATCGGTCGCGTCCGCTTCGGCCTGCCCTGCGGGATCATCGGAGAGCGGTAACGCCCAGCCCGCTTCGGCGAACTCCGCGGTCCACACCACGTCGAGCGCCATCAGGTCGAGCGTGCGGTCGTTGCCGGTCAGCCTGCGCGCCAACTGCAGCCGCTGCTCGTCAGCGGCCTTGGGCAGACTGCGCTGTTCGATGCGGAAACGACCGCCGAGTTCCTCATTGCAGCGTTTGGCGACGGCGGTGAAAGTCGCAGTCTCACTGGCGGGTGTGTAGAAACTGACGACGACACCGTGATCACCGGAGCCGCACGACGACACCACTGAAGTGGTGATCAGAGCAGCTAGCGCGACCGCCCCCACCCGCCGAGCGCGTGCGCCTGGGCCTGCCACGGCAACCGCCTCCCGTCTTCTGGACTCGCCCGCAGGTGTCCGGGTTTCGGCGCACGCTGCATCGCGGCAGGGCATTACCCCGCGGCCAAACCGTAGAGCCCAACCGGCGTGATGTGCAACACTTCCACGCCGTATGCACCGAAATCGTGACGCGATCAGCCCATCTAAATCGTCAAGCGCGCCAGCATGTCCCGCGCCTTCTCGGCGCTCTGCGGATCACACAGCACGTCGTAGCGGCCCGCCACCAACTGCATGGTCGAACTGAAATCCCTTGTGCCACGGGCCATCGCGTACGGAACGGCCGACGTGATCAATCCGAAGAACACGCCTGCGACGACACCGGTGATCAGCGACGCCCACGGGTTCGGGCTGAAGAAGCCCAACACCAAGCCGATGAAGATGCCCAGCCAGGCGCCGGTGATCACGCCGCCGCCGAGCACCTTGGGCCACGTCAACCGACCCGTCACCCGCTCCACCTGCATCAAATCCACGCCGACGATGGTCACCTGTTGGACCGGGAATTGTTCGTCGGACAGGAAGTCGACGGCCTTCTGCGCCTCGGCATAGGTGGGATAGGAACCGATCGGCCAGCCCTTGGGAGGGGTCGGCAGGCTCACAGGCCCCCGACGGGACGCGGCGGACGCACCGCCAGGGTTCTGACCGGGAGGGAAGGGACTGGTCATGTCTGCACATTCTCCTGTCGTGCGCGCCGTTTGTCGCGTCGTGCCTACCCGCGCGAGGCGATCCGATGCCTGCTCAACGTGGCACCACAGGCGATGGTGCCCCAAGACCAGCCAGTCCCGCGCCACCTGCACATACGCTAGGTTGAACAGCATGACAGCTTCCGGCGGCGACACCGGCGAAAAGCCGCAGAACGCGGGCGATCAGGGCCCCTCCGAAGGGACCCACGAAGCCCCGCCCATCGAGCAGAACCCGGCGCACCCCGGCTACGAGGCGCCGCCCTCGGCTTTCGAGCCAGCCCCGCCGGCTTACCCCAACTACGGGGCACCGGGTGGGTTTCCGCCGTCGGGCTACCCCGCGCCGAGCTATCCCCCGCCGGGTTATGCACCGCAGCAGGGGTACCCGCCGCCGGCGCCCGGCGGCTACGGAGCACCCAACTACTCCGAGCCCACACCACCCGCACCGCCCTACCCCGCCCCGCAGGGTGGCGGCGCATATCCGCCTCCGCCGCCGCCACCGCAGTACGGCGGCACCCCCTACCCGGGCGGCTACGGATACCCCACGCCGCCGTCGGGCACCAACACCTTGGCGATCTCGTCGCTGGTGGCCTCAGTCATCGGGTTGTTGTGCGGAATCGGCTCGATCGTCGGCATCGTCTGCGGCGTCATCGCGCTCAACCAGATCAAGCAGAGTCGCCAGGGCGGCTACGGCCTTGCCGTCGCCGGGATCGTGGTGGGCGTGGCGACGCTGATCATCAGCATGATCTGGGCGATTTACGCCTGGCGTTGACCCGATGACCCATCCCCCATATCCGGAGGGCACACCGCCTCCCGCCGATCCCTACGCGCCGGTGGACTATCCCGCCAACTACCCGCCACTGCCGCCGCCGGTCTACCCGACGCCGTACCCGGCGTCCTACCCCCCGCCGACGGCCTACCCGTACCCGCCGCCCGGGTACTTCGGCTACACCGCCGACCCCTACGACCCCTACCGGCCGGCCAAACCGCCCGGCACCAACGGCAAAGCGATCGCCGCGCTGGTGACGTCGCTGGCGGGTCTGCTGTTGTGCGGGCTGCCCTCGATCGCCGGGATCATCCTCGGGATCGTCGCGATGCGCGAAACCAAGCGCACCGGACAGGACGGCTTCGGGCTTGCGGTCGCAGGGTTGGCGATCGGCAGCGTGGTCGTCGCTTTGGTCGTGCTCTACTTCGTGTTCGTCATCGTCATCGCGGCCAACTCGGCGTCTTACGCGACGTAGCCGCGCCTAGGTGGGCGGAGTAAACCGCTCGCCTTCGCGCGCCATCCCGGCCGCCCGGCCCTTGCCGGCGACCACCAGTGCCATCTTGCGGCTGGCTTCGTCGATCATCTCGTCCCCGAGCATCACCGCTCCGCGGGCGCCGCCGGCCTTCGACGTATGCCAGTGATACGCCTCGAGAATCAGTTCCGCACGGTCGTATTCATCTTGGCGCGGGCTGAAGATCTCGTTGCCCGCCGCGATCTGATCGGGATGCAGCACCCACTTGCCGTCGTAGCCTAGCGCCGCCGCACGTCCCGCCACCAGCCGAAACGCGTCGACATCGCGCACCTTGAGATAGGGCCCGTCGATCGCCGCGATCCCGTGCGCCCGTGCCGCGACCAGAATGGTCATCAGCACGTGGTGATAGGCGTCGCCGACGTCATAGCCCTCAGGCTGCTCGCCGACCACCAGGGTGCGCATGTTGAGACTGGCCATCAGGTCCGCCGGCCCGAGCACCAGGGCTTGAACCCGTGGTGCGCCCGCGATCGCATGGATGTTGTTGAGCCCCTTAGCATCTTCGATCTGGGCATCGACACCGATACCCCCAACCGGCAGACCGTGCGTCCGTTCGAGTTGGGTGAGTAACAGGTCCAGCGCATGGACGTGGCCGGCATCGGTCACCTTGGGCAACACGATCACGTCGAGGTGGCCGTCGCGCGCGGACGCGACTTCGGACACCACGTCGATCACGTCGGCGTAGGTCCAAGGTGTGGTCCAGTCGTTGACCCGGACACCGCGCAACTGACCGGCCCAGCCGGGGCTGGCCAGGGCTGCGCCGACTTGTTTACGGGCCTGCGCCTTGGCATCTGGCGCCACCGCGTCCTCCAAGTCGAGGAACACTTCATCGGCGGCCAAGCCTTTGGCCTTCTCGATCATCTTGAGATTGCTGCCCGGAACCGACAGGCACGTTCGACGGGGTCGATAGGCGTTGTCCACGCTTACACTCCTACCCTTTGAGTCATGGCGTCGATAAACAGGGTCTACGCGGCGCGGCTGGCAGGGCTGTCCGTGCTCGGGCCGGATGGGGAATCCCTGGGCCGGGTTCGAGACGTCGTGGTCAGTATGAGCATCGTGCGCCAGCAGCCACGCGTCCTGGGACTCGTGGTCGAAATGCTCACTCGTCGAAGAATTTTCGTCCCTATCTTGCGGGTCACCGCCATTGAGCCGAATGCGGTGACGCTCACCACCGGTAACGTGTCGTTGCGCCGATTCGCACAGCGCCCCGGCGAGGTCCTTGTTGTCGGTCAGGTTCTGGACAGCCGGGTACGGGTCAACGATCCCGAATTGCCGCAGATGGGAGGCGTCGACGTGGTGGTCGTCGACCTGGGCATCGAACAGACCCGCTCCCGTGACTGGGTGGTGACGCGGGTCGCGGTGCGCAGTCACCGAAGGTTGGGCCGGCGTTCGACGGTCCAGGTGGTGGACTGGCACAACGTGCAGGGGCTGACGCCCTCCGCGCTGGCGATGCCCGGCCAGGGTGTGGCCCAGCTGCTGCACCAATTCGAGGACAAACGCCCGATCGAGGTCGCCGATGCGATTCGCGACCTGCCGGCCAAACGCCGCACCGAGCTGATCAACGCCCTCGATGACGAACGGCTGGCCGACGTCCTGCAGGAGCTGCCCGAGGACGACCAGACCGTGTTGCTGTTGCAGCTGGACACCGAGCGAGCCGCCGACGTGCTCGAGGCGATGGATCCTGACGACGCCGCCGACCTGCTCGGCGTGCTGAACCCGACCGAGGCCGAGGTGCTGCTGCGCCGGATGGACCCCGAGGACTCCGAGCCGGTGCGACGGCTGCTGAGCCACTCGCCCGACACCGCCGGCGGCCTGATGACCTCCGATCCGGTGGTGCTGGCGCCCGACACCACCGTGGCCGAGGCACTGGCCCGCGTGCGCGATCCCGACCTGACGCCGGCGTTGTCGTCGCTGGTGTTCGTGGTGCGCCCGCCGACGGCCACCCCTACCGGTCGTTACCTCGGCTGCGTCCACCTCCAGGCGCTGCTCCGCGAACCCCCCGCCAACCTGGTCAGCGGCATCGTCGACACCGACCTGCCCAACCTGAGCCCCGGCACCTCGCTGGCCGGGGTGACGCGGTATTTCGCCGCCTACAATCTCGTCTGCGGTCCGGTGGTCGACGACGAAAACCATCTGCTGGGCGCCGTGACCGTCGACGATGTGCTCGACCACCTGCTGCCCGACGACTGGCGGGACAGCTATGAGGATCCGCAACCGTCTGACCAGACGACGGGCACAGAGGGGGCGACGTGAGCGCCCAGCGAGTAGCGAAGGCGGATCCCGCATGAGCGCCCAGCGAGTAGCGAAGGCGGATCCCGCATGAGCGCCCAGCGAGTAGCGAAGGCGGATCGCGCATGAGCGCCCAGCGAGTAGCGAAGGCGGATCGCGCATGAGCGACGTGTCAGCGCGTCAGCGGCTCGACACCCCGCGCCCGTCGCGGAGGCTGTCGTTCAACGTCGACCCCGAGGCTGTCGGCCGGTTCAGTGAGTCGATCGCCCGCTACCTGGGCACCGGGCGCTACCTGGCCTGGCAGACGATCATCGTCATCGTCTGGATCGCGCTGAACCTGGTCGCGGTGAGCTGGCAGTGGGACCCTTACCCGTTCATCCTGCTGAACCTGGCCTTCTCCACTCAGGCCGCCTACGCCGCGCCGTTGATCCTGCTGGCGCAGAACCGGCAGGAGAACAGGGACCGGGTGTCGCTGGACGAGGACCGCAGGCGTGCCCAGCAGACGAAGGCCGACACCGAGTTCCTGGCTCGTGAACTGGCTTCCCTGCGATTGGCGGTCGGCGAGGTGGTCACCCGCGATTACCTGCGTCGTGAACTCGAAGAGGTTCGCGAGTTGCTGGAAACATTGCAAGCCGACCACGGCGCCAAGGTGAAGAAGGACAAAGCCAAGAAGGCCAGCGCCGCAATCGACGACCTCAGTCCGTGACGAAGGTGACCATTGGATACCACTGGGATCACGAAGGTATGTATGGTGACTTGGTTCACAAGCGCAGGGTTTGACTGAGGACGGACGAGTGGGCATAGGAAACCGCGTCAGCCGAGCGGTGCGCAAACCTGTGTTCGGAGTTGCTGTGCTCACTCCGGTCCTGCTCGCCGGCGCTGTCGGAGCCGCTCCCGACCTTCCCCACGCGCCCGTCGTCGGCACCGAAGTCACTCCGCTGGCGGCCGTCTCGCCGCAGACCGACACCTCGGGCGCCACCGTCGTCGCGCTAACCAAGCAGCCCACCAACTTTCACTTCGCCGCGGCGGCGCCCTCGGTCCCGCCGCCGGCCATCGTGGTGAACTCACCGGGATCTATGCGGATCCCCGCGGTGCCGCTGGCCGCCTACCGCAACGCCGAGCAGGCGATGGCCGCTACCGAGCCCGGCTGCGGGGTGAGCTGGAACCTGCTGGCCGGCATCGGCCGCATCGAGTCCATGCACGCCAACGGCGGCGCCACCGACGCCCAGGGCAACGCCCTCTACCCGATCTACGGCCCGACGCTCGACGGCTCCCTGACAGGCAACGAGGTCATCGTCCAGACCGTCCAGGCCGGCCGCCCCGTGTACGCCCGGGCGATGGGACCCATGCAGTTCCTGCCGGGCACCTGGTCGCGCTACGCCGCCGACGGCAACGGGGACGGCAAGGCCGACCCACAGAACGTCTACGACGCGGCGCTGGCCGCGGCCCGGTACCTGTGCAGCGGCGGGCTGAACCTGCGCAACCAGTCGCAGGTGCTGACCGCGATCCTGCGCTACAACAACTCGATCGCGTATGCCCAGAACGTGCTGGGCTGGGCCGCCGCCTACGCCACCGGCGTCGAACCGATCAACCTGCCGCCGATCGTCGGACCGGCACCGGCCATCGGCGACGCCCACTTGGACAACCCCGAAGGCTTGGGTCCCGGCCTGCCGCTCAACGCGATCGGCCTGCCGTCCACCGACCCGCTGACCCAGGTACCGCTGGTCAACCTCGGCAACAGCGAAACCGCCGGATCGATGATGCTCGGCCCGCTCCCCGGCCCGGCCAGCGCGCTGCCGGGTCTGCCCTGCCAGGTGATCTGTCTTGGCACGCAGGCCCCGCCTCCGGTGGTCGCCCCAGCCGACGCGGTGCCCGATGCTCCCCCGCCGTGGCAGCCGCCGTGGCAGTTGCCGCCCCCGCCAGCACCTGAGCCCACCCCTGAAGCACCGGTGACCCCGCTGCCCGCCGTGCACGGCGCGCTGCCCGGGCCGGCCGCCGGCTGACCCGATAGACCCGGGACGCACAGCATCCGGACAGGCGATTGCCATACTGTGAGCCGTCGTGACCCAATCTGGCCCGGCAGAGCACCGATCGATGCGACCCCTGTTCCAGACCGTTCTGGTTGACGTCGCACCTCCGTTGGTGGCGTACTACGGCCTGCGGGCGCTGGGGGTGTCCGAGTACATCGCACTCGTCGCGGCCACCGTGTTGTCGGGACTGCGGGTGGGCTACGGCGTGGTCAAGGCCCGACGCGTCGATCCGTTCGCCGCCTACCTGATGCTGACCTTCGGGCTGAGCTTGGCCGTGGGATTGTCCACCACCGATCCGAAGCTGATCCTCATCGGCAACACGTTCGTCAACGGCATCGGCGGGCTGATCTTCCTGGGCAGCTGCGTGATCGGCACGCCTCTGACCCAAGTCGTCGGGGACCGATTCCGCGCCGGCGGAGACGACGCGACCGCCGATGAGTCGGCGCGCCGACGGCGGATCCACGTCCAGCTGTCGGCGATGTGGGGCATCGGACTTCTGCTCGAGGTCGCCATTCGCCTGGTGGTCATCCAAACCTTCTCCGTCGATGCCGCCAACGGGATCAATTCGACGATCACGCTGATCGTCGTCGGTCTTCTCGTGTTGGCGACCGTGGTCGTCGGACGCCGAACCGCGCCGATGCCACCGGCGTCAGCCTGACGCGCACGACCTAGACTCGGCCCTGATGTCTGAGAACAACGAGCTGCAATCCCTGGTGCGCGCGGCGCTGGCGAAAGTGATCGATCCTGAGCTGCGCCGCCCGATCACCGAGCTCAACATGGTCAAGAGCATCGACATCGGCGACAGCGGCGCTGTGCACGTCGAGATCTACCTGACCATCTCCGCGTGCCCGAAGAAAACCGAGATCACCGAGCGCGTCACCCAGGCCGTGGCCGACGTGCCGGGCACGGGGGCGGTGACCGTCGCCCTCGACGTGATGAACGACGAGCAGCGCACCGAACTGCGCAAGCAACTGCGCGGCGACGCGGCCGAACCGGTGATCCCATTCGCCCAGCCCGGTTCGCTGACCCGGGTCTATGCCGTCGCGTCCGGAAAGGGCGGGGTCGGGAAGTCCAGCGTGACGGTCAACCTCGCCGCGGCGCTGGCCGCCCGCGGCCTGGCGGTCGGGGTGCTCGACGCCGATATCTACGGGCACTCGGTGCCGCGGATGATGGGCACCGACGATCGGCCCACGCAGGTCGAGTCGATGATCGTGCCGCCGATCGCGCATGAGGTGAAGGTCATCTCGATCGCGCAGTTCACCCAGGGCAACGCCCCGGTGGTATGGCGCGGGCCGATGCTGCACCGGGCGCTGCAACAGTTCCTGGCCGACGTGTACTGGGGCGACTTGGACGTGCTGCTACTGGACCTGCCGCCGGGTACCGGCGATGTCGCGATCTCGGTGGCGCAGCTGATTCCGGGCGCAGAGATCCTGGTTGTCACCACCCCGCAGCTGGCGGCGGCCGAGGTCGCCGAACGCGCAGGTGCGATCGCGTTGCAGACCCGGCAGCGCATTGTCGGCGTGGTGGAGAACATGTCCGGGCTGCTGATGCCCGATGGCACGACCATGCAGATCTTCGGCGAGGGCGGCGGCCGGCAGGTCTCCGAGAGCCTCAGCCGGACCGTCGGCGCCGACGTGCCGCTGCTCGGTCAGGTGCCGCTGGACCCGGCGCTGGTGTCGGCGGGCGATTCCGGTGTGCCGCTGGTGCTTTCGGCGCCCGATTCGGTGGCCGGCAAAGAACTGCGTGGCATCGCCGACAAGCTCGCCGCCCGTCGGCGCGGGTTGGCCGGTATGTCACTGGGCTTGGACACCACCCGCCACGGCTGACGCCCGCTAGGTCGCGTCGGCGTCGAACGGCGCCGGCGTGCCCGGCGGCAACGGCTCGGGTTTGGGCTGCACCGGTTGCGGCGGCGGGGCGCTGAGCGGCTTTACCCCACCCGGATTGTCCGGCGACTGGAAAGCGTCGGTCAGCCACGAATCATCGCCGTCCAGTAGGTGTTTGGTGAGCGCGGCCCGCGGTGTCATACCCCGCAGTTTCTGCAGCTCGCTCAACGGCTGGCGAAATTCCTCGAACTCGGGCCCCAGATCGTCGCGCAGTTGGCTGGTGGCGCCACTGATGTAGTCGCGGGCTTGCCGCAGCGTGGTGGACACCCACCGGATCGCACCCGGCAGCCGTTCCGGGCCGAGGACCACCAACCCGATGACGACCAGCACGAGCATTTCGCCCCACCCGACGTTGGCGAACATTGCGTCAGTTGTCCGGCGCGGGGTTCACCGTCAGCGTGACCTTGCGGCCGTCGCGGATGACCTCGATGGGGGCGTCCTGCCCGATCTTGAGCTGGCGTATCGCGACCGCGAACTCATCAGCGTCGGCCACCGTGCGGTTGCCGACCTTGACGACGATGTCGTTCTCGAGGATGCCGGCCTTCTCAGCGGGACTCCCGGCCTTCACGTTGGCCACCTGGGCGCCCTGCGCGAGGTCATTGCTGACCGACCGCGCCGACAACCCGAGCGTCGGGTGTGAAACCTTGCCGTCCTTGATCAGCGCCTCGACAGTCTGCTTAACCTCGTTTACCGGAATCGCGAAGCCGAGACCACTTGCACTGTCGGACAACGACTTTCCGGCGGTGTTGATGCCGATAACCTCGGAATCCATGTTGATCAGCGGGCCACCGGAGTTGCCGTGGTTGATCGAGGCGTCGGTCTGGATCGCGTCGATGACGGTGTCGGTGTCCGACCCCTCGCCCGACAGCGGGATGGGCCGGTGCAACGCGCTGATGATGCCGTGGGTGACGGTGCTGCGCAGGCCGAGCGGCGCGCCGGCGGCGATCACTTCGTCTCCGACATGAACCTTGTCGGAGTCACCGAACCGGGCCACCGTCAGGTTGTCGACGTTGTCCACCTTGAGCACGGCGAGGTCGGTCTTCGGGTCGCGGCCCACGAGATTGGCCGGCACCGACTTGCCGTCGTTGAACACCACCGAGATCTTGAACTTGCTCGGGTTGTTCGCGGCATCGGAGATGACGTGGTTGTTGGTGACGATGTAGCCGCGGCCGTCGACGACGACGCCGGAGCCCTGGGCGCCCTCGTCGTCGCTGACCGCCTCGATCGTGACGACGGAGTCGGCCACCGAGGCGGCGACCTTGGCGAACCGGCCGGGCGGCACCTCGCCGGTGCTGTTCGTGGCCAGCGAGACCTTGGACGTGGTGAAGGCTTCGACCACCTCGGCCGTCTTGCGGCCCACCCAGCCGCCGGCGAAACCGATCAGCAGCGCGACGATGCCCAGGATGGCCAGCGAGACATAGGACACCCGCCCGCCGAATAGCACCTCGCGGACGCCGAGCTTGCCGGTCGGCCCGCCCACCACAACGGGCGCGGCCTGCTGCAATGCGGGAGTGCCCAGCCCGGCGGCGGCCGCCGGATCCCGCCAGGGATCAGCGGGCTCGTCGGGCTCGTCCCGCTCGGCGTCGAGCGCACCTGCGTCGGCCGGGTGGCGCTGCAGGGAATCACCGTTGCCACCCGCGGGCCGGCTGAACGCCTCTTCGAGCACCGGGTCCGGCGGGTGATCCTTCGGCTGGAATTCGACTTCACCGCGGAACTTGGCCGGCCGCAGTTCCTCGGCAATGAACGAGCCGTCGACACCCTTGGGGCGCCCGAACGTACTGGTGGCAGCGGGATCGACCGGGGGCTTCGAGACCGGGCGCGGGGCCAGGCGGGGGCTGGTGCCAGAACTGTCCTGATTGGGGCTCAAGTTCAACCTCTATCCAAGCGCTCAGCCGCGAGCGCAAGCTGTGGGACCGAGCACGACGCTGCTCGACTTCACATCCACCCTACCGGCGCTTACGCCGGTCACGGTCTGCGCCTTCAGCTAACTGATCGGCGAGTCCGGGCTCCATGTCGCCGCCGGGGCGGCTCCGGCGTTCCACGTCGCCACCGGGGCGGCTCGGGCGTTGCGGCCCTAACGGCTCGTCCGGTGCCGACTCCGGGATCTGCGACAACAGCCCCAACAGGCTGCTGGGCATGCTGATAGGGAGGGAGTCACGAAGCGCGGTGCGGGCTTGGGTCTGCCCGTCCACCTCGGCCGCGCACTGCGGGCACAGCGACAGATGATGCGCCGCGCGCAGATAGGACTTCATCCGCAGCTCACCGTCGACATAGGCAGCGATGGCCTCGGTCGACAGGTGCTCGGTGGAACCGAACTGGCGCGGGGCGCCCACGGGCGCATCACTTTGAGAGGCGAATTGGGCGGGGAGCCAGGAGAACGCTCGACGGAACATGTGTCCGCGATCGACCATCACTGCGCTCCTCTCGGTCGCGTCAAAAATTTCGCACCGTTAGGTCGAATGTAGCGCGCGCAGCCCTATACGACATGACATGACAGCCACTTTGTCCAGTCCCCGGCCGAAGCCGGACTGGTGCCCGACTAGGCCGATTCAGCGGTGAAGTCAGCCATTCCCTGCTGACCGGAATGGGCTGCGAGGTAATCGCGCAGCGCCTGCCGCCCACGGTGGATGCGGCTGCGCACGGTGCCCAGCTTGACCCCGAGCGTCGCGCCGATCTCCTCGTAGGACAAACCTTCGATGTCGCAGAGCACGACCGCGGCACGAAATTCCGGCGCCAACGAGTCCAGTGCGGCCTGCAAATCGGCGCCTAGTCGCGAGTCGTGGTAGATCTGCTCGGGGTTGGGCTCATCGGCCGGCACCCGGTCGTAATCCTCGGGCAGTGCCTCCATGCGGATGCGGCCGCGACGACGGACCATATCGAGGAACAGGTTCGTGGTGATGCGGTGCAGCCAACCCTCGAACGTGCCCGGCTGGTAGTTCTGCACGGAGCGGAACACCCTGATGAAGGTCTCCTGAGTGAGGTCCTCGGCGTCCTGCTGATTACCCGACAGCCGATAGGCCAGCCGGTACACCCGGTCGGCGTGCTGGCGCACCAACTCATCCCAGGACGGCATGGCTGTCCGGTCGCCGGTTGCGTCGAACACCGCCGTGCCCTGCAGTTCCTCGGACGGTTCAACCCACTCGGCAGTCCCGTGCTGTTCGGGGTGCGACATGTGCGCCGGAGCCATCATTGTGGTGGTCGTCAGATCCTCCTGGATGATCTGCGATGACAGTTCGATGCCGTCGATCGCATCAAGCCTGACAACGCGAGCGCCATCTGGCGTATTCCCCGACCAGCGTTGCCCTTGTTCCATGCCCGCTACGGTTCCCCAAACCGGTGTGGGAGCGATTTGAGCTAACTAAGGTTTAACTAAGAAATACTTTCGTTATCATTTCGTGCCCTGGTCTGAGGCCTTCGCCACGGCGCGTCGCGCTTGACAGGCGACATCTTGCGCGTCCACTGGCCCGCTCGACCGGCCCCAGCAACCTGGCGCGCCTGCCCACACGTCGATCCCGTTGGCTCTACGCTGCTGAGAATGGCCACTAACGAGGACCAATCAGGCCAACCAGAGGCCAGTCGCGCCGACCGGATCCTCGCCCACGCCGAGGGCTCGATCTCTGAGGACGCCATTGTTGCGGCCGCCCGGGAGCGAGCCGTCGATGCCGGCGCCGGAGCGGTGACACCAGCGGTCGGAGCGCTGCTCAGCGTGCTGGCGCGGCTCTCCGGCGGCAAAGCTGTCGTCGAGGTCGGTACCGGCGCGGGCGTCAGCGGGCTGTGGCTGCTGTCGGGCATGCGTGACGACGGTGTCCTGACCACCATCGACATCGAGCCCGAGCATCAACGCATCGCCAAACAGGCTTTCAACGAGGCCGGGATCGGACCGTCGCGCACCCGGTTGATCGCCGGTCGCGCCCAGGACGTGCTCACCCGGCTCGCCGACGAGTCCTACGACCTGGTGTTCCTGGACACCGCACCGGCCGATTTATCCGATTTCGTGGTCGGGGGCGTGCGGCTGCTGCGCCCAGGCGGTGTGATCGTCATGCACCGCGCGGCCCTGGGTGGCCGGGCAGGGGATCCGGCGGCCAACGATGCCGAGGTGACGGCGGTGCGGGAGGCGGCACGCCTGATCGCCGAGGACGAGCGGTTGACCCCGGTGCTGATACCGCTGGGCGACGGGATTCTGGTCGCCGCCCGCGACTAGTTCTACGGACAGTTCAGCCGGCACACGCGGCGTCGCCGTGATGGACGGTTCTCGGTGAACTCATGATGATCTCGGCCAGCCGTGCCGTCGCGCGACTGATGTCCTTCGACGGCCGTGAGGCCAGGTACACCCGCCAGAGCACCGGCGTCGACAGCTCGATGCGGCGCAATTCGGGCGTTCGCCGGCACTCGCTGTCGGGCATGATGGCGCTGCCGACGCCGCGCCGAATCAGTTCGGCGATCTCCGGGAAGCTCATGGTGAGCTCGTGCTGGGTCGGCACCTCCAACCCGACCCCGTGGAACGCATCGTCGACGACGCTACGAAGGCCGAAGCCGGGTGGGAAGCCCACCAGGGCCTCGTGCGCCAGATCGGCGATCTCGACGGTCCTTCGCCCCGCCAGCGGATGGTCGGGCCGGCACACGAAGCTCAGTGGGTCCTCGAAAAGCAGATTCATCTCGAGCTGCGGAGGGAAGCGCTGGGGTGCCGAGATCAACGCCAGGTCGAGCGAGCCCTCGACCAAGGCCGGCAGGTACGCCCAAGACCCGCTCTGCGAGAGGTGAGACCGCAGCCGCACCCGGGGGTTCTCCGCGGCGAACTCGCCCAGCGCCGCGACGTGGTCCAGCGGGCCCCACGAAACCAGCAGCCCGAAGTCGACGGTGCCGGAGATGCTCGCGCCCAACACGAGCACAGATTCCTTGGCGACGTGGGCAGCACGGAGGACCTCGGCGGCCCGGTCGCGGAATTCCTCGCCCGCGACCGTGAGCCTGATGCGCTGACGACTCCGATCAAACAATTGCACGCCGAGTTCATGCTCAAGTTTGCTGATACTCGTCGACAGTGCAGATTGCACAACGTTCGCTCGTTCGGCCGCGCGAGAGAAACTCATCTCACCAGCGACAACCATGAAGTATTCCAACTGGCGAAGTTCCACGCGAGAAACTTATCAGAAGAAACTCTCAGCTGCTGAACGTTTGCTGTGTGCACGGCTAATGGAATTCCAGCAAACTTTTTATCGCGTAGCTTCTCGGCTACTCGAATAAGCGGTTTCCAAACCCGAGATGTCATCGCAATTGGGAATGACCGTTATCGAAAATTATCATTGGACTTGTCATATCCTCCCTGATTACATGATCGATACCACCCCAAAGGTGGTGTGTGGCAATGGCATTACGGACAGGTTCGAACTGTCCGCAGGCGGCTGCTTAGTGTCACCGAAGGGAGGGCACATGGATCCGCGACTCAGCCTCGTGATGATGGCGGTATTGGTTGCGCCCTTCATCCTGTTCGGAATTGGAGCCGTCGTTCTTGACCTCTCGCAAAGCCGCCGCGATCGCGGTGACAGTGTCATCGCAAGCTGGGGCGAACTGCGTATCACCAAGAGCTTTCTCTTCGTGGGCTACCACGCCAGCGACCGGAGAATTCCGCTGGCCGGCGTGACGGTCAGCGTCACTGAGACGGGCTCGCCCGAAGCAGGCCCCGGTGCCCATCGGATCCATGTGATCGTCGCGACCGACAGCGGTGAATCCATCCACCGCAGCCAGCCGTACTCCCCCGGCTTACTCACCGCCGCCCGCACGTTCGAGATCTTGGCGAACCGCGTCGGCGTCCCGGCCAAGCCCGCCGTCGAAGCGCCGGCGCTGCGCTGGGCCGCCTGATCCACTTCCGCCCGCATGGCTCGACCGAGGGTGAGTCCTTGACCATTGGTTGAACGCATGTTTAGCATGCTAAACATGCGTTCAGCCGATCTCACGACAGCGGCGAGAATCCGCGACGCCGCCATCGAGCTGTTCGGCGCACGCGGATTCGACGTCGGGGTACGCGCGATCGCCCAGGCCGCTGGGGTCAGTCCCGGCCTGGTCATCCACCATTTCGGCTCCAAGGACGGATTGCGCAAAGCCTGTGACGACTACGTCGCCGAAGAGGTGCGCAGCGACAAGGCGGACGCCATCCGCTCCACCGACCCCGCGACCTGGCTGGCGGCCGCAGCCGAAATCGAGTCGTACGCGCCGATGATGGCGTACCTGGTGCGTAGCATGCAGACCGGCGGTGAACTCGCCAAGCATCTGTGGCGCACCATGTTCGCAGGAGTCGAAAGCTACCTCGACGACGGGGTCCAGGCCGGCACGGTCAAACCGAGCCGCGACCCGGCCGCCCGAGCCCGATACCTCGGAATGGCTGGTGGCGGCGCATTCCTGCTCTACCTCCAGCTGCACGACGACCCATCCGACCTGCGAGCCGTGCTGCGCGACTACCGCACCGAAATGATGATGCCGGCTCTGGAGCTCTACACCGAAGGCGTGCTTACCGATTCGACGATGTTGGACGGCATCGCAGCCCATGGCGGATTCACCACCGACACCGAAGGAGAGCCCGATGACAGCCGTACCGACAGCACGAACTGATACCGCCGCGGTCGAAATCCACGGACTGGTCAAGACTTTCGGCCACACTCGAGCCCTCGACGGCATGGATCTGCGTGTGAAGGCGGGCTCGGTCACCGGATTTCTGGGCCCCAACGGTGCGGGTAAGTCCACGACGATCCGGGTCCTGCTCGGACTGCTGCGCGCCGACGGCGGGACCATCCGGCTGCTCGGCGGTGACCCTTGGCGCGACGCGGTGCCACTGCATCGGCGCATCGCCTACGTCCCCGGCGACGTGACACTGTGGCCGAATCTGACCGGCGGGCAGGTCATCGACTTCCTCTGCGGCCTGCGCGGCGGAGCCGACCCACGCAGGCGGGACTGGCTCATCGAACGTTTCGAGCTGGACCCACACAAAAAGACCCGCACCTACTCCAAGGGCAATCGCCAGAAGGTCGCGCTGGTCGCCGCGTTCGCCACGAACGCCGCCCTCTACATACTCGACGAGCCCACCTCGGGTCTGGATCCGCTGATGGAGAACGTCTTTCAAGAATGCGTGCGGGAGGTTACGCGGCGCGGCGCGGCGGTCTTGATGTCCAGCCATGTCCTGGATGAGGTCGAAAAGATCTGTGACACAGTCACAATCATCCGCGCCGGGCGTACGGTGCAATCCGGGTCACTGGCTCAGCTGCGGCACTTGATGCGGACCACCGTGACAGCGCGCACCCGGCGCGACCCCAGCGTTGTGAGCCGTTGGCCGGGCGTGCATGACGTCGACATTCGTGACGGACAGCTCCGGTTCAGCGTCGGCCGCGACATGCTGGACCCCACGATGGTGCACCTGACCCAGTTGGGACTCGCGGACCTGACGGTCACGCCGGCCTCACTGGAGGACCTCTTCCTGCGCGAATACCAGTCGCCCGCACGATGATCGCCACCGCACCGCCCAACTCACCGCTGACGGGTACTGCCGCATTGGTTCGATTCGCGCTGCGCCGCGACCGGATCCGGTTGTCGGTGTGGATTTCTGTGCTGACCCTGATGATGGTTTACGCCCCCAACGCGATCAAGCTCGCCTATCCCGGCGAGGCGCAACGCCAGGCACGCGTGAACCTGCTCAAGACACCCGCCGGAATCATGCTCGGCGGGCCCATGTTCGGAGGCAACGAAACCGACCTCGGGGTGATGATGGCCAACGAGCTGACCCTGACGCTGATCGTCGCCGCCTCGATCATGACAATTCAGACCGTCGTTCGGCATACCCGCGCCGAAGAGGAAAGCGGTGCGGCCGAATTGGTGTTGTCCTCGGTCGTCGGCGGGCACGCCCGCACCGGCGCGGCGCTGATCGTCATCCTTCTGGTGAACACCGTGCTGGCGGTGACGATGACAATTGCCATGGCCGCCACCGGTTTTGCCGTAGTCGACACCGCGGCAATGTGTCTGGGCGTGACGGCTGTTGCCACCGTGTTCGGCGCGCTGGCGGCCGTGAGTGCACAACTGTGGCGTCAAGCCAGAACCGCCACCGGCGCATCACTGGCCGCGCTGGCGGCCGCGGTGCTGGTGCGCGGCGCGGGCGACGTCATCGACAATTCCGGCAGCACGCTGAGCTGGTTCTCACCTATCGCCTGGGCTCAGCAGATGCGCCCGTTCGTGGCGTTGCGCTGGTGGCCGCTGGGGCCGCTGGCAGCGTTGATTGTCGTACTCGTCGCGACCACCGTCGCGCTGGAGAGCCGGCGCCAGTACGACGACGGTGTGCTGGCCTCTTCAGGTGAGCACGCTCGCGCCCGGCCGGTGGGCGGGGTCTTCGGACTGCATCTGACCATCCAGCGGGGCCTGACCGCGGGCTGGGCGATCGGGCTGCTCATTGCCGGAGCTGCTTTCGGCTCGATGACGAAATCCTTGCTGGATGCCGCGAGCGGCAACGAGCTTCTGGCGCGGGTACTTTCGGCGCACGGCACCGACGGTGTGTACACCACGATGACGCAGTTCCTGGCCGCGGCGACGACGGCGTACGTGGTCGCGGTGGTGGTGCGCCTGCACCGGGACGAGGAGTCCGGGATCGGCGAAGCTGTGCTGGCGGGGTCGGTCTCGCGCTGGACCTGGCTGCTCTCGGCGATCGGTGCGGCGATGACGGGGGCGGCAGTGCTACTGGCCTGCGCGGGCCTGGGCAACGGCCTCGGCGCAGGTCTGACACTCGGTGAACCGCAGACCGTCGTGCGACTGACTCTGGCCGCGTTGGCATTCCTACCCGCGATGGCCGTCGTCGCCAGTATCGCCGCGCTCGGCGTGGCCCTGCAACACCCCGGCATCGGCTGGCTGGCAGTGATATTCGTGGTCGTCGCACTGTATCTGGGTGCATTATTGCGATTGCCGCGCTGGCTCATCGAAGCATCGCCGGTCGGCCGAACCACCGCTCCGTCGTCGATTCCTGTTGTGGCGCTGGGCGTGATGGCAATAGTGGCTACCGCCGTCACTATGGCTGCCGGCTTCAGCTATCGCCATCGCGACGTCGTCTAGGCGATACTCATGAGCATCTCATCCCGCATGGTGATCTCATCGCTCCCCGGCATCGCGGTGTTCGCCGTACAGCTGTTCGTACCGGCAGTAACCGTAAATGGTCCCGCTGATCTGGTGAGGAGGCCCGCATGGAGCTGATGACGGGCTTCGGCCTGGCCACCGCCGCCGGCCTCAACGCCTACATTCCGCTACTGGCTCTTGCACTGCTCGGCCGGTTCACCGATCTGATCACCCTGCCTCACGGGTGGTCATGGCTGGAAAGCGGCTGGGTGATCACGATTGTCGCGATCCTGCTGGTGGTGGAGATCGTCGCCGACAAGATTCCGGCGCTGGATTCGGTCAACGACGCGGTCCAGACCTTCGTCCGTCCCACCGCCGGCGGCATCGTGTTCGGCTCGGGCACGGCCGCACAGACCGCCGCGGTCACCGACCCCAGTGAGTTCGCCCGGACCGGTCAATGGGTTCCGGTCGCGATCGGTGTCGTCACCGCATTGGTTGTTCACGTGACGAAGACGACGGTCCGTCCCGCGGCCAACGTTGCGAGCGCCGGGGTCGCGGCACCGGTGCTGAGCACGATCGAGGACATCACCAGCGTCGCGCTGGTATTCATCGCGATCCTGGTTCCGGTGCTGGTGCTCGTGGTGATGATCGCCCTGGCGTTGGCCGCTGCCGCACTCTGGCGGCGCCGACGCCGTCGCAAGGCGGGGCAGCGAAACCCGAGGACGGGTTAGATCCAGACGCCCTTGCCGACGGCCACCACACCGCCGGAACTGATCGCGAACCGTTCGCGGTCCTTCTCCAGATCGACACCGACCATTTCACCGGGGCCGACGACAACGTTCTTGTCCAGGATCGCGTGCCGGACCACCGCGCCGCGACCGACCCGCACGCCGGGCATCAGGACGCTGCCCTCCACGATCGCGCCGTCCTCGATCACGACATTGCTCGACAGCACCGAATTGCGTACCGACGCAGCGGAGATGATGCTGCCCGCACCGACGACCGACTCCTGCGCCGAGCCACCGTTGACAAATTTGGCCGGCGCCAGGTTCTCCGACTCCCCCCGGATCGGCCATCGCTTGTTGTAGAGGTTGAACACCGGATGGACCGACACCAGATCCATGTGCGCGTCGTAGAACGCATCCAGCGTGCCGACATCACGCCAGTAGCCGTGATCACGTTCGGTGGCGCCGGGCACCTCGTTGTTACTGAAGTCATAGACCGCGGCCATGCCGTCAGAGACCAGACGCGGGATGATGTCGCCGCCCATATCGTGATCAGAGTTGTCGTCGTCGGCGTCGGCGCGGATGGCATCGATGAGCACCTTGGTGGTGAAGATGTAATTGCCCATCGACACGAAGGTTTGCGCCGGATCGTCCGGCGTGCCCGGCGGATCGGCCGGCTTCTCGATGAATTCGCGGATGCGGCCGGACTCGTCGGCGTCGATGCAGCCGAACGCGTGCGCTTCGGCGCGTGGCACGCGGATGCCGGCCACCGTGGCGCCCGCCCCGCTCTCGATGTGGAACTTGACCATCTGCTCGGGGTCCATCCGGTACACGTGGTCGGCGCCGAAAACCACGATGTAGTCAGGATCCTCGTCGTAGATGAGGTTCAGCGACTGGTAGATCGCATCGGCCGAACCGGTGTACCAGCGCGGCCCAAGGCGCTGCTGGGCGGGAACCGGCGTGATGTATTCGCCGGCCAGACCGCTCAGCCGCCAGTTCTGCGAGATGTGCCGGTCGAGGGAATGCGACTTGTACTGGGTGAGCACGCAGATCCGCAAGTAGCGGGCGTTGACCAGATTCGACAACACGAAATCGATCAGCCGGTAAGCGCCACCGAAGGGAACCGCAGGCTTGGCCCGGTCCGCGGTCAGCGGATACAGCCGCTTGCCCTCTCCGCCGGCCAGGACAATGCCCAGCACGTGTGGCAACTCCCTCATGCTGCAAACCTAATGGCACGCGCTACAGACGGCTAGGCCATCGCGACTATTGCAGGTCGCTGTGTCGCGGCAGCAACGACTTTGGCGCTGCGCGCATCACGTTGACCCACAAGGCTGCGCCGCCGGGCCGGTGCTACTACCGTCGGCGCTATGCGGGTGGCGATGATGACTCGGGAGTATCCACCCGAGGTTTACGGCGGGGCGGGCGTACACGTGACGGAACTCGTGGCACAGCTGCGACGCCTCTGCGAGGTCGATGTGCATTGCATGGGGGCACCGCGCGCGGGGGCCTTCGTCCACCAACCCGACCCGGCGCTCAAAGGTGCCAACCCGGCGCTGTCGACGCTGTCGGCGGATCTGGTGATGGCCAACGCGGCCGCAGAGGCGACGGTGGTGCATTCCCACACCTGGTACACCGGGATGGCCGGGCACCTCGCCGCGCTGCTGTACGGCGTCCCGCATGTGCTGACCGCCCACTCCTTGGAGCCGCTGCGGCCGTGGAAGGCCGAACAGCTCGGCGGCGGCTATCGCGTGTCGCTGTGGGTGGAGCGCACAGCGATCGAAGCTGCTGACGCGGTGATCGCAGTCAGCTCCGGGATGCGCGAGGACGTGCTGTCGGTGTATCCGGCGCTGGACCCCAACCGCGTTCACGTGGTCAAGAACGGCATCGACACCAGCGTCTGGTACCCGGCTCCCCCGGAGCGGGGCGAGTCGGTACTCGCCGAGCTCGGCGTCGACCCGTCACGGCCCATGGTGGCGTTCGTCGGCCGGATCACCCGCCAGAAGGGTGTGCCGCATCTGATCGCCGCGGCGCATCGCTTCGACCCCGACGTTCAGTTGGTGCTGTGCGCCGGCGCGCCGGACACTCCCGAGATCGCCGCAGAAGTCAGCTCGGCCGTGCAGGAACTGGCCAGTGCGCGCAGCGGGGTGTTCTGGGTGCAGGAATTCCTGCCGATCGCCAAGATTCGCGAAATCCTCTCGGCGGCAGCGGCTTTCATCTGCCCATCGGTGTACGAGCCGCTGGGGATCGTGAACCTGGAGGCGATGGCCTGCGGTACCGCGGTGGTGGCCTCCGACGTCGGTGGCATACCCGAGGTGGTCGACAACGGGGTCACGGGAACCCTGGTGCACTACGAGTCGGCCGACCCGGTGGGCTTCGAGACCAGGCTGGCAGAGGCCGTCAACGCGCTGGTGGGCGATCCGGACACGGCCCGTCGCTTCGGGGCGGCCGGGCGGCAACGCTGTATCGACGAGTTCTCCTGGGCACACATCGCCGAGCAGACGTTGGAGATTTACCGCAAAGTGTCGGAGTAGGCCGACCGGCAGACCGAAACCCCGCGGGCCTACGCGGGGTTTCGAAGGTGGATCAGTTAGCTGGTGACGTTCTTGAGTTCGTCGCCCAAGGCGGAGGCCTCGTCGGGCGTCAACTCGACAACCAGTCGCCCACCGCCTTCCAGCGGTACTCGCATCACGATGCCGCGCCCCTCCTTGGTTGCTTCCAGCGGACCGTCACCAGTCCGGGGCTTCATCGCCGCCATCGAGTGCTCCCTCCAGATTCGAGCCGGCCCGACTTCGCGGACCCGATACAGTGCCGGGCACATGGCTAGTGCGTCCGGCACTGAACTGCTTGTTTTCGATTCTATTGTTCCTTATTGGCGGGCATAGGTGTGAAAGGCCCGATTAGGCGGATTTGATTTGCGCGTTCAGGCAGCTTTGGCAGGCGGAACCCAGCACGACGCGATGTGGTCGTCGACCATGCCGGTGGCCTGCATCAGCGCGTAGGCAGTGGTGGGGCCGACGAAGCGGAATCCGCGCTTCTTGAGGTCCTTGGCCATTGCCTGGGACTCCGGGCTGACTGAGGGCACGTCAGCCAGCGTTCTGGGCCGTGGGCGGGGCGGCGGAGCGTACGACCACAGCAAGTCGGACAGGTCGACGTCGAGATCGGCGACCGCCCTGGCGTTGGTGATGGTGGCCTCGACCTTGGCCCGGTTGCGCACGATCCCCTCGTCGGCCATCAGCCGGGTGACGTCGCGGTCGGTATAGCGGGCGACGGTCTCGATGTCGAAGGCGCCGAACGCCTGCCGAAAGTTCTCCCGTTTGCGCAGGATGATCAGCCAGGACAGGCCGCTCTGGAAAGCCTCCAGGCTCATCCGCTCGAACAACGCCACGTTGCCGCGCAGCACGCGGCCCCACTCCTGGTCGTGGTAGTCGCGATAGATCAACGGCTGCGCCCCCGAAACCGGCGCGGCCCAATCGCAGCGGGAGTGGCCGTCGTCGTCGCTCACGCGAGATCCTCGTCGGTGCCGTGCGCGGCGTGGTGGGTGGCGTGGTGGGTGGTCAGGGGTTCGTCGAGCCCCGCGGCGGCCCGCACCGCAGACAGCTCACCGCGCAGCTGGTCCAGCTCGGCGCCGAGGCGGTCCAGAACCCAGTCCACCTCGCTGGTCTTGTAGCCACGCAGCACCTGGGTGAATTTCACGGCCTCGACGTCCTGGCCGGTAACCCCGGAAGCCGGCAGCACGGTCGCCGTGGTCGCGCGGGGCAGCGGCGGAAGCGTCTCTCCACGCCCGAACACCAGGCTGGCCACCCCGAACAGGACGACGCCGATCAGGATCAGTACCACGAGGTACAGCAGGATCAATGTCACGTCACCGATATTGCCTTAGCCGGCCGACATCCTCGGCGCCGCGGGCGGAAATGCTCAGCGCAACGTGTTCATCGGCGGACGGTCAGCCAGAGAGACCGTCGTGGTCCGGGGCAGATACCCGTCGTGGCCGTCGGGCAGGAACTGGGTGAGCCCGATGCCCGAATCGGCGATGCCACAGCGCGACAGCAGGGTGGCGATGACCTGGCGGCTCATCGCGCCCAGCTCGATCAGCGGGCGGTTGCGGTGACTGCGCACACCCAGGTTGACCTGCGCGATCGCGTCCAGACCGAGCCGGTCGTAGGTGTCGACCAGCAGGCCGATCTCCACGCCGTAGCCAGGGGCGAACGGCACCGAAGTCAACAGTTCGCGGGTGCCGGCATACTCGCCTCCCAGCGGCTGCAGCACACAGCCCAGTTCCGGGCGCAGCGCGGCCAGCAGCGGGCGGGCGACCAGCTCGGTGACCCGTCCCCCACCGTTGGCGTCCTCACCCTTGCCGACCTTCAGCGGACGGCGGTAAAAGCCCTTGACCAGGTGGATCCCGTCGCCGGTCAACAGCGGGCCGACCAGGCGCGGCACGAACATCGGGTCGGGGTCGATGAGGTCGGAGTCGACGAAGACGATGATGTCGCCGCTGGTAGCGGCCAACGAGCGCCACAGCACCTCGCCCTTACCCGGCTGCGGTTCGATCTCAGGCAACGCCTGCTCGCGGGTGACCACCCGGGCACCGGCGGCGATGGCTTCGATCTCGGTGTCGTCGGTGGAGCCGGAATCCAGCACGATCAGCTCGTCGACCAGGCCGCCCAGCAGCGGGCGGACAGTCCCGATCACCGAACCGACCGTCTCTCCCTCGTTCAGCGCAGGCAGGACGACGGAAATGGTGCGGCCCCGCTTGGCGGCGACCAGCTCATCGATGGTCCAGGTCGGCCGGCTCCAGCTGTGGTCGGCCAGCCAGGTATCACCGGGAATCGTGTCGTTGGCGACGAGTTCTGTCATGCCAGGCCCCTCACCGTCCGCGCCGGCGGACGTTCCCCACGGATCGACGCGACCATTTCCAGTACGCGCCGAGTGGGTCCCACCTCATGCACCCGGAACATCCTGGCACCGTCGGCGGCGGCCAATGCGGTCGCTGCCAGCGTGCCCTCGAGTCGTCCAGTGAGCTCCACACCTAAAGTCTCCCCGACGAAATCTTTGTTGCTGAGTGCCATCAGGACGGGCCATCCGGTCTTAACAAGATCTTTCACATGGCGCAACAAAGTAAGGCCGTGATAAGTGTTCTTGCCGAAATCGTGGGTCGGATCGATCAAAATCGCGTCCCTGGCGACGCCGATCTGGACGGCACGCTCGGCTGCGGCGGTGACCTCGGCGATGACATCGTCGACCACACCGGTCACAGTGGTCCCGTAGTTGACGCGAAAGGGCCGGGTACGCGGCGTCGCGCCGCCGGTGTGCGAACACACCAGTCCGGCCCCGAATTCGGCCGCGACCTCGGGCAATTCCGGGTCTGCACCGGCCCAGGTGTCGTTGATCAGGTCCGCACCGGCCGCGCAGGCCTGTTTGGCCACTGAGGCGCGCCAGGTGTCGACGCTGATCAGCTGGTCGGGGTATTCGGCGCGCAGCCACTCGATGAAGGGCACCACGCGAGTGATCTCCTCGTCGGCGTCGACCAGGGCACCGGGGCCGGCCTTGACTCCCCCGACGTCGACCACATCGGCACCGTCTGCCACAACGCGGTGGGCGGCTGCCTTTGCTGCCTCGTCGGTGAACGTCGCGCCGCGGTCGTAGAACGAGTCGGGTGTGCGGTTGACGATCGCCATGATCAGCGCGCGGTCACCGGCCACCGGCCGGCCGCAGAACGTCGACTTCACCCCACCATGGTGCCTCGTGACGCCGAGATCGACGAAATGGTGGTACCGGGGCTAACCCTTGGGGCGGGAGCCGGCGGCGACTTCCTGCGGGTACTCGGCGTAGAACGGCACGTAGCCCTCTTCCTTGCCGGACAGCACGTACAGCGGGTCCTCGATCTCCTCACCGTCGCCGCCGTAGCCCTGCTTGCGCAGGTCGACCTTGCGGCTCTTGAACGTCGACGTGGTCTCCAGCGACTCGACGATCCGGATGAACAGCGGCACCGCGTAGCTGGGCAGGTTGCCGTACACCGTGCCGGCCAGCGCCTTGCCGTCGAACTCCGCCCCGTCGCGCAGCTTGATCGCTGCCATGCCGGCGCGTCCGCCGGTCTCGGGCACCTCCACGCCGAACACCGTCGACTCCTCGACGTTCTTGTCCTGCCCCAGGGCCCCTTCGACCTGGGTGGTGGCGACGTTCTCGCCCTTCCACCGGAAGGTGTCGCCGAGGCGGTCGGCGAACGCGGCGTGACCCATGCCCTGCGGGTTCATCACGTCACCGGTGTTGAACCACACATCGCCCTCTTTGAACGCGTTGCGCACCAACTTCTTTTCGCTGGCTTCCTTATCGGTGTAACCGTCGAAGGGCGACAGCTTGTTCACCGGGCTGATCAGCAGGCCGGGCTGGCCGGGGGGCACCCGGTGCACGCGGCCGTTCTCGTCGCGCGCCGGCTCGCCGGTCTCCGCGTCGTACTCCACGTAGGCCAGCGGGGTCGGGCTGATACCGGTGCTCTTGGGGATGTTGAAGATGTTGATGAACGCGGTGTTGCCCTCGCTGGCGGCGTAGAACTCGGCGACCCGGCCGATGCCGAACCGACGGGTGAATTCGTCCCAGATCTCCGGACGCAACCCGTTACCGGCGATGACCCGGATCTTGTGGGCTCGGTCGCTGGCCTTGGCCGGCTGGTTGAGCAGGTAGCGGCACACCTCGCCGATATAGATGAACGCGGTGGCTTCCATCTGGATCACTTCATCCCAGAACCGCGACGCCGAGAACGACTTGCCCAGTGCCAGTGTGCCGCCCGCATTGATCACCGACGACAGCGCGACCGTCAGCGCGTTGTTGTGGTAGAGCGGCAGCGGGCAGTACAGCGTGTCGCCGCTGTTGAGCCGCAGGCCCAGCCCGCCGAACGCCGCCAGCGCGCGCAGCCACCGGTGGTGTGTCATCACGCTGGCCTTGGGATGCCCGGTAGTGCCCGAGGTGAAGATGTAGAACGCGGTGTCGCGGGCCTGAACCTCCGAGGCCGACGCGGGGTTGTCCGTCGACTTGCCCTCGGCCTGCTCGACGAGCTCCTCGATTGTCGTCAGCTGCGCGGCCTCGGCCCCGCTCTCCTTGATCGGGTCGATCAGGTCGGACTCGGCGACCACCACGGTGGCCTTGAGCAGACCGATGCTGTGCGCCAACACATCTGAGCGCTGGTGGTAGTTCAGCATGCCGGCCACCGCACCGCATTTGACCGCGGCCAGCATCATCAGCACCGTGTTGGGCGAATTGCGCAGCATGATGCCGACGACATCCCCGCGACCAACTCCCTTGTCGGCCAACACCGCCGCGAAGCGATTCGCCGTCTCGTTGGCCTGCCGGTAGGTGATCTTCTCGTCGCCGAAGCGGATGAACACATGGTCCCCGGAACGTGCGGCGCGGTCCTGGAACACCTTGCCGATCGAGGTCTTCGACGTCGGCAACGCCAGGAAGCCGGTCACCGCGCCGCGCAGAATCGCCGGCGCATCCACCAGGACGGACGGCAAACGCGTCGCCAGATCGAGCACCCCCACCGACTTCCGCGCACCGGATTCGCCAGAATCTCTACCGGTCATCGGCGCCTACCTCCCATTTCTCGCCCGTCCCGCCGGTCAGCGTAACCCCGGGCCGATCACAGCCCGGCCGCGCAGACCTCGATGGCGGATTCGACATCGTCAACGACCACCAACCGGTCTAGCGCAGCCTGTGCGACGTAGCCGGTACCGACCAGAGAAGCCAGCCAGGTGCGCAGTCCGTCATAGTGTCCGGCGGGGTCGAGTAGCACCACCGGTTTTGCATGCATACCCAGGTACCCCGCGGTCCACGTTTCGAAAAGTTCTTCCAGCGTGCCGATCCCGCCGGGCAATGCCAAGAAGGCGTCGCTGCGGTCCTCCATGACTTGCTTACGCTGCCGCATCGTGTCGGTGACGATCAGCTCGTCGGCGTCGACATCGGCCAGCTCGCGGTGCACCAGGGCCTTGGGGATCACCCCGACGGTGCGCCCGCCGCGGGACCGCGCCCCGGTCGCGACCGCGCCCATCGCCGAGACGTTGCCGCCGCCGGACACCAGCGTCCAGCCGCGCTGGGCGATCGCCTGCCCCACCCGGTGCGCGAGGTCGAGCAGCTCGGGGTGGCGGGGGCCGGATGCGCAGTACACGCACACCGCCCACTCGTCGACACGGTTCTCGGATCCGGGGTGCACGTGAGCAAACCTAACGCAGCCGATTTGCGGCTATTGCCGTGCCGGTGCGGGACCGGCAAATAAAGTCCCGGCTATGCCGATTCGGTGGCCTCTCGCGTCACGCCAGTCCCTAGACAGCGCGATCGGACTGCTCGAGGGCCATGCCGGCGTAGCCCTGCTGGGCGCTGACGGGACCGGTAAGACGACGTTGGCCGAACAGATCGCCGCGCGGCTCGAGGAGAAGAATCCGGTCCGAGTGATCGCCACCGCGACGCAGGCCGCCGTGCCGTTCGGTGCGTTCGGCCCGCTGGTCGAGGTCACCGAAGTCGGCAAGCCCGCGGCCCTGATCCGTTCGGCACTGGATTCGCTTCTGGCCCAAGCCGACAGCGCGCTGATCATCGTCGACGATGCGCAATTGCTCGACCCGCTGTCAGCCACGCTGGTCTACCAGTTGGCCCGCCATGCGCCGGGACGGCTGATCGTGACGGCGCGCACGGACACGCCGATGCCCTCGGCGGTCGCCGCGCTGTGGGAGGACGGGCTGCTGGCCCGCCTCGACGTCGGCCCGCTCGACGAGGCTGAAACCCAGGCCTTGCTGGCCGCATTGGATGAGCCGCGGGAGGACGCCTACCGCCGCACCGGCGGCAACCCGCTGGAGCTGCGGATGCTGATGCAGACACACTCGGCGGCAACCTCGCTGGAGGCGCTGGTAGACGCGTATCTGGCCGGGCTGCCCGCCGCGGCGCACACGGTGCTGACCTACCTGGCGGTACACGAGCCCCTGTCGCGAACCGAGCTCGCGGCGCTAGCCGGCGACGACGCTATCAAGCAGGCCGAAAAGGCCGGGGCGGCAACGCTATTCGGGACCGCGGTCTATGCCGGCCATCCGCTTTTCCTCGAACGGGTGGCACAGGCCGCCGAGCTGGCAGACGCCCGTCGGCTGCGTACCGAGATCGTCACCCTGCTGGCCGACCAGCCCTGCCGGGATATCGCCGATCGGCTGGGCCGCGCCGTGCTGGCCCTGGACAGCGACGCACCCGAGACCGTCGACGACATGGTTGCCGCCGCCCAACAGGCGTTGCGCCTGGGCGATCTGAGTGTGGCCGAGCGGCTCGCCAGTGCGGCGCTTCAGCGGGCAGAGCGGTTCGATGCGCGGCTGGCGCTGAGCTATGCGCTGGCCTGGCAGGGCCGCGGCCGCGAAGCGGATTCGGTGCTGGCCGGAGTGGACGCCGAGGCGCTCTCGGAGGCCGAGTTGATGGCGTGGGCATTGCCACGGGCGGCCAATCAGTTCTGGATGCTGTCCGAGCCAGAGCGGGCCACCGCGTTCCTGCAGAACACCCGCAAACGAATCAGCACGACGGCCGACCGGCTGACCCTGGATGCGCTGTCGGCGACGTTCGCGATGAATGCCGGCAACGTGGCGCGGGCGGTCGAGATCGCCGGCGAGGTGCTGGCCGACCCGCAGGCCGAGGATATGGCGGTGGCGTGGGCGGCCAGTGCGGCGTCGTTGTGTTCGGCACGGATGGGCCGGTTCGACCAGGTGGGCCCGCTGGTGGAGCGGGCGCTGGGCGCCGAGCATCCCGGTCTGCTGCGGTTCACCGTCGGTCTGGCGCAGACCACGACGCTGCTCATGGCGGGCAAGGCCGAGGCAGCGCACGACGTCGCCCGCCAGTTCACCGATTTCGCCGAGCTGGCCCAGCCCGGCCGGTCGATCGGCGAGGTGCTGCTGGCCCAGGTATTGCTCGCCCAGGGCGAATCGGCCAGTGCGGCAAAGCTGCTCGGCCCGGCGGCAGCGACGCTGGAACGCACCGGCTATTCCTGGGGACCCCTGTCGCTGATGTATCTGGCCGCCGCGCTGGCACAGCAGGGCGAGATCGCCGAGTCAGCCAAGGCGCTGAGTCGCGCCGAGTCGAAGCACGGCACCAAGTCTGCGTTGTTCACCCCCGAACTGGGCGTGGCACGGGCCTGGCAGCTGGCCGCGATGGGCGACGCCGACGGGGCGCTCGAGGCGGCGCGGGACGCGGCCAGGGGTGCTGAACGCAGCGGTCAGCTGGGGGTCGCGGTGTGGGTCTGGGAGCAGGCGGCACGGCTGGGCGATACCCAGGCTGCCGGCGCGCTGGCGAAACTGGCCGAGGCCGGCGTTCAGGCCGTCAAGTAGCGCCGCAGGGTGGCGGCGACGGCGCTGATCTGCGCGACCGCCACCCGCTCGTCGCGCTTGTGCGCCAGGTTCGGGTCGCCGGGCCCGTAGTTCACCGCGGGGATGCCGAGCGCGGCGAAGCGGGCGACGTCGGTCCAGCCGTACTTGGCGCGCACCATCCCGTCAGCGGCCGACACCAGCGCGGCCGCCGCGGGGTGATGCAACCCGGGCAGCGCACCAGCGGCCACGTCGGTCTGCTCGAGCGCGACCTCGAGCCCGTCGAACACACCGCGCACGTGGGCCAGCGCCTGCTCGGGTGAGCGGTCGGGGGCGAAGCGGAAGTTCACGGTCAGCGCAGCTTCGTCGGGGATGACGTTGCCGGCCACCCCGCCCTCGATCCGCACCGCCGACAAGCCCTCGCGGTAGGTGCAGCCGTCGATGTCGACAATGCGGGCGTCGTAAGCCGACAATCGGTCCAACACGGCACCGAGTTTGTGAATAGCGTTGTCGCCCAGCCAGGATCGCGCTGAGTGCGCGCGGGTTCCGGCCGCCGAGATGACGACCCGCAGGGTGCCCTGGCAGCCGGCTTCGATGTAGCCACCGGACGGTTCCCCGAGGATCGCGACGTCGGCGTGCAGCCAGTCCGGCAGCTCGCGTTCGATGCGGTTCAGGCCGTTGGCGGAGGCTTCGATCTCCTCGCAGTCGTAGAAGATCAGTGTGATGTCGTGAGTGGGTTCGGCGATGGTGGCGGCCAGATGCAGAAACACCGCGTCACCGGACTTCATATCCGAGGTACCGCAACCGAACAGGTGGTCGCCCTCGAAGCGGGAGGGCAGATTGTCCGCAATCGGCACGGTGTCCAGGTGGCCGGCCAGCGCCACCCGCGACGGCAGGCCGAAGTTCGTACGTGCCAGCACCGCGTTCCCGTTGCGGACGATCTCGTACCCGCCCGCCTGCTCACGCAGCGCGGCTTCCACCTCGTCGGCGATCCTGCCCTCGTCGCGCGAGACGCTGGGGATGTCGACGAGCGCGGCGGTCAGCGCGATCGGGTCAGCGCTCAGGTCTAGTACACGGTCCGACACAACTTCCCAGGCTAGCGGGCGGTGCGAATGTATTACGGTGGAGCACCGTGACTTCTGCTGCGGGCGTCGGATTGGCCACCATCACCGAGGACGGCACCGTCCTGGACGCCTGGTTCCCGGATCCTGAACTGGGCGCCTACAGTCCGGCGGGCAGCACGCGGCTGGGCGCCGACGACGCGCCTGAGGATCTGGCGGCGCTGGCCGGACCCGACGCGGCGCGCGGGGTGGAGACCGTCGTGGTGCGCACGGTGATCGCCGACCTGAACGACAAACCCACCGACGCCTATGACGCCTATCTGCGGCTGCACCTGCTCTCCCACCGACTGGTCGAGCCGCACGGGCTGAACCTGGACGGCATCTTCGGCACGCTGACCAATGTGGTGTGGACCAACTTCGGGCCGTGCCAGATCGAAGGCTTCGAGGAGGTTCGGGTGCGGCTGCGCCGCCGCGGCACGGTGACGGTCTACGGCATCGACAAGTTCCCGCGGATGGTCGACTACGTGGTACCGAGCGGGGTGCGGATCGCCGACGCCGACCGTGTCCGCCTGGGCGCGCACCTGGCGCCGGGCACCACCGTCATGCACGAGGGCTTCGTGAACTTCAATGCCGGCACGCTGGGCACCTCGATGGTGGAGGGCCGCATCTCGGCGGGCGTGGTTGTCGGCGACGGCTCCGACGTGGGTGGCGGCGCCTCGATCATGGGCACGCTGTCCGGTGGTGGCACCCAGGTGATCTCGGTGGGCAAGCGCTGCCTGCTGGGCGCCAACGCAGGTCTGGGCATCTCATTGGGCGACGACTGCATCATCGAGGCCGGCCTGTACGTGACGGCGGGCACCAAGGTCACCACCCCGGACGGGACGACGGTGAAGGCTCGCGAGTTCTCCGGCGCGAACAACCTTCTCTTCCGGCGCAATTCGGTGACCGGCGCGGTCGAGGTGGTGGCCCGCGATGGTAAGGGCATCGCACTCAATGAGGCACTGCACGCCAACTAATCGGCAGCCAGGATGCAGAATTCGTTGCCCTCAGGATCGGCCAGCACCACCCAGCTCTGTTCGCCCTGACCGATGTCGACATGGCGCGCGCCCAGCGCCAGCACCCGCTCGACCTCAGCCTGTTGGTCGTCGGGTGTGAAGTCGAAGTGGATGCGGTTCTTGACTACCTTGCCGTCGGGGACTGCCAAGAACAACCAGTCGGCGCCGGCGGGCGCACGCAGCGCGACGTCGCCGTCCTCGGTGGGCGCAGCCGGCCAGCCCAGCACCGTCGACCACCACGAGGACAGCGCATGGATGTCGTGGGCGTCGATGCAGATCTCGCTGAACCGCAGCGTCACTTCATGAGCTCCTTTTTCACCACTTTGCCCATCGCGTTGCGCGGCAGCGAGTCGACCAGCCGCACCTCCCGCGGCCGTTTATGAGTCGAAAGCTGTTCGGCCACATACGCAATCAGCTCATCGGCGTTGGCGTCGCCGACCACGAACGCGACGATGCGCTGGCCGAGGTCGTCGTCGGGCAGCCCCACCACGGCCACCTCGTCGACGGCGGGATGACCCAGCAGCACCGTCTCGACCTCACCGGCACCGACCCGGAAACCACCGGACTTGATCAGGTCCACCGACTCACGCCCGACGATTCGGTGCATGCCGGCGTGGTCGATGACGGCGGCGTCTCCGGTGCGATACCACCCGTCGGGCTCGAACGCCTCGGCGGTGGCGTCGGGCCGGTTGAGATAACCGTCGAACAGCGTGGGCGCCTTGAGCTGAAGGCTGCCAATGGTTTCGGCGTCATGCTCGGCAATCGAACCGTCCTCGCATACCAGCCGGGTCTGTACCCCGGTCAGCGGTAGGCCGACCCAGCCGGGGCGCCGCTCGCCGTCGGACCTGGTGCTCAGCGTGATCAGCGCCTCGGTGCTGCCGTACCGCTCCACGGGTAGGTGGCCGGTCAGCTCGGCCAGCTGGTTGAACACCGGCACCGGCAGCGGCGCACTGCCCGATACCAGCAGCCGCGCGCAGGACAGCGCGGCGGCGGCATCGGCGTCGGCGGCCACCCGGGACCACACCGTGGGAACGCCGAAGTACAACGAGCCACCGGCGGCCGCGTACCCGGCCGGGGTGGGTTTTCCGGTGTGCACGAAGCGATTTCCGATTCGCAACGAGCCGAGCAAGCCGAGGATCAAACCGTGGACGTGAAACAGCGGCAGCCCGTGCACCAGGGTGTCGTCGGGACTCCACTGCCAGGCCTGGGCCAGCGCGTCGATATCGGCGGCGATGGCCCGCCGGCTGATCAGTACACCCTTGGGCAGCCCGGTGGTGCCGGAGGTGTACATCACCATGGCGGTGGCATCCCAGGATGGTTCGCCGTAGCGATGCCACGACCGGGCGTGCAGCCGGACCGGCACGTGCGGCAGGCCACCGGAGTCGGCGGGCCGCTCCCCCAGCCAGGCCTGCGCGCCGGAGTCGGTCAGGATGTGCGCCCGTTCGGCGACGCCCACGTCGGGGGGCACCGGCACGAACGGCACCCCGGCGATCAGGCATCCCGTCACGGCGAGCACGGTGGCGGCGGTCGGGGTGGCCAGCACGGCTACCCGGCCGGCGCCGCCGACCCGCTCAGCGACCGAGGTGGCCGCTCCGACGAGATCACTACGAGACAGCACGGCGCCGTCGATACGCACGGCGTCGCCGATGTCGGCTCCGGCTGCGACGGCGGCCGGATTCAGGGAGGCCAGCAACACGCTCGCGACGCTACCCCGATACTGGCCTGATGAAGCCCATCACGCAGGTGTCGTCCCGCGAGGTCTACCGCAACAACTGGATGACGGTGCGTGAGGACAGCATTCGGCGGCCGGACGGTTCCGCCGGCATCTACGGCGTCGTCGACAAGCCGGACTACGCGCTGATCATCGCTGTCGACGGCGATCGGCTCGCGCTGGTCGAGCAGTACCGTTATCCGCTGGGTGAGCGCCGCTGGGAATTCCCCCAAGGCACCGCCCCGGACCGCGCAGACGTCGAACCGGCCGAACTCGCGGTGCGCGAACTACGCGAAGAGACCGGCCTGACCGCGGGCACGTTCGTCATCCTCGGCCGCCTCGACATCGCGGCGGGGATGAGCAGCCAACGCGGCTGGGTGTTCCTGGCCACCGACATCACCGAAGGTGAACCCGAGCGCGAGCACGAGGAGCAGGACATGCACTTCGAATGGTTCGAACGCACCCGGTTCGAGGAGATGGTCCGCACCGGAGAGATCACCGACGCCCAGTCCATCGCGGCATACGGACAGTTGCTACTGAGTGGTCTTTTACAAGCCTGACCGGCGCGTCATCGCCGAGATGTGACAGGTGAGATTGCCTGATCCCCCGCCGCGGCAGCGTGGTCAGGCCGGTCGCGGCGTCCCCGGGCTGAGCCGGCAGCACGCACAATGGACATCGATGACTGATACCCCGACGGCGGCGCGCAACCATTCGATGGACCTATATCGGGTGTGCGCACTGCTGTTCGTCGTGGTCGGGCATTGGGTGGCAGCGGCCCTGACGTTCTCCGACGGCGCGTTCTGGCGGGAGAACCCGCTCGTCGAGCTGCCCTGGACGCAGTGGTTGACGTTGATCTTCCAGGTCGTGCCGGTGTTCTTCGTGGTGGCCGGTTACGCCAGTGCGGTGTCGTGGAGCCACCGCAGCGCCGACGAGCCCCGGCAGGTCTGGCTGCGCCGCCGCCTGGTGCGCCCGCTCGGGCCGACGGCGGTCTACATCGCGTTCGCACTGCTGGTCGTGGTGGTGCTGCGCGGCGTCGGCGTGGCGAGTTCGGCGCTGGACTTCGGCGCGTGGGCGGTGGCCATGCACCTGTGGTTCCTGGGCATCTACGTTCTGGTGGTCGCACTGACGCCCGTTGCGGTGGCCGCGCACCGGCGCTGGGGTCTGCGGGTGCCGGTCACGATGACGCTGGCGGTCACGCTGATCGATATCGCAACCATCGGCGCCCACCTGCCCTATGTCGGCTGGCTGAACCATCTGCTGGTGTGGGGAGTGCTCTATCAGCTCGGAATCGCGTGGCATGGCGGCATGTTGCGCGGGCGGGTGGCGATCGCACTGGCCGGCTGTTCGGCGATCGCGCTGGCGCTGCTGATCACCGTGGGGCCCTACCCCGTCAGCATGATCGGTGTTCCCGGCCAGACGGTGGACAACACCGGGCCGCCCAATCTGGCGTTGCTGGCGCTGGGTGGGCTTCAAGCCGGGCTGGCACTGGCCGCCGCGCCCTTGGTGAATCGGGCGTTGAAATCGGCTCGTGCCGGACGCATTCTGATCATCGCCAACGACAACGTGATGGCGCTGTACCTGTGGCACATGATTCCGGTGGTAATCGTGGCGGTGGTCGGGTACCCGACCGGCCTGCTGCCGCAACCCACGCTCGGCACGAGCGCCTGGTGGTGGTTCCGTCTGGAGTGGGTGGCGATCCTGGCGGTGGCGACGATGGTCGAGCTCGCGGTGTTGTGGTGGGGCCGACGGTTGTTCTCCGCCCCGTTGCCGACCATCACGGTCGGCGTTCCGCCCTGGCTGGGCGAAGCACTGCTGTTCGCCGGCACCGTCACGGTCGCTGTGACGATATCGGTGTTCGCCGTCGTCGGGTTCGCACCCGACGGACGTTTTCCGGTCGCCGCTAGTGTCGGATTCGCCGTGGGAGTGGCCCTGGTGGCGCTGGCGCCACGCTCAGCGGTAGGCGTCGACGCCGAGCTTGACAGCCAGGACCAGCCCGGCCACACCGATGAGAATCCGCAACGGGGTGGCGGGCGTGTGGCGGACGACGATGGGTCCCAGCCGCGATCCGATCAGGCCGCCGAGGCCTAGCGCGAGCATCGCGCCCCAGTGCACGGGCGCCAACACCGCGAACAGCACTGCGGCCACGGTGTTGGCCAGCCCGAGCAGGACGTTCTTGGCGGCGTTGGCGTGCGCCAGGCTGTCCGACCCGGCGTTGAGCAGCAGCGCCAGGAAGAGCACACCGGCTGCCGCGCCGAAGTAGCCGCCGTAGAGCGCGATCGCGAAGATCGCAGCCATCTCGGCCACCACTACCGCACGGCGGCGGCGCGCTGGGTGCGCGGTGCCGCGCGGCACGACGATCGCCAGTGAGGCCACCCCGAGCAGCACCGGAACCACCTTCTCGAACGCGTCTGCCGGGGTGGTCAGCAGCAGCGTCGCACCTGCGCCACCGCCGATGGCCGCAAGCGGTGCCATCCGCGCCAGAAAGCGCCCCTGTCCGGCGAGTTCGGGGCGCGAACCCCACGCCGAGCCGATGCCGTTGAACACCAGGGCCACCGTGTTGGTGACGTTGGCTGCCACTGGCGCAAGCCCGACGGCAAGCAGAGCCGGATAGGTGGCCACCGACGCGAATCCGGCGATGCTGCCGGCCAACCCTCCCAGCACACCGGCGATCAGCAAGGTGACGACGTCCAGTGCGCTCAGCGGTGGGGCCTTTCACTTTCGTCCGGCGGGCAGGAGCGCAGCGACCCGGGAGTAATCAATGCCGCGGGCAGGAGCGCAGCGACCAGGGAGTATCAGTGCCGGTGTGTCAGTGCTCGTAGGAAGAACATCAGGTTGGCGGGTCGTTCGGCAAGCCGGCGGACGAAATACCCGTACCACTGGGTGCCGAACGGCACGTACACCCGCACGTGATTACCCTCGGCCGCCAGCCGGCGCTGCTCGATATCCCGGATACCGTAGAGCATCTGATATTCGAATTCGGCTACGCCGCGGCCGAATTTGCGCGCCAATTCCCCCGCCGCGGTGACGATGGCCGGGTCATGCGAGGCGACCATCGGGTATCCCTCGCCGGCCATCAGCGTCCGCAGACAGCGCAGGTAGGACTCGCTGACCTCGCCCGCGTCGCGATAGGCCACCGATGCCGGTTCGTCGTAGGCGCCCTTGCAGAGCCGGATCCTCGCGCCGGACGCCGCGAACTCGGCACAGTCGGCCTCGGTGCGTTTGAGGTAGGCCTGCAGAACCGTTCCGAGCCAGGGGAATTCGGTGCGCAACTGTCGCACGATCGACAACGTCGAGTCGGTGGTGGTGTGATCCTCGGCGTCGACGGTGACCCATGCACCGACCTGCTGCGCCCGCCGGCAGATGGTGTGGGCGTTCCCGAAGGCGATCGTGTCGCCGTCGACGGGTAGCGCCTGGCCGAGCGCGGAGAGTTTCAGCGACACCTCCAGTGGCCGCGCCGCTGCGTCGCGGCTCTCCCCCCGGGCGCCCAGCGCGTCGAGCAGGTGCAGGTAGGCCTTGACGGTGGCCTCGGCTGCGTCGACGTCGGTGACGTCCTCACCGAGGTAGTCGACACTGACCAAACGGTCCGAGTCACGCAGGGCGCTGACCGCCGCCAGCGCGTCGTCGACGGTTTCGCCGGGCACGAACCGACCGACGACGTCGCGTGTGACGGGCATGCGTTCAGCGCTGTGCCGCAACCGGTTTGACCGGCTGGCGGCCAGAATGGCCGGCCGCGCGACGCTCGTGAACACGCTCATCACTGCACCCCCATGTGCGCGTAGGTGTGATCGGTCGGCGGGACGAACGTCTCCTTGACGGAGCGCGCCGAGGTCCAGCGCAACAGGTTCAGCGGTGAGCCGGCCTTGTCATTGGTGCCCGAAGCCCGCGAACCGCCGAACGGCTGCTGCCCCACCACCGCTCCGGTCGGCTTGTCGTTGACGTAGAAGTTGCCCGCGGCGAATCGCAGCCGATCGGCCGCCGTCTGGATGGCGGCCCGATCGTCGGCGATCACCGCGCCGGTCAGCGCGTAGCGCGAGCCGCCGTCGACGACATCGAGGACTGCGTCGAACCCGTCGTCGGGGTAGACGTGGACGGCCAGGATCGGGCCGAAGTACTCCGTTGAGAACGCCTCGTCGGTCGGGTCGTCGGACAGCAGAACGGTCGGGCGGACGAAATAGCCTTCGCTGTCGTCACATTCACCGCCGACGGCGACGGTGACACCCGGGGCGCTCTTGGCCCGCTCCAAGGCACGGGAACTCTTGGCGAACGCGCGGGCGTCGATGACCGCTCCGCCGTAGTTCGACAGGTCGGCGACGTCGCCGTAGCGCAGCGCCTCGGTGGCACCGAGGAAGTCATCACCCATCGTCTGCCACACCGAACGCGGGATGAATGCCCGCGAGGCCGCCGAGCATTTCTGGCCCTGATAGTCGAAGGCACCGCGAATCAGCGCGGTGCGCAACACATCCGGATTCGCCGAACTGTGCGCGACGACGAAGTCCTTGCCGCCGGTCTCCCCCACCAGGCGCGGGTAGCTGTCGTAGTCGGCGATGCGGGTGCCGACTTCTCGCCACAGGTGCTGGAAGGTGGCGGTGGAACCGGTGAAGTGAATGCCGGACAGCCGGCGATCGGCGAGCACCACATCCGAGACCGCATACCCGTCACCGGCCACCAGGTTGATCACTCCGGCAGGCAGGCCGGCCGCCTCCAGCAGTTGCATCGTCAGGTAGGCGGCGAAGGTCTGGGTGATCGACGGCTTCCACACCACGGTGTTGCCCATCAACGCTGGCGCTGTCGGCAGGTTGCCCGCGATCGCGGTGAAGTTGAACGGGGTGACGGCGTAGACGAAGCCGTCCAGCGGCCGGTAGTCGGAGCGATTCCATACGCCCGGGCCGCTGATCGGCTGCTGGGCCAGGATCTGGCGGGCGAACGCGACGTTGAAGCGCCAGAAGTCGACAAGTTCGCAGGGGGCGTCGATCTCGGCCTGGTAGGCGGTCTTGGACTGGCCCAGCATGGTGGCGGCGGCGATCTTCTCCCGCCATGGCCCGGCCAGCAGGTCGGCAGCGCGCAGGAAGACCGCGGCGCGGTCGTCGAACGGGGTCGCGGCCCACTCGTGTTTGGCGGTCATTGCCGCCTCGACCGCGGCCATGGCGTCGGCGACAGTGCCGTTGGACAGGGTGCCCAGCCGGGAACTGTGCCGGTGGGGCTGGACGACGTCGATGCGCTCGCCGTCGCCCAGCCGGTGGCGGCCGCCGATGACGTGCGGCAGATCGATCGGGTGGGTGGACAGATCGTGCAGGGCCGCGGTGAGGCGGGCCCGCTCGGCGGAGTGAGGTGCGAATTCGTGAACCGGCTCATTGGCCGGCGCGGGAACTTCGGTACGGGCGTCCATGCAGTTCAGGATCGCGCCCGGCACGCGCCAAACTGTTGGTAGATCGGACAAGCTTGGCGCCCTCAGCTAGTAGCATCGGACAACATGCGCGAAGCCGGTGTCGGGCTGGGCCAACTGGTGTTGGCCCTGGATGCGACGCTGGTCCGACTCGTCGAGGCACCGCGGGGGCTGGACCGCCCGGTACGGTCGGCCGCACTGATCGACGCAGACGACGTGCGACTCGGTCTGTCGGTCAGCGCGGGTTCGGCGGATGTGTTCTTCCTGCTCGGGATCTCCGATGCCGATGCTTCCCGATGGCTGGACCGCCAGATCGCCGCGCACGGCTCCCCGGCGGCGATCTTCGTCAAAGAGCCCTCCGACGCCGTGGTTACCCGGGCGGTCGCGGCAGGCACCGCCGTGGTCGCCGTCGATCCCAAGGCTCGCTGGGAACGGTTGTATCGCCTGGTCAACCATGTCTTCGAACACCGCAGAACCGATTCGGTGACCGATTCGGGAACCGACCTGTTCGCCCTCGCACAGTCGATCGCCGACCGTACCCACGGCATGGTCAGCATCGAGGACGCCCAGTCGCATGTGCTGGCGTACTCCGCGTCCAACGACGAAGCCGACGAATTGCGGCGGCTCTCGATCCTCGGGCGCGCGGGCCCACCCGAGCATCTGCGGTGGATCGCACAATGGGGAATCTTCGACCGGCTGCGCGCCGGCGCGGACGTGGTGGCGGTGGACGAGCGCCCCGAACTGGGCCTACGGCCGCGGCTCGCGATCGGCGTCCACCGACAAGACTCCCGGGGCGACGTTTTCTCCGGCACCATCTGGGTGCAGCAGGGCGCGCGACCGCTGGCCGAGGACGCCGAGGAGGTGTTGCGCGGTGCGGCCGTGCTGGCCGCCCGGATCATGGCCCGGCTGGCCGCGCGGCCGTCGCCGCACCTGCTCGCCGTCCAACAACTGCTCGGCCTGGCCGACGCCGACGAGACGGACCTGGCCACGCTGGCGCGTGAACTCGACGTCCCCCTCGACGGGCGGGCGGCCGTGATCGGCTTCGTCGCCGGCGAACCCGATCCCCGTATGACCGACATTCTGGCCTTGAGCGCCAGCGCTTTTCGCCCCGACGCCCAGGTGGCCGGCAACGGGTCGCGGGTCTACGTGGTGTTGCCGGACTCCGGGCGCACCGCCGCGGTGGTGTCGTGGATCCGCGGGACGATCGGCGCGTTGCGCACCGAGCTCGGCCTGGATCTGCGCGCGGTGATCGCCGCCCCGATCGCGGGCCTGGGTGCCGTCGCCGGCGCCCGCCGCGAGATCGACCGCGTCTTCGACAGCGCGCAACGCCATCCGATTTTCGGCCAGGTGACCACCCTGGCCGAAGCCCGCACGACGGTGTTGCTCGACGAGATCGTCACCATGGTGGCCGCCGACGAGCGGCTGGTCGATCCGCGGGTGCGCCGGCTGCGTGAGGCCGAGCCCGCGCTGGCGCAGACACTCGGGGTGTATCTGGACAGCTTCGGCGACGTCGCGACGGCCGCGGCGGCGCTGCACGTGCATCCCAACACGGTCCGATACCGGGTGCGGCGCATCGAGCAGGTGCTGGCCACGTCGCTGGCCGATCCGGACGTCCGCCTGCTGCTGTCCCTGAGCCTGCGCGCAACCGCCTGACCTGCGCCGTCAAGCAGCCGCGCCGTAAAGACTGCAAAAAAGCAGAATTTTGGTAACAATGTTGCATCTGTTGCCGATGAGGCATTTGTCATAACTGGCTGTGAGCCCCGTCACGCGGTATCTGCCGCGCCCGGGACCCACCGCCCGTCACGACGCCAGAAACACCGGTGAACGGGCCCCCGATCACCGTCGAACCACTAAGCACCAAGGGGTCAGCATGAAATACATGGGTCGAGTGCTGGTGGCGATGATCGCCGCCGTCGCGGCGCTCTTCGTCGGGACCGGCACCTCACACGCCGGCCTGGACAACGAATTGAGTCTGGTTGACGGCGGTGGCCGCACCATGACGATTCAGCAGTGGGACACCTTCCTCAACGGCGTGTTCCCCCTGGACCGCAACAGGCTGACTCGTGAGTGGTTCCACTCCGGCAAGGCCGTCTACAGCGTGGTCGGCCCGGGTTCGGACGAGTTCGCGGGCACCTTGGAACTGGGCTACCAGGTCGGCTTCCCGTGGTCGCTGGGTGTGGGCATCAACTTCAGCTACACCACCCCCAACATCCTGCTCGACGACGCGAACATCTCCCCGACGGGCTTCAACCCGCTGGGCTCGGTCATCACCCCGAACCTGTTCCCGGGTGTGTCGATCAGCGCTGACCTGGGCAACGGCCCCGGCATCCAGGAAGTCGCCACCTTCTCGGTGGACGTCTCGGGCCCCAACGGCTCGGTCGCCGTGGCCAACGCCCACGGCACCGTCACCGGTGCCGCCGGCGGCGTGCTCCTGCGCCCGTTCGCTCGCCTGATCTCCAAGGCCGGTGACAGCGTCACCACCTACGGCGAACCCTGGAACATGAACTGAGCAGAAGTTTCTGACCCCCGCTTAGGGCGGGGCGGTTGAGCTAGCGCTTAGCTCAACCGCTCCGCCGCGGCGGCGATTCGTTCGTCGGTTGCGGTCAGAGCCATCCGAACGTGCTGGGCACCCCGAGCTCCGTAGAACTCCCCGGGCGCCACCAAAATGCCACGCTGGGCCAGCCAGGACAGTGTCGTCCGGCAGGGCTCACCGCGAGTGGCCCACAAGTACAGTCCTGCCTCGGAATGGTCGACGGTGAAACCCGCCGATCGCACGGCGGCAAGCAAGACATCGCGGCGGCGCGCGTAGCGCTGCCGCTGTTCGATTTCATGAGCATCGTCGTCGAGCGCGGCCACCATCGCGGCCTGCACCGGCGTCGGCACCATCATCCCGGCGTGCTTACGCACAGCCAGCAGCTCGGCGACCACATCGGGGTCGCCGGCGACGAAGCCCGCGCGATACCCCGCCAGCGACGAGGTCTTCGACAGCGAGTGCACGGCCAGTAGGCCGGTGTGGTCACCACCGCTGACCGAGGAATGCAGCACCGAGGTCGGCTCTTCCTCCCACGCCAGACCCAGGTAGCACTCGTCGGACACCACGAGTGCGCCCCGCTCGCGAGCCCATTCGATGACCTTGCGCAGGTGGTCGCGGCCCAGCACCTTGCCCGTCGGGTTGCTCGGGGAGTTGATGAACACCACCGCGGGCGACTCGGGGCCGAGCTGGGTGACCGAATCGGCCGGGATCACCGTGGCGCCGGCCAGCCGGGCGGCCACGTCATAGGTCGGATACGCCAATTCGGGGACCACGACGACGTCGTCGGCGCCCAGACCCAGCAGGGTCGGCAGCCATGCGATCAGCTCTTTGGTGCCGATCACCGGCAACACCGCCTGCTCGGCCAGCCCGGTGATGCCGTAGCGACGATGCAGCGCGGCCACCGCCGACGCCCGCAGCGCCGGCGTCCCCGCAGTGGTCGGATAGCCCGGTGCGCTACTGGCCGCGGCGAGGGCTTCGCGGATGACGGGAGCCACCTCGTCCACCGGCGTCCCCACCGACAGGTCGACGATGCCGCCCGGGTGAGCCCGCGCGGTGGCCGTCACCTCGGCGAGGGTGTCCCACGGAAATACGGGCAGCGCCGCCGAAACAGGCCGGCGACGCGCGCGCAACGGGATGTGAGCCGTCAGTCCTCTTCCTTCGGCGGCAGGTCCTTGACCGACTGCGGGTCGTTGTCGGTCTGGCCGACCTTCGAGGCGCCGCCGGGCGAACCGAGCTCAGCGAAGAAGTCGGCGTTGATCTGGGTGTACTGCGACCACTGATCCGGAACGTCGTCCTCGTAGTAGATCGCCTCGACAGGGCAGACCGGCTCGCATGCGCCGCAGTCGACGCACTCGTCGGGGTGGATGTACAGCATGCGTGCGCCCTCGTAGATGCAGTCGACGGGGCATTCCTCGATACATGCCTTGTCTTTGATGTCGACGCAGGGTTCGGCAATCGTGTACGTCACTGAGGTTCTCCTCGGTCTGTGCTCTCTGTGTGGCTGTGTGCTTCGCGCGGGCGCTGGGAACGCCTAGTATCCGATGCCGGTCGCCGGATAGCCGAGTCAGTGTGCCCTAACTTGTCGGGTACCCAGTCCCCAGTCCACTCAGTGTTCCGCGCGGTAACTGATACTAGACGTTTCGTATATTAACTAGCTACAGCAACAGATGCCGTGACGACAACGCCGATGTCTACCGCAAGGCCCGCCCGAATATCGCCAGGAATGGCCGGTGGCCGGCACGGCCGTCCCGACGTGTGGGCATGCTCTCCCGCGATGCTCGGTACCACTCGTCGCGGGCCACCGTCCCGAGATCCAGCCGTCGTCCGCAGAGCGTGGCCAGCGTGTGCAGAAGCACTGTCCCGGTACGCCCGTTTCCTTCACGAAACGGGTGGATTCTGTTGTATTCGGCATACAGACCCGACATCTCGTACGCCAAACCCGGAATGTCCAGGTCGTGGCTTTCGGCTACCAGCTGCCGCGCAGCGCGCTCGACCGCCGACACCGCGTGGGCGATACTCGACTGCCACGCGAAGGCCGTGTCACCACGGCGCAGCTCAACTGTCCGGTAATTCCCCGCCCAGGCGTAGACGTCGGCGAATACATGCTGGTGCAGGCGTCCGACGTCGAGGTCAGCGGTCGTCACATCACCATCGATCAGCTTGATGTGCCACTGCACCAGTCGAGCCGCCGTGCAGACGAACTCCAGCTCGCGCAACTGCTCAGCGTCAAAGACGCCGAAATTGTTGCGCAGCACCGAGGTTCCGGGAATCAGGTACGGACGCCGGCGCCGGAATATCCGTCTGGGACGGGGATCACGGATCCTCTGGATGTCCTTGAGGTAGCGGGCGAGGTAGTCACCGAACGACATCTGCGCGCCTGCCAGAGCGACCAGGTCGGCGACGTGGTCCGTGGTCGGCTGCCAGCCCTCGAGCCGCTCCGCCGCGACCGCCTGGTTGATCGCATGGCGCAGCGGTTCCGCCACCCCGCCGAACGCATTGAGGCTGTCGGTCACCGTCACTGAACTCCCGGTGTGTTCGCCAGGTAGCTCAACTTCCGCCGAATCCCTGCCACCTCGCGGGCGATGGCTCGCAACTGCGCCCGCTGATGGGGTGCCAGGTCCGCCAGCGCGACAGTGTCGGTAGGACGCTGCCCGGAGATCCAGGCAGCGCAACGACTCTGCCAGCGAAACCGGAGCAAATGCAGAAAGCAGTCATCCAGGGTCGATGCATCGTCAGAATCGAGAACGTTGCGCTCAGCCGCATCAGCCAGGCGGGCCGGCGTAGACAGCGCCGACGACCCCGCCGATAACGCCGCCCATCGGGCGGTCTTGACGATGGGATCGATCGCCGCAAGTTTGAGGTCGACGGTATCGGCACCCAGAGCGAACGTGCGTAACCGGGACGGAAAGGTCGTTCGCGCGGCCGTCGCGTCCTGCAGCATCCACCGCAGGGCGTGCGGGTTAGTCGCGATGGCAGCCAAACTCGTTGTGCGCAAGATACTTTCGGAAATTCGCATCGCACTGAAGACGGCTTCTGAGTCGGCGACGATCCCGGTCATCACCACACCCCGGTCTTCGCGCGGCGAGTCCACCCACCGCCCGATGCTCTCCGACCAGCTGCCCAGCCTGCGACAGAATCGCGATCGGCTGGCAAGAACACCATTGGCGTCGCCACGGATGCCGCAACGGTCGAGCAACCCGTGCACTTCGGCGGCCAGTTCCTGCGCGGCCGTCTTGGCGTCTGCGTCGACGTCGTCACCCAGCGCGACGAGGGTTTCCACATCCGAACCGGGGACCGCCTCCCCGCGGGCGACGCTGCCCGAGACGAACCACGTCCACGCTATCGAGCGGTCAGCAGTGGTCAATCGCACCGCGGCGGCGACACCATGGCGCAGAACCGCAGACCAGTTGGCCGCGTTGCCCATGGCCGGGGTGGACGCCCGCGACTCGCCCACGATCAGCGTTCGCGCCCAGTCCAATCCGGCGCGCAGCGAGGGCTCTCCGTCGGCGCGATCGATCGCGGCGAGGGCAGCAGCGATATCAGCGCCCGGAGGCAACTCGACGGCCATGCCGTCGATTGTCTCCCGCGCACTCGGTGGTCACACGGTGGTGACGTCGACGAAACCGCACCGCCCCACGGCAAGGCTAATTTTCATCGTCTGACCACGAGACGAGGAGCGCTGCATGACCGCCACATTCGACCCTGCGATCTCGTCGCAGGAAGACGCATCGACACTCGAAGAGCTCGGCTACACCCAGGAGTTGCACCGTGGCATCGGCGGGTACGCGGCCTTCGCGTCCGGCTTCTCCTTCGTCTCGATCCTGACGACCGTATTCGCCTTCTTCCCGTTAGGTTTTGCGCTCGGCGGCCCGGCATTCTTTTTCACCTGGCCGATCGTCTTCGTCTGCCAATTCTGCGTCTGCCTGATCTTTGCGGAACTGTCGGGCAAGTTTCCGGTCGCCGGCGCCATCTACCAATGGTCTAGGCGGCTCGCCGGTAACGCCGTCGGCTGGTTTGCCGGCTGGTTCATGCTGATCGGCTATATCGTCTCGATCGCCGCCCTCGCCATCGCCATGCAGACTGTGCTGCCGCCGATCTGGAGTGGATTCCAGCTCGTCGGGACCGACATCGATCCGCTCTCCGTCGACGGCGCCACCAACGGGATCATCCTCGGCAGCATCACGATCATCCTGTGCACCATCATCAGCGCCGCCGGTGTGCGGTTCATGGCCCGGATCACAGTCACCGGCGTGACGATCGAGATCGTCGGCGTGGTGCTGATCATCATCGCGATGTTCGTCAAGGCCGAGCGTTCACCCGCACAGGCCGTGCTGGACACCGGCGGACACGGCTCCGGCATCCAGTACCTTCCCGCCTTTTTGGCCTCGATGTTGATGGCCGCCTACGTTATGTACGGATTCGACAGCGCCGCAGAGCTTTCCGAGGAGACCAAGGATCCCCGCCGGACCGCACCCAAGGCCATCGTCAACGCGCTACTGGTGTCGTTCGTCGGCGGCGGCCTGATGATCCTGGCCGCGCTGATGTCGGCGCCCACCCTCGGTGACGACCTGGCCACCGGCGGTATGGCCTGGATCATCCAGAGCCAGCTCAGCACCTGGCTGGGCAAGACCTTGCTGGCGCTGGTCGCCGTCGCGATGTTCTCGGCAACGCTGGCTATCCAGGCCTCGGCCTCACGGGTGATGTTCTCCATGGCCCGCGACAATCGGCTGCCGTTCGGGAAGTTCCTGTCCCAGGTCAACAAGCGCACCGGCACCCCCGTCATCACCGGTGTCACGGTCAGCGTGCTGGCTATCGGTGTGCTGCTGGTCAACCTCGGACAGGCCAGCGTCTTTGCTGCGATCGCATCGGTGTCCGTCGTGATCGTCTATCTCGCTTATCTGATGGTGACGGTGCCCGCGCTCATCCATCGACTGCGCGGCACAAGCCTGTCGTACGGGCCGCCCGTCATGGATCTCGGGAAATGGGGCATCCCCGTCAACCTCATCGCGGTGGTGCTGGGCACGCTGTTGGTGATCAACATCGGCTGGCCGCGCCAAGAGGTCTACAACCCAACGGGCGATTCGTGGTTCCTGCAGTACTTCGCCGCCATCTTCGTCGCGATAACGCTTGTCATCGGTTATTGGGCATACCGCGTGGTCAAGGACCGCGAAGGCGCACCCGACCCGGTCGACGCGCTGGTGAAAACGAAGAAGTAGCCGACGATGTCCCATGAACCGGATCAATCCCTGCCGAATGCCGAAGGCGCCTGGGCCCAGCAGGCCGAGGCCAGGCTTTCCGACCGCAGACTACGCGAGGAAATCGACCGCGGTCTGAGCTACGGCCTGCATGCCGCCCCGACGATCAACGATCGCACCATCTCGACATTCGTCCGCGGCGAGAAGCCGCACTTCGCCGGGGAGCGGGGCACATTTCTCAAGTGCCCGTTCATCGAGGACGTCAACGAGGTCGGCGACGCCGAGGTCGCGATCTTCGGTGTCCCCCTCGACGCCGGCGCCACCTACCGGCCCGGCACCCGGTTCGGCCCACAAGGAATCCGACGCTCGACAAACCTGTTCGGTACCTACAACTACGAGTCCGGCGTGGATCTACGCGAGCAGCTCAACATGGTCGACATCGGCGATGTGTTCACGATCCCGGGCAATTTGGAGAAATCGTTCGACCAGATCAGCCAAGCCATGGCACATGTCGTCCAGAAGGGCGTCATGCCGATCGTGCTCGGCGGCGACCACTCGATCGGCTTCCCCACCATCCGCGGCTTGGCGCCCTACCTGGACGGCAACGTCGGCATCATCCACTTCGACCGCCACGTCGACACCCAGGAAACGGACCTCGACGAGCGGATGCACACCACCCCTTGGTTCCACGCCACCAACATCAAGAACGCACCCGCGACCAATCTGGTCCAGATCGGCATCGGCGGTTGGCAGAGCCCCCGCGAAGGTGTCAAAGTGGGCCGGGAACGCAAGTCGACGGTGATCACCGTCGGCGATGTCGAACGGGTCGGTATCGAAAAGATCGCCGAGATCGCGCTCGAGGTGGCCTGGAAAGACGCCAAGGCGGTGTACCTGTCGTTCGACATCGACGTCATCGACGCCGGATTCGTGCCGGGCACCGGCTGGCCGGAGCCCGGCGGGCTACTGCCGCGCGAAGCGCTCAACCTGGTCAAGATGATCTCCGCGCCCGGGCTGGCCGGCATCGAGGTGGTCGAGTGCTCTCCGCCGTATGACTGGGCGGAGCAGACCGCGTTGCTGAGCTCGCGGGTGATCCTCGACAGCCTGGCCGCGCAGGTCAGTTCAGGCAAGCTGGGCAACAAGGCCGCCGCGGCCAACCGCCCTGCCTGGGGTCCGTAGCGAGTCAGGCTGCGCGGTCGGCGTAGGTCGTCGTGCGCTGCCGCGCCGGGCGACCGATGCCCTCGGCGATGGCGATAAGCTCCTCGACCGATTTCGCCGAACCATTCTCCGAACCGGCCATCCTCGAGATGGTCTCTTCCATCAAGGTGCCACCGAGGTCGTTGGCGCCACCGGCCAACATCACCTGGGTGCGCTCGACACCAAGTTTTACCCAGCTGGTCTGGATGTTGGAGATCCTGCCGTGCAACATGATTCGCGCCAGCGCATGCACAGCGCGGTTATCGCGATGCGTCGGTCCCGGCCGGGCACCGCCGGCCAGGTACAGCGGCGAGCTCTGGTGCACGAACGGCAGCGGGACGAACTCGGTGAAACCGCCGGTGCGGTCCTGGATGTCGCGCAGCACGTTGAGGTGCCCGACCCAGTGCCGCGGGGTGTCGACGTGGCCGTACATCATCGTCGAGCTGGACCGCAGGCCGACCTCGTGCGCGGTGCTGACCACCTCGATCCACATCGACGTCGGCAGCTTGCCTTTGGTGAGCACCCAGCGCACCTCGTCGTCGAGGATCTCGGCCGCCGTGCCGGGAATGGAGCCGAGGCCGGCTTCCCGCAATGCGGTCAACCACTCCCGAATACTCAAGCCGCTCTTGGTGACTCCGTTGGCGATCTCCATCGGCGAGAACGCGTGCACGTGCATGGACGGCACCCGCGCCTTGACCGCGCGCACCAGGTCGGCGTAACCGGTGACGGGCAGCTCGGGGTCGATGCCGCCCTGCATGCACACCTCGGTCGCACCGGCGACGTGCGCCTCCCAGGCGCGGTCGGCAACCTCGTCGGTGGACAGCGAGTAAGCGTCGGCGTCGCCCTTGCGTTGGGCGAAGGCACAGAACCGGCAACCCGTGTAGCAGATATTGGTGAAGTTGATATTGCGGTTGACGACGAACGTGACATCGTCGCCTACGGCGTCCCTGCGAAGCGAATCTGCCAGTGCGGCAACGGCATCCATCGCGGGCCCATCCGCGGTGGCCAGCGCAAAATACTCGTCGTCGGTGCACCCGGCGGGATCCCGTTCGGCGGAGCGCAACGCGGCCAGCACGTCGGTGTCGAGCCGTTCGGGCGCCCGGGCGGCGAGCTCGTGCACCTTCTCGCGGATGGACTCCCAGTCGCCGAACGCACTACCCAGATCGCTGCGGGTCTCGGTCAGCCGGCCCTCGCTGTCGATCGCCGTGTGCAGGTCCGTGCGCCCCAGCGATTCGGTCGCCTCGTCGGGCTCCTGCCATGGGCGACCTACCGGATTCACGTCGAGGGCGTAGCCGGTCTCAGGGTCGGCCAACGCCTCGACATGTCCCTGCACACGCGGGTCGATCCAGGCTGCACCGGCCTGCACGTACTGCGGCTGAGCCGTGAGACGCTGCACCAGGTCGTAACCCGCCTCGGCGGTCACCGCAGCGAGGTCTTCGAGAGCGGGCCAGGGCCGTTCGGGGTTGACGTGATCGGGCGTCAGCGGTGACACGCCGCCCCAGTCGTCGACGCCGGCACCGATCAGGGCCAGGCATTCCTCCCGCGACACCAGATTCGGCGGGGCCTGGATGCGCACCTTGGGCCCCATCACCAGGCGGGTCACCGCCAGGCTGGCCAGGAAGTCGTCGATACCGGTATCTGGCACCGAGGCCATCGCGGTGTGGTCCTTGGCGCGGAAGTTCTGCACGATCACTTCCTGAACGTGGCCAAATTCCTTGTGCGACCGCCGGATAGCGTGAATGGTCTCGGCACGCTCGGTCAGCGTCTCGCCGATACCGACCAGCAGACCGGTGGTGAAGGGAACTGAAAGTCTGCCGGCGTCATCCAGCGTGCGCAGCCGCACCGCGGGATCCTTGTCGGGGCTGCCGTAATGGGCCTCGCCCTTGGTCTCGAATAACCGCCGGGACGTGGTCTCGAGCATCATGCCCATCGACGGCGCCACCGGTTTGAGCCGGGACAGCTCCGACCAGCTCATCACGCCAGGATTCAGATGCGGCAGCAGACCGGTCTCCTCGAGTACCCGGATCGCCATCGCCCGCACATAGTCCAGCGTCGAGTCGTAGCCCCGTTCGTCGAGCCACTGTCGCGCCTCGTCCCAACGCGCCTCCGGACGGTCGCCGAGGGTGAACAAGGCTTCTTTGCAACCCAATTCGGCGCCGCGACGCGCAACGTCGAGAATTTCGTCGGGCTCCATGAACATGCCCTTGCCCTCGGCGCGCAGCTTGCCGGGCACCGTGACGAACGTGCAGTAGTGGCAGGTGTCGCGGCACAGGTGAGTCACCGGGATGAACACCTTGCGCGAGTAGCTGACCGGAAGCCGGCCGGTGGCCCCGCGGCGACCGGCGGAGTCCAAACCGGCGTCGCGGACGCGGGCCGCGCTGGCACACAGATCCGCGAGATCCTCGCCCCTGGCGGTCATCGCGATCGCCGCTTCGTCGATATTGAGGGCGACGCCATCTCTGGCTCGCCGCAGAACACGTCTCATCGCGGCAGGCGAGGGAGCTTCAGTCCGCGGCGGAACCACCGGCGTGGGCAGCGGACTACTGGGCTGCGAGTTCAGGGCCACTCCCCGGTAACCCCCGGCAGCTGGGAAATCATCCGCGCGTCTCACAATCTGAAACTCGGGCGACTGACATGGTCCACACAGTAGTCCTCGCGGTTGACGATGCGAGGACGTGTCTCAGCGACCCACAATTACGCGGACACGGCAAAGAAAGTTGTCATGCCGGCTTGCCGGCACCGTAAATTGTCAGTGTTAGCTGTAGCCCAAGCAGGGGGTTGTGCCATGACCGTATCCACCCGTTCCTATCTGACGGCAGGGGTGGCGGCGATGGTCGTCGGTGCCACGGCAATCGTGCCGCTGCAGCGCTCAGCCCCGACCTCGATCTCTGCGGAGGCAGTGCGTCTGTCCGCGGCGGTGCAGCCGCTGGTCAGCCAGGTCAACGCCGCTGCGGCGACCCTCGGGCAGGTCGACACTGCCGCGGCCGTTGCCACACCGACGCAGCCGCGGGCCCAGGCCGCGGTGCAGGCGAACAACAACGCGTCCGACGCCATCGACGCGGCCTATTCGGTGATCATGTACTGGTCGAACTACCTCGTCCTGGATGTGGCCCCGTATCTGCTGGGCTGGATCCCGTTCGGCTATCTCATCAGCGACCAGATCAACATCTGGTACCCGACATTCACCGTGCCCGTCGCCAACAGCTTCGTCTACGACTTCCTCGACCCGGTGGTCAACGACTTCTGGAACCCGACGGTGTGGCGTGACGGACTCACCGCGATCGCTCAGACCGCATTCAGCGGCCTCGGCACCGTGGTCAACCAGGAGATCAGCTACTTCTGGAGCCTGGCTTGGTTCCCGTTCCCGCTGCCCCCGTTGCCGCCGCTGGCAGCGCTTGCCGCGACCAAGACCGCCGCGGCCGCGTCCACCACGGCCAAGACGACGACGGCCACGACAGGCATGGGCCATTCCGGCCGCTACCAGGTGGCGACCACCTCGACGGACACACCCACCACCAACACTGGCACCGACACAACCGACACCCTCACCCCGACCGCCGCCACCACGACCGCCGCAACCACGACACAAGACACCTCCGCCGCCAAGACCTCGGGCAAGAGCACGTCGTCCAGCAAGAGCGGCTCGGCCACATCAGGTTCTGTCACCGGCAACAAGAGCGGCACGGCCGGCTCCGCGCGCAGCCACGGCGCGAAGGCCGCCAAGGGCGACGGCAGCTAGCCGCCTAGGGCTGGTTGCGCCGCCACAAGAACCAGGCCGGCGGTGTGGCTCCCAGCGCCAGGAACAGCAGGACTGAATAGGCCATCACACCGGGGCCGCCGAAGACGATGTCGCCGCCCGGCCCGCCGAGGGTCAGCGCGGCGACGGTGACCAGCCAGGTCAGCAACGGCAGTGCGGCAAGCCGGGCGGAAGAAGTCCAGTGGGCTGCCGCCCACACCAGGGTCAGATTGAGCAGCGCGCTGATCACGGCACTGATCGGGAACGGCACCGAGCCCAGGTAAAGCGGGAGAAGCAGCGCCCCCGTCACCGCGGAGATGACACCGTCGACGGCGAGCAGAGCAAGCACCACGGTGCGAATGGCCGGATCGGTCACGCCGGGGTTCTCGGTGACCTCGACGGAACGTTTGGTGGCGGTCGGCTTCAACCCGGCCTACCGCCCGAAGCCCAGACCGGCGAGAAGGTCGGTCTCCCAACCACGGTCGTCGGTCGGGCCCGCCGCGCCCTCGACGAGCACGTAGTGTTCGGCGGCCAGCACGGGCAGCACGAGCTTGTTGGACAGCGTGAAGGCCCGCCGGGTCGGGCCGACGAGCATCTGGGTGGCGTGCGCGGCGATCGCGTCGACCTTGGCCTCGACGTGTTCGGGGGCTTCGACGACGGCGGTGATCTTCTCGTCGGTGAACCCGAATACGACGTCGGCGGGCGGCCGGATCCAGTCCGCCAGCACATCCTCGTCGGTGAGCGCATTGACGCCGTGGCGAAAAGCGGTGGCGCCGATGACACCCCAGTAGAACTTGGGCACCGTCCAGGTCGCGGCGGCGACGGCGGCGGTGGTGATGCGATGAGTCTGGATGTGGTCGGGGTGGCCGTAGCCGCCGTCCGGGTCGTAGGTGGCCACCACATGCGGCCGGAGTTCGTCGATGACGTCGGCCAGCAGGCCGACGGCTTCGTCGAAGTCGGCGTCGACGAACTTGGTGTGACGACGCGCCGGGGTGCCGGGCATGCCGGAGTCGCGCCAACGGCCGGCCCCACCCAGGAATCGCGGGCCCGGCAGGCCCAGCTTCTGCAGGGCCGTGGTCAGTTCGGCGATGCGGTAACCGCCGAGCTGGTCGGCCTCGTCGACCGCCAGCCGCAGCCACCGGTCGTCGATGATCTCGCCCTCTTCGCCAAGGGTGCAGGTGACGACCGTGACCTCGGCCCCCTGCTGGGCGTAGCGAGCGATGGTCACACCGTTGTTCATCGTCTCGTCGTCGGGGTGGGCATGCACGAACAACAACCGCGGAGTCTCCTGCGAAGCCACGAACGTCACCCTACCGGGGCCGGTGACATAGATTCGGCCCGTGAAGCGGCGCGACCTGGAGTTCGCCTGCGCGGTCATGGCGATCGGCTTGCTGGCCGGGGTCGCCGGCGCCGCGACGACGTTGGTGCTGCATACCGTCGAGCACCTCACGTATCACTACAGCTTCGGAACGCTGCTGGACGGCGTCACCGAGTCCAGCCCGGCGCGCCGGGCGGTAGGCCCGATGATCGGCGGCGCCCTCGCCGGCCTGGGCTGGTGGCTGCTTCGCCGACGGGCGCGGGTGCCGTCACTCACGGATGCCATCAGCGCGCCCGCCCCGATGCCGCGGCTGGCGTTATCGCTCGACGCGGGCCTTCAGGTCCTGCTGGTCGGCGCCGGCGCCTCCCTGGGCCGGGAAGGCGCGCCGCGCCAATTCGCCGCAGCACTAGGCGATTTGGGCGTCTCACGGCTGGCCCTGACCGCGAATGACCGTCGAATCCTGCTGGGCTGCGCGGCCGGCGCGGGGCTGGCCGCGGTGTACAGCGTGCCGATGGGTGGCGCGCTGTTCGCGATCCAGATCGTGCTGCGCAGCTGGAGCCTGCGCACTGTCGGGACGGCAATGATCACCTCCAGCCTCGCGGTGGCGGTGGCCGCACCGGTCACCCGCCTCGATGTCCCGCTGCACTGGCCCGACGCCAACCTGTCCTATCTGCTGACCGGGTTCGCGATCCTGCTGTCCCCGCTGGCGCTGGTGGTGGGCCGCGGATTCAACCGGTTGATGCAGTACGCGAAAACCCATCGCGTCGGCGACTCGTGGCTGCTGATCCCGGCGGTCGCCGGCGCGGGGCTGCTGGTCGGTGTCCTCTCGCATTGGTGGCCCGAACTGCCGGGCAACGGCAAGAGCGTGCTGACCGTCAGCGTCGCCAGCGGCCTGACCATGACCTCAGCTGGGGCCATCCTGCTGCTCAAGCCAATGCTGACCGCGGCGTTTCTGCGCGCCGGGGCCGTCGGCGGCATGCTCACCCCCGCGCTGGCGACCGGCGCGGCCATGGGTTCGGTGGTCGCCATGGCGGTGAACAGCTGGACTCCGTTGACGGTCAGTGTGCCGGCCGTGTCGCTGGCCTGCGCCGCCGGCGTGCTGGCCATCACGCAGGGCGCTCCCGCGTGGGCCGCGCTGTTCGTGTGGGAGCTGGCCCGCCCGCCGCTGTGGCTGCTGATTGTCTTCGCCGCCGCGGCGGCCGCCGCCAATCTGCTCGACAGCCTGCTCAAGAAGCGATCCGACCACGAGTCGCCGCCGGCGACCCCTGACAACGCGCGCCATATCGGGTAGAAGAACGTAAGTGGAGAACGTGCCGCTCGCGCCGAGCAGTGGGTCGCCGCTCAAGCAGGCAATGGCCCGCCGCCTGCACCGGCGCGCAATCGCCCAAGGAGAGATCAGCCTGCCCGCTGTGCCGGGCATGCTCGACGAATACGTGGCCATGTGCGCCGGCCTCTTCGGCAGCCTGGGCCGGGGGTTCACCGACGAGGACCTCGACGTTCTCCGCGACATCCTGCGCGACCAGCTCGACGAGGCCTTCACCGCGTCACCGCGCTCGGAGATCGTGATCACCTACGACGCGCCGGTGGGCCTGATCGTGAACTACCACGTGAAATGCCGCTGGTGGTCCGTCGAGGGCGCCTACGAGAACTGGATTGCCACGCGCGAACCCCCACTGTTCGGCTCGGAGCCCGACGCCAGGGTGTGGGCGTTGGCCGGCGAGGCGGCCGATCCCCGCACGTCCCCGATTCTGGATCTGGGTGCCGGAACCGGCCGCAACGCCCTGGCGCTGGCCAGGCGGGGCCATCCGGTCGACGTCGTGGAGATGACGCCCTCGTTCGCCGAATCCATCCTGGCCGGGGCGCAGCGAGAAGCACTGGCCGTGCGGGTGCTGCAACGCGACATTTTTGCGACGCTGGACGACCTGCGCACCGACTACCAGCTGATCCTGTTGTCGGAGGTGGTGTCAGACTTCCGCTCCGCGGACCAGCTGCGTGGGGTGTTCGAACTCGCCTCGCGCTGCCTGGCGCCGGGCGGCCGACTGGTGTTCAACGGCTTCGTCGCTCACCGCGACTACACGCCCGACGAGGCGGCCCTGCAGCTGGGCCAACAGTGCTACACCACGATCTTCACCCAGCCGCAGATGGCCGCCGCGCTGGCCGGATTCCCGCTGATATTGACCTCCGACGACTCGGTGTACGACTACGAGAAAGCGCATCTGCCGGCGGGCGCATGGCCTCCCACCAGTTGGTATAGCGATTGGGTCAGCGGACAGGACGTCTTCGACGTGCCCCGCGAGGAACGCCCGATCGAGATGCGGTGGTTGGTCTACACGAAGCGACTCGGGGCCGGCGGCCCCGGACCGAGCTGACCGCCCGCAGGGGTTTGCTGGCTTTGTACTGGGCAATGTATTGACCTCGTGACACCCGTCACAGCCCTGGTGATACCCGTTTTTCCGCGCGCCGTAGTCAACCGGTCTTTGCTACCCGACAGGAGCCTCAGGTCCGCTCAAGATAAGCCGACTCATGGATTGAATTGGCCCACAAGGAATTTCTCACCAGACATCCAGGCCTTCCACCGACTCGCCAAGAAAAATTCTCAGGAAGAGTCTTTAGCCTTATCAGGCTCCTCTCAGGTATCGTTCTGGCTGAGCCATGCCGCAAACAGCGGAGGGAGACGGCATGCATCGGGCCTTGGGGCCATTCCTCGCAACAGGAGTGGCACTGGTGGCGGCCGCCGTGGTCGTCGCCAACCCCGTCGCGCCGCCGTCCCGGGACATGCGGATCTCGACGACCCAGTTGTCAACCAGCCCCGACCTTTTGAGCCCCTCCGACAAGTCGCTGCTCAGCGCACTCGCGCCGCCGCTCCCGATCTCCGACCTCGGCCCGGCCCTGGCACAAATCCTGGCCGCGCTGGCCGCGGACGCCGATCGAATCAGCCGCGCGGTCGATTCCTCGACCACCGCCGAGCCCCCGGTGGCCGCCGCCCCATCCGAGCAAACGGCTTACCGGCCCGATCCCGCCGCCGCCGCCGCGTTCGTCGAGTCGCCGAATGCTGCTGCTGCCGCCGCCGCCAGTACGGGCTTCGCCTCATCGGTCGCCGGCTCGCAGGTGGTACAGGTGCTGAACGGCCTCGTCGCCGACGGGTCCTACCTCGGCGGGAAGGTCGTCGAGGCCGCCTACGCCGTCGTCGAAGTCATCATCCGGGTGCCCGAGTTCGTTGTCACCGTGGCCCTGGACCTGCTCAAGGGTGACTTCGGCGGTGCCTTCGATACCGTCAAGTCGGTCATCCAAGCGTTCTTCGGGCCCGGACTGATCATCCTCGACGGGATCAGGGACATCCTCTACGGCAAGCAGCTACCTGCCGTGCCCCCACCAACCGCCATCCTGAAAATCCTGACGGCGCAAAGCAGCACGACCACCGCCGACGCCACCACCGCCAGCAGCACGCCGGCGGCGCAGCCCAGCCAGGAAGCCACGGGCCAGTCGGCCCGCAAGCGCGACGAGACACTCTCGGCCGCTGTCTTGCGACCGACGACGGCATCGACATCGGCCGCGTCCTCGGACCAGACGGCCACGTCGAGCACATCCACGACGCCCACGACGACGGCGTCGACCACGACGACCACATCCACGGGGTCGACCCCTTCCACAGGGTCGACCACGACGACCACATCCACGGCGTCGAGCACGACGAGCACATCCACGGGGTCGAGCACATCCACGGGGTCGAGCACCAGCAAGCCGACGGGATCGACGCACTCCACGGCAGGCTCGGCACGGAATGCGAAGCCCGCCGGTTCCTCCTCGTAGGCCGACTGACACTCGTCACCGAATCCGCAGTCAGCGGCATTGCTGATCGCCGCGCACGATCAATTGCGCGTTTCAGAGATGGTTGCACATTCAACAAACTGGATCGACTACCGCGAAACCGGCCTCCTTCTCAGGTGGCTCTCAGGTAGTTTTCGCTGGTAGGTACAACTTCGGGGAAGGCGCCTGAAATGCGTGGCACCGTCAGCTCGCTCTACAAAACCAGCATCGCGCTCGCAGGGGCCGGCGTGCTCGCCGTCAGCCCATTGGTGCCCAGCCAGGACACCCGTCCCCCAGCCATCCACCTGCCCCAGATACAGTTCGCCGACCTGACGATTCCGGCGTTCGGGGCCATCCCCTACCAGATCGGCATCAACGTGCTTGGCGACATCGTCGCCGCGGCACCGATCCTGATCGGCAGCACGCAGCAATGCGCCGACTATTGCCTTGGGCCCAACACTCCGGCGCCCGACGCCAACTACGCGCCGTTCACCGGCTGGGGCCTCGTCGGCCTGGGCCAGGGGCTGATCACCAGCCCGGTCGCATTCGTCAAGGCACTGCAGGCCGGACAAGACTTCGGACAGGCGCTCGGTGCCGCGCTACTGGCTATCCAGGTCCCCATTGCCAACACCTTCAGCCTGCTGCTCGCGCCGCGTATCCCCTCCGGTGGCTACTCGCTACAGGCCACGCTGGATCGGGCGTTCACCGCCTCCAAGCATGCCGTCGACTACGCGGTGAACATCGCCGCCCAGGCCCTAGTGACCGGACCACTGACGATTCTGGCCGGCACGGTGGAAGGCACGACGGCATTCGCGGGGACGCTGGCGCAGACCGGTGATTTCGCCACCGCGTTCGCCGCCGGACGCGCCCCCATCCAGGCGTCGGTCAAAACCGCCACCACCGACCTCGTCAACGAGATCAACGAGGGTCGCTCCACCATCTACGCGGATCTGACCGCCGGGCCAGGGGCGACCACCAGGCCGATCCCCACGGTCCCACCGCCGACCGCCGCAGCCACTCCCGCCAAGGTCAGTTCGGCCAAGGCCACCCAAGACAGCGGCAAGCCCGAGTCAGCCAAGGCGGGCGGCGTCGGCGCCTCGAAGCGGCCACACAAGGCCGCCGGGTAGACCTACTCCGAGGCCTTAGCCCACCGGCCGGCGTCGCCGACGATGCCGACCGGCACCGCGCCGGTCAGGCTCACGTTCTGCACGCTTGGACCCACCGCGACGATCGTGGTGTCCTGCAGGATCGGCAGCACGGTCGACAGGTTCCACAGCCGGGGTTCGACAAGGTTGATCACGTCGTCGATCTTTGCCGAACCATCAAGGGCGGCTTCGATATTGGGCTGAATGCTGCGATCGCAGATGCCGGTGAGGTTCGATGGCGCCTGCACCAGCGCGCCAGACTCCGGTGCTGCCACCGGTGGGGTGGTCGTCGTCGTGGCGGTCGTGCTGGGCGACGGCGACGAGCTGGATGACGAGGTCGACGACGTGCTTGCCGGTGTGCTGGTCGGCGCCGTCGGGACCGCCGTCGCCTCCAAGGCCGGGCAGCCGTAGCGGGACGCCAGCAGGGTGGCCAAGTCACCGCCGGCGGCATGCCAGCCGACGATCGCGTCGACTCGGTTGTTCACCAGCGCATCGCCGTAGAGCACCGGCGGGTCCAGCGCCAGTACGGTCGCGGCGATGCCGACGCTGCGTAACTGGTCGGCCGCGGTGTTGGCCACCGCCACCGATGTCGGGTCGTTGGCGGCCACGCCGATCACCAGCGCCAGCGTGTCGCCGTCCTTGCTGATCCGGCCGCGGGTGATCTCGGGCGGTCCCGGCGGCGGGGTGCTCGTGCGCGACCCGGCCGATGGCGGCGGTTGCAAGGGCGATTCGGTTGGTGTGCGGTCGATTTGGAAGCCGGCCTGCTCGAGCAGCTCGAGCGACCGCTGCTTGCCCAGTGCCGGCGGCGCGGTCGGCACGTAGCCGGGATCGCTGGGGGCGCGGACCTGAGCTTGGGCCAGGGTGACGGTGTTGTCGCTACCGGCGCCCACCGCAGCAAGCAGATCGACGTCAAGCAGGCCCAGGATCGCTTTGCGCACAGCCGGATCCGACAGCTTGGGCTCGACGGCGCGCAACGTCAGTTGCATGACCCGAGGTGTGACGATCCGCCCGGTGCGCACATCCGGGATGGCCGACAGTTGCGCGAACGCAGACGAGCCACCGTGCACCTGGGCTACCTGGGTGTCGCCGTTGCGGATCGAATCCGCAAGCGCCGCAGGCGCTCCGGCGCGGCGGAACAGAATCTGGTCAGGGTGTGCGGGCGGCCCCCAGTACCGGTCGTTGCGGGCCAGCAGGATCTCGTCACGCTGCGGGTCGATGTTGTCCACCCGGAACTGGCCTGCGGTCACCGGCAGCGTACGAACCAGGCCGGCGGGGAAACCGCCCGGCACGTCCTTGACGATGTGGGCCGGCAGCAGATCGTTGAACAGCTCCCGCCAGGCCGGGTATGGCTGGGAGAAGGTGACCACCGCGGTCTTGCCACCCTCGATCGACTGCACTCCGGTGATCAGGTCGTAGCCGGCGGGGTCCACCACGCCGGGCTGGCTGACCATCTGGCGCCAGAGGTACCAGAAGTCGTCGGCGGCGATCGGAGCGTTGTCAGTCCACGACGCTTCCGGCCGGATCTTGTAGGTGACCGTGAACGGGTTCTGGTTGGTCACCTCCGCCGACACCAGCAGCGTGGGGTCCATCTCCCAACGGGAGCCGGTCGAGGTGGCCGGGTCGGGCACCGGACGGAACGAACTGGGCAGCACCAGCGCGCTGATGGCCGCATTGACCGGTGACTGGTCGGAGAGCAGGTGCGGGTTGAACCCGGCGCCGATCGAGTCGATCCCCATGATGATCTGGGTCGCCCGGGGCGGCAGCGGGGCGGGTGCATCCGTCGTCTCGGTGCTCTGCGGAGCGGGCGGCGGGCTGACCGTACAAGCGGCCGCGACCAGCACCGACCCAAACACAGCCAGGGCTCGCAGGCTGCGATGTCTGTCCGGCACGCACATCAGAGTAGCGATACGCCCGTTTCAGCCCCTGGTCTTGGCCCGCGCCTTCGCCCTGGCCCGGCTGGTGGCGTCGAGCTCGACCTTGCGGACCCGGACGATCTCCGGCGTGACCTCGACGCACTCGTCGCCGGCACAGAACTCCATGGCCTGTTCCAGGTCGAGCTCCAGCGGGCGGGCCAGCGTTTCCATCACGTCGGCGGTGGACGACCGCATGTTCGTGAGTTTCTTCTCGCGGGTGATGTTGATGTCGAGGTCCTCGGCGCGCGGGTTGATCCCGACGACCTGGCCCTCGTAGGTGTCCTGTCCGGGCTCGACGAAGAACTGGCCGCGGTCGGCCAGTTGGATCATTGCGAACGGCGTGATCGTGCCGGCACGGTCGGACACCAGCGAGCCGGTGTGCCGGGCCCGGATCTCCCCCGCCCACGGCCGGTAGCCGTCGAACACGGCGTTGGCGATACCGGTGCCGCGGGTCAGCGTGAGGAAGTCGGTGCGGAAACCGATCAGGCCGCGGCTGGGCACGATGAAATCCATCCGCACCCATCCGGCGGCGTGGTTCGTCATCTCTTCCATGCGGCCCTTGCGCGCTGCCATCAGCTGCGTGATGGCACCGACGAACTCGTCGGGACAGTCGATGGTCATCGCTTCGAACGGCTCGTGCAGCTTGCCGTCGATGGTGCGCGTCACGACCTGGGGCTTGCCGACGGTCAGCTCGAAACCTTCGCGGCGCATCTGCTCGACGAGCACCGCCAGGGCCAGCTCACCACGGCCCTGCACCTCCCAGGCGTCCGGGCGGCCGATGTCGACGACCTTGATCGAGACATTGCCGACCAGCTCAGAATCCAAGCGGCTCTTGACCATTCGCGCGGTCAGCTTGTGGCCGGAGACCTTGCCGGCCAGCGGCGAGGTGTTGGTGCCAACGGTGACGGAGATCGCGGGCTCGTCGACGGTGATCCGCGGCAGCGCGTGGGCGTGGTCCGGATCAGCCAGCGTGTCACCGATCATGATCTCCGGGATGCCGGCGACGGCGACGATGTCACCGGCGATGGCCTCGTCGGTCGGGGTGCGCTCGACGCCCTCGGTCACCAGCAGCTCGGTGATCTTGGCTCCTGAGATGACGGGGTGGCCGTCGACCTCACGCATCCAGGCCACCTGCTGGCCCTTGCGGATGCGGCCCTTGTAGATGCGGATCAGCGCGAGCCGGCCGAGGAACGCCGACGCGTCGAGGTTGGTCACCAGGGCCTGCAGCGGCGCCTCGGGGTCGCCCTGCGGCGGCGGGATGTGCTCGAGCAGGACGTTGAACAGCGGGTCGAGGTTCTCGCCGTCGGGATTCTCGCCGTTGGAGGGTTGGGTGGTGCTGGCGATGCCGGCGCGGCCGGATGCGTACAGCGTCGGCAGGTCGAGTGCCTTCTCGGCGGCGGCCTGCGCTTCTTCGTCGAGATCGGAGGCGACGTCGAGCAGCAGATCGTGGCTCTCTTCGACGACCTCGGCGATCCGGGCGTCGGGCCGGTCGGTCTTGTTGACCACCAGGATCACCGGCAGATGCGCGGCCAGTGCCTTGCGCAGCACGAAACGGGTCTGCGGCAGCGGACCTTCCGAGGCGTCGACCAGCAACAACACCCCGTCAACCATGGAAAGGCCGCGTTCCACCTCACCGCCGAAGTCGGCGTGACCGGGGGTGTCGATGACGTTGATCACAGTCATCGACCCATCCGGGTGCTGGCGGTGCACGGCGGTGTTCTTCGCCAGGATGGTGATGCCCTTTTCCTTCTCCAGGTCACCGGAGTCCATCAGGCGTTCGATGGTGTCGTCACCGCGGTGCGTCAACGCTCCTGACTGCCGCAACATGGCGTCCACCAGCGTGGTCTTGCCGTGGTCGACGTGCGCCACGATGGCCACATTGCGGAAGTCCTGATTGCTCACGGCCCTGATTCTGGCAGCGTGGGTGCCCTTTTGCGAAAACGAGGAAGGATCAGCAGCGCTGCAGCGAGGAAGCACAGTGCCCCGATGAAGGTGCCGACGTTGGCTGCCAGCGCGTCCTCGGTGATGCCGGTACGCCGCACGAACGCCCCCACCGCCGAGACGCCGAAGGCGATGGATCCGATCATGTTGATCCACTCTGCCTGCCAGTCCCGCGAGCCCAGCGCGATCAGACCGATCGCGATTGAGGCCGCGGCCACCCCGAGTGCCGCACTCACCAGAAAGGCGATCGAACCGAAGGCGTCCGGCGCCCAGACGTAGTGGCGGCGAACCGCCGTCGCGTGTGCCGACACCGCGGTGCCGGTGCTGATGTTGAACAGCACGGTGCCGGCGAATTGGATTGCCGCCGAAAGCCATTCCAGCTTTGGCTTGCTGAGCATCAGTTGCATCCAGGCCGCGCTGGTGAAGAACCAGGAGCCGATGAAGCACAGCCAGTTGGTGGCACCCGCTCCTGCGGCGGCTGAGAAGCCCGGCACGGTGGCCGCGGCGAAGAACGCCGAGCCGATGGCGAAAAGCCAGCACTGCCGCGACAACGTCGCGCACGTCCCCACGCTCGGCATTCCATCAGCCGATCCACATCAGACGCAAACCCCGCGGAGCTAACCTGAAGTCATCGCCGTCAATTGGAGGTCTGACATGGCGGTTTACGAAGTTCTCACCATCGCGCTCATCGTCGTGCTGGGCACTGCCGCCACCGCAGGGATCTATCTCGGGCTGCTCAACTGGATCGGCGCGGCCTATATCGTGCGCTGTGCGGCCTGCCGGCACCTGACGGTCTCGTCGAACCGTGACCAGCCGCAGTCGTGTGCGCACTGCCGCCATCCGGTTCTGATGCATCCGGTGCACGCCGTCCATCACCCACGACAATTCGCCGATGTGCGAGTCGTGAGTGACTCACTGAGGCACTAGGGCGTCGCGAGTACCGTTCCACTGGAAACCGGTGCCGTCGGAGTGAATTCGACGGGCATCGCTTCGAGCCCACTGACGAAGTTGGCGGGCCGCAGCGGCAGATGTGCGTCGTCGGCCAGCCGCAGGTCCGGCAGCCGGGCCAGCACCCGCCGGGTCATGGCGGTCAGCTCCAGGCGAGCCAGCTGGTTACCCAAGCAGAAGTGAGTGCCGAAGCCGAAGCTGACGTGGTTGTTGGGGTGGCGGTCGATGCGGAACACATCTGGGTCGCCGAACACCGTCTCGTCGAAGTTCGCCGACTCGAACAGCAGCAGAATCTTCTCTCCGGCATGCAGTCGGGTGCCGTGAAAGTCGGTGTCGCCGGTCAGCGTTCGGCACATGTTCTTGATCGGCGAGGTCCAGCGCAGCATCTCCTCCACCGCGGCGGGCAGCAGTTCGGCGTCGCCGCGCAGCGCCTCCCACTGTTCGGGGTGGCGGGTCAACGCAGCGGTGCCCCCAGACAGTGTGTGGCGCGTGGTCTCGTCACCGCCGATGAGGATCAGCAGTGTCTCGGCCAGGATCTGCTCGTCGGTGAGCCGCTGGCCGTCGACCTCGGCGGAGATCAGGACGCTGACCAGATCGTCGGCCGGCTCCCGGCGGCGTGCCGCGACGAAGTCGCCCATGAACTGGTTGTAGGCGAACAGCGCATTGGCCGCCATGGTCAGCGACTCTTCGGAGGCCACCGAACTCAGCGCCACCACCATGTCGTCAGACCACGCGAGCAGGGTGGCATGGTCTTGCGGTGCCACGCCGAGCATGTCGCCGATGACGGCCATCGGCAGCGGCGCGGCGAGATCGCGGACGAAGTCACACTCGCCGCGCTCACACACCGCGTCGATCAGCGTATCGCAGAGTGTCTCAATGGAATTCAGCTTGGCTTGGACGCGCTTGCGGGTGAAGCCCGCGTTGACCAGTTTGCGGCGCAGCAGGTGCGCGGGATCGTCCATGTCGATCATGTGCGGCAGCGGCGGCGTGGTGGGCCGGATGCCGCCGGCGTTGGAGAACAGTTCGGGCTGGCGCTCGGCGTCGATCACCGCGCGATAGGTGGCGGCGGCAGCCAGGCCGTTGCGGTCTCGGAAGACCGGCTGGTGTTCGCGCATCCAGCGGTACGCATCGCGCGCCTGACCGCTGGCATAAAACCGGCCGTCGGTCAGATCGACGCCGGCGGTGACGTCCGTGAGCACGCCCAGATCATAGGGCGAGATGCTCACCCCCCAAGGCGTTTCGCGAGCTCCGGCAACCACGCCCGGTCCGCCGGAACCCAATCCAGCGAATTCAGCTCGGCGGCGTGTACCCAACGCAGCGCGCCGTGGTCATGCGGGTGCAGGGCACCCCCGGTGTGGGTGACCAGATAGGCCCGCAGGATCAGCAACCCGCCGATCGGCACGTCGGCGCCGAGACGTTCCCCGACAGCCACGTCGACCCCGAGTTCTTCACGGAGTTCCCGCACCAGCGCCTCGGCCTCGGTCTCTCCCGGGGCCACCTTGCCGCCCGGCAACTCCCACAGGCCCGCGAGGTCCGGCGGCCGCTGGCGCTGTGCCACCAGAAGCGTCGTGCCGGAGATCAGCGCTCCGGCGACGACAATCTGAACAGGCATGGCGTGTGACGGTACCGCCACCCGCCATGCCCGTTCGGGATTACACGTCGTTGTTGACGACGGTCAGCTCGTAGCCGCTCGTCTTCCAGGAGGACAGGAAGGCCGCCAACGACACCTGCATGCCCGCACCCATGGGCTCGTCTTGGGCGTTGGCCGCCGAGCTGTCATTGACCGTCACGATGCCTTTGGTGAGATCCACGGCGATCACGACGATTTCGTGGTCGAGGTCGGTGTAATTCGGGTTGCTCGACTCCCCCCCATTCGGGATGGCATTCCACATCAGCGACGCCGAGATGGTCACCATCGTGGCGTTGCCGTAGGCGAGGTTGGCCTGCAGGTCCGACATCGCCTGCGGGCTGTCCTTGTAGTGGTAGGTGTTCGCCGTCAAGCCGAACTTCTCGGCCATCAGCGCCACCGCATCCTTCACCGCGACGCCATCGGCGGTGTTCTCATCGAGGTACATCTTCGCCCCGGGTCGCACCACACTGTTGAGCTCCTGCGCGTAAGCGACCATGTCGGCCTCGCTCGGCCGATACCGGCCCGCGGTGGCCTGGGCTACCGCAGCACCGGCGGCGTTGAGCGTGCAGTTCGAGTAGCTCTGGTTGACGATCGCATACTGCGAGTTGGACGTGAGGCCGTAGACGCCGTTGCCGAGCACCTGGACGGTGAACGTCTGCTGGACGGTGTCGGGCTTCGCCAGTCCCAACTGGATGGCCGCGTAGTGCAGCGCGTTCTGCAGCGTCCCCAACGGTCCGGACAGCTGAGCACCGGCACCGTTGCTGGCGACGATGGTGAAGGTGTCCGTCACTCCCGGAGTGACCAGTTGCGAGTTGGGTGTGTAGGTGTAGGCGCCGGTCGCCGGGTTGAAACTCGTGAGCTCGCCATACTTGGGTCCACTCGCGATTGAGTATGTGACCTTGTAGCCGTTGTGGCTCTCGCCGGAGAGCTGCCCACTGATGGCGCCGGTGTTCGGATCCTGGGGATCGGCGTCGTTCGTGACGCTGGGCGCGCTGTTGAAGAAGATGTAGTTCAGCCTGTCGACCAGCCCCGTCCACAGCGACTGCATCGTGGCCTGCGGTGTGGCCGACGCCGAGGCCGACGCGCGTGTCGTGGAGACGTCCGCTGCGGCCGACACCGCGGCGGCCGACACGATGACACCGGGGGTGCCCCGGTCTCCGGAATCGCCATTGGGACCGGTGTTCCCATAGAAGCCGCTGGTCCCGAACTGACCGCCGTTGCCGCCCTGGCCAAAGCCGCCTCCCATCCCGCCATCCGGGCCGCCATTGCCGCCATTGCCGCCGTCGCCGCCGCGAGCGCCGACACCTGCAAGACCGGTGAACGCGGTGTTCCCACCGGTGCCGCCCTTGCCTCCGGCACCGCCGGCACCACCGCTGGCGCTGCTCTTGGTGGTGCTGCTGGCGCCACCCGTGCCACCGTTGCCGCCGGTACCTCCGGCACCTGCGACGCCGCCGGTGCCACTGCCGTAGCCGCCCGCGCCGCCCGCGCCGCCCGCGCCGCCCGTCCCGCCTTCACCCGCGGAGTTGATGGTCGTCTCCGCTCCGCCGTCGCCGCCGGCGCCACCCTGGCCGCCCTTCCCCCCGGTACCGCCGACCGCGGTGGCGTCGTTGGTCGAGCCACCCCAGCCGCCCTGGCCGCCGTCGCCACCGGTACCGCCGGCGCCCGATGTGCCGGCGTCGCCGTTCGACGAGAAGACGAAGAAGTAGCGGCCGCGCCCCCCGGCACCGCCGGTGGCTCCGCCGTCGCCGCCGCGACCGCCGGTCCCGCCGTCGCCACCGGGGACGCCGTCGCCGGTGTTGACAGTTTCCGCGCTCTTGACGTTGTAGCCCTTGCCGCCGCTGCCTCCGGTGCCACCGGCACCGCCCGATCCGCCGTCGCCACCGGCACCGATGATCAGGCTGCCGTTGCCGCCGTTGCCGCCGGAGCCACCCTGCCCGCCCGGTGAGCCATCGAGTCCGTAGATCCGAGTGATCACACCGTTGCTGCCCGGGGTGCCGGCCTGTCCCACTCCGCCGTCACCGCCGCTGCCACCGCCGCCCACGATCGAGAGCAGTCCGACGTTGCCACCGTTGCCACCGTTGCCGCCGCCGTCGCCGCCCACGCCGCCGTCGCCACCGTTGCCCGCCCAGAGGCCCCCGGTGCCGCCATCTCCGCCCCGGCCGCCGTGGTAAGTCCCGTAACCCTGGACGGGGCTGTTGCCGCCCACGCCGCCGGCGCCCCCGTTCGAGAAGATCGCCAGGGCTCCGCCGTTTCCGCCGTGACCGCCTTGACCACCGTTGGCGGCATTGCCGCCCACTCCACCCACGCCGCCGGTGCCGTACAGCGACAGGAGTCCGGTGTTGCCACCGTGCCCGCCGGTACCGCCCGTGCCGTCCTCCGGAATCGCCGCGCCGCCCTCGCCGCCGGCGCCGCCGCTGCCGGTCAGCAAACCACCGGTGCCGCCGCGACCGCCGGTGCCGCCCGTCCCGCCAGGAACGATGGAATCTGCGCCGGTTCCACCCGCACCACCGGCACCGCCATCGCCGAACAAGCCCGCCGACCCACCGGCACCGCCGGTCGCGCCCGCCGACACGATGTCCGCACCCACACCGCCCGCGCCGCCATTACCGCCGACGAGGCCGCCCGCACCACCGTTACCGCCGCGACCGGCGTTGACCGTCGCGATGCCGGCGCCACCAGCGCCGCCGTTGCCGAAGACACCGGCTGCGCCGCCGTTGCCACCGTTGTAGCCGTCGCCGCCGCTGCCGAAGATGCCGCCGTTGCCACCCTTGCAAGCCGTTGTCCCAGTGCAGGTCTCGGCCGTCCACGAGTAGCCGTTGCCGATGATGATCCCACCGTTGGGATGTTGGGCGGTGCCGTTGCCGAAGTAGAAGCTGACCAGCGATTCCCACGCGGCGTTGGCTTGGGCCTGAGGCGATGCCGCTGCCTTGGCCTGGACGGCGGCGGACGTCGACGTGACCGACGTGCTCGCGGTCACCGTTGCCGACACGTCGGTTGCGGCTGCGGTTTGAGTCGAGCTGTCCTGGACAGCGGCCGCCTGCAAGCGAGCCCTACCGGTCGACGAGCGGGCACCGCCGGCCTTGCTCGCCGTATCGCTGTTGGAGGTCACCGCCGACCGCTTGGACGAGGCCTTGTTGGTAGCCCCCGGAGATGTGGCGTGGGATGTCGAGGTACCACTGTGCGACGAGGTGCTCGATGGCGACGAGGCACCGGTATCGGCTGAGGCCACCGCCGGCATCGCGAAGACCGCGGCGCCCAGGCCCAACGTGATTGCCGACGCGCCAACCCAACTCGCGATGCGGACTTGGCTTGACGACCCCGCCTCGGGAGCTGCGAGTCCGCCGAACTCAGCAGGCAACGCCCGCAACCAGGACCGTCGCCGGCTGGCTCGATGCTGGTCGGTGTCGAGCGAACTGTCCGTCGGCTTCATCACGATATGGCCCCCGATCGATGAGTACATTTGCGCGGATTAACTAACACCAGGTGCGGGAGTCGCGGCATGAAATTCGCACGCGAGTACCCAAATTTCGGCGAGCGTTCCCCGGAGGTGCCCACCCCGCCACCCGGTTGGCGGGTGCGCGCTACCCGATGCATGGCCTGGACACGCCGACCAGCATCAGGCATGGGTGAAGTCATGAGCGGTAGTCCCCCGATTAGCTCTGTAGCTACCGCAAAGACGTCGGCATCGCGGTGCGCGCCTCAGCATAAGGCTAGTTATCAAGCGCCGCGCCATATTTCGCCGCAATGCGACAAAGGGACTGGTACACACGTGTTCCCATCAGCCACACTTGACGACATGTCCGTATTAACCGATGAAGAAGTTGATTCCGCCATCAAGGATCTCGACGGCTGGGAGCGCGCCGGCGGCGCCCTGCGCCGCGGCATCACGTTCGGGTCGTTCCTCGACGGCATCGACGCCGTGCGGCGGGTCGCCGAACACGCCGAGAGCAAGGACCATCACCCCGACATCGATATTCGCTGGCGGACAGTCACTTTCGCCTTGGTAACCCATTCCGAGGGTGGGATCACCGACAAAGATGTGCAGATGGCGTCCGATATCAACGGGATTGTCGGCGACCGCTGATCGCGATCCAGGCCAGCGTTGCCAGCGTTGCCACGATGTAGCTGAGGCCGGCCCAGGCCAGGTACCAGGGCCTACTGATCTGCCAGATTGTCGGCTGGGCAAAGCTGAGCAACCAGGGCAGCCCGATGATCGTCAGCACCAGCCAGCCCCAGCCCAGCAGCCGCGCTCCCGGGCGGCTGCGCCAGGGTCCGTGGAGCAGCCAGATCATCAACGGCACCAACCACACCCAGTGGTGGGTCCACGAGATCGGTGAGATCAGCAAACCGAATAATTGCACCACCAACAGCGAGCCCAGCCGGTCGGAGTCCAGCGCGCGCCAGGCCAGCACTGCCAGCACCGTCGTCACCGCGATGCCGGCCAGCACGACCGGTCCGTAGCCGGCGTCGTGGCCGGCGATGCGTGAGATCGCGCCGCGCCAGGACTGATTGAACGAGGTCCCGATCGGGCCGATGCGGCTGGCGTCGCCGAGCAAGTCGGTGAAGTAGAAGCGGGCCTGCTGACCGATGACCGCGACGGACAGCCCGACCGTGCCGAAGAAAACCACCGCCGAGAAGACCGCCGCGCCCCAGCGGCGCATGCCCAGGAAGTACAGCCCCGTGATGGCGGGGGTCAGCTTGATCCCGGCCGCCACCCCGACCAGCAGACCGGATAGCCACCACCGGCTGCTGTACGCGGCGCACAAGACGGCGAGCACCAGGATGACATTGATCTGGCCGTAGTCGAAGTTGCTGCGCAGCGGTTCGAGCCAGATCCCCACCGCGGTCCACCCCATCGCGACGCGGTGGCCCTGCCAGGCCGGCACGCCCATCAGTCGCTGACTGACCCGGACCACGCCGTACAGCGCGGCGATGATGCCGAGCTGCCAGCAGAACGCCACCAGCCCGAACGGGAGCAGGTGCAGCGGGTAGAACACCAGCGCCGCGAACGGCGGATAGGTGAAGGGCAGCGGGAAGTCGGGCGTCTGGTCGGCGTAGACGTACGAATACAGCGTTCCGGGGTGATCCAGCGCGCCCGCGCCGCCGAGGTACACGTGCAGATCGACGAAGTTCGCGCCGTTGGGCACCAGGTAGGTCCACCCCAGCCGGGCGGCCACGCTGGCGATCAGCAACAGCGGCGCCAGCCAGGCTGGCCGCGTCACTGGGGCCGTCGTGTCCACCGTGCGACTGTAGCGATGGACCGATCTTCGGCGCGTAAACGTGGGCTCCGCACACCAAGCCGCACCCGATTCGATCGCCGCCCGGTGGCGCTCGCATCACCATCGGCCATCACTGCCGTAACGGTTGAATAAACACCACACGTGTCACTTGAGTAACTCTAGTAACGGACTACCTTCGGGTTCAGACCTGCACTCGAGGGATTGGAATTTCCATGCCACGTATTTCAAAGTTGTTCACCGCCAACATAATTGGCGCTGCCGGGCTCTGCTCGGTCGCGCTCGCTCTGAGCCCGTCGGCCGCCGCCGATCCAGGCGCTGCGCCCATCGTCCCCGGCGTGCCCGCGCTCAACATGCTGCAGCAATTCGTCACGAATCCGGCCACCGCGGCCGGCGTGTTGCAGTCCGCGGCGACCGCCCTCACCGGCGCGTCGGCGCTGACCGGCGCACCGTCCACACTGCCGGTGTCTCCGATCAGCGTGCCCGGCGCGGCGCCAGTGGCCGGCGTTCCGGCAGCCGCCCCGGCGGCCAGCGCGATTCCAGGTGGCAGCATCGCGGGGCCGATCCTGCCGCTGCTCAACCAGCTGGGCGTGCCCGGCGACCTGGCCAGCCTGACGCCGTCGAACATGCCGTTCCCGGTGAAGGTCGGCGACAACCTGGCCGTCGGCGCACCGGCGCCCGTGGCGACCTCGGTCGCCGGACCGGCAGGGGTGCCCCCCGCCAGTAACCCGCCGGTGGCGCCCACCACCCCGGGTGGCGCTGGCCTCGGCCAGCTGCTGCCGCTGTCCGCTCTGCCCTGACCAACCACCACCCGATGAGGGAGTTCACCGTGCCGCAGATCGCCAAGCTGGCTCTTCTGCTGACCACCGCCGCGCTCGTGGCCGCGACCAACCTGGCTTTCAGTCCGGTCGCGACCGCGGACCCGGCCATCCCGCTGGATCCCGGCCAGCTGCCCGGCCTTGACGCCATGCAGCTCCTCGGCCCGGTCGTCCAGCAGGCTGCGGGGAACCCCTCATCGGCGCAGTCGCTGCTGCTCGCGGCGGCTTCGCAGCTCGCAGGCAACGCCACCACGCCGGCCGGCTCGGCGGCGCTTGCCCAGCAAGTCACCAAGTTCGTGCAGGATGGCGGGGCCGCCGGCCCCTCGGCCGCACTGCCTTCGTCGGCTCCCCCCGCCGAAGCAATGGGCGTCGCGCATGGCACCACGCCACTGATGACGCCAGGCCCTGGAAACGGCCCCGCCCCCCTGCCTGAACATCTGCCCGACGGCGTACCCGCCGCGATTCCGAGCGCCGACGCGCACCTGCCCACCGGCATCGACCCGACGCATGCCGTCGGCCCGGTGCCCGACGCCCTTCCCGAGGTCCCGACCCCGGTGCATGTGGTGACGCCGTCGGCGACGCCGGGAGCAACGCCGGTCGGCAACTCGATCAACACCGCGGGCTCGACCCCTGCGCCCGCGGCCGCGGCAGCCCCGCCGAACTACGATCCGGCCAGCCCGCCGACTCAGGACTTCATGTATCCGTCGATCAGCAATGGCTGCCTGAAGGACGGCGGCAACGTGATCGCCACCGCCATCTCGGTCGCCGGGCCAGCGAAAATCCCGACGCCCGGACCGGCCGCAGGCCAGACCGCCTACGTATTCACCGCCGTCGGCACCCCGGCTCCGGCCGCCGAGCAGAAGCTGCCGCTGAACGTCACCTGGGTCAACCTGACCAGCGGTAAATCGGGCAGCGTGACTCTGAAGCCCAACCCCGACATCAACTCTGCGGGCCCGACCACACTGACCGCGATCGCCGACACCGGCTCGGGCAGCATCATGTCGACGATCTTCGGTCAGGTGACCACTGTGGATAAGCAGTGCACCTTCATGCCGACGATCGGCTCGACGGTCGTTCCCTGACGCTGAAAAAGCGCCTTCAAGCGCGCGGCTCAGTAGGCCATGAAGAGGATTTCGTCCCGGCCGTAATCCATACCCGGGTGGGCGGCGGCCAGGTGCGCCTTGGTGAGGTCGACGAGCTCGTCCTCGTCCTTGGCGCTGATCGCCTCGCCGCACGGACAATTGATGTGAGTCTTCATGGGTTCCTCCGTTATCTGGCCTTAGCCTTGGCTGATCCGATGACTCAGGCCTTCGCCTTCGCCGCCGCCTTCATCTTCTTCTTGTACGCCCTGACTTCTTCCAGCGACCCCTTGTCGACCACATCGGCGATCGACATGTGGGTGCCGGCCCTGCCGTAATCACCGGCCGCCTCACGCCAGCCCTTCGGGGTGACCCCGTACTGCTTGCCCAGCAGGGCCAGGAAGATCTTGGCCTTCTGCTCACCGAATCCGGGCAGGGCCTTGAGCCGGCGCAGCACCTCGGCGCCGTCGGGGTTGCCGTCGAGCCACAACTGGGCTGTGTCACCGTGGTAGCGGTCGACGATCTCGCGGGCCAGGTCCTGCACACGCTTGGCCATCGATCCCGGAAAGCGGTGCACGGCAGGAGTTTTCGCGAACTTCTCGGCGAACTGTTCCGGGTCGTAGTCGGCGATCAGCCGAGGGTCGATGCCGCCGATGCGCTCGACGATCTTGCGCGGTCCGGCGAACGCCGTCTCCATCGGGATCTGCTGATCCAGCAGCATGCCCGTCAGCAGGGCGAAGGGATCCTCGCTCAACAGGTCGTCGGCCGCGGGATCCTGGGTGAGCTGCAGTCTCGCCATGGCCGACAGTCTAGGCACGCGCAGTAGGACAGGAGAGGCAGATCATCTCGGGTGCCGTCGCGCGAGCACTGACGGTCGCGCCGGCCAACCCCGGCATCGTGTCGATTCCGCTGGCATTCCCCACCAGCCATTAGTCAATTGAGGTGAAAATCTCGCCCGGCGCGGGAATGGTGTGCAGGTGCCCACGACGTTGACCACCACATGACCCGCACCCGGCGAGACTTCGCCTTCGCCCTGCTGGCCTACGCTTTCGTCGCGATCATGGTGGGCACCACGCTGCCCACCCCGCTTTACGCGCTGTACTCGGAGCGCATGCATTTCGCGGTGCTCACCACCACCGTCATCTACGCCACCTACGCGGGTGGGGTGTTGTTCGCGTTGCTGGTGTTCGGCAGATGGTCCGACGCGATCGGCCGGCGTCCCGTACTGCTGGCGGGCACCGTCTGCGCCCTGGCCAGTGCCGTGGTGTTCCTGCTGGCCGACTCGGTGCCGCAGCTTCTGGTCGGCCGGGTGCTGTCCGGCTTGTCGGCGGGCCTTTTCACCGGCACCGCCACCGCGGCGGTCATCGAGGCCGCGCCGCCCAGCTGGCGTAACCGCGCACCGATGATCGCCACCATCGCCAACATGGGCGGCCTTGGCGCCGGGCCGATCGTGGCGGGAATCCTGGCTCAGTACGCCCCGGCGCCGCTGACGCTCACCTTCGCCGTGCACATCGGCCTGGTCGCACTGGCCGCCGTCGCGGTGCTGCTGGTGCCCGAGACGTCGAGCCGCACCGGAAAGCTTGGACTGCAACGACTTTCGGTTCCTCCCGAGGTGCGTTCGGTGTTCATCCCCGCCGCACTGGCAGCGTTCGCCGGATTCGCCGTCACCGGCCTGTTCACCTCGGTGGCACCTTCGCTGCTGGCTAACATCATCGGAATCGGCAATCACGCGTTGGCCGGCTTGATGGCCGGGTCCATCTTCGTCGCGTCAGCGATCGCGCAGATCGGCGGTACCCGCATCGCACCGCAACGCGCCGTGGCCCTGGGCTGCGCCATACTGATCGCCGGCATGGGTGTTCTGGTTGTGGCGCTGCACTATTCGTCGCTGGCCGGCCTGATCACCGCGGCGGTGGTATCGGGTGTCGGTCAAGGCATCAGCTTCAGCCGCGGGCTGGCCGCCATCGCCGAACGCACCCCCGCTGAGCGCCGGGCCGAAGTCAGCTCCACCTATTTCGTGGTGGCCTATGTCGCGATCTCGATCCCGGTGATCGGCGAAGGTTTCGCCGCGCGGGCCTGGGGCCTTCGGACCGGCGGCATCGTTTTCGCGAGCGCGGTCGGGGTGCTGGCGCTGGGCTGCCTGGCCGCCATTCTGTGGCAGGAGGCCCGCGAAAAATCGGGTAAATCCACCTACGCCGAAACGGGCTAGCCTCGACTAGCCGCTCTTGCGGCGGAACTCCCGTCGGGTCCCCGCCGCCCCGTGTGAGCGGGATTGCTTGTTGCCGGCGTCTGTATGCGCTGAGCCGCCGGCCGATTTCGCCTTCTTACGCTCGAGCGCCTCGCGGAACTTCTGCTTGGTCTCGTCCTGCGGGTTGGACTCTGATTCGGCCATGCTGGTCAGACTAACGTTGGCGGCGCCCCAGGGGCCGGAGGCATCCCGAAAAGAGCTGAGTCAGCGGATGCCCGGCGGCATTCCGTAGACATGTGAGATAGGCATCTTCAGCAGCACCCGGCGATCGGTGACCATGGCGCGGCGGTAATCGTCCCAGTCCGGATGCTCTCCGGCGACGTTGCGGTAGAGCGCGATGAGGGCTTCGACGGTGTCGTCGTGCGGTGAGGCCGCCGGCGGGGTGAGGATCGCGTTGCCCTCGGCGACGGCGTAGGACCAACCGTCGTCGGAGGACACCAGGATCGAGGCTCGCGGGTCGCGGCGTAGGTTGCGGGTCTTGGCGCGCGGCTCGGTGATGGACACTTCGATGACCAGGTTTCGCTTGTCGAAGTGGTAAGTCACGTTGGACAGCTGTGGGCGGCCGTCACCTTTGATGGTCGCCAGCACACCCAGTTTGTTGCCCGCGATGACCGCCAGCAGCTTGTCGTCGAACACATCACGGGACATCCTTCGAGCCTACGTGGCTAGCATCGAGACATGACCCGCTATGCGGCTTTCCTGCGCGGCGTGAACGTCGGTGGCGTGAGCCTCAAGATGGCCGACGTCGCTGCCACGCTGACCGACGCCGGATTCAAGAACGTCAAGACCGTGCTCGCCAGCGGCAATGTGGTGTTCGACGGCAGCGGCACCGCAGTGACGGTACGCACGAAAGCCGAAGCCGCACTGCGGAATGCATTCGGCTACGACGCCTGGGTGCTGGTCTACGAACTGGATGCGGTCCGCACGGTCGCCGACGGCTACCCGTTCGAACCCGAGGTCGCCGGCCACCATTCCTATGTGACGTTCGTCAGCGATCCCGACATTCTCGACGAATTGGCCGCTCTGGTTGCCGACGCCGGACCTGAGGAGAAGATCCACCGCGGCGACGGCGTCTTGTACTGGCAGGTGCCCAAGTCGTCGACGCTGGACTCGAGCATCGGCAAGACGATGGGCAAGAAGCGCTACAAGTCCTCGACCACCACGCGCAACTTGCGCACACTGGCAAAGGTATTGACATGACAACCGAGAAGATCGACGCCAGCGCCCTGGATGGCGTCTCGGAAACCGCGCTGATGACCCTCAACGGTCGCGCTCATCAGGCCGGCTTGCCCGGGGCGATCCTGCACGACCCGATGGCCATCGCGCTGGTCGACTCCATAGATTTCGACTTCGACAAGTTCGGCCGCAAGGGCCAGGAGATGGCCCTGCGCTCGATGGCCGTCGACAGTTGCGCGGTCGACTACCTCAGGAGTCACCCGAAGGCCACCGTCGTCGCACTGGCCGAGGGCTTCCAGACCAGCTTCTGGCGGGTGAGTGAGGCCCTGCCCGACCCTCAGTTCCACTGGGTGTCGGTGGACCTGCCACCGGTGATCGACCTACGCGAACGCCTACTGCCGTCCTCCCCGCGAATCACCGCGCTGGCGCAGTCCGCGCTGGACTACAGCTGGATGGACCAGGTGGACGCCAGCAACGGCGTGTTCATCACCGCGGAGGGCTTGTTGATGTACTTGCAGCCCGACGAGGCGATGGACCTTATCGTCCAGTGCGCCAAGCGGTTTCCCGGTGGACAGATGTTCTTCGACCTGCCGCCGGTAATGGTCAAGAGACTGGCCCCGAAGGGCATGAAGTCCTCGCGGCACTACCGGGTGCCGCCGATGCCGTTCAGCCTGAGCACCGTTCAGCTCGCCGCGCTGGTCGGCACAGTGCCGGGAATCAAAGCCGTGCACGACATTCCGATGCCGAAGGGTCGGGGGTTCTTCTTCAAGACATTCTTCCCCGCGGTTTGGCACTTCGGTCCCACGAAGCGATTCCGCGGGGCCTACACCCTGCTGGAATTCGGCTGACGCCTCAGCCGAACGCCAAGTCCAAATACTGCAGCGCCTCAGCCTTGCCCAACCCGAGGGCGCGAGCGGCTTCCACGTATGCGTTGGCCGCGGCGGCCATCGCGGCGTCGGCCGGGTCGGCCCGCGCCACGAACGTCCCGAAGCGGCCGCGGGTTTCGACGATCCCGGCGGTCTCCAGCTCCCGATAGGCACGTGCCACGGTGTTCACCGCCAAGTTCAGCTCACCGGCCAGCTCGCGCACCGTCGGCAACCGGGTGCCGGGCGGTAACCGCCCCTCGCGGATGCTCGCGATGAGCTGCGTCCTCAGCTGATCGAACAATGGACGCGCCGCCCCCGCGTCAACGCGCAGCCAAAGCCCCAACTCCGACACCTGCTAAGTATCGCTTAGACCGGCTATTTTGGGGGATGTGCGTATCGCGGTGCTGAGCGGGGCGGGGATATCCGCCGAGAGCGGTGTGCCGACGTTCCGCGACGACAAGACGGGTTTGTGGGCCAAGTACGACCCGTACGAGCTGTCGAGTACCGACGGCTGGCAGCGCCATCCCGAGCGGGTATGGGCCTGGTATCTGTGGCGGCATCACCTGGTCGGCCGCGTGCAGCCCAACGACGGTCATCGCGCGGTGGCGGCCTGGCAGGACTACGCCGACGTCACCGTGATCACGCAGAACGTCGACGATCTGCACGAGCGGGCCGGCAGCAAGACAGTGCACCATCTGCACGGCAGCCTGTTCGAATTCTGGTGTGACACCTGCGGTTCGCGCTATCACGGCCCGCTGCCGGATATGCCCGAGCCGGAGCTGGAGAAGATGCCCCCGCAGTGCGAGTGCGGCGGGCTGATCCGCCCGGGCATCGTGTGGTTCGGGGAGCAGCTGCCCGACGAGCCCTGGCAGGCGGCAGTGGAGGCGGTGGCCACCGCCGACGTGCTGGTGGTGGTCGGCACCTCGGGGCTCGTCTACCCGGCGGCGGCCCTGCCGGAGATGGCGCTGGCCCAAGGGGTGGTCGTGGTCGAGGTCAATCCAGAGCCGACCCCGCTGTCCGCCAACGCGACGATCACGATCCGCGAATCTGCCAGCACGGCGCTGCCGCGGCTACTGCAGCAGTTACCCGAGCTGTTGGCTAACTAGCTTTCTTCGCCCGACCCAAGGCGACCTCTTGCGCGGGCAGCGGCACCCACGCCGGCAACATGGCCGCGCGTCGGGCAGTGTCGATGACGAATCCCGCACCGGCGATCGACCGCTCGGTCTCGCGGTGCGTGTGGCAGTTCCCGGTGAACCGTGGCCAGATCGTGGCGTCGGCCAGCTGCTGTAGCCCACCCCGCCATCCGGTGCTGGCGATGTGTTCGAAGTAGCGCAGCTCGCCGCCGGGCTTCAGGACAGTGCCCAGCTGACGCAGGACACTGTCGGGCTCGGCCACCGAACACAGCACCAGGGAGCACACCACCGCGTCGAAGGGCCCGGTGGTGGGCATGGTCTCGACGGTCGATTCGATCACCGTGACAGGGACCGGGGCGGCCGCGGCGGCCTGTCGGGCCAGCGGAGCGAGCCGGGTTTCGGGCTCGAGTGCGACGACCTCGGTCACCGAATCGGGGTAGAAGGCGAAGTTGGATCCGGTGCCCGCACCGACCTCCAGGACGCGCCCGCGCAGCTCTGAGAGATTGGCCCGTCTGAGGTCTCTCATGGCCGCGGACTCGTGGGCTGAGAGCACCGTCCAAAAGCGTGCGAAGAACGGATTGTCAAAAGTCTGCTGTGCCATGGCTAGGTGTCCTTCCTTCTCACAACCACCCTAGTCGGAGACGGTTTTTGGTCCTGACCTGCGAGTAAGTGACTCGCGAGTAACCAGCGACCTGACTCGGGAGTAACAATTGCCATAAAACTCCGAATCGTGGCTCACAGATTCCTTAATGGTGGCCCATAGAGTACTGGGTATGTGGATCGACGACACCAGTGCAGATGTCATCAAGATCGATTTTGACGCGCTCTACCATGGCGATTTTTTGGTGGAGGGCGACACCTCGGAGCAGTTCGAGGACCGCCCGCCGCTCGCTAACGCCAGCTGAGCGCAGCGCCGATCGGCGCCATCACCGCTGACCTGCGGCTAGGCGCCTTTCGGGGCTTTGAGACGCGTGGAGTGCCCGCCTGGGATCAGGCGGGCACTTTTGCGTCTTGGCTGGGTTTGACCATCCCGGCCAGCCGGCGGCCGATGATGTCTTCGGCTTCGCTGACGATCCGGCTGACGAGCTCGCCCACCGTCGGGATGTCGTTGATCAGGCCCATTGCCGTGCCCACGCTCCAGATGCCGGCATCGACGTCACCCTCGTCGTACACCCGCCGGCCACGCACACCGGCCACCAGGTCCTTGACGTCCTCGAACTGACCGCCGCCCTTGAGGATCTGGACCACCTCACGCGAGACGATGTTTGACGCCACCCGCGCGGTGTTGTTCAGGCTGCGGAAGATCAGCTCGGTGCCACGCTCATCGCCGGCGACGATCGCTTCCTTGACGTTCTGGTGGATGCAGGACTCCGCGGTGCACATGAACCGCGAGCCCATGTTGATGCCGTCGGCGCCCAGTGCCAGTGCCGCGACCAAGCCGCGGGCGTCGGCGAAACCGCCCGAGGCGATCATCGGGATCTCGATCTTGGCCGCGGCCGCCGGGATCAACACGAGACCGGGGATATCGTCCTCGCCGGGATGCCCGGCGCATTCGAAGCCGTCGATGCTGATGCCGTCCACACCCAGGCTCTGGGCCTTGACGGCGTGGCGCACCGAGGTGCACTTGTGCAGCACCTTGATGCCGTTGTCGTGGAACATCGGCAGGTGCGGCGCCGGGTTGGAGCCCGCGGTCTCCACGATCTTGATACCGGCGTCGACGATCACCTGGCGGTACTCGTCATACGGCGGCGGGTTGATCGACGGCAGGATCGTCAGGTTCACCCCGAACGGCTTGTCGGTCAGATCCCGGGTCTTGGCGATCTCGTTGGCCAGATCGGCCGGAGTGGGCTGCGTCAGCGCGGTGATGAACCCCAGCGCACCCGCATTGGCCACGGCCGCAACGAGTTCCGCGCGGCCCACCCACTGCATACCGCCCTGGGCGATCGGGTGCTCCACACCGAAGACCTCGGTGAACTTCGTCGTGAGGCTCATCGGGGCGCCATCCGGATCGCGCCGTCGAGACGGATCACTTCGCCGTTCAGCATCGGATTCTCGACGATGTGCGTCGCCAGTGCGCCGTACTCATCGGGGTCGCCGAGCCGGGCCGGGTGCGGCACCTGCTTGCCCAGCGAGGCCTGCGCCTCTTCGGGCAGCCCCGCCAACAGCGGGGTCTTGAACAGGCCGGGCGCGATGGTGACGACGCGGATGAGCTCACGGGCCAGGTCGCGGGCGATCGGCAGGGTCATGCCGACCACGCCGCCCTTGGACGCGGAGTACGCCGCCTGGCCGATCTGGCCATCGAATGCGGCCACCGAAGCCGTGTTGATGATGACGCCGCGCTCTTCGCCGATCGGTTCGGTCTTGGAGATCCGTTCGGCGGCCAGGCGCAGCACGTTGAAGGTGCCGATCAGATTGACCTGGACGACGGCGTTGAACCAGTCCAGCGGGAACGGTCCGTCCTTGCCCAGCGTCTTGACCGCGTTGCCGATGCCGGCGCAGTTCACGTTGATGCGCAGCGGCCCCAGCTCTTCGGCGAGATCGAGGGCGGCCGACACCGACTCGGGGTCAGTGACGTTGGCCTGGGCGAAGCGGGCGCGCGGGCCGAGTTCGGCCACCACCTCTTCACCCTTGAGGTCGATCACCACCACCGATGCGCCGCGGTCGAGCAGACGTTTGGTGGTGGCCAGGCCCAGGCCCGAAGCACCGCCGGTGACGACGGCTACGGCGTCCTTGATCTCCACGAATGGTTTTCCTCTCGCTAGGTCTACCTACTGGTTGGTTGGGGACTATACCCAGTCCCTCAGCACCGCTTCGTTGTCGGCTCCCGGGACGCCGGGCGCATTCGGCGCGTCGAGCACGGTCCTGGAGAACCGGGGGGCCGGCGCCGGGAACGTAGAGCCCTGCTCGGTGTAAAAGGTATCGCGCTCGGTGTTGTGCGCCTCGGCGTCCACCTCGGCGAACGACAGCACCGGGGTGCAGCAGGCGTCACTGGTGGCGAAGACCTTGGTCCAGTGGTCGCGGTCGTGGGCGGCGAACGCGTCCGTGAGTACTGCTCGCAGTTCCGGCCAGCTGGCGATGTCGTTCTGGTCGGGCAGGCCGGCGGCGTTCAGGCCGAGCTTTTCCAGCAATTCGGCGTAGAACTGCGGTTCGATCGCGCCGACCGCGACGTAACGGCCGTCGGAGCATTCGTACGTGTCGTAGTAGGGCGCGCCGGTATCGAGCATGTTGGTGCCACGCACGTCGCCCCACATGCCCATGTGGCGGAATGCCCACATCATGGTGGCCAGCACGCTGGAGCCGTCGACCATCGCGGCGTCGATCACCTGACCCTTGCCGGAGCGCTCGCGCTCCCACAGCGCGGACAGGATGCCGACCAGCAGGAACATCGAACCGCCACCGAAGTCGCCGGCCAGGTTCAGCGGCGGGACGGGGCGCTCGTTGACCCGGCCGACCGCGTGCAGAATGCCGTTGAGCGAGATGTAGTTGATGTCGTGGCCGGCCTGCTGGCTACGCGGGCCGGTCTGGCCCCAGCCGGTCATGCGGCCATAGATCAGCCGTTCGTTGACCTTGGCGCAGTCCTCCGGGCCCAGGCCGAGGCGTTCGGTGACGCCGGGACGGAAGCCCTCGATGAGTACGTCGGCTTTCGCAATGAGCCCGAGCACCATGTCGCGGTCGGCGGGATCTTTGAGGTTGGCGCCCACCGAGCGACGGCTGCGCAATAGGTAATCGTTGCTGGGGGTCCCGGTGCCCTTGCCGAGCCGGTCGATGCGGACGACGTCGGCGCCCAGGTCGCCGAGGATCATCGCGGCGTGCGGACCCGGGCCGATGCCGGCCAATTCGACGACGCGCAAACCGTGTAGTGGTCCGGCCATAGGTGTCTACCCTCCAGTTGATTGATCGCCCGCCTTAACTATTTACACCTGGGCCGACCCGGCGCGGGCTGCGCCCCCGTCGGCGCTAAGGTGCAGCCATGACGACCATCGACGCCTACGCCGGCATCCCGGAACTGACCGTGTCGCTCGACGGCGGATTGCTCTCGGTGACGCTGAATCGGCCCGACAGCCTGAACTCGCTGAACGCGGCGATGTTGCGGACGGTGGCCGACGTCTTGGCGCACGCGGCCGATGACCCCGCGGTGCGGGTGGTGCGCCTCAGCGGGGCCGGCCGAGGGTTCAGCTCCGGTGCCGGCATCAGCGCCGAGGATCAGTCCAACCGCAGGCCGGATACGCCGGACGAGGTGCTGATCGAGGCTAACCGCGCGGTGAAGGCCATCGTCAGCCTGCCCAAGCCGGTGGTGGCGGTGGTGCAGGGCCCGACGGCTGGAGTCGGGGTGTCGCTGGCGCTGGCCTGCGACATCGTGTTGGCCTCGGAGAAGGCGTTTTTCCTGTTGGCGTTCACCAAGATCGGGCTGATGCCCGACGGCGGCGCGTCGGCGTTGGTGGCCGCTTCCATCGGCCGGGCCCGCGCCATGAAGATGGCACTTCTGGCCGAACGCATTTCGGCCGCCGAAGCCTTCGACTTCGGGCTCGTCAGCGCGGTGTACGCACCGGATGAGCTGGAGGCCGGGGTGGCCGCGGTGATCGACAAGCTGGCGTCCGGTCCGGCCGTCGCGCTGCGCAAGACCAAGCAGGCGATCAACGCCGCGACGCTGACCGAGCTCGACGCGGCCATCGGCCGGGAGAGCGAAGGCCAGCGAATTCTCCTGGAGTCGAAGGACTTTCGCGAGGGCACCAAGGCCTTCCAGGAGCACCGCACGCCTACATTCACCGACGACTAGGCACTTCACTTCTCCAGAACCCGATATCACCGGCGATATCACGTTCCGGAGAAGCCACCCACCCCCACGCAGAACGAGCCAACCGACGCCGGCCAAAAAATGTCGGACCACCTCGCCATTATCAGGCGATGACGTATTACACCTACCGCGCGGAGTGGTCCGACGACTACTGCCAATACCTCGGTATGTGCCTGGAATTCAAGGGCCGCTACGCAACTGCGCTGACGCCACACCAAGCGATCGAGCGCGTCGAGCAGATGGTCGCCAAAGAGCTCGAGGAACTGGCCGACCTCGGCTTGGATCCCCCACCCTCGCTCACCGACCGCCGCTACAGCGGGAACTTCGCGGTCCGCACATCGCGGGTCCTGCATGAGCGGCTCACGATCGAGGCTGCCGAACAAGGAGTTTCGTTGAATCAGTGGGTCAGCTACAAACTGGCCGGCCGCCCGGTGCCCAACGGCTTCGACGAGCTCTTCGACTGAGCCGAAAATCGTTGGACGTGGCACTGATCCGTCGGCGACCATCGGTGGCATGAGTACGCACCACAACATCGACGAGCCGGTGACGACCGCCGGCCGTTGGCGCGTGCTCGCGCCCTTCAGATACCGCGAATTCCGGCTGCTCATCGCGGCGATGTCGCTGTTCCTGTTCGCCGAGGGCATGTGGACGGTCGTGATGGCCTTACAGGTCATCGCCCTGGCGGACGACCCCGCTGCGCTCTCCCTGGTCGCGGCCTGCCTCGCCGGCGGCATGCTGGCCTTCATCCTGGTCGGCGGCATTGTCGCCGACCGCGTTCCGCAGCGCGCAATCATCGTCGCCGTCGAAGCCGCCAACGTCGCCGCGACGGGCGCGGTGGCCGCCCTCGGCCTGCTCGGCGAGCTCCGACTGTGGCATATGGCTGTTGCCGCAACGGTTCTCGGCGTCGGCGCGGCCTTCTTCTTCCCCGCCTGAACACTTGCTGGCCGCCAACGGTGTCGAAGGCGCGGTTCGCCCGACACTGCAGCAGGCCATCGGCCCCGCCACGGCCGGCATCCTGATCGGGCTTACCTTCCCTGCGTTGGGTTCTGTGGCGGTGACCGTGCTCATGGCGATCGGACTGATTCTGCTGGTGGCGATGCGTCCGGGCCACGGCGAGCACATCGTGATGACCGTCGAGCGGGACAAGCCGCACGTAATCACCGATCTGCGCGAGGGTCTGCGGTTCGTGGTGCACACTGGTGATCCCCGTCGAGGCCATCTTAGCGGTGGCCGGTATCGCGCCCGTACTGCTCGCCGCGGTCGCGCTCGCGGCGGCGCGCATGCCACGCGACGAAATCGCCCACCCACTCAATTAAATTCAGACGCCGAACATCGGCGGCAGTGCCAGCACCATGATCAGCGCCCACACCACGTGGGTGAGTACCGGTGCCAGCACTCCGCCGGTGGCTCGGCGTTCGACGGCGCAGACCGTACCCAGGATGATGGCAGCGAAGCCGAGCATCGGGTTGCCGCTGGCGCACGTCGCGACGGTGTACAGCAGAGTGGAGATCACCACCGGGTGGAACGAACCCAGCGCGGTGTACAGCGCCCCGCGGAAGAACAATTCCTCGGCCAGACCGTTCACCAGTGTGATCGCCAAGACCAGCACCAGACTGCCGTGATTGACGTACTCCAGCACCCGGGTGATCCGCTCGGCCACCGGACCGATCTCGCGGGCCACCAGTCCGCCCAGCACGAACGCGCCACCGACCAGAAGGCCGATCGCGATCCCGGTGAGCACCGGGCGCTGGTTGCGTCCGCGCCAGCGAATACACCCCAGGTGCAGCGGGCCGGACACGAACGCCCCCAACGCCCAGGCCACCGCCAGCGCCAGCGTCAACCAGTAGAACGTGGTATCGCCGGGTGTGCGGGTCAGCGACACCCCAAGCAATCCCGCCCCGATGACCAGCACAACGCATACAACGATGCGCCGGTGCCGAACCATCGACGGCCATTCCTGTTGTGGCGCAGCGGCATTGATCAACAAGGAACGAATCTCGGCAAGCATCGTCATCGCGTACGGACTTTCGCCAACAGGAGATCCAGGCCGGTGCGCAGCGCACCGGCCAGCGGGCCCGGTACCGCGTTGAACAGCACCAGCGCCGGACGCGCCACCGCGGGCGTCACGGTCGCAGCCGCCCGCCGCAGCCGCAGCGCATCTCCCCCGGCCCAGAGCGGATCGCTGTCGGCCAGGTGGTGCGGGTCGGCCAGGGCGTCGACTGGCTGCGGCCGCGGGCTGGCCACCGCGGCGGCGACGGCGTCCTCGATGGCGGTGAGCCCACCCGGCGGGTCCGGTACGTGGTCACGTAGGACAGTGTCGGAGGCTGTCATCGGATGGTCCAGCGATTCGATGAGATCGGCCGCCAGCCCGGAGGGCACCGGCACCGCGGCACCGGCTACCCGGCCGACCACCGAGCGCGGCACGATGTCGCGCATCGGCAGCCCGGCGCGAAGCTCTCCGGCCGCGTCCACGTAGGTCGCAAGCAGCTCACGGTAGGTCGTGGTGGCCGGCCCGGCGATATCGTACGAACCGGCCGGGACGGCCGCCGGGTCCGCCGCGGCCAGCAGGTAGTAGAGCACGTCGCGGATCGAAATCGGGTCGATGTCGTGATTGGCCCACGGCGGCAACGGAATTACCCAGAATCGATCGCCGACGTAGCGCACCATTTCGAACGACGTCGACCCCGCACCGATTATCACCGCCGCGCCGAGCCAGACGAGTTCGGCCCCGCCCTCGACGTTCAGCGCCCCGGCCACCTCGGCCCGGCTGGCCAGATGCTCGGAGAGATTGTCGTTGTCGGGCACGAACCCGCCGAGGTACACGATCCGCCCCACGCCCGCGGCCTTTGCACCGGCGGCGACGTTGGCGGCCGAGATGTTGTCACGGTCACGGAAGCCGGGCTGGCCGATCGCATGCACCAGGTAGTAGACAACGTCGATCGGTCCCGCGACGCCGAACGCTGCGTCCACCGAAGTCGGATCGTCGGCATCCAACAGGACGGCCTGCACCCGCTCACACCAGCCGAATCGGCCGAGCTTCTCCGGGTCCCGGGTAGCGGCGACGACCTCATGCCCGGCTTCAAGCAGCCCGGCGATCAGCCGAGAGCCAACGTATCCGGTGGCACCGGTGACTAGAACGCGCAGCGACTTCACGCTAGGACTATCGGCAATCTGGCGACTGCGCAAACCTATCCCGGGTTGCGGTGCAGGTCGAGGAGGTGCTCGTAGACCGTGGCGTTCATATTGTTGCCGTCGACCTCGGCGTCGGACAGCTCGCGGCGGACCTTGGCCGGCACCCCCGCCACCAGCGAGCGCGGCGGTACGACCATGCCCTGCGGCACCACCGCGCCGGCAGCCACCAGCGAACCCGCTCCGATCACCGCACCGTTGAGCACGATGGCGCCCATCCCGACCAGGGACCCGTCCTCGACCGTGCACCCGTGCAGCACCGCATTGTGGCCGATCGTCACACCGCGGCCGATCCGCGCCGGAAAGCCCGGGTCGACATGCACGGTGGAGCCGTCCTGGATATTGCTGCCCTCACCGATATCGATCAATTCCGCCTCGGCGCGCAACGTCACCGAGTACCAGACGCTCACCCGCGCGGCCAGCCGCACCTGGCCGATCACCGCCGCGTTGGGAGCGACCCAGGACTCGGCGTGTAGATCAGGAGAGTGTGCGCCCAGGGACACGATCAGTGGTTCGGCCATGGCCGACATCGTATGCAGACTCGCCTGGCTGCCTTGCAACACCTTCGCTTCGGCAGGTGCTCGCCGGTGGTGTTGACTTGGCGTTCTCCCTGGCCTCCACAGGGCCCTGACCTGGACCTTCACCTCCCGCTTTGAGACTGACACTTTGCTACAAGTAGGCTCTTCACGGCACGCGGTACCCGGGAACCCGCGATTCGCCGACTCCACAGATCACTCAAGGAGCCGAAGTGAGCACTCGTACCAAGTCCCTGGGCGTCGCAGCGGCGCTGGCGGCCATCGCGGTTGCGATTCCGACCGCCGTGCAGGCCTACGCCGATCCGACGCCGACGACCACCACCCCAGCGTCACCGACGACGTCGGAAATCCCCGCGCCGAGCATGAGCCAGCTGCCCGACCCGCAGGGCTCGGGCTGCGACGCCTACAAAAACAGGATCCCCGCCGGGCCCGGCTCGTTCGCCAGCATGGGCACCCAGACGGCGACCGCGGCTATCGCCGCCAACCCGGACCTGAGCACGTTCAACGCGGCGATCTCCGGCGGGTTCAACCCGGCCGTCAACATCGGCAGCGTGATCGACGGCGGCCCGTACGTGGTCTTCGCACCGACCAACGACGCGTTCGCCAAGCTGGACGAGGCCACGCTGGCCCAGCTGAAGAGCGACCCGGCGCTGCTGACGTCCACGCTCTACTACCACCTGGTGCTGGGCTACCTCGGCCCCGACGACCTGCACGGCAAGATGCCCACACAGCAGGGCAGCACGGTGAACGTGACCGGCAAGGGTGGCGACATCAAGATCAACGACACCGTGAAGGTGGTCTGCGGCTACACCACCCGCGCGGCCTACATCTACATGATCGACACCGTGCTGAGCCCCGCCGATGCGCCGAGCCCGAATACGTCGACCAGCACCACGAGCACCACGAGCACCACACCGACGACGACGACGACAACGACAACGACAACGAAGCCGGCGTAGCCTCGGCCCACAGTCAGGGCAACGGCGCAGCTAAACTCCCGCACCGAGGCGCCAACGGGTCATGATGCAGTCCAGCGGCAGCCCGACGGCGAAGGACAAAGGTGGGTCGATTCAGGTTCGCGCTCGTCGCCCTCTGCGCATTAATCGTCATCGTCGCCGGATGGGCTTTGGTGCGGACATTCGCCCCAACAGCACCGCCCGCAGGTATGCCAGGTATGCCGACGTGCCCACTGGCCACGCTGCCGCCCGAGGCGGTCAACACGGTGCGAGTCATCCGATCCAATGGGCCATTTCCCTTTCCGCGCAACGACGGTGTGGTGTTCGGTAACCGGGAGGGCCATCTACCTGAGCAGGTCAAGGGGTACTACCACGAGTACACCGTGATCAACCCAGGTGCCAGTAACCGCTCGACAAGGCGCATCGTCACCGGTGGGTCTCCGTTGACCAATCCACCCCAGTACTTCTATACCGACGACCACTATGACTCGTTCTGTCTGGTCACTGACGCGGGACGGTGATGATGACGCCACAGCCAGACTCAGCTGTGCCAGTGATCTTTCGAATCGAAGGTCGAAAGATCAAGTCGATCAGCGACTTTTATCGAGAGATCGGGCGCTCCGTCAACGGCCCCGGTGGATACTTCGGACGGAATCTCGATGCGCTGGCCGATTGCCTGCGGGGCGGATTCGGCACTCCGGAAAATCGGCCGTTCGAATTCGACTGGGAGCACAGCGCATTCTCGCGACGCTATCTGATGGATGCACAACGTGGGCAGCCCGCATTCTTCGATTCGGTGCAGGACGTATTCGATGACGCCGGGGTCACGCTGAATCTGCGGTGAGCTGAAGAGCTGATCGCGCCTTCAGCGCGCCTTCCACACCGGCTGGCGCTTCTCGGCGAATGCCAGCGGACCTTCCTTGGCGTCCTCGGATTTCATCAGCGCGCCGATCTCGCGGATGGTGCGCGTCCAGCCGGCCTCGTCGGCGGTGATGACCCCGTCGTCGACTCCGACCGCCACCCGCTTGCTGGCCTGTACCGCCAGCGGTGCGTTGACGGTGATGCGTTGCGCCAGAGCCAGTGCCGCGTCAACCGCGGTGCCGTCGGGCACCACCTCGTTGATCAGGCCCCACTCGAGGGCCTCGGCAGCGGTGATCGGTTCGCCGGTGAACAGCAGGTGCATGGCCACCTTGCGCGGCAACTGGTCCACGATGCGGAAGACTCCGCCGGCCGCGGCGACCAGGCCGCGCTTGACCTCTGGCAACCCGAACTTGGCGCTCTCCTGGGCGACCACGAGATCACTGGCCAGAGCCAGCTCGGTACCGCCACCGAACGCGGCACCGTTGACCGCGGCGATGGTCGGCTTGTCGATGAAGTGCCGGACGTAGCCGGCGAATCCCCACTCCGGGTGCTGCGGGTGAAAGAGGTTCTCCCGCCGCGAGATTGCCTTCAGGTCGGCCCCGGCACAGAACGACTTGTCGCCGGCGCCGGTGACCACCACCGCCCAGACGTCGGCGTCGGCCTGGGCCTGCTGCAGCAGGTCGCCGACGGCGGTGCTCACCGCGCCGTTCACCGCGTTGCGCGCGTCGGGGCGGTTGATCGTGATCAGCAGGACGTTGCCCCGCCGCTCGGAGAGAGCGGCGGGGGTCTCGACGTCAGACACGACTACAGCAGCTCGAGGATGGTGGCGTTGGCCTGGCCGCCGCCCTCACACATGGTCTGCAGACCGTAGCGAATTCCCTTGTCCCGCATGTGATATAGCAGGGTGGTCATGATCCGGGCACCGGATCCGCCGAGCGGGTGGCCCAGCGCGATCGCGCCGCCGTTGGGATTGAGCTTCTTCTCGTCCGCGCCGAGTTCCTTGAGCCAGGCCATCGGAACCGGAGCGAAGGCCTCATTGACCTCGAAGACGCCGATGTCATCGAGGCTCAGTCCGGACTTGGCCAGCGCCTTCTGAGTGGCGGGGATCGGCCCGCTCAGCATCATCACCGGGTCGGACCCGGCCAGTGTGGCGGTGTGCACACGGGCAATCGGCTTGAGGCCCAAGGACTTCGCCTTCTCCGCCGACATGAACAACAACGCAGCCGAGCCGTCGGAGATCTGCGAGGAGTTGCCGGCGTGGATCACGCCATCCTCGGAGAATGCCGGCTTGAGCTGGGCCATCTTCTCCAACGTGGTGCCGCGGCGGATGCCCTCGTCCTTCAGCACGATGTTCCCTTCAGCATCCTTGATCGCCACGATCTGGTCGTTGAATGCACCGGAATCCTGTGCCGCGGCGGCCTTGTCGTGCGATGCGAGGGAGAACTCGTCGAGCGCGGTGCGGTCCAGGCCCCACTTGGTGGCCATCATCTCGGCGCCGATGCCCTGGTTGGGGGTGCGGTCGTAGCGGCCTTTGAAACCGGCCGAGTAGGGGTTGCCGCCGTTGGCCAGCGAGGCACCCATCGGGGTGCGCGACATCGACTCGACACCACCGGCGACGACGACGTCGTAATGGCCCGCCACCACACCGGCAGCCGCGAAGTGCACCGACTGCTGGCTGGAGCCGCACTGGCGGTCGACGGTCACGCCGGGTACCGACTCGGGCCAGCCCGCGGTCAGCACCGCGGTGCGGGCGATGTCGAGGGCCTGCTCGCCGGCCTGCATGACACAGCCCCAGATAACGTCGTCGACAATCTCCGGATCTATCCCGGCGCGCTCGGCCAGGCCGTTGAGCACCTGGGCTGACAGCTCGGCTGGGTGTACGCCGGACAGTCCGCCGTTGCGCTTGCCGACCGGCGAACGCACAGCTTCGACAATTACCGCTTCAGCCATCGGCCTGCTCCTTGAAGTAGTGGGGGTGATCTTCGATTTCTAACACGCCCCCACTGCCCGGCCTCAGGCGGGTCAACCAACCGTTCGGTCAGCCGTGTCATTCCCCGGGTCGCTGCGCTCCTGCCCGCCGTGTCATTCCCCGGGTCGCTGCGCTCCTGCCCGCCGCTCGGACGTGACGTGCACCGGCAGCGTGTCGTCCCAAGGCTGGCGGTTGACCATGTCGGCGACGTTGACGTAGCCGGTCTCGAATTCCCCCGTCGCGGCGTCGACCAGGCGGTAGGCCTGGCGTTGCCGGTGGATCGGCTGGCCGTCGAGCAGCACTACGCGTACCTCTCCGGGTTCGAACTGGCACCGCGTCTGCATCGCGTTGATGAGTTGTTCGTTGTGCATGTGCCCGTCGCCGAAGTTCCACCCGATCGCCATGCTGCAGATGCGCTCGCCGTCGGTGATCGAGTAGTCGTCCTCGTTCTGTCCGGCCATGGCCCGGTGCGCCAGGGTGAACAACGCCTTGCCGTGAGTGTTGAAGGCGCGGAAGGCATACCCCATGAATATCGGGATCTGGGCGGCTTCCTTACTGCCGTAGAACTTCTCGAGCTGAGCGGCCGGCATGTTCGCGATCGTCACCAGGTTCTGCTCGATCTTCGCCTCTGCCGAGGGCTTGACGCACCACAGGGTGGTGTCCCAGTTGCCGGCGTAGTAACGCATGCCCGGCAGGAAGGAAACCTTGCGCGGCACCGTGTTTCCGAGCACCACCGTCGTGGCGAGCGCCAGGAACAGCAGGATCGGCCACGGCGAGGTGATGTCGGTGATCCCGATCTGGGCGTGCGCGACGAACAGCGACAGCACCGAGAACATCATGAAGACGTTCCATTCCAGCGGCACGCCCATCGGAATGGCCGACAGGATTCCGAAGTGGAAGCACACCATCACGAACGCCGCGACAGCGGTCGGCCAGCCGCCGTGGGAGAAGAACAGCGCCAGCGGCACCAGCCCCTCGATGGCCGTGCTGAAGTGCGCCAGGATGTGCGACATCCGGCCGGGCCGAAGGTCTTCGGGGAACTTCGCGAAGAACATCCGCTTGAGGAACTTCGGCCGCATCACCGGACTGTTGGACATCATCGTGGAGATGACGAACGGGAAGTGCCGGGTGAGTTTGGAAGTCGCCGCGCCGATCCAGATCGCCATGCACACCAACTTTGCGGCGATGATCACGTCGACGCCGGAGAACAGGAAGGCAACCGCGAAGGCGCCGTACACCTCGCCGCGGGCGGCCAGGAAGATCACCTTGTCACGCAGTCCCGCCAGCGCCAGCAGCGCGACCACCGTCGCGATCTGCCAGGTCGGCAGCAGACCCACCGTAGTGCCCAACTCCGGGATCGGCCCCGTGCCGTCGGAGAACAACGCGACCACAAGCATCACGATCAACGCCGCGTACAGCACCACGTCGACGGGGCCGCGGCTGTCACCCTTGGTCAGGGGCACGATGTTGGGCCACGGTGGCAGCCGGATCGTCTTGGGGCGCAACCAGTACAGGATCGAGCCCATCGGCGGCCAGAAGCGGTTGTTCAGCGGCCCGAAACCGCAGCCGAGGCCGACGACCTCGAACAGCATCGTGTAGAGCACGGCCTTTTCGTAGACGATCGGCTCCGACCACCACGACCCGATGTTGGTGAACCCGTCAATGCCCTTGGTGGCCAGGCCGAACAACGCGCCGACAAACACATAGAGCAGGATCTTGACGACGTAGAACAGGTGCAGGACCACCGGGGTGCCGAAGCCGACTTCGGCCCAGTGCCGCGCCATCGGTTTGATCTTCTCCGCGCGGGTGCCCTGGCTCCACGTCTCGAAGTCGATGACGGGTACTTCTTGCTTCAGAAATCCCATGCCGGAAACACTAGAACGTGTTCTAGTGCGGCGGGTGCGAATTCCCGCGCGGCGGGACTCCTACGGTTCAGACCTTGGTGGGCGGCCGGTAGAAGATCGCCAGCTGCCCGATGCCGCCGGCAAGACCGAGCACCACCGCGATGAGCAGACCGCACCACCCATGCAGCCAACCGAAGACGCTCGTGCCATGAAACAGGGCGTAGTCAAGGCTGAATTTCCCGGCGCCGGTCGCGGCGATCGCGACTGCCGCGGCGGCCAGCACCAGGTTGTACTCCCAGCCTTCCTTGACGATGAAGAACCCGTTGTGGCGGTGCACCGTCCAGGCGGCCACCAGCATCAGCGCCACGAACCCGGCAGCCGGCACCGGGGTCAGCAGCCCGACGGCCAGGCCAAGGCCGGCAGCCACTTCGGTGCTCGCCGCCACCCGCGCGTGGAAGACACCGGGCCTCATGCCGATGCTGTCGAACCAGCCGGCGGTGCCCTTGATCCGGCCCCCGCCGAAGAATTTGTTGTAGCCGTGGGCGGCCATGGTCAGGCCGAGGACGACGCGCAGAATGAGCAGTCCGACACTGTAGGCAGTCACGCAGGTAAACCTAGAGCATCGACCCCCGTGCTGTGCAGATGCGTAGCCGACGTAGCCGATCACCGGATGAGCGCGGCCTGCAGGCGCTCCAGGTAATCGTCGACATCGACGTTGTCCGGATCGGCGTGCACGCTGAGCGTCACGGTGTCCCCGAGACCGTGCACGCCGTGGGTCAGGCTCATCATCGGCGAGAGCCCCGAGAATCCGGCGGCGAGCAGCACCGGGAACCCGCCGAACGATAGGTCGGCCGGTCCGCGGTTCACGCTGGACACCACGGTGTTGCCGGTGACCGTCGCCGATCGAGCCGCAGGGTCGAACTGCCCCACACCCCAGCGCAACAGCGGGGCGGGGATGGCTGCGGACGCGGCGGCCTCGGCCCGCATCGCCGGGTGTTCGCCGCGGCGGCGCTGGGCGGCCAGCTCGGCGCTGATCGCCTCGATCCGCCGAGCCCGGTCAAGTTCGGGGTGCAAACCGATCCCGACATTGCGAAAGTTGTTGTGCGCGCCGGTGTTCTGCGGTCCGGCCATCGTGACCTCAGCCCTCAGCGTCGAGGTGTCCTCGCCGCGCTGCGCTAGGTAGCCCGCCAGCGCATCGGAGACCGCGACCAGTGTCCCGATCGTCACCGTGGGCTTGGCAAGCCGATCGCGGTGCAGCACCAGGGTCCGCACCACCGGTGTGGCCTGGGGCCGCTGGTTGATGCTGAGCAACGGGCATCCCGGCGCCGCCGGCGGCACCAGTCCGGCGTCGGTGTCGCGCACCAGCATGCGGTGCGCCCGGGCAGCGGCGATACCGCGCACGGGCAGGAAGCCTCGCCGGGGCGCGACGGGCACCGGCACCGGCGCACTCCGGCCCAGCAGCGCTCCACCGAGCGCCGTCCCCCGGCTGCCGTCGGCGAACGCGTGGCCGGTCTGCAGCACCACCACCGAGCCCACGCCAGTGCTGCCGGGCACGCCCAGCACTCGCGGGAAAATGTGTACGCGCCAAGTCATTCGGTGCAGATCGAGTGGATCGCCGCCACGCAAACGGGCCGCGACGTCCAGGCAGTCCTGCCAGTCCACTCCCCCGTCCTGGTGAATCACGAACTGGTCGGCACCGACGTCCGCGCGGCTCCATCGCGGGTATCGCCATCTACCCGAGTCGACCACCCGCAGCCGCAGCTCGTCGCACGCTTGGGCCCGCCCCCGCAGCTCGTCGATGGCGGCGTCGGTGCCCTCGCCCGGCGAGCCGTCGAAGGCATAAACCACCAGCTGGTCGCTGGGAATCGCCGCCGACATCCAGAGCATCTGCGCGTCCCCCGCGGCCATGACTCTGCTGGCGTTCATTGTCGCCATTGTCCTAGGCTGGCAGCCGTGCTGCCGCCCCCGGGTCCCCATCGTGCCGCGCTGATCACCGGAGCATCCTCGGGTATCGGCGCCGAAATTGCTCGAGAGCTTTCCGCCCGTGGGCATCACGTGGTGCTGGTGGCCCGGCGCACCGAGCAGCTCACCGCCCTGGCTGAACAGTTGAAGGGCCCCAGTTCGGTTGTCGGAGCAGATCTTTCACAGCCGGGCGACCGTGCCGCGCTACCCGACCGGGTGGCCGAACTCGGCCTCGAAGTCGACATCCTGGTGAACAATGCCGGGCTGTCCACCACCGGCCCGGTGTCCGCTGCCGATCCCGCAGCCGAGCTGAACGTGGTGGAGGTCGACGTGGCCGCAGTGGTCGACCTGTGCACCCGGTTCGTGGGCGCGATGGCGAGCCGCCGGCGTGGCGCGGTTCTCAACGTCGCGTCGCTGGGCGCCTTCGGTCCGCTGCCGGGCCAAGCTGTGTACGGCGCGGCCAAGGCGTTCGTGCTGTCCTACACCTACGCGCTGCGCGAGGAGCTCAAACCTAGCGGTGTCACCGCCACCGCGCTGTGCCCGGGCCCGGTGAAGACCGGCTTCGGTGAGGCCGCGGGAATCTCCGACGAGGACGCCGAGGCCGCGCTGCCCAAGCCGCTGTGGGTGTCGGCCGAGGACGTCGCCAAGGCCGCCGTGGAGGGGCTGGCCGCGGGTAAACCCGTCGTCGTACCAGGGCGGCTCAACCACGCGGCCACCGTGGTCTACCAGCTGACTCCGAAGCGGCTGCTGCTGCCAGTGCTGGCCCGCAGCCATCCGAGCCTCAAGAAGAAGTAGCCGACAAGAAGTCGACGATCAACTCGCCGACCGTGTCGGGTTGTTCGAGCTGCAGGAAGTGTCCGGCATGCTCGACGAGAGCCACCTCGCTGCCCGGCGGTAGGACCTCAGCCACCCACGGCGCGAATTCCGGTGTCATGCAACCGTCGTCGGTGCCGTGCAGGTACAGAGTCGGCAGCTGCGGCACCTCCAGCCAGTAGCGATGCAGGTCGGCGTAGCGCGCCGGCGGGCGGGTGTTGCGAATGGTCGCGCGGTAGGTGCCGAGCGCGGCTCGCCAGCGGTCCGGGGACCCGATCGCGGCGTCGACGTGGCGCAGATCCTTGGCGGCGTTGTAGCCGGGCGACCAGCGCCGCCACAGCAGCGGGACGATCCAGGACGGCGAGCGCTCCGGCAGGATCGGCAACTGGAAGTAGGTGATGTACCAGCTGCGCAGGACCTGTCTCGGCAACAATTTCAGCAGGCGGCCACGGTTCGCCGGCGGCTTGCCTGCCCGCGGCCGCAGCGCCGCCGACGGCGGCACCGACATGACGACGGCTTTGACGAACGGGCTGTCCGGCATCGCAGCCAGGCCGGTGGCGGCGATGGCGCCCCAATCGTGACCGATGACGATATCGGCCTCGGTGGGGTCGCACGCGGCGCGCACCTGTAGCGCGTCGTCCATCACGGCGCCGATGTGATAGCTGCCGTCGGCCGGAATCGACGAGGGCACATAGCCGCGCATGAACGGGGCGATCACGCGGTATCCGGCGGACACGAGATGCGGTGCGAGTTTCCGGAATCCGTATGCGGTGTCGGGAAAGCCGTGCAGGCACAAGGCAATCGGGCCGTCAGTCGGACCCCAGGTGAGTGCGCGCAGCTGCACTGCCGGCGCCGAGACATCGATCCAGCGTGGCTCGGTCATCGAACCCCCCGTTCGCTAGATCGGGTCGAACCCGGAGATGAGCCAGTGGTCGTGAACCTTCTCCATGGTCACCCGGACGCTGGAGGCGGTCTGTGTGGGCGCGTCGGTACCGACGACGACCGTCTGGTCGACGAACAGCAGCACCACCGCGTGGTCGGGTTTGGCCGATACCGACGCCGCGGCCGGCACCGCGGCGACCGCGGAGATCTTCTTCTCCTTGGCGCCGGGGATGACGACGGTGTTTACGAGCTGGGTGTAGGCGTCGAGGAAGCTTCCCGTCAGCCGGTCGCGCGCCGCGCCGAGATCCTTTTCGACGGTGTCGGGCTTGTAGCTCAGCAGCGCGACGGTCGAGTCCTTGGCGGCCTGCACCGATTCGGTGCGGGCCCGGTCGGCGTCGCGCCGAGACGAGTCTTCCCACTTGAGGTAGCCGGCGGCGGCACCCAGCAGCAGCGCCACGATCGGGAGCAGACCGAAGGCGATCGCACCGGCCACGCTGAAGCGGGACTTCGGCGCCTCGGGTTCGGTGATGGCCTCGGCCGGCGTCTCCTCGGCCGGCGTCTCCTCGGCGTCGGTGAGCTCGACCGCGGTGGTCTCGGCTTCCACGACCTCAGGATCGGGGAGCTCGGATTTGTCGTCAGTCGTCACGGTACGAACTCCACTTTCGAGACCTTTGCTTCGTCGGCACCGGTCTTCTTGACCGTCAGGCGCATCCGCCAGGACCGCGGCGGCTGGTTCTGCGCACCGCGATTGGAAGTCACCACGGTGACGGCCACCAGCACGTGGCCTTCCTCACCGGACATCGACTCGAGCCCGGCTTCGGTGACCGTTCCCACGGATTTGGACTGCGCCTGTTTGACCACCTCGATGAACGGCTGGGACCGCTTGGCGAAGTCGTCGTAGAACTGGTCAGTCGCCGAGTCGAGGATGCGCTGCACGTCCTTGTCGGCCTCGGCGGCGTCGATAGTGGTCAGGTTGATGGCGCCCTGTCTGCCGACCCCGACGATGAGGTCTTGCAGCTGGTCGGTCTTCCTGGCGTCATACGCGCGGTAGCCGAGCCAGCCGGCCAGCCCACCGAGGGCAACCACCACGACGATCCCGGCGATCAGGGCCAAGCGCACATGCGAGCGTGCGGGCTTCGGGGCCGGCTCGGTCTCCTCGACCCCGGTTTCGGCTTCGTCTGGCGTAGCGGCCTCGTCCTCGGACGGGGCTTGCTCGTCAGCCATAGTTCTCCCTTTGCGGCGCTACGGGCCGGATCACCCGGCCTGGGGCGCAAGGCTACCTGGTAGGCCCTGTGAGGCCCGTCACGGGATCGGACAGCAGCTCCCGGCCGCCGGCCACCGGAGTGTCCCAGGGTCTGGGTGGGATTGACCGGCCGGGGTGCGGAAAGTCATCGCATACGCCTCTGTAACGTGCTGTTCAGGTTCGGTTGAGAGGATGCCCGTGAGCAGCACAAACAGCGGTCCGCAGACGGTTGAGTTCCGGGGTGACAAAGAGCTCGCTCTGGTCGCCGACGAGTGGAACCGCGGTGCGGAGTCGGCCCCGGACCTGCCGACGATCCTGATGCTGCACGGCGGCGGCCAGAACCGGTTCTCCTGGAAGAACACCGGTCAGGTGCTGGCCGAGCACGGGTTCCACGTCATCGCGCTGGATGCCCGAGGCCACGGCGACAGCGACCGGGCACCCAACGCCGAGTACACCGTCGATGCCCTGTCCACCGACGTTCTGCTGGTGCTCGAGCAGATCGGCCGGCCGGTCGTCTTGATCGGGGCGAGCATGGGCGGGCTGACCAGCATCCTGGTCGCCGAGCAGGCCGGCCCGGAGAAGGTGACCAAGCTGGTGCTGGTCGACGTGGTGCCGCGCTTCGAGAAGGGCGGCAGCGCCCGGATCCGGGACTTCATGTTCAGCCACGTGCACGGCTTCGAGAATCTGGAGGAAGCCGCCGACGCCATCTCGGAGTACCTGCCGCACCGCAAGCGGCCGAAGAACCTCGACGGCCTCAAGAAGAACCTGCGGTTGCGTGACGGACGCTGGTACTGGCACTGGGATCCGGCGTTCCTCACCGCCCCCGACGACGATCCGTTCGTCCGGGTGGAGCGCCTCGAGCAGGCAGCCATCGATCTGACCATCCCGATCCTGCTGATTCGCGGCAAGCTCTCCGATGTCGTCAGCGCCGAAGGGGTGCAGGACTTCCTGGCCAAGGTGCCCAAGGCCGAGTTCGTCGAGCTCGCCGATGCCGGCCACACCGCTGCCGGCGACGACAACGACGCCTTCAGCGAGGCGGTCGTCTCCTTCGTCACCCGCTAGACCGGTGTGACCAGCTGCCCGCTGGTCAGGAACTCCTCCAGGTTGCGCATGGCCAACGTCGCCATCGCCGTGCGGGTTCGGGCGGTCGCGCTGCCCATGTGCGGTAGCAGCACCACGTTGTCCAGTTCCCGCAGCGCGGCCGGGACGTCGGGTTCGCCGGTGTAGACATCCAGTCCGGCGCCGGCCAGCCGGCCGACGTGCAGAAGCTCGATCAGCGCGTCCTGGTCGACGACGCTGCCGCGGGCGATGTTGACCAGATACCCTTGGGGGCCAAGGGCTTCCAACACGTCGCGGTCCACCAAATGTGCGGAGTCGGGCCCGCCGGCGGTGGCGACGACGAGGACGTCGACGGAGGCGGCCAGTTCCACCGGCGAAGCAGCATAGCGATAGGGGCTGCCCGGGATCTCGCGGCGGTTGTGATACGCGATGGCGCAGTCGAATCCGGCCAAGCGGGTGGCGATGGCAGCGCCGATCCGGCCCAGGCCGAGGATGCCGATCCGGCTGCCGGTGACGTCGCGGGTGTACGGGAACGGCCCGTCGGCGGCCCATCGGCCGGCCCGCACATACCGGTCGGCGGCGGCGAATCCACGCAGGGTGTCGAAGATCAGACCCAGGGCGGTGTCGGCGACGGTGTCGTTCAACACGTCGGGGGTGTTGCTCACCACGATCCCGCGCTCGCGGGCCGCGGTCACGTCGATGGCGTCGACACCGGCCCCGAAGTTCACGATGGCACCCAGCCGGGGCAGCGCCTCCATCAGCGCGGCGTCGACCCCCGGCCGCCCGCCGCACACGATCACGGTGATGGCATCAGCATGCCGCTGCAGGAAGTCGGCCCGCTCCGGCTCTGCCGGCAACCGCAGGGGGGTGTGGGCGGCCGTCAGTTGCTTCTCCAGCGACGGTTCGAGCCTGCCGACGACGAGGATGGTCATCCGCCCAGTCAACCAGGCGCGTCACCGTTACCTTCGCCACGGATGATCCGCCCCAGGTCGTCGCGGTCGGTCACGTTGAGCTTGACGTAGATCCGGTAGAGGTGTCCCTCCACCGTGCGCGTCGACACCACCAGCCGCGCGGCAATCTCCTTGTTGGTCAAGCCACGGGCCACCAGTTGGGCGACCTCGCGCTCTCGCGGGCTCAACGGCAACGGTTGCGAAGTAGCGCACAGCGCAGGGGTTTTCAGCCCCCCGCAGGCCTTACCCAGCCGATCGGCCGCTGCTGCCGCTTCCAGCGAGTTTCGCCGCCGTCCTGCCGCGTCGAAGAGTGCCGCGGCCTGCGCGGCGGCATCCGCAGCCGAGAGCAACGCGCCGATCCGCTCGAACTCCTGCGATGCCGAAAACACCGCTGCCCCATCGCTGTTCATCAGGCCGATGGCGTGGGCCGCGTCGACCTCGGCCAGCGGGCCGCCGATCGCCGAAGCGACCTCGACCACGCGGGGCAGGCACGCCTTGTCACCGAAGCGCGCGGCAGCGTGCAACGCCATCAGCTCGATCGCTCGCTGTCCTGACTCGGCCGCGAGATCGGCAGCGCGCAGAGCCGTGGCGATCGCACCGCTGAGATATCCCTCAGCCGCCGCGAACCACGCCGCGGCGAGCCGGACCGGCGGCTCGAACATCGTCGCGCCGCGGCCGACAATATCGTGCAGTTCAGCCAGCAACGGGGCGGCCAGTTGAACGTAGCCGAGTCCGCAATAGCATTGCACCAGAAGCAATCTGGCGGGGACGTTCCAGGCGGCCGTTTCTCCGGTCAGAGTGGCCAGGGTTTCCTCCAACCGCCCCATAGCCGCACGCAGCTGCCCGCGGCCCAATTCGACGGTCCCGGCCAGAACGTTCGCCATCGCTCGGGCGCGGAACTGGCTGGGCGAAGTGATGCGCACGATGTCACCCGAACGGGCTTGCGCCGCAGCGAAATCCCCGGCCAGCGTCAGCGCGCGGACCTCGCCCAGTGCCAGCAGGAAGCGCAGCAGCCCGTCGATCTTGTCGTATATCGCGTGACCCCGCGCGGCCAGCCGCGCCGCGTCGGTGGTGCGGCCCTGCAGAGCAGCGGCCATCGCACCGCCAAAGACCGCCCACCCGACGGCAATCGGTGGTGCTGTGTCATCGGCCAGCACCTGATCGGCGAGCGCGGCGGCCTCCTCGAGGCGGTTATCGAGCACCGCGAGCGCTGCTGCGAGGCCGTCGACCACCAGCCGGACTCGCCGGTGGCTGACGCGCTGCTGGAGCATCGCGAGGATCTCGGCGGCAGCTTTGCTGTCGCCGATCGACCACTGCAGGTTGGCAATTCGCGCCATTCCCCAACGAGCCAAGTCGAACTCCGAGAGGGTGTCGGGGTCGAACGACGCCAGAATCTCCTCGGACTCCGATGCTCTGCCCTGCCAGAGCAGTGTTCGAGCCAGCAGCTCACTCGCGACCAGTCCTCCACCCTGGCCGATGGCGGCGCGGGCCAGCCGCTCGGCCAGGTGGATATTCATCAGAGCGATCGCATCTTCTGCTGCGCACGAAAGGAATTCGGTGTCGACCTTGATGTCGGCGTGCAGGGCCAGTTGGGCACGGCGCAGCCGTTGGGCTGGAGCCTGTGGCGGGTGCAGGTCCATCGCAGTCAACACCTCGGCCCGCAGTCGCCGACTCGCGACCTGTCCGAGGTCTTGCCGAATGACCTCACCGATCACCGAGTGGGTGAAGTGAACATCGGCGGTCCCGGTATCGTCGATGATGCGAATCAGACCCCGCCGCTCGATGCGTTCCAGGGTATGAGTGTCGACGAGCTCGGACATCACCGCCAGCATTACCGGCTCGGACACCGCCAGCAGGTGCAGTGCCCGCCGTTCCGCGTCGGGCAACCGGTCGAGGCGGCTGCTGATCAGCGGAGCCAATTGCGTGGAAGCGCAGGCCGCCTCGCCCCGCAACTGCCAGACGTCGTTGACCTGCCGGAGGGTGCCGGCCTCCAGTGCGCCTTCGACCAGGTGCCGGACGAACAGCGCGTTGCCGCTGGACGCTTCCCACATCAGGTCCGCGGACAGCTGTTCGAATCGGCCGCCGAGCGCGGTTTCGACGAGTTCGACGGCCTCACCCTTGGTGAACGGGGTGACGTCAAGCCGCGCCAGGTAGCCGTCCTTCCACAGCGCAGTGATCGTGTCGGGGATCGGCTCACCGGTGCGGGCCGTCGCCACTATGCGCACCGACCCCTCGACGGCGAGCTGATGTACCAGGGTCGCCGACAGGTGGTCGACCAGGTGGACGTCATCGATCCCGATGACGGCCAGCTTCCCGCGTCGCACGGCATGAAATGCATTCGCCAGCATGGCAACCGGATCGACCGGCATCGGGTTGTCGAGCAGATGGGCAAACACGCCCAGCGGCACCTCGCGGGCGGACTCGGTACCGGCCACCCACACGGCGCCGGTGCGCTGCGGCTGAGTGGCCATCCGGGCCAACGTGGTTTTCCCGACGCCCGCATCCCCGAGCAGCAGTGCGCCGCACGTACCGGCACGCCCTGTCAGCGTCGCCTGGATGGCGGCGAGTTCCGTTCCCCGCCTCATGACGGGCCAGATCCGGCTCTCCCCCACGAAGGCAGTTTACGCAGGTAACAGGCTCAGGCAAGCGGGATTGCTCAACGTTTGACGACGATCGCGTTGACTGGTCCGCTCGCCACTGTGGTGAACGGAACGGCGACCGGGAAATCGTCGGTGAGGGCGCCGATAGCGCAGCGCCCGATGATGGTGGCCAGCGCCATAGTGGCCTCCAGCATGGCGAAGTGGTCACCGATGCAGGACCGCGGTCCCGCGCCGAACGGCAGGTATTGATAGCGCTCGATCTGTTTGGCCCGTTCGGGCCGGAAGCGGTCCGGGTCGAACGTCAACGGGTCCGGCCACAACGCCGGATCGCGGTGTACTGCCCAGATTCCGAACCCCAGCTGGGATCCGGCCTCGACGCGGTAGCCGTCGACTTCGATGTCGCGCAGCGCCACCCGGGACAGCGCCGCACCCGGCGGACACAACCGGAGGGCTTCATGGAGCACCTGTGTGGTGTAGGTGAGCCGGGGTACATCCTCGGGTGCAGGGCCGGCCGGCCCCAGGGCGTGGACCTCGGCGCGCACCCGGTCTTGCAGATGGCGGTTGCGGCCCAGCTGCCACAGCGCATAAGTCAGGGTCGTCGCGGTGGTGTCGTGACCGGCCAGCACGAACACGATCAGCTCGTCGCAGATCTCGGCATCTGTCAGCGACTGCCCGGTGTCGGGGTCGACCGCGGCCATCAATGCCCGGACCAGCGGGGCGTCGCGATTCGGATCGCGCCGGCATTCCGCCAGGATCTCGCGGGCGAGGTTGTGCAGAGTCTTGCTCGCGTTACGGGCCCGGCGCCGCGCCGGCGTCGGCAGCCAGTCCGGCGCGCGGATCGGGCGCATCGCTCGATCGGCGACGTAGGACAGGGCGACCTGCAGCGGCCCGGCGATCTGCTCACTGCGCTCGTCGAGGTCGATTCCCAGTACCGAGCGGCCCAGCGCCCGCAGCGTGAGGAGCCGGCTTTGGCTGTCGAGGTCGATCTGGGCGCCGTCGGCCCAGCTGTCACAGATCGCTTGGGCGGCTTGGGCCATGTGGCCGCCGAACTCGAGGACATGCTTCTTGGTGAACACGTGCTGGAGGCTGCGCCGCCGAGGCAGCCACTCATCGTGGGGCAGGCAGAACAGGTTGCCGCCCAACAGTTTACGAACTTCAAGGTGGACGCTCGCCTTGTCCACGAAGGCGTCGGTCCGCCCGATCATGTCCCGGCCGCCCCGCGGCGATGTCACCGCCACCAGTGGGGGGCACAGCCATTTCGGGCCGAACTGCACTCGGGTCACGGGACCGCCGGCGTCGCGCAATTGCTCGAAGCCGGTATGGAAATGGCGCAGCGCGCGCAGCGCATCGCGATTCGACATCGGGTTCTTAGGCGCCAAGGGCAGCGCGCTGACGGCGACGGTTTCCTGGGTAGCGACCATGAACTCAGGGTCCGCACACTCGAGCCGGCGTCCTAGAGTGATGCGCTACTCGACGTGTGCAGACCACTGCTACGCATACGTGCGCCTACGGCACGTCCCCGGTCCCAAGCAACTGCACGCCGGTGATTGGCCGTGCCGGGTCGCCGCCGGTGGCGATCCGGTCGACCGTGCGCTGGATCGAGTCGTCGAGCTGTTGCTCGGTGAGATCCTTGAGCCCGGTGGCGGCACGAAGGAAGGCACCAAAGAGCCGCCAGCTCAACGGCAGCGCGATGGCGTGCGCGGCCGCTAGCCGAGCGTCGACGTCGTCGTCGAAGTAGCTCCGGGTGAAGTCGAGGAGCTGTTCGACGTTCGGGAAACGGGATTGAAGTTCCCCGATGGGGTAACCGTCGAGGATGGTGCGGGCGACGACCCGCAACTGCCGGTCAATCGCCGCCTCCACGACCTCCGCCGGCGCCTGCTTTGCGAGCAGGTCGGCGAGGTGCTGCCCGAGGTAGTCGAGCACCGATGCCACCAGTGCGTCCTTGCTGCCGAGATGGCGGTGGATCAACCCGTGGTTGATTCCGGCCCGGCTGGCGACGTCACGAATGGAGGTGGCGGCCGGTCCGCGTTCGGCGAACAGGTCCGCCGCGGCCACGAGTGTGGCTGCGACGACCTCGTCGCGTCCCGCGGGCGGTAACGACCCAGAGTGACCCAACTCACTTCCACGCGGTGTAGTCATTCGTATACAGTAACCGATCATAGATACCGTAGACGATTGACTACACAGTCACTTGCCAGCAAGGAAGCCGACATGGCCACAATCACCACCCATCTGCCCACGATCACCAAGCTCAGCAGTCGCATCGGCGCACGCGTCGACGGAGTTCGACTCGGCGCGGACGTTCCCCCGGAGACCGTGGCGGCCATCAACGAGGCGCTATTGCGGCACAAGGTGATCTTCTTCCGCGACCAGCACCACCTCGATGACGCCCAACAGCAAGCCTTCGGTCAACTTCTCGGCACGCCGGTGGGGCATCCCACCATCCGGCACGTCGACGAGGACAAAGCACTAATCCAGCCGATCGACTCCGAGTGGGGCAAGGCCACTCAGTGGCACACCGACGTGACCTTCACTACCGACTACCCGAAGGCTTCGATCCTGCGGGCGGTCACTCTGCCCCCGTACGGCGGATCGACGCTGTGGGCCTCCACCGTCGCCGGCTACGATCACCTTCCGCCATCGTTGAAGGCCATGGCCGACGATATGTGGGCCCTCCACAGCAATGCGTTCGACTACGCCGCCGCCCCCGCATCGATGGCCGGAGCCGCCTCCGGCGCCACCACCAACACCGCCAACGTCAACTCGTTCAGCGCACCGGACTTCCGCACGGAACATCCGGTGGTCCGGGTGCACCCTGAAACCGGCGAGCGATCCCTACTGCTCGGGCTCTTCGTACGTCAGCTGCTCGGCGTCGACCCCTACGAGTCGGCTACCCTCTTCGAGATTCTGCAGCGGCGAATCACCAAGCCAGAGAACGTGATTCGGTGGAACTGGGAAAGCGGCGACGTTGCCATCTGGGACAACCGCGCCACCCAGCATCGCGCCATCGACGACTACGACAACCAGCGCCGCGTGATGCACCGCGTCACCCTGGCCGGCGACGTCCCGCAAAACGTGAATGGCGAAACCAGCCGAGGCATCGGCGATGCCAATCGCACCGGGCAGCCGGTGCTGGCATAAAGGAGCTATACCAGCACCGGCACCGTGCTGTGGCGCTCGTCGGTGAGGATCTCGAACATGGCCCGACGAGACGCCACCAGTTCCGCGTCAACTCCGTTACCCGACAATGTGATTCGGCAGTCCGCTAGTGCGGTGTTGTAGCAGTACTTCGGTTTGCCGTTGGTGTCGGTGTAGGTCAGCCCGATGACGTCGTCCGGCTCGGCGCTGATCTCTCCGCGCAGCTCGAAGCCGTCGGTCCGCCCACTGAACGACCAGCGGAACGGCTCGTAGGACCCCCGGGTGTGCCGGGCTGCCAGCACCGTCCGCACTGCGACGTCCCACCCGGCGTGACGCAGCACGAACAACGTCGCCGCCGGGAGCCGCAGCGGCCCGACGGCGGCGTGCGCGGTGACGACCTCGAGGCTCGAATTCGGTTGGCCGTCGAATCCGCACACCTGGCCGAAGGCGTACGCCGGGGTGTGCCTGCTGCCCCAGTTGTGGTTCACGCTGCCGGTCCAGTCCTTGATCGCGACGTGTGACTCGCCCAGCGCGACGGAGCCGTCGAAGCGGGCCAGCGGGTGGCGCACCATGGTCTTCGCGGTCGGGAACCTGGCCTTGTACCCGCGGTCGCTGAGCAGTCTGACCGCCCGCTCTGCGCCGGGGGCGATGGCGAGATCCCAGGTGGCCCCCTCCAGCACTCCCTGAGCGTGCACGTCGTCGATCACCGAGTCGGCGATCCTGGCCGACCACGGATCGGACAGGTAGTCGGCCGCCGTCACCGAGTGCGGCACCTTGAGCGCGCGATTGCCGCTGCCGTCCGGATCGAACAGCATCACCCACACGTCGGCCACCGGTTCACCGGGCACGGGTAGAAGCAGGGTCCAGCGCAACCAGATGGCCTGCGCCCGATCCGGGTGATTGGCGCGAATGAATCTGCTCTCGTAGTAGGGAGGCATCATCAGTTCAGGATTCCCGACCGGAGGGCGGCGCAGGAGTGGGTTGGATGATCGCGGTGGCGATATTGGGTCTGCTGGCCGTGGCCGAGGCCGTCGCGCTGCTCGTGCTGCGCGCACGGTTGCAGGCCAGCCAGCACGAAGCCGAGCAACTGCGCGCCCGTCTCGACACCCGCAACATGCTGTGGACCGGCGGCAGGGAGGCGGTCAAGACCGTGTGGCAGACCGCCAACCTGGTGCGTACCCAGGGGTTCGGCGGTGCGGTGCGGTCCTCGATCGAGGAACTCGCTGACTGGGCCGACGTTGAGCGACCGGACCTGGCCCGGCTGGCTCCCGACGGCAAATTGGTGGTGATGTTCTCCGACATCGAAGAGTCCACCGCGCTCAACGAACGCATCGGTGACCGAGCGTGGGTCAAGCTCATCGGCAGCCACGACCGGCTGGTCCGGCGACTGGTCAAGGCCCACGACGGGCACGTTGTCAAGAGCCAGGGCGACGGGTTCATGGTGGCCTTCGGTGATCCCACCGCCGCGGTGAGATGCGCGGTGGCGATGCAACGAGAGTTGGAGCGTGACGCGAAACGAGCCCGGCACAACAGCATTCGAGTACGGATCGGGATCCACATGGGTAAGTCGGTGCTGCGCGGCGACGACGTATTCGGCCGCAATGTAGCGATGGCCGCCCGCGTGGCCGGCCAGGCTGACGGTGGGGAGATCCTGGTCAGCGAGTCGGTACGTACCGCGGTCGGCGATCAGCAGACCTTCGATCAGGGCCGCGACGCCGAGCTCAAGGGGTTCAGCGGCACCCACCGGCTCTACGCGGTGGCCGCCTAGACGGTATGGAGGCTGACTTGAGGCCGAAGGCCTCGGGCTGCAATCGGACGTGGGTTGCCGGTGTCGAGTGAACACTCGCACCAGTAGAGCCACAGTTGCAGATCAGGAGGCCTCCGGTGAGTTTTAACGGTACGAGTGTGGGGTTGGACGTGCACGCGCTTTCGGTGGTTGCGCATGCTGTCGATGAGGAAACGGGTCGGGTCGAGCGGGCACGGTTGTGTCCCGATCACGGCGAGATTCTGGCTTGGTTGCACCGGCTGCGTGGCCCGGTGCGGGTGGCCTATGAAGCCGGGCCGACGGGGTTCGGGCTGGCGCGGGCGTTGGCCGCTGCACAGATTGACTGTGTGGTCGCCGCGCCGTCGAAGTTGATCCGCCCCGCGGGGGATCGGGTCAAGACCGATGCCCGGGATGCCGCGCATTTGACCCGGCTGCTGCGGTTGGGTGAGGTCACCGCGGTCACGGTGCCCGAGGCCGACGTGGAGGCGGTGCGGGATCTGGTGCGGGCTCGCGAAGATGCCCGCGCGGATTTGATGCGCGTTCGGCACCGGTTGTCCAAGCTGCTGCTGCGCCAGGGCCGGGTGTATTCGGGCGGGCAAGCCTGGAATGGCGTGCACGAGACCTGGCTGCGTCGGCAACGCTTCGACGATGCCCACACCAGAGCGGCCTTCGATCATTACTTCGATGCGGTACTCACCGCCACGGCTGCTCGAGACCGCCTTGACGAGCAGATCGTCACGGTGGCGGCGTCACCGCGATGGGCCGATCAGGTCGACCGGCTGGGCTGTTTGCGCGGAATCTCGGCGTTGACCGGGTTGGCGTTGACGGTCGAGATCGGTGACTGGACGCGCTTCACCGGGTCTTCGATCGGTGCCTACGTCGGCCTGGTTCCCACCGAGTACTCCTCGGGTGCCTCCCGGGTGCAGGGTTCGATCACCAAGGCCGGCAACGCCCACGTCCGGCGGTTGTTGATCGAGTCGGCGTGGCATCACCGGGCGGCCTATCGCAATCCCGGGCCGACGATGCGGGCCCGCTGGGCCAAGGTCGACCCGGCACTCAAGGATCGCGGACATGCCGGCAACCGGCGCCTGTACCAGCAGTGGTGCCGGTTCAACGAGCGCAAGAAGCCACATGTCGTTGCCAACGTCGCGGTCGCCCGCCAGCTGGCCGGGTGGTGCTGGTCGCTGGCGACACTGAACTAACGGCCCATACCCGAAACTTGATCGGAGTCGATTGGTTGACGGCGAGGTAGGCGAACTGGATCTGCGTTACAGCTATGAGCCACAACAGTATTCACTGAATATTGATGTGACGCCCGTCCCTAGAGAGCAGCCACCGTTCGCGCCGAACCATCGTCTTGCGGTACCCAACCCGCGTATATCAGTCTGACACCACCGTCGTTGACCAACGACCGCCGCAACACCGACTGGCACCGATCAAACGAAAGCCGCTCCGGCATCAAAACCGGGGCGGCTTTCACCTGCCTATTGACAACGGGTGCCTACATATCAGTTGTTGGCGGCCTCGGCGTGGCGCTGATGCAGCCGTGCCCGAATCTCGTCGGGCGTGTACGCCTTGCGGCGGCGCTGGTCCCGTGCGACGAGTACGCCACCGGCGACCACGCCGGCGGCACCGGCCAGCCCAATCCACTTCCAGATGCCACGCATGCCGACCAGACTAAGCTGCCCTGGTGAGTGAGCACACCGTGTCATTGACACAGGCGCTGAACGAGACCCGCACCGGTGATGTCTGGCTGTTTCGCGGTGGGTCCGGCCCGGACCGGGCGATCCAGACCCTGACCAACGCACCCGTCAACCATGTCGGTATGACGGTGGCGCTCGAGGACCTGCCGCCGCTGATGTGGCATGCCGAGCTCGGCCACAAGCTGCTCGATCTGTGGACCGGCACGAATCACCGCGGGGTGCAGCTCAACGACGCCCGAGCGGCCGTCGAGCAGTGGCTGGGGCAATACGGCCAGCGCTGCTGGCTACGCCAGCTCAGCCCACAGGTGACCCTCGAACACGAAGACCGGATGCTGGAGGTGATCGCCCGGATGGACGGCACCCCGTTTCCGTCCACCGCACGGCTGACCGGCCGCTGGCTGCGCGGCCGGCTGCCCACGGCCAGCGACTGGACTCGCGGAATACCGTTCGTGCACAAGAAAGTTCGCGAGTCAGCCGAGCGACACAAGGCCGCCGAGCGTGAACTCGGGCTGCAGACGGCCTATTGCGCCGAAACGGTCGCCATCACCTACGAGGAGATGGGCCTGTTGGTCACCGAGAAGAACGAAAACTGGTTCGACCCCGGGCGCTTCTGGAGCGGGGACACCCTGCCACTGGTGCGGGACTACCAGCTCGGCGACGAAATCCAGGTCATCGCAGACTGATTCACCGCTCAGAACCCGATGCCGCCGCCGATACCGACGGGGGCCTGTTGACGCGGGCAGGACAGATCGACGTAGACGGTGGTCGCCGACGACGACTCCCCGGGCGAGCTGTCCGGGTTGTGGATGGCCACCACCCGGCACGATGACAGCGGGGCACCGGTGTTGCCGTCGACCCAGTTGATCGCCACGATATAGCCCTGCGCCTGCAACTCGTCGATAGTGGCCTGAGCCGTGTCAGCCGAAGCACCCGAAGCGAACACGATCGGCGCCGCGGCGGCGCCGATGAGCGCCGCCAACCGTCCGAGAGTGCGTCGCATGCCCATTACCCCGACGCCCACACCGCCAAGACCTTGCCCTTGGGGTCGCGGAACATGATCCCGGTGATGGTCTGACCCTTCGGGACGTCGTAGGCGACGTGGGCGGCGATCCGCTGGCTCTGCGCCAGCTGGCCTGAGGTGATCCCCGGCTGGACGGCGCCGACGGCGGGGGCGATATTCGACCCGTCGGCGGCCCGCGCGACGAACCAGAAGCCGTTGTAGGTGGTCGTCCCGGTCTTGGCGACGATGGTCACATCGACGGCGAACATCGTGCCCTTGGCAGGAACGATCTGGGCGTCGGGCGGCACCGGCTGCAGGTTGTCGACGGTATAAGTCGCGATCGACCCGTCCGAGGAGGCTACGTCGACCGGAGTCCCGTAAGCGACCGCCTGCTGGGTAGGCGGCGCCGGCGACGTGGCCGCCGCGCTGCTGGTGGATTGTTGAGCGGGCGAGCCCGATCCCCCGCACCCGGCAGTGATCAGCGCGATGGCGATCGTGCCGGCAAGCACTCTGGACACCCGAATTCCCCGCATTTTCGGAATGTTAGCGCGGATCAGACCCCGAATTTGGCGCGGGCCACATCGGTTACCGGGGTGAACAGGTTGACCAGGTTGCCGTCCGGGTCGCGAAAGAGCAGCGCGCGGTTCCCCCACGGCATGGTCGTCGGCTCGGTCACGACCTCGCAGAGGTGGTCGCGCAGACGCTGGTAATCGGCGTCCACGTCCTCGACGATGAACTCCAAGATCGCACTGCGATTGGCGGCCGGCTCAGCCGAACCGGCGGCGAACAGGGGCACCGTCTTGTCGCTACCGATCGCGAGGGTGCCGATGCCCGTCGGAATCTCGGCGAACAGCTCGTTTCCCCACACTGCCGCGACCCCAGTGACCATTTCGTAGAACTCGACGAGCCGTTTGACGTCAGCGGTGATGATTCGCGTCGAAATGAAATTCATGCGGCACAACCTAGCTGCCGCCCCCGACAAGACACCTGACTCAGAGCAGCCGGTCAAGCAGCGGCCTGGCAGCTGCGGTCACCCGCCCGTGGTCGAAGGTGATCACCATGTCGTACTTTCGTTTCCCGGCGCCGACGGAATGCATTGCGGGACTGGGCCGCTCGCGAGCAACCAGCCCGCACGCGGATTGCGTGCCCAGCACCAGGATCGTCGAGACTCGCAGCAACGGGTCATCATGAGCCAGTGCCACGCTCCTGACCCGAGGCCCCAGATCCCTCGCCCGGTTCCGGCCGAAGACGGCCACCAGCGGCGACCGTTCGGCGACGTTCGAAAAAAGCCGCTCTGCCTCCGGCTCCCACTGCTCGTCTGACTGCAGGGTCGCCAGCACGATCGGGGCGTTAGGCGCCGCCGCCGCGATACCGCCGATGTGCTGCGCCAGGGCGTTCACCGTTTCCTTCCGCACGATCCGGGTGGGCAGGCCGGCAATGGCGGACTCCATCGTCGACGGGTAGGCGGCCGAGGGCGACGGTGTGCGCCTGGCCGGCCAGGTGAACGGCTCCGGCGTGCTCGTCACCTGCCCGGGCGCGCCGAACCAATTTCCCTGCCCCAGCGTCGCACCGTAGGCCAACGCCTGTTCGAGATGGTCGGCTGTCTCGATACCTTCCGCGCAGATGACTGCCCCGGTGCGCTCATGGTGGGCGACGATCGCTGCCACGGTACGGGCGTGCATTCGGTCCGGCTGGCGCTGGACCAGCCCCATATCGAGCTTCACGATGTCAGGCGCGACGACATCGAGCAGGGCCACCGAATCGTGATCGGAGCCAACATCGTCCAGCGCGACCGCAAAACCGAGGGATCGCAGTGCGGCGACCTTGCGCAACAGGGCGCGCGGACTGGCCAGCAGTCCGCGTTCGGTGATTTCGAACGTCAGTCGAAATGCTGCGGCGGCGCGCCTGACGTCGCGCTCGATAGTGGGATCGACCGTTGCGGTCGCCGGCTCGCAATTGACCAGCAACAGGGTCCCGGGCGTGTAATCGCCGTGCAGCGCGCCCCGGACCGCAGCGCGGATGCACACCTGATCGAGAGCCTCGAGTTGGCCGGTCCTCGCCGCCCGACTGAAGACATCGATCGGAGCGGGGTTATTCAGCGACGGCCAACGTGCCAGCGCCTCGTAGCCGACCACTGCCTCGCTAGGTAGTTCCACGACCTGCTGAAAAGCCGCGACGAGGCCCCTCCCGGTAATGGCCTCGTCGATGGAGTCGGTCATGACGTCCTCAGGGCTGGTTGGGCGGCCAACCTGCCCGCGCGAGTGAAAGCCGATACGTCAAGTTAGCTGCGGGGATGACGTTTGACCGATCCGCCACCCGCTTTGCCCACCGGGACTACCCGAACACCGAGCAAACGACCTTTGAACTCACTAGGAAAGGGCCCAGGTGTTGAAGGACAGGAATTATCTGACATCATCGAATTGACCGGCACGCGAATGGCGGCTGGATCCATCGCCCAACGGGAGGCCACGCCGGATGCAGCCGAGGAGGCAGTCCGCTCCGGTCGTGTCAACCAAATTGCGGGCCCCGGCCTTGGATGACGGGCTCATCACGCGTGAGCGCCTCATCGATCTGTTGCACGCTGGCCGCGCCAAGCGCCTGGTATTGATCCACGGTCCAGCGGGTTTCGGCAAGACGACGTTGGCCGCGCAATGGCAGCGGGTGCTAAGCGCCGAGGGTGTGCCGGTCGCCTGGATCACGCTGGGCCGCGACGACAACGACACCACGTCGTTTCTCGGTCACCTCGTCGAAGCTGTTCGCCGAGTGGAGCCGACGGTGGGCGCCGATCTGGCCGGGCTGCTGGAACAGGAGTCCAACGATACCGAGCGGTATGTGCTGGCCGAGCTGGTCAATCAATGCGCCGATTTCGGACGTCCCCTCGCCGTCGTCCTGGACGACTGGCATCTCATCGAAAGCTCAGGCGCCACGGCCGCATTGGAGTTCCTGCTCGATGTCGGACCTGACAACCTGCATCTGATCGTGACGAGCCGGACTCGGGGGCCGGCCATCGGCCGCCTCAAGGTCGGCAAACAGGTGCACGAGATCGACGCCACACAACTTCGTTTCGACCGCCAGGAGTCGGCGGCATTCTTACTTGAGCTGAATGACCTGGACCTCACCGGTGACGACGTGCACACGTTGTGGTCCAGCACCGAGGGCTGGGTGGCCGCTTTGCAATTGGCCACGCTGTCGCTGCGCAACAGCCCGGACCCGGGCGCGCTGATTCGCGACTTCTCCGGCCGGCACAACTCCATCGGGGACTACCTGGCCGAAAACGTCCTCGACACACTGCCGCCCGATTTGCTCGAGTTCCTCGTCACCACCTCGATCTGCGAACGCCTCTGCGGCGGGCTGGCCGCCGCCGTCAGCGGCCACCCCCGCGGGCAGGCCATCCTCGAGGAGCTGGAACAACGCGACCTGTTCCTGCGGCCGCTCGACGACAACCGCGAATGGTTCCGCTACCACCACCTGTTCGCCGGATACCTGCGTCAACGGCTGGAACGCGATCACGGCGACAAGATCGTTGCCCTGCACCGCAACGCATCTGCCTGGTTCGCCGATCACGGACTCCTCAGCGAGGCCGTCACTCACGCACTCGCCGCCGGCGATGGGCACGCAGCGGTGGATCTGGTTGAGCAACAGTCGATGTCACTGGTCGAACACAGCCGGATGGCCAGCCTGTTGGGGTTGGTGAACAAGCTGCCCAAGTCGCTGCTGAGCGATCGGCCGAACCTGCACATCGCTGTCGCCTGGGCCAATTGCCTGTTGCAGCGCAGCGCGCAGGCCCAGGTCTCACTCGACCTCGCCCGTGCCGCACTGGGTTCGGCGCCCGACAGTAGCGGCGTCCTGGGGGAAATCGACGTCGTACAGGCGTGTATCGACGTCTACGGCGACCGCATCGACCGAGCGGCAGATCTCGTCGCGCCGTGCCTCGAGGAGAATTCCGGATATCGGCCGTTCCTCGTGGCGGTATCGGCCAACATCCGCACCTTCGTCGACATCCACACCTTCGACTACGAGGCCGCCGAAGCACGCCAGCGCTGGGCTATTCCCTTCCACGAGAGCGCCGTTGGACCATTCGCCGGCGTGTACGGACGGTGTTTCGCGGGCCTGGCCTCGTTCGCCCGGCTCGATCTCGTCAGCACCGAGAGGCGCTATACCGAGGCCAGGGAGCTGGCAGAGCAAATGGCCGGGCAGCACTCCCACGCGGCCCGGCTTGCGGGCGCCTTGCTGGGCAAGCTGCACTACGAATACGGGGATATCGACTCTGCGGAAAAGCTTTTGGAGGAGTGCCACGAACTCGGGGCGGAAAGCGGTGTCGCCGATTTCATGATCGCGACGTACGGCACGCTGGCCCGCATCAAGGTCCTGCGCGGCGACATCGAGGAAGCCATGACCCTTCTCGAGGAGGGCCTCGAGGCAGCACAACAGCTTTCGATGCCTCGGCTCTCTGCGGCACTGCACAGCGAGAGCCTGCGCCTGCACCTTGCGGTCGGCGACATCGCCCGCGCCCAGGACGCACTCGCCGCCAGCGCCAAGGATGTCACCAGCGGCCGTGATGGGATCGCGACAGCCGTGCGGTATTGCCACCTCGGGATGCAGGCCCGACTATCGCGCGCCCAGGACGACTACGACGGCGCGATCCGGCTGTTCACGGCGATGCAGAAGGAAAGCAGGGCGCTCGGCTGGCGATACTCCGAGGTCGGCGCGACTCTCAAGCTGGCCAAAGCTCTCTACGTCCGCGGAGATACCGAAGCCGCAACCGAAACACTGGTCCCCGCACTGGTTGCGGGCGCGCGATCGGGTCTGGTCCGTACAGTCATCGACAGCGGCCCGGAGGTCCTGGCGATGATCGCGTCACTTCGTGAGGCCAGCCGGACGAGCCGACATCCCATCGGGGTTCCCGAGGTGCCCCCCACTTATCTCTCCCGCCTCCTGGCCACCGCTCACGCCGACTCCCGCAGCGCAGCGATTCCCGTGATCGCCCGCGTCGCCGATCGATCGCCGCTGCCCGAAGAGCCGCTCAGCGCCAGGGAAATCGACGTCCTACGACTGCTGGAAAGTGGCCTGTCGAACAAGCAGATCGCGCGCAATCTCGGGGTGACCATCAATACCGTCAAGTGGTATCTGAAGAGCATCTACATCAAGCTCGGTGTGGGCAAGCGCGGTGAGTCGATCGCCGAAGCGCGCCGGCGGCACATCCTGGACTGAGCAGCACGCAGTATGCCGAGCGCGCACCTCCGGCGCCTGTGCTGGCAGAAACCGCGACTTTTCGGTAATTGACGGCTTTAATAATAATTACTGCGCAGTCTGGGGGGACGGGCGAAGGAAACCGGGGGCACGAAGCAATGGGCGAAGCAGACCGCGACGTCATCGTCGACACCGCACTCGAGCTCTTCATCAACCAGGGATACAACGCGACGACCCTGGACGACATCGCGGCTGTGCATCACCTTCAGCCCGGTTTGCTCGCCGCCGAGTTCCCGCACAACGAATCCTTCATCTTCGCCGTCGCCGACGCCATCTTCGCCGGCGTCTTCGAAGAACTGGCCAAAGCGCAGGGGGAAGACCTTGTGGAAGACCTGCGGGCCGCTCACCAACGGACGGTAAACCGGGTCATCGCAGGGTACGGACCTGTGCCGCTACTTCGAATGCATCGCATGGGCAGGGTGATTGCTACCAATTCAGCTGTAGCGCAAGCCGTCTCGGCTCATCGCAAACAAGCGTTGACCCGAGGTTTAGCCAATCAACGGGGCGTCGCCGACGACGACCCGCAGATAGTCAAGGCCGTGACCGTGTGGTCGGCAATCATGGCCTGCACCCACGCAGCGGCCGTCCACGACCAGGATGAACCCGACGACTTCGCGACGGATCTGACGACCCGGCGCCTGGAGCGGACCTTCAACCTGGTGCGTCGAACTCAGTAGCGAATTACTGGCCCAGCAGGTGCGCGTAGGGGTCGCTCTCGGAGTCAACGGACTCGGGCATCGGGTAGTACGTCTTGATCAACAGGTTGCCGTCGTCGTCCCACGCGAATGTCTCGATGCTGTAGGCCATTTGGATGTTGGGTTCAGTGCCGAAGTGGTTCGCCCACGCCCACGCCATCTCGTTGCCGTTGACCTGCACCGTGACCATCTTGATCTTGGGGATCGAACCGAACATATCGAACGCCTCGGAGGCGGCGGCGAAGCCGTGCTTCTCCGAGCCTTCCGACTTGGAGCCTTGCTCATCGGGCGATTACGCCTCAGTCGTGGTGAGCGACGACGTTGATGATCGTGCCGTCGGGCGCACGAACGAAGAACCGGCGGACGCCCCAGGGTTCCGTCGTGAGCGGGTGAACGATCTCATAGCCGCTTTCCATGGCTTCTGTGTAGGCGGCCTCGACGTCGTCGGTGTGGACGGAGATGACCGAGTCCTCGGGTGCCGTCGAGTCCTTCGTGACCAGCTGAACGTGCGCTCCGGTGTCAGGATCGGTGTACCGGGCCACCCAGCCGAGGTTGAACTCCTCGTCGGTCAGCCCCAGGAAGCCCGTGTAGAAACCCTTGGCCGCCTGGATGTCTGGAACGGACAGGTTGGTTGTGATGCGTTTGACTCGCATGACTGCATTCTGCTGGCATGATCCGCCTGGTGAGTACCGAATCCGGTCTACTAGGCGGGGCGGGTCCGATCCCGTCAGCGCGATGCTGGACACGCGCGGCGCCAGCGGCTACAACGTGGTTGTGATGAAGGGACAGTTCATGCCCAAGCCCCTGCCCGAAGGTCTCATCGGTCTTCTCCGCAAGGCCAGCCCGTGCTTCGTTGCCACTCTTATGCCCGACGGCTCGCCCCAGCTGACGCAAACGTGGGTCGACACCGACGGTGAGAACATCGTCCTCAACATCGTGGAGGGGATGCAGAAGGCGAGAAACCTGGAGCGAGATCCGCGAGTCGCCATCAATATTGTTGACGGTGAGGATGTCTCGCGGTTCTACGCGGTGCGCGGGCGAGTTATTTCCACAACCACCGAAGGTGGACGCGAAAGCATCGATGCCATCTCGCAGAAATACCTCGGCATCCCGTACCCCAATTTCAGCGGCAACCCCAACGAAACCAGGCTCATCGTCACAATCGGCGCGGACAAAGTGACGCTGCCGCCTGGCGAGGGTTAACCACGCCGACTGGCGCTAGCTGCCGATCCGCGCAAAAGCCGTGAGTTCCCGGGCGACATCGGGGCCCGAGGGGGTGTACATCACCTCCTGGTAGCCCGCCTCCGCGAGTCGGGTAAGCCGCTCGATGATCAACGTCGGGTCACCGATACTCATCGTCAACGCCTCTGAGGTTCGACTTTCAACATCAAGGTGTTGGAGCAGCGGGACATCACGCTGGGAAAGGTGCGTGACGTGCCCTTCAAAAGTCAGCAGATGACGCTCCTCCTCGGGCGCGAGCGCCTCAAGTGAGTTGCGCCAGGCCGCTCCACCAGGCAAAACGTCGACTGCCGCTGCACCGCCGATGGTGTAGGCGATGTGCCACGGGATTACGCCCCATGGCCCAACGGCGTGGAGCGCCCGGTCGGAGCGTGGGTTCTCATCGACGTCGAGGACCGTGCCAGCCATCATGGTCGCGGCAGGCAACGTTGGATGCGGCGGCCCGATGATCCCATCTGCCACTTCGTGCGCCCTCTCATTGCCGCGTGGACCCGTGACGCTGAGCCACAACGGAACCCGTACCGGCCGAGCCGCCGTCGTGCCCGGCCAGTGCAGCATCCGCACAGGTTTGCCATCGATGACGACTGTCTCTCCAGCCAGCACGCGCCGCAGGGAGCCGACATAGTCCAACAGCGCCCCTAGCGTCATCGGAGACTGGCCCAGTGTCCAGCGAGCCGTCGCGCCGGTGCCGAAGCACGCGCGAAATCGATTACCGGAGATTCGAGCGATGGTCGCGATACCTGACGCCATTGTCATCACCGAACGCTGAGACGGTATGAGCACCGCGGTAGCCAAACCGATTCGCGTCGTGCGGCGAGCTGCTAGCGCAAGGTGGACGAATGGGTCCTCCCATAGCGGCGCAGAATCGAATATCCACACTCTCGCGTATCCCAACTCCTCCGCCAATACCGCCAGGTCGGCGAAATCAGGTCCGGGAGGCAGGCCACAGGAGAGCTCGATATCGATCATGTCGATAGATTGAACAGGACCGCAGCAGCCTGCTGTGTCTACTTCGGCATCTGGACGAGTGTGGGCGCTGTGCACGGAACCCAATAGTGCAGAGCCGACTACACGTTGAACCGGAACTCGACGCGGAGCCGATCCCGCTGTCTCAGGATCAGGCCTGAAGCAGTTTGAGCGCCTCCAGGTATCGGTCCTTGGCCGCTGACGCCTGCGTTTGGATGAACGTCGCGGCCCCGCCCGTCACGAGCGAACTCACACCGATCCCGATATCTGCGACAAGCTCGACGGCAGCGTGATCACCTGCCGACAACCGGATTATGCAGACTACGAGGGCGACGACCGCCGCACATGCGAGCACAAGGACGAGAGCTTGAAAGACCGCGTAGAACGCGTATTGCGTTCGGGCATAAAGGGCAAGCTGGGCGTCCCGAACATCGGCGAGCACCGCATTAACCCTGTTGTCGATCGCCTCCCCGGAAACAGCGACACCCGGCGTTCCCCCCTCTAGGCGCAGTTCGGCGGGAAGGGGTTGAACTACGACGTTGCCCGAATCAACTACGACGTCGGCCGAATCGGCCTCATGTCTACTTTTGGCCACCTTCTGGTAGGCCGCTTTGAGAGCCATCTGTATGGCGGCGTTGCTGAGAGCTGGATTTAGTACCTCGACGATCAACGACAACTCCTTAGAGAGACGTGTTGACGAAGCAAGCTGGCGAAACCAAGCAAAGGTTAGACCACGCAGCGACGGTCGCCGGATACATTCATAAGACTGCTCCCCCGCCGGGCTGTTCGCAGCCTACCCCTTGCTTGTAGACGTTGATCCGAACCGGAACTCGACCGAATTCGGTCATCGATAAACGTCACGACGATGCGCGATGTGGATGACGCGCACCACGACTCGGTCATCGAGGATCTGATAGATCACCCGGAATTCACCCGTCGCGCCGAGTATCGGCCCTCCAGTTGACCCCGCAGCGGCTTTGCAGATCGCGCGATTTTCCGACGTTCACCGGAATCGACTACACCTGAGCCGGAACTGCACCATCCGTCGGCTATGCCCACTGGTTGTGGGTGCGATCGCACGGGATTAGCGCGATGATCATGGCGGCGGGCGTCGAGATCGAGGGTTTGGAATCGAGGGTTTGGAGGAGTAAGCGGTGGAGTACACCCGGAGTGGAAAGGCCTTCCTGGCGGTCGGAAATGTCCTGAAACGCCCCGCGATGCGTCCGGTGACTCGCGCATTCAGCACCATGCACGCGTGGGCCTACCGGCTGACCAAGGGCCGCGCCCAGAGTTCGAAGTATCCGACGATGCTGCTGACCGTCACGGGACGAAAGAGCGGCAAGCCGCGCACGGTACCGGTCATCTACATCGAAGATGGCGATCGGTTCGTCATCGCCGCGGCCTATTCGGGCAGCGACACGGATCCGACGTGGTGGCTGAATCTTCAGGCCAACCCCGAGGCGGTCGCGCGAGTCAGCGAGACGACAACGCGTGTTCGAGCCACGGTGGCCACGACCGAGGAGCGACCCCGGCTATGGGAGAAGCTGGTGGCGATGTATCCGTACTTCACCGATTATCAACAACGAACGAGCCGTTCGATACCGGTGGTCGTCCTGACCCCCATCCCCTAGCTCCGCCGCCACCCCCGGGGTGATCGCTGCCGAGACGGCGTTCACACGTTGAAGCGAAACTCCACCACGTCACCGTCTGCCATCACGTAGTCCTTGCCTTCCATCCGCACCTTGCCCGCAGCCTTCGCCGCGGCCATCGTGCCGGCGTCCACCAAGTCTTGGTAGGACACCACTTCGGCTTTGATGAAGCCCTTTTCGAAGTCGGTGTGGATCACGCCGGCCGCCTTAGGTGCGGTGTCACCCTGGTGAATCACCCATGCGCGAGCTTCTTTTGGCCCGGCGGTCAGATACGTCTGCAGTTTCAACGTGTGAAAACCGGCTCGCGCCAACGCATCCAGCCCGCGTTCGGTCTGCCCGATCGACTCCAGCAACTCTGCCGCCGACTCGTCGTCGAGCTCCTGGAGCTCCGCCTCGATCTTGGCATCCAGGAACACCGCGTCGGCCGGTGCGACCATCTCGCGCAGCGCCGCCACCCGCTCGGGGTCGGTGAGGATCGACTCGTCGCAGTTGAACACGTACAGAAACGGCTTGGTGGTCAACAGGTTCAGCTCACGCAGCAGCGCCGAGTCCACCTTCTTGCCCGCGGCGAACAGCGTCGTGCCCTCGTTGAGCACCTGCTGGGCGGCCACTGCCGCCTCGTAGACAGGCTTGCGGTCCTTGTTGTTGCGGGCTTCCTTCTCCAGCCGGGGCACCGCCTTTTCGAGGGTCTGCATGTCGGCCAGGATCAGCTCGGTATCGATGACCTCGATATCGGACTTCGGGTCCACCTTGCCGTCGACGTGCACCACGTCGTCGTCGGCGAAGACGCGCACCACCTGACAGATGGCGTCGCACTCGCGGATGTTCGCCAGGAACTTGTTGCCCAGGCCCGCGCCCTCGGAGGCGCCCTTCACGATGCCGGCGATATCGACGAACGTCACCGGCGCGGGCAGAATCCGCTCCGAGCTGAAGATCTCAGCCAGCTTTGCCAGCCGTGGATCGGGCAGCGGAACCACGCCCTCATTCGGCTCGATCGTGGCGAACGGATAGTTGGCCGCCAACACGTTATTGCGGGTCAGCGCATTAAACAGCGTGGATTTCCCCACGTTGGGCAGACCGACGATTCCCAGGCTCAGGCTCACAGAGAGGACAGTCTAGGAGAAAGCCGCCGCGGACCCCTCGTCTCACGGCCCCGCCGACGGTCCACATTCAGCCGGAAACGGTACGGTCTACGTGTGTCAGCACAGCGAGCCAGGTCGTCGGTGGCGGCCGCGAATCGCTCGGCGCATCCGAATCTCTCCGGCGTGCCCTGGTGGGGTGCCGTCCTGATTGCTGTGATCGCCACCACAATTGGGTTCGCGTTCGACGCCGGATCGGGCAACAAGGAACTCGGCAACGTGTTCGCGGCCCTGTATGCAGTCGGGTGTCTGGCTGCCGTGCTGGCGGTGCGGCAGTCGAGCATCTTCACTGCCGTCATCCAGCCTCCGCTGATCCTGTTCGTCACGGTGCCCGGCGCCTACTTCATTTTTCACGGCGCCTCGTTCACCGGCATCAAGGACACCCTGATCAACTGCGGCTACCCGCTGATCGAGCGCTTCCCGCTGATGCTGTTCACCGCGGCGGGTGTGTTGCTCATCGGATTGGTGCGCTGGTACTTCGCGATGTCGACGCGCTCGTCGGCCGCAGCCGCCCCCGACGCCGACGACGAGGCCGCGGCGGCGCCCAGCATGTTCGCCGGGCTGGCGGTCAAGCTCGGCTCGGTCTTCCAGCGCGGTGCAGTCGCCGACGCGGACGAAGAACCGCCGAAGCACGGCATCGACCGGCCTGCCACCGCGAAGAAGCGGGCCCGGTCGGATCGGCCCGCCAAGCGCCCCGCGCCGACCCGCTCCCGGCACGCCCGTCCCCCGCTGGAGGACATCACCGAGGCACCCGAACGTCCCCGCCGTGCGCCGTCGAGCAGGCGCCGCCCGGTTACCGATGACAATCCCGACTTCAGCGATGCCCCGCGCCGCCGGCGCCAGCCGCGCGACCCCAGTGGCCGCATCCCTCCGCCATCCCGGCGTGAACCCCGCGAACCGCGTGAACCGCGTGAACCGCGTGAACCTCGGCTGCCCCGCGAACGTCGGGACCCCTACGGCGCGCCGCCGCAGCGCGGCAGCCGGTTCGAGCCGTACGAGCCCTACCCGTCCTACGAGCCGTATCCGTCCTATGAGCCGCCGCCTCGGCAGCGCCAGCCCGGCCGGGCCAACGGGGACAGCGGTTCTCGCCACCCGGTGTCGCGGGTGCGGTATCGCGGCGACGGCGACGGCGACGATCAGGCCAAGCAGCCGCGGTCCCGGAGCTCGAGTGAGTGGGACGCCGAGTCCTGGCGTTCCGACCGCTGAAACGCCTCTACGTGCGGGCCGGGCGGATTTCTCGGGGCAACGCGAACACCAGCGTCTCGTTGGCCGTCGTGACCGGCTGCACAGTGCCGTAGCCGTACTCGGCCAACCGGTCCAGCACGCCGCGCACCAAGATCTCGGGCACCGAAGCGCCTGAGGTGACTCCGACCGTGGTGACCCCGGACAGCCAGGCCGGGTCGATGTCGTCGGCGTAATCCACCAGCTTGGCCGCGTCCGAGCCGGCATTCAGCGCCACCTCGACGAGGCGCACCGAGTTCGACGAGTTGCGTGACCCGACGACGATCACCAGATCGCACTCCGGTGCCATCGCCTTGACCGCGCCCTGCCGGTTCTGGGTGGCGTAGCAGATGTCGTCGCTGGGCGGGTCCTGCAGCGTCGGGAACTTCTCCCGCAGCCGGCGCACCGTCTCCATGGTCTCGTCGACGCTCAGCGTGGTCTGGGACAGCCAGATGACCTTGTTCGGGTCGCGCACGGTGACCTTGTCCACGGCGTCCGGATTGTCGACGACCTGCACGTGATCGGGTGCCTCCCCCGCGGTGCCGACGACCTCTTCGTGGCCTTCGTGGCCGACCAGCAGGATGTCGTAATCGTCGCGGGCGAATCGCTTGGCCTCGTTGTGGACCTTGGTGACCAGCGGGCAGGTGGCATCGATGGTCTTCAAGTTGCGCGCGGCGGCTTCGACATGAACCGTCGGCGCGACGCCGTGGGCCGAGAACACCACGATGGCGCCCTCGGGCACCTCGTCGGTCCGCTCGACGAACACCGCCCCGGCCTTGGCCAGGGTGTCCACCACGTAGCGGTTGTGCACGATCTCGTGCCGCACGTAGACCGGGGCACCATGCTTTTCCAGCGCGCGCTCGACGGTCTCGACGGCGCGGTCCACCCCGGCGCAGTAGCCCCGGGGTTCGGCCAGCAGCACCCGCTTCCTACCGCCACTTCCCGGGTCGCTTCGGTCCTGCCCTCCGAACGCACCCCCGCCCACCGAGCTCGCGGCACCGGGGATCCCCATGTTGACGGTAGGCGGCATGGTTTCCAGGGTACGTTCCCGCACGCTGGCGGGGCCAGCCGTAGGCTGTGGGCCATGGCAACAGCACCATATGGGGTTCGCCTGCTGGTCGGCGCGGCCGTGACCGCGCTGGAGGAAACCCGCAAGCTGCCCCAAACCATCCTGATGTACCCGATGACGGTGGCAAGCAACATTGCGCACATCGTGATGAAGGTGCAGCAAGACCTCGCCGACCTGGTGATCAAGGGTGACTCCGCGCTGGAGAACATCTTCCCGCCGAAGGACGAACAGCCCGAATGGGCGACGTTCGACGAAGACTTCTCCGGCGACGACGGCGACGGGCCGGTGCTTGACGGGGAGCGGCTCACCGAAGGCCGCTTCGCCCTGTACACGGTGACCGACGGCGTCGACACCAAGGCTCAGGGGACGACGGCGGCGACAACGGAGACCAGCGCGCCGGCCATCGTCGAGGAACTCGACTACGAGTCGCTGACGCTGGCCCAGCTGCGCGCACGCCTGACGTCGCTGAGCGTCGCCGACCTCGAGGAGCTGCTCGCCTACGAGGAAGCGTCCAAGGCCCGCGCACCGTTCCAGACTCTGCTGGCCAACAGGATCACCCGCGCGTCCGCCAAGTGACCCAGGGCAGCTCGGCGGAAAACCCGTACCCGGTCCGCGCGGTGGCCATCCGCGTGGCCGGCTGGATCGACAAGCTGGGCCCGGTGTGGGTGGAGGGTCAGCTGACCCAGATCAACGTGCGCAACTCGACGGCGTTCATGGTGCTCCGGGATCCGGCGGCCAACATGTCCTTGGACATCAGCTGCCCGCGTGATCTGGTGCTGGCGGCGCCGGTGAAGCTCACCGAGGGCACCCAGGTGGTGGTCTGCGGCAAGCCGACGTTCTACACCGTGCGCGGCTCATTTTCCTTGCGGGTCAGTGATATTCGCGCGGTCGGCGTCGGCGAACTGCTGGCCCGCATCGAGCGGCTGCGCAAACTGCTGGAGGCCGAGGGCCTGTTCGACCCGCGCCTGAAGCGCCCCCTACCGTTCCTGCCGTCGACCGTCGGGCTGATCACCGGGCGGGCCAGTGCGGCCGAGCACGACGTGACGACGGTGGCCGCCGCCCGCTGGCCGGCGGTGCGCTTCGCGATCCGCAACACCGCCGTGCAGGGGGTCAACGCGGTGGCGCAGATCGTGGAAGCTTTAGCGGCGCTCGATTCCGATCCCGAGGTCGACGTCATCGTGATCGCCCGCGGCGGCGGCAGCGTGGAGGACCTGCTGCCGTTCTCCGACGAGACGTTGTGCCGCGCGATCGCCGCCTGCACCACTCCGGTGGTCAGCGCGGTGGGCCACGAGCCCGACAACCCGCTGTGCGACCTGGTTGCCGACGTGCGTGCGGCCACCCCCACCGATGCCGCCAAAAAAGTGGTGCCCGACGCCGTCGCCGAGCTGGCTCTGGTCAAGGAATTGCGGCAGCGCAGCGCCCAGGCGCTGCGCAACTGGGTCGGCCGCGAGCAGCGCACCCTGACCCATCTGCGCAGCCGCCCGGTGCTGGCCGACCCCCTGCGCGCCTTGACTCAGCGCACCGAGGAAATCGAGCGCGCCCGCGCCGCGGTGCGCCGCGACATCAACCGCCTGGTCAGCGCCGAATCCGAGCGCATCGGTCACCTGGCGGCACGCCTGGCGACGCTGGGGCCCGCGGCCACGCTGGCACGCGGCTACGCCGTAGTGCAGACCGCGACCGGTGAGATTCTTCGAACGACCGTCGACGCACCGGCAGGCACCCGGCTGCGGATCCGCGTCGGCGACGGCGCGATCGGCGCCACCAGTACCGGCCTGACGGATGGAGCCGCATGAGCGAGTCACAAGAAACGAAGCCCATTAGTCAGCTTGGCTACGAAGATTGCCGGGACGAGCTGATCGAGGTGGTTCGCGTGCTCGAGCAAGGCGGACTCGATCTTGATTCGTCGCTGAAGATGTGGGAGCGAGGCGAGGAGCTGGCGCGACGATGCGAAGAGCACTTAGCCGGAGCGCGCAAGCGCGTCGAGGAAGCGCTGGCGTCTCGCGACGAGGACGAGGACTGATTCGGGCAGGTCGATAACCTGCGGTATTGGAGAACTGGAACGTGTTTCAGTTATTCTCTCGGCCATGAGTGATGCCACGCTGACGACGGACCTCGGCCGTGTCCTCGTGACCGGCGGCGCCGGGTTCGTCGGCGCCAACCTGGTGAGCGAACTGCTCGAACGTGGACACTTCGTCCGCGCCTTCGACCGTGCCGTATCCCAGTTGCCAGCTCATGAGCGGCTCGAGGTGCTCCAGGGCGACATCTGCGACACCGCCACCGTCGCCGCCGCGGTCGAGGGGATCGACACTGTCTTCCACACCGCCGCGATCATCGACCTGATGGGTGGGGGGTCGGTCACCGACGAGTACCGCAAGCGAAGCTTCGACGTCAACGTCGGCGGCACCAAGAACCTGGTGCACGCCGCGCAGACCGCCGGCGTCAAGCGATTCGTCTACACCGCATCCAACAGCGTGGTCATGGGCGGCCAGCAGATCGTGAACGGCGACGAGACCCTGCCCTACACAGCGCGGTTCAACGACCTCTACACCGAGACCAAGGTGGTCGCCGAGAAGTTCGTGCTCAGCGCGAACGGCACGGGCGGGCTGCTGACCTGTTCGATCCGCCCCAGCGGTATCTGGGGCCGCGGCGACCAGACCATGTTCCGCAAGCTGTTCGAAAGTGTGATCGCCGGACACGTCAAAGTCCTGGTCGGCAACAAAGACGCCAAGCTCGACAACTCCTACGTGCACAACTTGGTGCACGGATTCATCCTTGCCGCAGAGCATTTGGTGCCCGGTGGCACCGCGCCCGGCCAGGCCTATTTCATCAACGACGGCGAGCCGATCAATATGTTCGACTTCTCCCGCCCGGTGGTCGAGGCCTGCGGCGAGAAGTGGCCGACGTTCTGGATCCCCGGTGGGCTGGTCCATGCGCTGCTGACCGGCTGGCAGTGGTTGCACTTCAAATTCGGGCTGCCCCGGCCGCCGCTGGAACCGCTTGCGGTGGAACGGGTGTCGATCGACAACTACTTCTCCATAGCCAAGGCTCGGCGCGACCTCGGCTACCAGCCGCTCTATACCACGGAGCAAGCGCTCAAAGAATGCCTGCCGTACTACACCCAGCTCTACGCTGAGATGAAGAGCTAACGCGGCAGGTCCATCGGAGACGACTGCTATCTATGGCGCGGGCAGTGTCATCATCGCGTTCTTGATGGCCACGCCGTAGGCGGTCTTCTGCTCGCTTGTCACGGTGGGGCCGAACAGCACGACGATGTCCTCGACCTGCAGCATGTCGCGCACCGCGGCGGCGTAGAGCTCCGCGCGTCCGGTGCTCGGGAATTTCAGGATCGACACCGTGTCGGTCTCGGTCGCCTCGACGCAGCCCGCCTCCGGGCATTTGGACGCCGTCGCATCACGCGGATTGGCCGCGGGCAATTTCGCCTTCGTGATGGCGTCCATCACCGTAGCGACTGAGACGTCGTTGAGCAGCACCGCACCACTCTGCGCGCTCGCTGCCGGCTGTGAATCGTGGGCGCTGCAGCCCGCAACCGCTGCGGTCAACAGGGCCGCCACCACCAGACCGCTTTGGCTCCGCATGGTCCCGAGCGTAGCGAAGTCAAGCTTCGTGAATTGTTGATGAGATGTCGCAATTGCGCCTCGGGTACGCCTAACGTCGACACCATGCCAGCAGACAAGCCCAACATCCTGGTCATATGGGGCGATGACATCGGCATCTCCAACCTCAGCTGCTACAGCGACGGCATGATGGGTTACCGCACGCCCAACATCGACCGGATCGCCGCGGAGGGGATGCGCTTCACCGACTCCTACGGCGAGCAGAGTTGCACCGCGGGGCGCGCGGCCTTCATCAGCGGCCAAAGTGTGTACCGAACCGGGATGAGCAAGGTCGGGGTTCCCGGCGTCGACATCGGCTGGGTCGCCGAGGACCCGACGATCGCCGAACTTCTCAAACCGCTGGGCTATGCCACTGGCCAATTCGGCAAGAACCACTTCGGCGATCGCAACAAGTACCTGCCGACGGTGCACGGATTCGACGAGTTCTACGGCAACTTGTACCACCTCAACGCCGAGGAGGAGCCCGAGCAGTTCGACTATCCGCACAAAGACCAGTTCCCCCGCCTGTACGACCTGGCGTTGCCGCGTGGGGTGCTCGACTGCAAGGCCATCGACGAGGTCTCAACTGAACCCGACGATCCCAAGTTCGGGCCGGTCGGCAGGCAGACCATCGTGGACACCGGGCCGTTGACGGCCAAGCGCATGGAGACCATCGACGACGACATCGCCGATCGCACCGTCGAATACATCCGTCGTCAGCACGACGCGGGCAACCCCTTTTTCGTCTGGTGCAACTTCACCCACATGCACCTGTACACCCATCTCAAACCCGGCAGCAAGGGCCAGGCCGGGCTGTGGCAGTCGGAGTACCACGACGCGATGATCGACCACGACAAGAACGTCGGCACCGTGCTCGACGTGCTCGACGAACTCGGCATCGCCGAAGACACCATCGTCATCTACTCCACCGACAATGGTCCACACCGCAATTCGTGGCCCGACGCCGGCACCACCCCGTTCCGCAGCGAGAAGAACACCAACTGGGAGGGCGCCTACCGGGTTCCCGAGATGATCCGCTGGCCCGGAAAGATCAAGGCGGGCAGCGTCTCCAACGACATCATCCAGCATCACGACTGGCTCCCGACACTCGTCGCCGCGGCGGGTGACCCCGATGTCAGCGACAAGCTGAAAAAGGGCTATCGGATCGGTGATATCGAATACAAGGTCCACATCGACGGTTTCAATCTGCTGCCCTATCTGATGGGCGAGGTTGAGAACAGCCCGCGTCGTGGCTTCTTCTATTTCAACGACGACGCTCAGATGGTCGCGATGCGGTTCGAGAACTGGAAGATCGTCTTCGCCGAGCAACGCTGCCAGGGCACGCTGCGCACGTGGGCCGAGCCGTTCACCGAGCTGCGCGTACCGAAGCTGTTCAACCTGCGCACCGATCCGTTCGAGTACGCCGACATCACGTCGAACACGTACTACGAGTGGTTTCTGCGCAGGGACTTCTTCGTGTTCTACGCGACGGCGATGGCGTCGATGTTTCTCGACACGTTCAAGGAGTTCCCGCCCCGACACGAGCCGGCCAGCTTCAGCATCGACCAGATCGTCAAGAAGCTGAACGATTTCCTCGCGGCTGACTAGATGCTGGAGTCCTGGGCCGACGGGCCAACGAAGTCGGCGCTCGTCGAATTCACTGAGCGCGCGGCGGCTGCTGTCGCGCCCGAGGAACGCGTCGCCGTATTCGATAACGACGGCACGTTGTGGTGTGAGAAGCCGGCATACATCCAGCTCGACTTCCTGGTGCGCCGCCTGGCCGAACAAGCGGCGGCCGACCCTTCATTGGCCTCGAACCAGCCCTACACCGCGGCGGCGGCCGGCGATCTGGCATGGTTCGGCGACGCCGTCACCAAGCACTACAACGGTGACGACTCGGCCCTGAAACTGCTTGCCGGTGGGGTTCTTTCGGCCAACGCTACGATCACCACCGATGAGCACGCAGCGCGGGTCAATGCGTTCTTCGCCGAGGCGAAGCACCCGACGCTGGGCCGCGCTTACACCGCTTGCGGGTATGCCCCCATGGTCGAATTGCTGCGGTACCTCGAGTCTTTCGGCTTCACCAATTACATCGTGTCCGGCGGCGGCCGGGACTTCATGCGGCCCATCACCACAACCATGTACGGAATCCCCCCGGAGCGGGTGATCGGCAGTTCGGTCGGGCTGATCTTCCAGAACGGCGAACTGCTGACCACGGCGCAACCGGAATTCCTCAACGACGGCCCGATCAAGCCGGTCCGTATCTGGGGGCGGGTGGGCCGCCGGCCGCTCCTCGCCGCGGGAAACTCCAACGGCGATATCGAGATGCTGCAATACGCCACGGCCGGCCCGGGCCCGTCGTTGGCGCTGCTGGTCCACCACGACGACGCCGAGCGCGAATTCGCTTACACCGCAGGCGCGGAACGGGCACTGGACCTCGCCGAGACGCACGGCTGGGCACAGGCCAGCATGCGCGACGAATGGAGAGCCGTCTTCAGTGACTGACCCCGCGCTGGTCTGGATCCCCGGGCAGACCGCCGTAATGGGATCCGACCGGCACTACGCCGAGGAAGCGCCGGTTCGCCCGGTCACCGTCGACGGCTTCTGGATTCGAGCGCGTCAGGTTACCAACGCCGACTTCACCGAATTCGTTTCAGCCACCGGGTATCTCACGGTCGCCGAGCGGCCGGTGAACCCCGAGGACTACCCCGGCGCACCTGCGGTCAACCTGCAACCGGGGTCGATGGTGTTCCGCCGCACCAGCGGGCCGGTAGATCTGCGTCACCTCAGCCAGTGGTGGACCTGGACACCCGGCGCCACGTGGCGCCACCCGCTAGGTCCCGGCTCGTCGATCGCCAAACGCGCCGACCACCCGGTCGTGCACGTCGCCTACGACGACGCCGCGGCCTACGCGGACTGGGCAGGGATGGCGCTACCCACCGAAGCCGAGTGGGAGGCCGCGGCGCGCGGCGGCTTGGATCAGGTCGCCTACACGTGGGGAGATCAACCCGAGCAGCCCGGCGAAAAACTGGCCAACTATTGGCACGGCGAGTTCCCCTGGCGGCCCGCACCCGGTTACGGGCGCACCACCGACGTCGGCACTTTCCCGCCGAACGGGTACGGGTTGTTCGACATGGCCGGCAACGTGTGGGAGTGGACATCCGACTGGTACGCCGACACTCGCGAGGGCGATCCGTGCTGCGAGGCAGGCAGCTACGATCCGGCGCAGCCACAGTTCACGGTCCCGCGGAAGGTCATCAAGGGTGGATCGTTCCTGTGCGCGGACAGCTACTGCATGCGCTACCGCCCCGCAGCACGCCGGCCGCAGATGGTCGACACCGGGATGAGTCACATCGGCTTCCGCTGCGTGAAGAGGTAGGGCCGCTGCCCTGCCCGTGCTTCACTAGAACGCGTTCTACACAGGAAGGGAGCTCATGTCCGACGCTGTGCTGGTAACCGGCGCGTTCGGGTTGGTCGGGAGTGCCACGGTCAAACAGCTGGCATCCACCGGCCGCCACGTGGTCGCCACCGATCTCGATACCGACGCGACTCGCAAGGCTGCCGCCGATCTGCCCCCGGGTGTGGGGGTGCGCTGGGCGGATCTCACCGACCCGGCCGCGGTCGAGGAGCTGCTGGGTGAGGTCTCCCCCGCCGCCGTCATCCACCTGGCTGCGGTGATCCCGCCGCTGTGCTACGCCAAACCGGCGCTCGCCTACAAGGTGAATGTGGGCGCGACCGAGAATCTGGTGAAAGCTGCTGAGGCGCATGCCAACCCGCCGCGGCTGGTGCAGGCGTCGAGCATCGCCGTGTACGGACCGCGCAACCCGTACCGGATCACCGATGTACTCACCGCGGAGACTCCGGTGAATCCATTCGACAACTACGGCAAGCACAAGGTCGAGGCCGAAGGCATCGTTCGGGCGTCCAGCCTGGGCTGGGTGATCCTGCGACTGGGCGGAGTGTTGACCACCGAACCCAACCTCGGCATGGACCCCAACCTGATCTTCTTCGAAGGCGTGCTGCCCACCGACGGCCGGCTGCAGACCGTCGACGTCCGCGATGTCGCGTTCGCGTTCGCCGCGGCCACCACCGCCGATGTACTGGGTCGGACGCTGCTGATCGGCGGCGATGACAGCCACCGGCTGCGCCAGGGCGATATCGGGCAGTCCACCTCCGCGGCGATGGGCCTGGTCGGGGCGCTGCCGCCGGGACGCAAGGGCGACCCGAGCGATGACGGCGGCTGGTTCGCCACCGACTGGATGGACTCGGCGACCGCCCAGGAAGTGCTCAAACATCAGCACTACTCGTGGCCGGACATGCTCACCGAGACCGCGAACAAGGTCGGCTGGAAGCGCTACGTGTTCCGGGTGATCGCGCCGGTGGCCCGCGAGTACCTCAAGCGGCAGTCGCCGTACTACGGCAAGCCGCCCGGGTACGGCAATCCCTGGGAAGCGGTTCGGAACAAATGGGGTGCCCCAGAGAACGACGGGAAGGTGTCATGACCGCACAGGTGGCTGTGATCATCGGGGGCGCCTCCGGTATCGGCTGGGCGACAGCGCAGACGCTGGCGGCCCAGGGCGCACGGGTGACGATCGCCGACCGCAACACCGAGCTGGCCAAGGAACGCGCGGCGGCGCTGGGCGAGCCGCACACCTGGGCGGCGGTGGAGGTCACCGACGAGGCAACGGTGGCAACGCTTTTCGACGACGTGGTAGCTCGCGAAGGTGCGCTGCACACGGTCGTGAACTGCGCCGGGTTCAGCGGATTCGGGATCATCACCGAATTGGACACCGAGCAGTTCCGCTCAGTGGTCGACGTGTGCCTCAATGGCGCATTCATCGTGATCAAGCATGCCGGTCGCCGCCTCGGCGAGGGCGGCACGCTGGTGTCGCTGACATCGCTCAATGCGCGCCAGCCCGCGATCGGGATGAGCGCCTACTGCGCGGCCAAGGCCGGGTTGTCGATGCTGACGCAGGTGGCGGCACTGGAGTTGGGGCCGCGCGGAATCCGGGTCAACGCTGTCGCGCCGGGCTTCGTGCACACACCGCTGACCGAGGGTGCCGCGGTGGTTCCCGGTGTCGTCGACGAGTACGTCGAGAACACTGCGCTGGGGCGGGCGGGGACTCCGCAGGACATCGCCGACGCGGTGGCGTTCTTGGTGTCGCCGCAGTCGTCGTGGCTGACCGGGGAGATTCTCGACCTCAATGGCGGGGCGCACCTGAAGCGCTACCCCAACATTCAGGAGCACCTGACGCGGCTGATGAATCCGTAGTTCGGTGAAGACCGAATTCACCCTGACCCAGAAGCGCGCGCTGGCGATCATCACGCTGCTCGCCCTGGTACTGGGTGCCTATTTCCTTCGGCACTACTTCATCTTGGTGGTGATCGCGGCGATCGTCGCCTACCTGTTCACCCCGCTGTACAACCGGTGCCGGCGCCGGTTCGGGTCCGGGCTGTCGGCAGCGTGCACTGTGCTGGCTGCGCTGGCCACCGTCATCATCCCTGTCGGCGCGCTGTTGACGCTTGCGGTGCTTCAGATTTCGCACATGGTGGTGCACGTGGCGGACTGGGTGGAGACCGCGGACATGTCCACGGTGGGCAACCATGCGCTGGCGTACGTCAACCAGGCGCTGGCCAAATTGCCGTTCGGGCACTTCTCGGTCACCACAGATTCACTGCGCGACACGATGATCAGCGTCTCGCAGAATCTCGGCCGCTGGCTGTTGCATGCGCTGCAAGGCGCCGCCGGCGGGGTGATCGGCGTGATCACGTCGGCGATCATCTTCCTCTATGTGCTGATCTCACTGCTGACCAACCAGGAGCAGCTGCTGCTCTTGATCCGCCGGCTCAACCCGCTGGGCGAGGAGGTCACCGACCTCTATCTGGCCAAGATGGGCGCGATGGTGAAGGGAACTGTCAAGGGCCAGTTCATCATCGCACTGGTTCAGGGTGTGTTGGGCGCGGCGTCGATCTACATCGGCGGCTTCCACCAAGGGTTCTTCATCTTCGCGATCTTCCTGACCGCGCTGTCGGTCATCCCGTTGGGCAGCGGCATCGTCACCATCCCGTTCGGCATCGGGATGATGTTCTTCGGCAACATCGGTGGCGGTCTGTTCGTCGTGCTGTTCCACGTCATCGGCGTGACGAACGTCGACAACTTCCTGCGGCCGATACTGGTGCCGCGCGAGGCCCGGCTGGATCCGGCACTGATGCTGCTGGCGGTGTTCTCCGGCATCGCGATGTTCGGCTTCTGGGGCATCGTGCTGGGTCCGGTGCTGATGATCATCATCGTCACGACGATCTCGGTGTATCTGGCCGTGTACAAGGGCGTGGAGATGACATCGCACGAACCGCCCGAGAGGCGCCGCCGGCTATTCCGGCGGCGCGTCGAGGAGGAAGCTGAAGCCACGACGGCCGCCGCGGACGGAGAGCCGGCCGAGAGCTAACGCCCGGCTACGGGCTTACCTCGTCGGTCCACACCTTGAAGCTCGCCAGCGTGGCGGGACCAAAAGAGTTGCTGAGCGCCACATCCGCGGCGTCGCGCCCGCGCGCGATCAACACCCTTCCAACGCGCGGCGTATTGTGGCGTGCGTCAAAGGTATGCCACTGTCCGTCGAGAAAAACCTCGAACCAGGCAGAGAAATCCATTGGTTCGTCCACCGGTGGCACCCCGATATCACCAAGGTACCCCGTGCAGTAGCGCGCCGGAATGTTCATGCAGCGACAGAGAGCAACGGCGAGATGGGTGAAATCCCGACAGACGCCGACCCGGTCGTTGAACGCTTCCAGCGCCGTACGGGTATTGCGCGCATCAGCGTAGTCGAACGTGATGTGCCGATGAACAAACGTACAGATTGCTTGAACGCGCTCCCATCCAGTCGGCGTCTGTCCGAAGAGATTCCAGGCCGCCTCGGAGAGGCGATCGGTCTCGCAATATCGGCTGCCAAGCAGAAAGACCAAAGTCTCCTCGGGTAATTCGGATACCGGAATCTGTTGAGCGCGAAGAACAATGGGATCGGGAATCCCAGTGTCGTTGACCAGGGCGTCGGCCGAGATGTGTGTACGCCCCTTGGGAGCAACAATCCGCGTGCACCAGTTGCCGAAGCCATCGCGATAACCTGCCATCGGCACGGGTGGGTGCACCACGAGGGGATCGCGGCCGACTAAATCGGACACGCGCGTGAAGTGGACGTTGAGGTTGAAGATGATTGGCGTTGGTTGTGGACAGTCATAGATCATTTCGAAGCCGACGCGTATGCGCACCGTTGTCACCTTAACCCTTCACACGCCGCGTTCAGCGAATCGACGAGTACGTGCCGTAACGCCGTCCAACATCGGCCCGCGGCTCGGACGATGTCCTGATTTACTTCCAATTCGATTCCGACGTAGTCGCTTTGCGTGAACTGCCGCCGCAAATGTGTGGTCAACCCATCGCCCTTTCCGGCATAGGGATAATTGCGGCGCACCCGAAGCTCGGGAGCCAATGTCGCGAGAGATTGCTTCCAGCGGGCACTGAGCGCTTTCTCCCCCGGCCGACTGGGGTCGTAGAGCAGACCCACGTCGGCGTCGCGGACACTGCCATCAAGCTCTGCGGTGAAGCTGTGCGACGAAACATGGATCACGCGGTCGCCCCGCATCACGGCCTGCGTGACGAGACGCTCGACGTGCAAGCGATAGGGCCGGTAATAGATTTCGACGATCTGCGCCCGAGTCTGGTCCGACGCGTCGCGGGTCACTGCCGAGAACAGCTGCTGGTGACCGACCGACCGATTGAGATCGACAAGAAGGCGACTCACCGTGGAAGCCACCAGTGGCGCCCCGCAGCTGCGGGCAAGTGCCCTGGCCATAACCAGCGCACCGGGGTCGTATCCTCGGTGGGAATCCAGCAGCGCCTGTTGTCCCCGGAAGAGACTTCGATAGCGTGCGGGTATCCGGTTGCCGCCATGCTCACACGTGATGATGAAGGTGTCCATCGTGACAGCGACCTCACCAACGCAGTTCGGGGAGGTGGCGAAAGACTTTCCGCACACCGTCGCCCCATTCGTCGCTCAGTGACGTGAAGTATGGGTCGCCCTCGTCGAATCGGCGCCGCCACCGCACTTCGAGGCTGTCTCGTTCGTAGCAGATCAAGTCGATCGGCATACCCACCGAGAGATTGCTTCGCATCGTCGAATCGAAAGACACCAGAACACATTTCGTGGCATCCGCAAGTGGAGTCTCTTGAGTGAGGACACGGTCGAGGATCGGCTTTCCATACTTGGTTTCACCGGTCTGAAAGAAGGGTGTATCGATTCCTGCTTCGATGAAGTTGCCCTCGGCGTATATCCGGAACAAACGCATGGGCTCGCCGCGGACCTGTCCGCCGACGATGAAGGACGCATCGAACCGAATGCTGTTCTGTTGTAGGTGGCTGGCATCGCGCTTCTCGATATCGCGCATCGCGTCAGCAACCAGGCGCACGGCGTCGAACATGGTCCGAGCGCCGAAGAGATTGGTGACCGCATCGCCTTCGGCGCACCGTTGCCTCAACACACTGACGACAGCTTGGGTTCCGGCCAGATTTCCCGAACTCAGCAGGATCAGCACGCGGTCTCCGCGGCGCTCGAAAACCGTCATCTTGCAGAACTTGGCGAAGTTGTCTACACCCGCGTTTGTGCGAGAGTCCGAGGCCAGAATCAAGCCCTCGTTCGACATCGCGCCAACACAATAGGTCACTCGGTGTGCCTTCTGCGCAATCGGAAGGGCCCCAACACTATTCCGCTGTTTGGGAGGTGGCACGGGTTCGCTGGACGTGACAAAGCACCGGAGCCGGTTGGGTGGGCAGTCGCGTCGGCGGGTACCAACATCGCGATGGGCGCCCCCGGCCACTGACCTAAGTTGAGGGCGGGTGACCTATTGAGAGCCCGCCTTGTTGGCACTGATGAAGTACCACCTCGCACGGTCGCGATCGCGGTCTTCAACCCCCGCCCACGCCCGGCGACGGGGTCCAGCTCTTCGAAGCTCGGTTCCAGTACTCCGAACATCCGCTCGCTGCGGGTCTCGGGTGCGTCGTCGGCGGTGTCGCGCAGGTACTTGTCCGGCAACGACAGTTTCGCGATCGTGCGCCACGTCTTGGCGTACTGCACCAGGAACGGCCCGCTGGTGTACGGCAGGTCGTACTTGTCGCAGACCTGGCGCACCCGCACCGAGATCTCGGCCAGCCGATTACTCGGCAGATCGGGATAGAGGTGGTGCTCGATCTGGTAGGACAGATTGCCGGTCATGAAGTCCATGGCCCGACTGCCGTCGATATTGGCGCTGCCCAGCATCTGGCGCAGATACCACTGACCCTTGCTTTCACCGACCATGTCGGTCTTGGTGAATTTCTCTGCGCCATCAGGGAAGTGGCCGCAGAAGATCACCGCGTTGGCCCACACATTGCGGATCACGTTGGCAATGGCGTTGGCAGTGGCCGTCGAGCGATAGGTGGCACCCGGAGACAGCGACGTGATCGCCGGATAAGCCACGTAATCCTTCAGCAGCTGCCGGCCGGCCTTCGCGCCGAACTCGCGGATTCGCGCCAGGGTCGCCGCTCGGTCCGACTGTCCCTTCAAGAATTTCTCCAACTCCAAAGGCTGCAGGCCGATTCCCCATTCGAACCCGAAGGCAAGGATTGAGCTGAAGAGCAGGTTGGCGAGGTTAAGGGGGATCCAGCCTTGGTCACGGGTAACCCGCAGCACGCCGTAGCCGACGTCGTGGTCCATGCCCAAGATGTTGGTGTACTTGTGGTGCATGAAGTTGTGGGTGAACCGCCAGTGTTTGGACGCCCCGCCCATATCCCACTCCCACGACGAGGAGTGAATCTCGGGATCGTTCATCCAGTCCCACTGGCCGTGCATGACGTTGTGGCCGATCTCCATGTTCTCGATGATCTTGGCCACCCCCAGCGTCACCGTGCCGGCCCACCAGGCCGATCGCTTCGAGCTGGCAGTCAGCATCAGCCGCCCGGCCACCTCGAGCCCGCGCTGGGCAGCGATAGTGCGGCGGATATAGCGCGCGTCCCGCGCACCCAGGGAATCTTCGATGTCCTGGCGGATCGAATCGAGCTCGACCGCAAGGCTGTCAATGTCCGCGTCGGTCAGATGCGCGAAAGTCGAGACATCTGAGATAGCCATCGTTCTTTCCTTATTCGTGCTCTGTTTCAAGCACTGCACCCGCGCGGCAACCTGCGGCTCAATACGACTGGTGCTCAAATCATTCCAGTTGATTCAATGCCGCTGCGAACCGCAGTTGAGGAGTGCCGCGCGTGGTGCGACGGGTTAGTAGTAGTGTCGGCGTCCGCCTACAGCGTGTCCCATCCGACCCACGAGCAGAAGGACCAGGCCAACGACAAGGAGGATGATCCCAATCACGAAGACGATATGAGCAAAGGCGAAAGTCGGGGCGATGGAGGGCAGCAAGAGCCCAAGAACGGTGAGGATGATGCCGAGTACGATCATGGCGATTACCTGATTTCTGTGAAGATGTCTGGGTGCGTCCGCACAAAGAGCAAGGGACGCATGCTATCTCGACTGAGATAATGAGAAAGTGATGTACGGCGCGAGCTAATGCTCATCGAATCCCGCGGCGGACGGCCGGACTCGCTCCGAACTGGCTGAAAGACCCAGCACCTACTACTCTACACCTCGCACCAGACCGAGCAACTTTGCCAGATCGCGGGCGAATAGTTTTGGGCAACAGCGCATTCCATGACGTCCGGTACGCAGATTCAGCCACTCCGTCGTGATACATAGGCCAGCGCCGCATCCACAGTCGGCGCGACGGGCACAAACGAAGACGGATCGCCGATTTGGAGCATCCGCAACACGGCAGCGCCGGGGACGGTAGTCCAATCTCTACCGGTCTGCGCACAGTGGGTTCCTACCCTCTGGAGCGCCTCCAAGCCCTCTGTCCCGAAGAACGTGAGACCACGCAGATCAACAACCACTGCGCGACAAGCCGCCGCGCGCCCCACCGTGTACTCCATCAGAGCGTTGGCATTGGAGGCGTCAATGTCACCGAGAGCGCTGATGACGGCTATCGAACCGTTGAACCGGTAACTGGTCAACGTCGCGCGGGACCCTTCCCCAGGTCGGGATGCGAAGCCCAGGTCCGCCAATACGACGGGGGGCGACGACTTGGTGGCGCAGGATATGGACATTTGAACTCCAGTTGCTCAGTCAGAACCGGTTTGTGGGTGACCGCATCATCAGGGCGTTACCAACAGCGACGGACAGTTCGCCAAGTGGCCACATACGACGACACGTACCGGAATATCCGGCTCAGAGTGAGGCACTCCTCAAGCTTCGCAGCGGACGGCGAAACTCATCCCGGACAAGTTGACATCCTCAACTGGATTAGACGCTACACCCGATCCGCGGAAATGGGCGGCCGAGCTGGAGGTTCATGTGGCCGGCTGCCACGCTGAGACCAGCACCGGACATGAGAAACCTAGGTCTGTCGCGGTGCGAGCGAGCCGGGGTCGGGCTAGTCGACCTGGTTGTACCAGGAGATGACGACCATCACCATCGCGGCGACCAGGGCGATGATCACCCACAGCACCAGGCCCATGTCGATCCATGCACCCGGCGGCGGTGCGCCGGGCAGGATATTTCGCAGCGGCACGATAGCGAACAGCATTGCGGCATACCAGGTTGCGAACGGCATCTGGAATTGCTTGCGCCGGGTGATCACCAGCACCGAGGTGAAGATCGCGATCGTGGGGAGTGTCAGGAGAACGACGACGATGCCGAGGTCGAACGCCAGCGGGCCGAGCGCACGACTGAAGGTGACCTCTGTGGCGTCGCCGTCACCCTTGGCCGCCGGCGCAGGGGCCACCTGCTCGCTGGACAAGTCCCAGCCCTGCAGGGCGCCCGCGATCTGAACCTTGGCCGGCACGATCTTGCGGTCCTCACCCTCACCGACCAGCAGGTCGGCGCTGATGCCTTGGGTCTCGTAGCGATCGAACGGCCAGGTGTTCACATCGCCGTCGACGTCGATGGTCGTGGTCACCTCAGCCGGTGCCGCACCTGCCGGGAACTTCAAGTCTCCCAGAGAGTTCCACGGGTGCAACCGCACCGCAATGTCTTCCTTGAGAGTGTCGAGCTTGTCGTCCAGCAACGAATCAGCCGGTATGACAAGCACTTTTGCGTCGGCCTTGTAGTCAACGGTCCGCAAAGCCTGCAGCGTGATCAGGACCGTGGTCTCCGATCCATTGCCTTCACCCGATGCTTCGAGTTCTTTGGCGGAACCGGAAAGCCACCAGTAACCGAACAACGTCACGATGTAGGCCAGCAGCACCACCAGCACGGCGAGGATCGCGATGGTCTTGCCGCGCTTGGCGTTGGGTGCCGTGGTCTCCGGCCCCGCGGGGGTGGTGGTCACGCACGGATAATAACTGGGCCAGACCAAATTGACAGGCTTTTACCAGGTTCGCTAGAACGGCGGAGGGTCGCCGTCGTCAGCCCTGGGCGGTGCGGGACCAAACAGTGCACCATGACGAGCCCTTCGGCCCGCACGATTGCGCCTGCGTTCTGCGGCGATGCCGTTTACTCGGTTCTGAGCCCGGGTGTTCTTGCGGAGGGGCATCAGGACAGTGCGATCGCCTTCCGCCTCGACGGGCCGCGCCTCCGGAGCAGGCGTGGGGGCCATCAGAATCGGGAAGAACAGTGCGCTGCCCGGTGTGGTCACATACGTTTGCTGGCCGGGCAGTGTCCAGATGACCGTGCCGTCGGCCAATTGTTTATCGCGCCAACCCCAGAACGTTTTGAGGATGTGGTGTTGGCGGCACAGGCATTTGATATTGCCCGCGTGCGTAGAGCCGTACGGGAACGGAATCGTATGGTCCAGATCGCACTGCGTGGCGGGCTTGTCGCAGCCCGGGGCCCGGCACGTGAGATCGCGTGCGCGCACAAAATCCGACAATGCACGCGAGGGGCGGTAGCCGGCTTCCGGCGGCAGGTCGATGGGGTGAATCAGCGGGCTGAGCCTGGCCGTCTTGGCCAGTTCGAGCAACAGCATGCCAGGAATCACTGTGTTGGCGCCCAAGACGTAGGCCGGTTTGTCGCAGCGTCCCTGCAGGGTGGCCTCATCGGCGACGACGTGGATGACAACCGAGCCGGGCGCGGGCTTCTCCGCCGCACGGCATCCCGATTCGCCACACTGGCAGGCCAGTCGATCGGCACCGCCGGCGACCGCACCAAGAGCATCGGCGCGACGCTGGGCCATGGTGCGCGGATCCCCCTCGCACACTGACCGGGCCAGCGCATCGAGCCGTTGATCCACGACTTGGGCGTCGGCAGACAACAACCGTCCGTATATCTCGGTGCAACCCCGGTCATCATCCCCAAACATGATCTCGCGGTCGGCAACTCGCTCGCGGACCCGCCGCACAGCGTCGGGATCGTGCTCGATGACAATGCGATCGATCTCGGAATTCAGCCGACCGCGCGTCATCGATGGCCAGCGCGCCGCCTTCTCAGCCAGCATGCGGTCCACCTCGGCCAAGATGGCGTTATCGGTGATGAGGGCGGTCCGGAAGACGATCGTCTGGAACATCTGTGCGTCGATGTCGCCGGCAATGAAGATGGCGGCGACCGCCGGTCGCGTCTTCATAGCCAGTCCGTAGTCCATGAGGTGGCCCGCTTTGGCCAGGCTCACCCGCAGCCGAGCGGCCACCTCCGCACCGACCGCGGCCCAGGTGTCTACTGCCCAGTCCTCCCGCTCGCCTCGTTCCCTGCGCCGCAGTTCGAACAACTCCGCGATTGACGCCAGCCGGCGGGCGACAATCTGATTCTCGGCGCGAGTGGAAGCACCGATGCTGGTCAGCAATGCGCGCGACTCGGCAGTGTCGGACGGCTCCCAATAGTCGTGCAACTGGCTCGTCCCGAACATACGTTCGATATTGCCAGAACGGTCCGACGAGGCAAACGCTTAAGCTGCCGCCATGTTCTCCGAAACGCGTTATGCCCGCTTGCTGGCGGTCACATCATGACGACGTGGCGGGATGTCGAGGCCGCGGTGCCCGAATTCGCCGAGCGGGTGCAGGCGTTGTTCGACGCACACAAGCACAAGACCATCGCCACGCTTCGCGCCGACGGCTCCCCACGCATCTCCGGCATCGAGGTGACGTTCGACGACGGCGAGCTCACCTTCGGCTCAATGCCGAACGCCCGCAAGGGCTGCGACCTCCGTCGCGATCCGCGCTTCGCCCTGCACAGCGCGACGGTAGACCCGGTCGAGGGCGCCGAAGCCGACTGGCCCGGTGAGGCGAAAATCGCCGGGCGGGCAATCCCTTCCGGCGCGATCACCGATGGACCGGACGGCGAACTCTTCCGCACCGAGATCGCCGAAGTCGTGCTCACTCACCTCAACGACGCGGCCACCCTGCTGGTCATCCAGTGGTGGACGCCCACCCACGGGCTGCGCACAGTCGAACGCGAATAGCGCTATGACGACGACTTCGCGTCCCGCCAGGTCAACAGCTTCTCGACCACGCTGAAGTCGTATTTGCCGTTCTCCGCGCGCATCTCGGTGTGGAACAGCGTGGCTCCCGCGGCCAGGTAGGCATCCGCGGATGTGGGATCGGTCCACAGTGTGGAGCGCTCGATATCGGAGTCCGCGCGTCCGAACCCAGCGGCCAGTTCGGCGACGCGGGCACTGGCCTCGCGGTAGGCATCGATCGGCAGGAAGGTGTGCCAGATATCGGCATGGCGCGCCACGGCGGGCAGGGTGCGCTTGGGGCCGGAGCCCCCGATCAGAATCGGGATCTTTCGCAATGGCGCGGGCTGCAGCAGCTCGAAGCGGCGCTCGATACGCAGCAACCCCTCGTCGAACAGATCAGCGCGCGACTTCACCGTGCCGTAGTCGAATCCGTAAGTGGTGTAGTCCTTTTCATACCAGCCCGCGCCGACACCCAGAATGGCCCGGCCGCCGCTGATGTGATCGACGGTGCGCGCCATGTCGGCGAGCAAGTCGGGATTGCGGTATCCGATGCCGGCCACCAGCAGGCCGATCTCGGCGCGCGTGGTGATCTCGCCCCAGGTCGCCAGTGCGGTCCAGCCTTCGAAGTTGTTCACATCCGGCTGGATCTCGGCGAGCACCGGTTTGGCGTCGACGATGGACTCGATGAACGGCGCATGGAAATGGTCGTAGCCGAAGATGACGTCCACCCCGATCTCCTCAGCGTGCAGGACAGCCTGTCGCCACGTGGCGTAATCGGGGGTGTCAGCGGGTTGGATCTGGACGGCGATGCGGACGGGATAGGTCATCCAACGGGCAAGCACCGCTCATCGCGATTTATTCCGGGGCTACGAGAGCCGTTCCTTGAGGAACTGCACCACTCGCTTGCGCGCCTCGTACGCCGGCTGGTTCTCCACCTCGCGGACCTCGAGCGTCAGCACCGAATGCGCCATCCGGCCGAAACCGTCGGGATTGCCCTTCGACGAGTCCAGCTCGATCACTTCGAAGGCGTCGCCCAGCCGGTCCTTGAGCGTCTTGAACCGCTCGGCCGGCGACATCGGATCGCCGCTGAACCGCAGCGCCAGTGCGCACAGCCCGTCCTCGGCTACCCGCTTCTCGATGACCTTCAGCTCACCTTCGGACAGGCCGGGGTCGCGCTTCTGCTTGGCGGTCAGCGCGATAGGCACCGACGGCTGACTGAGCACCGGGGCCAGCACGCTGTCGTCGACGGCAGCCGCCAGCGCGAAGCCACCGGAGAAGCACTGCCCGATCACCCCGACGCCCTTGCTGCCGGTCTTCTCCTTCAGGTCACGTGCCAGTGCCCGCAGGTAGTGCGACACCGGCCTTTCCTTGTTGGTCGCGAACGCCGCGAACTCCTTGGCCACGCAACCCCGCGCCAGCGACACCATCGCACCGGGAGACATCGCAGGGGCACCCGGCGTTCCGTACAGCGACGGAATGGCCACCGTAAAGCCATTGTCCACCAAGTAGTTCCCCAAACCGAGGACGCCGGGATGCACTCCGGGCATCTCCGGTATCAGCACCACGCCAGGCCCGTCGCCCTTGCGATAGACGTCATGGGTGAAACCGGCTGCCGAGAACGGCTCCGAGATCCATCCGGTCAGGTCGGCGGTTGGAGCCGCCTGGCCGGGGACATTGGATTCAGCTCCGGACATTGACGTCTCCTCTTCAGCCAGGCGGCAACGGTTTCTGAGTCTGTGTGCCAACGGCGAGAGTACGGAAGTCGCTACCTTTGCCGGCGCCGGTGATCGCGACCTGAGCGGGTCCGGCCGCGCTGTCCAAGCGCGTAGTCCACACCGGTTCGGTGCCGTCGCCACCCTCGTAGACGATCCACTTCACCCCGTCGACCTCCTGCGCGCCGGTGGGATACATCGACTGGTGGATCGAGCTCACCAACGCCTGCTCGTCGGCGTTGCTCTGGGTCAGGCTCACATACATCTTCGACGCGGCGATATAGCCGACGGTCGAGGTGACGGCGCGCTGATGCTGTCCGGTCACGGGGTCGGTGCGTCCGTCGCCGATGCTGCCGCGGCTGCCCGAGTTGGCCCGCCAGCCGGCGGGGAGCTGTGGGAGCCGGATCGGAATGCCCAGCGTCTCGGCATCGGCCTTCAAAGCGGCCGGGGCGTCATAGGGTGGCGCCACGCCGTCGCGCGGCCCGTTCGGCCGCACCGAACACATCCCCACCAGCCCGGCAAGCGCGATGCAGGCCACGATCAACGGGGCCAGCGACCAGAACATGTCGCGACCGTCCTGGAGCAGCCTCGGCTTGGGCTCCCTGGGAGGTGCCCCCGCCTCCGGGGGGATCGGAGCCGCTGGGCCGGCGGCATTGGGCGGGGTCACGCCAGCCAGTATCCCAGGTCTAGACGACTCACCGGCTTCTGGGACAATCTCAGCCATGCCAGAAGCCCGCCGTCGTGAAGCGCCCGATCGCAACCTCGCCCTTGAATTGGTTCGGGTCACCGAAGCCGGCGCCATGGCGGCGGGGCGCTGGGTCGGTCGTGGCGACAAGGAGGGCGGCGACGGTGCGGCCGTCGATGCCATGCGCGAGCTGGTCAACTCGGTCTCGATGCGCGGTGTCGTGGTCATCGGCGAGGGCGAGAAGGACAACGCGCCGATGCTCTACAACGGCGAAGAGGTAGGCAACGGCGACGGCCCCGACTGCGACTTCGCCGTCGACCCGGTCGACGGCACCACCCTGATGAGCAAGGGCATGCCCAACGCCATCTCGGTACTCGCGGTCGCCGAACGTGGCGCCATGTTCGACCCGTCGGCGGTGTTCTACATGAACAAGATCGCCGGCGGCCCCGACGTCGCCGATTTCATCGACATCACCTCACCGATCGCGGCCAATATCCAGCGCATCGCCAAGGTCCGCAAAGCGTCGGTCTCCGACATCACCGTCTGCATCCTGGACCGTCCCCGGCACACCAAGCTGATGGCTGAGGTCCGCGAAGCCGGCGCCCGTATCCGGCTGATCTCCGACGGCGACGTCGCCGGCGCGATCTCGGCCTGCCGGCCCGAGTCCGGCACCGACCTGCTGGCCGGCATCGGCGGCACTCCGGAAGGCATCATCACCGCAGCCGCCATCCGCTGCATGGGCGGCGAGATCCAGGCGCAATTGGCGCCGACCGACGACGACGAGAGGCAGAAGGCCATCGACCGTGGCCACGACCTGGACCGGGTGCTGACCACCAGGGATCTCGTCGCCGGAGAGAACGTCTTCTTCTGCGCCACCGGCGTCACCGATGGCGACCTGCTCAAGGGCGTTCGCTACTTCGGCGGCGGCTGCACCACGCAGTCGATCGTCATGCGCTCGAAGTCCGGCACCGTCCGGATGATCGATGCCTATCACCGGCTTTCGAAACTGAACGAATATTCCGCGGTGGACTTCACCGGGGACAAGACCGCTGCATATCCACTTCCGTAACCGACAAAAAGGGAACACATGAGCACCGACAGTGTGGTCGAGGGCGAATACCGCATCGAGCACGACACCATGGGCGAGGTCCGAGTTCCGATCAACGCCCTGTGGCGTGCCCAGACCCAACGTGCCGTCGAGAACTTTCCGATCTCGTTCCGCGGCCTCGAGCGCACCCAGATCCGTGCGCTGGGGCTGCTGAAAGCGGCTTGCGCACAGGTGAACAAGGACCTCGGCAAGCTCTCCGCGGAGAAGGCCGACGCCATCATCGCCGCCGCCGGGGAGATCGCCGACGGGCTGCACGACGAGCAGTTCCCCATCGATGTGTTCCAGACCGGTTCGGGCACCAGCTCCAACATGAACGCCAACGAGGTGATCGCCTCCATCTGTGAGGCCAACGGCGTGACGGTGCACCCCAACGACGACGTCAACATGTCACAGTCCTCCAATGACACCTTCCCCACCGCCACGCACATCGCGGCGACGGAAGCGGCTGTGCGCCATCTGATTCCGGCGCTCGAGGTGCTGCACGAGTCGCTGGCCAACAAGGCCCGGCAGTGGCGCACGGTCGTCAAGAGCGGGCGCACCCACCTGATGGACGCCGTGCCGGTCACCCTCGGCCAGGAATTCGGCGGCTACGCCCGCCAGGTCGAGGCCGGCATCGAACGCGTGAAGGCCACCCTGCCCCGCCTCGGCGAGCTGGCCATCGGCGGCACCGCTGTCGGCACCGGCCTCAACGCCCCCGACGGCTTCGGCGCCAAGGTCGTCGACGTGCTCGTCGCGCAGACTGGCCTGGCCGAATTGCGCACGGCGAAGAACTCTTTCGAGGCTCAGGCGGCCCGCGACGGGCTGGTCGAGGCCTCCGGCGCGCTCAAGACCATCGCGGCGTCGTTCACCAAGATCGCCAACGACATCCGCTGGATGGGCTCAGGCCCGCTCACCGGTCTGGGCGAGCTGCAGCTCCCCGACCTGCAGCCGGGCAGCTCGATCATGCCGGGCAAGGTCAACCCCGTGATCCCCGAGGCCGTCACCCAGGTGGCCGCCCAAGTCATCGGTAACGATGCCGCCATCACCGTCGGCGGCCTGTCGGGCGCGTTCGAGCTGAACGTCTATATCCCGATGATGGCGCGCAACCTGCTCGAGTCGTTCACGCTGCTGTCCAACGTGTCGAAGTTGTTCGCCACCAAGTGCATCGACGGCCTGATCGCCAACGAAGAGCACCTGCGCGAGCTGGCCGAGTCCTCCCCCTCGATCGTCACGCCGCTGAACTCGGCGATCGGCTACGAAGAGGCCGCCAAGGTCGCCAAGCAGGCTCTCAAGGAGAAGAAGACGATCCGGCAGACGGTCATCGACCGCGGCCTGATCGGCGACAAGCTCTCCGAAGAGGAACTCGACAAGCGCCTCGACGTGCTGGCGATGGCAAAAGTCGTCGATGAGCGCTTGCGCTAAGAGCATTAGCAAAAACGGGGACTGACCCCTCACACCGGGTTGATCTCGTCGAGGCTACGGCCGGTGGTCTTAGGCCCAAGTGGTAACACAACGGCGATCACCAACGTCAGCGCGACGAGGACGACACCGAACATCACTGTGGCGCCATACATGTCGAGCACAGGAATCAGGACGAACGGCAGCACCGCGCTCGAAAGCCGCGACACCGAGTAGGTCCAGCCCACCGCTGTCGCGCGCACGTCACTGGGAAAAATCTCGGCCTGGTAAACGTGATAGAAGTTCGAGAACACGTTGCTGGCCGCGGTCGTGAGGAACCCGAACAGGACAATGAGGGCGGGATAGCTGACGACGGCGAACACGATGCCGCACAACGCCATTGCCGCCACACTGGCCACAACCAGGTACTTGCGTTCGAACAGCTTCAGTAGCGGGATCGACAACGCTGAGCCGATCGGGTAGCCCAAGAACGACAGCGCGGTGAACAGCAGCGACGATGTCACGTCGTAGCCGCGGCTGACCAAGACCAGTCCCGCAAGTGTGCCAAACCCGTAGTAGCCGAACGGCTGGAACAGATGGAACACCGCCAGCATTGCCAGTCGCCCTCGGTAAGGCCGTTGACTAAGCCGTGCAAACGGATTCGTGGGCTTGGCGGGGGCAGACACCGGTCGGACGCCGATGTCCGCCACCTCATGGATATCAGCGCCTTCGAAACGACGCAGCGCGGCCTGTGCCTCCTCAAGGCGTCCGACGCGGGCCAGCCAGCGCGGCGACTCGGGCAACGCGCGGCGCATCTGCATTACCAACAGCGCTCCGGCGGCGCCGATAACGAGCAGCAGGCGCCATCCCTCGACTCCGAACACACTGCGTCCGGTCAAGCCCAGCGAGGCGAAGCCCAGCGCTGGAACCGCCAGGAAGGAACAGGTGTATGCCCAGGCCGCCAACCGGCCGCGGTGCGCCTTGGGTAGCACGTCGGATAGATACGAGTCGGCCACCGGGTACTCCGCGCCGATGCCGACACCGGCCATGAAACGGGCGGCGACCAATATCGCCGGATTCGGAGCCAATGCGCCCACAAGGCTCCAGACCGAGAACCAAACCAGATTTACCAGGAACGCCCGACGGCGCCCGATTCGGTCGGCCATCCGGCCGAAAATCGCGGCGCCAAAGAACATTCCGACGAACGATGAAGCCATCAGCAGCTGGAGGGTGGTGCCGCCAAGTCCGTACTGGGTCTTCAGCGCGGTGGAGATCGTGCTCGACAGGAAGATCTCGTACACCTCGAAAAAGAGGCCCAGACCGACAGCGATCACCACCCGGCGGTGCATCGGTCCGACCGGCAGGTTGTCCAGCCGGTCATCGAGAGTCCCTGGCCCCTGGATGGAAGTCATGACTGCACTCAGCCTGCCGAGGCGGTCCCCGGCCGGGCGAACCGGCCTATTCCCAGCGGCGCGGTGACGCTGTGCAACACCAGGCTCAGCGTCACCGCGATCACGCCGGCCTGCGCGAGCAGGCCGGCATGCCCGATGTCGCCGCGCTCGATCACCAGTAGCCCGAGCACCACGGTGCCGATCCCCCGTGGTCCGAACCAGCCGACGAACAGCCGACTGTAGCCGGGCAGGTCGGTGCGGATCAACGCCACCAGCACCGCGACGATGCGCACCCCGAACAGGGCCACCACACAGAACACCACCACCTGCCAGGTGGCGTGCCGCCAGGCGTCGATCACCGCGAACGCGCCGAACATCGCGAACACCAACAACTCCAGCAGCTGGCCGGCAGCATCCGAAACCTGCGTCGACAGTTGGGTATTGGTGCGCCGGGACACCACCGCAAACGCCAGACCGCCGGTGAACGCGGCGACGAACCCGCTGGCGTGCACCCGTTCACCGAACTCGAAGCAGATCAACGCAACCGCCAACGTGGCCAGCTGAGCCCAGGTGTCGCTCATCCAGCCCCGCCGTCGCGACCACGCGATCAACACCGCACCGAGCAGACCGACCACCGCACCGATGACCAACGAGAACAACTCGGTGCGCACCACGAACCAGCTCCAGTCGCGGGGGTGCTGATCGGTGTGCGCCGAGGCAAGCGCGAGCGCAGCCAGCAGCACCGCCAGCGCAAAGCCGTCGTAGAAGCCACTTTCCACCGACAGCGCGTGGCGCACCCGATCGGGAATCCGGTGGTCTTCGAGTAGCGCATCGATGAGCGCGACTTCGGTGGGAGCCACGATCGCGGCCAAACACACTGCCTCCCACCATGGCAACACCGGCAGCAGCACTGCGGCGGTCAGCGTACCCAGGACGATGGTGAGCGGTATCCCGATGACCAGCAGCCGGAAGGTGACGTGCCCGCGCTGCAGCACCTTGCCGGGATCGAGCTTGGCCGCCTGGTTGAACAGGATCACGGTGAGCGCCAGCTGGGCCAGGACGGTGTAGCCGCTGGTGCCAGGACCGGCATCGAGCAGGTTGAAACCGAACGGCCCGAACATCATTCCCAGTCCGACGAAGATCAGCGCGGGCGCGACGTACCAGCGATTCACCACGCCCGAGACCACGGCATAGCCCAGGACCATCAGCGTCAGGACGAACGAGGTGACGGTGTGCACCTAGGCGCCGGCTCTAGGCGCCATTGTTGGAGCCGCCGGAATTGGCCCCGGGGATGTCGGTGATCGGAATGTTCGGCATCGGCGGCGGCGACGGTGTCGCCGGCAGGCTCGGGATGTCAGCGGCCGGAATGTCCTGCAGCAGGTTGGCCGGCGGGCCGTTGTCCCGCGAGCCGTACACACTGCCCGGCGCGCGCGGGCCGAGCATCTGGGTCACCGTCACCAGGTGGTAGCCGTTGGCCTTGAGCACCGGGATGAACTGCTCGACCAGGTCGACGGTGGACGAGTAGACGTCGTGGAAGAGCACCACTGAGTTCGGCTTGATCTGAGTCATCAGCATGTAGCGGGTGGCGGCGGTGTTCGAGTCGTTCATCCAGTCGAACGGGATCACATCCCACAGGATCGCGGCCAGCCCGTACTGGGCGGCGATCTTGTTCACGGCATCGTTGGTCAGGCCGCCGGCCGGCCGCCACAGCACGGGGGTCTGGCCGGTGGCCGCCTTGATCGCGTCGTTGGCCTTGCTGAACTGGGCCGGCACGTCCTCGATCGGGATCGTCGTCATGTTCGGGTGTTCCCAGGTATGGCTGCCGAGTTCCATACCCGCGTCGACCACCCGCTTGGCGCCGGCCGGGTTGGCGGCCACCTTGTTGCCGATCTCGAAGAACGTGGCCTTGGCGCCGGCGTCATTGAGGATGCCCAGCAGCCGATCGGTGTACGGCGACGGCCCGTCGTCGAACGTCAGCGCCACGCACTTGACCAACGAACAGTCGACTGCGTCGGCCTTGGCCACCTTGACGTGGCCGGTGAAACCGCCGATGACCACGACGGCCACCCCCGCACAGACGCCGATCACGGTCCGCAGATAGGACCAAGACAGGCTGTCGGGAGGGCGCCGCACTCGGCAGAGTTTACCGGCCGCAGCTGGCGGTCCCCTGACCGCGCGCGATCATCACGGCAGCGCGCCGGGGCTGATCTCCTCGAGCATCTCGGTGACCAGCGCGGCGATCGGCGAGCGTTCGCTGCGCATCAGCGTGATGTGGGCGAACAGCGGGTGGCCCTTGAGCTTTTCGATAACCGCTGCGACACCGTCGTGGCGTCCGACCCGAAGGTTGTCGCGCTGGGCGACGTCGTGGGTCAGCACCACCCGTGACCCGCTGCCCAGCCGCGACAGCACGGTCAGCAACACGTTGCGTTCCAGCGACTGCGCCTCGTCGACGATCACGAACGAGTCGTGCAGCGACCGGCCGCGGATGTGAGTCAGCGGCAGCACCTCGAGCATCCCGCGGGACAGCACCTCTTCCAGCACCGCCGGTGAGGCCAGGCCCTCCAAGGTGTCGAAGACGGCCTGCGCCCACGGGCCCATCTTGTCGCTCTCGCTGCCCGGCAGGTAGCCCAGATCCTGCCCGCCGACGGCGTAGAGCGGCCGGAACACCACGACCTTGCGCTGGGTGCGCCGTTCGAGCACCGCCTCGAGGCCGGCGCACAACGCCAGTGCCGATTTACCGGTGCCGGCCTTGCCGCCGAGCGAAACGATGCCCACCGATTCGTCTTGCAGAAGATCGAGTGCGACGCGTTGTTCGGCGGACCTTCCCCGGAGGCCGAACACTTCGCGGTCACCGCGGACCAGCTGAACCTTCTTGTCCGCGTTCACCCGGCCCAGCGCACTCGAGTTGGCGCCGAGCAGCCGAACACCGGTGTGGCACGGCAGGTTCCGAGCGTCGGCCAAGTCGATCTCACCGTCGGCGAAAATCGCGTCGACGTCCTCGCCGGCCACATCCAGCTCGGTCATTCCCGTCCAGCCGGAGGTGATCACGTCCTGGGCGTGATACTCGTCTGCCAGCAGGCCCACCGCGCCGGCCTTCACCCGCAGCGGAATATCCTTGCTGACCAACGTGACTCGCTTGCCTTCGGCTGCGAGGTTGGCGGCGACGGTCAGGATCCGCGCGTCATTGCTGTCGGTGCGAAATCCGGCCGGCAGCACCGTCGGGTCGCTGTGATTCAGCTCGACATTGAGCGTTCCGCCTTGTGTCCCAATGGGAATGGGTTGATCCAAGCGACCGTGTTCCAGGCGAAGATCGTCTAACAGCCGCAGCGCTTGTCGGGCGAACCAGCCCAACTCGTGGTGGTGGCGCTTGGCTTCCAGCTCACTGATGACCACGAGCGGTACCACCACTTCGTGTTCGGCGAACCGGGTGCACGCCCACGGATCGGACAGCAGGACAGAGGTGTCGAGCACATAAGTCCGAATGGGCGACGGCGAATCGGTCACTGGGCGCTCCTCAGGCTCACGCGGTCCCCGCGAACCCCTCGGCGGACACTGCGGCACCAGGACCGGGACCAGTCCTGTCGTAGTCGATACGAAAGGTGCCGCCCGGACAGCAGAGCATGTCGCTAGCCATCGAAAGGGACGCTACTCCGGTCGTCGCCTGCGCGCCGATCAGGCGCGCCGCGCTGATGTCAGCGAACGAATTTCTTGAGCACCGTTTCGTCGCCAAGGCCCCACGCCTTGATGCGATCGGAGACCACCCGCTGGGATGCGTCCAGGTCGAAAATCCCGGCCTGCGCGACGTTATGCAGCTTGTCGGCGTACTCGATGATGTCGCCGCCAACCACACCGAATCCGACTGCACGACGGTTGATCGAGTTGATCGTCGAGTCGCGATGAGTTTGCAGGCAGTGCGCGACGAGGTTGGCGAAGAACTCTTCGTGCCGCTCTTCGTCGGTGGCGATCCGGCCGACCAGACCCTTGAGCACCGGGTCGTCGATCTTGGCCTCGAGGTTCCGGGCGAACACCGCGTGCGCGCGTTCGTAGAGCGCCATGAACACCAGCGTCTCGATCTGGCTGAACTGGTTGGCCCGGTAGCCACGCATGACGTGCTGGACGCGGACGTCCTCGTTGGCGCTGGGGTCGAAGTTGCGGGTGACCACGAGGTAGTTCCGCAGCACGATCGCGTGCAGGTTCTCCTCAGCGGTCCAGCGGCCCAGCCAGCGGCCCCACTTGTCCTCCAAGATGAAGTGCTCGACGAGCTCGCGGTGATATCCCGCGAGGTTGTCCTTGGTGATCAGCAGGATCTCAAGGGCGTCGACGACGTCGGAGGGCAGGGTGACCTGCGACGGATCCCAGTCCGTGCCACCCAGAAAAGCGAAGTTCTCGCCCTGGTCGAACGGGACGTAGTCGTGGCCGTACCACTCGTCGGCGGTTTCCAGGTAGCGGGCCAGATTGTTGGCGACAACCGGCTCAAGCTCCAGGGTCAGCGCGTTCGCGACAGGTTTCTGTGCCATAAAGTAACCGTAACTCAACGACACGTATGTTTGAAAACTGCGCCGTTCGGCGTTTCGCGACCTAGAGAGTCAGGCCGGGATAGAGCGGGTTTGCCTCGAGCAGCTCGGCCGAAGCCGCACGCACGCGGTCCGCGGTGCCGTCGGCCAGCTTGTACTTGGCCTTGGAAGGTCCAGCCGTGCCATCCGCCGCTTGCGTGTTGGACAGCACGTCGACCACCAGCTCGGCGACGCGGTCGAACTCGGCCGGACCAAACCCGCGGGTGGTCAGCGCCGGGGTGCCGAACCGGATGCCGCTGGAGTACCAGGCGCCGTTGGGGTCGGCCGGGATCGAGTTGCGGTTGGTGACGACGCCGGCGTCCAGCAGTGCGGACTCGGCCTGGCGGCCGGTCAGCCCGAAGCTCTGCACGTCCAGCAGCACCAGGTGGTTGTCGGTGCCGCCGGTGACCAGCCGGGCTCCCCGCTTGAGCAACCCCTCGGCGAACGCCTTGGCGTTGTCGGCGACGCGCTGGGCATAGGCCTGGAACGACGGCTGCCGTGCCTCGGCGAGCGCCACGGCCTTGGCGGCCATGACGTGGGACAGCGGACCACCGAGCACCATCGGGCAGCCCTTGTCGACGGCCGGCGCGTACTCCTCGGTGGCCAGCACCAGGCCACCGCGCGGACCGCGCAGCGACTTGTGGGTAGTCGTGGTGGTGATGTGGGCGTGCGGCACCGGGTTCTCGTCGCCGGTGAACACCTTGCCGGCGACCAGGCCCGCGAAGTGGGCCATGTCGACCATCAGGGTGGCGCCGACCTCGTCGGCGATCTCGCGCATCGTGGCGAAGTTGACCCGCCGCGGGTAGGCCGAGTACCCGGCGACCAGGATCAACGGCTTGAACTCGCGGGCTGCCGAGCGGACGGCGTCATAGTCGATGAGACCGGTCTCAGGATCGGTGCCGTAGCTGCGCTGATGGAACATCTTGCCGGAGATGTTGGGCCGGAAGCCGTGGGTGAGGTGGCCGCCGGCGTCCAGCGACATGCCCAGCAGGCGCTGGCTGCCCAGCCGGGCGCGCAGCCGCTCCCACTCGGCCTCGGAGAGGTCGTTGACGTGCTTGACCCCGGTTTCGGCCAGGGCGGGCGCCTCGATCCGGGTGGCCAGGATGGCCCAGAACGCAACGAGGTTGGCATCGATGCCGGAGTGCGGCTGGGCGTAGGCGTAAGGGGCGCCGAACAGTTCGCGCGCGTGCTCAGTGGCCACGCTTTCCACGGTGTCGACGTTCTGGCAGCCCGCGTAGAAGCGGTGCCCGATGGTGCCCTCGGCGTACTTGTCGGACAGCCAGGTGCCCATGGTCAGCAGCACTGCCGGCGAGGCATAGTTCTCGCTGGCGATCAGTTTGAGCGAATCCCGTTGGTCGGCAAGCTCTTTACGGGTCGCATCGGCGATGCGAGGTTCCACGGACTCGATCACCTGAAGCGCTGCGCGGTAGGCCTCGCTGGCGGTGGCGGCGTACTCCGCGCCCGGGGCGGCGGCCGAGGTCGAAATGGTCGAGTCTGCGGTCATGGCCACAAGCCTATCCGCGCACGTCGACACGCAACGCCGAGGGGATAAGCGGCTCGTCGAGCAACCGCCCGAACCGCTCCGTCAGCCCCACCCCGGCCGGCCGGTCGTCCAGCCACCGCCGCAGCAGCCGGTACCCCTCGACGTAGGTACTCGTATAGGCCCGCCACAGCGGCGAGGACAGAAACCGCAGCATCTGACGCGCCCGGGTGTCGTCGACCAGCAGCCAGCGCTGCAGGAAGGCGACGACGTCGTCAACGTCACGGTGTTCGTCGTGCAGCATCAGCGCCGCGTCCTGGCGTACATCGGCCAGCGCGGCCGTCGCCTCCGACAGAGCCTCGGCGCGCTCGCCGTCGAACCGCAGCCCCAGATCCGCATAGATCTCCCCGGCCCACCGACCCCAGCCCGGGCCGACCGCGGCGTGCAACGCCAGATCGGCAAGCCCCTCGGCCATCAGGCATTGCGGGGTGTTGACCAGGAAGATGGTCTGCTCCTGCTGGTCCTGGCCGGCCACCAGGCCGGCCTCTTTGCGGCAGTGCTCGGTGTGATGGCCGGGATAGGACTCGTGGGCCACCAGCCGCGGCAGGTTGGCCATCTGCTGCTTCAGGTCGGCGTTCACCGCGACCGTCGAGCGGTAGTTGCCCTCGTAGTAGTTGAAGCCCGACCACGGCTTGTCGGTGACCACCTCGTAGACGATGGTCTCGGTATCCGGCAGCGGATACGTCGCGCGCACGGTGTCACGCAGCGCGCTGGAAAACGCGTGCATGCACTCCTCGAGGCGCGCGGGCGGGATCTCGTCGGATCGGCGGTGGGCTTCCATCCGCTCGGCCAGCGGCCCGCTGCCACCGAGCACCTCGTCGATGCGGGCGTGCGCGTCGCGGTAGTGCTCCTGGTCGCCGCGACTGATCTCGACGTCGAAGTAGTTACGCACCTCGTCGACGAAACCGACCTGCTCACCGGCGAACTTGCGCGCGGAAAACGCCAGCGCGCGCAGGTGCGCGCCGATGAAGTCGGCCCGCTGGTCGGTGAAACCCGCTTCGCGGGGTACCAGCGGCAGCTCGGCCAGCAACGCGTCGGCCTGGCGGGCCAGATCGGCCGGCTCCGGAGCGGGTTCGCCGGCGACGGCGCGCCGCAGCTCGGGGTCTCCGGTGAAGGAGTCGACGTAGCCCTCTTCGATGCGGTCGAAGCGCAAACCGAGGGTCAAGTAGTCACGGATGAGGGTGCCGGGCTGCATATGAACCAAGCTAACTGCAAGACTGGCACGATGGCGCGGCTGAGTGAACCCAGCCCTTACGTCGAGTTCGACCGGAGTCAATGGCGTTCACTGCGCATGTCGACCCCGTTGAAGCTGACGGAGGACGAACTGGTTGGGCTGCGCGGTTTGGGCGAGCAGGTCGATCTGCTCGAGGTCGAAGAGGTCTATCTGCCGCTGGCCCGGTTGATCCACCTGCAGGTGGCAGCCCGGCAGCGCCTGTTCGCCGCGACCTCCGAGTTCCTCGGCGAGCGACAGCAGAGCCCCGACCGGCCGGTGCCGTTCATCATCGGCGTCGCGGGCAGCGTGGCCGTCGGCAAGTCCACCACCGCGCGCGTGCTGCAGGCGCTGCTGGCCCGCTGGGAGCACCACCCCCGGGTCGACCTGGTCACCACCGACGGCTTCCTCTATCCCAACGCCGAATTGACCCGTCGAAACCTGATGCACCGCAAGGGTTTTCCAGAGAGCTACAACCGTCGGGCACTGATGCGTTTCGTGACGACGGTGAAGTCCGGCGCTGACCAGGTCTGCGCGCCGGTGTACTCACACCTGATCTACGACATCGTGCCCGGCGAGAAACACGTCGTCACCCATCCGGACATCCTCATCCTCGAGGGCCTCAACGTCCTGCAGACCGGTCCGACCCTGATGGTGTCGGACCTGTTCGACTTCTCGGTGTACGTCGACGCCCGCATCGAGGACATCGAGCAGTGGTACGTCGACCGGTTCCTGGCGATGCGGGCAGGTGCGTTCGCCGATCCCGCCTCACACTTCCATCACTACGCGGGCCTGAGCGACCACCAGGCCGTGGCGGCCGCCCGCGACATCTGGCGTTCTATCAACCGGCCGAACCTGATCGAGAACATTCTGCCGACCCGCCCCCGCGCGACGCTGGTCCTGCGCAAGGACGCCGATCACGCAATCAACCGGCTGCGGCTGCGGAAGCTTTAGCTCGCTCTAGTTCGTGGGGATGCCCGTGAGCGGATTGAGCCGCAGCACCGGCAGCGGGAACGAGAACTCGGCCTCGGCGGCATCGGGGTGCTCGTAGAGGCCGACAGTGTGGACGCCCGCGGTGTAGACCGTCATGGGCAGGTGATGAGCGAAGACCCGAAACTTCACCGGCACGCCCGGGTTGTCCGGCCACTCCCACGCGAACTCCAGCAGCCCGACCCGCTCCCCTTCCGGGGACTTGGCGACGATGAAACGGCGTGGCTCGTAATCGCTGCCGCCCGCGGTGTACACCGACAGGACCAGTGGAACCGTGATCTGCGCGGGAAGACTCTCGACGTAGCAACTGGTCATCGGAAAGCCTTCTGCGGTAAGCCCACCGGCTTCTTCCAAGACCGCCTTACGCGCGGCGGCGAACGCTACGACATGCATGGTCGCAACCCTAGTCGCCGCCGCGCGTCCGGTCCGGGGCCCCTCACCCTTTGATGCGGCGAGCGCGGCCATTACATACCGAATCGACGATGGCGGCGACTGTAGGCGCGCAGCGCGCGCAGGAAGTCCACCCGGCGGAACGCCGGCCAGTGCGCTTCGGTGAACCACATCTCGGAGTACGCGCTCTGCCACAACAGGAACCCGGAGAGCCGCTGCTCCCCCGAGGTCCGGATCACCAGATCGGGGTCGGGCTGGCCCGAGGTGTAGAGATTCTCCGAGATGCCGTCGATCGTGACGGCGTCGATCAGCTGCTCGGCACTGGCGCCGTTGGCCAACTGCTTGCTCAGCAGGGCACGCACGGCGTCGACGATCTCCTGGCGCCCGCCGTATCCGACGGCGACGTTGACATGGAACGACGCGGGGGGAGCCAGCGACGCGGTGCTGTCCACCGCGTCCCGCAGCCGCCGCGCCGACTCCTGGCCGAGCAACTCGAGATCGCCGACGGTCCGCACACTCCAGCGGTTGGCCGGCGCGCAGATCTGCTCGACGACGTCGGTGATGATGTCGATCAACGACGACAGTTCGTCGGGATCGCGCTGCAGATTCTCGGTCGACAGCAGGTACACCGTCGCCATCTCGATGCCGGATTCGGCACACCAGCGCAGCATTTCGGCGATCTTGGCCGCGCCCATCCGGTAGCCGTACGCGACGTCGTCGTGACCAGCATCACGCGCCCAGCGCCGGTTGCCGTCGCACAGCACGGCGATATGGCGAGGGAGCTGGGACTTGGACCGCGCCAGCTCGTGGAGCAGCCGCATCTCATACAGCCGGTAGGCCGGATCTTTGAGCCGAGGCGGAATGATCTCCACGACAAACCAGACTACTGTGGCCAAGAGGTACCCCCGGGCGCGAAACGAGGTGAGATGACCGCAGGCGTCGAGACCACCGATCCCCAACGGTCCCAGTCTCCGCAGGACAGCTCCCCCGAAGACTTCCCCGAAGCCGTCGTCGACGCCGCCGCCCAGTTCCTCGGCAAGCCGAGAGCACGCGGCTGGATCCACGTCTACGCGGCAGTCGTCGCCTTCATCGCCGGCGCGGCTCTCATCTCGGTGTCATGGTCTCTGGAAGGCCTCCGCGCCGGGCTCTCGACCTTCGTGTACACGGTGACCATTGTCTTGATGTTCGCGGTCAGCGGCACCTACCACCGCGTCAACTGGGAGTCGGAAACGGCGCGCAAGTGGATGAAGCGCGCCGACCACTCGATGATCTTCATCTTCATCGCGGGCAGCTACACACCGTTCGCGATGTTGGCGCTGCCCGAGCGCAGCGGCCTCGTGCTGCTCGCGGTCGTGTGGGGCGGGGCGCTGGCCGGGGTGCTACTCAAGATGTTCTGGCCGTCGGCGCCGCGCTGGGTCGGCGTGCCGCTCTACCTGCTGCTGGGCTGGGTGGCCGCGTGGTTCATCGTCCCCATCATGAACGGGGCGGGTGTCGCGGCGCTGGTGCTTCTGATCGTCGGCGGCGCGTTGTACAGCATCGGCGGCGTGCTCTACGCGCTGAAATGGCCCAACCCGTGGCCGACGACGTTCGGCCACCACGAGTTCTTCCACGCCTGCACCGCGGTCGCGGCGATCTGCCACTACATCGCGATGTGGTTCGCGGTGTTCTAGAGAGCAGAACCCAAGCGACGCGAGGTCAACGCAGCCTAGATCTGGGTGACGTTCTCGGGGCCCCAGTAGGCCTTCATCGACGTCACCAAACCGGCGTCGTTGAACGTCATCACTTCGATCGGCTCGATCCGCATCGCGCCGGCGACCGTCAGCGCGAAGACGAACGCCGCCTCGTGGCCACCGGAACGGAACGTCAGCAACTCGGCCTTCACCTCGGCGCCCTCGACCGCCTTGTAGAAGCCCTCGATCGCCTGCCTGCCGATGTGGACTTCACCGCCACCCACCGGATCTTCCAATGTGGCGTCCTCGGCATACAGCGCCGCGACAGCGGCCGCATTTCCCGCGGCGACGGTGTTCAAGTAGCGCGTGACGAGGGCTTCGAGATCGAGGGCATCGCTCATGTGCGGAACGCTACACGGGCACACCCAGCGCGGTGGCAAGCTCCCCGGCACCCGTGACCGGCAGGTCGCACACCCGCCCGTGGCAGACGTAGGCGGCGTCGCGGCCGCCTACCCGATCACGCCCGGCCAGCAACGGCGACGAGTCGACCGCCCCGCCCACCACGATGGTGCCGCCGGGCGCCAATTGCCTTGCTGCAGCAAGTAATTCGGAATCCGCAGCCGAGCTGGCGACAGCCACCTGCAAGGGCCCGCGGACCGCGGCTTCGGCGACCGCCAGCCAGTGCCCCGCCGAGCGCGGCGCGCGGGCCAGCAGCGGCGAATGCGCCAGCAGGGTGGCCTCGGCAGCCTCGCCGTAATGTGCCGCGCGATCGGCGTCGACCAGATGCGCGGCGGTCAGTAGCGCCTCGGCGATCGAGGACGCCCCCGACGGTGTGGCCCCGTCCAGCGGGTCGGCGGGCCGGAGCATCAACTGCTCGGCATCGTCGGCGGTGTCGAACCAGCGGCCCGGCCTTTCGGGGTCGGCGAAATGCCGCAGCGCCACGTCCAGCAGATCGGTGGCACGGTCCAGCCACTCCGCATCGGCAGTCAGCTGATACAGCGTCAGCAGTCCGGTGGCCAGGGTGGCGTGGTCTTCCAGGATCGCCGTGCTGTCACCGACTACGCCGCCCAGGCTGGCCCGGCGCAGCCGGCCGTCGACGATGTGCAGGTCCAGGAGTGCCGACGCACACCGGCTCGCCGCGTCCAACAGGGCCGGAACGCCAAGGGCCACACTGGCTTCGGCTAAAGCAGTGATCGCCAGCCCGTTCCAAGCCGTGACGATCTTGTCGTCGCGCGCGGGCTGCACCCGGGTCAGCCGGGAAGCCAGCAGCGCTCTGCGCACCCGCTCGAAGCGTTCGGCGTCGTCGGGATCGGCCGGCAACTGCAGCACCGACGATCCGTGCTCGAATGTGCCGCGGTCAGTGACCTCGAAAAGACTTGCGGCCCAACGGCCGTCGTCGTCACCAAGCACCTCGCGCAGCTGAGCGGGCGTCCACACGTAGGTGGTGCCCTCGGCTCCGGCGGCGTCGGCGTCCAGCGCGGAGGTGAACATGTCACCGTCGGCGAGGTCGCCCAATAGGAAGCCCGCGGTCTGCGCCGCGATTCGCGCGGCGAACGGATCGGACGTCCGCCGAGCCCAGTGCGCATAGGCCCGCAACAGCAAGGCGTTGTCGTAGAGCATCTTCTCGAAGTGCGGCACCACCCAGTCGGCGTCGACGCTGTACCGGGCGAAGCCACCGGCCAGTTGGTCGTAGATGCCGCCGCGGGCCATCGCCGTACCGGTGCGGATCAGCGCGTCCAACGGCAGCTGAGAGCCGGTGCGCTCGTAGGACCGCAGCAGGGCCTCCAGCAGCGCTGAAGGCGGGAACTTCGGCGCCCGGCCGAAGCCACCGCGGTCGAGGTCCTCGTCGTGCAGGATCGCTCCGACGGCGTGGTCGCACAGGGTGGCGTTGATCTCCGGTCCGCCGTCGGGCAACCCGGCGGCCATCCTCCGTAGTTCCCCGGCGACCTGGTCGGAGGCCTCCTCGACCTCGCCGCGGCGGGTCCGCCAGGTGTCGGTCACCGCGTCCAGCAGCTGCAAGAATTGCGGCTTCGGGTAATAGGTGCCGCAGAAGAAGGGCCGCCCGTCCGGCATCAGGAAACAGGTCATCGGCCAGCCGCCCTGACCCGTCATCGCCACCGTGGCGTTCATGTAGACCGCGTCGAGGTCCGGCCGCTCCTCGCGGTCGACCTTGATGCACACGAAGTCGGCGTTCACCGCGACGGCCACTTCGTCGTCCTCGAAGGACTCGTGCGCCATCACATGGCACCAGTGGCAGGCGGCATACCCGATGGACAGCAGGATCGGCACGTCCCGGCGGGTGGCCTCATCGAGCGCCTCTGGGGTCCACTGCTGCCAATGGACCGGGTTGTCCGCGTGCTGGCGCAGATAAGGGCTGGTCGCCCCGGCGAGGGTGTTACCCGCCGGGCTCATTCGGCGGCCCTTTGAGATCGCGCGCGGAACCCGCACTGTCGTCCGTCGCCGCGGCGACGACGTTCTCCTCGGTCGACTCGACGTGCTCGGCCGGCTTCTCATCGAAGCTTTCCGGCAGCTTCTTGAGGTGCCTGTTCATCGACCACACCAGGGCGAAAACGCAGATCAGCAGAATCACGGTGATCAGCAGGCCGAACGGGCTGGCCTTGCCGAAGTCCGGCCCGGTGTTCTTGGGCGGATCGGCCAGCACGGTCAGGGCCGTCGCCAACAGGTCTCTCACTCGAAGATCTCGATTCCGGCGAACAGGTCGTCTTCAGGAATTTTGGCGGGCACCCGCGAACGAGCCAGTTCGAACTCCTCGGTCGGCCACAACCGCTGCTGCCACTCTATTGGCGTCGCGAAGAAGAATCCGTCGGGGTCGATCTGGGTGGCGTGTGCCTTGAGCGCCTCATCGCGCTGGTTGAAGTACTCCGAGCAGAGCACCCGGGTGGTCACCCGCCCGGCGAAGATGTCGATCTCGGGATCCCACTTCTCCAGCCAGCTGGCGAACGGACCCTCCTGGCCATGCTTGGCGAACTCGTCCTGCAGCAGCTGCAGGCGTGCCCGCAGGAAGCCGTGGTTGTAGTAGAGCTTGCTGATCGCCCACGGTTCGCCGGCATCGGGAAACAGCCGATAATCCGCAGCGGCCTCGTAGGCTGCCACCGAAACCTGATGGCAGCGAATGTGATCGGGGTGCGGATAGCCACCGTTCTCGTCGTAGGTCGTCATGACGTGCGGGCGGAACTCGCGGATCAACTTCACCAGTTCACCGACCGGTTGCTCCAGCGGCACCAGGGCGAAGCAACCATCGGGAAGTGGCGGCGGCGGGTCGCCCTCGGGCAGCCCGGAGTCCATGAAACCCAGCCAGCGATGTTCGACGCCGAGGATTTCGGCCGCTCTGGCCATCTCGTCACGACGCACGTCGGCGATGCGTCCCCGCACCTCCGGCAGGTCCATGGCCGGATTGAGAATGTCTCCGCGCTCGCCACCGGTCAGAGTCACCACCTGAACGCGGTGACCTTCGGCGGCGTAACGCGCAAGTGAGGCCGCGCCCTTGCTGGACTCGTCGTCCGGGTGCGCGTGTACGGCCATCAACCGCAGTTCGGTCACTTCTCCCCTGTACTTGCCGTGCTTCTTCTCGCTCTTACGTGCTGATGCAACAGTTGCAGTACGCCCTATAGTCCAATAGTTCCATCCTGGGCATGAATACCCGTAATCGAAGCCCCGCTGACGAGAGACGCACTCCACACCGATGACCGACCGCCCCCCGCAGCTTCCCCAGGAGCGCTACGGACGCCAAGGGCTGCCGCCGGCCACTCGGCGCCGGGTGGCGTTCGCGCTGGGTGTCCTCGTTCTGGCCGCCGGCGTGGTCCTTGCTCTGATCGCCTACCAGCGGTTCGAGGGCAACGACGTCGAGGGCAAGATCGCGACTTATCAGGTGATCGACGACCAGACGGTCTCGGTGACGATCAGCGTGACCCGAAAGGACCCCTCTCAGCCGGTGCACTGCATCGTCCGGGTGCGGTCCCACGACGGCGACGAGACCGGCCGCCGGGAAATCCTGGTCCCGCCGGCACAGGCGGCAACAGTGCAGGTCACTACCTTCGTCAAGTCGTATAAACGGCCGTTCGTCGGCGATATCTACGGCTGCGGGACGGACGTCCCGAGCTACCTGGTCGCCGCCTGACCGGCGACGGAACCACCAACAGCGAACTGCGAATGTATGAAAACTGACTGTCTTCGCGGTGGTAGACTTGCTCGATACACGGTTCCTGCTGGGAGCCGTGTATTGCTTCATTAGCGCGTTTACTCGCAGCTCTTCGATGGCAATACACGCGGACCCCTCCGCATGTTCCCAGCAGCGACAACAACAGACTGCACGCGAACATCGCGAAACCAACGAATGAGGAGCTCGACGAGATGTCCGATACCCAGGTGACCTGGCTGACCCAGGAGTCGCATGACCGACTCAAGACTGAGCTTGATCAGTTGATCGCCAACCGTCCGATCATCGCCGCCGAGATCAACGACCGCCGCGAAGAGGGCGACCTGCGTGAGAACGGCGGTTACCACGCGGCACGCGAGGAGCAGGGCCAGCAAGAAGCCCGGATCCGCCAGCTGCAGGAGCTGCTCAACACCGCCAAGGTGGGCGAAGCACCCAAGCAGTCCGGCGTTGCGCTGCCCGGTTCGGTGGTCAAGGTCTACTACGACGGCGACGAGTCCGACACCGAGACCTTCCTGATCGCCACCCGCCAGGAGGGCATCGACCACGACAAGCTCGAGGTTTACTCGCCGAACTCCCCGCTGGGCGCCGCACTGCTGAACGCGAAGGTCGGCGACATCCGCGAGTACAACGTGCCCAGCGGCAAGACCGTCAAGGTCACGCTGGTCAGCGCCGAGCCTTACCACTCGTAGCGTCGCCCGGCGCGTGGCGCGCATCGCCGAAGACCTTCTTCTGCTGCTGCTCGACAACGCCGCGGCTCAACCCGGGTTGCAACACGCTCGGCTGCAACGGTTGCTAGCCGCGGCCGTGCTGCTGGATTTGGCGTACGACTGCCGGGTCCGGCCCGCGTTGCCGGGGGAACCGGTACCGGCCGACCGGCTGATCGCGTTGACCGGGCCACCACCAATGGATCCCGTTGTGCGCCCGGCGCTGGCACTCCTGCAGGAGGCGCCAATCACGGCCAGCGCCGCAATCGGCAAGCTGCGCAAGCACACCGAGGATCAGGTGCTCGACCAACTGCTGCGCACCGGGCAGATCCATCAGATTTCGTTGTCGCAGAACCGCTTTCGGCGCAATTCCTACGCGTGGCCGCTGGCCAGCCGGTCGCGGGTTGACCGGGCGCGCTCGGCACTGCTGGCGGCACTGTTCGACGGCGATCGACCGGATCCAGCGACGGCGGCAATCGTCTCGCTGCTGCATGCGGTGGGCGGATTGAACGCGGTGCTGAGCCTCAACGACCGCGGGTGGCAATGGGTGGTCGATCGGGCCAACGAAATCGCAAGCGGCACATGGGTCGACGACGAGAAAATGGAGGACGTCAACCTTGCAGTAACCACAGCCGCGGTGCGGGCCGCGCTAGTTTAGCGCTTGCTCCAGGTCGGCCAGCAGGTCTGCCGGGTCCTCGATCCCTACCGAGAGACGAACCAGGTCGTCGGGTACCTCGAGCTGCGATCCGGCCGTCGAGGCGTGTGTCATCGCACCCGGGTGCTCGATCAGCGACTCGACCCCACCGAGCGACTCCGCGAGAATGAAAACCTCGGTGCGCGAGCACAACCGGCGCGCCGCCTCGGCGCCACCGCGCATCCGCACAGACACCATGCCGCCGAACCCGCGCATTTGGCGAGCTGCGACCTCGTGGCCGGGATGCTGCGGCAACCCGGGATAGAGCACCTGGCTCACCGCAGCGTGCCCGGCCAGCAACTCGGCCACCAGTGCGGCGTTGGAGCTGTGCCGCTGCATACGCAGTTCGAGCGTCTTGAGACCGCGCATGGTCAGGTAGGCGTCGAACGGGCCGGGCACCGCCCCGGCGCCGTTCTGCAGGAAGGCGAATTTGGTGTCGAGCTCCTCGTCGTTGGTCACCAGCGCGCCGCCGACCACATCGGAGTGCCCGCCGATGTACTTCGTAGTCGAGTGCAGCACGATGTCGGCGCCCAGGTTCAGCGGCTGCTGCAGCGCCGGCGAGGCAAACGTGTTGTCCACCAACACTTTCTGACCGGAGACGGCCGCGATCTCGGCGATCCCGGAGATGTCGGCGATCGACAGCAGCGGGTTCGTCGGGGTCTCCACCCAGATCAACCGGGTGTTGGCGGTGATCGCCGCACGTACCGCATCCAGGTCCGATAGCGCCACCGGGGTGTGCGCGACACCCCACTGCGTGAACACCTTGTCGATCAGCCGGAAGGTACCGCCGTAGGCGTCATCGGGGATGACGACGTGATCGCCGGGACGCAATATGGCGCGCAGCGCGCAATCGGTGGCCGCCATACCTGAGCTGAACGCCCGCCCGTACGTGCCGTCCTCGACGGCGGCCAGCACCGCCTCCAGCGCGGCCCGCGTCGGGTTGCCGGTGCGCGCGTATTCGAACCCGCCGCGCAGCCCGCCAACCCCGTCCTGGGCGAACGTGCTGCTCGCATAGATCGGGGCGTTGACCGCTCCGGTCGCCGGGTCGGGGCGGTACCCGGCGTGGATGGCCCGCGTCGCGAACCCCTGTGCCCGGTGTCGATCCGCTTCCCCAAGACCCCGGGTCGCTTCGCTCCTGCCCGCCGTGCTGCGCTGCTCACTCATCGCGTCCGAGCCTATCGGCCCGACGGGTCAGAGCGGCACGCAGACCGTCGTCATGATTTTATCGGCGAGCGTCTGCCGCTTGGCGTCCCACAGTGGGAACAAGAAGCCGATGTAGCAGATGATCGCGTCGACGAAGTGGGCGATCTGGCGCACGATCGACAGTCCGAACCCGATCGGCTGACCGGTCTTCTCGCTGATGACTTTGAACTTCAGCACCGACTTACCGATACTCGAGCCGGTGGTGCCCTGGCGGTAGCCCCAGTTCCACACCCAGAACGCGAGCGCGGCGATCCCGAACACGAAGGACAGGATCAGTCCCAGCGCCGAGGGCTGCGACGTGCAGTACACGCCGTAACTGTTGTCGCCACTGCTCGACGTGCAGTTGTTTTCACCGGTGGCCGCCATCAGGCCCTGGCCTACACCGGACAGAATGACGATCGGGATGACGTCGATGATGTACGCGCCGACCCGCTTGATCCAGGGGGTGTAGGCATCCTTGGGCAATACGCCCGCACCGGGCGGCGGAGGTGGCTGCGTCATTGATGTCCTTGTCTACAGGGGAACGCAAACGGTCGACATGATCTTGTCGGCCAGCGACTGGCGCTTGGAGTCCCAAAGCGGGAAAAGAACGGCGATCAGCCAGAGGACGAAGCACAGGTAGGAAGCGATGGAGTACAGGATCTCGCGGACCAGGGATAGCCAAAAACCGATTGGCTGACCGGTCTTTTCGCTGATCACCTTGAATTTCATGATCGACTTGCCGATGCTCGATCCCGTCTTGCCCTGGCGATATCCCAGGTTCCAGATCACGAAGATGTACCCGACGACGATGGAAATCGCGAGCGCCGCCTGCCCAGTCGTCGAGGCACCCGTCGCACAGAACTCGCCGAGGTTGTACTCGGAAGAATCGGTCACACAGGCCGTCTCTTGAGTAGCGGCCAGCACGCCGGCGCCGATGCCGATGATGACGAGCACCGGGATGTAGTCGATCAGCCACGCAACGACGCGGGTGAACCACGATGTGTAGGCGCTCTGCGGCAGCTGGTCGCCCGACTGCCCGGGAGGTGGCGGCGCATACCCGCCCTGCGGCGGTGGCGGAGGCGGATAGCTACCGGGCGGAGGTGGCGGAGAATAGCCACCGCCGGACTGCGGAGGTGGGTAGCCACCGGGCGGCGGAGGAGGTGGTGGCGGCGGCGGATAGTTCCCCGGCGGAGGTCCGGGCGGTTGTTCTGTCATGGCGCCTTCCACTTCAGAGTGATCACCTGAGGTAAAGCGGCATAAATGTACCTGAGAAGTCCCTGCGCATCGCGATAAAGCGGAATCTTCATCTGCCCGACATTCGCCGGCGTCAGCGGCGAACCAATATTTGCTCAGGCAACAATTTCAGCGTCGGCGCGGCGCGTCGGACAGAAACCCGAGCAAGTCGTGACGGGTGATGACGCCGACAGGCTTGCCGTCTTCGACGACCATCAGCGCGTCCCACTCCCGCAGCGACTTCGCCGCAGCGCTGACCAGTTCCCCCGACCCGATCAGCGGCAGCGGCGGACTCATGTGCAGAGACACGGCGTCGGCCAGCTTGGCCCGGCCCTCGAACACCGCGGACAGCAGTTCTCGCTCCGACACGCTGCCGGCCACCTCGCCGGCCATCACCGGGGGTTCGGCGCCGACGACCGGCATCTGGGAGACGCCGTATTCACGCAGGATGCCGATCGCGTCACGGACGGTTTCCTGCGGATGGGTGTGCACCAGGTCGGGCAACGCACCGGACTTACCACGCAGCACGTCGCCAACCGTCGGCTCGACCACCGAGCCGTCGAGGCGGGAGCGCAGGAATCCGTACGACGACATCCACCCGTCGTTGAAGATCTTCGACAAGTAGCCGCGGCCACCGTCCGGCAGCAAAACCACGACCAGGGAATCGGGCCCGGCCTCCTGGGCCACCTTGAGCGCGGCGACGACGGCCATGCCGCAGGAGCCCCCGACCAGCAGTGCCTCTTCGCGGGCCAACCGGCGGGTCATGTCGAAGGAGTCGGCATCGGAGACCGCGATGATCTCGTCGGGCACCGACGGGTCGTAGGCGGCCGGCCAGAAATCCTCGCCGACGCCCTCGACCAGGTAGGGCCGCCCGGTGCCACCGGAGTAAACGGAGCCTTCCGGGTCGGCGCCGATGACCTTGACCTTGCCGCCGGACACCTCCTTGAGGTAGCGCCCGGCGCCGGTGATCGTGCCGCCGGTGCCCACTCCGGCGACGAAGTGGGTCACCTTGCCGTCTGTGTCGGCCCAGATCTCCGGGCCGGTCGTTTCGTAGTGGCTGGCCGGACCGTTCGGGTTGGAGTACTGGTCGGGCTTCCAGGCGCCCTCGATTTCGCTGACCAGCCGGTTGGACACGCTGTAATAGCTGTCCGGGTGATCGGGCGCCACGGCCGTCGGGCAGACAACCACCTCGGCGCCGTAAGCGCGCAGGACATTCTGCTTGTCCTCGCTGACCTTGTCGGGGCAGACGAAGATGCACTTGTAACCGCGTCGCTGCGCCACCAGCGCCAGTCCGACGCCGGTATTGCCGGAAGTGGGTTCCACGATCGTGCCGCCGGGCTTCAATTCGCCGCTGGCCTCGGCCGCGTCGATCATCTTGGCGGCGATGCGGTCCTTGGCACTACCGCCCGGACTGACGTACTCGATCTTGGCCGCAACCACCCCCGAGCCCTCTCGAACAACGGAGTTCAGTTGGACCAGTGGGGTGTTCCCGATCAGCTCGCTGATGTGGGACGCGATTCGCATGCCTACATCGTGTCAGGCCGCCGACTCGACTGCTCAGCCGGTCGCTTCGCGGATGTACTCACCGATCTGGCGCAGTGAGCGCTTGGCCTCCGGGATCAGCGGAGCCGCGAGCTGGAAGTCGTGGATCTGGCCGGGCCACACCCGCACCTCGGTGGGCACGCCGGAGGCAGCCAGCCGGCGAGCCGCCAGCCGCGCGTCATGCAGCAGGACCTCCGACCCCGACACATGGATCAGGGTGCGCGGAAGTCCGGGCTCGATGTGGTCGAGCGGTTCGTAGACGCCTTCGGGCTCGCCGTCGACGATGTTCTTGGCGGCGGCCCGGGCGACCAGGGCGACCAGGGCGTCGAAAGCCTTGGGCGGGAACATCGCATCGGTGTGGATGTTCGGGTGCGAGAGCTTCTGCTCGTGGTCGAGCTGCAGCAGCGGCGAGATCGCCACCAGGGCCGCCGGCTCCTCGCCGAGGGCCTGCAGCCGCTGGGCCAGCGTCAGCGCCAGGTAACCGCCGGCGGAGTCACCGGCCAGCACGATCTGGTCGGGCTCGTAGCCGCGCATGCGGAGCCATTGATAGGCGTCGTAACAGTCGTCGACGGCGTTGCCGACGGTGTGCTTGGGAACCAGCCGGTAGTCGACCACCAGCACCGGGGAGTCGGCGAACTTCGACAGCGCGACAGAGATCCGGCTATGCGAGTTGACGCCGCAGGTCAAGAACGCGCCGCCGTGCATGTAGAGCACAACGCGGCGGTTTCCGTCGGCGGGCAGCACGCCGGGAGCGCGGACGAGTTGGGCGGAGGCGTTGGGCAGCCCGACGGTGGCCCGCACGGTGCCCGGGCTGGGCAGAAGTGCTCTGGCGACGAAGTCGACGAGGCCGAATGGCCATGGCCAGTGCGGTACGTGGCTGAGCACCGCCAAAGTGGGCCACATGGTGGCGCGGGTGCCGATCGAAACCAGCCGGGCGGCAACGCTGGGACCGCTCTCGACGACCTCGACCGGTGCTCCGTCGCTGACCGGATAGCGGCGCGGGCTTCGCCCTTTCGCAGCCTCACTACCAGCGGTTACCCGATGCGGGGCCGAGGCCCGGACCTTACTGGGTGCGGTCATCGCAACACTCCCTACGCCAATGTAGATACGTGTTCCGGGCGGTTGAGCGAAGCCCGGTAACTTAGCTTGCCATCTGTATTACCTACAACAACTAACGATTTGATTTCTTACCGGATCTGATACCTGTCCGTAATCGCGGGGCCACCGTCGGAGGGGGATTCACGCCCGAGCAGCACCTAAACTGGCCCGGTGGGCATACGCGCTTCGCGGAAGTCGACAGCAGCGTTGGCGGCGGCGGGAGTTCTGGCATCCACCGGCACCGCCGTGTTGGGTGCGCGGAGTTTGCTCAGCGGCCAGGCGGATCAAGTACGCAGTGTCATCCCCAAATCCTGGGACGTCCCGCCGCGCGCGGACGGCATCTACGCCCCCGGTGGCGGGCCGGTCCGGCGCTGGGAGCGCGGCGAGTCGTTCGACCTTCATCTGATGGTGTTCGGGGATTCGACGGCCACCGGTTATGGCTGCCGCACCGCCGACGAGGTGCCCGGCGTGCTGATCGCGCGCGGTCTTGCCGAGGAGTCGGGCAAGCTGATCCGGCTGTCCACCAAGGCAATCGTGGGTGCGACGTCGAAGGGCCTCTCCGGTCAGGTCGACGCGATGTTCGTGGCGGGTCCGCCGCCCGATGCCGCGGTGATCATGATCGGCGCCAACGACATCACTGCACTCAACGGGCTCAGTGCGTCGGCCCGCCGGCTCGGTGCGGCGGTGCAACGCCTGCGTGCTTCCGGCGCGGTGGTGGTCGTCGGCACCTGCCCGGATTTCGGGGTCATCAAGGAGATTCCGCAGCCGCTGCGGTGGGCCACCCGCTCGCGCGGGCTTCAACTGGCGCGTGCACAGGCCGCCGCGGTGCGCGCGGCCGGCGGTGTACCGGTGCCGCTGGCCGATCTGTTGGCGCCCAACTTCCTTCAGGCGCCCGACGTGATGTTCTCCGAAGACCGCTACCACCCGTCGGCGGCGGGCTATGCGTTGGCCGCCAACCAATTGCTTCCGGCGCTGTGCCACGCGCTGGGCGAGTGGACCGGCGCTACCGTGCCCGATCTCCCCTGGGTCACCCGCTCCGAGGTCCGGGCGCTCACTGACCGGCTTGGACCGCTGACACGGCTCCTCCGCAGGAAGACCACCGGGGTCCCCGCACCGATCGTGGTGCAGGCGAGCTAGGTTCGTGTGCAATCGTCGCTGCACACCAAGGAGCCGTCATGCCCGAAGCCGTCATCGTTTCCACTGCCCGCTCGCCGATCGGTCGGGCGCAAAAGGGGTCACTCGTCAGCATCCGCCCGGACGATCTGGCCGCCCAGATGGTGCGCGCCGCCCTGGACAAGGTGCCCGCGCTGGATCCCCGCGAGATCGACGACCTGATCATGGGTTGTGGTCAGCCCGGCGGTGAGTCGGGCTTCAACATCGGCCGCGTCGTCGCCGTCGAGCTGGGCTATGACTTCCTGCCGGGCACCACCGTGAACCGCTACTGCTCGTCGTCATTGCAGAGCACGCGGATGGCGTTCCACGCGATCAAGGCCGGCGAGGGCCACGCCTTCATCTCGGCCGGCGTGGAGACGGTCTCGCAGTTCGGCAAGGGCAGCGCCGACGGCTGGCCGGATACCAAGAACGCACTGTTCGCCGAGGCGCAGGAGCGCTCGACGGCAGCCGCCGCCGGAGCCGAGGAATGGCGCGATCCGCGCGAAGACGGCCTGATTCCCGACGTCTACATCGCGATGGGCCAGACCGCCGAGAATGTGGCGCTGCACACCGGGATCAGCCGCGAAGACCAGGACCACTGGGGCGTGCGCTCACAGAACCGTGCCGAGGACGCCATCAAGAGCGGCTTCTTCGAGCGTGAGATCGTGCCCGTCACCCTGCCCGACGGCACGGTAGTCAGCACCGATGATGGCCCGCGCGCAGGCACCACCTACGAGAAGATCAGCCAGCTCAAGCCGGTGTTCCGGCCCAACGGCACGATCACCGCAGGCAACGCGTGCCCGCTGAACGACGGCGCCGCGGCAGTGGTGATCATGTCCGACACCAAGGCCAAGGAGCTGGGGCTGACCCCGTTGGCCCGCATCGTGTCGACCGGGGTGTCCGGCTTGTCGCCGGAGATCATGGGGCTGGGCCCGATCGAGGCCGTCAAGAAAGCGCTGGCTCAGGCGAAGATGTCGATCTCCGACATCGACCTGTACGAGATCAACGAAGCGTTCGCCGTGCAGGTGCTCGGCTCGGCGCGGGCGCTGGGGATGGACGAGGACAAGCTCAACGTCTCCGGCGGCGCGATCGCGCTGGGGCATCCGTTCGGTATGACGGGCGCGCGGATCACGGCGACCCTGCTCAACAACCTGCAGACCTACGACAAGACGTTCGGCATCGAATCGATGTGCGTCGGCGGCGGGCAGGGCATGGCCATGATCGTCGAGCGGCTCTCGTAACTTCGCATCGGTTCTGCGGTGAGAGCGTGTCTGACAGCCCCTTTCACGCTCTCATCGCAGAACCGATTGCCGACGCGTTATCGCGTCCCGCACCCGCCACACAATGTTTTCCGAGGTGTCGCCGACGAGCACACGGATGACGATCCATCCCAGCCGCTCCAATTCCTCCCGACGGGCCGAGTCTCTGGCGTACTGCAGCCGATCCGTTCGGTGATGCTCGCCGTCGTACTCGACAGCGACTTTGACGTCCTCCCACCCCATGTCCAGGTAGTACTTGGTCCAGCCACCGACAACCACTGGAATCTGCGTTCGTGGCCGCGGTAACCCAGCACGCACAAGGACCAATCGCAACCAGGTTTCCTTCGGCGACTGCGCGCCCACGTCGACCAAGCTCAGCACTGTCTCGAGCTTGCGCAAGCCCGGCACACCTCGATGCCGGGCGGCAATCGTCGCCACCTCGTCGACACTCAAGCCGGTCGCCCGGAACAGGGCATCCATCCGTCCGACGGCCACATGCGTCGGGAAAGCGCAGCGCCCCACGTCGAACGCGGTTCGAGCTGGAGATGTCACCGGCAGTCCACCCACGCGCATTCGCTCCTCGGGACGCATCGTGAGACATCGCGTTCGAATGCCACTCGGCGGCCGCGCATTTGACCACATCAACTCGATAGGCAGGTCTTCATCGAGCCACTTACTCCCATGCAGACCAGCAGCCGTCAGCCCCATGATGACCCCGGAACGGCGCGACCACAGCCAAGCGGCGTACGCGCGATCGTGGAGTGTCAGGGCTGCGTTCTTTTCCGCGTAGACACCGGGAAAAACTGGCCTGTACCGCGTCCGCAGGAGGTGCTTAGGAATCTGCCCGGTGGCGATCGCTTCACTTCCGATGAAGGGTTGGCCAGAGATCACTCACCCACCCTGCGGGATCGGTGCGATCAACTATGTACACAGAGCGTCTCGCTGGGGATGAACCCCGATCTGTGCGCAGAACCGGTGCATACGACAAAGCCCCGGCCGTGCAGGCCGGGGCTTTGTGCGTGAGAGCAGCTAGCGGCTCTGGAAGTACGACAGCAGGCGCAGGATCTCGATGTAGAGCCACACCAGCGTCACGGTGAGGCCGAGGGCAACACCCCAGGCTGCCTTCTCCGGTGCACCGGCGCGGATCATCTGGTCCGCGGCGTCGAAGTCGATCAGGAAGCTGAACGCCGCAAGCGCGATCACGAACAGCGAGAAGGCAATCGCGATCGGGCCGCCGCTGCGCAGGCCCAGGCCCTCGCCGCCACCAACACCGAACATCGCCAAGACGAAGTTGCCGAGGATCAGCACCAGCACGCCGACCATGCCGGCGACGATCATGCGGGTGAACTTCGGCGTCACGCGGATGGCGCCGGTCTTGTAGACGACGAGCATGCCGAAGAACACGCCGATGGTGCCGAGCACCGCCTGGCTGATCATCACACCGGCGTTGGCGCCGGATACGACGACATTGGCGAAGACGAAGGAGATGGCTCCGACGAACAGGCCCTCGAGGGCGGCGTAGCTCAGCACGATGGCCGGGTTGTCCTGCTTACGCCCGAACGTCGCGACCAGTACCAGGGCCAGGCCGCCGAGTCCACCGATCAGGGTGAGCGGCATGGCCAACGCGAGGTTGGCCGAGACCAGGAAGTAGGAGATGACCGCGACGACAGACAGCACAGCCAGGGTGATGCCGGTCTTGGTGACCACGTCGTCGATCGTCATGGGCCGCGAGACACCGGCCTGCGGCGTGTAGGGCGCCGCGTAGGGGTCGGTCTGGTAAGCGACCTGCTGTGCACCGGCTACACCGGTACCGAATTGTGCGTATCCGCCCTGCTGCTTGGGCAGCGAACGAAATACCGGGTTGCTGGTCTCCCGCACCGTCGGAATCCTCTCCTGGAAGTCGAGTAACGCACCGTCAACGAACGGCGTCCAAAACCGGTTCCCAGGAAGTCCACAATCTTCTTCCCGGCGTGTCCGGCGCTACGGAGCCTGACCTTACCTGCGGTCGGCATCCGGCGGGTAACGATCATTTGCCTGGTGGTACTTTTGCCGCTGAGAAACTAGGACATCCAAGCTTTTCGCGTACGGAAGGACCTCGCTGTCGTGACGGCTGATTCCGCCGAAGTCTTGACCCGTGTCAATGGCGGTGTCGGCTTCCTGACACTCAATCGCCCGAAGGCAATCAACTCGCTGACCCACAACATGGTCGCGATCATCGCCAAGGCACTCACCGACTGGGCACATGACGACGACGTGCGTGCGGTGGTGCTCACCGGTGCCGGCGAGCGCGGCCTGTGCGCAGGCGGCGACGTGGTGGCGATTTATCACAGCGCCCGGGCCGGGGGTGCCGAAGCGCGACAGTTCTGGTTGGACGAGTACCGGCTCAACGCACAGATCGGCAGTTACCCCAAGCCGTATGTGGCGGTCATGGACGGCATCGTCATGGGCGGCGGCGTCGGGGTCGCCGCGCACGGCAGCGTGCGAGTGGTCACCGACACCTCGAAGGTCGCCATGCCCGAGGTCGGCATCGGTTTCATCCCCGACGTCGGCGGCACATATCTGTTGTCCAGGGCCCCCGGCGGGCTCGGCTTGCACGCCGCCCTGTCCGGCGCGCCGTTCTCGGGCGCCGACGCCATCGCGCTGGGCTTCGCCGATCATTACGTGCCGCATGACTCGCTCGAACCGTTCATCGCCGCGATCGTCGCCGACGGCGTGGATGCGGCCGTCAAGGCCTTCGCCACCGATCCCCCGCCGAGTCACCTTGTTGCCCAGCGGCATTGGATCGACGAGTGCTATGCGGCCGAGACGGTCGCCGACATTGTCACCGCCCTGCGTAGCCATGACCAAGACGAAGCCAAGAAAGCCGCCGACCTCATCGCGTCGCGCTCCCCCATCGCGGCTTCCGTCGCGCTGGCATCGGTCCGGCGCGCCGCCGGGCTCGACACCCTGGAAGACGTTCTGGTGCAGGAGTACCGGGTGTCCTCGGCATCGCTTGACTCGCACGACCTGGTGGAGGGCATCCGCGCGCAGATCGTGGACAAGGATCGCAATCCGACGTGGGCCCCGCCGTCGCTGGCGGCAGTGACCGAGCAGGATGTGGAACAGTACTTCGCGCCGGCAGACCCGGACCTGACCTTCGAGGAGGACATGTGAGCCCCAAGACGAGCTACGAAACCATCCTGGTCGACCGCGAGGACCGGGTCGGCACGATCACGCTCAACCGCCCCCAGGCGCTCAACGCTCTCAACAGCCAGGTGATGGTCGAGCTGACTACGGCCGCTGCTGAATTCGACGCCGATCCCGGCATCGGCGCCATCGTCATCACCGGCAGCGCCAAGGCGTTCGCCGCCGGCGCCGATATCAAAGAGATGGCGACCCTCTCGTTTTCGGAGGTCTTCGACGCGGACTTCTTCGCAGCCTGGGGCAAACTCGCGGCGGTCCGCACGCCCACCATCGCGGCGGTCGCCGGCTACGCACTCGGCGGCGGCTGCGAGCTGGCGATGATGTGCGACGTGCTGATCGCGGCCGATACCGCGAAGTTCGGCCAGCCCGAGATCAAACTGGGGGTGCTGCCGGGCATGGGCGGCTCGCAGCGGCTCACCCGCGCGATCGGCAAGGCCAAGGCGATGGACCTGATCCTGACCGGCCGCACGATCGACGCCGCCGAGGCCGAGCGCAGCGGCCTGGTCTCACGGGTGGTGCCCGCCGATGACCTGCTCAACGAGGCCAAGGCCGTCGCCACGACGATCTCGCAGATGTCGCGTTCGGCTGCCCGGATGGCCAAGGAAGCCGTGAACCGAGCCTTCGAATCCACCCTTACCGAGGGCCTGCTCTACGAGCGCCGATTGTTCCACTCCGCATTCGCCACCGACGACCAGACTGAGGGCATGGCCGCCTTCACCGAGAAGCGCACTCCGAACTTCACGCACCGCTAAGGTGCTGTCGTGAGCGAAGCCGAGCCGGAGCAGACCGAATCCGCCGACTCGGCGGTTGCCGCTGCTGAGCCTGCCGCGGTGACGCCCGAATCCAACCCGACGCCGGACTGGTGGCAGCGCCACTACACCTTCACGGGAACCGCCATGGCACTGGCGTTCCTGTGGCTTTCGCTCACTCCGTCACTGCTGCCGCGCGGGCCGTTGTTCCAGGGTCTGGTCAGCGGTTCCGCCGGTGCCATCGGATACGGCCTCGGCGTCTTTGCGGTCTGGCTGGTGAATTTCATGCTTTCGCGGCCTACCAGTCCACACGCTCCGCGCTGGGCCTGGCCGGTGCTCGTCGCCGCCGGGATCATCGGCCTGGTTTTCGCGATCTACTTTTTCCACGTCTGGCAGGACCAGGTCCGCGACCTGATGGGCGTGCCCCGTCTGACTTGGTACAACTACCCGCAGGCCGCGATCATCGGCGTGATCGTGCTGTTCGTCTTCGTCGAGATCGGCCAGCTGGTCGGCAAACTCGTCAGGTATTTGGTTCGCCAGCTGAATCGCTTTGCCCCACCGCGTGTTTCAGCAGTCGTCGTGGTGGTGATACTGCTGAGCCTGACGATCGCCATCCTCAACGGCGTGGTGATCCGGGGCGGTATGAGCTTCCTCAACAGCACGTTCGCGTCAGCCAACGACGAGATGGATCCCGACAATCCGGCACCCACCAGCCCGCTCCTGTCGGGCGGTCCCGGCTCGCTGGTCACGTGGGCTTCGTTGGGCCACCAGGGCCGTGTGTTCGTCTCCGGTGGACCCACCGTCGCGCAGCTCACGAAGTTCAACGGCGCCCCCGCGATCGAGCCGATCCGGGCGTATGCGGGCAAGAACTCCGCCCCGAACATCAGGGCGACGGCCGAGCTCGCCGCGCGAGAACTGGAGCGCGAGGGCGGGTTCAAGCGCAAAGTCATCGCCGTGGCGACCACGACGGGAACGGGCTGGATCAACGAAGCCGAGGCGTCCGCGCTGGAGTACATGTACAACGGCGACACCGCGATCGTCAGCATGCAGTACTCGTTCCTGCCGAGCTGGCTGTCCTTCCTGGTGGACAAGGAGAACGCCCGCCAGGCCGGCCAGGCCCTGTTCGAGGCGGTCGACGAACGGCTGCGCGCGATGCCCGAGGCGCAGCGGCCCAAGATCGTGGTGTTCGGCGAGAGCCTGGGTTCCTTCGGCGGTGAAGCGCCGTTCCTGAGCCCGAACAACATCATCGCCCGCACGGACGGGGCGTTGTTCTCCGGGCCGACCTTCAACAACACGATGTGGAACGACGTCACGGTCAACCGCGACGAGGGCTCGCCGATGTGGCTACCGATCTTCGATCAAGGCCGCAACATCCGGCTCTCAGCACGGCCCGACAACCTGGACCGGCCGGACAAGCCGTGGGGTTATCCGCGCATCGTCTACCTGCAACACGCCTCCGACCCGATCGCGTGGTGGAACCCCGATCTGCTGTTCTCCGAACCGGATTGGCTGCGCGAGCCGCGCGGTTACGACGTGTCCCCCGACATGTACTGGACCCCGATCGTCACGTTCCTGCAGGTCTCCGCCGACATGGCGGTCGCCGTGGACGTGCCCGACGGCCACGGTCACCGTTATGTGCGTGATGTCGTCAACGCGTGGGCCGCGATCCTGCAGCCGCCGGGGTGGACGCCGGAGAAGACCGACCGGCTGCGCGGAATCGTCACTGCGCCGGAGTGAGCTCGCTCAGCTCGCCGAGCACACCGGCTTCGGCCAGCGCCTGATAGCCGCCGATGACGTCAGTAGCTCGGTGTAGCCCGAGGTCGTGCAGTGCGGCCGCGGCCAGGCTCGATGTGTAACCCTGCGAGCAGAGCAGCACCCATTCGACCTCGTCGTCTTTCGCCTGGGGCAGCCGCGCGTCGCTGGTCGGGTCGCAGCGCCACTCCAGCACGTTGCGCTCGATGACCAGGGCGGCCGGGGTTTGTCCTTCGGCGGCACGCTGGGCCGCCGGACGGATGTCGACGAGGATGGCGCCGCGACGCAGCGCTGCCGGGACGTCGCGGGCCGCCAGCCGATGCAACCGCTCCCGGGCGTCGGCCAGGATGCGGTCGATTCGGCTGGTCATCGGATCAGAATCCTTCAGGTTCGTCGGTCAGCGCGGTACGGGTGCGACGCAGCGTGTTGCGTTGGGTCACTTCGTAATACGACATTGCCGTCAGCGGCGGCGAATAGGCGTGCACACTCAGCGTAGCCGTCGCGGGCGGGGCACTGACCGGAGCCCGCACCACATCGTGTACCCACCCGAGCGGGAACGCGGCCTGATCGCCGGCATCCAGGCGGCGGCGAAGCAGTCGTTCACCGTCCCAACGGTATTCGTGCAACGCACCGGAGAGCACCGTGAGTGCCCCCAGCGACCCGCAGTGATCGTGCAGCTCGGTGGTGTGGCCCGGCACCCAGCTGATCAGCCAGACGTCGAGCTCGTCGTCGGCATGCAAACGGGTGAACCACCGTTCGTCGGCCGGCGGACCGCCGGCCGGCAACAGGTCGTTGAATTGACCGCGCAACACCTCATCGGCGTATTTGTCGGTGGCGTGGAGCAGGTCGGGCAACCGCAATCGGGTTGGCGCCGAGACGGCTGGGGCGGTGGAGGGAAATGCGGCAAGGGAGAGGGCGGCGCCCGAGTACGGCATGACGAGGAACTTTCCGCGATGGAAGGGACGAATTTCGGGGGTCGGTTACGACCGACAACACTCCCGAGACCCGGTGCGCTCCGTCATGGCCGCCAGTGTTGCATAGATTTGAGTCCATGCCCGGGTACCGATGTCGCTCCCTGTTCGCCGTCGCTGCGTGTGTCACGGGTCTCACCGCGTGCACATCGGGTGGCGGCGGGCACGGCACCTCCACCACGCCGGCGCCCCCGAGCGGAACCTCGCAGACGAGCGCAACGGCCACGCCGTCGGGCACGATCGGGACATCCCCCGGCGGTGTAACCACGCGTATTGACGTGCCCGCAGAATCGACCGAAGAACAATATGCGCAGGCCTGCATGGCCACCAAGAAGTGGATGGAAGCCAAGGGCGGCGATCCGACAACCTTGGTCGAGCCGTTCCTCAAGGACCTGCAGAGCAACGCAGCGCCCGGTCCAGCGACGTTTAACAGCACCTGGGGCCAGTTGTCGGCCGCGCAGCAGGCAGCGGTGATCGTCGCGGTGAAGGCGGCCGCCGAGGGCGGGTGCTGAGCCCTTCCAATCACGGGTAGCAAAAATCACCCCAGGAGAGGTGATTCCTGCCAGCCATCGCCCTGTTCCTGCCAATGGAATTATTTGCCTGACCTCGCGGTTTACACACTTGTAATCGGCTCGGGACGCCGGGCCAGCAAGAGGAAACAAGAAGAAGAGGCAATAGACATGACCAAGTACGCAGTCGCCGGCCTGGTGGGCTCTGCGATGAGCGCGCTCGTCATCGGCTTGGCCGCCCCGGCGGCCGCCGCCCCTAGCGGGTCCGGTGACGCCCGCAACACCACATTCGATTCGCTGGGATACACGGTGGGCAGCGACAAGCTGGGCAGCATCGACTCGGTCCAGCGCGACTAACCGGGGCGCGACGACGCGTCCCCTGAGGAAATGGGCACCCCGCGAGGGGTGCCCATTTTCGTCCCTACCTGAAGAGGGTGAGCAGAATGGAGTGATGGCCGGACAATCCCCCGCTGGGCGGGTCGCACTGGCGCTCGGCAGTGGCGGCGCGCGGGGGTATGCGCACATCGGCGTGATCGACGAACTGCAGCGCCGCGGCTACGACATCATCGGCATCGCCGGCTCGTCGATGGGAGCGTTGGTCGGCGGCCTGCATGCTGCCGGGGCGTTGGATGAATTCTCCGACTGGGCACAGACTTTGACGCAGCGCGCGGTCCTGCGACTGCTGGATCCGTCCATCGCGGCGGCCGGTGTGCTGCGGGCCGAGAAGATCCTCGACACAGTGCGCGACATGCTGGGCGAGGCCACTATCGAAACGTTGCCGATCCCGTATACGGCGGTGGCCACTGACCTGATCGCGGGCAAGTCGGTGTGGCTGCAGCGTGGGCCGGTCGACGCCGCGATCCGCGCCTCGATCGCCATCCCCGGCGTCATCGCCCCGCACGTGCTCGACGGCAGACTGCTGGCCGACGGCGGCATCCTCGATCCACTGCCTCTGGCGCCGATCGCTGCGGTCAACGCCGACGTGACCATCGCCGTCAGCCTGTCCGGCCCCGACCCCGGTCCTGGTCCCGACCCCGATCCCGCTCCCGACGGCAGCGCGGACGCCGCCGACGACGACGCCGGCGCCACCGGTGAATGGCTCGGCCGGCTGCTGCGCAGTACGTCGGCACTGTTGGACACCAACGCCGCACGCTCGATCCTGGACACACCGGCGGCCCGCTCGATGCTCAGCCGGTTCGGCACCGGTTCGGATTCCGAGGAGGCCGACGACGCGGAGCAGATCCCCAAGCTCGGCAGCTTCGCGGTGATGAACCGCACCATCGACATCGCGCAGGCCGCCCTGGCCCGCCATCAGATGGCGGCCTACCCGCCCGACCTGCTCATCGAGATACCCCGAACCGCCTGTCGCAGCTTGGATTTCCACCGCGCCGCCGAGATCATCGACGTCGGCCGCGAGCTCGCCGCCAAGGCCTTGGACGGCTACCGCAACACCGGCCCGGGGATCATCATCACGCCAGAAACTCCGTAACCGCCGCCGCTACCCGGCGGCCTTGTTCGCGCCCGGCCAGCGCCGAAGGCACTCGGCAGCGCGGGTCGAGCAAGTTGGGGCCGAACGCCGCCAGCGATGCGTCGTCGGCGAAAACGGCGAAGGTCCGCGCACCGAACGCAGCGATCTCGGCCGCGGTGCCGCTGCTGAACGGGGACGGGGTGGATTCACTCGCGGGCACAAGCACTACGGCCGTGGCGCAGTCGGCCGCCACTGCGGTGTGGACCGAACTGCTGACGCCGCCGTCCATGTAGCGCCGGCCGCCGATGGTCACCGGTGGCCAGGTGCCCGGCACCGCGCAGCTGGCGGCCACCGCATCGACCAACTCCACCCCGGACGAGGAGTCGAACACCGCCAGTTCTCCGGTCGCGGTGTCGATCGCGGTGATTCGCAGATCTTGGGCCGGCCAGGTGTGTGCGGGCAGCCGCGCTTCGATGACCTTGCGGCGGGCCGACTCGTCGACGGTCGGCGTGGTCAGCGCGATGGCGCCGATCCGCTGCAGTTTGTCGATCAGGTCACCGGGCTGCTGGCCGGCCTCGAGGAACAGGGCGACAACAGCGTCGACGTCGATGTCGGGGTTGATCTCAGTGGAAATGTCTCCGGTCTGGCGCTCGAACAGCTGCTCCAAGGACAGCGGACTGCTGATCTGCGCGGCGACGGTGGAGCCGGCCGAGGTACCGACCAGGACGTCGGAGTTCACCAGAGCCTGAGCGGTGTCCGGTGCTTCGTCGGCGATCCCGCGCAGGATGCCGGTCTCCCAGCCGATTCCGGCGAGGCCGCCGCCGGCCAGGATCAGGGCACGTTTCGTCGTCACAGCGTGCGAGTCTGCCAGGTGGGCTGTAAGTGCTTATCGCCGAGGTTCGTTCAGCGAGATTTGGCACGCCAGACGTCGCGCCAGGCCTTCTCGTCAGCGGACTGCAGCTCGAGCACCCGGTATCCGACGTCAAGGTACTCGGGGCGCACGATAGCGCTGCCTAGGCTCTGCGGGACCAACCCTTGTGCGACAAGCGAATCGGGGTTCAGCGAAACCTGCGGCGGCTGGTACCCGATCTGCCGGAAATTCTGCTTGGCGACCTCGGAGTCGAGCATGTGGTCGAGAAAGAGATGCCCCAGCACCGGATTCTTGCCGCCGCGCAGTACGACGACGAGGTCGTTGTCTATCAGTCCTTTACCGTCGGAAGGGAACCAATATCGCAAGAGATCGGGGCCGGCTCCCTGCGGCAGGTAGTTGGCCGCATTGATGATGTCGCCGGACCACATCTGCGACAAGCCGATCAGGCCGGCAGGCAGGTCGCTGTACATAGTGGCAGTGAACTTCGGCGATGTCGCGGCCACGAGCGCGGTGAGCTGCTCGCCGACCTTCTTCAGGTCATCGGCCGAGGATGTGTTGACGTCGGTGATGCCGAGCTTGAGCAGCACCATGGCCATCGCGGTGTGCCAGTCATCGATGATGGCAGTCTTGTTCTTGTAGGCCGGATCCCACAGTGCCGCATAGGGATTTTTCAGTGCACCGATATCGGCGGGCACTTGATCGACACGCCATCCGATACCGGTGGTGTAGACGGTGTAGGGCACCGTGTACCGCCACTCCTGGTCGTACCAGGGGTTGGCGAAAAACGGCCACACGTTCGCAATGTTGGGGATGTAACTGTGATTGAGAGGACGGACCAAGCCATCGGTGACCAGTCGGCCGATCTGGTCATAGCCCGGGAAGTAGACGTCATAGTCGACGTTGCCTGCGCCGATCTTGATGATGGCGTCGTCGGTGTCGTTGAACTCCGTCACCTGCACCGTGGTCGAGTACTTGTTCTCGAACGACCGGATTGCATCAGGTGCGATGTAATCGGCGAAGCAGTAGAGGTGCAGCGTGGCACCCTTCTCGGGAGCCATCCCGTCGCCGATCGGTTCGTTGTCACCCGCGATATCCCACTTCACCGGGTCCTGTGGGGAAGGGATCTTTCGGACTGACGCCGAACTCGACTGTCCCCCTTCGGAACACGCGTCGAACAGCGCCACAAAGGCGGGAGTGCCCATGGCCAGTACAGCCGCCCGCTGAAGAAATCGTCGGCGATTCGACCGTGGCCCTGCTAGCGCTGACATCCGGGCCTCAGCGCAGCAGGTAGTCCGACAAGGTCCCCAACGCCTGATTGGCGTAGCCGCGCCAGATTCGAGCGAACACCGGCAACGCCGGGGCGGTCAATCCCGATTTCGGGTACAGGACCCATTGCCATCTGACCTTGGTTCCGGTGCCGTGCGGGGTGAATTCCCAGAGCCCCTCGACGTGGTCGATCAACGGCGACATGGCGCCCCGGACATCAGTGAGGGCGTAGCCGAAAGCATTCGGGGCGTCGACGCGGGTCAGCTTCTCCCGCATACCGCCACCGCCGACCAGAGTGACGGTGCGGGTCTGCCCTTCGGTGGACCATTCACCGGTTTGGTCGTGCACGGCCTTGATCGGCGGAATCGGTCCGTACCAGCGGTTGAACAAGCTGGGCAGCGGCATCGGCAACGTCTTGGCGAAAGCATCCTGGACCCCCACGGGAATTGCGCGGGACTGCTCGACGACGACGGGGTGGCCCATGTGGGGAAATGATAGTCAGCGTGCGAGTTGTGGTGCTGCCCGTCCGGTGATGAGCGGCAGGTCGAAGAAGGTGGCGATGCCCGGTTCGGCGGCGCACGTCGCGGGGACGGTGTTGACGCAGTGCGCAGCGGTGGCCACGACGCCCGGGTTGCTCACCAACCCTTCCTCGACGCTTTCCGGCTGCCAGCCCTTGACCGTGACGAAGGTGTTGGGGTTGCCCTTCACTTCCATCTCGTAGCGCTCCCCCGCCGGGCCGAAAGACCATGCGGGATCGAGGTTTTCCTCACCCATAAGCCAGTTGACGGTGATGCGGACGACGATGGTGTTGGTCACCACGGCATCCCAGTGGAACCGACGGCCGGCGACCTGACCGGGTTCGATCACCCCCATCGGTGAGTCGATCGGTGCGGTCGCGACGGCCACCTCCTGCGAGGTGCGGATCTGGGGTTCTGCGGCGAATCCCAGGCGGTCGACGATCAGCCGAACCGATTGGAAGAAGCCGCCGTTGAGCAGCTTTTGCATAGGCCCGGTCAGCGCGCTCTCCGGAGTGCCACCGAAACCCATCACGTGTCGCAGGACGTCGGGTGCGCCGTAGGTGCGCAGGTCGGAGTATTCCTCGGCCCGCACGTAGGTCACTCCGGTGGACATCACCGACAGCAGCAGCGGGAACAGTTCGGTGGCCGCACCCGGCCCGATCCCCGCACCGTGCAAAGTGACGTTGCCCTCGCGGGCCGCAGCTTCCAGCGGCGCGGCTTCAGATTCGCTGGGGTAGAACCAGCCGACCGGACTGACGACATTCTTGCCCGAGCGCAGCAGTGCGGTCACCTCGTCGACGTTGGGCAGCAGCGGTGCGTAGATCACCGCGTCGGCGTCCAACGCGAGGATGTCGTCGAGGCTGTTGGTCGCAGTCACGCCCAGCGGTTCGGTGCCGATGATCTCACCGACGTCCTTGCCTGCCTTGCCCTTGGAATGCACCCAGCAGCCGGCCAGTTCGAGATCAGGATGTTCCAGCACACCCTTGATCGCCGCCACACCGACCGAGCCGGTTGCCCACTGCACGACCCGCAACGCCATTGCTGCACCTCCGTGGCAAACTAGAACAGGTTCTAGGCGGCTTACACTAGCCGGATCGTCAGCGTGGACGGAAGGATATGACCATGGCCAACGCGAAAAACCGCGTATTCGTCGTCGGGGTCGGGATGACCAAGTTCGAGAAGCCCGGTCGCCGTGAGGGCTGGGACTACCCCCAGATGGCCAACGAGTCCGGCAACAAGGCCCTGGCCGACGCCGGTGTCGACTACTCCGAAGTCCAGCATGGCTACGTCGGCTACTGCTCAGGTGACTCGACCTCCGGGCAGCGTGCGCTCTACGAACTGGGCATGACCGGCATCCCGATCGTGAACGTCAACAACAACTGTTCGACGGGTTCGACCGCGCTTTTCCTGGCCGCGCAGGCCATCCGCGGCGGGCTCGCCGACTGCACGATCGCGCTGGGCTTCGAGAAGATGCAGCCCGGCTCGCTCGGCGGCGGCGCGGAGGACCGCGAATCGCCCCTGATGCGTCACATCGTCGCCCTCAACGAGACCGACACGATGGCATTTCCGGTGGCGCCGTGGATGTTCGGTGCCGCCGGCCGCGAGCACATGAAGAAGTACGGCACCACTGCCGAGCACTTCGCGAAGATCGGCTACAAGAACCACAAGCACTCGGTGAACAATCCCTACGCACAGTTCCAGGACGAGTACACCCTCGATGACATCCTGGGCGCGAAGATGATCTCCGATCCGCTCACCAAGCTGCAGTGCTCCCCCACCTCAGACGGCTCCGGCGCAGCGATCCTGGCCAGCGAGGAGTTTGTCGACTCACACGGCCTGGCCGGCCAGGCGGTGGAGATCGTCGGGCAGGCGATGACCACCGACTTCGCGTCGACCTTCGACGGCAGCGCCGCCAACATCATCGGCTACGACATGAATGTTCAGGCCGCCCAACAGGTTTACGACCAGTCCGGACTGGGCCCGGCCGACTTCCAGGTCATCGAGCTGCACGACTGCTTCTCGGCCAACGAACTGCTGCTGTATGAAGCCCTTGGCCTGTGCGGCGAGGGCGAGGCGCCGTCTCTCATCGACAACGACGACACCACCTACGGCGGCCGCTGGGTGGTCAACCCCTCGGGGGGCCTGATCTCCAAGGGCCATCCGCTGGGCGCGACTGGCCTGGCGCAGTGCGCCGAGCTGACCTGGCAGCTGCGCGGCACCGCCGACAAGCGCCAGGTTGACAACGTCACCGCCGCACTGCAGCACAACATCGGGCTGGGCGGAGCCGCCGTCGTGACGGCCTACCAGCGCGCCGAGCGATAGATGTCGTGCGCGCTACTGGAGGTGCGTGACCTCATAGGCGTCGTCGGCGTGCCGGGCTCGGATGGTCTTCTTGTCGTACTTGCCGACGCTGGTGCGCGGGATCTCGTCGATAAACGTCCACCGCTCCGGCAGCCACCACCGAACGACCTTGTCGGCCAAGAACTTCCGTAGCTCCTCCGGAGATACCTCGGCGCCTTCCTGAAGGACGACAGCGGCCAGTGGTCGTTCCTGCCAGCGCTCGTCGGGCACACCCACCACCGCGGCCTCCCGCACCGCCGGGTGGGCGATCAGCTGATTCTCCAGCTCCACCGACGAGATCCACTCGCCGCCCGACTTGATGACGTCCTTGGCGCGGTCGGTCAGCGTGATGTACCCCTGCGCGTCGATGCACCCCACGTCGCCGGTGCGCAGCCAGCCCGACTGGAACTTCGATTCGTCGGTGTTGCGGTAGTAGGAGCCGGTGACCCACGGCCCGCGGACCTCCAGCTCGCCCACCGATTCGCCGTCGTTGGCTAAGACCGCGCCCTCGTCGTCGACGATTCGAGTCTCGACTCCGCACATCGGCCTACCCTGGGTACCGCGGATCTCCCATTGCTTGTCGGTGGACAGTCCCGGTGGCGGCCAGGCCAGCGTGGCGATCGGCGAGGTCTCGGTCATCCCCCACAGCTGGCGGATCTGAACGTCGAACTTCTCCTCGAACGCCCTCATCAGTGACACCGGGACCGCCGACCCGCCGCAGGACACCAGCCGCAGCGACGAGATGTCGTGGCCGGGGTTGCGGTCCAGGTGGTTCATCACGTCGTTCCAGATCGTGGGTACCGCGCCGGCCACGGTGGGCCGCTGGGTTTCGATCAGGTCCACCATCGACGTGGCGTCCATGAAGCGATCCGGCAACACCAGGTCGGCGCCGGCCATCAGCGCCGCATAGGGCAACCCCCACGCATTGGCATGGAACATCGGCACGATAGGCAGGGCCTTGTCCGAGAAACTCAGACCGAGGGCGTTACCACTGCAGACCGCCATCGAGTGCAGGTAGTTCGACCGGTGGCTGTATACGACACCCTTCGGATGTCCGGTGGTTCCGCTGGTGTAACACATTGCGGCGGCTGAGTTTTCGTCGATCTCCGGCCAGTCGAACTCGCACGACTGGGCGGCGGTGACTTCGTGGTAGCGAAGCACCCGCTTGCCCGACGCCTCCAACGGGGCGAGATCGCCGTCGCCGACCGCGATCACGGTGTGCACCGTCTCCATGCGCGGCAGCACCGGAGCCAGAATCGATGCCAACGACAGATCTGCGATCACCACCTGGTCTTCGGCTTCGTAGGCGACGAACTCGATCTGTTCGGGGAACAGGCGGATGTTCAGTGTGTGCAGCACCGCGCCCATCGACGGCACCGCGACGTAGGCCTCCAGGTGTTCCTGGTTGTTCCACATGAACGTGGCGACGCGTTCGTCGCCCTTGATGCCCAGGCGCCGCAGCGCGTTGGCCAGGCGGGCGGCTTGCTGGCCGACCTCGCGGTAGGTGGCATGCCGGTAGCCGTCGCCGGTCGCGGTAGTCACTGTCCGGTCGCCGTGGACGCCGACGGCGTAACGCAGGATCGCGGAGACCGTCAGGGAGAAGGACTGCATGGTGCACTGCATATGCCCGAATCTAGCGCGGCAGGGGTGGGCTTCACCGCAGAACTGGTTGGCACATTGTGTTGTTCGCTACTGTCGCCTGGTGATAGTGGTGAGATCGATCGCCTTGTTCGTCGCCGCCGCCCTTCTGGAAATCGGCGGCGCCTGGCTGGTGTGGCAGGGAGTCCGCGAACACCGCGGCTGGATCTGGGCCGGTTTCGGTGTAATCGCCTTGGGTGCTTATGGTTTCGTGGCGACGTTTCAGCCCGACGCCCATTTCGGCCGGATCTTGGCAGCCTACGGCGGCGTGTTCGTGGCCGGCTCGCTGCTGTGGGGCATGGTGGCCGACGGGTTCCGGCCGGACCGTTGGGATGTGTCCGGTTCGCTGATCTGCCTGCTGGGTGTGGCGCTGATCATGTACGCCCCTCGGAGCGGCTGAACATCGGGTCCGCGGCGGCCTGCCTGCATGGGTCCTCCTCGATAGCTGTGGATTGCCTCAGTCCTTGCAGACCTGGCGCGCTAAACAACCTCAATCAGAAAGCAATTCGCAGAGCGAATCAGCACTGCGACGCCTCAAAGACCAGGATGGTTTTCCTGGCGGCGAAAGGGCCGCCCCGCGGCGGAACGTTTTCCCCTGCGGCAACGATGCAATGGGAGGATCATTGGGTCGGAAAAGAGGAGGCGCGGTTATGCGGACCGCATTGACGCTCGCCGCGATGGCGGCAGCGGGTGGCATCATCGCTGGACCGGCCGCGACGGCATGGGCCGACGATTCGGCGCAGAGCACGATCAGCCAGTTGCAGAGCCAGGGTTACACCGTCAACATCGACCGGCTCGGGACCGGGCCGATGTCGAAGTGCGTGGTCACCAGCGTGCGTAACCCGCAGACTCAAACCCAGTGGGTGCCGTACACGGGTCCGGGGCGCGGAACTGACCGCACCATTCTGGTCCCGCAGGTGACCAGCCAGACGATCTCGGTGTCACTGGACTGCAGCGCGCACTAGTCCAAATCGACGCGGATGGTGAGCAGGTTGTCTCCCATCGCACGCACAGCGGCACTGTTCATCGCCGGAAGTTTGGCAAGCCGGGCTCGTGCGTCGTCCTCGGGTAGCAGGGTGGCCGTGCCGCTGTGCCAGCGACCTCGAACCCGCACCCGCACCCGCGGGTCTGCGGCGATATTTCGGACATACTGCGAACGGTCACCGAACTCCGAGACCAGCCAGAATTCGTTGCCCTCCAGCCGTCCGCCGATCGGAGTGCGCCGGGGTTCCCCGGACTTTCGCCCGGTGGTCTCCAGCAGAGTCTGAACCGGCACGGATCGCATCAGCGGGTTCGCGAACCGCCGCTGAACGAAGTTGACGACGCGCTGCCGTGGAGTCATGGCCATGACTCCATCCTGACAGGCGCTGCTCAGGATGCCGCGGCGGCCAACTGCTGCCGAGGAGCCGCCTCCAGGCGCAACGCGGTGATCGCGCCGGTGTAGTCGGCCGCATACAGCCGGTTGCGCACCGGGTCGGCGGCCAGGCAGGACAGCTGCGGGCCGATGACGACGCTGTCGACGATCTCGAAAGTGGCGGTGCACAGTACGGCGATCGCGTCACGATCGACGACGTAGGCGCACGAGCCGCCACGGCTGAGGACCAGCTGCGTGGGCATACCGCCCATTTCGATGGTGTCGGTGACCCGGCCACCTGCGACGTCGATGACGTGGACAGCGCCGCCGAACTCGGCATCCCATCCGGTGGCAAAAACGGTGCGGCCATTGGGCATGACTGCGATGTCGCCAATCGAGCCGCCGATCGCGACGAGGTCGCGGACCGTGCGCTCTCCGGTGTCGATGATGGCCAGCAAACCGCCCGTGGGGGTGGTCAGCGCAGCGAACAGGCGGGTGCCGTCGGCGCTGACGCTCAGCGCCTCGACAGAGGCGCCGGGCGCGGCGAGGATCTCGATGGAAGTAGCGTCACCGGTCTCGACGTCGACGGCGGCGATATCGACGATGTCGTCTGCGGTCCGCGCGACGTAGAGCACGTCGCCGGCCGGGCTGACCGCCAAGCCGCCCGCGGTCATCTGGAAAGTCTTGGCTGCCAACGGCTTGCCGGTGCGAGTGTCGATCGCGACGACGGCGTCCACCTCGTCCGAGGCGGCGCTGACGTAGGCACGGTCGCCGACCGCGACCGCCGAGTAGGCCTCCCTGAGGCCGTCGATGGTGGCGGTCACCGAGAGTGTTTCAGCGTCGATGACACACACCACGTCGGCGCTGTAGTGGGCGGTGACCAGGTGCCGACCGTCGGGGCTGACGGCCATATCGCTGACCGGGCCGTGGCCGGCGACGAGTGTCCTCGCGACGGTGACGACCGGTGCGGCGATGGGCTCGGTGAGCGGCTCCAGCTCCGCGCCGGCGAGCAGCTGCGGCAGCAGGTCGCCGATCGGGGCGCGGCGGATCGTCGGCAGCGAAGACAGCCAGAGGGAGTGCGCAGCGGCCACCCGCTCGGCTACCGCAACAGCGGTGCCTCCATGCACTTCAGTAACTCCCGTTGCGTTTGCCATGATCTCGTACCTCCGTCGGCCGGATTCGGCCGAGCCTTGTCTTTGTTGGCTTTCGCGTTACCTGGCGGTAACTGCCCTCGTCGAGTGTAGCGACCGAATTCGCGGAGAATTCCTGGCTTTCGAGAACCCATTTCGCATGTGGCTCGCGAATCTCAGGATGCGCTAAGGCAAGGATCGTTATCAATTCGTTGCATTACCATCCGGGCGCCCTCAAAACATGACTTGAGCTGTGCATTTAAATGAATTCAAGATCGTAAATCACGTGCCTGAATGAGGCTCAGGCTCAGATTTTCTTACCGCGCCGGAGCCGAAAGAGGCATAAATCACAATGCCTCAGTCGCGTCTAAATTCTTAAGGGATTCCCTTAGGTTATTGACGGCGCCGGCTCGCCGGATGGCCAACCTCATCGACCGCGTGATGGCAGCCCCGATTAAGTTCGCTGATCGGCGTGGTTAGCGAGTCCATCTCAACAATTCGCTAGTGGTCCAGATCACACCATCTGCTCGACGGTCTCGCGGCTGCGCACCGGATCGCTGCCGGGCACGTACGCGGGCTCGGTGTGGTCGACGGTCGTCCCGTTGGCGACCCGCTGCTGGGCCTGCTTGAACTCCGGCAGCGGACCCATGGCCGCCCACGATCCGTTGAGGGCAGCCCAGGCGGCGGCGCGCCGGGCGGCACGTTCGATCGGGTGCGGCGAACGGTAGGCAATCATGTCGGCCGCCCAGTCCGGCATGCTGTCGCGGATGGCCCAGTCGAAGAACTTGGCCTCTTGCGGAACGTCGGGGTTCTCCATCAGGTTGGGCCCGGTGAACAGGGCGGCGCCGTGAGTCAGGGCCAGGCGCGGCAGGTACGAGCGCAGGCAATCGAGCGTTTCGGCCTTCGTCGTCGGCAGGTCCGTACCACCTAGGGCGTGACCCACCCGGACGAACTCGCCGTAGTAGCGGTCGATATTGCGCAGTGGGGTGGGGTGGTAGAGCTCGTGTCCGGTGGCGATTCCCCAGACCACGGTGGCGTAGTTCCAGCGCAGCCACTCCGGGTCGTCGGCGTCGTACGGCAGGCCGTCGGGACGAACACCCTTGATGGTGTGGTGCATCGCGCGCACCGTCTGGGCAACGCGTTCGGCAGTTTCGGTGTTGCCATACGCGGTCCCGATGAAGAACGCGACCGAGTGCGCCAGCCGCACTCCCGAGCCCTTGAGGTCCAGCTTTCCGGTGGGGTGGCCGTCCTCGTCGTGTTCGACGACCCGAGAGTGGTCGGAGCCCATCCAGAAAATGCTGGGGTCGAAACGCTCGATGAACGCCGCACATTGAAGTCCGAAGATCAGCGCCGAGGTGTGCGAGTGCACGTGCCAGACAGCGCTGCCGGGCCCGAACCATCCCGGATCACCTTCGGGGCCCGCGAACTCGAGGCCGCGGAAGAACTGGCTTCGGATGTTCTTGTCGAAGTCGCCTCTGATCTTGTTCTCGAGAAGTTGGTGCGGCAGCAGCAGTTTCATTCGGCTGGCTTCCTTTCCCGGGGCACGCTATTTTGGTTACGCGTGTAACCAAAATAGCATGGCGTCGGTCGTCGGCCGGTATATCCTCAGCGAATGCCGAGTGCCACCCGGTGGGCCGGGGTCTCCCCAGCCGATCGCCAGGCCGAGCGACGGACATTGCTGGTTCGCGCAGCCTTCTCGTTGTTCGGCGACGGTGGAGAAGCCGCGGTGTCCGTCCGGTCGGTGTGCCGAGCAGCCGAGCTCAACACCCGCTACTTCTACGAGAGCTTTGCAGACACCGACGCGCTGCTGGGCGCGGTCTATGACGAGGTCGCCCTCGAACTCGGGAACATCCTGACCACCGTGATGGCCAGTGCACGCGACGAACGAACGCGGCTTCGGGCCGGCATCCGTGCCGTGCTCGACTTCAGCTCAGCCGACCCGCGTCGCGGCAAGATCCTGTTCACCGAGGCGCGTACCAACCCCGTCCTCGCCGCCCGGCGGACCATGGCGCAGGACCACCTACGCGAGCTGGTTCTCGACGAGGGGCGCCGCGTGGCACCCGAAACCGACCGAGTCGCAACCGAAGTCGGCGCCGCGATGTACGCGGGTGCGATGGCCGAGCTCGCCCAGCAGTGGCTGGCCGGCACCCTCGGCGACGACGTCGACGCCGTCGTCGGCTACGCCGTCCGGCTACTCCTGCCGAACTGAAGCCCTCTACCCGCCGCGGGCTTCGACCATCGCTGACCGACTGAGCTTGGTTGCCGCATTACGTGGGATCTCGGCGACGAACTCCACCGTTTTGGGCACTTTGTACGGCGCGAGCTTGGCTTTCGCGCATGCGATCACCTGAACCGCCGTCGACTCGGGATCGGTCGGCTGGATCACCGCGGGCACTCGTCTGCCCCATGTCCACCACCAGTTCCGCATCGAACTTCTCCAGCACCACCAGCCGGTCACCACCGAGCAGGTAGTGAAGGGTGTTGAAGCCGTTGGTGTGGTACATCGGTGCGGGTATCGAGGATGACCTTGGGCAGGCCAGGGCGGCCAGCACGAGTTCGGCCGAATTGGGGATCCCGATCGCGACGAATGTTACTGGTCACGTCTATCGGTGGCCGGAGCGCAATAGGCTGATCCACGACCAGGTCGAGGAGCAGCAGCCGATGAACCCAGAAGACGATCCCGAGAAGCGGATCCAGGAACTCGAGCGCCCGCTGGCCAGCCAGGCTCAGACCAGCGAACTGGGCACCGCCGCACCGCCCGGCGGCTGGCACCCCCCGCCGCCTCCGCCGCCGGGGTACTACGGGCCGCCGATGCCGCTGCCGTCGGTTCCGTCGCCATCCCCGGGTATTCGGATCGGCTGGATTGTGCTGTCGCTGTTGATTGTTGGGCTGTTCGTCGGCGGCGGCGTGGTGGTATGGACGAACTTGTCCAACCGCTCGGCGCCGGGCTTCCCGAGTATCGCCGGAGGCGGTGGCACGTTCACCACGGCCACCCGACCCAGCCGGGCCACCCCAACTCCCCCGGGCCCATCGGCGGGCACGGTGGCCACTGCGGCGCCGGGCGGGAGCGTCGGCGTGGCCGGAGTCAACCAGATCAGGACGATCACATGTGACGACACCGTCGTCACCGTCAGCGGAATGGACAACACGGTGGTGGCCACCGGGCACTGCACGCTGGTGCAGGTTTCCGGCATGAACAACGTGGTGACGATCGATGCCGCCGACGCCATCGACGCCTCCGGGATGAGCAACAAGATCACATACCGCGCGGGGTCGCCGAAGATCACCAAATCCGGCTTCTCCAACACCGTCGAGCAGAACTGATCGTGACCGCAACGGCACGAATCGGGTGCCGCAAACCGTAGCGCGCCACCCCGGCCACTCGCAGGACACCGATCTCGGTTGAGCCCCATAGGTTGTGGACGGTCGGACCCCACGCTTGTGTGATCGTGCGGGTTGTAGGAAAACCACTGTTGCTCAGCCAGAATCCGCTCCGCGCCAGCGTGATTCAGATCCGGCGCGATGAGGCGAGGTCCGTGACGCCCCGCAGCCGCTCGGCGCGACACGGTAGTCGGGGCCGGGTATAGGACGGTAGAGACTTCGAGCTACAGCGCCAGCGATTCGCAGTTACCCACGCATACGGCAAGCCAGGGCGTTAGCGTGAACCGCAGGCCCACACACGGGGAATGAGAGGGGACCGCATGCCGACCCGATGGTTACGCCGAATTTCTCGTCGAGGTAGCGGCGCGGCAGCTGCCACCGTGGTGTTGGCAGCCCTTGTGACGGTGCTCGCGGCGGGCTTGTTCGCGCCTGCCCGGGCGTCAGCCGACGGCGAGACCTATGTGGTCGCCACCGACACCACCTTCGCGCCTTTCGAATTCCAGGACAAGCAAGGCAAATTCGTCGGGATCGACATGGATCTCATCCGCGCGATCGCCGACGACCAGAAGTTCAAGGTCGACATCAAACCTCTGGGCTTCGACGCCGCACTGCAGGCCGTACAGGCCAACCAGGTCGACGGCGTGATCGCCGGTATGTCGATCACCGATAAGCGCAAGCAGGTCTTCGACTTCTCCGAACCGTACTTCGAGTCCGGCGTTCAGATGGCGGTCCTCAAGACCAACAACGACATCAAGTCCTATGACGACTTGCGGGGCAAGAAGGTGGCCGTCAAGAACGGCACGCAGGGTGCCACCTTCGCCAACTCCATCAAGGACAAGTACGGCTTCCAGGTTGTCTCGTTCGCGGACTCCTCGTCGATGTTCGACGAGGTGAAGACCGGTAACTCGGTAGCCGTGTTCGAGGACTACCCGGTGCTGTTATACGGCATCGCGCAGGGCAATGGTTTCAAGACGGTCACCCCCAAGGAGGATCCGACCGGCTACGGGTTCGCGGTCAACAAGGGCCGCAATGCCGAACTCATCTCGAAGTTCAACGCCGGCTTGGACAACCTCAAGAAGTCCGGGCGTTACGACGAGATCATCAACAAATACCTCGGTGAAGGCGCCACCCACGATGACAACTCGTTCTTCGGCCTGATCAAGAGCACCTACCCGATCCTGCTGCAGGGCTTGAAGATGACCGTCATCCTGACGGTCGTCTCGATCGCGATCGCGCTGGTTCTCGGCATCATCTTCGGCATGTTCCGGGTGTCGCGAGCGATCTGGCTGCGCGCGATCGGCACCACCTTCGTCGACATCTTCCGCGGCACCCCACTGCTGGTGCAGGCCTTCTTCATCTACTTCGGTATCCCCTCGGCACTGGGCTTCCAGATGAGTGCGCTGACGGCGGGCATCATCACGCTGTCGCTCAACGCCGGTGCCTACATGACCGAGATCGTGCGCGGCGGTATCCAATCGGTCGACAAGGGCCAGATGGAGGCGGCCCGCAGCCTCGGCATCGGCTATCTGTCGACCATGCGGAAAGTGATTCTGCCGCAAGCAATCCGGACGATGATTCCGTCCTACATCAACCAGTTCGTGATCACGCTCAAGGACACGTCGATCCTGTCGGTGATCGGCATTGCGGAGTTGACCCAGACCGGGCGGATCATCATCGCTGGCAACTTCCAGTCGTTCAAGATGTGGCTGATCATCGGCATCATCTACTTCGTCGTCATCATGGCGCTCACCAAACTCTCGGATCGCCTCGAGAAAAGGATCGTGAAATGACCAATCTCGTTCCCGAAGCAGCCGCAGCCGAGGCCCCCGGCACCGTGATGATCCACATCGACGGGCTGAAGAAGGCTTTCGGCGAGCTGGTGGTGCTCGACGGCATCACCACCGACATCAAGCAGGGCGAAGTGGTGTGCGTCATCGGGCCATCGGGTTCGGGCAAGTCGACGTTCCTGCGCTGCCTGAACAAACTGGAGGAGATCACCGCGGGCAAGGTCGTCATCGACAAGTTCGACCTCACCGACCGCAAGGTGGATCTGGACAAGGTGCGCCAGCACATTGGCATGGTGTTCCAGCACTTCAACCTCTTCCCGCACATGACGGTGCTACAGAACGTGACGCTGGCACCGCTGCTGACCAAGAAGATGGACAAGGCCGCCGCCGAGAAGAAGGCGAGGGAGCTCCTCGGTCAGGTCGGGCTCGCCGAGAAGGCGAACGTCAAACCCTCCACCCTCTCGGGCGGGCAAAAGCAGCGGGTTGCGATCGCCCGTGCGCTGGCGATGGATCCGTCGATCATGTTGTTCGACGAGGCGACCAGCGCGCTGGACCCGGAGATGGTCGGCGATGTTCTTGAGGTGCTGCGCCAGCTCGCCCAGGGGGGCATGACGATGGTGGTGGTCACCCACGAGATGGGCTTCGCCAGAGAGGTGGCCTCTCGGGTGATCTTCATGGCCGACGGCAACATCGTGGAGGACGACGCCCCCGACGAGCTGTTCGGCAACCCGAAAAGCCCACGGCTGCAGGAATTTTTGTCGAAGGTCCTCTGACTAGTCCGACCGCGGGGCTCCGGGCACCCGCCGCTCACCCCCGTTGAGGTTCTGCCAGTACCGGTACACCTCGACGGCGTCGGCGCGTGGTTCGTAACGCATCGGCAGCCGCCGCTGCTGCCAGGGCTTGGCGAATTCCGCGTAGAAGTTGTCGAACTCGAAATACTTGCGGTCGTCCACGTAGTGCGGCTCGTATTCCTCCCGCGCGGTCAGGAAAACGACCTCGTCGGGCGAGCAGTAGTACAGCGCGCCCAGGCACATCGGGCACGGGTGGGCCAGCACATAGATCGTCGTCCCGACCAGGTGCTCGGTGCCAACCCGAATGCACGCCTCCCGGATGGCCAGGATCTCGGCGTGGGCCGTCGGGTCATGGGTTTGCGCAACCCGATTCGGACTCTCGGCGAGGATCTCACCGTCTCTGACGATGACGGTGGCAAAAGGCCTGCCGCCTTCGGCGACGTTGCGTCTGGCGATATCTACGGTGCGCGCGGCGAAATCAACCACACCCAAAGGCTAGACCGGTCGGGCACCGTGGCCCAGGGTTAGCACGTAAGCCGGCGCCGCCGGTATCCGTTCGGGCAGCCGTACCCACAGCATGGTGTCGCTCACCCGCCAGTCCACCGCCCTGAGTCCCCTCGTCGAAGGTGGCGAGGAAGTCGTCGTAGATGGCTTCGGGTCCGTAGGTGTCGCGCTGGTGATGCCAGGTGGGGCTGCCGGGCAGCTGACTGGTATTCAGTTACCACTCGGCATAGGGGTTGTCCCGCAACATCTCTGCGGGTTCGTTGGTCTTGAGTTGTTCTTGGATGTCGGGTACCTGCGGGGCCCAGCCCGGTACCGAGTACAGCCCCCAGTGCAGGAAGATCCCGAGCTTGGCGTCGTCGTACCAATCCGGCAGTGGGTGCGTTCCCACGGATTCCCAGGTTGGGGCATACATGCGCGCAGGCTACGCGTAGGTTGGCTGCGGTGAAGGCAATCGTCGCGGTTATCGCCGTGTTGGCCGTGGCCGCGGCAGTGACGATCGCCGCGCCTGCCGCATCGGTGCCCGATACCCCCTGCCGGCTGGCCACACCCGTCGCCGATGTCTCGGGTGTCGCGCAACTGCCTGCGGCACTGAAGAAACTGATCGGGCCGCTGGCCGATGCCGGCGCGCCGTTCGACAGCAGCGACGACGTCGAGGACGCGTTGTTGCCGTTTCGGCGGCTGATCCGGGCCGGATACCACGGCGACGATTGGTTCGTCTGGTACGAACACGGCGGCATCACCTACTTCTCGCAAGCCGTCGTCGCGCATGTGGGCGCCGACGGCACCGTGAGCCCGCTGGCCAATGCCGGGACGATCGACGACACGTTATGCGTTGTCACCGACGGTGCGTTCGCCGGCAAGGTTCCGCCCTATCCGCCCGGATCTTGGCAGGCGAACGGCTTTTAGCCCGACGAAGCAACGAACAGAAAGGAACGCAGATGAAAGTTCTGTACACCGCCGAGGCGCTGGCAACCGGTGAGGGTCGGGATGGGCACGGACGAACCTCCGACGGCAAGCTCGACCTTGATCTGAGCATCCAGAAGGAACTGGGCGGTTCTGGTGTCGGCACCAACCCCGAGCAGCTCTTCGCGGTGGGGTACGCCGCGTGCTACCACTCAGCGCTGCAGCTGGTAGCCCGCCAGGAGAAGGCTGACGTCACCGATTCGGCTGTGGGAGCCAAGGTTTCACTCGGCACCAATGACGCCGGTGGATTTGTGCTTGCCGTCGAGCTCGAGGTCGTTCTCCCCAACGTCGACCATGAGGAAGCTGTGGCGCTGGCCGAGAAAGCTCACCAGGTGTGCCCGTATTCCAATGCCACGCGGGGCAACATCGACGTGAAGCTGACGGTCACCGACGACTGAGGCTCAGGCCTGGCGCCGCGAGCTGGGCTTGCCCTTTTTCTCCTCATACATCAGCTCATCGGCTCGGGTGAGAAGTTCGTCGACGGTCTCGGTGTCGGACATGTGCACCGGCACCTGCACCATGCCGATGCTGGCCGAAAGTGTGTAGGTCCGATCGTGCGTCTGGTTGAACCGGTCCAAACCCTGGCCGATGCGTTCCCGTAGCCGTTCGGAATTGCAGTCGGGCTCGATGACGAAGGCACAGAACTCGTCGCCGCCCAGGCGTGCGAGGACGTCGGAGTGCCGCAGCGTGGTCCGCAGGACGCCAGCGACGTCGGCCAGCAATTCGTCGCCGATGTCGTGGCCCTGTTTGTCGTTGACCATTTTGAGGCCATCCACGTCGAGGAAGACCAGCAGACAGCTGGTGCCGCGACGGCGGGCCGCCCGCAACGCAGCTTCGGTGCGCAGGTAGAAGCCGCGACGGTTGTTCAGCCCGGTCAGCTCGTCGGTGATGGATAGCTTGTGGATCTCCTCGTTGGCCTTCTCCAGCTGCAAGGTCCGGTCCTTGACCCGTTGTTCCAGTTCGGAGTAGAGCCCGACGTTCTCCATGGCGATCGAGGTCGAGTCGGCCAGCGCCTGCAGCAGGAAGACTTCCTGGTCGGTCGGCTGGCGTTCGCGGGCCCAGTAGTTGCCGATCGCCCCGATCGGGTCGACCTTGCGGATCGGGACCATGACCATGCTCTTGACGAAGGTGGGCCGGTAGGCCTCATGCGGGACGCGGTCGTCGCGGTAGATGTCCGGGATCACCGCTGCTTCGCGGTGGTTCATCGCCCACCCGCTGACGCAGCTCTCCATCGGGAAGCGACTGCCCTTCCACAGTGGAGCGATGGCGTACTCGTCGGCGTAGTAGCAGTAGCCGTTGTCCCGAAGCACGAAGGAGGCTCCGTCGCAGCCGGTCAGCTCACGGGCGGAGGTACGCACGATTTCCTGAACATCTTCGAGACTGCGCGCCAGTGAGAGTTCCTGGACGGCCTGCAACAACCGCTCCATGCCCTGCGCGTGGCCAGCACCGGTCGCAAGCTCAGCGGTCATGTGCACCTCCGACTGGCCGCGCCGCACCGCCACATTCTTGACGGCAAATTCTCGCTCGGCAAAGTATAGGCCGACTTCACCAACGAGACTCAACTACCGGCAATGCGTTCTATGAGAAGTGGGTGCGCGGCCGGGCCAGCGTTGCCCCGTCGACGGTGATGTCGAGCTTCTCGTTGTAGAAGGCGACCATGTTGGCGATCGGCGCGATGGCAGGCAGCGGAGTGTTGTAAGCCCAGGCCAGGTCAGCATGCAGAGTGTCGCCGGCCCGCACCGACCAGTATTCGGACGTGACGCCCTTGTACGGGCACAGCGTCTGGGTGTCCGACGGCTCGAGATGCTCGAACGCGACGTCGGTGCGGTCGATGTAATACCGCGTAGGCAGACCGGTTTCGAAGAGCAATATGGGGCCTACGGTGTCCGCCAGCAAAATCCCGTCGAGTTCGACGCGCACATGGCGGTGGGAGCGCAGCGCATCCACCCGCACATACGGATTGCGGGGATGGCCGAAGATCGGCTCGTCCTCCTCGAACCAGGTCAGTGCGGCCCAGTCGAATCTCACCAGCCCGGCCACCGGGCCGTCGCCGTCATCGAACACGCGTGCCGCCGACGGATAGGTCCCGGACTCGCCGGCCAGGGTGAAGGTCCGCGACGGGCCGAACTGCACGCGCTGCGGGTGGTCCTCGTCGCTCAGGAACTCTCGGCGGACGTCGGCCAGCGGGACGTAGTACTGCGGGTAGTACGGGACCTCCCATACGTAGTGGGCCGACGTGGTGTCGAAGACCAGTTGGCTGCCGAGGAAGCCGCGGACCCGGCGGGGCGATGGTTCGATGCGCCCGCGGGCAGCGGCGCCCTGCGGATAGTCGGTGACGGTCTGTTCGGATGCTGCGCTCACACTGGACTCCTTGCCGTGGGACACGTCACCTTCCATGATGACGAGTGACGGGGCGGGTAATCCAGCAGCGGCCGCGACAGCGGTCAGACAAGGAGCGGTGCCAATGAGCCGACCGGGCTCGGATGCGATTCGCGCGGAGACGATCACCATCAAGGGGCACGGTGGCGACGAGATCGAGGCCTACTGGGCCGGGCCGCTGGCCGAGGGCTCGCGGGGTGGGATCGTCTGGATCCACCACATGCCGGGCTACGACCGGGAGACCAAGGAATTCGTCCGCCGACTCGCTGTCACCGGCTATCACGTGGTCTGTCCCAACCTGTATTCGCGGGAGGCGCCCGGCGCCGATCCCGACGACGCCGCCGCGGCGGCGCGAGCCGCGGGAGGCGTGCCCGACGAGCGACTCATCGGCGACGCCGCCGGTGCGGTGGCCCACCTCGGTGGCCTGCCGGGGGCGAACGGGAAATTCGGCGTCATCGGTCATTGCTCAGGCGGGCGGCATGCGTTTCTGGCGGCTTGTTCACTGCCGTTCGACGCCGCGGTGGATTGCTACGGCGCGTTCATCGTCGAGGATCCGCCGGAGGGCATGCCCAAGGCGATGAAGCCGATCCTGGACCTGGCCCCGAATCTGAGCGCTCCGATGCTCGGCTTGTTCGGGGCCGAGGATCGGTTCCCGACTCCGGAGGCGGTGGCCACCTTGGACGCGGAGCTGACCCGGCTGGGCAAGCCGCACGAGTTCCACAGTTACGACGGTGCCGGGCATTCGTTCTTCTCTGTAGACCGGCCGTCCTATCGGGTCGAGGCCGCCATCGACGGCTGGCGCCACATCGACCACTTCTTCGCCACCCACCTGAAAGGCTAGGTCTGCCAAGCCATGTGCACCTATCTCACCGAGCGCGTCGCCATCGAGGGCAGCGGCAAGGGCGCCACCGGATGGTTCGGCGCCGACCGGGCCACGGTCTACATCGATCACCCGGTGCACGCCGGGTACACCCACACGGTCAACATCGACGTGCTCAACCCGGCGCTCGGACCGTCGGCGCGTGTGGCACTGGAACTGACCGAGGAGAGCGCACTGGCGCTCGCCGACGCGATCCATCGCGCGATCGGGCACGCCCCCGTCGGCCTGGCTTCACGAGATCAGTAGATGGCCGGTGGATCCGAAGCCGTGCGGGTCCCACGTGATCGGCAGCGGGTCGCCCGGAGTGTGCAGCCGATCAGTCGCGCACCACGCTGGACCGCCACACTTCGTCACCGGCGAACATCCGGCGGCGGCACCCCCGGTGTCCCTGCGGCGATCACCGCACGATTTCGGTCCGCCACAACCGGAATCGGCATCTTGACCTGCCACCGGTCATAGCTCAGCAATCCGTTGACCTCGTTCTCCACATCGGTGGTCTGGGTATAGATAGCCGCGGACAGCCCGGTCCTGCGCACGATGTCCTCCAGTCGGCGGCTCACTTCGACATAGCGATCGATCAGACGCGCGGGGCTGTCGGCCATCTCGTAGGCCTGCGGCGGTCCCGGCCAGCGGTTGCCGTCCAGCACCAGCCCCAGCCCGCCGTATTCACCGTCGACCCGAACGCGGTTGTCGACCGGGATGGACCCCTTCGAGTGTGCCTTCAACAGGTCGTCATGAATTTCCGGTTCGCCGGGCCCGACATACGTGTGATCGTCGTAAATGTCGCCGGCCAGAGTGTCTCCGCGCGATTTGCAGCAGTTGACTCCGCTGTTGGCGTCGACCATCCGTGTCGGGTCGGCGGCCTTCACCACGCCGGCGATCCGAGCGGTATCGAACTCACCCCAGCCCTCGTTGAACGGCACCCAGCCGACGATCGAGGTCACGCTGCGTAGCTGATCGATCACGGCCAGCAGCTCTTTTTCAAAGTTGGCCTTCGCGGCCGGCGACGGCTCGGGGGCGGGACCGACCGGGATAGCCAGGGACACGTCCAGCGACGGCATGTCCTGCCACACCATCAATCCCAGCTTGTCGGCCCAGTAGTACCAGCGGGCCGGCTCCACCTTGCCGTGCTTGCGCACGAAGTTCATGCCGAATTCCTTGATCCGCATCAGATCCGACTTCAGCGCGTCATCGGTTGGTGCGGTGTAGATCCCGTCCGGCCAGTAGCCCTGGTCCAGCGGGCCGTGCAGGAATGTGATCTTGCCGTTCAAGGCGATTCGCGGCCTGCCTTGCGGATCGAGCACCGTGCCGATGGTGCGCAGCCCGGCATAACTGGAAACCGCGTCGACCACCTTGCCGGTCGGGTTCACCAAGGCGACTTTCAGGTCGTAGAGGTGCGGGTCGTCGGGAGTCCACAGGTGCGGATTCGGAATCGGCAGGCGGATGGTGTCACCGGCGCCGGCGGACGCGACCGACACCACCCGGCCACCGGGCTCGACGACAAACACCACCGCGCGCTGGCCCTTGGTCCCGGCAACCCGTGGCGTGACAGCCATACTCGTCAGACTCGTGGTGATGTCGAGCTTGTCGATGTAGGTGGGTTGCACCGGCTCCATCCACACCGTCTGCCAGATGCCCGACGCGCCGGTGTAGAAGAGTCCCCCCGGCTCGTTGCGCTGTTTACCGATCGGGAACGGGTTGGCCTCGTTGCGGTCCTCGACCCGCACCGTGATCTCCTGGGGCCCGGGAAACTTCAGCGCCTTGGTGATGTCGACAGTGAACTCGGTATAGCCGCCCTCGTGGTGGCCCACTTGCTGGTGGTTGACCCAGACGGTGGCCATCTGATCCACCGCACCGAAGTGCAGCAGCACATGCTGGCCAAGCCAATTGCTCGGCACCTTCACGACTTTGCGGTACCACATCTCGTCGTCGTGGCGCGCGATGCCCGACAGGGCCGACTCGACGGGGTACGGGACGAGGATCTGCTCGTTGTACGCGGCCGGCGGCGGCGGGTCAGCCAGCACCGATCCCGCGGATCGACCCATGTAGCCCCACACCCCGTTGAGGTTCATCCAGGCGGCCCGCGTCATCTGCGGACGTGGGTATTCCGGCAGCGCGTTCTCCGGTCCCACGAGCTTGGTCCACGGGGTGGGCAGGAGCGCGGTCTTCGGGTTCCACATCACGACAGCGTTCGCGGGCGGGATTCCCATGATGGCAAAACCGAACAGCGTCAACGCAACTGCGCAAAAGCGGCCTACCCACAGCTGATGGCGGCGGGGCCGTCCGCGCGGCGGCGTCACAGCTCGAGCCGACAAGATACTTCCCCCGAACTAGAGGCCGACCACGGTGCGCGCGACCCTGCGTGACCGCATTTTCATACAGCAAACGAATCGAACCAGTCGCGACACGAAGTTATCCTGCAGTGCCCTGGGAGATGATCCGAGGTAGACCGGGAAGATGCGATTGCCGTTGGCACATTAGCCTGCTCAAAACCAGTTTTCCACTACCATTCAACGAGTTTCGCGCAGCAATCTTTCGTTCCGCGACCTGGGCCGTTGCCGTCCTGCGGATAGGCTCCCCGCGGCCGCATCAGCCCTGGGATACAGCACCCATTGATAGCGGATTCATAGCTTCCAGCAAACCCGTCGCGGCGCGTCGCGGCGGGTGAGCAGCGATGTGGCACCATCGCCACGTGTCACGGACTGCCAGCGACCACGGTGCGACCATCCCGGTCATCGCTCTCACCGGGTATTTGGGTGCCGGGAAGACCACGTTGCTCAACCACGTGCTGCGCACCCCGCAGGCTCGGATCGGAGTGGTAATCAACGATTTCGGGGAGATCAATGTCGACGCCGGATTGATCAGCGGGCAGATCGACGAACCTGCTTCGATCGCGGGGGGCTGCATCTGCTGCCTGCCCGACGATGGCCAGCTCGACGCCGCACTGGCCCGGTTGGCCGACCCCAAACTGCGACTGGACGCCATCATTGTGGAAGCCAGCGGCCTTGCCGATCCAGCGGCCCTGGCCCGCATCATCGGATTCAGTGAAATCGGCGGAGTGCGAGACGGCGGGGTTGTCGACGTGGTCGACGCCGTGCGGCATTTCGACACCGTCGACAGCGGCGGCGTGGCACCGGCGCGTTACGGCGCGGCAACCCTCGTGGTGGTCAACAAACTCGACCAGATCCCAGAGGTCGACCGCGACGCGACGTTGCAACGGGTCGAAGCCAGGGTGCGGGAACGCAATTCGCGGGCTCACGTCATCGGCGCCATTAGCGGCCGAATCGATCCCGCTCTGCTCTACGACGTCGCCGCCGCGGCCGACGAGACCGGCCAGCTGTCGTTCCGCGACGCATTCGTCGAAGAGCCGGCCGACACCCATCATCACGTACACGCCGAGTCGGTGACGGTGAGCGGGGCAGCGCACGTCGATCCCGAACGCCTGCTCGAGCTTCTCGAGTCACCGCCCGCGGGCGTCTACCGGGTGAAGGGCACTGTGGCAGTGCAGCATCGGGGCACCGCCCGCCGCTACGTGGTCAACGTCGTCGGCCCGTCGGTCCACATCGCGCGCGCCGCCTCGGCGGGTGCCCAGAGTCATCTCGTGGCTATCGGCACGCACTTCGACACCGCCGCCGTCCAAACCCGGATCGCCCACGCGTTGCGGCCCGCCGATGGGCCGGCTTCGCCCGCTGCGCTGCGACGCTGGCAGCGTTATCTCACCCGTTCCTGACGGCAGGATGCCCCACCCTCGACGAGAGTGGGGCATCGTGGCGAATCAGCGTGCAATCACGCCTTGTTCGAGACGAAGATCGTCTCGAAGTTGTCCGTCTGCCATGCACTGAGGAACGCGCCGATCGTGACAGGCTCACCAAGCGGATACTTCTTGACCAGATTGCCGTCCGCGTCCTTCACCATCTCGGCCTGGAACCCAGGTCCACTGTCGTTGAGATAGACGATGCCTTTCTGGGTGTCCACGCCAATTACCGCCACCCCGTGGTTGGGATCTTCGTAGTCGGGAATTCCGGCCTCGGTGTTAGCGCCCTTGACAGCGGCCCAGAGGGTCTGCGCGTTGACCCCTACGATCACTCCATCACCGCGAGCCAGTGCGGCTTCGACGTCCCGGAGCGCGCGCTGACCGTCGGATTGCGTGCCGATCTCGGTCGTCTGCCCGTTGATTTGGACCGTCGTCGAGTAGGTCTTGACCACGGCGTTGACGTTGTAGTAGCGCTCCAGCAGCGCCGCCGTGTCCGGTACGGTGGCGCCGTTCTTGAGGTTCTCGTCGAACATTTTCTGTCCGGGCTGCGACACGCTGTCGGTGATGAGCGCGTAGTTGACGATCTCAGCCTCGGACGGCTCCAACGCCGGGTTACCGCGGAGCTGACCGACCACCATCGCTGCCGCGATCAGGATGCAGTTGCCGTAGCTCTGCTTGACCCAATAGGCAGAGTTCTCTGCCGGATTGCCGTAGGAACCATCCCCGTCGATCTTGACCGCGACTACCACTTGTTCGGTGTCTGGTTTGGCAAGTCCCACTTCGACGGCCCAGGAGTGCAACCAGTTCTGCACCAACCCCGCCACCCCAGGCAGCTGTGCCGCCTGGCCGTTCCGCAGCGTGATTACGAAGGAATCGCTGATCCCCGGTTTCACCAGCGTCGGGTCGACGGTGTACACGTAAGTGCCGTTGCTCTGCAGGGTGACCGTCCCGTATTTGGGTGGGGTCGTGACGCTGTACGTGACTCCAAAGCCATTGTTGCTCTGGGCATTGAGGTTGACGGTGATCTGCTTGAATTCACCGGTGTTGGGACTCAGGGCCGGATCCGCGCTGGGAGCCCGATTGAAAAAGGTATAGCTGAGCTGCCGTGCGAGGCCGGCCAATAGCTGTTGTGGTGTCGGAATCGCCGACGCATGGACGGTGCTCGTCGCCGACACGCTGGTGGCGGCCGTCGGAGGAACCGGTGTCCCGTTGGCGCCCGCGTCGCCGTAACCGCCATATTCGCCGTCTTGACCGCCTGGCCCGAAATTGCCGGGTGCCCCTCCCTGACCGCCACTTCCGCCGTAGCCACCGGTTTCCCGACCCGCGCCGCCGTCAGCACCGCCGTCGCCGCCGGCGCCGCCGACAGCACCGTCAGATCCGTTGATGCTGTTGAGGCCGGAGCCGCCCCGGCCGCCCTTGCCACCGGTACCACCGGCACCACCGGTTCCGCTGATCTGGGTAGCAGAGCCGGCGCCGCCGGCACCGCCGGCACCGCCGTCACCGGGTGTGCCGGGCGCACCGCCCGTTCCGAGGGGCGGGGCGCTGGAATTGGCTTCGCTCCAACCGCCCCAGCCGCCTGCTCCACCGGCGCCCCCATCGCCGCCCTTACCACCGTCTCCCGCGGCGGCAGACGTGGTCGCGGCTCCTCCCTTGCCGCCCGTGCCACCCTTGCCGCCGCTGCCACCGCTGCCAGCGGACGCGGCGACCTCAGCGGTGTCTTGACCGGCACCACCGGCGCCGCCCTTGCCGCCGGCGCCGCCGTTGGCACTGGAACCCGCTCTGCCAGTGGATGAAACGAAGAAGATGAACTTGCCCGCACCCGGGGCACCGCCGTGCTGGCCCCCATCACCACCGGCGCCGCCGTTCCCACCATTGCCACCGGCCAGGCCGTCACCAGCCTGCACGCCGGCGAACCTGTTGGCGCCCTGGCCTCCGACACCTCCAGCGCCGCCGCTACCGGCGGCCCCACCGTCGCCACCGACGCCGAGGAAGAAGCTACCGCTGCCGCCGTTGCCGCCGCTGCCGCCCGCCCCGCCTGCCAATCCGTCTGTGCCGTTGGGGTTTCCGGGACTGCCGTCGGGGTTCTTGATCCTTCCGTCGATGCCCGGCCCACCGGCTTGCCCCGCGCCGCCGCTACCGCCGTCACCCCCGGCCCCAAGGAGCGACAGCAATCCGACGCTGCCGCCATCACCGCCGTCACCGCCGCCATAGCCCCCGGCGCCACCGTCGCCCGCGTTGCCGGACAGCAGTCCGCCGTTACCGCCGCGGCCGCCCTTGCCGCCGGATCCTGGCGTCGAGGTGCTCTCCGGACCAGCGCCGCCGTCACCGCCATTTGCAAACACCGAGAGCAGGCCACCGCTACCGCCGCTGCCGCCGTTGCCGCCGGACGTGCCCGCCCCGCCGACACCGCCGTTGCCGGCGTTGCCCCACAACGAAACCAGCCCGGTGCTGCCGCCGCTGCCACCGTTGCCGCCGTCAGCTCCTATCCCGTAGGCGTCTCCGCCGGCGCCGCCGGCGCCGCCGTTGCCCTTGAGCGCACCACCGGACCCTCCCCGGCCACCGGTTCCGCCCTTGGTCCCGGCCGGAACAGGTCCACCGTTGGTCTGCGCGACGCCGCCCGCACCGCCGGCACCGCCGTTGCCGTTCAGGCCGGCCGCGCCGCCGTTGCCGCCGTTGATGTGGCCCTCGACGGATTCCGCGCCGTTACCGCCGCCTCCGCCGTTGCCCTGCAACAAGCCGCCCCGACCACCATTGCCGCCGCGACCACCATTGACGGTTGAAATGCCGTCGCCGCCCTCGCCACCGTTGCCGAACCAGCCTGCGGCGCCGCCATTTCCGCCGTTCCAGCCGTTGCCGCCGTTGCCGAGAATTCCGCCGTTGCCGCCCTTGCACACCGCGCCTGAGGCGCAGGTGCCGGCAGTCCACGAGTAGCCGTTGCCGATGATGATGCCGCCGTTGGGATGTGCGGCGGTGCCGTTGCCGAAGAAGAAGCTCACCAGCGTCTCAAGTCCGGCGCCGGGGGTCACCGCCGCCGATGAGGGCGTCTTGGAAACCGCCGACGCCGCAGCGACTGGTACGCGCGCGGCCGTGGAATCCACGCTCGCGGCGGCCACCGGCGTCGAATCCTCCTGCACCGCGGTCTTCTTGGTGTTCTTCGGGCTTCGTGCCGAGTTCGCAGCCGACGGACGCGGCTTCTGCCGTGCCGGTCCCGCGTGCGGCGCCGAGTTGTCACTGGAGGACGAGCTACTCGACGCGGACGATCCCTTCGAGGCCGCCGAACCGGTCGAATCCGCCGACGCCACTGCCGGCACCGAGGCAATCGCGGCGCCCACACCGAGCGCGACGGCGGAGGCCCCAACCCAGGTCAACATCCTGAGGTGGGCGGGCGAAGCCTGCTTCGGAGCGCCCATTCCGCCGAACTCGGCGGGCAGCATGCGTACCGCGTGAGGTTGGGATTCGAAACGATCGGTCGAACTCATAGCGGCAACTCCCCGTTAGTAGCCATGGCGTGAGATTGACTGCTGGTTCACAGGCACCCCACAGCCAGTCAGGAGCATAAAGCTAACTAACTGACGCGTCTATAATTTGCTCCAAATTGATCGCCCGCGTCGGAGACCACGGGGCAGAGGGCACGGCTGGGGCACACATCGGCACACCGGTGCCACTCTGGCGTTAGGGCCGTCGCGCCGCCCCTGACCCCTCAACCGGGACTGACTCGAAGACAATCGTTCAGCAACAGCCATTTTCGTTGAACAATCGTGTGTCCACGACACCGCACAATTGGAAGTTGGGGCCGGCTACAAGGAATTTTGCCTAGGAAACGGAGCCGCGCTACCCGCCTGCCCACCCGAGCCGCCGACAAAAACCTAGGGCGATAAACGTTGCTCACGGCAAATTGACGTGCCCGATAAGCGTTGAGGCAACCCCTCCCGAATTGTCGCGCTCTGCCATCTTTGTTGCGCACTGAGACCATGAATGATGGCGACACCATAGGTTCGCCCGATCTTCCGGTAGAGGGCATTTCAGAGATCGACGACGACATCCTCGGACGGCGTCGCGATGCAGAGCAAGATGTTCCCGACGGCGGGCGGTTCCAGTGGCTCGGGGTCGTAGCGAACCCGGCCGGACAGCAGCGCCGTTTCACAGGTGTGGCAGACCCCGGTCCGGCACGCCCACCGAGTCGGAACGTCGCAAGCCTCGGCGAACTCCAGCAGGCTGGTGTCGACCGACCGCCACGGCGCCGCGAGCGCACTGCGTGCGAATTGCACAGTCGGACCTGTCCCGGGTGGGCCGTCGGGCGGGTGTGGTGGTCGCAGGCTGGCGGCGGCGACGCCTGGGGTGATCGCGGAATGCGCTCCGAACCTCTCCGAATGGATGTGGCCGGCGTCGATCCCACACGCGACCAGCCCTTCGCTGACGGCGTCCATGAACGATTCCGGTCCGCACACGAAGGCCTCGGCCTCGGCCGGCACTCCCAGTTCGCGCAGCGCGGGCTCGCTCAACCGCCCGGGCTGGTCGTAGTCGACTCCGCTGCGCTCGGCGTCACCCGGTCTGCTATAGAAAATGTGGAATCGACTGTGCGGCAGCGCTTTCAAGAGTTCTTGCGTTTCCCGGGCGAACGCGTGCTCAGCGCTGTCGCGGGCGCTGTGAAGCCAGCACACGGCGCGTGTCGACCGACTTTCGGCCAGTGCGTGCAGCATCGAGAGGACGGGCGTGACGCCGATTCCCGCCGAGATGAGGACCACGGGATGCGCGCTGTCGTCGAGGAAGAAACTCCCCCGCGGCGCCGCCACCTCGATAAGGTCGCCGACCTTCACGTGGTCGTGGATATATCCACTGACGGCTCCCATGGGTTCTCGCTTGACTCCGATGCGGTAGTCAGCCGAACCTGGCTCGTTGGACAGGGAGTAATTGCGGATGAGCGGCGGGCCAGCGGGATCGACGGGAACACGCACCACGATCGATTGACCGGCAAGCCATTTCGGCAGCGGTGCACCCGCGGGATCGGCGAGCGTAACCGAGCGGACGTGTCGGCTCTCGTCGCGTACTCCGGTGACGACGAGGCTCCGGAACCCCGGCCAGGCCGGCGGCGGCCCGGTCACCCCGATCAGTCCGCTGTTGCCGGTTCCAGGGTCCTGGTCGAGAAGACTCTGTAGCGAGGTCTTCCACCCGGGGCTCAGCGCCGGTATATCCACCGCGCGTTGCAGTGCGTCGCGCGGATGGCCCGGGAGATAGAGCAGGGCGTCGATCTCGGCGACGCTGACCTGGTGCGGCCCATCGGAAATCTTGACCACATCCTGGCCGGCCGCCACCTCACCCTCGGTCAGCACGCGACAGTAGAACCCTGGCCGGTGGTGCGACACCAGCAATGCGGCCATCCGGGGCTCGCCGAGGCGCATCCCGACCCGGTAGCAGGTGACCCGGGGTTGCGTCACCTCGAGGACGACGTCGCCGATCCGGTATCGATCACCGATGCACACTTCGTCATCGGGCAGCCCGTCGACGGTCAGGTTCTCCCCGAAGGCACCCGCCGTCAGGTCGTCGCGGCCCAGCACCTTCGACCAATACCGATAGGAAGCAAGCTGATACACCAATACGGCCCGGTTCTCGCCGCCGTGGCCGCCGAGATCGCCTTGGCCGTCACCGTCTAAGTTGAGCCGGCGCACCGCTCGCGAACCGGTGACCGGAGCTTTCCACACGCCGGTGTGCACGGTGCGCCCGTTCCAGTCGACGTCTCTGGGCAGCCCGACATTGACCGACACCAGTTTGGCCATCGCGCTCATTGTTGTCGATCCGCGAGTTGCTCTCGTAGCTGCGCGTTTTCGGCCTTCAGCGCTGCCAGTTGTCCGCGCAGCGGCGCCAGGGCCGGTTCGAGCTCCGCGGCGGTGAAACGCGGGGTGATGTGCTGCGGGCAGTTCCAGTCAAAGGCCTCGACGTCGACGAGGACGGCGCGTTCCACCACAGCGTCGTAGGTGTCGTCAGCCAGCGACTTCACCAGCTCGGGATCCTCGTCAGCAGTGACGATTCGGGCGTGGCCGAAGATCTTCAGCCGGCGCTGGTGCACGTAGTCCAGGGCGATGATGGCGACACGGTCGTCGCCAGCAACGTTGCCGGTGCTGACGTATTGTAGGTTGCCGCGGAAGTCGGCCCAGCCGATGGTGTGGTCGTCGAGGGCATGGATGAATCCCGGTTTCCCTCCGCGAAATTGGACATAGGGCCAACCCGTCTCGGAGACCGATGCCAGGAAGAACCCGTCGCGCTGCGCCAGGTAGTCCTTCTCGTCCTCGGTGAGCGGGTCCGGTCCCGGCGATGCCTTGCCCGCTGCGACCTTACGTCCGTAGAACTCTTGGCTGCCGTGCTCGCCCTGGACGGACTGAACATCGTCGGTGAAGGCGATCGACGCGTAATGCTTGCTCATGTCTCCCCAACACTCATCACTGCAGCGGGAATTCCCGGCCACGCTCGTTGTCGGGCCGCGGGCCGAAGTAACGCCGGTCGGACTCGTCGATGGCGACGTCGTTGATGCTGGCCTCACGCCGGCGCATCAGCCCGTTGTCGGCGAACTCCCACAGCTCGTTTCCGTAGCTGCGCCACCATTGACCATCCGCGTCACGGCATTCGTACTGGAACCGCACGGCGATACGGTTGCCATGGAAGTCCCACAGGTTCTTTCGCAATGCGTAGTCGAGTTCGCGTTGCCACTTGGCGGTGAGGAATTCGACGATCTGCGGACGGCCGGTGATGAAGTGATCTCGATTGCGCCAGACGCTGTCGGGCGTGTACGCCAGGCTGACGAGGTGCGGGTCGCGGGTATTCCAGGCGTCTTCCGCCGCCTGCACCTTCTGCAGGGCGGTATGCAAGTTGAACGGCGGGAATGGTGGGCGGGATTCCGTCACGTCTGCCCCCTCCTCGGGACTGCCATGGCTGCAACGACCTCGTTGGTGTACACAACAGCGTGCGCCAGAAAAGCGAAGTTGACCAGTGCCGCCGTGGAGTTTGCCGCTGCGGACTGCACGGCCGGTGAACGCTTCTGAATGCCGGCGGGCATAAGATGCGTGACGAATCACCCTTACGCGGGAGGAAGAACACCGGTGGCTGCACGCCGTAAGGACTATCCGCTCAACGCATCCCAACAGTTCACCTGGCTGAACTACATGCGGGTCTACCACCGGCTCGAGTATGAGATGAACCGGCAGCTGCTGGCCGATTGCGCACTGTCGCTCAGTGATTACACCGTCATGAACGCGCTGTCCCAGGCGGGGGGCCACCGTCAACAGCTGACCGCGCTGGCCACCACCATCGGCTGGGAGCGCAGCAGGCTGTCCCATCATCTGCAGCGGATGACCGGCCGCGGCCTGGTCGATCGGGTGCGATCGGAGTCCGATGGCCGCGCCGTCGACGTCGTGCTGACCGACGCCGGTTGGGATCAGCTGCGCGCGGCGGCCCCGTTGCACGCCGAGTGGGTTCGGACGTTGTTCTTCTCCGACCTCGACTCACGGCGCGAGTCGCAGCTGGCCGACATCCTGGCCACCGTGTACGACAGCCTCGTACGGGAGGGCACGCTACCCCGACCGGACTAGATCTGCCCGGACCCGCCGTCGACGAAGATCTCCGATCCGGTCATGAAGCTGCTCTGATCCGAAGCGAGAAACAAGACAGCCGAGGCGATTTCGTCGGCGCGCCCGAGCCGTCCCATCGGTACCGTGGCCGCCTGGGCATCCAACAATGCTTGCTCCCCACCACCGGGCGCCAAACCCTTGAGTCCGGGCGTCTCGACCGGTCCGGGCACCACGGTGTTGACACGAATCTTGCGATCCACCAGTTCGGCGGCCCAGGTCCGGCCCAGGGAGCGGATTGCCGCCTTCGATGCGGCGTAGGCGCCGAATGCCGGGACGCCCTCGGAGGCGGCGGTCGACCCGGCGAGTACCACCGATGCACCTTCGTTGAGCAGCGGCAGCATCTTCTGCACCGTGAAAACGGTGCCACCGACGTTCCGATTGAGGGTGTCGGCCAGATGCTCGGGTGTCTCGTCCGCCAAGGTCGCGAACTCGCCACCACCGGCGTTGGCGAAGAGAACATCAAGGCCCTGGCCGCGCTCGCCGATAGCCTCGGCAAGCCGTTCGAGATCAGCGGCATTCGTGATGTCACCCGGCACTCCGGTCGCGCCGTCGCCTATGGTCGCGACGGCCGCATCGACACGGCCCTGCGTCCGTCCGGTGAGGAAGACGTGTGCGCCTTCGGCCGCGAGGCGCTGCGCGGTCGCCAGGCCGATGCCCGACGTACCACCGGTTACCAGAGCTGTCTTGCCGCTGAGCTGGGTCATGATTTCTCCTCGAATGTGAGACCACCTACGGCCAGGATAACTACGTGATATGTCACGCTATTCCTTCGTCACTCCGAGTCGTCGTGGAGTTGGTCGATTCGGCTGACCCCGTCCACGGACCGTTGACACGCTAGCGTCATGCCCGTGGCACCTAACCTGGTCGAACGGGCGCACGACATCGCCGACACCGTGTTGTTCCCTTCCGCACTGGCGGTGGATCGAACGGGACACGTCCCCGACTCCCATTGGGAGACGCTGGCCGACGCCGGGCTGTACGGGATCGCTGCGCCTGCCGACGCGGGCGGGCCGGGGTTGGACCTGCCGCACATCATCGAAATCCTGGAGGCGCTGGCCGGCGGGTGCCTGGCCACCGCGTTCACCTGGGTGCAGCACCATGGGATGCTCGCCGCCCTGGCTGCCAGCGATAACCACGCACTGCGCGACGAGGTCGTGCCCGGCGCGATCAGCGGCCAGATCCGCGGCGGCGTGGCCTACGCCGGAGCGGTGCCGGTACCCCCGAGGATGCGCGCGCAACAGGTCTGCGGCGGCTGGCGGTTGTCCGGGCACGCCCCGTTCGTCAGCGGCTGGGGCATCATCGACGTCATTCAGATCTCAGCCGGCGATGTCGAAACCGGCGACATTGTGGCGGGTTTGGTGAACGCCGAGGTCCAACCAGGCATCACGACGGTGATCGCCCAGCCGTTGTTCGTCGCCGATGCATCGCAGACGGTGGCGCTGGAAGTGGACGGTCTGTTCATTCCCGACGATCGCGTTGTGAGCAGGGTGTCGCGCGCGGACTTCATGGCCAACCAGAACTTCGGGTCGCGTCTCAACGCGACGCTGCCCCTCGGCCTGGTCGGTCGGTGCGCGCGGCTACTCGAAGACAGCGGCGAGCCTGCCGCTGCCGGCGCGCTGCGCGGCGCGGCCGACGCAGTACGGGCCCGGCTCGATGCCGGACTTTGTGATGCATCGACGTTGTTGCGGGCCCGCGCCGACGGGTGCGAGCTGGCCACCCGTGCCGCGGCCGCACTAGTCGCGGCACGCGGCGGATCGTCGTTGCTGCGTTCGGATTCCGCTCAGTTACTGGCCCGGTCGGCGCTGTTCACGCTGGTGGCCGCGAGCCGGCCAGAGCTCAAACGATCGCTTGTCGACCAGATATCGAACTCTGGCCGCTGATGAATTCGACAGCGTCACCCACGTCGACGGTGACGACGTCTTCGCTTGACAAGAATGGGATTTGGAGTAGGCCGTAGAAGTCGTTGGTCTCGGCGAATGTGTGCGCACGGGCGAACAGCGGCTGCGCGTCGAACACTCGAACCCGGAGCTTCTCCCGGCTCAGCCTGCCCAATTCCCTGCCGGTTTCGGGATCGGTGACCACCGGGCCCGTGGTGGAGTTGACCGCGAAGACCATGCCGGGTCGCACGCCCGCTTCTGTTCCGCGGTTGATGACCAGTGTGTGGTCGTCCTCGATGAGAGCGACCTGTCCGGTGATTGTCTCTCCGGTCACGACGCCGCCAGCGAATTGCTTTCTCGCAGGGCCGAAGTCGACCCCGCCTTGATCCGCGGCCGCAGCCCGTAGTCGTCGGCCCGGAGCGGCACGTCGACATAGCTCGCGGCGTCCTGCTCGGTGCCCAGCGTGAGCTCGACAGCCGTCTTCGCCTGAAAGAGGGCGATGACGGCCTGCTGGTGATGTTCGGTGCCGAACGACGTGAGTGCCTGCGCGAGCTTCTTGTCGACGTACTCGACAGACCGTTGCAGATCGGAGGCGGCCGGTTCAGCCGCGTGCGTCGACCTCGTCGCGTCGGCACCGAGTCCGCTGTACCAGCGGTGGCCCAGGGCGCCGATGATGCCGGCGCAAACCGGGATGACCACGACCGTGCACATCAAGCCAACGGTGTCGTGGAGCGTGATGGCGCCGGCGATCCCGAGGAGCATCAGCGTGCCCGCGACGAAGAACAGCCGCACGGCGGGCGGCACTGCTTGGAACACTTGCCAGGCTTCCTGAACGGCGCGAGCGACAGAGCGGGCCACGGCCGCGACGAAAGTCGCGATGCTTCGAATGGCCTTCACCGCCAAGCGGGCCATCTCGTCAGCGTGCTCGCGCGTAACCGGAGACTTCGGCATCGACCAGGTGCGCTGCGGCTTCGGCGGCGCGGGTGACAGCTCGGGCTCTACCGGGGAGGCGGCAGCTGCCGGCTCGGCCGCAGTGGGTTCGGCAGGTTGCTCCCCCGCACCGTGGGTCGCCGGTTCCGCGCTAGTCACATTTGTATCAACAGCCACATGCGTATCATCGCCCGATTCGGCTGAATCCTTGCCCTGGCACGCCGAGGCACCGACATTCAGATGTCACTAATGACGGCGCGAACGGTCTAGCTGGCGGCCGATCGCGCGGAACGGCCCTGGCCGCCCGACTTCGCCGCACCGCTGGAGCCCGCTGCCGCCGACGTCCCGTCCGCGGGGTGCTTGCCGCCCACGGTGCGCTTGGCCACGGCACCACCGGCTGTCGAGCTCGTCGCAATTATCTTGTCTACCTTGACCAATCGCAGCCTGGCAGAGCTGGCCGCGTAACTCTGAACAGAGGCTGGCACCTCATTGGCCGCGGCGGGGCCACTTTGGGCAGCCGCGCTCTTGACGGCAGCCGAGCTGCCACTTGGGCTAGTCCAGCCGAGGGCCTTGGCGATGGCCCGCGCGAACTCCATCATGGCCCCGACGGGCCCGACCGCTGTTCCCGTCGCGAGCGGGACATGGATGTGCACCACACCCAGCAGGTCGTTGTCATAGGCGAAATCGAGGGCGTTGAAAATCGAGCCGCCCGGGCTGAGCAGGCCGCCGAGCGCAATGCCGACCTGGACGCCGTCCGGGAAGCTCACGCCGATCGCAGGCCCGAACGCTTTGGCCAGCGCGGTGAGGTCGACATGCTCCCCGCCGTTGAGGAACGCGTCGGTCATCGCGGCCGGAATGGTGGCCAGGGTGCCCAGGGCGCTTGTCATGTCCTGGGAGCTCAGATCGGTCTGGATCGACTGCATGGCGGACGCCAGCACGATGAGCGGACCCAACACGGGGCCCGCCATACCGATTAGCACCCCGCTGAGTGCAGTCGTCGAGAAGTCCAGCAGCTTCTGGCCCGTCGGAGAAATGCTGAGCTGCAACAGGTCTGTGACACCAGGTATCGATTGGATCGCAGGTAGCAACTGGTAAAACGTTCTATGGGTCGTGTCCAGAGTCGACTCATCTACCGCCAGCGGCGCGCTCAGCGCGCCCTGAAAGTTGCTCTGGATCTGCGCAGCGATCCCCGCGACGTCGGGCAGTTCCATCAGGTAGGTGCGCAGGTTGGCCGCGATCTGTTGCAGGATCGGCGCCGGCGCTTCCCGCCATTCATTGAACAGCGCCGTGGCGTTGTCGCTCGCCGTGCTGAGGACGTCGGCCCAATCGGTGGTGGCAGCCAAAAGGCTTGCGGGCGCGGTCCGGATGTCCGGAGGCGCGGCCGCTATCGGGCTTATTGCGATGGCACTGGCACCGACCATCGCCACACCGGCTGCAATGAAGGGTCGAGGGACTACGTGCATGGTGACTCCCCGTCATCTCGTCGCGTCACCCCTGACCCACCAGGACCGTAACCGACGCACAGCAAACTCAGGGCCAAATTCCGGCGTGTAGCGAACTTTCTGTGCAGTGACCGTCGCCGGTCGGGCCCGCTACCCCACCAGCCTCCACCTGGGCTTTTTCTGCTGGCAGCGGCACTCGCATCGAGCATAAGGTTCCATTTAGCTGGAATCCAGCTACCGCACAGGTATTTGCTTTCGCGTGGTTTTGTGATTACAGTCACATCCGGGTTTGGGGATCTACCTCGATAATTAAGGAACAGACCGTGAAGGAAGCATTAACCCACTCGTCAACAGCAAAGATTTGTGCGTTGTGCATCGGTGGCCCGCTGATAGCACTCAGCATCGGCGCACCCACCGCACTGGCGTCACCGTCCGCCGGCTCGGGCGGCGCACATACCCCGGGAGCCTCCGCCGTACACACCCACGCGGCGGCCGAAACTCAGCCGTCGACTCCCAACTTCGCCATGTCGTTCAACGGAGTCAGCCTGTACCAATCCGGGACCGCCACGGCGACCTCGACTCGCGGCTTCAACCTGGCCGTGGCGGGTGCCGGCAGCAGCGCGTACGCCGGCGGCGGCCTGTTCGACGTCGCGGTGGCGGACAAGAACAGCACCGCCACGGCCAGCGGAGGAATCTTGAACTACGCCGATGCCGAGAACAACAGCACGGCGACCGCCCAAGACGGGACCTTCGTCGTCGCACGGGCTCGAAATGGCAGCACCGCGATGATTACCGGCGGGCGCCTCAACATCGCTGACGCGAACAACGGCAGCTCCGCCACCGTAAGCGGCGGCAGCAGTAACACGGCTACCGCCGACGGCGCCGGAAGCGTGGCGTTCGCGGGGAACGGCAACAACAACACGGCCACCGCAAGTTGCGGCTTCAAGGCCGATGCAAGTGGCGGCAACAACCTGGTGGTCACTCAACCAGGCGGCAGCTGCCCCTAGCAGCCGCTGTGCGGACGTCGCCGCCGCGGGGGCGGGTGATCCCCCACCACCGAAACTCGGCGGCGACGTCTCCACCTTGTGGATCGCTGTGATCCAATGTGGGCGGGATTAGCCCTTTGGTTCCGCCAGCGATCGCGAGGAGCACGATGTCGACCGACCCCGTCGATCAGATCCGCGGGGCTTACGACGCGACACCGTACTCGGCGGATTCGATCCCCCAGTCGGCACCGGGACAATTGGCCGCGGTCTCGCAGCTGTTCGGCCTGCAGGCGCCACCCCTTGCCCGAGCGCGAGTGCTCGAAATCGGCTGTGGCGCAGCCGGAAATTTGATCCCGTTCGCCGCAGCTCATCCCGAGGCTCAGGTGCTCGGCATCGACTTGTCGGAGGTCGCAGTCGCCCAGGGGCGACGCCTCGTGGAAGCCGCGGGGATCGAGAACGTGAAGTTAATCGCAGGTGACATCGCGAGTGTCGACGTCACCGCGTTGGGCCGGTTCGACTACATCATCGCCCACGGTGTGTACAGCTGGGTGCCCGAGACGGTGCAGGACGCGATCCTGGCGCTTATCAGCGCGACGCTGACGCCCGCCGGTGTCGCCTACCTCAGTTACAACGTGTATCCGGGCTGGAAGTCCAAGGAGATCGTGCGCGACGCGATGCTGTTCGCCGCCCGCGACAGTGGATCTGCGGAGCGGCAGGTGATCGATGCCCGTGGCATGGTCGATTTCCTTGAGGAGGTGGCGCCGCCGGCCACCCCGCTCGCCCGGGCCGTTGCCGAATTCCGCGAGCGGGACAACGGTTTCGAGGACTCTTACCTGGTCCACGACGAGCTCGCTGGGATCAATTCGCCGTGCTATTTCACCGACATGCTGCAGCGAGCGGGCGCGCACGGGCTGGCGTTCCTTGCCGAGGCTCAACCCGAGCTGATGTTCCCGGCCAATTACGGCGAGAAGGTGGCCGAACACGTAGCGCGGCACTGCGGCGGTTCGCAGCTCCTGATTGAGCAGTACTTGGATTTCGCGGTCGATCGCGCATTCCGCCAAACGCTGTTCGTGCATGCCGAGCGCGCATCCGGGATCCGTTACACACTGGACAGCCGCAGCTTCGAGAGCATGCATTTCGCCACTGAGATGCCGGTGGTCGACGGTCCGACCCGGCTGGACGGCTCGGCGCAGATGTATCAGTTATCCAGTGGGACAACGGTAGCCATCGACGATCCTGCCGTGAAGATCGCGTGCGAGGCGCTGACCGCGCAGTCGCCGTGGACGCTGTCTCGGACGCAGTTGGTGAACGTGGTGAGCTCGGATCTCGGCTCATCCGATCGGATCGATGAGCGGATCGACCAGCTGCTGGAGTTTCTGGTGGTCAACGGCCAAGCCCGCGTCAGGACCGACGCGGTGTCCCCCGATCCGATGACCGAACCGTTGAAGGTGAACGAATCACTGAGGCGGGTAGCGGAATTCACGCTGCGCGAAGGCGGCGATACGTACACGTTCAACTTGTGGCACGAGACGGTGGAGCTGGGATCGCTGGACGCGCACGGGCTGAAACTGCTTGACGGCACACGCGATTCGGTGGCGCTGGTGGAGGATCTGCTGCGGCTGGCCCGCGACGGCCGCCTGCAAATCGAACTGGACGACGGCCAGGCACTCACCGACGAGGCGGTGCTTCGCGACGTCTTCGCGCAGTATGTCGACGCGCTGCCGGACCGGTTGGAGGAGATGAAATTGGGCGCTTCGTGTTGACGTTCGTCGTTACCAGACCCGGATCCAGTCGACGAGCATCGACGCCGGGAAGGTACCCAGGGACGGATCACCACCGCCGGGCCCACCTACCGCAAGGTTGAACATCGGAGCCAGCCAATAACCGGGATTGTTGAACGGCCAGCGTAAGTCGGTGGGATTGCCGTGCACCGGTATGGGCTTGGGCGGCACCGTGAAATATGGGGCCGCGCCGTCTACATAGTCCCGCCAGAATTTGAATCCATCTGCGTCCCAGCGCATCCGCCAGTTGTGCCACGCACCGTCGATCAAGCCGGCAATCGGCTTGCTTACCCACGTTTTCCCATTCGACGCGGCGTGGACCGTCGTTCCGGGAGGCCAACTGCGGTTGCCGTAGAACTCCATGACGTCGACCTCACCGTCGGGCAGCGGATCTTCATTGACGGCCCAATAGGCGGGCCACGCTCCCGAGGTCAGGCAGTCGAGCTTGACTCGCGCTTCCCAGGTGTAGCCCATGGGCACCCGCCAGTTTCCCCGCACCTTGCCGCTGAAGTAGTCACCGTTGTCTTGGGTAGCGCGAACTACGAGATTCGAGTTTCCATCGAGAAAGACGTTCTGCCGATCGTCGCGGTATTGACTGGCGATCGGGGGCCACACGTCGTCCTGCCAGTTCTGCACCGTCCAATTCGCCGGATTGGGGGCCGACCCTGGCGGCCCGTCGAAGTCGTCCTGGAAGAGGTAGGCCGGCGGTGCGTCCGGGCGCGGCGACGGAATCGCCCCGGCGCGCGGGAGCGGGATTGCGGCGGCCACCAGGCCAAGCCCGGACATCAGCATCATGGTTCGACGGTCCAATTCAGGCACGGCTAAACCATAAAGGCATTGACCGCCTGCGCGGGGCCAAAGCACCACGCGGCGAAAGCGAACACCGCCGCCATAATCCATGCACGGATGAAGTTGTTTGTTGCGCGCGCTCCTGTTCCGGAGCCGTCAGCCGAAGAGGTCCCCGTCGACGTAAAACCACCGACGGGCGCGCACGGCGAATCGGGATCGCTCGTGCAGCGTCCCGGTTTGTCGACTTTGGCGGTAGTGGGCCCGGAATTCCACTTCGCCATCCAGGTCACCGGGCCGACCGTCGACCGTGTCGACGATCTCCAGCCCGGTCCAGGTCAGACCGTCGGTCGGGGTCAACAGGCCGGGCCGAGTGCGTGGATGCCACGTTCGCCATACGTAGTCGAGGTCGCCAACGGTGTAGGCGCTGTAACGGGCCCGCATCAGCTGTTCGGCCGTATCGGCCTGCCTCTCGCCGCGGTGCAGTGCCGAGCAACAACGATCGAATGTCGTACCGGAGCCGCAGGGGCACACATCGATCGGTCGCATCCCCACAGTGTGCCAATTGCCGAGATGGTGAAGCCGCCGCCCTACGCAGTCTTGAGGTAGGTAACGAGGTTGACATCGCAGTACTCGTCGGCGAACATCTCCCTACAGCCCCGGAGATACCTCATGTAGCGGTCGTAGACCTCTTCGGATTGGATCTGGATTGCCTTGTCCCGGTTGGCTTCCAGAGTATCTCCCCAGATGCCGAGCGTTTTGATGTAGTGCGGTCGCAGCGAAAGCACCTCGGGGACTGTGAATCCGGCCGCCTCGCCGCGTTCCTGCATCATGGTCGCCGTCGGGATTCGGCCGCCCGGGAAGATTTCGGTGATGATGAATTTGACGAACCGCAGGGCTTCGAACGTGATCGGCTTGCCGCGTTCGGCCATCTCGTAGGGGTGGTAACTGGTGGTGCTCTGGATCGTCATCCGTCCGTCGTCGGGCAGGATGTTGAAGCAGTTCTTGAAGTAGTCGTCGTAGCGCTCGAAGCCGAAGTGCTCGAAGGCCTCGATTGACACGATGCGGTCGACGGGCTCACTGAACTCCTCCCAGCCATGTAGCTGGACGTCATGGGTGCGTTCGGAATCCACCTGGTCAAGAAGTTTCGTGGTGTGCGCATGCTGGTTTTTCGACAGCGTGAGGCCGATGACGTTGACTTCGTACTTCTCCATCGCGCGTTTCATGGTGGCACCCCACCCGCAGCCGATGTCGAGCAGCGTCATTCCCGGCCTCAGGTCGAGCTTGTCCAGATTTAGATCGATCTTGGCAATCTGCGCTTCTTCCAACGAGAGGTCCGCAGGTTCGAAGTACGCGCAGCTGTAGGTCCGGCTCGGATCCTGGAACAGGCCGAAGAAGTCGTCGGAGAGGTCGTAGTGAGCCTGGATGTCCTCGAAGTGGGGTCGCATCTTCGAGGTGGGCCTTTTGTCGGGCATGCCGCCCTCCCGCCGTAGGGGGTGATTGGTCCGCACCCTACGCGGTAGGCGTCCGTCGATCAGTCATTTCGGTCGTTGCGGCGAGACCAAGCTGTGAGCCGGTTTTCCGGCAACCGATCGCGGGCATTAAGGAGCGCATGGACAAGTTGGCCCGAATTCAGCAGGCCGAGCACCGGATCGCGAGAGTCCAGCGGCGAGTGTGGCTGGCTCAGGCATTGATGTGGCCGACGATCGCGGTCGCTGCAGTTTTGTCGACGGGCGCGCTCGTGTGGTTCCTTCAGCGCCGTTCCGCGGGTGGTCGGCATGAGATGCCAGATCTCCCTGGAGCGCACGAGGCAGGAACGATTGAGCCGCAGGCCGAAGGGGCCGTTGGGTCAACTAATGGCTGATCAGCTCCGGGTGGAACGTGGCCGCCATCCGGCGCATGCCGTCGCGCCAATCGACGGTTGTAGCTCCGATGAGTTCATGCATTTTGGCGACATCCAACGGATTTCCGCGCAGCGTCTGATCGGTCTCCTCGAACACCGGTTCTTTACCGACGAGTGAGCCGAGGTAGGTGCACCACTCCTGCAGACTGACGAACTGGTCGCCGCCCCAGTTGACTGTGGTAGCCGGAACTGACGCCACCTCAACCAGTTTCGGGATCATCGCGATGATGTCGTCCTCGTGGATGGGGTTGTAGACGGCAGGTCCGCCGGGAGGAACGGGAACGGGTGTGCCGCTCAACATCAACTCCAGGTGGAACAGCGGCCACCCACCGTTGTCGCCGTAGGGGACGTTCAGGCGGGCAATGGTGGCCGGTACGCCGAGCGCACGTGCCATGGTCGCGACGACGACTTCCCCGGCGATCTTGGTGATGGAATACGTGGGGAGCAAGGGCTTATGGTTGTCGCCCAGAACGGTGCGTTCGGTGCGGTGTTCGTCGCCCGGCGGATCGTAGACGGCCCCGGACGAACAGTGCAGGAACGCCTTCGCGCCGCGGCAATGCGCCATGAGAAGGCCCGCCGATTCCGCGTTGGCCGCCATGTCCTTGTCCCACCTACCGCTTTTCGCGACGCCCAAATTGAGGACGTAGTCGAAGTCGGTCGGGAGCCCGTTGAAATCCCCGGCAGCCATGTTGACGGCCTCGCACCGGACGCCGGCCTTCTCCAGGCGTTCACGCGCCGTAGCATCGGTGAAGCGGGCGATGCCCCACACCTCGTTGTCGGCCGCTAGGGCCAGGGCGACCGGGAGGGCCACCTGGCCGCTCGCCCCGGTGATCAAGATTTTGGATCCGCGCATCGGCTGATGGTAGGCAGCTCGACAGCGCGGGACTGCGATTTGTCCTGAAGTGCGGGATCCTGGCCGCTAGGGCATGAACTGGCCTACGTCATCGAGCGAAGTGTCCCGCGTCTCCCGCATGACCAGCAGGGCGATGAGGGTCAACGCCGCAGCCGACAACAGGTACACGCCGACCCACGCCACCCCGTAGGAGGTGGCCAGCCAGGTCGCGACGAACGGCGCGATCGCGGCACCGAGGATGCTCGCCGCGTTGTAAGCGATGCCAGACCCGGTGTAGCGCACATTGGTCGGGAACAGTTCGGGCAGCACGGCACTCATCGGACCGAACGTCAACCCCATCAGCGTCATGCCGATGATGAGGAACACCAGGGTCGACGTCGCCGTCGCCGAGTGCGGATCCAGCAATGGCCCAAAGAAGCAGCCGTACAACATGATTCCGACGGTCACCACGATCAGCGTGACCCTGCGCCCGAATTTGTCGGCCAGGTAGCCGGTGACGGGCAACATTGCCGCGAAGAAGAGCACCGAGATCAATTGCAGTTGGAGGAATTCCAGGTAAGGAATGCCCAATCCGCCGCCGTTGGCTGCCTTCTTGCCGGTTCCGAAACTCAACGCCCAGGTGGTCACAACATAGAACAACGTGTAGGTGGCGAGCATGACAAATGTGCCAATGATCAACTGGCGCCATTGGTTCCGGAACACCTCGGCCAGCGGTGTGCGGACGCGCTCGCCGCGTTCGATGGCGCGGGCAAACACCGGGGTCTCGGTCAGCCGCAGCCGGACGTAGAGGCCGATGGCCACCATCACGGCGCTGAGTAGGAACGGGATACGCCAGCCCCAGCTGAGGAACGGGCCGTCGAGGTCAGGACTGGCGTTGTTGTGCCCCAACCACAGCACCAGCACGAGGAACACCCCGTTGGCGAGCAGGAAGCCGAAGGGGGCGCCGAGTTGTGGCCACATCGCCGCCCAGGCTCGCTTGCCGGGCTTCGCGGTCTCGGTGGCGAGGAGCGCGGCACCACTCCACTCCCCGCCCAGCGCGAGGCCTTGGCTGAACCGCATCACCGCGAGCAGCGCGGGGGCCAGCAGGCCGACCTGGTGGTAGGTGGGCAGTAGGCCGATGAGGAACGTGGCGATGCCCATAACGAGCAGCGATGCCACCAGCGTGGTCTTGCGGCCGATGCGATCGCCGAAGTGTCCGAACAGGATCGACCCGAGTGGGCGCGCGACGAAGGCGAGCCCGAAAGTGGCCAGCGACGCGAGCAGTGCGGTGGTCGGGTTGCCCTTGGGGAAGAACAGGTGCGGAAACACCGTGACCGCCGCGGTGGCGTAGGCGTAGAAGTCGTAGAACTCGATGGTGGTGCCGACCATCGAGGCGATGACGATGCGGGTGCGGGGTACGCCGTCGACCAGATCGGATTCGGGTGTGGTCACGGGGGAACATCCTCCCAGATGGTGAGTGGTCAGCGGCCACCTGCTCGCAGATATGCGTCGACCTGAAGTGCCCCAGCCGGACTCGAACCGCATTGGTAAACGCCCACCCGGAGCGCCGCCGCATACAAACGCCAAAGCGCCAGTCGGCCCCACCCTCCAGCAGGGGCCGACTGGCGCTAAGAGGTCGAACTTAGTTGCTGGCTTTACCGGGCCTGCCGGACTTGGCCGACGAGCCCTTCGTGCCGGCGCTGGCCTTCGAATCGTGCCCGCCTGCGGCCGACGATCCCGCCGTGGTGCTGCTCGACGAGGAATTGGAACCGCCGGTGGCCGATTCGGCTGCCGGGGTGGCCTTGGCGCTGGTCGTCGTGGAACCGGTACTGCCGGTGGAACTATCGGCCGCGTTGGGCTCAGCCGCGCTCTCCGACGCCGCCTTAGTGGCACCACGAGCCGGCGCCGCCTTGCCGAGAGCCTTCGGGGCGGCAGTCGACAGGGTGACCGTCTTGGCCGCGGTGGGCACCGCCGCTGCGGCATTGGTGGCCGCGGTCGTGGGCGGCGGGGTGGCTCCGATGGCCTGGGCGATGACGTCCCGCAGCTGAATCAGGCTGGCGATCGGTCCGGTGGCCAGGAACCCGAAGCTGGAGCTATAGGGCGTCAGGAGACCCGGGGTGGGAATGATTCCCAGGATCATGCCCGAACCGTTGAGGAAGCCATTGACCAGATTCGCCGGGAGATTTACCAGAGTGTTGATGACGGCACCCGGGTTGGAGGCGACCACTCCGTCGTACACATCCTGCGTTGCCTGAACAACAACGTTGATCGTCGACAACAGCGGGAACGTCATGGGCAGCAACACCTGGTACACCGCGTTGGGCAGTGTGGCGAACGCCTTGGCGAAGTTGTTCACCGTGTTGACCACCGGGACGGTCGAATCGGACACGGCCTGAACCGCCGCCAGCGCGAGCGGGATCACGACCGTGTTGTTGATGGTGTCGAAGCCGCCCGTGATGTCGCCGCTCTGGAACTGGCCGCGAGCGGTATCGATCGTTCCGGGGATGCTGTCGAAGATCTGCTTGACGTTGGCCGCATTGCCTGCAAAGGCCGTCTGCAAGGCCTTCAGGCTGGCGATCTGGTTGGCGACGATCTGGCTGAGGATCGGGGCGGGACTGTCGACGATCTGCTGGCCGATTGCACCAAGATTTGCTGCGGACGTCTGGAAAACTTGAATCCAATTCTCGATCGGGTTCACCGTGGCGCTGAGCTCGACGCCGACCGACGACACGGTGCGCTGCATCGCATGGACGTCGGGCATCGGCGGCGCCAGCGGCGAAATCGCAATGACACTCGCTCCCACGAGCGCCACCCCAGCGGTGGTGTACGGACGAATAGCAGCGTTCATGACTCTCCTTTGACCAAAATTGCCCCCCGCGCGCCAAAACGTACCGCACCTTACTCAGCAGTAAGTAGTGGTTCCGGAAACTTTCTTGCGCCTCGAAAGCAACCCAGATAGCTGCGCTACATTCCAGATGCACGCGGTAAAGGCACTGTTCAAGTCCCTGTTGACCGCTTCAGAACATTGCCAGCCGCTGAACGGCTGGGGGTGATCAGCTACCGTTTCCGGCTCGTTATATTACTTACGGGTAAGATAACGGGTTTGCTGAGACTGTCTACTAAGTTACCTTTCGGTACCATAACCAGGCTTATGTAAATCTCAGGTTGTTTGCGCGGTTGGTCGACAGCGCAGCAGCGGCCGCGACGGCCGCTGCGAACGACCGGAATCGGGGACAGGCCGGCGAGCCCCCTCGACCCCGGCCATCCCCTGCGGTCGACACGCTTACATCGGTGAGTTTGCTGGGCGGCCGAAAAATTCGTGGCGCCCTGTGGCCCAGCGGGCACAGTCACCCCCATCGCCGGATACACGGCGCTAGGAACAGTGCCCTTCTTCATCTCCGCGGTGCGACCGGCGATGAACTGGCACCCGGCACGTCTGCAGTGAGTGCCGAGTCGGACTCGAACCGCCACCGTCGCACGATTCCCGACAACAGCTTTTCGACTCCCGTCAGGACACGCCCTGTGAAAGCATGCGGGAGCGTGGCGGCGGTGCTGCTCGCACGGGTCAGCGTCAGCGGAGCCCACCGCCACCATGATGTGAAAGGACACGCGTGACCGAAACGGCATGGCCCCGACGCAGTCAAGGCATCGTGGGCATCGTAGGACTGAGCGCGGTTGTGCTCATCGGATGCAGCCACGGCGGCGGACCGAATCCGCCGTCCTCCACATCGACTTCCGCCCCGTCGGCGTCTAGTTCTGCTGTGGCGCAACCTAGTTCAGCCGCTCCAAGCCCGTCCCCGGCCGGCCAAATCGTGCTGCCGTTCACCAATCTCAATGTGCCCGGGAGCGTGGCGGTGGACACCGCAGGTGACGTCTACGTCACCGATTACCTCAGCGGTCAGGTGCTGAAGCTGGCGCCTGGGGCCGCAACCGCAACCCAGCTGCCGTTCGCCGGCCTGAATGGCCCGGGCGGTCTGGCGGTGGACGGCGCCGGCGCCGTTTATGTCACCGACTCCGGCAGCACCCCGGTGCTGAAGTTGGCGCCGGGAGCCAGCAGCCCAACCCCGCTATCGTTCACCGGCCTGAATGGGCCACCCGGGGGTATCGCGGTGGACGGCACCGGCGCCGTGTACGTCGCCGATACCCGAGTGTTGATGTTGGCGCCGGGAGCCAGCGCCCCGACAGTGCTGCCCTTCACCGGCCTGAATGGACCCCCGAAGGGATTGGCCGTGGACGCCGCCGGTGACGTGTACATCAACGATGCAGGTAACAACCGAGTGTTGTCGTTGGCGCCAGGAGCCAGCGCCCCGACAGTGCTGCCCTTCACCGGCCTCAACGGGCCCGCAGGCGTGGCAGTGGACCGTGCCGGCGCCGTGTACGTCAGCGACGCGGGCAACAACCGAGTGTTGACGTTGGCCGCAGGAGCGAGCACCCCGACAGTGCTGCCCTTCACCGACCTCAACGCACCCGGTGGTGTGGCGGTGGACAGCGCCGGCGCTGTGTACGTCACCGACGTCGGAAACAGCCGGGTAGTGAAACTGCCGGCAGCGTGATGGGTCGCCCTTGCTGGTCTGCTGCCGCCTGACTGGCGTCCGGCCCGAGTAGGACTGACTCCAGCAGGAGGACAACAGCGTGAAGCATGGGCTCGTGGTCGCCGTCGCCGGCGTGGCGATGGTCATCGAGGGTCTGGGAGGCTGTGCGACAAGCACGCCGAACAGCAGTCCCGCCCTGACGTCGACGACCTCGGCAAGTGCCTCGGCCAACTCCGCCCCGACCTCGGCGGCCGCCACGGCGGGCGCCGGCTTCGTGGGCCAGTGGCATGTTCACGACGCGACGTTGGACATCGCCGCAAGGACCGCCACCATGGTCGTGAGCCTCGGCATGGGGCCCTGCAGCCTCGGGCCTCCTCACGCTTGCAGTGAAACCGACTCGCTGTCAGTCCTGTCCGGCGACGACACGCATATAACGCTCGGTGTCACGGCCGTGAGCTTCACCGACAACACGGGGGCCAGCGCCGCCAACCCCGACCCGGGTTCGTCGACAGCCATCGGGGACTCGATGCAGCTGGTCCTGCAGGCACCCGGTCTGCTGAATCGGGTTGTTGTGCATGGGTTCCCGGGCTGGGAGGGCGGTAATCCCTACTGGTGCGGCACAGGGGTCAGCCAAGCCAACGCACAACTGTGCGGCGCGTAGGAACCCGGATCTGGTCCGCGCCAGCTGTTGGCGCCACGAAGGATGATCGGCGTCCCATGCCACGGTATGGATCATCGACGGCAGCGGAAATGACTGTGCCGAAGGTGAATTAGGCGAGATCGCGATCCAGGGTGCGGCAGCTGCGCAAGGCTACGCCGGGGCTCCGCCGGTCATCCGCGCGAGAGTTATCCGGCGCGCACGTGTGCGACAGCTTTGAGGATGAAGGCGGCGGTGGCGACCGGTTGGGCGATGAAGGCGGTGTGCGAGCCGTTGATCGTCTCGGTGGTGGCGTTAATCCGCTCGGCCATGAAGCGCTCGGCGTCGGGGCTGATCGCATTGTCGTGCTCGGACACCAGATACCACGACGGCTTGCTCTTCCAGGCTGCGCCCGTGCACTTTTCGCCGAGGCAGGCGGCGGCCACCGGGCGCTGGGTGGCGGCCATCACCGTGGCGGTGGCGATGGGGACATCAGCGCAGAACGTCTCCCGGAAGCCGTCCAACGCGATGAACAGGTCCGGTCCGCCTGCGGCGCCGGCGGCGGGGTAGCTGCTGGGGCGGGCGTTGGTGGCCAGCAGCGACGGCGGGAAGGGTTCCTGCAGCTCGGCGGCACTCTCTCCTTCGTCGAGGGCGAAGGCAGCCAGGTAGACCAGCGCGGCGACGTTGTCGAGGTCGACGGCCGCCTGGGTGATGACGGCACCGCCGTAGGAGTGCCCGACGAGCACCACCGGACCGTCAATCGCGGCGACGAAAGCCTTGACGGCCTCGGCGTCAACGGACAACCCGCGCAACGGATTCGGTGGTGAGAGGGTAGTGATGCCGGCCTCCTCCAGTTCGAGGATGATGCCGGCGTAGCCCGACGCATCGGCGAAGGCGCCGTGGACAAGGACCACGGTGGGCGACGGGGCGGCGGTGTGGGTCATGGGATTCCCTTCGGTGGGTGAACTGGTGACTAGGCGCGGGTCGGACGCTCGGGCGGTGCCGGGCGGCCGGGCAGCGCCGCAGTGAACGCGGCGATCTGTGCGGCCAGCTGATCCGGCACCTCTAGGGGCGAGAGGTGACCGGTCCTCTCGAGAATAACCAGTGTGGCGGTGGGGATCAGCGGGAGCAGATGATCGGCCAGTACCGCGGGGGGTTCGACCTTGTCGTGGCGGCCGGCCAGCACCAGCACGGGAACCTCGATGCCGCCCACGCCGGCCGACACGTCCTCGACGAGGCCGTGCAGCGGCCAGGCCAGCCGCGCGTCGCGGTGTGCCCGCAGGCTGTCCTCGACAACCTGCCCACGTAACGCTGCGGACAGCCCGCCGTTGGTGAGCATCACCTCGATGCTCTGGCGCACCGTCGCCTCGCTGTCGTAAGCGTGGGAGGTGAGTTCCTGCAGTGCTGCGGTCTGCCCCACGGGGGCCGGTGGCGCCGGTGCGACGAGGACCACGCCGGTGAGGCCGGCGGGCTTGCGGGCGGCGAGCAACTGAGCCACCTTCCCGCCCATCGAATGGCCCACGAGCACATAGTCGCCGCCGCCCAGGGTGTCGATGACCTGCTGCGCGTCGTCGGCGAGTTGGGTCATGTCGTAGGGCCCGGGTACCTCGGCAGAGTTGCCCCAGCCACGCTGGTCGTAGGCAAGGAACGCCTGCCGGGGATCGAGCTGTTCGATCACCGGCGTCCACGTGCGCCGCGAACCGCCCCAGTAGTGCAGGAAAACCAGTGCCGGCCCGTCGCCGGCCCGGGAGCACGCCGCCAGCTGACCGTCGCGCACGTCGACGAGGCGCTCGACGATGGCGTGGGATGTCATCGTCTGCGCTCCTGGGCGGTGTCGGGGATTTGCACGGCATCCGTGGGCCGAGCAGAAGCTGGCGACCAGAGGGTGAGGCGCCTGACCCGGCGAACCCGAGTCTGACACCTGATCGGGGCGAACGAAAGAGCAGCGACGGACACGCAGCCGACGATTTCAGACACGATGTGCGAGAAGCGGCATTGCCCCAGACGCCGATAGGGATCGCGATGTGGCCGTTGGGCTGGACAATCCAATTCTGTGCCCAGGCCCCTAAACATGGCCCGAGATGCGAGTGAGAGTCATTACCGCGCTACCGAGCACGGCAACCACGACGGCAAGAACCCCGCCGAGGTCGCGCGTTAACCGCAACTCATGACAGTCAGTAGTTCTGGCACGTGTTGGCGACTTGGGTGATCTGCTGCATCCCCTGCTGACCGATCGCCGAGGCGATCATCTGTTGCATCTGCGGGTTGGCGGACTGCTGCTGCTTGGCAATCAGCGCCTGGCGCTGGTCCACAGGCAGAGCCAGGAACTGCTGCAACTTGGTCTGCATCTTCGGGCGATTGTTCAGCATGGTGGCCAGGGCGGGTGCCTCCGCATTCAGGGCAGCCGTGATCTGGCCATAGCTACAGGTGGTGGTAGCCAGCGCCGCCGTGATCGGATCCGCCGACGCGAGACCCGCCCCCGGCAACAGTGGAATCGCCGCCATCAGACCGCCGACAACAACGGCACTTCGGAACCAACGTGCAGATGTCATAGACACAGCCTTTCCCTGGACTGGCGAACCTGACCCTTCATCGCCGGTCCGAGAGGTGCCGTTACATCGTTACCGTGGCCCGCTCGGTCCGATCTGTTCGACCCCGACTGTCTGACGGGTGGTTTCGTCTCCCCTGGGCCCCAAGTTAGGCATGTAGGGGATTAACACCGCATCAGCAGTGGTCCGGTGGCGCTCGTCGGCGCAGCAGCCGCGTAGCTCAGTAGTGGACACGGCAATAAATATCTAGCCGCCGTCGGGGACTCGATGCAGCTCACCTTGCAGGCACCCGGTCTGCTGAATCGGGTTGTTGTGCATGGGTTCTCGGTCTGGGAGGAACCAGCGAGTGGCTTCAGCACTGCTAGCTAAGCCAACTGGGCGGTCAGTGTGGAGGGGACCACGGAGAAGACCGAAACCGTTGGCTGACCACCGCTGGCGTTCGAAGTGAGCACATACACGGTGCCATCGGGTCCAACCACCACGGTCGGCGTGCCGCCCCCGTCGTCGTTCGCGTCGTAGTAGTTGGGGTTGGTAGAAGTGGCCACGGCGGTGTTGCGAGCAACGCTGATCACCGACACCTCTGCCCCAAGGTCGGCGGGGACGTAGAGGGCCGAGCCGTCGGGGCTCACAGCCACACCCACGGGATAGGTAACGCCGGTGATTGTTGTGCTGACTTGGTTGGTGGCCGTGTCGATCACAGACAGCGACTCGTCGGAATAGTTTTGAACGTAAAGATGGGCAGCATCGGGACTGAACGCCATTGCGATGGGATGGTTCCCAACAGTGATCGTGCCGGTGACTTGGTTCGTGGCAGCGTCGATCACGGAGACGGAGTCGACCCCACCGCCACCAGAGGAGACGTAAACGGTATCGCCGTCGGGGCTCACTGCTATCCCCTGTAAGTCCGGGGCACCCACCGATATGTCCGTGATGACGCTGGGCGCGGGCACGCCGTCATTGGTCGTGGTGGTGTTGATCACCGACACGGTGCCGGTGTAGTCGGCCACATAGAGCTTCGTGCCGTCTGGGCTGATAGTCACCGCACTTGGCTCATCGGAACCTCCAAGAGCCTCGGTAGCGACGACAGCGTTGGTCGTGGTGTTGATGACCGACAACTGGCCGCTGTCCGAGACGGAGCTCGTGACATACAGCGTTTTACCGTCGGGACTGAGCACCATAGACGTTGGGAACAGTGAGTACGCCCCGGCTAGGGCGATTGCGGTTAAGGGCGGCACGGAGATCGTTGCGGTCACGGTATTTGTGGCGGTGTCGATGACGGACACGACACCGTTGCCGCTGCTCGGATACGACGAAACATAGAGCGTTTTGCCGTCGCGGCTTAGCGCCTCTGAAGTTGGATACCCGACACCGGCGACGGAGATGTTGGAACTAGCTGTGAGTGTGGCCGGGGCGACGGGAATGGTGACTTGCTCGGGAGTGGAGGCGGTTCCGTTGGTGGCGGTGACGGTGAATGTATCGGTGATTGGTGCGGTGGATTGTCCTGCTGCGAGTCGGGCCGCGGTAGTCGGGGTGTAGGTGAACGCTCCGGTCGTGGTCACGGTCACCGAACCTTGCGTAGGTTGACTAGAGACGTTGTAGGACAGGGCTTTACCCGCGGGGTCGGTGATGTTCAGTGCACCGGTGACCACGCCGGTGGCGCTGTCGGGGGTGTTGACGGTCGGGGTGCCAGCCACTGGTTTATCGACTAGCGGAGACACCGCTACGGTGACAGTTTCGGCCGCGGAGCCGTTGGCGTTGGTGGCGGTGACCGTGAAAGTGTCCGTCGTTGACGCGGTGGCGGCGTAGCGGGCCGCCGTCGTCGGTGTGTACGTGTAGCCGCCGGTCGAGTCCACGTTCACCACCCCTTGGGTGGGGTTGGCGCTCACGGTGTAGGCCAGTCCTTGCCCGCTGGGGTTGGTGAACCCCAGGGTGCCGGTTACGGTCCCGGTCGTCGGATCCGGCGTGCCGATGGTGGGGGTGCCCGCCAGCGGAGGTGGCGCCCCAACTGCGGTTTCGAATTGGCGGTACGCCTGCCACAACAACGCACCGATCGGATTGGTGGGTGCAGTCGGGCTTTGGGTGTTCACTCCGAACAGCGACAGCACCGTGGCCACCAGCTTGAGCACAGATGTCCACGGTGATGCCATCGCCGCAGCGGGGGCGACCGCACTCGCCGCGGCTTGCGTCCGATGTACCGCGGCAGCCAGTGCATCACGTGCTGTCGCTGTCGCGACCGACGACTGCTGCTGTCCGGCCGCGCTGCTCGCCTCGGAACTGGCGGAGGTCGCCGCGGCAGCCGCGGTGGTCGGTGTCGGTGCGGAAACCGTTGGCCCACCAGGGGAATGCATACTGTCCTGGCTGGCAACGCTGGTACCGGCGATGGCCCCCGCCGTGGACCGCTGTTTGGCCCCCGGCGCGGTGTGGCGGGCCGTCCAGATCGGTGTCGGCATCGAGGACGCGTTTCGTGTCGTGTGCGCCGCGCTGTGGCCGGTTGACAGTACGGTGCTGTCGGCATGGCTTGGCGCCGGATTGGCCCCGCTATCGGCGTAGGCCACCGCCGAACCACTGGCTAAGGCGGCACCCATGCCCATCGTGAGCGCACCGACCCCCAGCCACGCATAGGGCTGGCGCCGCTGCCGACGTGTGCTCTTGGCTTTGCCCCGCCCCAAAATTGACGACGAGTACTCAGTACCCATTCCCGCCCCCCGGCTCGAATGATTTGTCGTTACCGTCAATTTACGCGCTAGTTGCGAACTTTCAATCGGTTGCACAGGAATTCGCAGGAGATTGCCAGTTCCAAGGTTGGATCAGCTAAAAGTTGATTTATTGAGTTAGAGAATCGTTGCTGCTCTGGCCTTCAGGCCCGCGGTGAAGGAGATCGTTCGTTGGGTGAACGGGGGTTGCCGCGACCGCGACAATTTACAGCGTGACGTCCTGCATAGGTCGCATTCGTGCGCGACGTTGATGCATCTGCGCGGGTGCCCGTCGCTGTCCTCGCGGCATGGGTCTGGCACGCGAGCGCCAGCTTCACTCTGACCAAATACGCACACTCGCCGGCGGGCGCATTGCAGGCGGCGGCGGACAACTTCAGCCAACCGATACCGGCGTCAACCCGGCGTAGCAGCGAATGAGTTTGCTGTGCAGGCACTCCTGTCGGTGGCTCGGTACTAGGTTGTGACATTCGGTGACTTCTAGACCCCAGCTGCGGATGGTGTGAAACCACGGGCACCCGGCTCTAACTGCGAGACATAGTGCCCCCAGTCGGACTCGAACCGACACTGTGCGGATTTTAAGTCCGCGTTTTCGGTAGAATTGATCTGGCACTAAAAGCGATAGTTGCTGGCAGAGGCCACTTTTAGTGACTGTTGCATACAGTACATATGCAGTTGCATGTGTACAGTGGTGTACACGATTCCCGGGAGGAGGTTGCCGGTGGGGTTCCAGCCGAAGAAGAAGCGCGCTCCCCGAGCCAAGGGCGAGGGATCGATCTTCCAACGCAAAGACGGAATGTGGGTCGGCTCAGTCGAAGCCGCGCCCGGGCCGAACGGTGAGCGCCGCCAGAAGCGCGTCTATGCCAAGGACCATCGTGCGCTCGTCGCCAAGCTCGACGAGCTCAAACTGGACAACGCCGACGGCCTGAACCTGAACCGCACTATCACCGTCGCCAAGTGGCTCGACTACTGGCTACCGAACATCCAGAAGTCGAGGGTCCGGCCGACCACCTACCGCGACTACGGGCACACTGTCACCAACATCGCCAACACGATCGGCCACAAGCGTCTCGCCGACCTGACTGCGGCCGACGTGAGAAGAATGCACGCTCTCATCGGAAAGGGTGAGCGCCGCACCCAGAAGGCGCACATCGTGTTGGGTCAAGCGTTGAAGGACGCCATCGCGGATGGCCTGATTAAGCGCAACGTGACCGACGCGGTCGACACCCCCGAGTACGTCGCTGGCGAACGAGAACCGCTGTCCGCGATCGACGTTCACAAGCTCCTCGCCTATGCCGACGCGAACCGCAACCGGATGGAGTCCACGCGGTGGAAGCTGTTGTTCCTCACGGGCACACGGCAAGGCGAATCCCTCGGGCTGACGTGGGACCGAGTCGACCTTGAGGCTGGCGCGATGGACATTTCTTGGCAGCTCCAGCAGTTGAGGCGCGCTCACGGGTGTGGCGACCGTCATGGGGACGGAACTTGGCCGTGTGGACGGAAGAACGGTGGTCATTGCACCAATCCCCAGTGGGACACTCCGGTTAAGTTCGAATACCAACCGCTGCATGCGTCGATGGCGCTCACGCGACCGAAGTCGAAAGCGGGCCAACGGTGGGTGCCCGTGATAAAGCCGCTACAGATCGCGCTGACTGAACTCAAGGAAGCCGACATTGGACCCAATCCGCACAACCTGGTATTCCACCGCGCGAACGGCGCGCCCGTCATTCCCAACGAAGACAGCCGCGCGTGGCACGCACTACTCCGCGACGCCGGAATCATCGGCAAGGACGAGACGCTACCGCTCCACACCACCCGGCACACCGCAGCCACCGTACTGCGGGCAGCCGGCGCCGACGAGCAGACCCGCATGGAGATCCTGGGGCACAACAGCCCAGAGGTCACCCGGATCTACGCGCACGCCGACCAGGCCAAGAACTCGGTCATGATGGATGCGCTCGCCGTCCTAATGCCGACGAAGAAGAGCTAAATCGCCTGCGCTTCGGGACCTCCGTGTCTGCCGCCCATGGCCAGTGGGTCCCGGCCGGGCATCGGTGGCTTGATCGTGATCGGTATCGCGCTGTGGATCGTGTTGGCGATGTGCCGTGAACCGGATCACCAGGCGGCAAAGCCGTCCCCGGCTCCCACAACATCGACTGCACCCGGCGCGAGCGAGTACATCCCGGGCGACGGAACCTATCCCATGGGCGGCGCAGACGGCCACGATTGGGGCCCGTACACAGCCACCGTGCCAGCGGGCAGCACCTGCAGGTGGTCGATCGTCTCCGTCGCCCCGTATCGCCCCGGGGAAACCCTCAACGAGGGCACCGTTCAGTCAGGGCAGATGGCGCGTGCGAATATCCAGCCGGACGGCGACGTCAGCGGGTGGACCGGGATGATCGATGGCCATCATCGATTGGTGTTCATGACGAATGGTTGCGGCCCCTGGACTAACCAGTCCTGATCGGAAATGGAGCCGCCCCGGGAGCGGGGGGTGCTCGACCGGGGCGGCTGTTTGCGATCCGTGTGCCGACAGACCGTGACTTGAGTTTATCCGACTCAACACTGTGTTGACAGAGGGTTTATCGACCCACAACCGACTCGAATCGCCAGTGGTAATCGTTCTGGCAAGTACAGCCGCCGTCGACCCAACCGCCGATCGCTTCGACCGCGCTGCAGCAATTCCCACCGGGATCCAATCCGGCCTCGTGACTGCACTCTGGACACCCAATCGCGTCGACATCGTCGGCAGGGTCGTCTCCGAACCGCTTCTCAAGCCAAGCCCCGAGGAACGGCACGATCATCAGTGCCGGAGCGATCAACCACCAGTAATCCCCCATCGCCGCACTATACGACGACCTTGGGAAGACCGGCACCGCTTTTTCAGCGCACCGCGGCCGCACCGTTGAGGATCCGACACCCCTGCCCAACTGGCGGCCCGAAGGTCGTCGCCCCGCACTGGCACGTCCAGGTGGTGTGGCCACCTCGGCAGCTGCAGGGCTGGTGCCCGACGAGCACGAGACCCGGGCCGAGCTCGTGGCCCGCTGGGCAGTGCGTCGGCGGTCGAGCAATCCACCCGCCGCCCGTCGACTGCACAACATCACCGACCGCCGCCATGTCAGCGACGATAAGCCCGCCGACGATTTCGAGTACGAACCGGCAGAAAAACACGTAGTAATCGTTTCTGCGCTCGCGGCCGAATCAGGTATGGTTCCCGCGCATGAGGGGGATTCTCACAGCTAGTTGACGCCAATCAGCCAGCATTCGAGCATCACCCAAAGCAGAACAGTCCCTGGGGGGAAACAGCCGATGGCAACCGTGCTGGAGCGGTATCAGAAGAAAGCTAGGCGGCGGCGCAAGCGGGCAGCGCGAAAGCATGTCCGCCTCGACATCCAAGGCCTGCGCATGCTCGCGGTCCTCACTGTATTCGCGAATCACCTGTGGCACTGGCCCGCCGGCGGGTTCGTCGGCGTCGACGTGTTCTTCGTCATCTCCGGATTCCTCATCACCGGCAACCTGCTCCGCGCCGCCACCGAACGCGGCAACGTGTCATTTCGGACGTTCTACTGGAATCGGGTGCGCCGCATCGTTCCCGCCGCCGTCGTCACACTGCTCGCCACCTACGTCGTGTCGGTGCTGCTGTTCAAGGCGTTCCGCGCCCACGAGGTCGGGATTGACGCACTGTTCGCCTTCGTCTTCCTGTCGAACTGGTGGTTCGGCGCCAAAGGCACCGACTACTTCAACTCCGACGAGACGGTGTCACCCATCCAGCACTTCTGGTCCTTATCGATCGAAGAGCAGTTCTACTTCGTATGGCCCGCGCTGATCTTCCTGATCAGCGTGATCGTCGCCCGCAAGGCCTGGAACAACCGGCACCGGATGCAGCTCGCCGGAGCGCTCATGGGTGTCATCATCGCGGCATCGCTCACCTGGGCTGTGTACGAGACGGCCACCGATCGGGCATGGGCCTACTTCGACACCTTCACCCGCGTGTGGGAGCTTGGCGCTGGCGCCCTGCTGGCGTGCTGCGTCGGGGTGTTCGCTCTGATCCCCGCCCGATCCAAGCCGTATGTGTCCTGGGCCGGTGTGGCGCTCATCGCAGCGAGCTTGTTCCTCATCACCGACAGCTCCGACGCGTTCCCCGCGCCGTGGGCGCTGCTGCCCGTCGCTGGTGCCGCCCTAGTCATCATCGCTGGCGTCGGCGGCGAGCCGAAATATCAAGACTTCCTGCAGAACCCACTCAGCACCTACATCGGCGACATCTCCTACTCGCTATACCTGGTCCACTGGCCGATCATCGTCTTTGTCAGTGCCGCAATGAAGTCCAGCGTCTACTCATCGATCCTCGTGGTGGGGTTGGCGTTCAGCCTGGCGATTGCGTCCTACCATTTCATCGAGACCCCGCTGCGGCGCGCTGAGTGGGGCAATACCCTCGAAACCATGAGGAAGTTGATGCGGGAACGATCAAGCGTGTACGCAGCAACAGCCGTCGCCGTCCTCCTCGTTGTCAGCGTGTCGTCTTACGCATTGCGACCCAGCATCTACTCGCAGCACGCGGTTCCGCCGCAGGTTGTCCCGGCCAACATTTCGGCGCCCGAACCGGACGCGCCGCCCCCCGCTCCGCTCGGGCCGCTCACCTCTGCCCTGCAAACCGAAATCCAGGCCGCAATCAAGGCCACCCAATGGCCCCAGCTTGATCCGACGATGGAGTCGGTTGTCAGCGGCAGCATCCTCCCGCCGGACCTGGTCGACTGCTCCTACGGCGCAACACCCAACGCAGACCAATGCACGTGGAGATCACCCACCGCGCCAACCCAAGTCGTAATTGTCGGTGACTCTGTCGCGACCATTTACGCGGCATCACTACGCGCAATAGCCCAAAACTCCAATGGCCGAATCCGGGTGGTCAGCGAGGCGATCGGCAATGGCTGCGCCTTCACCAACGTCTTGGTGTCGTACGATCCGGTATCGCCCGATTGCGAAGCGCGCAAACAGAATGCGGTCGATTTGATCAACAACACAAAGCCGAACGTAGTGATCATCAGCAACCGCTACAAGGATCTCCGTGTCCCCGGAGCCCCGAGCCTGTCACCCACCGACGAAGCTGTCTCGCTGCGTCAGATCATCGATAAGTTCCGGCCCAGCGCGGGCAAAGTTGTTCTCCTCGCCCCGCCGCCAGGTGACGTGAACATCAAACAGTGTTTCGGGGACCGCGCAAACGGTCCTGCCGATTGCTTGGGCTCGGTCAGCAGCCGGTGGCAAGAAGCCGCCGGAGGCGAGCAGAGCTTGGCGCAGTCGATCGGCGGTGTGTGGATCGATTCGCGGCCATGGTTCTGCGCGGGCGGCTACTGCCCCAGTTTCGTCGCGTCCACACCCACGAAGCGCGACGCAACGCACATGTCGTCCGCGTACGCAGAGAAGATCGCCCCGGTGATCGGCGAATCCCTAGCCGCGGCCGGGATCAACTGAGGTTATTCGCGACGACAGAAAATCGCCCCGCCAGCCGAAGGCCAGCGGGGCGATTCCCGGAGAGCGATGTCAGGTTAGAACGGCAACGGCGGTCCCGTCACTTCACGTCGATCACGCTGCTGCTCCCGCCACAACGTGATGACCATCGGGATGTACACCAGCGCCGCGTAGGCGTAGATCACGAACCGGATCTGCTGGCGGAACGGATAGTCCTCGTTCCACCACACCGACGCCGTGGCCTGCAGAAGGAACAGCGACAAGGCGATGCACTTGATCAGGTACACCCCGCCGATACGGTTGGTCCTCCACTTCGACCGGAACCCGTAGAGCGCGGTGAACGCGTTCACCAGGACCGCGACGACGATCAGCGACACGTCGGCAGCCAGCTGGTAGTCGATGTCCAGCCAGATGTCCGACACGAACGTCGCGGGCACCAGCAGTCCGCCAATCACATAGGCCCAGAGCAGTATCGGCGGCGTGTTCCTCATGCGTGCCCCCTCTTACCGAACGATTCCTGCAGCATCTCGGTGAACCCGTTGCGATCGACTTGGCGACGCAGCGCGGTCGTCGACTGCCGTGCCCGCTCCACCAACTGTTGGGCGGCCTGGTGGCCGGCCTCCGCGCCGGCCGCCATCAGTTCGGCTTCCAGCGCCTGCCGTTCGGCGTTGGCTGCCCGCTGCCGCGCGTCATCGATGTCGCGGCGCGCCCGCACCCATGGCCACATCACGAGCGCTGCCCTTCACGCATCGCGGTGAGGATCGTCTTGGCGAATTCCTCAACAGCGGTGGTGTCCGAGATCGCCTTGGCCTGCAGGCCGATCGTGTCGTCCTGCCTGTCGCAGCGCGCGTCGAGCGCGTCGATCGTCTTGTCGCGGGCCGCGATCTCACGATCACGGCCGGCGATGACCTCACGGTGGTGGATACCGAGGATCAACCAGCCCCGCTGCAACGACACCAACAGCATCACCCCGATGAGGACGACGAGCGTGACGACACCGATGCCGTTCCAGAACTGGGGGTTCAGTAACCCGGGCACCTACGCGGACGTGGTGTTGTCGGACGCGTGGACGTTTGCCGCGGCGACACCACCGCCGATCACGGCCACCACGATCTGCGCCCAGGTGGTGAACGTCAGGTCAGTGATGAGATGCAGCCCAACCAGCAGCAACTGCAGCGCGGCAATGACACCTTGGAATGCGGTGCGGAACCCGGTAACCGACTTCCACGACGCCAGCGTGGGCGCGAGAACTGACAGTGCGAGGCCGACCCACAGGGTGGCATTGGTGTGCACCGTCGCGAAGATGACGAGCGGCACCACGATGTAGAGCAGAGCGCGGGCCTGTTCCCACGAGCGGTTCTTGATGACGTCGAAGATGCTGATGGTGGTCACACTGTTCCCCTTCCGGGAGTTGTTGCAGGCCAACGCAAATGCGAGGACCCCGCAGGCGATGCTGAAGGTGATCCCGAACGTGCAGGCGGCGATCTCGAGCGGGTGGAGCGCGTCAGGCCGCGACGGGGGCCACACGGCTGGCCCAGTCACGCACGTGTTGCACGCCGAGCTGGAGGTACGTCATGCCGGGCCATACCTCGGCGAATTCGTAGGTGATGTGTGGCTTCGTCGGCGGGTTGTCGAGCGCGAAAGTCAGCCCAATTTGCGCGGCCTTCGCAGCCGCCGCGGTCCCGGTGAGGGTGTCGGGGTTGCCGCCGCCGATCAGGCCGCCAAGAGCGCCCCCCAGCAGTGGCAGTCCCCACGCCAGCAGGCCGGGGATGCCGTTCGACAGGGCGCCGAGCGCGTCGGGCACCGCGATGCCGGCGTCCGCCGCGATCTCCGGGATCACGGTGACCAGGTTCTGCGCCGTCGCGACCGGATTGCCCAGCTCGACGTGGGTCACCATGTCGAACGCGTCCATCATGATTTCGCCCGTCTTACCCAGCGCGATCCGCGCGTACATGTCAGGCCGCGCCGGGTCGGAGACGTTGGTGAGCCAGCAATGCCGCCAGTCGTTGACATCGCCGTAGTGCCAGCTCGAGATGCCCTGTCCATCACGGTTGGCGCCGGGCGCGTTGTAGAACGCTCCCCCGTTCGGGCGCGTCGGGTCACCGAGGCTGACGCTGCATAGGTAGTTGTCGGGGTAGTTCTCGAGAATCCACTGCCGGAACAGCGCGGCGAGCACGGCGCCTGCGCTGTAGCCGATGATGACGATCCGCACCTTCCGGTTGAGCGCGAACCGTTTCAGGAACTCCGCTTTCGCGGCCGCCAGCCCTTCCCGCACTGCCCGCCACATCGACGGGTCGGTGACGCTGCCCGCAGTGCCGACCGGCAGGCCTCCCATGGTGGCCGCCCATGGGGTGTTGATCTCCTCGACGAGGTCGTCGCACTGCTGACAGATCCGCGACACGTAGTCCTGGCCGATGATGCCGCCGGTGCCGCGGAAGGCGAACGCGGGGTGCCGCAGCTTCGCCGGCGCCGGAGTCGGGACCGCGGCGAGCATTCCCAGCTGACTCTTGGTCGCCCAGTCCAGCGTGCCGATCGCCGACATCTTCGGTGCAGGCTTTGTGCCCTTGTCGATTTCGGCGTTGCGGTTGTTCTGGAACGTCGGCAGCGCCCGGCCGAATCCCTCGGTGTAGACCTGGCTGGTGTCGGTGGTGCCCAGCCCCTCGGCCTTGCCGTAGCTGAAGCCCTTGAGCTTGCTCTTGGCAACTGCGATCGCCGGGTCGATATCGCCGACCTTTGACGGGGGTGACCAAGTCATTCCGGTGTCCCTTCGATGGGGAGATACATGTGATGTGTGAACTGGCGTTGGTAGGCGCCAGGGCCGCCGACCTTGACGCCACCGCCCTCGCCCGACGCGACACCTCGCCCGTCGGGCAGGGTGATGGCGGTGTGGTGGTCGTTCCACCCGATGACCAGCGCCCCGGGCTTCGTGCCGGGCTTGAAGCCGCGCTCGGTGAGCGCGCGCGCCTCACTGCCGGTGTCGAAGCGATCCCCGAACGTCGGCCGACCCGTCGCGATGTTGGCCACCCACGACGCGATCCCAGAGCAGTCGGTGCCCGCCGGACTGTCGCCGCCCGAGATGTACGGCGTGCCGGACACCTGCACCAAGAGCGCGGTGACGACTGCCAGCCATGCCGGCAAGGGTCAGCCGATCAGCTTGAGCATCGCCGCGGTGGCGGGGCCAACCTGCCCGTCGACGACCAGCGGCGGGTGCAAGCTCTGGTAGTCGCGGACCTTCGCCTCGGTGTCCGGCCCGAAATCGCCGTCGACGACCAGCTTGGAGTAGTTCCGCTTGAGCCGGGTCTGCAAGGAGACCACCCGGATGCCCTTGTCGCCGCGGCGGATCACACCGAAGTTGGCGTACTCGACTGGCACGCCCGGGACGAGGACCGGCGTGGCTGGCGGGGGCGGGAGCGTGCCGCCCGACCAGGCCGTGACGTCGTTGCGGAACAGGTTTGGGTCGATGCCGCCGCGGTCCCACTTCCCTTGAGCGGCGCCGGCCCATTCCTTGTGATCGATCGAATGCGACGCGGGCTGACCCAGGTGCTTGAGGATCGCACCGACGCCGGCGACGTAGGCGTCGTACTGCACGTTGCTCCAAGGCTGGTGGTGGGGCTTGCCCGGTGTGCCGCCGCCGTCGTTTGCGCCCTCGATCCCGATGGTTCGGAAGTTGGCGTTGTTGTCCGGCAGGCCCGGGTATGAGCCCGCCCCGGCGTGCCAGGCGATCCCGACACCGCAGAGCGTGAACTTGCCGTCCGGGGACAGGTACAGCTGCGAGGCCAGGCCGAGGGTTGGGTGCTCGGCGATGCCGCGGGGAGTTTCACCGAAACTGCCGGTGTGATGGCACACGACGCCCCAGATCTCGCCGAAATCGCCATGGCCACGATCGAATGCGCCTGGGTAGATGTCGCACTGCAGCCCAGCGGCGCGCAGCACGTCCGGCAGCCAAGTTGGGTCACTCATCGGAACCTCCGTTTGTGTTGGGGTGGAGTTGCTTTCGGGCTCTAGCGCTCCGGCGAGCCGGGGCATCGGGTCTTGTTTGGCGTTCGGGACGTAGGCGCCTGGCATGTCCGAGAGGTGCAGGTGTGGGGCCACGCCGCCGTTGGTCGCGCTGTTGGGGTTGATTTGGGCGATGGGCTGGCCAGCTTCGACGTGCGTGCCGACGCGGATCTCCGGGCGCCGAACGATGTGCCCGTACTCCAAGCAGCCGCCGCCCTCAGCGTCGTTGCTGTCGATCACGAGCCAGCCGGCCGGGTCGGGTCCGCCGTAGCCCTGGGCGGCGCCGGCGTAGATGACCGTGCCGGCCTGGACGGCGTACACCGTCATGCCCGCGGATCCGCCGGCGCGGCCGAAATCCGTTCCGGCGTGGAAACCGCCGTCGCGCGGGCCGAATGGGCTCGTGATGATGCGGCCCGCACCGAGCGGCCAATAGCGGACAGGCATCAGCGGCCTCCTCTAGGCATGGCGAAGGACCCGCACGCCGTGCCAACGGTGGGTGTGTTTGAACGAAGCTGGCTTTAGTGGGGCGTCTTGCTCGCCAGCTCTGCGAGCTGCAGTTCAAGCTGCGCGTTGCGCTGTTCGAGCTCGGCGTTGCGCTGTTCCAGTTCGGCGACGGTGTTGCCGAGTCGATCGATCGCGAGTAGCAGGCCGCTGCCCTGTCCGCTCATCACTTCGCCACCCATCCGGTACTGCCAGATCCTGATTCTTTGACGTAGAACGTCGTTCCCGCCCCGCCGTCAGTTCGCATGTACTGCGATCCCACTGTGGCGGTTTTGACCCCCTCGGGTGATCCGGTGCCTGCGCTGATCGTTGCAGTCCCCGATCCGCCCGAGATCTTCGGCGCGGTAAGGGTCTTGTTGGTAAGCGTGTTGGCCGCCGAAATCGTGTCGACCGCAACACCGTTGGCCTTGACGAGGCCCGCTCCCTTGGTGGTCAGATTGAGATCGTGATCCGTGTCTGGCCCGTAGCCTCCTACAGTCGGAGTGGAGCCGGCGGGGACGTAAACCGTGAGTGCGCCAAACCCCTTGGGGAACAAGGTAATCCCGATATTCGGGTCTGCGCCGAACGCTTGCAGGCCCGGCGCAACATTGGTCGGAGCGTTGTTGATCTGCAACCAGTTGACTGCGGTTGCTGCGGCCCCAACGACAAATGATTTGTTCCCATTGCTGTCGAGGACCGTGTCGATTTTCGGAGTCGTCAACGACGGAGAGGTCAGCGTTTTGTTGGTCAGCGTGTCGGTGCTGGTGCGGGATACGAGCGTGTCATCACCAACCGCCGGCAACGTGAGTGTCTTGCCGCTCGTCGCCGCGGAGTTGGACTGGATCGTCTGGGTCTTGCTGCCGGAGACCACGAGCGTGTTCACGGTCATGGCACCGGTGGCGAGCCCGTTGGTTAGCCACACCCTCGTTGTGCCCAAAGTGAACTGGCCGTTGGTGGTGGGCGATTTGAACGTCCAGTAGGTGCCGGCACCCCAACCGCCGTTGTTCTCGACGTACACCACCTTGCCGCCCGGGTTGGTCAGCATGTCGGCCCGCGGCTCGAGCGCAATGTTGCCGCCGGCCAAAGATGTGACCTTGTAGATGATGCTCCCTGTCGCCAGGGTCGCCGAATTGGCGGTTCCCGCACCGCTCGCATCCGGTGCGCCGGGTATCAGGATGCTGTCGCCAACCACCGGGGCGTAGGCCCCCGCGTTAATCGTCAGGCCTGCGATCTGAGTCACCAGACCATTGACGATGGTGTACGTTTCAGTGCCCAGCGTGTTCGCCTGGCATGGCGCAAGCGATCCACTGGTCGGGTACGACAGATCGTTCTTGTCATACAGCGGAACGACTTTGCCCTGGGGGGTGCGTTCGTAGCAGAGCTCGCCGTTGGCTTCAAAGGCATTTGTCAGCTGGCTAACGCTGGCCTTGCCACCCGTGCGGTATAGCCACGGGAACGTGGGTGAGCCGTTGTCCCATCGCTGCCATCCGCAGGCCGTGAAGGTCACCTTGCCACCGGATTGGGTGATAGCTCCCGTGGCGACCTTGGAGTCATCGACGTTGGCAAACCGGGTGCCGATGAACTTCCATTGCCCCCCGGCAATATTCACCAGGACGTTGGTAGCAGCCTTGGTCGGATCGACCACGTACGGAGTGCCCTCGACGACACCGCCGAAGAACACACAGTCCCAACCACCACCGTCGCCAGATCCGCCCTGCAAGAACAAGCCCTTCCAGCCTGGTCCAACAGTGTTGTAGATGTAGCCAATCTGGGTGGTGGACAGCTCGCCCAGCATCATCTGGTATCCGCTGTTCCAGAACCCTGTTGGGGCTGCGGCGTAGGTTCCGATGTTCAGGTACCCGTTGAGCCAGAGCTGGTTGTCGGAGCCACCGAGGTTGATGGCTGCGTCAGTGAAGCCGTGGATCTGCCAATGCCCAGTGAACAGGCACTGGTCGATCGCCATCGCGTTCGCCCGCGAACCCAGCACACTCTTGAAGTTGAGGAACGTCAGATCCCGCATCTCGCTGCACCATAGGACCGCGCCGGCATTCGGGCCGTACCAGAACTGGGCCGAGCCTCCAGCGCCACTGTTGCTGACGTCCTTGAAGGCCAGCCCGTCGATCAGGACGTTAAAGACCTTGCCGCTGGCGGGCATAACGAATAGCGAGTCGGTCTCGGTACCGATGCCGGTGACCTCGACAACGCACGGTGCCAGGTTGGCGTTAACCTCGGTGTCCTTGGCTACGGCGCCGCCATCGGGGGGGAGCAATCGCATACCGCTGTAGACCACAGTGCCCTTCGAAGCCGCGGTCAGGCTGACTTTCCGGGCGGGGAATCTGATCGCCCCGATGGGGGTTTGCATCTTGGCAGCCGAACGTGCGGCTGCGAACAGCTGGTCGTCAGTGGCGATGAGCGCCGACTTGAACGAATCCAGCTCGACAACCCCGGTGCCGTCGGCCAGCACTGAGCGGGCGGTCGTAGCGTCGGTGGCGGTGAGTACCGTCAGGCCGATGTGTCCGGCGTCGAGGATGTCCTCCGCGTAGCCTCTCGTGCGGACCTGCATCACCGGCTGCTCAGGCGCCTGCATCACTCGCGTCAGGTACAGCGTCGTATCGGTGTCAGGCGCGGGGAAGTAGAAGTGCGGCACAGAAACCGGCGCACCCAGCGCGGTCTTCAGGTCGGGATCAGCCCGATACGTCAGGTGCTCCAGGTTGAATGCCGGATCATTGGCGGTCAGCCGGAACGGCGCCGTTATCGACTGGTCTTTGTACATGTGCCCGTCGGCGGCCAGCCAGCCATGCCGAGCAGGCAGATTGGTGGCCTTCGGAGGATCCGAGTAATGCACCCGGAAGTCACCGGCCGGACGGTTCTCCACAGAAAATTTGATCCACCCGGTCAGCTGCTCTTCGGCGTCGTCAGTGCGGGCGGTGTGATCATGGTCGACGGTGAATTCGATTGCCATCTAGGCCTCCACGACGTCGTAGTTGGATGCGCGATCCGCATCGGTGACCATGCGCAACTCCGGGCCGGCCGGGGTGTCCCCCGCCGCGGCGACGAACTCGATCACCAGCCAATCCCCGGCCACGGCGCGCACGAATCGGCTTGGGCCGTCGGCGTTGAACTCCACATGCCACACACCATCAGCGAGGAACATCGCTGGCCGCCAGAACGGCTGCTCCGCGAGGATCTCGCTGATCGCAACGGTCATCTTCTCCTGCACCGTGATCAACCGCCCCGAATCGGGGTCTACCGCCTCGGCGAGATGCCACGCCTTGAGCGGTGTCTGCTTGCGCTGCAACGTGTCAGCCATTCGCTGCTCCCTCAGTAGGTGGTGGCTTGGCGGTCGATGGCACCCCAGGCTCCGATACCGCCGGGGATGGATTGTTCGGTGAAGACGTTTCGGTCGGTGGCCATCGCCCCCAACCCCACGAAGAGGTTCGACGGGCCCATGGCGGATATGCCTGCGGTATCGGTGTACGGGGGCATCACGTCAACACCATTGCGCCGCACCAAGAATTGGCGGTCGCTGTTATCGGTGCCGAGATAGAGGTCGATGGTGTTGCCGAGCGCCGGGTTGAACGACACCGTGTTGAATTCGGTGTCCGTGCCCGCCGAGACGCAACCCAGCCGCAGCGCCCCGTTGTTGTTGTACCGCGCGTAGACGTAGGAGTCGCACGCCGCATTCACCCGACCGCACGCGTAGTTGACTGGCGCTCCCCCAGCACTCGCCGTCCAAGGAAGTGTGCTGATGACCAGACGTATCCGTTGCGTGCTCGTCGCCAGAGGTGTGTTGTGGCGGGCGATACACCGCCGGTACTGGCCACCTGATCGGTTCCATTTGGTGCTGCTGAAACCGTCGACTCCCCAGGTTCCTCCGCCCGGCCCGGAGTACACCTGGGTGAAGCTGCCACCGAGATTCGTGGCGGCTGGCCCGTCGAAAGGGGAGTTCAGTGACACCCCGCCGGTGACGTCGGTGACGAGCAGGCCGAGGAGCTGTTCGTTGGCGTAGTCCGCGGCGCTCTGCGCCGAGTCGATGCCCACCCACTTCAGGCCGAGGAAGTTGGCCAAGTCGGTGAGGGCGGCCTCGACGGAGGTGTAGATCGTTCCCGGTAGGGCGACGATCCTGCGAGCTATCTCGGTGAGCACAGCCCGGCTGAACTCGATACCGCCCTGGAGGTCGTGAGAGAGCCCGGCGAACAGTCCCTCGAAGAACTTGTCGAAGGGCATTTTCACCGACGCTTCAAGGTCGGCGCGCCACTCCGCTTCAGATTTGGCGGCCAACGCCGCCAAGGATCCGTAGTTGAACGCGGAGTGAGGTAGCAGCCCGTCGGGCTGGGTCAACGGAACATCCCCGCGGGAAGCTCAGTCGGATGGACGGGTTCGTAGATGACGCGCGTTTTGCCGTCCTCGAAGTACTCCCGGACGGGCCGCCACACCACACCGTCGACGTCTGGGCCCATCAGTTGGGCGTCAGCGACGATTCCCCGCCGATCGCCCTTGTAGGTGCAGCTCCGGTTGTCTGGGCGCCCCATCTTCAACATCAGGTCACCCCCTGTAGGCGCGGAACCATGCCGCGCCAGCCCCGCCGGGGCCGCCTCGTTGGTTCAGCACCTCGCCGCCCGCGCCGCCGCCGCCGGGGCTGCGGCCCTTTGCTCCGATGAATGCCTGTTCCGTAGCACCCGGGTATAGGTGGGTGTTGAAGGTGCGGTCGCCGGGAGATTGGCCGTGGAAGTTGGCTGCTGCCCCGGCTGTTCCACCGGCCGCGGTGAGCAGAGGGGCGCCTGTCGCGCCGGCGGTGGTGTTCCCACCATTCCCCCCGTTGCGCGCCCCGCCAGCCCCGATCGAGCCGGTGATGATTGCTGTCTCCCAGGGGATATCGGTTCCGCGCACGAGGGTGTCCGACGCCCACGCCCCGGCCAGGCCGCCTTTGCCGCGGGCGATGGTGGTTCCGTCCGCACCGCCGCCGCCACCGGCGATGATGATCCGGTCGACGCGGGTTGCCCACCAGGGGATCTGGAAGCTGTAGGCCCCCAGGTCGGCGAACATCGTCGTCACATCGACGGGGGTCGGCCCGTACTCGGCGAGCAGGGTCTTGAAGTTCACATCACCGCCGGCGGGGATGGTGATCTCCCGGGACAGGGTGTCGGCGTCGGTGATGCACACGTCGACCCGATAGTCGCCGGGCTCAACGAGGCGGCTGAAAGAACCCCTGTGATCCAAGGGGATCCGGACCCGCTTCGGCGCGACCGCACTGTTGCCCTCGTTGATCAGCGAGTCCCGCACACCCCGGGGGGTGAGGGCCAGATAGCCTTCGCAGGGAAGGCCTGCGGCGTCTGTCCACGTGCCAAACAGGTTGGCCATCAGAGCACCCCTTCCTGGTGTTTCTTCTGCAACCGCTCGAACAAGGCGGCCTGCTGTTGATGAGTCAGCCCATCGAGCGCGGCGTCGAGCGGATCACCGTCGCGCTTGGGGGCGTTCTCCGGCGCGGTCCACTTCCCGGGCGAGGTCATCCAGTGCGGATCGTTCGCGGCCGGCGGCACGTACACCTTCTCCGGCTGCTTCGAGTGCCCGCATTGGGGGCATTGCAGCATCACCCCAACTTCGAACTGGTGCTTGGACATCAGCATCCCGTAGGAGGATGGGAAGCCCATCTGCCCGCCGTTCATCCCGGGCAGCGCGACGTAAGTCCACAGGAACATCTCCAGTGGATCCGCCAGGTCGCAGTTCTCCCGGGTGGGAACCATGTTGGAGAACTTCCGCGCCTTCCTCTTGTGGTCTTCGGCGTCAAAGTCCTTGGGCAGGTTGGGCATTACCACACACCTACTTCTCTGAGTGCGGCGACGATCGCCTCGATTTTTCCCCAGGCGCGCTGGGCGGGATCCTGTAGCGCTCGTTCATCACCGATGGTGGCGATCCAGTCCGCATACGGGTTCTCCGGTGTCCAGCGCAGATCCAGCCGCCGGCATCGGTCCATGTAGATCCGTTTGCGTGGATCGTTCTTGAGGGCGAAGCCGATTCGGTCTTCGAGGAAGAAGTGGCCGAGTCCGCGGTCGCCGACCATCCAGGGTGAGGCGTCGAGGATCGCTACCTTGACCGAGATTGTGGTCTTCGTTGCCCAGAACCCGGCCCGTAGCACCATGAGGGAGGCGATGGTGTAGGCCTTGTTCGCCCCGTCCTGGAAGTACTCGAAGTACCGCGACCAGCCCGAGTTTTGCGCCCGCTCAGTGGATTTGACCGACCACCAGGCGAGGATGGTGTCCTCGTAGAGCGGCTTCAGAAGGGTGTCGACAGACCCGCCCAACGAGCCGATCTGGGCGATCCCACCGAGTATGTCGAACCCGGCTTGTATGGACGCCGAGATCGCCTCATTGACGCCAGGCATGCTGTGACCACCGACGTTGACCTGGATGCCCTTGGCCGGGGAGATCGCCAGGTCGGAGGTTTGAATGCCGGACTCGTCGCCCTGCACGTAGACGACGTACGGGCATTCCTTCTTCGTGAGCCGGTTCCCCGGCTGGAAGTACTCCTGGGGAACGGTGGTGTCATTGAGGACGTTCTCGGTGGAGTCGATGAAGTCCTCAGCGAACTCGGCGACCGTGCGCGCGAGCCCGTCGAACATCGTTCCGCCGTGCGATGTTCCGATGTACACACCGGACTTGTCGACGATGTCCCACCACAGAGTGCCGTGGCGCAGGTTAGCCCCGGGCCACGGGTCCGGGTCACCTTCCAAGTACCGGGTGGGAACCACGGACAGCTCGGAGTCCTCGAGCATGATGTGGGTCATGTCGTGCCAGTTCGACCACCTGCTGGAGACGACACCCCACACGACACCGGAGGCCATGGCGTCGATGAACGACAGCGGCTTGACGACGTTCTGCCACTGCGACATGTCCAAAGCCGTTACATAGGAATGGAAGTCGAGCGGGTCGTCGGGGATGGTGATGAGCGGGTTGTGCTCACGAATGAACTGGAGATGCAGGCTGAGTAGCAGGACCCAGGTGACCGGGCCAGCCAGCAGAAATGCCCTAGGCCACTGAAATGCGGCCGGTAGGAACGGGTTACTCCATACGGAATACCATTTGGCGTTCTCGTAGTCGTGCAGCCAGGTGACGATGAGGACTTCGTCGCCGTCCTCGGTGCACCGATAGGTTGCGTTGTCGAGGCGGCCGCCCCACCGGGCCCCGCAGTGCTCGACGGTGATGTGGACGTTTCGTTTCTCGCCGCGGTCGATGCGGCCCTGCATGTCGTAGATCCACTGCGCGGCATGGGAGTCGAACGGCAGGATGGTCTGGCCGGGCCCGGAGTCGTTGGAGATCCACGAGAACTCAGCTGAGTAGGTGTCGTCGCCGAGGATGTGCTGGAGGTGCCATTCGCCGTCGTGGATGGAGGCGATCGGCTTCTGTTTCCGCAGGGCTTTCTCTGCGCGCTCCTGCTTTAGGGTTTCCGCCCAGATCGCCTCGCACTGTTGTTCCAGCGTGAGGTTGGTGGTGTCCAGCGGGTGGGGTTCGTAGTCCAACACCGCTGTGGGCATTTACTCTTCGCCCCAGGGCCGGTTGAAGCGCCGCGGCTGCACCAGCTGCGCCATCGCACCGCCGGCGGGGGCGTCGGTGTAGGAGATGGGGAGCAGCTGTTTGGGCGTGTACGGCGGGATGACGTGCATGAAGAACATGCCGTTGGGCACCAGGGCGGGCAATGCGTTGGTGAAGTTGTGGTCCCGCACCATCAGGTCGTTGGCGGTGTCGAGGCTGATGACGATTCCACCCTGATCGTCGGTGATCGGATTGAGCGGAATGGAGCGGGTCGCGTAGACCCCGCCCGGCCGGCGGTTGTACTTGGCGCCCTTCCATGACACATCCGGGATCGTCCAGGTGCCTTTGGTGAGGATCCATTTGTGCTTCATCGGCCGCGGGGTGGGGTTCTCGACCTCGATGAAGCCGGATGCTGACGTCGCCGACGACGAGAACGTCTTGATGACGTCGTCCTGATACCAGAATGGCTGACCGGCGCGGACTTTCAGGATCAGATTCGCGTACTGGGCTTCGATCGGATCGAGGTCCGGGTCGAACTCGGGCTCCTCATACATCAGGAGGTCGAGTTTGCGTTCCCCCGACTTGGCGGTGTCGATGTGCAGTGTGGTGGGTTCGGGGTCGTCGTCCCATTCGTCTTCTTCGTAGGCGAAGAGCTTCATGAACTCCGAGTCGTTGTCCTCGAACGACTGGTCTTCGCTATCCATCACGTGCAGGCCGATTTTCATGTCCCGGTGCAGCCACTTGACCGACTTCTGCTTCGACCCCTCCTGGAAAGCCCCTGACTTCCAGTTGGTTTCGACCTGGGAATGCCAGATGCCCTTCACCTGACCGGCCGCCAGGTGGATGCCCTCCCGGCCCGATCGCGGCCCGTGGACGTGCACGGATTTGCCCATGCCGGTGAACCACATGGCGCGGATTTGCCGCTCGAAATAGTCCGGTTCTTCGTCGATGAACGGGTTGCTCACTTGCCACCCATCGAAGGCCGGCCGCGGTACCGCATCGTGCGCAGCTGCTGGTAGTCGTCCATTTTGCGGCGGAGCTCGTCGGCGTTACCGACGGTGACGTTCTCCAAGATGATGCGGAAGTCGTCGCCGCCACCCATGGCCTTCGGATCCAGCTGCGGGGCCGGCTGGTTGGCGATCCGGTTCAGGTTGTTCCACTGGTCGCCGTTGAACACCGGCATCGGCTCGACCGTCTTGGACTTGTTGACGGCGATCCCCCCGGGCTGCAGCCAGCCGCCGTCGTCGAAGATGCCCACCGCGCCGCCCTTGGCGTAGCCGCCCAGGTACTGCTTGTACCGGTCGAGGAACGACTGCCCGGGCGCGGCGTTGATCGACGGGGTCGGAGCCTGCATCGGCTGCACGGGGCCGGCCGGAGGCGCGACGGGCGTGCCTGCCGAACCCGAGAGCGCGGGCTGCGTGGGGGTGCTCGCGGCGCCGCTCATCGGAGCCAACGAGGGGGCCGGCTGCTCGGGGGCCGCGGGAACCTCCGGCAGCTGGTTCTTGGGATCCTGCTGCTTGAAGGCCTTCTCGATTGTCGTCGTCGCGGCCTGCATGATCTGCTGCTGCGGCATGAACCCCATCGGATCCGTCGACAGCCAGCGCGGTGCCCCGAACGGGGTCAGCTGCTCAATCAGGGCGTCGGTGCCGATACCCAGCATCTGGGCGCCGTACTTCACGCCCCGCTTGGCGATGTTGGCGCCCATGCCGATGCCGAACTGCGCCGCGGCACCCGCAGCGCCGCCAGCACCCGGGGCGACCATGTTGACGCCCATCGAGGCGGCGGACGACGCTGCTGAGGCGGCCTGGTCGATGATGCCGTTGATCACCTCGGCGCCCATGCCGTAAATCCCGGACAGGAAGCTCGTGCCCGCAACGCTGCCGTTCCCCGCGGCTGCGGGGATGTAGCCCTCGGTGCGGAACGACTTGCCCAACTCGCCAAGGAAGTCGGGCTGCTGGTCTTGCTGCAGCTTCGCGTAGTCGCCGTGCGCCTCGGTCTGCGTCCGCAGGGCTTGCTCGAGGTCGTACTGGGCGGACAGCATCTGCGAGGCCGGGACGTCGTCCTTCCCCTTCAGGGCGTCCAGGCGGGCCCGCGACAGTTTGGCCGCGTCGTCGGCAGAGAACACCTTGTTCTCCGGATGGCTCGACGGGGAGCCGCCGCGGGCGATGATCGGCAGATCGGCCTGCGCCTGCTGGAATTCCCTGTTGAGCGAGCCGAACCCCTGCTGGGCCTGCAGCAGCGCGACCGGATCGGCGTCGGGGTTGTTGAGGACCTCGTTCAGTTGGGCTTGGGAGACCTGGACCTGATTCTGCAAGTCCGCCAAATGATTCTGCGCGTCCCGCAGCTTCGGATCGACTGCTCCACCGTCATCGAAGCCCGGAATGACCCCCGCATTCAGGGCGGAGCGGAAGGCATAAACCCCTGACTGGCCGCCCATCTTTTTGACGTCTTCAGCGTCGAGCACATGCTCACCCGGGGCGAGCATCGCCGGAATGGAGTCGACCTTTGAACTCCCCGATCCCCACACGCCGCCGCCGCCGGAGTAGCCCTGGGCCCTCCACTGGTTGAAGAACTGGGAGAGGTTCCCGGCGTACTCCTGATTCCACTTCCCCTGCGGGACAGCGCCTTGCACCCCGTACTGCAGCCACTGCAGGTAAGGACCGGAGTCACCGTTCTGCAGAGCTGCGAGGGCATCACTCTTGGCCTTCGGGCCACCCTGGGTGGCGTATCCGCCGGCCTGGTAGTTGTCGTAGAACTTCTGCAGAGACTTGTTGAAGTCGTTGGCGTACGGAGCGCCGCCGGTGTAGCCGGTGTCGGCGGTCTGGGTGGAGAACCCCATGAAGCCAACGCGCCCAAAGTTGCTTTCCGCCTGAGCCACTGCGAGAACACCGGCGATCTCCTGATCGGAGAGTCCTCGGCGGCGGCCCTCGGCGACGAGAGCGGCCACGACCTGATCGCGGGATGCGTCCGGGCCCAGCGAGGCAGTAGACGGGGTTGGGATGTTTCCGCCGGAGGTGGTGCCGCTCAGCAGCCCACCAGTGGGGTCGAACGGAGTCGAACCCGGCGCAGGTGCGGACAGCGCAGGCTGCGGCATGCCCGGCAAGGGAATTGACCGGCTCTGCCGAGTGTGAACGTGAACGTTTTTGGGGTCGTTCCCGCCATGCTCGTCGTAGGTGGCCTGGTCGTAGTAGCCCGGATTGATCTGGCCGCCGCCGATACCCGTCTTCTGATGGGTGTTCGGGTTCTCCCAGATGACCTGTTCGAGGTCTTGTGGGATCGTCGCGAGATAGTCGGCGAACTTCTGCAGGTTTTCGACAGGGCCGGTCCAGTCGATGCCGCGGTTTTCATGGTTCGGGTTCGGGGCGTAGCCCGGCTCGTTGCGGTCCGACTCTTGATGCCCGCCATAGGTGCTCGGCTTGATGCCGAAGCGGTCGGCCATCTGCATGACCCATTCCGGGAAGGTCGCACCGGTTCCGGACCCCCCGGTGTTCGTTCCGGACGGCAGCCCGTACGGAACCGACGGAAGTCCTTGCGAGGCAGCCGCTGGGCTGCCAGCGGTTGCGGGAGAGGGCAATGCGGTGGAAGGCTGCGCAAACCACCCACCGGCTGGCGGATTCGCAGCAGAGGGCGCTTTCGGACCCGGGTTGAACGGTGCAGCGCTGGGGGCGGCGTTCGCCTCTGGGATGCCGAGCAGATACTTGTCGACCCAGTCTCGTGTATCTTTGCCCGCCTCGGCCGGCGTCTTGACGTGCGTGTCCATCCAGTCGAAAAAGGCCTTGATGTCACCGAGCTTGTCGGCCGTCTCGCCAACAATGTCACCAACGCCCTTGAAGAAGTTATGGATCTCGCCGCCGTGCGAGTTGGTCCAGTTCTCAAGCTCTTTCAGCTTGTCCGTCAGCTTGTTAACGCCACCGGTGGCGCCGGCGAGCGGATCGCTGTTGGGGCCGCCCGAACCGAACACCGCGCCGATGAAATTCGCGCCGACTCGGGCGACGCTGGCGTGCATCCTGTCGATCGCACCCTGGAACGTGTCACCCATCCTGGCCGACAGGCCACCCCAGTCGTGCTCGACGGCCTTCTGCAGCTCCGTGAGGGTGACTTTGCCTTTGGAGACCTGCTTTTCGAGCTGCGCACCCGTCCAGCCGAACGTGTTCATCAACGCCGCCCGGACGTGGACGCCGTTCTCCTCGAACTGCTGGATCTCCTCGGCCATCAGCTTGCCCTTGCCGAGTACCTGGCCGAAGATCAGCGAGATCTGCCCGAACGGCTTCCCGGCCGATCCGGCGGCGTCGGCGATGTCACCGATGTACTGCTTGAGCTGGGCGCCTTCTTTCACCCCACCCGAGAGGGCTTGGGTGACGCTGTTCATCGCCTCGTCGAGCTTCACCGGGGTGCCGGAGATCACGGAGGTCACATCGTCGGTGATCTGCTTGATCTGCTCTGCGGACTTGTGCATCACCTGCAGCTGCGTGGTCGCAGTCTGCAGGGTCTTCAACCGGTCTAGACCCGAGAACAGCGTGTAGCCGACCAGGCCGCCGCCGCCGATTCCCAGCGCGCCGGTGAGGGTGGTGCTGATGGCGCCGGCCATGAGGCTTCCGGTGCGCCGCGCGGTCTGGACACCAGCCTGTTCGAGGGGAGCGAAGACCTGCCGGCTGCGCACCACCCCGACGCTGTGGAATTCGTCGTAGAAGGCCCTCGACGCGTCGCGGGCGTTCAGTGCGTTGCGGAACTCCGCTTCCCACCTCTTGGCGACGTCGGTGCCGCCGCCGCGCATGGAGGTCTGAAGGGCGGAAGCATAGTTACGGCCGGCGACGAGGGCGTCCCGGCGTGCCTGATCGTTGCCTGCGGCCAACGACTTCAGCAGCTGCTTGGACGCCTTATCGCCTGCCCCGCCGAGCTCTTTGGCCAACGTGCGAGCAAGACTCGAACCGAGCTCACCCGTAGAAGCCTTGGTGCCCTTCGAAACCTCCGTCGCCAGCGAGGAACTCAGCTTCTGGCCGGCAACTTGGCCGGCGCGGGAAGCGGTGCCCTGCAGGCTGTCGAAATCTGCGCTGACCTGCTTCATCGCCGAGGCGTACTTCACCGTGAGGTCGATGTAGCCTGACGCCAACTTCGCAGCACCGGACATCAGTCATCACCTCCCTTCCCGGAGAACAGGTCATGCAGCTTCTGCGCGCGATTCGATGAGTCGCGCGGCTTGAGCCCCAACAGGGCCCGAATCTTCGACCGCGGAGCGGCTTTCACCTTCGGCTGGACACGCTTGCGCCGCTCCACGCCGGGCCGCTCGATCGGGTCCGGCATGTTGCGGTTTCGGCGGCCGTCCTTCGTCTTGGCCCACTGCAGCCACCGCAACACGTCAGCGATGGTGGCCAGAAGGTGATTCGTCAACGTCCACCCGGCTTTGTCGGGGTACATCGACCGGTACAGCTCGGTGCCCTCACCGGAGCGTTCGACGATGGTGATCAGATCCGCCCAGTCGAACCACTCACACGGGCAATACCGAAGGCGCAGACCAAGTTTGATCAGGTCAAATTCGAGCGCGGAGCCGTGGTCCTCTACTGTTCGGAGGACACCTCGGATTTTGGGATGTCAACCTCACTGGCCTTCTGCCACGCGGCCATCAGCGGGTCCATGTTCACCGAGTTCGGGATCGAATCCCACCACGCCAAGGTGTCAGCATCCATGCCCCACTCGAGGAGCAGCCACGTCGCCTCGGTCGAGTTGCCGCGGGACTGGCGGAACACTTCGTTGGGGATCAGCCGAGCCGACCGCATCGTCAATTCCCGGATGTCCTCTTCGCCGTCGACGTTGACGAATTCGAATTCGAACGTGACGGTGGGGGCAATCTTTGCAGCCATCTGTCGCAGCCTCACTTCGTGAATTGGTTTTGCGCAGCCGGGGATAGACCCGTGGGGAGCGGCCCCGGCTGCGTGGAGTACTCCCCACGGGGCCTAGTTACGAACCGGTGGTCTTACCGTCGTCGGTCCAGGTGCGGGCGTTGTCCTTGAACCCGTCATCACCTCTCGCCAGTTCGGATTCGAACGCCTCGATCGTCACCTTGTACTCGATGGTGTCGGTGTGAACGATCTTGACGTCGCCGGTGTCGATGATCTCGCCCTCCGGAATCCAGGTGCGATGCCGCGCGCCCAGCTCGGAGTCGATGGTGTCGATCACCCACTGCAGATGCGGGGTGCGCTTGGAGTTCTTACGCACCTCGATCTGGGTGCCGTGCTCACCGTCGGCCGGCGTCACGGTCACGTTCGACGCACCCCAGATCGCCTTGAGCACATCAGCGTTCAGCGATTCGAGGAACACCAGCTCGTAGGTGATGCCGAACTCGGTGTGTAGCACCTTGACGACCTTGCCGCCGAAGTTGCGCTTCTTGTCGATCTTCCGGTCGACAATTTCGGTGAAGCCGTCCTCTCCGACGTCACCCAGGTCGAGGAACAGCGAATCCAGCTCGGACACAGCCGAGGTGGGAGGATCGGCACTCAGAGGGCCGGCGAAGATAGTTCCTTCTGCGGCCGGTTCAGCCGCGTACACAAGATCATTGGACATTTGTCACCCTTTCAGGCACGGTGCAGCCGGGGCCCGAGTAACAGGTGCGCCTTAAGCGGTGGCGCGGATCAACAGGTCAGCGGTGACTTGCCACCGGACCTGGTCGGTGATGGTGGGGTGGGGAAAATCGCCGGGTTCACCGATGACGTTCACCCTCCGCACACCGATGTGGTGGTACTTGCTGTCACAGATCAGGCCGCGCACCGTTTCGGCGAGTTGGCCAGCTTGAAAGGGCTTGGGAGCCCAGCATTCCGCGATGATGCGTCGTGTCGACAGAACAGGCTTTGGATTGCCTGTCGCGGGTGCTGTGGAGATGACGACGAACCTGCCCGGCCGTGGCGCCGCCGGGATCCGGGGAAAGACCTCGACCCCTTCGATCTCGGAGCGGGTGAGTAGATAGTCGATCATCGACTTCTGGATGACGGGGAAGATGTCCACTAGTCGGACCCCACGTGGAGGTTCTGGACCAGCCGGTTGTGGGCGGCGTTGTCGGCCATCGCCGCATCCGTGGCGGTGATGACGGTGGCGCGAAATCCGCCCTTCTGCAACACCTTCGAGGGGTCACCTTCGGTGCCGGCCTTGTACCCTCCGTCGCCGAGGCCTGAACCGGAGTTGCAGGCGTCTGCGATAGCTTCAGCCCGGCGGACACCCTCAGTCTTGACAACCTCGGCCACCAGCTCCGACCAGGCAGGCCTGTTGAACTTCAGGCCCACTCAGACCACCGCCGTGACACTCTTCAGCACGAGAGTCAGGCCGGGCCGCCAGCCGTGGAAGCCCACCCCGTCATCTATGCCGACGACGAGATATTGCCCACGGCCGGGAACGGTGACCCGATCCCGCGCGGTCCACTCAAACCCCTCGATCGGGATTTGCATCCGGATCTGATCGGTGTCGAGGGCGACGTGCCCGTCGTCACGGAGAACGGTTTGGCGGCTCGAGTACGAGATCACCTTCCGCTCGACCGGATCCGCCCAGACGTCGGTTTCCTCGTTCATCTCGTCCCTTGGGCCCGGGGAACGGGTCTCCCACTGGACCGGGAGGTTCGCGGGGAATCCGGCGGTGGTCATCGGAGGACGATCACCGTGACCGGGCGGTCCCGGTAGGAACGCGCGAAATCGATATCGTCGTCGGTGAGTTTCACCGACGAGGACACCCAGTCGGCGAACCGCTGCTGGAACTGCTCGGAGGCGAGGAACGTCGACTGCGCCACCGCCGAGGTGGGATCCACGGTGAGGTAGCGGGCGACGATCGCGGCGACCGTGCCTTTCACCTCTTCGGGAACTTCCTCACGGTGGGTGTAGTCGAGCTTGACCACGACACCGGTGCCGACGCTTCGCCGGCGAACTGTGAGCACGAGCTCGTCGTCGTCGACCTCGAAGTGGAGGTTGTCGACACCGGTGACGGAGTGGACTTCACCGCCGTCGCCCAGGCCGTCGGGCAGGGTGACCCGCCCGGCGACCGTGATCAGCTTGACCTTCGTGCGGCCCGGGGTGAACTGGCGGCCGGCTTCGCGCCGGAACTCGCGGCTGATCTTCGGGAGCAGAAGGTTCGCCCGGAACACCTTGGCGCCCCCCAGCGCAGCCTCGTCGGCGAGGCCCAGCGCGTGGGCGACGTCGTCGAGGCTGGCCAGGGGATCCACGGTTAGCTGCCGCCCTTGTTGAAGACGCGGACACCTTCGGGCTTGACGACCTTGCCGCCGTAGACGTGCAGACCGCGGATGCGGTCGGCGAACTTCTTCTCCGCCCGCATGGCTTCGATCTCGTCGATCTGCGACACGTAGGCCGCGGCCCGCGGGTGGTAGAACACCGCCTGCGGGTGGTTGACGGCCGGCAGGTGGAGTGAAGCCACCGTGCGGAAGTTCAGCAGCTGGCCGATGGTGGCCGTCCGCAGCCCGTTGTTGTCGCCGCTGTAGGCCACGTTGGTGAGCTTCGAATCCGCACCCACCAGCAGGCGCTGGAAGTCGGCGTTGATCACCGCGATGCGGCCGTTGGCCGGCACCTTGGCCTTGGTGAGGTCGCGCTGAGCGTCGGCGAAGATGTCGAACGCGTCGTCACCAGTGGTCGGGACGGAACCGCTCATCGCGGTGCCGTGCTCGACCAGCATGTTCGCGATGAACATGTCGGCGTCAGCGATCAGGCCGTCGGCTGCGGCATCGGTGTACGGGGAGAGAGAGCCGGCCGACTGCGACTTGTCGATGTCATCGATGTAGAAGTCGAAGTTCTTCTCCTGATCGATGAGCAGATCGATATTCACGTCATCGATCTCATCGGGCTCCGTCAGTCGGTTGTTGCCCTTGTAGTCCTTCACCTCGGGCGGGACCACACCGGTGATGTGGACGGTGTTGCCCTTGGTGGCGATGCCTTCGTACTCACGGTTCACCAGGGAGGGGAACACGTTCTCGGCGGTCCACCGTTCGAGCATCTGGGCGACCCAGAGCTCCGGAATGAAATGGGTGATTGCCATGGCTGGCTACCTACCTTTCGCGAAAGAAGTGCCTTTGCAGGCGATTACGTCGATTTGCCCTTCAGCTGATTGAGGCGGCCTTCCTTGTCGGCGGCCAGGATCTGCTGAGGGGTCATGCCTTTGAGTTCTTCACGAGTGACCTGCGTAGGCCCTTCGATCCGCTCGCTGCTGGTCACCGTCGACGCCGGCGCGGCGCTCGGCGGTGTCTTCCCTGCGGCAGCGAGTGCGTCCTCTACTGCCTTTGCCACCAACGTTTTGTGCCGCTGGGCGGCGGCGCGCATCTCCTCTTCGGTATTGCCGGTGAGCACGTCAGGATCGACCTGCTCGGTGCGGGCAATCTCTGCGCGGAGCCGCGCGGTGCGCTCGGCGTTGAAATCCTCACGCAGCTTGCCGAGTTCGGCCTTCGGATCGAAATCCGACGGATTGAACTCGGCCGGGTCCACCCCGAGTTCCACGGCCAGATCGCGAAGCTTCTTCGCATTGGCCTTGGACCGGTTCTCCCACTTGCCCTCTTCCTTGTGGACAGCGCGGAGGCGGTCCAGTTCGGCTCGCTCGCTGGCGGTCAGCTGGTCACTTTGCGTGGTGCTGGCCTCCGGGGCCTTGGGCTCAGCCTTGGTGGGCTCCGCGGGTGCTGCAGGTGCAGCGGCGGGGGCCCCGGGCATGCTGTTCGGCGTAACGGTGGGGGTGGTGGTGTCAGTGGCGGTTTCAGTCATGGAAAGGAACTCCTAGCGTTTCGCTTCGAGTTGGCGCCCGTTGCGGGCATGAAAAAACCCCAGCGTCGATGTCGCTGGGGTTGGCCGCCGGAACCGGTCCGGGGGTTGTCTACGTGCCCTGGTTAGGGCTTGTCGAGCTGCTTGCCGAACGCGACCCTGGCGGCCTGGATCAGGCTTGCCGGCGGGTTCGGCGCGGCTGCGTCGACGTCGAGGAGTGCCTCGGTGGTGTGCTGGTCGAGTCCGACACCTTCGGGTACGCCGGCGCCTTTGATCGCGTCGGCGAGGACGGTTTTGAAGGTGGCGCGCAGCTCGGCGTCAGTCGGGACTCCAGCCAGCATCGCGCACCTCCTTTCGTGGTGCCCGATTCTACTGCTTGGTCGACTGGGCGACGAGTAGCTTGTGCAGGGCTTTCGATGTCGGCAGGGCGGCGTCGCCGTTGAGTTCGACGTCTGCGAACGCTTCGGCGATGGCCTCGCCCTCGTTCAGCTCGAGGTGTCCGGTTTCCCGATTGGTGGCCACGCTGTAGCCGGGGAGGTTGGCCCTGTCGGCGATCCAGTCGGCGAACTTCGGCTTCCCGGGCCGGGTGTCGGCGTCGTACACCTCACGGACGGTGGCCAAGGCCAGTCGCCTGGAATTTCGCATGCCGGCGGTGTCGAGGGCGTGGCCGAGTTCGTGGACGATCGTCGCGTAGAACGGCTCATGCTCGAACCCGCTGGGGTGGAACCGTTCCCGAACATTCCGCGACATCGCAGCGTCCATGGCTTTCGGGTCGCGCACCCACTGCTCGCCGAGTCGTACCTCGAGGGTTCGATCTGCGTCGCGCCGATATTTGGCCCAGGCGTAGGTGTTCGCTCCGACATCGCCGACGCTCACCTTTTCAAGCTTGATCTGCGGATATTTGGTGAGGATGTCGTCGACAGCCCTGCTGTACTGCCGCAACGCGTCGATGTTGTTGCGCTGCTTGGTGAAATTGTCGACTTGCAGGCCGTGTTTGGCGGTGAGGTAGTCGCGGAGCTGGGTGGCGTCGGCCTGATTGATGCCGATCCGGTTGACCTCGTTGACGATCCCTGGGGCTGGCCGCGGCGCCGGTTTCGGAACAGACGGGCGCGGCTTCGGCGGCTGTAGGTCGCCGGGCCCAGTGAAGTCGTGATTCCGCCAGGCTATGACTGGGCCGATCTCGCCGTGCTCATGGGTGATGATCAGCTCGCGGTAGTCCGGCATCCGGCCGCCGCGATCGGCGATCCCTGCGAAAGCCTTCACCTGCTGGTGGGTGTCCTCGAGCATCTTGGGGTCGATGACTTGGTCGAGGTCCATGCCGGGTTCGAGCTCGTCTACCCGGCAGTCGCACGCGGGGTGGATCGGGAGGAGATTCTCGACCTTGTATCGCTGCGTTGCCGCGATCAGGCACATCGCGCACGATTCGCGCCCGGTCGGGACCCGCCGGTAGTACTTGCGGCCGCCGTCCCGCATCGACCGGCGACCCTGCCGGATGGCGGCCATCTGGAAGTCGGTGTCGACCGCGTTCTGCAGGCGCCGCAACCCGATCTCGCTGGCTTCGGTCTCGGTCTTGCCGAGGACTTGCCGGTTGAACGCTTGCTGCCGGAATGCGCGCGCGTAGACGTCGGCTTTCGTGACGCCGCCCTCACGGTTGGCGATGTCCGCGGGGATCACCGGTGATGGCCGGCGGCCGAACTTCTGCGCGAAGTACACCGAGGTGAGGTTTCCGGCGGAAAGCTGTGCAGCCAGCACGGTTTGGGCGATCATCCCGATCACCGGATCCGGTGTGGCACCGAGTGCGCCGAGTTGGTACTCGGCCCACACTGCGACGATGTACTTGCCTAGCCTGTCGCGGATGTCAGCCAGGGCGTTGTCGTAGCCCGTCTGTTCGGGGGTGGCGAGGAGGGACTGGCTAGGCATTTACCGGCGCGGGCTGTGTCCGCGGCGGGCCGGCTTGTCCGTTGCCGGACGGCTGTTCAGACGTTGGCGGCTGCTCGGTCGGCGTCGGTGCGAAGCTCATCGCCGTGAGCCGCTCCTGGGCGCGGTCGAGATTGTCTTGGGCGATCTGTTCGGGGCTGTAGCCGAGGATGTTCCGGGCGATCGACTGCCACGACTCCCCCGCCTGTGAGGCTTGCGCTGCCGCGGCGTACATCTCGCTGAGGGTGACTCGATCGACCGGCTTGAACCGGACGTCGACGACGACGTCGTCGGTGAGGTCAGCGCCTTCGGTCTTCAATGCGAGTGCCAGCGCGGCCTCGATACCCGGCTCAGCTTCGTCGAGACGCTCAGAGCATTTGAAGACGTGGCCGTCGCGCGCTTCGTTGGCCCCTTCGGCCGTCTGGTTCGCGCCGTCTGGCAGCAGCCAGGACAACGGGGTGCGCGTGGCGGATCCGAGGTGCCGGATGTCGTCCTTCGACGCATTGAGCATCCCGGTGATTTCCGTGACCGAGGACTCGCCGAGGTCGATCCCGGCGGGGAGGTCCCAGACGATTCCCGGCGCCGGCTCGAACAGCTTGGCGTAGTCGATGACGTTGCCCTTGGAGTCCTTATCCGGCAGGACGACGCCTTTGTCCTTCTTCAGCCAACGCTGACGGTAGGCCTGCATCGCCGACGTGGTGAGCCGCTCCAGGATCCCGTGATTGACGCGGTCGATCACGTCGGTGTGGATCTCGAATTCGCCTGCGTGCCCCGGGTTGTTGTAGACGATGACCGGCGGTAGGCCGTCAACTTCCTCAGCTTCGCCGTTGGCGGTCCACTGGCCTTGACTGAGCCGGACGGGAAGTCCGGCTTCCTTGGTGGAGTTCTCGCCGATGTCGCGGAAGAACTTCTGCCGCATGCCTTCCATCCAGACGATGGCCTCGTCGCGCTCAGCGTCGACGTCGCGCCACCAGCGGACCGCGGCGCGGACCTTCCACGGCTGCAACGGATCCACTGACACCCGCATGGACTCGGGACTGTCGGCGGCGATGAGCGCCTTGCCGTCGTCGTCGGTCCACACCGTCAGGTAGGACTCGCGGAAGGTGCAGCCGAACCGGAGCCAGTCACGGAATACGCTGGCCATGCGGTTGCGGGTCCAAATGGCTTGGGCCTGCTTGGCCAGCGGCGAGTCGATGGATCCGCCGACGGTGACACCGTTCGGGATGATTCGGGAGACAACGGCTTCGACGATCAGGTTGCCCCAGTTGGTGCGGGACTTCCGCTGGAACTTCACCCACGCCTCGCGGGTGTTCTCGCTCATCTCCGGCATTGGCGCGTTGCCGTCCACATAGGACCGCAGTTTCGCGATGCGGGCCCAGTCGAGGTCGGCTTGCCGGGTAAGTACCCTCAGCCATTCTTCGGGGGTTGTCGGCTTGGCCATGGCATACCCCCTTCTCGGGTCAGCGGAGACGCCGCGGCGCCTCCGTCTTGGGTTGGGGCTGCGCACCTTCTCGGCGTGCATCCAAAGCTGCTGTCCAGGAAAGGCATCCGGACATGCCGAAGTCGAATTTGTCTTCGGCGCGGCCGTCCATCTTCTGCATCACGAACAGCGGTTTGCCTTCGTCGTCGACGATGTTGAGGTCCTTGCGGCCGGCGTTGCCGAGGTGCCGGAGGAACGCATCGCAGGTGCCTTCGATGTGATCGGGTAGGCCGATCATTCCGGCGGTCTCGGTGCCGCAGATCTCGATGCTGCCGGACTCGAATGCCTCGTTGTAGGCGCGGATCGCGAACGCCATCTGGCGTGGCCGCGCCGTCCACCACTCGACGATCTGGTCAGGCCAACGGGTGGCCCAGTTCGCGATGGTCTCTGTCCAGTGCGGAGGGTCGAAGTACCCGCGCCACACCTCGAACCGCTCCATGGTCTGCTCCATGACCGCGGTGACTTCGACTTCGTCGACTTCCCAGGGCAGCGGCTTGCCGTCCATGCCGATCTGATCTGGGGGCCGCTCCCACCGACCGACGAGTTCCTGTTTGCCGGTGTAGATCTCGGTGATCACGATGCCGGTGGAGTCACGGAAACGGGCGCCATCGAATCCGATCGTCACGAACGCGCCGTGCGAGATCCGCACACCAGGGCAGGCCAGGGTGATGATCTTCGGCATGTTGAAGGCCTGCGACCCGGACTTGCGCCACCGGTTGAGCCACACCCGTTCCCAGTAGGCGCGGTCGACGCCTTCACGGTCGTAGTCCTCGGCGATCGACTCGAACTGGCCGGGACCCCACTCCCCGCCGGGCCCTGTGGCGTCGGCGATCGCGGCGATCCGCTTCTCCTTGGTGGACAGGTCGTCGTGCTCGGGGCCTGCCCAGCGGGAGAAGAAGAAGAAACTCGGCGCCTTCTTCTTGCCCTCGGAGACCTTCTCGGCCTCCCGGCGGACGTCCTCCTGGATGGACTGCTGACCCGGCTGGCCGGCGGTCGATGTGTACAGCGTCCACGGCTCCTCCAGGGGCCGCTTGTTCATGTTCTGCAGCATCGTTTCGTGCGCGGCACGCACACGCGGCAGGAACAGCCGGTGGGGCTCGTCGAAGTGCTGGAAAGTCGTGCGGGCGCCGTCTCGGGAGCCGGGGGCTCCGGACACCGGGACCGCTTCGCCGGCCTTCCCGCCGTCGGGCCCGTACCGGATGATCCGCTCGAGGCTGGGATCGAACAGGTCCGCGTCGGGCGAGTTCTCGACGACGTACTTCAGGACGCCGTAGGCGAGCTCGGACACCTGCTCTTCGGTGACCGCCATCATCGGGATGTAGGGGGACCGCACCGGCCGCCCGACCGGGTTGCCGTAGGCGTCGAAGCCGTCGCACCGCACCGGGCCTTCGGGGTGCAGCTCGGCGAACGTGATCCACGCGGCCTTCTCGGTCTTGGCCAGACCCTTGCGGAGCTCCAGGGCGCCGCGCTTGAACCGCCGGCGACCGGCCAGCCTGTGCGGGATCTTCTTCTCGACGTCGGAGTACTGCGGGTAGACCTCGTACAGCCGGTAGATCAGGCCCCGGGTCTCGGCATCGAGGACCGCCTGCTGCCCCTCCAGCGACCCCGGCCCGAACACGCACCGGTCCTGGATGAAGTCGCAGAGCGCCGGGCCGAGCGTCGGGAACGAGAGATCGAGAGGCGGGACGGTGAGGACCGTCACAACCGCGCTACTGGGCTTGCGGGAAGGCTACGACGTTGTTTTCGAGGGCAAGGCGCGGGTCAGTCTCGGGCGCCGGCTGCGGGTTCGTTGGCGCGGCCGACGCACCGCCCTTCCCTTGGCCGCCCGCCGTCGCCTTCTTGGCCGACGCGATCGTCCACTCCAACCGGCGGCGGTCGTACGGCGTCAGGCCGTAGTCCTTCTGCGCCAGCCGAACCTCGGCGTGGGTCTTCGCGCACGGATCCCGCCAGTAGTTGTCGATCAGCGCAGCGAGCCGCACCAAGCCATGGATATCGGCGTCGAGGTACTCGCCGGCCATCGGTGACAGCCAGACGTCGTCCCACCAGTCCAAGGTCTCCGGGCACCAGTCGACCACCCGCCGGACACCGTCATCGTCGGGCACCAGCCGCGGCGGCAGTTCGGGGATCTCGACATCCTCGATGTCGTCGTCGTCATCCCGTTCTTCCAGGACCGCAGCCGACGACGCCTTGTTCCGACGCCGCCGCGTGGACGGATGCTTCTTCTGAGCGGGCATGGGACTGACCTCCGTATCGGAGCGGAACCGGCCTGAACGCCCGTATCGGGCCAGGTCAGATGGGTAAAACGCCGCGCGAGACCGCCAGCCGGGCCCCCGGCCCCCAAAACGTGGGGAACCGTACAGAGCACAATCTGCAGCTTCGGCCGTAGCGTCGTGGACACCCCCCTACGGGGTCCCCCCACCCCCTGGCTGGCGCGTTTCCGCAGGTCAGAGCGTTGCGGCGGTGCGGGTCGTCGGGTCAGTCGGTGGGGTGGTGTTCGGCCAGCTTGCCGGGGGCGTTGATGTCGCCGTGGCGGTTCTCGACGGCGGTGCCGACGCGCACGCCGTTACCTGCTCCAGGGCGGGCGATGGCGGCGTTGGCCCAGAACATGGCCTCTTCGAGCTTGGTGAGCGCCAGTGCCTTCTCGCGGCCAGGTGGAAGGTCGGCGTCGAGTTGGTGGCCGAGCGCTTTGCAGGATGCCCGGACCTTCTCGTGCTGCGCGGCGACATCGGATGTGCTCGCCGGGTGGAAGCTGAAGCGGTTCTCGATGTCCGCGCTGCTCTTCGGGTCGTGGTAGGTCATGCGATGCCCCAGTCTTCGGCCAGCATGTCGGTCTGGCTGGCCAGCCACGGCACCAGCGTGAGCGGCTTGTCGGACGGCCCGTGCGGCGTCACCAGGTAGATGTACGGCACGTTCATCTTCGAGCCCAGGTCAGGGCGTTGAAGCTCGATGTACATTCCCTTGCCGTTCCACCCTGCGCGGCAGACCTTCTCGCCAGCCTTGAGCTGTCGGATCGCTTCGCCGAAGTCCATCGGTGCAGCCTTTCGGTTGAGTGCTGTGAGCAGGTCTCGGCCGAGACCCAGTTCGCGCGCTTGGGCGGCGGTGAGTATCCCGCACGGGCAGTTGGCGTTGGCCAGGATCCGGTGGAGCGCTGAAGCATCACCGTCGGGCGGGGCGACGAGGCCGCCGTTGCGGTAGGTCACGGCAGCCTCTCCCTGTCGGGCACGTGGTGGCCTTGTGCTCGGTGGCCTTCGTCGGATGACTTGACCTGATGGCATTCGGGGCAGGCAGCTTGGCCGTTCGATGGGTCGAACTCCAGGCCGCCCTCAGCGACCGCACGGATGTGGTCGGCTTGGCCGCGGCCCGGGCCGGCGTCGCCCGTGCAGATCCCGGCGTAGCGGATCTGGCAGCGATGCCCGGCGTTGATCAGCACCAGTTGGCGCCACGCTTCGTGCTCGGGGGTTGTGGTGCGTTGGGTGCGGCCGTCGGTGGGCCAGCGGGAGTTGTGGCTTGGGCAGGCCCGGACACCGGCCGGGACGAGCTCTCGGCAGTCCGGGTCGCCCGCGCAGTACTTCGGCGCCCGGGGCATCTACTCGGCAACCCTGGCGTGCGCTGTCGTGAGGAGCCCGGCCGTGATGTAGCCGGGCTGCCAGCCGTGGCGCGGGAAGATGTTCGTCCCGCCGCAGCGGTCGCCGTCTTCGTCGATCCACTGAGTGCCGATCAGCAGGACAGCGTCGACAGCCACCAGGTCCGGGACCTCGCCATGTTCGAGGGCTTTCGCGTTCAGCATGGCGGTCATCTTCGTGATCGCCACCTCCAGCGCCTCATACGCTTCGGTGCGGAGCTGCTCGAGGTCGCTCACGCCATCCGCCGGGAGAAGTGGCGGGCCGGCGCGCGGCCCGGCAGTTGACCAAGAGCGACGGTGGTGCTGTTCCATGCGGGTCGGCCGCCGTGCGCCCACGCTGTGCGGGGGCCGCTGTCGCGGGGCGCGCCGTCAGCGCGGGCCGTGATCAGTGGGGCGGTGTCGGCGTGGTTCAACAGCGACGGCCGCGTATAGCCGACGAGGTGGCCGCGGGCCTTCGCCCACTGCGTGATCGCCTCGTCGATCGGCAACCCGCGGTCGGTCGAGTGGAGCATGTCGTCGACGAGCTCCGCCCGCATCGCGGTGCCCACCGCGTGACGCAGCTGCGTCGACAACGCCCAATGCGCCGGATCGTTGCGCACATGGGCGATATCCATCTGGCCGGCCACTGGATACGTCCGCCCCAGATACAAGCCGACGATGTCGGTGGGTGCGACAGCGAGAGCGTGCTCGAGCTGCTCCCGGAAGTCGTCGCACGGGACCGCGTCATCCTCGACGACCACCAGCCAGTCAGCGCGCCGCTCGAGCAGAGCAGCCCACACCGTCAGGTGATTCCCTGTGCAGCCGAGCTCGCCATCATCCACAGACACCCAGTCGGGGCCAACTGACAGCAACAGCGCCAAAGCCTGCGTCAGGCGGGCGGTGTGCGCGACAACCCCGACTGCGACGCTCACTTGCGGGCGTGGCCGAGGTCGATGATGCGGTACTCACGGCAGCGGGACCAGCCAGCATGGCAGCCGGCCAGAATCGCTTTGGAACCGAGCATCCCGCGACCGTGCTGGTGAGTCTTGGCGCAGTGCGGGCACTTGACGTTCACATGCTTGCCGCTCACCGACACCACTTCGGCGACACCGGACAGCCAGCTCATCGTGTGGCCCGCTTGGCTCGGCGGCGGGCCGCGCGGTTCGTCGGGAACCAGCGCTCCGGGGTGGAGTCGACGTGGCCGGCGTGGAAATGCGGGCCGCCGAATACTGCAGCTCCGTCAGGGCAGCTGCAGTTGTCTTGGGCCATCGGCGCGTAATTCATCGGGGGTCTGTCCGATCTGACGTCGGGGAAGCTGTCCACCAATACCGGCCGACCACGTCCCCCCGCCACGTATCGCAGCCGGGGAGCTGGTCGGCCATCTCGTCGAACGTCCACTGGTCAAGGTGGGCTTCGTGTTCGTTGCCGTCGTGCCCGTGCTGCGGGTAGTCGATGATCGGGACAGACACCATGATCTCGGCGGCCGCGGCGCGGGCCCGCGCCAGGAACGCGAGAGCGTCTGGGCGGGTGAGGTGTTCGATCACATCACCGGCGAGCAGTGTGAAGGGCTCGCGGGGGAAGCTGTAAGTGCGGGCGTCGGCGATGACGACTTCGTCGTACTTGCGGGTCAGTTCGAACCGGTCGACGTAGGGGGCGTGGATTTCCACGCCGATCCAGTGCGCGTCGGCCCGCCACCCGCGGGCGAGGTCACTGTAGGTGCCTTCACCGCAGCCGATATCCACCACGACGGGTGTCGTGGTGGCGGCGATGCGGTCGACGGCCCAGTCGCGGCCTTCCGGATGTGATCTAGGCATGTTGGGCGGCCCGGAGTTGGCTGGCGTTGCGTGCCCGCTGATATTTCAACCAGCGGTTGAGGTTCCGCACATAGCCGGGGTCACGCATCCTGGTGGCTTGATCCGATGCGGGTTCGTGCCATAGGTGGAAAGCGCAGCCGTCGACGCGGCGCGGCGGGCCGCCGAGGATGGTGGCTGCCTTCCAGAAGGCGTTGTCCTCGCCGCCCCACCCGACGAACTTCTCGTCGAATCCGCCGACGTGGTCCCACAGTTCGCGGCTGACGACGAGCATCGACGATTGGGTGGCGATGTCGTCGGTGCGGATTCGGTCAATCCCGAACGTTGTCGGGTCGATGATGTTGCCGGCGAGGATGGTGCGGGTGCACGCCTCGCCGAGCTCGACGACGCTGGTGAGCGCCGACACGAGACCAGCAGCGGCCTGGTCGACAGCCTTGGCGAGGTTGGTCGGGGCAACCCATGTGTCGGCGTCGGCGATGATCGCAACATCCCAGTCGCCGGCGTCGTTGGCTGCGCGGTTCACCGCGGCGGACCGGTTGAACGGGCCGTCGTCGTGTGCGCCTTCAACCACCGTGTAGGGCAGGCGGTTCCAGAACGCACGCTGTACGAAGGCCCACAGTTCGTCGCGGTGGCCGTGGTCGGGGCGGTACGGCACCAGGACGGGGATCACGGGATGCGGTGCCCCACTTCGGCCATCAGCTCTCTGGCTTGGCGCTGCGCGCTGGGCCCGCGGAGGCGGGCCAGCTGCTGCCAGAGGCGGTAGTTGCGGCGTGCCTCGCGCCGGTTGGGGTCACGGTCAGCCGGTGGATGCCACAGATGCAGAGTGATGTGCTCGGCGGTCCAGGTGACCGGGCCGTCGAAGATGCGGCACAACTCGAACCACACCTGATCTTCCTGCCCCCACGGTCCGAGGGCCGGATATCCGCCGATGCGGTCGTAGAGGCTGCGCGGGACGGCGAACACCCCGGAACAGGGGCGGGCGTAGATGCCGTTGTCGCCGAAGTCTCGGGGGCGGCAGAACCATGCACCCCCGGAGAGGATCCGGTCGCTGGATGCCTTCGACAGGTACATGTGCGAGTCGGCGCAGATGACCATGCGGTCCTCTGCGATGCATTGCGTGACAGCGGCTTCGATCGCGTCGGGGTGGGCCAGGGTGTCGGCGTCGTTGAAGACGATCGCATCCCACTGGCCGGCCGCCTCGGCGGCCTGGGCGCGAGCCTCGCCGGGGCCGGGGTCGTGGCCTTCGAACCGCGGCCACTGCGGGTAGTGGCGGGACATCCAGTCGCGGACGAACATCCACGCCTGATCGCGGTGTCCGCCGTCCGGCCAGCGCGGGACACCGATCGCTACGCGTGCCACGACTTCGCCCAGTAGTGCAGCGTCCAGGACCAGGGCTTCACCTTCGATGGGTGGGCTTCCTCGGACCAGTGGGCCGGGTAGAAGGCGTCCGGCGGGAGCAGGACGACATCGTCGCGGCCGGTCACGATTTCGGTGAAGGTCGCCACCCCGGCGGCTTCGGTGCCGTGGTGTCGGCGTTCGATAGCGAGGTCGAGGAAGTCGCGCAGCACGGGGTGGTGCGGTGGGAATCCCAGCACGGCGTTGCAGACCCGTTTTCCGTCTTCCCAACCGGCGAAGGCGGGCAAGCCGACGAGGTTGTCGAACGGCTTGAACACCTCGACGTCGGAGTCGATGTACACCCCGCCCCAATGCCACAACTCTTCCGCCCGAACCAGATCAGCGAGCTGCGCACCGGTTTCGCAATCCGGCCAGTACGGCGCGGTGCGGGGAAACAGGTCGGGGTCGTGCGGCTGGCGTCGCGTGACGTGCTCCCAACCGGGGTGCAGCGCGGTCGCGCCCGCCCACCAGGTCTCCACCTGCGCGGTGGTGTGCTCGGGGACAACGCGGACCAGCCGGCGCGGGATCACAGAAGGTTGGAGGGGTTCGCAGCCATCAGGGGACTTCTCTCGTCGGACTTCCTCAAAGAGGCGGACCGCACCCGATTCGGGGCACAAAAAAACCGCCAGCCTGCAGGCATGGCGGTACTACGTCGGATTGAATGGTACTACAAATTTCCGAGTGTTAAATGCGATCACGCGACGTGTCCCTTAAGTCGACGTTTCAGCCTGACCAGCTCGACATCCTCGCGCAGCCACCGATCATTGGTGGGTCGGATGCCGTACTGGCGGGGCCAGTTCGACCGGATCGACGCCGGGGACAGCTTGAACTCCAACGCCACCTCCACCGTGGTCATCCAGATCGGTTGCGCTTCCGAATCGGGCAGCGCCCAGGCCGCGCCGAGCTGATGGATCGCGGGGAGCAGCTGCGACCGGGATGCCTCGGGTAGGGCTTCCCACAGCAGCGCGACGAGGCGTTGAAGCTTCTCCTCCCAACTCACGAAGCCGCCTTGACGTCGATGACTGCGGTGGCGAATTCGGCGGCCGAAATGTTGGGGCAGTCCAGGGCGAGGCTGAATTTCCATCGCAGCTCCGCGAGGAGATACTCGGCCAATTCCCGCGCGGTGCGTTCTTGCTCGATCAGTTCGGTGAAGCTCTGGCGTTCCTGGGCTTCCAATTTGGCGTCCTCCATGTCTTCGGCGTCGCGGCGGCAACGGAACTGGTAGATCTCGTACGTCCAGGAGCTTTTGCATTCGGCGCAGGCGATCAGGTCGTCAACGTCGCCGTTTTTGCGGGTGGTGACGGTGCGGGAGCAGCGGCGGGCGTGGCAGTTCGGGCACGGGAGCTGAACAGACTGGTGGATGTGCTGGTCGCCGAGGATGGCGTGGGCGACGCGGTGGCAGCGGACGATTTCCAGGCAGATGTCGATGCCAGTCTTGTCGACGAACGTCCGAGACTCCCCCGTTTTCCGCCACACCGTCACCGACTCCGCCGGGGCGGCCAGGAGCGCATCGACGTGTGGGGAGACCAGTTTCGTGCAGGCGCCGACGATGCGGCGTTGTTCGCGGTCGATGCGGGACTTCGGCTGCGGGTCATCGACGTTCAACAGTTCGGCGACGCGGGCCGCCGCGGCGACCAACCAGTCCGCGAGCGCATCCTTCACAGCGTCGACCTCGACATCGATCGGGATCGGCGGATTCTTCGTCCCCGCAACGCGCTCCTGCCCCGCCCGCATACTGCGGTCACCCAACGCGCCGTGCAGGGAATCCCACACCGCCGGCGAATCATCCACCACCGCCTGGACATGCTTGCGGCAGGCCTCGCAGATCGACTCCGGCTTCTCCGTCAGGGCGGGCAGCTCCACCGTTTCCCCGTCGACCTCCTGAATCTCCGGGCGGCGGCAATGCCGGCCCGCCAAACAGCGGTGAGGCTCCGGGGCTTCACTGTCCGGCCGGGCGTCACTCGTCGAACGCTCAAACACGCTGTCTCCATCCTAGATTCGTGCCGATAACGGGGTCTTATGTCGGGTCCGAAGTTTGCTCGTCGTGTAGGACGATGTGTGCATCGCCGTACTTGCATCGCCACTCGGCCCGCCGCTGTTGGGCTGAGAGGCTCATCCGGTAGAACTTCAGCGCCGTTCTCATCGCCCTGAGGTGGCGTCGGATCATCGCGTCAGCGCCTTTCCTCGTGTTTCAGTCGGGTGATCTCGCCGATGAAGTAGATGACATCGGTCTCGTCGTTGGCCTTCTGGCGGCGCAGCACGTACTTGAGGGCGTTGATCGGCTGCACGTCGAACACGGGGCTCACTGGTTCGTAGGTCCAGCCGCTCTTGCGTTCCTTGATCGGGCATGGTCGACCCGAGAAGACGGCGTATCCGAACGGGCCGTCCTCCAACGCCAGTGCGTGTTGTAGGACCGTGCCCCGGATGGCATTGCGCACCACCTCGGCTGCATTGTGCTCGTGGCCGAACATCATGTCCTGCAAGCCTGGTGGGAGCCATTCCCGCACGAAGGCGTCGAAGATCGCCAGGGCGGCATCGGTGGTCGTGGGCTGAGGTGTGAATTTCATGCCGCATTGTCATGCCGACAGCCCATCTTCTGCGGCCTGGTTGAACAGGTCGAACTGGGCATCGTCACACGAGGTGCAGAGACGCCCAGTGGCTCGCGCTGGCGGCGCGCCTTGACCGTGGCCCCAGCGACAGAACGGTTCGCCATGGCCGGCTGCCACCACCTCGGCTTGGAGCTGGTCGATTGCTTCGGCGGTCTCGGGGTACCAGAAGCGGATCTCTTCCAGCTCACCCGGCTTGGCGAACGATCCGCACAGGCACTCGCCGGACATGTGCAGCTTCTCGGACACCGGGTTGATGGGTACATCGCCCGCCATCAGCCGGTAGGTGTTCATGTCGAGCTTTGTCCACATGGCCAGCGGTGACGCCCAGATCGCCGATCCGTCCTTCTCGTAGAGAGGGATCGTTGCCCGTCGCTTGGATTCGGAGCGGCGACGACCGGCGATGAAGAGAACGCGCTGGCGGCGGCTGTCGAGGATGAGGTCTGAGCGCACCTGATCAAGAGCACGTTCCTTGAGGCGTTGGTACATCTTGAAGTGCATCGCCGGTCCGGGGAATCCGCGCTCCAACACGAGATCCCGGTACGTCGTCGGTGCGGTGCGCTCGATCAGATCCAGCCCCCACGCTGCGCAGGTGTTGCGCACGAACTGGCGGGTTTCCTCGATGCCGATGGTGGTGTTGGCGTGGACTGCACAGTCGACGCGGTCGCGCACCAGGTGCGTCAGGACGGTGGAGTCGTTTCCGCCGCTGTAGAGCACGCACCAGGCGGCGCGCATACGCCCTTCGGCGAGATCCCACGCCGTGTTGATGATCTGGTGGGCTTGCTCAATCAGTCGCTCGACACGCTCCTCGCGCTGGCTGCGGGTCAGCGTCGCCACGACGGTCGGCGGGCACACCCGGTCAAGGTCAGGCCGCAGCGGATCGCCGGTGAATAGGTCTGCGTCGGTCAATAGTTCATCGCCACTCAACGTCCGCTCCTCTCTGATTTGCTGGGTTTGCCGATAATCAGGCGTGCGGTTAGTCGCGGTTCTCAACGAGTCCCGCGTCGACCAGCGCTCGATACTCCTCATCGCGACGCGGGCCGCTGTACGCCGCACCGGGCAGCAGCCTTCACGCCCAGCCCCAAGTCCAAGGCCTCACGGATCTGTGCGATCTCCGCGAGGGTTGCGTGGTTGAGCCAGCCCACCTGCTTCTCGTCCCAGTTGATGTTGTGGCCGAGCGCTTTCTCCAGTGCGCGAAGGCGCTCGCGGGTGGTGCCGAGGATTCGGCCGTCGCTTTCGGCCTGGGCAAGCTCCATCTTGATCCGGGATTGGACGCGCTCGTCGACCTGGGCTGTGGCAGCCCGGTACGCCTCGTTCTTGGCGTCCTCGATCGCCTTCGCCCGCAGGGTGTCCCAACGTGCCATCACCGAGCGGACCGCATCCCAAGACGGTGTGTGATCCTGCGGCTTACGGGTCGCCTTCACCAGGGCGCGCATGCGGGTCTTCGACGGGCCCGGCACCAGCAGACCCCACCCAGGCGGCAACTCACCGTCATGGACGATCGCCGGGTCGCTCACCACCAGCCACCACTCGTGGCATTGGTCAGCCCACCTATCCGCCTTCCCCGGCTTGTTCAACTCTGAAAGCCATTCAGAGCGGCTCACTTTCAGCTCATGGCCAACCAGCATGCGTCCCGACGATGACGTGAAACCCACATAGATCGCATCGCAGCCGCCACCGGCGCATCCGTTCCAGCCCACCTCGGGCAAGAACACGCCGCCCGGTAGGTCGGCGCCGGGCTTGATGTAATGCCGTTTCAGTAGCGCCAACAGATCGGCGGTTGCACTCATTCGGCACCCTTCCCCGGGAAGGGGTCTTGGTCTTCCCATGGCTGCTCGATGACCACTCGGCGGCGGAGCTTGACGTCAGTCCACCTGTCGACGTTGGCCAGTTCGATGAACGAGCGGGCCCGCTCCTCCGCGGTGCCCTCCATGCCACGGGCCTCGTGCGGGTTGCCGAACACAAACCTGTACGGCGGGAACGGCTTACCCCCGATGGTCCCGTCCGGTTGGCCGGTGAGCTCCCACTCCTCGCGACGGATCGGATACCCGACGTCCTCGGCGAGACGCTTCACCGCCGACCGGTCGCCAGCACGCAGCCGCTCCACCTCGTCGACCAGCTCCGGCACCAGGGACCGCGCCGCAGCAATGAACGCAAGGTCTGCGGGTTTGCCGTCTTCCCAACTGGGTGAATCGAAGTCGTCTCGTGCGGTGTAATTCCCGAACACAATCTCGTCGGGTGACCAGACGCCGGGGTCAGTCTCGTCGACCGTCCACGGCCCCTCGGTTACGCCTTCCAGTGCGACCCTCGCCCGGGCTGCAACATCATCGGCCATTCGTCAGCACTCCCCTCGGTGATGGGTGAAACAGTTTGGGCACATGGGTGGTTCACCCCGGCGTGTGGCTTTCGCACACTCCGCGTGCATCAGCTCGTCATCGAGGTAGTCGACGTCATCGCCCTCACGGATCAGGTCGTCGGGGTAATAGCGGCAACGCTCGGCGGCGCACGCACCCGTGTAGCGGGCCTGGAAACTCATCGCCGCTCCTGGGCGTACAAAAGCAGCTCCTCCGGCGGCCCCACGAACAGCTGAGGCCTCTCGTCCCAACCCACCTGCCGCACCACCACCCAGTCCGCGCCGATCGCCTCCACCCGAACCTGATCCGGGCCCAGCTCGAACACGCCTCCGCAGTAGCCGTCGAGGGTCATGCCGACACGTAGAAGTTGCTCGCTCATGGCCGCTCCCAAGCTGGGTGCCAGATCAGCAGCATGGCGCGTCCGTCTGCGAGTTCATGTGACCTCAGAGGCGAGCGGCCAGCGTGGGTCCACCCGGCTGGCATGTGCGAGTCGCCGCCACGCTTGGTTCGGGGTATGCCAGCCCGATCGACGACAACAGAGTCGAGTGGCAGCGCGTCCAGCTCCTCGACGGTGCGGATCGTGCACGCCTCACAAAGCGCGTTCAGGATGTCCTGGGCGTCAGCGCCATTCGCGTCATGCCGGTAAGCCTCGAACATCGCGTCGGCGACGACGTTCCGAAGCCTCGGGAACTCGCTCACCAAGCACCGCCTACGAGTCGTTCGACCTCTGCGCGGACCCGATCCTCGGAGCCGTTGCCGAGTAGCTCGAGCGGGGTGTAGTTCTGCAGGTTGCGGTTCCGGCTCCGCAGCCAGGACAGGATGCCGTCGGGTTTGTAGACCTCGCCGAGTGCTTTGACGATGTCGTGTGGGGCTTCGACGCATTCGTGAATCTGCGGCTCGAATCCGTTGCAGGAGCATGGGATGTTGTACGAGTCGAGTGCGCGGCAGGTTTTGGCTACGTGCTGCCAGCGGATGTGGCCGCATTCGCAGTGGTCGTAGTAACGCTCAGCTAGCTGGCTCACCAGTCCCTCGCTTCGCTCTGGTGGATGTATCCGAATCGGTGGGCTATGGCGTCACCGAGTTGGCGGGCCCGAGCGTTGAGCGCGGTTTTGGCCCGCTGTGTGGTCCGCTGCCGCCACGGAACGGGTGGGGTGGACTGTCGGGGCCAGATGTCGCTGTCGGTGGCTCCTAGTACGGTGTGGCTGTCGATCTCGACGTACCAGCCCCGGGCACGGCGCGGCGGCACCAGCATCCGATCGACGAACCCGCCGCGAAGCCCGCACAGGTCGGTGATCGTGTAGCCGCCCGTCTCCCGCACCACCTTCACCTCGGCGCCGGCCGGCACACGCCACAGAGCCGACTTGATCCGCCGCCGCCCCTGCACGAGCGACACGATCTGGTTCACCGGGCCTTTCGGATCCGGCTCCACCAACGCACCAATCCCGAACCCGGCCAGCCGGTGATCCTGGAAGGCCAGGAGGACGTCCTGGTAGACCGATCCGGGCGGCTCGTACGGGAAGAACCTCACAGCTGCGTGATCAGGCATTGGCGATCTCCAGGAGGATGTCGGCGTGGCAGGGTTGATCGAGCGGGCACCAGCAGGCGAGGTCGCGCCCACGTAGCGGCTTGAGCCACTCCCGGAACTGATCCGGCTCGTCGCGGAGCCGAACCTGCAGCAGCGTCCGGTACAGGTCCACGGCCTCCGATACCGGGATGATCCGGCTCGACGACACGTAGGCGTGAATGCACTCACCAGCAGGGATGTGCGCCCAGCTGTTGCGGGCTATGTGCCACCGAGGGCCGACAATGTGGTGGTCGCGGTAGATCCGCCACGGGTTGCCCCACCGGCTCGGTCGGCCAACGTACTTCGCGCCCGGCGGAATTCCCGGCTGGCCGGCGACGCGGCGGCGCTGGACTCGCTCAGGCATTGATGGCCTCCAGGTGGGGTTGGCAGGGATGGACGCCGAGATCGTCTTCGTAGGTGTTGGTGCCTTGGCAGCGTGGGCAGTTCGCCTGCACCTGCTTGCTCCGACGCTTGGCGTCGAGCTCATCGGCTGCGGCGCGCTGCTCGTTGGCCTGGTCCCATTCGCGGCGCAGTTTGCAAGCGCGGCAAGCCGTCTCGGAGTTCTCGTTGGGATGATCGGGGCATTGGGGGC
>NZ_NOZR01000070.1 GCF_002250655.1 Mycolicibacterium sphagni
GCCTGCACCAGCGCATTGATGAACGCCGCCGGGTTCGGGAACGCCGCCAAAGCCGCCTGGAACGCCGCAAACAGCGCACTGGCCGGATTACCCAGCGCATTGAGCAGCGCCTGGAAACCGGTGAGCCCCGCCGCAATCCCCGCCTGCAGGGTCGCGTTCAGCTGACCGGTGAAGGTCGTCAGTGCGTTGGCCAACACACCCAGGGTCGGGTTGATCGCCGCCAGCGCGCCGGTCAGCGCCGCCACGAACGCCGCCGGGCTCGGGAAGGCCGCCAGTGCCGCGTTGAACGCCGCGGCCAGAGCCGCACCGCCGGCGACCAGAGCGTTGACGAAGGCCTGCGGTCCGTCGATGGCCACATTGAGCACCGCCCGCAAGGCCAGACCCAGGTTGACATTGATGTTGCCGAAGGC
>NZ_NOZR01000071.1 GCF_002250655.1 Mycolicibacterium sphagni
GGAGCACCCGGGAACTTCGACTGCAACGCAGCCAAAATCTCCACCTGCTTGATCGAATCAATCCCGAGCTCGGCCTCCATCTCCATGCCCAACCCGAGCATGTCCACCGGATAACCCGTCTTCTCCGAAACAATCTGCAAGACAACATCACCCGCAGGCACAGACGGAGCCGCAACAGGAGCGGCAGCGACCGGCGCGGGCGCGGCGAAATCGGCAACCGTGTCAACCACATCCTGCAGCGTGCGCAACGCCGACAGCTCAGAAGCCGGGATCTCCGGAGCACCCGGGAACTTCGACTGCAACGCAGCCAAAATCTCCACCTGCTTGATCGAATCAATCCCGAGCTCGGCCTC
>NZ_NOZR01000072.1 GCF_002250655.1 Mycolicibacterium sphagni
GCCGCCGGTGCTACCCGAGACGTCGGCAGCGTGGCAGGCCGGGTCGTTGGATGGCGAGCACCTGCGGGTGATTCAGACGTTCTTCCGGGAGTTGCCCGATCATGTGTCGCCGGTCGAGGTGGACAAAGCCGAACGGTCGTTGGCCGGGCATGCGATCACCCTGCGGCCGGACCAGTTGGAGAAAGTCGCCCACCGGTTGGCACTGCATCTGAACCCCGACGGGACATTCTCCGACGCCGACCGGGCCCGCAAGCGCGGGTTCGTGTGGTGCGGGGGCCAACAAGTCGACGGCATGAGTGTGGGTCGGCTGATCGCCGACCCCGAACTGCGCTCGGAGTTGGA
>NZ_NOZR01000073.1 GCF_002250655.1 Mycolicibacterium sphagni
TGCGGAGTACCAGCGATCGCCCGCCCATAAAAGATTGTGTGATCACCAATACGACCAAACGTCCCCAACGGACGCCGCGCCTGACGCGCGATCCGCGGATACAAAGCCTGCAACGACGCCACCGGTGTCCCCTCGCCCTACCGTGCGCTCATCCGGATACCGATGGCGGTCACCACGACGTTCACCACAAACAACGCCATAAACGCGTACACCACCGTCTCGTTGACCGCGTTGCCGACCGCTTTGGCGCCACCACCGGTGATCGTCAACCCGCGATAACAGGCCACCAACCCCGCGATCAACCCGAACAGGGCAGCCTTCACACACGAGATGATCAC
>NZ_NOZR01000074.1 GCF_002250655.1 Mycolicibacterium sphagni
TGCGGAGTACCAGCGATCGCCCGCCCATAAAAGATTGTGTGATCACCAATACGACCAAACGTCCCCAACGGACGCCGTAGTTGGCGAGCCACCCTCGGATATAACGCCTGAGATGCCACCGGCCCCTACCTCGCGCTCATTCGGATACCGATGGCCGTCACCACGACGTTCACCACAAACAACGCCATGAAGGCGTACACCACCGTCTCGTTGACCGCGTTGCCGACCGCTTTGGCGCCACCACCGGTAATCGTCAACCCGCGATAACAGGCCACCAACCCCGCGATCAACCCGAACAGGGCAGCCTTCACACACGAGATGATCAC
>NZ_NOZR01000075.1 GCF_002250655.1 Mycolicibacterium sphagni
CCTGAGCCCGAGCCCGAGCCTGAGCCCGAGCCGGAGCCCGAGCCCGAGCCGGAGCCCGATCCTGAGCCCGAGCCCGAACCTGAGCCCGAGCCCGAACCTGAGCCTGAGCCCGAGCCAGCTCCGGAGCCGGAGCCAGCTCCCGAGCCGGCCTCCGAGCCCGAGCCAGCTCCCGAGCCCGAGCCAGCTCCCGAACCTGAGCCCGAGCCCGAGCCCGAGCCAGCTCCCGAACCTGAGCCCGAACCTGAGCCTGAGCCCGAACCTGAGCCTGAGCCCGAGCCCGAGCCCGAACCCGAGCCGGCACTCCAGCGCC
>NZ_NOZR01000076.1 GCF_002250655.1 Mycolicibacterium sphagni
GCATCGACGCTCACCGCGCCCTGGGTGGGCTTGCCGGTCACTGCATACGTCAAGCTCTGGCCCCCAGGGTCGGTGAAGTTCAGGGCGCCGGTGACCACCCCGGTGCTGGTATTGGGGGTGGCGACGGTGGGGGTGCCGGCGACGGGTTTGTCGGCCAGCGGAGACACCGAGACGGTGACGGTTTCTGTTGTCGAGTTCGTTCCGTCGCTAGCGGTGACGGTGAAGGTATCGGTCGTGGCGTTGGTCGCCGCATAGCGTGCCGTCGCGGCGGGGGTGTAGGTGAAGTTGCCTGC
>NZ_NOZR01000077.1 GCF_002250655.1 Mycolicibacterium sphagni
GCCTGCACCAGCGCATTGATGAACGCCGCCGGGTTCGGGAACGCCGCCAAAGCCGCCTGGAACGCCGCAAACAGCGCGCTGGCCGGATTGCCCAGCGCATTGAGCAGCGCCTGGAAACCGGTGAGCCCCGCCGCAATCCCCGCCTGGATCGTGTCGGCCAACTGGCCCGTGAACGTGGTGAATGCGTTGGCGAGGATGCCCAACGTCGGGTTGATGGC
>NZ_NOZR01000078.1 GCF_002250655.1 Mycolicibacterium sphagni
GTGACCACCCCGGTGCTGGTATTGGGGGTGCCGACGGTGGGAGTGCCCGCCACAGGTTTGTCGGCCAGCGGGGACACTGACACGGTGACGGTTTCTGTTGTCGAGTTCGTTCCGTCGCTGGCGCTAACGGTGAAGGTGTCGGTCGTGGCGTTGGTCGCCGCATAGCGTGCCGTCGCGGCGGGGGTGTAGGTGAAGTTGCCTGCGGCATCGACGCT
>NZ_NOZR01000007.1 GCF_002250655.1 Mycolicibacterium sphagni
GACCCCGGCTGAGGCCTTCAACGACCAGTTACTCTTGCTCCAACAAGCCGGTGTTGCGACAACCGATTGAATCCGCCCTGATATAGAAAGTCGCTATGACTTCGGCTGAGCCGCACCTGAAATTCGAACGTGACGGAAACGTCGTCGTGCTCACGATGAACAATCCGCGGCGGCGAAATGCACTGACGCCCTCGATGATCGCGCTGATGGCACAGGCGTGGGATGAGATCGACGCGAACCCGGACATCCGCGCCGCGATCCTCACCGGGGAGGGTTCGTCGTACTGCGTCGGCGGCGACCTGGCCGACGGCTGGATGGTGCGGGGATCGTCCGGCGCAACGCCGCAACCGGAACGGAAATCTGCTGGCAGCGTCATCACCGACGGGCTGCTGCTGACGCGTTCGCTAGCCACGCCGCTGATTGCTGCCGTCAACGGAGCCTGCCTGGGCGGCGGCTGTGAAATGTTGCAACAGACCGATATTCGGATTGCCGAGGAGCATGCGGTGTTCGGCCTGCCGGAGGCGAGGTGGGGCCTGATCGCCGGTGCCGGGTCGACGGTTCGCCTGAAACGTCAGATTCCCTACACCAAGGCCATGGAGATGATCCTGACCGGCGAACCGCTGACTGCCGCGGAGGCCTATCACTTCGGACTGGTCGGGCACGTTGTTCCGAGCGGCGGCTCGCTGGAGAAGGCGCGCGAGATCGCGGCGAAGGTCAGCGCCAACGGGCCACTCGCCGTGCGCAATGCGAAGGCATCTATCGTCGCCAGCGGTTGGCTCGACGAGGACGCCGCCCGTCAGATCGAGCAGCGGTTCGTCGTGGAGGTGATGCGCTCGGCCGACGCAAAGGAGGGGCTGGCGGCCTTCAGCGAGAAGCGTGCGCCACGATATACCGGACGATGACCGGGAGGATTGGGATGGAACACGCTGGACCACTGAGCGGTATTCGCGTACTGGAGTTGTCGATCGCGCTCACCGGCCCCTACATCGGCGCCCTGTTCGCCGATCAGGGCGCCGACGTCGTAAAGGTCGAACGGCCCGACATTGGCGACATCATGCGGTGGATTGGCCCGAGCGTCAACGGGTTAAGCGCGGTCTTCCGGGTCTGCAACCGCGGCAAGCAATCCATTGCCGTGGACATCCGGACCGACGCCGGTCGGGAGATCGCACTCGAACTGGCCGCGCAGGCCGACGTCGTCATCCAGAACTTCCGCCCCGGCGTAGCCGAACGGCTCGGCGTCGGATACGAGAACGTCGTGGCGATCAACCCCGACGTCGTCTATCTGTCGCTGACCGGATTCGGCGAGGTCGGGCCCTACCGTGATCGCAGCGCCTATGACACCGTGATCCAGGCCTACGGTGGGCTCGCGTCGAGCCAGGCCGGATCCGGCGGCGAGCCGATCTTCCTGCAGCAGGTGGTCGCCGATAAAGTCACCGCGCTCTATGCCAGCCAGGCTGTCACCGCTGCACTGTTGGCGCGCGCGAACGGACGCGGCGGCCAGCACGTGCACGTCTCGATGGTCGACGCGGTGGTCTCGTTCCTGTGGGCGGATGCGACCGGCAACGAGGTGCTGCTCGATTCAGACGGCTCGCAGCCGTCGAGTTTCACCCAGGGCTTCAAGCCCTTCCGGTTCATCGATGGCTGGGGCGTGGTGACACCGATCTCGGACTCCGACTTCACCGGCATGTGTCGCGCGCTTGACGCGCCAGGGGCGGACGATCCGCTGCTGGCGACCGCTGACCTGCGCAATCAGCATCGGCCGTTGATGGGCCAGGTGATGAAGGCCTGTTATGCGGGCGCGGAGAAACTCACTGTAGAACAAGCGACGGCGCGTTTCGAGGCTGAGGACGTGCCGTTCGCCATGATCGTGCCGCCCAGCGAACTGCCCAACGACCCGCACGCCATCGAGATGGGGTTGTTCGTGGAGGCCGAGGACGCGGTCGTCGGCCGCACCCGCATCCCGAGGCACCCGGCGTTGTTCGATGCCACACCCGCTCAATTGGCTGGGCCTGCACCAGCATTGGGTGAACACACGACGCAGGTGCTGGGGCAGCTGGGCCGCTCAGATCAGGAAGACGAACTGCGGCAAGCGCGCATCGTCGCGGGGTGAACTGCGGGTGTGACCTCATGAGACACCGGAGTCTCCTAACCAGGCGAGTGCTGCGACCACCAGCGCTTGGGTTCCGGTGTCGAGGGTGGGTTGGATCACCGGGGCAAACCTCGGCGAGTGGTTGACCGGGATGTCTTCTGCCACCCGCCCGGCGTTCACTGCCTCTAGATACTGCTGTTCGTCGATTCCGCCTACGCCCCAATAGGTATAGGCGATACCCAGCGCGTTGGGGATATCACTGAAGTCCTCACTGGCTGCCGCTGCGGGCATTGTTTGGCTGCGTTCGCCGAAGTGTGCGGCGAACGCATCAGTGACCCGATCGGTGACCTCGTCATCGTTGACCGTGAGCGGAAAACGATCGTAGAGCTCGAATTCGGGCTCTCGCGGTGAGTTCGACGCTTGGCACTCGGCGATGACGACGCGTCGGATCGCATCAAGCATCGCGGTCCTGACAGATTCGTCATAGGTACGAATGTTCAACTCCAGCACGGCGTGGTCGCCGATGATGTTGCTTTTGGTGCCTGCTTGAATGCTCCCGATGGTCAGTACGGCCATATCGCTGGGTGCCACCTCCCGCGAGACGATTGTCTGCAACCGCACCACGATCATCGCTGCGAGCACGATGGGGTCGACGGCGACCTGCGGCATCGAGCCGTGGCCGCCGCGCCCGTAGACGGTGATTCGCATGCTGTCGGCGGCCGAAAGTACCGGTCCGCGATGGGTGGCCACATATCCGGCGGGCATCGGAAGCACATGCTGGGCGAGGGCGACGTCGACGGGCGGGATTGCCTGGGCAAGGCCGTCATCGACCATCCCCCGCGCTCCGCCACCGACCTCCTCGGCCGGTTGGAACAACGCAATGGCCGTGCCGCTCCAATGCTCGGTTGCGCCGGCCAGTAATGCTGCCGCGCCGAGTAAGCAGGTGACATGAACATCGTGGCCGCACGCATGCATGACCGGCACTTCGTTGCCAGCCGAGTCGGTAGCCGACTCGGTACTGGCGTAGGGGAGTCCCGTCGCCTCCCGGACGGGTAGTGCATCCATATCGGCGCGGATCAGCACCGACGGGCCACTGCCGTTCCGGATGACCCCGACCACGCCGGTGCCCCCGATTCCGTCGCGGACCTCGTATCCCCATTCGCGGAGCCGGTCAGCGGCAATCCCGGCGGTGCGATGTTCTTGATGGGACAGTTCCGGGTGCTGGTGGATATCGCGGTAGAGCGCCTCTTGCCAGGACCGGATCCCGGGCAGCCCACTCAAAACGGCGCTGAGGGGGTTCGACGTCGTAGTCATGTGGCCTCGCTTGCTCGTCCGACGAGGGTGGCCGGGGGAGATGCCGTTATTGTCGTCGTGCACCCCACGGTAACGGTGGAGTTCGGTTTCCGAACGTCGTTCCGATCATCGTCGAGCACATTGATGGCACGTCTTCGGCGATGATCGCGGCGCGATTGTGAGACCTCGGCCGTGGTAGGCATGGGATGTGATCGGGGAACCACCGCTATTGCTCGTGCTGGACTTGATCGGCACCTTCGTTTTCGGGCTCAACGGGGCGTTGACCGCGGTGCGTGCAGCGCGTCTCGACGTGGTCGGCGTCGTGACGTTGGGTATGACGACGGCACTGGGTGGGGGCATCATCCGTGATGTTCTGATCGGTTTCATCCCGCCGGCCACCTTTCGTGATTGGCGGTACTTCGCGCTTGCGTTCGCCGGCGCGCTGATTGCGTTTGCCCTCAGCAGGGGACTCGCCCGCCTGGAGATCCCGATCACGGTGTTCGATGCGATCGGCCTGAGCGTGTTTGCGGTCCTCGGCGCGAGTACCGCGATGCGTCACAGCCTCGGGATCGCGCCCTCAATCCTGCTCGGGGTAGTCACCGCGGTCGGAGGGGGGACACTTCGCGACGTCCTCATCCGCCAGATCCCCACGGTGCTGCGCAGCGAGCTGTACGCGATACCCGCTTTGGTAGCCGCCGCGATCACCGTCGCTGCCATCCACTTTCACGTCTACGGTGTGCCGGCCGCGCTGGGCGCCGTCGCAGCATGCTTCGTAATCCGCATGCTCGGCGTCCGTTTCGGCCTCAACCTTCCCGGGCCACCGGGCGTGGAACCGGATTTTGGAGGGGAAGATTCCCAGCCTCCGCAGGGGACTCGCGACAGTCAGTGAGGCGGGCGCACAGTCGGGTCGACCGCGCTACGTGGCGAGTGACTACCCGTCCGGGACCGCGCGGGATCAGCGGAAAACATTCCGCATCAATATCTTTGGCTCGATAGGGTGATGGCATATCGAGCGTCAACGTCTTGGCGCTGCCCGCTCCGAGGGGAGACCGTCTTGGCTGACCGCCCAGGAGGCCAGCAGTTTGAGCCCGTCGGCGGTCGGTGTGCCGGCTGCCGCGGTGTAGATGTTGAGTTGCAGGCCGGGCTCGGAGGGCACTTCCATCGCTTCGAAATCCAGATCCAGCTGTCCGACCACCGGGTGGCGCAGCCGCTTGCGGCCCGACCGATGGAAACGGACATCGTGCGACGCCCAACGTTGGCGGAACAGCTCACTGCGCGTTGACAGTTCGCCGACCAGGGCGATGAGCTCCTCGTCATGCGGGTTGCGGCCGGCTTCCATACGGAGCATCGCTGCGGCGTCGCGGACGATCTGGTCGTAATCGACAAAGAAGTCCCTGGCCCCGGGGTCGAGATAGACAAAGCGTGTGGTGTTGGCAGGTCGGCGAGGATCTGCCAGCACCGGGGCGTACAGCGCTCGAGCCAGCTGATTCATCGCAAGGATGTCGTGGCGTCCGTTGCGGATCCAGGCCGGCGCGTCGGTGATGGCGTCGAGAACCTGCTGTAGCACGGGGCGCACGGCCCCCACGGCTTTGGGCTTCGGTCGGCTGCCGGGCGGGCCGGACTCCCGGGCAAGTGCGAACAGGTGCTCGCGTTCGGCCTCATCCAGCTGCAGCGCCGAGGCCAGCGAATCGAGAACACTCTCCGAGGCGCCGGACAGGTTGCCCCGTTCCATGCGGACGTAATAATCGACCGAGACACCCGCGAGTAGTGCCACCTCCTCGCGCCGCAGGCCTTTGACCCGGCGGTTGCCGCCATAAGCTGGCAGCCCGGCCTGTTCAGGGCTGATGCGGGCGCGGCGCGAACTCAGGAACTCGCGGACTTCGTGGCGCATGTCGATCGTGCCCATCTCTTCACGGTAGATGTGCGCGTACCCGCCCGGGGGGTACTGCTGATACCCCGAACAGCCATCACTGTCCGGGTGACAGGTCGGCGTCCTACTGTCGAAGCATGCGAGCAACCGTGATGTACGAAGCCGGTGACGTGCGGGTCGAGAACGTGCCCGACCCCGTCCTGAAGAATCCGACCGACGCCATCGTGCGGGTCACCCGTGCCTGCATCTGCGGCAGCGACCTGTGGCCTTACCAGTCCATGCCGCACAAAGACGGTGGCCGCCGCATGGGCCACGAGTTCATTGGCATCGTCGAGGATGTCGGCGCCGATGTCGCCGGCCTGCAGCGCGGCGATCTGGTCGTGGCTCCCTTCGTCTGGGCGGACAACACGTGCGACTTCTGCCGGGAGGGCCTGCAGACCTCCTGTCGCCACGGCGGCGGGTGGGGTGCACGCGGCGTCGACGCGGGCCAAGGCGAGGCTGTACGGGTACCGCAGGCGCAGGGCACGCTGGTGAAGCTTCCCGTCGCGGAGGACTCGGCACTGATGCCGTCGCTGCTGACATTGTCCGACGTGTTCTGTACCGGTCATCACGGTGCGATGACTTCCCGCGTGCGGCCAGGAGTGTCGGTGACCGTCATCGGTGACGGAGCGGTGGGGCTGTGCGCGGTCCTGGCCGCCAAGCGGCTCGTCGCCGAACAGATCATCCTCAACGGCCGCCACACCGACCGAACCGATCTGGGCCGCGACTTCGGCGCCACGGACGTGGTGGCCGAACGCGGCGACGAAGCCGTAGAGCGGATCAGAGAACTCACCGCCGGCGACGGCACGCATGCGGTCATCGAATGCGTGGGCACCGAGCAGTCATTGGTCACCGCCATCGGTGCGGTCCGCGCCGGGGGCGTTGTCAGCCGACTCGGTGTCGCTCAATACCGTGAGGCTCCACTGGGATTCGACGTAATGATGCGTAACGTCACCATCACCGGCGGAGCTGCGCCCGCCCGGGCCTACATCGAGGAACTCATGCCTGACATCCTCGAGGGCACCATCGAACCGGGCCGGGTTTTCGACCGCGTGATCGGCCTTGACCAGACACCAGACGGCTATCGCGCCATGGCCGACCGCAAAGCACTGAAAGTCCTTATCCAACCTTAGATTTAGGAGTACCTCGCATGAAGCATGTTCACCTTCGCGACCTTGACGTATCTCGCATCGGCTTGGGCGCCATGGGTATGTCGTTCGCGTTCACCGGCGCCGGAAGTGACGACGCGGAATCGATCCGCACGATTCACCGGGCTCTCGACCTCGGTGTGACGTTCATCGACACCGCCGAAATCTATGGTCCGTACATCAACGAAGAGCTCGTCGGACGTGCGCTCAAAGACCGGCGCGACGACGTCGTGCTGGCAACCAAGTTCGGCATGATCTCTCACGCCGGGGGAGGCCAGGGCCACCTGGACAGCAGCCCGGCCAACATCCGCACCGCCGTCGAAGGCTCCTTGACACGACTCGGTACCGACCGCATCGACCTCTATTACCAGCATCGGGTCGATCCGGAAACACCGATCGAAGACACCATCGGCGCTCTGGCCGATCTGGTGTCTGAGGGCAAGATTCGGCACATCGGGCTCTCCGAAGCCGGCACCGCAACGATCAGGCGCGCCAACGCTGTCCATCCCATCACCGCGCTGCAGTCGGAGTACTCGCTGTGGACTCGTGATCCCGAACCCGAGACGCTGCCGCTGCTGCGCGAACTCGGTATCGGGTTCGTGCCGTACTCGCCGCTGGGCAAGGGCTTCCTGACCGGCGCGATCCGTTCGACCGACCAGTTCGACAAGAGCGACTTCCGGGCCAGCAATCCGCGCTTCACCGGAGAGAACTTCCGGCGCAACCTGGCCATCGCGGATGAGGTGGCCGCGATCGCCGGCGAGGTGGGTGCCACACCGGCGCAGGTCGCCATCGCGTGGCTGCTCACCAAGGGCGACGACATCGCGCCCATCCCGGGGACCAAACGCGTCTCCCGGCTGGAGGAGAACGTGGGCGCCGACAGCGTCGTGCTCACCGCCGACCAGATCGCGAAGCTCGACAACCTCACGCCGGCTTCGGGTGAGCACCACAACGAAGCGCAGATGCAGATGATCGGCCGCTGATCAGTCGTCGGGCGCTCGCCGAACAGTGCTCACCAGGTGACGGGTAGTTCCTCGATGTTGTAGATCTCCTTGTTTCCCGCAAAGCGCAGTTGGTCCGGGTCAACTGCCAGGGCGAGCCCCGGCAGCCGCCGCGCCAACGTCGAGAATGCCACCTGCATTTCGACCCGGGCCAGGTTCTGTCCGATGCATTGGTGCACGCCATAGCCGAAGCCCAAGTGGCCGCGTGGATTTCGGGTCGCGTCAAATCTCTCGGGTTGTTCGACGAACTCCGGGTCCCAATTCCCGGCCGGGAGGTTCATCAACAGGAAGTCGCCTTCGCGCACCAGCTGACCGCCCACGTAGACGTCCTGGGTCGCGACTCGGTCCACCTGACTGTGCACGATGGTCAGGTAGCGCATCAGTTCTTCGACGATGTCGCCGCTGACGGCGGTGTCGTCGGTCTTGCCGAGCAGTGTGAACGTGTCCGGGTTCTCCAGGAGCGCAATGGTTCCCAGCGCGATCATGCTGGCCGTTGTCTCGTGCCCGGCCTGCAACAGGATCATGGCGTTCATCGCCGCTGTCTCGCGGCTCAGTTGGCCCGGCGCGACGTAATCGGTAAGGAGCCGCGTGATGAGATCGTCGCCCGGTTCGCGCTCTTTACGTTCGACGAGTTGGACCATGTACCCGAACATCGCCCCGATCGCCGCTGCCTTCTCGTCTTCGGACGACCGGGAGTCGAGCCCGACAGTGCTGTGGTGCTGGAAGAATTCGGCATCGCTGTACGGCACGCCCAGGAGCAGCGAGATCACCGACGACGGCACCGGCAGAGCGAAGTCCCTGACGAGGTCCGCAGGGGGCCCGTTCTCGATCATCGTGTCGAGGAAGCGGTCCACCAACTCTTTGATCTGGGGCCGCATCGCTTCTGCGCGCCGGAAGGTGAAATCCCGAGTCATCATGCGGCGCAGACGATTATGTTCGGGGTCGTCGATTCGCGCGAAGATCACCGGCAGCTCGCCGGTGGCGCCCGCCGCCCGCAAGCGTGGGTTGATCGTGTCGGCACTGAGGCGCGGGTCGACCAGTGATGACCGGATGTCTTCGTAGCGACTGACGATCCAGGTCGGCCGCCCTTGCCAGAGTGCTTGCCGCAGGCCGGATTCCCGCCACTCGCTGAATTCCGGGGGAGGTGCCAGAGGGCAAACCGCCGAGCGCGGCCGGGGAATGACGGGAAGCTGCGATTCGCCTTCGACGATGGCGGTCATGGTCTTACTGCAACCCTTCGTCGTAACTCGCGCGGAGCTCAGGCCGTGACGAAATCGGGCCTTCACGGGCACGAGCTTATCTTGCCGATGGGAACAAATGTTAGGTATGCGCGGAAGCAATTCAGTTCTGATGAGGCCGAATGGATCAACGGACAAACCTGATACATCGGCGGGGCATCCGATATGCGTCAGTAAGCGGGCGCGGGAAGTTTGCCACATCGTGTCGCCGACCGCCGTACGAGTGCTGCTCGTGATCTGGCGGCAGGTTTCTACCCGGGTATCGGCGCACCGAGTTGGACCGCCGACTACGACAACGAGACCGCGAACCACTACGACCACGTGCACATCGCCACCGACGGCGGTGAATACCCGACCGTCGTCGCCGCACCGGCCGATTTGTTGAGGGACCACGACGTCGCGGTTCGCATGCGCGACGGTGTCACGTCGCGCGTCAACGTCTATCGGCCGCCGGGTGACGGCCAGTTTCCGGTGATTCTGTCGGCGCACCCCTACGGCAAGGACGCGCTGCCGCGGCGCACCCGTCGGGGATGGCGCTTGAGTTTCCAGTTGCGGATCATTACTCAGCCTGCGATATCGAGCTCAGCGCCTCGTCGACGCTGTTTCGCGCAGGCGACGAACTGCGGCTTCTCATCGCGGGGCGCTACCTCGAACCGTTCGACCCGTTGTTCGGGCGCCTGCCTGACCGGTATGTGCCGAGCCGGATTGGCCGAGCGGTCGTGCATTGGGGACCGGGAGCATCGACTCTGAAGATCCCGGTCATTCCGGATGAGAACACCCGCGCGTCGGTGTTGGCTCAGTCAGACAGTCACGACGCCCCTTGGAGGTCCCCATGCGAATCGCGATAGCCGGCGCGACCGGCAACATCGGTGCCCGTACTGCTGCCGCACTTGGGGATGAGGGCCATGACGTAGTACCGATCAGCCGCTCGTTAGGCGTCGACCTCCTCACCGGCGAGGGATTGGACGCGGCGCTGCACGGCGTCGACGCGGTGATCGACGCGATCAGCTCACCACCTGTAGGCCCCGACGAGACCCGTGAGTATTTCGCAACAACGACGACAAACCTCCTCGACAGTGAACAACGCGCCGGCGTCAACCACCACGTGCTGCTCTCGATCGTCGGAATCCATCGCATCCACGGCGGTACCGCCCACTATGTGGGCAAGCGGGAGCAGGAACGCCTGGTGGAGGCGGGGCCGGTGCCGTGGACCATCGTGCCGGCCACCCAGTTCCACGACTTCGCGGCGATGGCGGCCAGCTGGACCGAACAGGACGGCGTCGCGCTCATCGCCCCGCTGCTTGTGCAACCGATCGCGCCTGACGATATCGCCCACGTGCTGGCCGAGGTCGCCCTTGGCGCGCCGCGGGGTCGTTACGTCGACGTGGCCGGCCCAGAGACCCAGGACCTGGTCGATATGGCCCGGCGCACCCATGTGGTTCTGCACCGCTCGGTAACGCTGATTCCGACGTGGTCGGGCCCGCTGGGGCAGGAGTTGGCCGGCAACGTCCTGCTTCCCAGCGACGGCGCCCGAATCGCGCCGACGACGTTCGAACAATGGCTGGCGGCCGGGGCCAAGTGAGGCAATCGGAGTCTGACGAGACAAGGAGGCCCACCCCGGCGATGGGATGGGCCTTCTCGCTTGTTTGCTGAAAATCAGGCGGTGCGGCGAATTCCGCGCTTGAGCAACAACTCGCGCTCCGATTCGCTCAGTCCGCCCCAGATGCCGTAGGGCTCGCCAACCGCCAAAGCATGCGAGCGGCATTGAGCGATCACTGGGCAACTCCGGCACATTTCCTTGGCGCGCATCTCACGCTGGGCGCGGGCGCGGCCACGCTCTCCATCGGGATGGAAGAACATCGAAGAATCGACACCTCGGCAAAGGCCTTGCATCTGCCAATCCCAGATGTCGGCGTTCGGGCCGGGTAGCTGCTGCGGCTGTGGCATTGGAAAACCCCTCTCTCCGCACATCTTTCGCGTGCGTGAGCTGTGGAACCGATCCGAGCACTGTCGCCGATGACTACTCGTGCTCACAAAATTAGGGGCGGCGTGTAAAGGGAGTCAATACCCACACAATGTGCGCAATCACATAAGCGCAGCTCGAGAATTTACATCACGTTCATCATTGCGACCCATCGTCACCGGCTGAGGTGCTATCGGAAGAGCCTGGACCGTGATGCTTTCGTGATTTGCGCAGGCAGCTCCACTTCCGATTTCCTAGCGCTCAATAGGTAGTTGACACTGCCGTAACACTGCGACCACAAACTGTTAACTGACATCCGCGCCACCCGCGGTTGATAACGTGCCGGATCAGATGAACTCCACCGCACTTGCCGAGGCCGCGTTCGGCGATACTCCGGGCTGCTGGCCGCTGCCCGCCGCGAACACGCCCGCGCAATTATGGTGCAGGGCCGTCGCCGCTGCAGGCCTTGGCCACTACAGCTGCGCCCGCGCCGACCTCGCCGTCTTGCGTCGCCGGCAACCTGCCGCTGCCCTGGCGTCTCTGTCGCTGAGCACCGAGGCGTCGTTGCTTCGCCAGCTCGGCGGTCATCGGCTGGCCGCCGGGTGGGATGGCCGCGCCCTTGCTCTCGCGCGGTCCGCCGGCGACGGCCCACTGGCGCTCGAAGCCGGCGTCGACGCCGTCGTCGGGTTGGCGGCCGACGCGCTTGGGGTGGGCCGGCTCGCGGCGTCGGCCCGATTGCTCGAACGCGCCGAGGAGATGATGGACGGCGCCGAGGGGATGCCGCCGCGATTGGCCATCCGGCTGGCGTGGGTCAGTGCCGAACTCGCGATGGCTTCCGGCCGCGGCGACGACGCGGTCGCCCATGCGCGCCGCGGGGTGGATTTTGCCGAGGAGGCGCTGCCCGCGCTGCGGCGCCACCGAGTCAAAAGTGAAGTGGTGCTCGCCGCCGCGCTGTGTTGCGCGGGATCGATAGACCTGTCCCGGGGAGTCGCCGATGCCGCGCTGACCGACACCGAGGCCTACGGTCTGCTGCCACTGCGATGGGCGCTGGCGTGTCTGCTGGCCGATATCAATAGTGCAACACTTACGTCACAGCAGGTCTCGGCGATCCGAGACGATTGTGCTGCGGTTATCACGCGGCGCGGCGGGCGGTGGAGCCACCGCTAACGCCCGATCGGCATGGTGGGCCGATATTGTCTAGCTCAGTGGCTGCCGGGTAGCACCCCGTTCGTAACGTTGGAGATATCGCCGTCGATGACAATTCCAGGAGATCGTCTCGACGCGGCCGTTGCTGAAGCTGTGGCCGGCAGTCGCGATGCCCTCCGGGAAGTTGTGGAGACCATCCGCCCCATTGTGGTCCGTTATATCCGGGCTCGCCTCGGGTCCACGGAGCGGGTTGGCCTCTCTGCCGACGACGTCGCACAGGAGGTTTGCTTGGCCGCCATCCAGGCGCTGCCGCGATATCAGGATCAGGGTCGCCCCTTCCTGGCCTTCGTGTACGGCATCGCTGCCCATAAGGTCGCCGACGCACACCGCGCCGCCGGCCGTAACCGTTCCGACCCCACTGATGTGGTGCCGGAGCGGTACTCGCTGGAGGCGGGCCCCGAGCAGATGGCGCTGCAGTCTGATTCTGCAGCCCGAATGAACAAGTTGTTGCAGGTCCTGCCCGAAAAACAGCGCGAAATCCTGATCTTGCGGATCGTCGTCGGGCTGTCCGCCGAAGAGACCGCCGATGCCGTCGGCAGTACTCCCGGGGCGGTGCGCGTCGCCCAGCATCGCGCGCTGGCCAAACTCAAGACCGAGATCACCGCGGCAGGTCACGGCTATGCCTGACCTCGGACGCAACTCTCGCAACGACGAACCGTCGCTCGACGCCATCATCGCCAGCGATCGCTTCATCGACGCCTTGGCCAACGGCCATCAGGCAGCCCCGCAGGACCAGGCCGACGCCGTGCTCGCCGAATTGCTCGGCGAATGGCGCGACGAGATGCGCTGGCCCCCGGCAACCGGACTGATCACCGAGCGTGAAGCCATCACTGCCCTGCGCACCGGCGTCGCCGAGAAACACAGCAGCGGGCGCAGTCGGCGCGGCCTGAGCATCGTCGGCGCGGCGGCCGCGGGTGTCCTTCTCCTCGGCGGCTTCGGCGCGGTGGTCGCCGGTGCCGGACCTGGCGACGCCCTCTACGGACTGCGCACGATGCTGTTCGGGGCGCCCAAACAGGTCCGCGACGACCAGGTCACCCTGGCTGCCAAGACCGAACTCGCCCAGGTTCAGCAGCTCATTTCCCAGGGCGACTGGCAGGGGGCGCAGGACAAGCTGGTCGCGGTCAGCACCCAGGTGGCAAGCGTGGGGGACGAGTCGCAGAAGCAGCAGCTGCTCGACCAGTGGAACCAGCTGTCGGCCAAGGTCGTTCAGAAGGACCCCGACGCCACGGTGCCGCCCGGTATCACCTATACGGTGCCGGCGTCGGCCACCGAACTCGTGCCGGCGGTGGTCACCCCGACCAACGCACCCGAGGTACCGCCCAGCATCGCTTGCCGATCCGCCGGTTGCGAGCCGTCGATCACGTTCTCGACGGGCCCCGACGGAACCGGCACGTTCCTTTCACCGCCGCCGCAGGCTCCGACGACGCAGGTGGAGCAGACCGGGTCGACGAGCGCCACGACCGTCGACCCGACGACCACCGTCGAGCAGACCACCACGGCGCTTCCGACCACGACGTCCGCCGTGCCGACGACCACCACGACGACGGTGTTGCCCACGACGACCACGACGGTGGTTCCGACGACGACCACGACGACGGTGTTGCCGACGACCACCACCACGACCACAGTGGGCGGAGGTGGCACCACGAGCCAGTCCGCGGCGGTCCAGTCGCCGGCTGCGGCGGCGACGTCCAGCCCGTCGGCGGCGGCCGCTGAATCTCCGTCCGCGGCCGCGACCACGTCGACTGCGCCGCAACAACAGGCGACATCCTCGGCGCCGTCGGTGATCGAGCCGACCACCGTCGCGTCGATACCGTCGACGGCGCTCCAGACAGCGGTTCAGACGCCCAGGACCCGGGTGCCGAGTGTGATGACCACCACGCTGGTGCCGATGCCGGGACTACCGATATTCGGCGGCGGGCACAGCGGCGGGAACTAAGCGACTACGCGCTCAGCGAAAACCGTCGTAGTCCGAGGTTGCTTCGTTCAGCGAGGCATCGGCATAGCCACGGCAGTAGTCCCACGTGACGTAAGCGTCGGGCTCGGGGTCGTAGGCGGGTTCGTGTGGACGCACCGTGCCGTCGACCAAAAGTTGAAGAAGGTTGGCGCGCAACATATCCCAGTCGTGGTAATGGTCCTGTTGGCACTCGTCACAGCACACCACGAGTCCGCGGATGCCCCGGTGGGCCAACAGTGCCTCGTACACCGCCAAGTCGGCCAGGTCGGCCTCGACTGCGGCACGCTCCTGCGGATCCAGGGGTTGTCCTGGCTCGAGTGCATCCAACGCGGCCGACGGATCGGCGGGGTCGTCGGCGAACGGATCGGGTGGCAGGCCTGGTGGGAGGTGGTCTCGCACGAGTCCACACTACGCAGCGCCCCGGGTATCGCGCCAGGGAACGCATCGGCGAGCCGATAGGATGGTGTCCACATTCCGCCAGCTGATGGGGGCCCACCGATGACCATTGCCGAAGGCCGCGCCGGCCGCATCGACGGCCTGACCGCGCACCTGAATGGCCTGCTGGGGGATTCGGTTCCCACCGGCGGCGACGACCCCAACAAGATCGCGATGTTGGGGCTGACATTCGACGACGTACTGCTGCTGCCCGCGGCCTCCGACGTGGTGCCCGCGACCGCTGACACGTCCAGCCAGCTGACCAAGAAGATCAGGCTCAAAGTGCCACTGGTCAGCTCCGCGATGGACACCGTCACCGAGGCCAGGATGGCCATCGCGATGGCACGCCAGGGTGGAATGGGCGTGCTGCACCGCAACCTGTCGATCGCTGAGCAGGCCGGCCAAGTGGAGATGGTCAAGCGATCCGAGGCCGGCATGGTCACCGACCCGGTGACGTGTTCGCCGGAGAACACGCTGGCCGAGGTCGACGCGATGTGCGCCCGGTTCCGTATCTCGGGGCTGCCGGTGGTCGACGCGCAGGGCTCGCTGGTCGGCATCATCACCAACCGCGACATGCGGTTCGAAGTCGACATGAACAAGCCGGTTGCCGAGGTGATGACCAAGTCGCCGCTGATCACCGCCCAAGAGGGCGTGACGGCCGACGCCGCGCTGGGTCTGTTGCGACGCAACAAGATCGAGAAGCTGCCTATTGTCGACGGGCACGGTCGGCTGACTGGTCTGATCACCGTGAAGGACTTCGTCAAAACTGAGCAGCACCCGCTGGCCACCAAGGACAGCGACGGCCGACTGCTGGTCGGCGCGGCCGTGGGCGTCGGCGACGACGCGTGGGACCGCGCCATGGCCCTGGTCGACGCCGGCGTGGACGTGCTGATCGTCGATACCGCGCACGCCCACAACCGCCGGGTGCTCGACACGGTCGGCAAGCTCAAGGCCGAGGTGGGGCACCGGGTCGAGGTCGTCGGCGGCAACGTCGCCACCCGCAGCGCGGCCGCCGCCCTGGTCGAGGCCGGCGCGGACGCGGTCAAGGTCGGCGTGGGACCCGGATCGATCTGCACCACCCGTGTGGTGGCCGGGGTGGGCGCACCACAAATCACGGCGATTCTGGAAGCCACCGCGGTGTGCGCGCCGGCCGGTGTGCCGGTGATCGCCGACGGCGGGCTGCAGTACTCCGGCGACATCGCCAAGGCATTGGCGGCCGGCGCGTCGACCGCGATGCTCGGCTCGCTGCTGGCCGGCACCGCCGAGGCACCTGGCGACCTGATATTCGTCAACGGCAAGCAGTTCAAGAGCTACCGGGGCATGGGCTCGCTGGGCGCCATGCAGGGCCGTGGCGCGGCTGGATCTACGGGGCGTAGCTACTCCAAAGACCGGTACTTCCAGGACGACGTGCTGTCGGAGGACAAGCTGGTGCCCGAGGGCATCGAGGGCCGGGTACCGTTCCGCGGGCCGCTGTCGACGGTCATCCACCAGCTCACCGGCGGTCTGCGCGCCGCGATGGGATACACCGGCGCGGCCACCATCGAGACACTGCAACACGCGCAGTTCGTGCGGATCACCGCGTCGGGGCTCAAGGAGAGCCACCCGCACGACATCACCATGACTGTCGAAGCCCCCAACTACTACGCCCGCTAGGGACCCGATGAGCGCTTGCGCGAACAGGAGACAGCACCGCCGTGCGCGACATGGTTGAAATCGGCATGGGCAGAACCGCCCGCCGTACATACGAACTCAGCGATATCAACATCGTCCCGTCCCGGCGGACCCGCTCGTCCCAGGACGTCTCGACGGCGTGGCAGCTGGACGCCTATCGCTTCGAGATCCCCGTCGTCGCGCATCCGACCGACGCGCTGGTGTCACCGGAGTTCGCCATCGAACTGGGCCGCCTCGGCGGACTGGGCGTGCTCAACGGTGAGGGCCTGATCGGCCGGCACGCCGATGTGCAGGCCAAGATCACCGAGGTCATCGAGGCCGCCGACAAGGAGCCCGAACCGACGGCCGCGATCCGACTGCTGCAACAGCTGCACGCCGCGCCGCTGGACCCCGAGCTGCTGGGCGCGGCGGTCGCCCGCATCCGCGACGCAGGCGTCACCACAGCGGTGCGGGTGAGCCCGCAGAACGCTCAGGCGCTGACACCGGCACTGGTCGCGGCGGGTATCGACCTGCTGGTCATCCAGGGCACGATCATCTCGGCCGAGCGGGTGGACTCCCACGGGGAGCCGCTGAACCTGAAGACGTTCATCTCCGAGCTCGATGTGCCGGTGGTGGCCGGCGGGGTGCTGGATCACCGCACCGCGCTGCACCTGATGCGCACCGGCGCGGCCGGCGTGATCGTCGGTTACGGCTCCACACTCGGGGTGACCACCAGCGACGAGGTGCTGGGCATTAGCGTGCCGATGGCCACGGCGATCGCCGACGCGGCCGCGGCGCGGCGCGAATACCTCGACGAGACCGGCGGCCGCTACGTGCACGTGCTCGCCGACGGTGACATCCACAGCTCCGGTGACCTCGCCAAGGCCATCGCGTGCGGTGCCGACGCGGTGGTGCTGGGCACTCCGCTGGCCGAGTCCGCTGAGGCGCTCGGTGACGGCTGGTTCTGGCCGGTGGCCGCCGCGCACCCGTCGCTGCCGCGCGGGGCGCTGCTGCAGATCGCCGCGGGGGAGCGGCCGTCGCTGGACCGGGTGCTCAACGGGCCTTCTGATGACCCGTTCGGCTCACTCAACCTGGTCGGCGGCCTACGCCGCTCGATGGCCAAGGCCGGATACTGCGACCTCAAGGAATTCCAGAAGGTCGGCCTGACTGTCGGCCGCTGAGCTGACATCTCTGGGCGCGATGGGCGCCACGGCCGGAGGAGATGGTGCGGTTGTGCCAGCGCGCCAACGGCGCGGGCGCCCACCAGTTCAGCCGGCCGAGTACGTGCATCAATGCGGGCAGCAGAAGCATGCGTACCACCGTCGCGTCGGCCAGGACGGCGATCGTCAGTCCGACGGCGAACATGCGCATGAACGACACGCCTGCGAACATCAGTGCGGAAAAAGAGATCGTCATGAGTAACGCGGCGGCCGTGACGACGCGCCCGGTGCGCTCGATGCCGAGCGCGATGCTCTCGTCGTTGTCCGAACTTGTTCGGGGAGAGGCGAGCCAGTACTCGCGGATACGCGAGAGCAGGAAGACTTCGTAGTCCATCGACAATCCGAATGCGACGCAGAACATGAGCACCGGTATGTTGACGACGAGCGTGCCTGTCGGCGTCGTGCCGGCCGCCCAGAGATGACCTTCCTGAAATATCCACACGAGCGCGCCGAATGCGGCGGTCAGCGAAAGCATATTGAGCAACACCGCTTTGATCGGAAGCACGACGCTTCCGGTGAGCAGGAAGAGCAACGTCAACATGACGACGGCGATGAATCCGAGTACGACCGGAAGGCGCGACGTAATTCCCTGCACGGAATCGCGGTTCGTCTGCGCCGTCCCGGTGAATTGCGCGGAGGCGTGGCTCGGCAGTGCCACCGCATGCAATCGGTCCAACTGATTTTCCGACGCCTGCGTGTACAGGGGTGCCGTGCTCTCGACGGTCAGGAAGGCGCTGGTGCCGTTCCTGCCTGCCGGAGCCGAGGGTGGCCCCGTGCGCTGACCGGCGACAAACGTGCCGCTCGGCGCCGACACGGCGGTCACGTCGGGTACCCGTGACAAATCGGCGGCGTAGTTGTCCAGTTCCTTATCGGTCAGCGCGGTGGCTTCGGGCAACACGATCTTCACCGCGTTGTTGGAGTTCAATGCGAAATCGGTTCGGATTCGGTCGTTGACTGCGCGCGCCGACGATGTGGGCGGTAACACTCGATCGTCCGGATACCCCCAGCTGACACGGAGGAACGGTGTGCCGAGTACCAGCAGTGCCACAGTGGCAATGAAGCCGATGGGAATCGCATGGCGCATAACGAATTTCGCCATTCGATACCAACCCGTGTGACCCGTGGCCGGAGTTGGCGGTTCGGCACGGCCGCGGAGTCGCCGCAGGAGCCGCCTGATGTTCAGCGCGTCGAGTCGATCGCCGGCCAGCACGATCACGGCCGGGGTTACGACCACCGCCGCGAGGGCGGCGAACGTCACCACGGCCACGCCGGCGTACGCGAAGGACTTAAGGAAATACATCGGAAAGATCGCCAGCCCCACCATCGCCAGCGCCACAGTCATCGCCGAGAACAGAACGGTCCGGCCAGCTGTGGTCATAGCGCGCACCAGGGCTTGCTCGCGGGAGCCGCCGTCGGACAATTCGTCTCGGTATCTGCTGATGATCAGCAGGGTGTAGTCGATGGCCAAGGCCAACCCCAAGGCTGCCGCGACATTGAGTGCGAAGATCGACACATCGGTGAACGACGCGATCGCGCGCAGTGCCGCAAGTGAGCCCAGGATTGCAAATCCGCCGACAGCCACTGGCAGTGCGGCGGCGAGGAGTCCGCCGAAGACCCAGACCAGCGCGATGAAGCTCAGCGGTATCGCGATGGATTCCATTCGGATCAAGTCTTTTTCGGTCTGTCGGCTGATGGCCGAGTACACGATTGCGGACCCGCCGGCGTGAACCTCCACCCCACCAGCACTTGTCGGCAGCCGATCAGCCAGTGTTTGTGCCCGTTTCGGGGCGGTGTCCTCATCGCCTTGGATCGCGGCGATGATCATTGCCGACTTGCCGTCGCGTGTGAGTGTTCCCGGTGCCGGTTGGCCGTTCCATGGGGAGATGACCTGCGACACGAACGGTGAAGCGGCCAGTTCTCGGGTGATATCTGCACCGACGGCACGCGCGGTGTCGACGACTGCGCCGCTGTGCGAATCGACCACCACAACCAGCTCCATGTCGCCCTGGCGAAAGGTGTTGGCGAGCATCAGCGAGGCGCGTGCGGATTCGGAATCGGGATCGAGGAATCCTCCGTTGGACAGGCTTGAGGCTGCCGGAATTGCGTAGATTGCGGCGCCGATCAGCAGGAGTAGGGCGCCCGCGACGATCCGCCTCGGCGCCGTGATGGCCAACCTTGCCATTCCGGCGAGCATCTACCGTCCTCTCGGCTGGTGATTCCGGCCGGCGCGAGATTGGGAGATGCTTAAGAATGTGAAAAGTTCACAGATTTAATAATCCCTCGGGCCGGAGCATGGCCAATCCGACTGGCGGCCAGTCCCTTACCGAAGATATATTCATTTGCTTAACTATTCAATACATGAATGAACTGGTCGTCTGAGGGTACGCTGAAACCGATCCCGGGGCTGTTTAGGCCTTCGCGGACCGGTGTCAGCGTCCTTGGGCTCCAGGGTTTCGGCTGACGCCAACATCGATCGGCACACAGTGAGGCGAGGTGATGGGTGACATGGTGTTGCTCGAACGTCGCAAACGTCGGCATATCGAGGTGTGCCTCGATGGCGACGTCGGCTATCACGGAGTGACAACGGGTCTGGAACGCTACCGGCTGCCCTACAACGCGCTCACCCAGACACGTCTGGACGACGTCGGCCTGGGCACTGAATTCCTCGGTGTGCGATTGCGTGCGCCGGTGCTGGTGGGCGCCATGACCGGCGGCGCGGAACTTTCGGGACTCATAAACCGCAATCTGGCGATCGCCGCCCAGCAGCTGGGGATCGGGATGATGCTCGGGTCGCAGCGAGTGATGTTCAACAACGCGCTGGGCGAGGCCGCTGCGGCGAGCTTCACCGTGCGCGATGTGGCACCGGATGTGCTGCTGGTCGGCAACATCGGCCTCGCGCAGCTGACCAGCGAGGCCGTACCTGACATCGCCGCCGCACTCGACAGAGTCGGAGCCAACGCCCTTGCGGTACATACGAATCCACTACAGGAGGCGATGCAGGCCAATGGCGACACCGACTGCGCCGGCTCGCTCGAGCGATTGCATGAGGTGGTACCCATGCTGGACTACCCGGTGCTTCTCAAGGAAGTGGGCCACGGTATCGGCAGGAGCGCTGTCGCGGAGTTGCTGCGACTGACCGGTGAGTCACCGGTGGCGGCGATCGATGTCGCGGGCGCGGGCGGCACATCGTGGTCGCGTGTCGAGCAATTCGTGCACTACGGCGAATTGCGTTATCCGGATCTGGCCGATTGGGGCATACCCACCGCCCAAGCGCTTTTGGAGGTACGTGCAGCCCTACCGCGCATTCCCCTCGTGGCCTCTGGGGGAATCCGAACCGGTTCCGACGCGGCCAAAGCGCTGGCATTGGGTGCCGACGTGGTAGCCGTCGCCCGCCCGCTCTTGTCCGCCGCCATCGAGTCGGCTGCCGCAGTGGTGGAGTGGCTCCAGAGGTTTATCGATGAGCTGCGTGTGTGTCTGCACGGCTGCGGCGCAACCGATCTGCTCGCGCTACGCGGCCTCGGCGCGGTACCTGTCGGCTAGGCGAATCGATGGCAGTAATTCTTGCCTACGGCTCGCCGGCCCTGGGACATGTCTACCCGCTGGCCGCACTGCTGGTCGAGCTGGCTCGGCGGGGTCACCGGGTCCATGTGCGCACCATGGCCGGCCAAGTCGCCGCCATGCGGGCAGCGGGCTTGCACGCCGACGCGGTCGACGCGCGAATTGAGCAGATCGAGGGGCAAGATTGGTTGGCGCGCAACGCCTTGGGCGTCCTCAAGAGATCGACGGACGTGCTCTGCCGCCGAGCCGCGATCGAGGTGGGGGATTATCTCGGAGCGGTCGAACAGGTACGTCCCGACGCTGCCATCGTGGATGCCAACTGCTGGGGTGCGATCTCGGCGGCGGACGTGGGAGACGTTCCCTGGTCGGTGTTCTCACCGTTCACGCCGTATCTGCATTCCCGGCATACGCCGCCGTTCGGACCAGGCTTACGGCCGCTACCCGGAATTGTTGGCGGCATCCGCGATATGGTCATGCGCCCGATTGTCGGGCGCCTCTTCGATCGCCCGATACGTCCACGAATCAACGCCATCCGCGCGGCTCTGCACGCACCCCCGATCGACTCGGTGGATGGACTGATGCGCAGGGCGCCACTACTACTCGCGGTGGGCGGCGAACCCTTCGAGTATCCGCACCCTGATTGGCCGGATACAGTTCATTTCATCGGTGCCTGCGTCCCTGAGCAGAACCGCAGACCCGTCCCGCCATGGCTGTCAGCGATCGACCGCCCGATCGTGCTGGTCGGCACGTCGTCGATCGCGCAGGGCGACGAGAGGCTCGGACACATTGCGCTGCAAGCGCTGGCCGATCAGCCGGTGCACGTCGTCGCCACGTTCCCGGCCGGCATACCCCCCGGGCTGCCCCGCACACCCAACTCGACGGTGTGCCGGTTTGTGCCGCATGATCTGGTGCTCGAGCGCGCGGTCTGTGTGGTCACACACGGGGGGATGGGAACGACCGTGAAGGCGCTCGACCGTGGCGTGCCGGTCTGCGTCGTGCCGTTCGCTCGAGATCAAGCCGAAGTCGCGCGCAGAGTGCAGATGGCCGGCTGCGGCACGCGGTTACCTCCGAAACGCCTCACACCGCGACGACTTCGCAGTGGGGTGTTGCGCGCGGCGACGATGGCGGTGGGCGCGCGGCGTGTGGCGAAAGGATTCGCGGCGACCGGCGGTGTTGAGCGCGGGGCGGATCTGATCGAGCAGCGATTGCTCTCAATCGGTACGTGCGGTGGAACGGGCCTTTCCTCGCGTCCGTCGCACGGCGGCGGTGCCTCGCCCAACGTCGGTTGACGCGTGAGAATCGACCGCGACAAGATGATCCTCGAAATTTGCCATTGCATCGATCATCGCCATGAAGACCCGGTGAGCGGCGACCAGATCGCTGTCGTCGAGATCGGTCAGCGCCGCGCTGATCCGGGATCCGAGGGGTCTGAAGAAATCGTGGGCCATTGCCATGCCCCGAGGCTCGTAGCGCAGCAGCCACTTGCGCCTGTCCCCGGGGTCTGGTTCACGCCGAATGTGGCCAGACTCGATCATCCGGTCGACGAGGTAGGTGATCGCCGGAGGAGAGAGATCCATGCGCTGCCGCAGCTGCGCAGGCGTCAGCGGCGTGCCCGCGGTCTCGGCGACCATGATGTGCAGCAAGGCGTGAAAATCGCTGTTGTTGACGTCATTGGAGCGGGCGAAGTACCGGCCCACGCGGTCGGATCGGGCGGTCATTGCTCGGACGTCGGCGGAAAGCTGCCGTTCCAGCTCAGCCCGTTCGGGCTGAGGATCACCTGAGCGGCCCTTGCTGCTCACCTACCCGCATCTTTCATCAGATTTCCAAGGGTACGGTGTCTCGGGCCGGAATGTCCGCAACGGCTGTTCCTCGGTGCGAAAGTCGCCGAACCGCTCGCCCGATGGCGACTTAATGCCGCCCTATCCGTCGGATGGACGGCCACCCAGCGATTCGTGTGGGCGCCTTTGCACCGCAAGCGCGACCCACGACACCATGACTGCTACGAACGCGAGCGATTGGGCCACTCCAGTCCGATTGGCCGGGAAGACGACGCCCGCGACGTACCGCCCGACGAATCCCGTTGTCGGAAGGGGGTCCATTCCGGCCAGGGTCCGTGCCCGCTGTTCGAGTGCCGTCAGGGGGCAGGGTAATTGCATCATTACCACGCCGAGACCCCAGCACACGGCAGGTAGGTGCAACCAGAATGTCCGTCGCCAGCGGAGCGCCATGAACCCACCGCTGGGCAGGTAGAGCAGGTAGGCGAAATGTGCGACGACAGAGGCGATGACGGTGGCGAAGTGGACTTTCTTCATGACGAAGTCAGGCTATCCCGATCCACCTTCGCGCAGCCGGTATCTGCGTTCGGCGTACTCGATGTCGTCGCGCCACAACCGGTGCCCGGCGCGACGGACCAGCGGCTTGATCACTGGCGCGATGGCGCGCGCCGCCCTGAAACCCGGTCGCGGCGAGTGCGCAATGACGGCTTCGAGCACCGCGACGTTCTGCCGTCCATCTGGTCCGGGACCGATTGGAGTCGCGTGGGTTTCGACGACGCTGCCGATGCCCTCTCCCTCGACTATTCGCATCACGATGGTACGTGCGTCCGGGCAGGTGAATTCGGCGATAGTGGGCACGCCCAATCGTCCGACTCGGAATGTCACCGCGACGACGAAGCGGTCGTCGCTTTCGGTCGGTGTGGACAACACCTCGAGCCAGGCGAAGGAGTGCGGATGGAACCAAGCCCCATGCCAGGGGTCGAGGCGGTTGGCGATGATGTCACTCGGTTCACACGCCCCGACGATTCGGGTGACCGCTGCCAGCGGGCCGCCTTCGGGGCGGGTGGGAATTACCGGATGAGCCAGCGGCTCTTCGCCTCCGATGGAGTCAAGTCGGACCCATGCCAGAATTCCGTCGTCGTGGCTCGGCAGCGGAACCCATTTCAGGGCGCATGTCTTGCCGTCCATGGCCAGGCCGTGCCAGGCACAGAACAGTGTGCCGCCGGATACGGTGCCCGTCGCGAGGTTCGCCCCCAAATGCGGGCATCCTGCGGGTCCCACGATCAATTCGCCGTTGCTGCCACGCCAGGCCACGAGTTCGACTCCGGCGACGCGGGTGCCAAATGGGCGGCCATCGCGGATGTCCTCGCTTGAGGCGAACGCGTACCAGTTTCCCGTCGATCGGTGCAGAGCGCGATTCAGAGCCGCGTTGATGATCCCCGGCTGTGCCTCGAGGTACGTAGGTCGTTGCCCTGTCCACGAGACGTGTGGAACCAGCTGCAGCGGCCAATGTTTGGGCCACCGAAGACTTAGTTGGTCGGCAACGTTCAGCATCCCGTGTTTCCCTGCCGCAGTGCCAGCGAGCGCAGCAGTGCTGACCTGCCCCGCGTGGGAACGGTATGGAGGTCATGTCCGGCGATCCCCCAACGCGATAGCAAGTGATTGGCGGCCGCCCAACCGGTGGTAGCCGCACGTTCCATCAGTGCCACCGGCAGGTCGACGCGAATCCCGTCGCCGGCCAACACCAAATTTGGCTGCGGGGTCAGGATCGTGGGCCGGCTGGTGTAAGTGCCCGGCGTGAACAGCGGACAGTCGCTTCGTTCCAGTATGCGTTCGTAGACCACGTTGGCCGAAGCGGTCTCCGGATAGAGTTTGTGCAGCTGCCGGGTGGCTTCCTCGCTGGGCGTCGCAGTATTCAGTGCGTACGAATGCAATTCGACGACCGAGCCATGGTTTCGGTTCGCCCATTCGGTGGCTTGGCTCTCGTAGCGGTTCAACACGCTGATGTTGTCGAGCGGCTCGTGGCCTGAGGTGCCGAGAAACGGCGGCCGGTCGGATGCGACGGGCCGGTCAAGCCACAGCCGATGCACGGCGAATGGCGGAGCGCTGCGAAGCTGTCGAATTTGATCGTGCCACAGCGTGTTTCCCACATCCGGTGACCCCGCGGCGATGGTTTGCAGGCCTTCCACGTCGGTGGCCACGACCACTGCATCCGCACTGATCGGATCCCCCGCATCGGTGTGCACGATGAATCCGGAGGCGCCGGTAGTGTCCACGCGGCGCACCCGTGCGCCCATCCTGAATCGCACACCGCGATCACTGAGATAGTCCCGCAGCGGATTCCACAGACTCACATCGAAGTTGGCGTTGGCGACATCGAAAATGAGGCCCTCGTTGGAGCCAAGGAAGTAGATGTGGAACATCGTCGCCAATTCGCCGGCCGACAGCTGTGAGGGCTCGGCGAAGAAGCTACGGGAGAACACCTCGAAGGCCAGGTGCCGTGCCGACTCCGGAAAATTGATGTTCTTCAAAAATGTTTCGGCATCAAGGTGATCGAGCTGGTGATAAATGTCGGGCACCGATACGGCGGCCAGGGGCGCGGCGGCGCGGGCATCCATATGAACCAAGTCACGCAACTGGAACGTGGGGCTGCGTAACGCGAACGCCAGCGCATTCCAGGGCGGTGTCCGAGGCAGACCGCGGAAGGTGTCCCGCCGCCCGGCGCCGTCGATCAATGGGTAGTCATCGACCGGCATCAGCATCCGCAACTGCGGATCGACGCGACGCAGCAGATCACGAAGGTTGTAGTACTGGCGAAAGAATGCGTGGAATCCGCGATTCATCGCGAACTCAGCTCCTGCGTGGAGCTCGGTCCACCCGCCGACCCGCCCGCCGAGGTAGTTCTCCTTCTCCACGACGTCGACAGCGACGCCCCGCTCAGCCAGCGCGGTGGCGGCAGTGAGCCCGGCGATTCCGGCGCCCACTACCACTGCGCGGGGCTGCGTTGACAGTGCGTGCGCGTCCGCCACGCCCTGTGGCGCGGGATGTCTCTGGCGACGGCGGTCGGTCATCGCTTCTCCCACATCAACAACACTGCGGTGACGAGGGCGAAGCCGAACAGGAAGTCCTCGACAGGGATATCCCAGGGGAATCGCAATCCGCTGGTCTGCCGCTCGTTATAGATGACCACCGGGGCGCTGAGCTTGGTCAGCCAGCCGTCGACGAGAACTTGGAAGCCGACGACGATCGCCATCGTCAGCCAATAGGCCTGACTGCGAAAAAGGCCGGTGCGCAACAGCTTCAGCTCCGCCACGCACACGGCCAGCGTTACGAGAAGCGCTGGCACCGTATAGCCGACTCCGGTCACCGCCGCGTGCTTCTGTCGAGGATCGCGCTGACAGCGTTGTAGGTCAGCAAGCCGCACAGAGGGATCACCACAAAGAACAACACCTCCTCGATGGGAATGTTTGGCGGAACGACTATGCCGGTGACGTATTCCGGGTTGTACGTCCACATCCCGGTCGCGATCGCGATCGAGTCCCACACCAGAAATACGACTGCCACCGGCAGGATCGCCCACACCGTGCGCCGGCCCCGGCGGTAGACGCCGGATCCGAAGAACTCCAGGGGTGCGGTGATGAGCAGGCAGAGGATGAGCAGAATCAGGTACTGCCAACGGTCCGTCATGCTGCACCGTGATCCTGGCGTGCGGTCCGGTTATCGGGAGGTGTGCCGGGGAAAGACCTTCGGGCCCGCCACGATCGGAACAATGCGCCGCCCGCGACCTGCAACCGTCGCGTCGTTCCGACGGTGGCCCGGTGATTGAATATGTCGAATCCGGATTCCTCGATGCGGTCCAGGATCTCCGAGTACAGCGTCAATGCGGTTGCGACGCAGGGCCGGGAACGGGGGGCCAGGGCCGCGATCCCTGGAGTGGCAAATCGGTAGATCTTCCTCGTCAGTTCGTGCTGCTCAGCCAAGGCGCTTCGCACGCGCGGGTCGGTGCGGCGGTGATCGTGGCACCATTGCAACAGCTCTCGGTCCACACCATGCACCGCGAGTTCGTCGGTGGGCAGGTACACGCGATTCCGCATCAGATCCTCGTCGACGTCGCGCAGAAAGTTGGTCAGCTGGAAGGCTTGACCAAGTGCCGCCGCATACGGTTCGGCTTCGGTGGGATCATTGACGGTTCCCAGCACCGGAAGCATCTGCAAGCCAATCACTTCCGCCGAGCCGCGCATGTAGTGGTTGAGTGCAGCTCGATGCGGATAGTCGGTGACGGTGAGGTCCATGCGCATCGAGGTCAGGAAATCCTCGAATAGCGCTCTGGGAATCCGGTAGCGGGCCACGGTGTGATTGACGGCAACCAGCACCGCCTCGTCCAGGTGCTCGCCGCCGCCGAAGAATCGGTCGGAGAAGAGCTGCAAGCGTTCGCCGCGCGCCGCCGCGTCCAACTGAGGGTTGAACTCGTCGAGGATATCGTCGGCGTAGCGCGCGAAGGCATATAGAGCGTGAACGGCGGGACGCTGATCGGGCGCCAGCAGCCGGGTGGCCAGGAAATACGTCCGCCCGTTCTTGGCCGCGATCCGCCGGCAGCTGCGGTATGCGGCGCGCAACCGCGGATCGTCGATTCCGGCTGCTGCCAGTTCGGTGTGGATCATCAGGACCGGGCTTTCAGGTCGAGGGTGGTCGTTGACCGGGCGGGGACGCCGGTGATGCGGTCCGCGGCCAGGCGCCCGGATATCAGGGTGGTCGGTACGCCCACACCGGGGGTGGTCGACGATCCGGCCAGCACCGCGTTGTCGATCCCGCGAACCAGGTTGGCCGGCCGGAACGGTCCGGTTTGGGCGAACGTGTGCGCGAGCGCGAATGGCGTGCCGGCGGTCATGCCCTGACGGGCCCACTCGGCGGGCGTATCGAGGTGCAGCAGTTCGACGTCATCGCGCAGATTCGGAAGCAGTCGTTGCTCCACGGTGTCGATCATGGATTGTGCGTATGGCGCGGCGGCGTTGGCCCAGTCGATGCGACCGTGGGTCAGGTTCGGCGTGGGCGCGAGTACGTAAAGCAATTCACGGTCCCGCGGAGCAAGGCTGCTATCAGTGGCCGTCGGGCAGGTCACGAGTAGCGACGGGTCCTGCATGAGTTGGCCGTCGCGGATGATGTCGGTGAACGTCTGCTCCCACGCATCGCCGAAAAGAATGGTGTGGTGTGGCAGGTCAGACCCGCTCGCCGTGGTCGCGGGGCAGCCCAAGTGCAGGACCACCGCCGAGGGCGCCGCGCGCAGCGGTAACAATCTCCTGGGCCGACGGCTCAGCAATTGGTAGGTGAGGGGCAGTTCGGTGGTCAACACCACCGCGTCGCAGGCGATCCGTTCGCCCGCGCCCGTAATCACCGCGCTGACCCGGTCCGACGTGCGCTCGAGCTCGGTGACCGTCGACCCATAACGGAAGGTGACTCCCGCGTTCTGAGCTGCCGCGGCGAGCGCGTCGGACAGGGCTCGGACACCTCCCTGCGGGAAGAAGACGCCCGAAACGGTGTCCATGTATGCGATCACCGCGTAGACCGCGAGCGCCTGTTGTGGAGCAACTCCGGCATAGAGGGACTGGAAGGTGAAGATTCGTCGCAATCGAGGGTCGGCGATGTGACGCTTGACCATCGTCTCCCATTTGCGGAATCCGCCCAGGCCCGCCAGTCGTGCCAGCTGCGGGGTCAGCATGGACAGTGGGGAGTCGAAGTTGGCGGCGATGAAGCCCGCAAATTCGGTCCGGTACAACTTCTCGAGCCAGTCGCGCAACGCGGCATATCCGGCGGCGTCCCGCGCACCGGAGAAGTCCCGCACTGCCATGGCCATCCGGTCTGCGTCGGTGTGGACGTCAATGGCGGCGCCGTCGGCGAACATGGCTCGGTAAGCGGGGTCGACGGGGAGCAGTTCCACCCGTTGGGAAGCGCTTTCGCCGACTGCGGCGAACGCCTCATCAATGAGTTCCGGCATTGTGATCACCGTCGGCCCGGTGTCGATCGAGTACCCGCCGACATCGCGCCGGCCGGCGCGCCCGCCGGGCCATGGCTCGCGCTCCACAACCGTCACATCCCGGCCACGGCCAGCTAGGTGAAGCGCTGCCGAGAGCCCCGCGAAGCCCGCACCGACGACAATCACCCGCTCGGTCGGCCCCGACATTGTTCGCATCAGTCCAACCTCTCAGTACTCATGCGGCCCGGCGCGTGCAAATGCTGGCCATCTCCAGCAACGCAGCCCTTATCAATCCGTTGATCCCGCTGCCGTCTAGTGCCTCTTGCGCGGCCTGGACGCGGTCGGCGATGAGCCCTTCGATGTGTTGCACGGCGCCCGTTGCGAGGATCAGGCTCCGCCAGCGCTCCAGATCGGTGTCATCGAGGTGCTGGGTGTTGATCAGTTCGCCGAATTGCGCACGTGTCGACGGGTCAGCCATCTGCTGCGCCGCAACCATGACGCTGGTGGCCTTACGTTCGAGGAGATCTCCGCCATTCGGTTTGCCCGTCGTCGCGGGCGAGCCAAAGATGCCCAGGAGGTCGTCGCGCAGCTGGAATGCCTCGCCGACCGCTAGGCCATACTCTCCGAGCCGGGCCAGGGTTTGCTCGTGGCACCCTGCCATTGCCGCGCCGAGCTCCAAGGGCCGGCGCACGGTGTAATTGCCCGATTTCATGCGCGCTACGCGCAGCACGGACTCCAGGGTTGGAGATGTACGTATATCCAGCACCAGATCGGCGAACTGGCCCGCCGCGAGCTCGGTACGCATGGCGTCATAGCGGGGCCATGCGCGTTCGAGCTGTTCGGCTCCCAACCCACTTTCCCGCAGCACCCGGTCTGCCCAGATCAGGCACAAATCACCCAGCAGCACCGCCGCGGATTCGCCAAACCGGCGAGACGATCCGGAATGGCCACTGCGCTCATGCCACGCGGCGAGCTGGATATGTGCGGCTGGACGTCCGCGCCGAGACGGCGAATTGTCCATCACATCGTCCTGCAACAACGCGAACGCGTGAATCAACTCGAGACTTCCGGTCGCTGAAAGGGCGGCGTCGTCGGGCGGCGCTCCGCACAGCCAGCCCAGGTACATGAACGTTGATCGCAAGCACTTGCCGCCGTTCACGAACTCCAGGAGCAACTCCCCGGCCGCGTCCACGCCGCAATCACCCAACGTGTCAGCGCACCGGGCAGCGATGAACTCTGTGATCTGCGACAGGACTGCTTGCCTCAAATCCGCTCGCCAGGAGTCGAATTGGTCGAATTCTGGCAGGCGAGGCGTGCTGGATCGTGTGGGATCGGCCACCGTCATCTGCGGAAATTCGCGCACGTTGCCCACCAACACTCCCTCGAGACGACGGCTCGGCGGCGACTCGCGATGCCGTTGATTCACCTATGCAACCCTTCGCCGAGACACTGGCTGCACACTCAGCACGATGGTGTCCTAGCGATGGCCAGCCTAATTCACTTATTTAATGATTAATTTAATGAATGACTGAGATTCGCGCCACCCGTCTGGCGGCAGCCCACTAGTTAGGCGTGCCTCCCTAGCTTGTTACCGGCGGGTAAGTTCATACTGGATCGATGGAGCCGAATTTCGACGTGCTGATCATCGGTTCGGGTTTCGGCGGCAGCGTCAGCGCGCTGCGGCTGACCGAAAAGGGCTACAAGGTCGGCGTTCTGGAGGCCGGTCGCCGTTACGCCGACCATCAGTTCGCCAAGACGTCCTGGCGACTGCGTGAATTCCTCTGGGCGCCCCGTCTGGGCTGCTACGGCATTCAGCGGATCCACCTCCTGCGAAACGTGATGATCCTGGCCGGCGCCGGTGTCGGCGGCGGTTCGCTGAACTACGCGAACACTCTCTACGTACCCCCGGATCCCTTCTTCAACGATCCGCAGTGGAAGAACATCACCGACTGGCGTGCCGAACTGATGCCGCATTACGACCAAGCCCAGCGAATGCTGGGTGTGGTCGCCAACCCGACGTTCACCGACGCCGACCGCATCATGAAGGAAGTGGCCGACGAGATGGGCGTTGGCGATACCTTCACGCCTACCCCGGTAGGGGTGTTCTTCGGCGTCAACGGTGAGAAGACGCCGGGCAAGACGGTGCCCGACCCCTACTTCGGCGGTGCCGGACCTGCCCGCACCGGCTGCATCGAGTGCGGGGAGTGCATGACGGGCTGCCGGCACGGCGCGAAGAACACTCTGGTCAAGAACTATCTCGGTCTGGCAGAACGCGCTGGCGCACAAGTCTTTCCGATGACCACCGTCACCGGATTCACGCAACGGCCCGACGGCACCTGGGAGATCCACACGGCGCGGACCGGTCGGTGGGTCCGCAAGGACCGTCGCACGTTCACCGCCCGCCATCTCATCCTGGCCGCAGGGACCTGGGGCACCCAGCAATTGCTGTTCAAGATGCGCGACGGCGGCAAGCTGCCCAAGCTCTCCGACAAGCTCGGGGTGCTGACCCGCACCAACTCGGAATCCATTGTGGGAGCTGGACGCCTGGAGGCTCGTCCCGATCTGGACCTCACCCACGGGGTGGCCATCACGTCGTCCATTCACCCCACTCCGGACACCCATGTCGAACCCTGCCGCTACGGTAAGGGCTCCAATGCGATGGGCCTGCTCCAGACGCTCATGACCGACGGCCCCGGCCCGGAAGGCAGCGATGTGCCGCGCTGGAAGCAGTTGTTCACCAACGCATCCGAGGACCCGAAGGCCATGCTGCGAATGCTGAGCCCGCGCCGCTGGAGTGAGCGCACCATGATCTCGTTGGTCATGCAGCATCTGGACAACTCGATCACCACCTATACCAAACGCGGGGTGTTCGGGCTGCGTCGAATGACGAGCAAGCAGGGCCACGGCCAACCCAACCCGACCTGGATTCCGGCCGGCAACAAGGTCACTCGCCGGATCGCCGAGAAGATCGACGGGGTTGCCGGCGGCACCTGGGGTGAGTTGTTCAACATTCCACTGACCGCACACTTCCTCGGTGGTGCCGCCATCGGCGATACCGCCGAGCACGGCGTCATCGATCCCTACCAGCGCGTCTACGGCTACCCGACGCTGCACGTGATGGACGGCGCAGCGATCTCGGCCAATCTCGGCGTCAACCCGTCGCTGTCGATCACCGCGCAGGCCGAGCGGGCAACATCGTTGTGGCCGAACAAAGATGAGGACGACCAGCGTCCCGTTCAAGGACAGCCTTATCGCCGGCTGGCAGCGGTCGAACCGAAGAATCCTGTGGTACCCGTCGATGCGCCGGGCGGGCTGCGTCGCCTGCCGATCGAGCCGATCGGCAGTTAGTCCTGCTCGATGTGCCGGCGCGGCGCGCGCCCGGCCGGCTGTTCGGGTGCGGGCAGCAATGGCTGGCGGGTCCGCAATGCCACCGTCGTCGTACTCTGGGTGGTCAACGTGAGCTCTTCACCGGCGTGCCGGATCGTGAGCTGGCCGTGGGGCCCGTCGCGCAGCGTATACGTCACCTCACGGTGTTCGATCTCGGCGGCGACTCGGTAGTTACGCCAGCGCACACCGAACTTCAGACGTGAGATCTCCTGAGGCAGTTGAGGATCCAGCGACAGAATATGTTCGTCGTCCCGCAGTCCGCCGAAGCCGGCAACCAGTGCGGTCCACGTTCCGGCCAGCGACGCCATGTGCAGGCCGTCGCGGGTGTTGTTGTGCAGATCCCGAAGGTCGATCAAGGCCGCCTCCTTGGTGTAGGCGTGCGCCAGCTCCAGGTGACCGACCTCGGCGCACATCACCGCCTGAGTGCAGGCCGACAGCGACGAGTCACGCACCGTGCGGCGCTCGTAATAGTCGACGTTGCGGGCCTTCTGATCATCGGTGAACGCATGACTGCACCACTGCATCGCCAGCACCAGATCGGGTTGCTTGATCACCTGGGCGGGGTAGAGCCGCACGTAAGGCTGATGCAGCAGCAGCGGATAGGTGGTGTTGGCGTCAAAGTCCCACTCCTGCAGCCTGGTGAAGCCGTCACATTGCGGGTGCACACCCAGGACCTCGTCGTAGGGAATGTGCGCCTTGGCGGCGGCCTCGCGCCAGGCCGCCGTCTCCTCGGTGGTCACCTCCATCTCGCGGGCCGAATCCGGATTGCGGTCACACGCCTCGACGGCCGTGCGGAGGTTGTGTGCGGCCATCAAATTGGTGAACACGTTGTCGCGCACCACCGCGGTGTATTCGTCGGGTCCGGTGACACCGTCGAGATGCCACACGCCGTCGCGGTCGTGGTGGCCGAGTGAGATCCACAGTCGTGCGGTCTCCACGAGAACCGCCAGCCCGCAGTCGGATTCCAACGAATGATCGCCGGTGACTGTTCGATACCGTTCGAAGGCCATCGCGATATCGGCGTTGACGTGCCAAGCCGCGGTGCCTGCCGGCCAGTAGGCCGAGCACTCCTCCCCGCGGATCGTCCGCCACGGGAATGCTGCACCCTTGAGGTCCAGCTGCTCGGCCCGGCTCTTGGCCAGATCGAGAATCGAGGCGCGCCAGCGCAATGCGTCGGCGGCCGCCTCGGGTTTGGTGTAGGTCAGCACCGGCAACACGAAGCCCTCAGTGTCCCAAAAGGCATGGCCGTCATAGCCCGGCCCGGTGAGCCCCTTGCCCGCGATCGCCCGGCGCTCGGCGCGGGCGCTGGCCTGCATCACATGGAACAGTCCGAACCGCACCGCCTGCTGGCAGCCCGGGTCGCCGTCGACTTCGACATCGGCGCAGTCCCAGTACTCGTCGAGATACGTGCGCTGTGCGTCCAGGAGGCCCTGCCAACCGGTGTATCGCGCCCCGGCCAGCGCGCCGGCCACCTGGTCGTGCAGTGCGGGCCGGGACCGCAGGCTCGACCAGCCGTAGGACAGGAACTTCACGATGCGCAGCTGCTGCCCGGGTCGCAGACCGCAGATGATGGTGGTGCGGGCCAGGTTTTCTGCGGCCATCGCGTCGACTTCCACCCGGCCGGCAACCTCCACCAGGTGGTCCATCGCGGCAGCCATCATCAGACGGCTCGCCTTGGTGCGGTGCACCAGCAGTGAGCCGTCCTCGGTGGTTTCGTGGTGGACCGGCTCCAGCGGATGCTTGAGCGCCGCCGACACCCTCGGATCGTTGGATTGCTCGGGCTGATCTTCGTTGGCTACCAGCTCGGATTGCACAGTGACACGGGTGAATTCGTCGACCGCTTCCACCAGGTACTCGATGGCCGCCACTGATCGATGCACCAGCGACACCAGTCGCGTCGACACCAGCCTGATCTTTTTGCCCGCCGGTGAACGCCAGAGGACTTGCCGGGTCAGGGTTCCGGCGCGCAGGTCGAGGATCCGCTCGTGCTCGTCGAGGTCGCCGTAGCGCACGTCGAACGGCTCGTCATCGACCAGCAATCGCAGGATCTTCCCGTTGGTCACGTCGACGATCGTCTGACCGTCCTCGGGATAACCGAAACCGGACTCGGCGTAGGGCAGCGGCCGGGTTTCGTAAAACGAGTTCAGGTAGGTTCCGGGGATACCGAAGGGCTCGCCCTCGTCGAGGTTGCCGCGTAATCCGATGTGCCCGTTGGACAATGCGAACAGCGACTCCGACTGGGCCAGCTGGTCGAGGTTCAGGTGAGTCTCCCGGACCTGCCACGGCTCGATCGGGAACGCGTCGCCGTTGATCACTGCGGCTCGAGTAATTGTGCGAGGTCGGTGACCACGACGTCGGCGCCGTTGCGCAGCAACGCATCCGCATGCTGCAGGCGATCCACCCCCACCACGAACCCGAATTTCCCGGCTCGGCCCGCCGCGACTCCGGCGAGGGCGTCCTCGAACACCGCCGTATGTGCCGGATCGACGTCGAGCAGCTGCGCGCCCCGCAGGAACGAATCGGGTGCCGGCTTGCCACGCAGGTGCTCGTCACGAATGGTGTTGCCGTCGACTCGTTGCTGCACCAGGTCATCCAGCCCGGTGATCTGCAGGACTTGGCGGGTGTTGGCGCTGGAAGACACCACCCCCGCCGGTATGCCCGCTTCGTGCGCGGCTTCCAGGTAGCGCCGCGATCCGTCGAACACGTCGACACCGTTCTTCTTCACAAGCTGCTGGAACAAGGCATTCTTGCGGTTGCCCAGACCTTCGACTGTTTCGGCGGTGGACGGGTCGGACGGGTCGCCCTCGGGCAGCTCGATGTTGCGACTGGCCAGAAACGATCGGACACCGTCCTGGCGCGGTTTGCCGTCGATGTAGGTGCGGTAGTCCTTGTCCGGATCGAATGGCACGAACGCGGTGTGGGCCCGCTGGGCCCGCCGCTCGAGATAATCGTCGAACATGGCCTTCCAGGCCTGGGTGTGCACTCGCGCGGTGTCGGTGAGGACGCCGTCGAGATCGAACAAACAGGCCGTCACCCCGTCGGGCAGTCCCAGCACACTGAGCTCCTTTGCTTAATCCCCTGCTCTCCATTCCCGTTCTCGCTGGAGAACATGCCTGCTGCGGGCAAACTCAGAGGTGGCTGCGCAGGTGTTCCATCAGGCTGCTGCGAAATGCCTGCATCGCAGGTACTTTGGCGGCCACGCCATCGGCACCGTGGTACATCCCCGGTACGGTCACCAGCTCGCATTCGACACCGGCGGCCGTCAGCCGCTCGGCGTAGTCGACGGATTCGTCGTAGAACAGGTCGAGGTCGCCCACACCGATCCACGCCGGCGCCAGGCCGGACAGGTTTTCTCGCCGCGCCGGGGCCGCATACTCGGGTGCATCCGCTTCGCGTGGTGGCCGGCCGAGATACGCCGTCCAGCCGAGCCGATTGGAGGCCGGAGTCCACAGGAACCGGCCACGTCCGTCGTGGTCGCCGCGCAACACGGTGCGGTCGTCGATCATCGGGTAGGCCATTGCCTGGGCCCGCAACCGGATTCCCTCGTCGTGGGCGCGCTGTGCGACGGCGGCGGTCAGGCCGCCACCGGCGCTCGACCCGGTGACCGCGATGCGATCCGGATCGATGCCCAGTTCGGCGGCGTTGTCCCGGATCCAGTACAGGGTGGCCATGCAGTCGTCCAAGCCGGCCGGGAAGGGATCCTCGGGGGCCAGGCGGTAGTCGGGGGAGACGACGACGGCGCCCAGTGCACGGGCGAGGGCGGCGCTGCCCCTGATCTCCGACTGAGGGGAACCCACCACCATGCCGCCGCCGTGGATGTAGAGCACCGCCGCCGAACTTCTGTTTGTGGGCGTCAGCACGAGCACTAGTCGCCCGGCTACCACGCGCTTGGCCAGGGTGACCCCAGCGCCTGGCGGGATCGGGATGCGGCCGGCCAGTCTGGTGACCTTCAACGACCGCGTGGTGGTGTCGACGGCCAACATCGGCAGCAGCGGGCTGCGCAGCTCGGCGGGTACGGCGGAGAGGCCGTCGCGGCCCGACAAGTAGCGGCGCAGCGCCAGTGCGGCCACGGCGACGGTCACCGCGGCGGGCAGGGCTTTCATCAGCGAAAGGCTACCTGCGGCGGTGCGGCGGGTCGGCCGATCCGCCGCACTAGACTCGATCCGTGACATCCTCATCGCCTCGTCCCGTCTTGGTGGTCGACTTCGGTGCCCAGTACGCCCAGCTGATCGCCCGGCGAGTCCGGGAAGCCCGGGTGTTCTCCGAGGTCATCCCGCACACCACGACCGTCGAGGAGATCAAGGCCAAGGATCCGCAGGCCATCGTCCTATCCGGTGGGCCGGCCAGTGTGTACGCCGACGGCGCCCCTCAGCTGGACCCGGCCGTATTCGACCTCGACGTGCCGGTGTTCGGCATCTGCTACGGCTTTCAGGCCATGGCTCAGGTGCTCGGCGGGACCGTCGCGCGCACGGGCACCAGCGAATACGGACGCACCGAACTGGAAGTGCTTGGCGGCGAACTGCATTCAGGCCTGCCCGGCAAGCAGCCGGTCTGGATGAGCCACGGCGACGCGGTCACCTCCGCACCGGACGGGTTCGAGGTGGTGGCCGTCAGCTCCGGAGCACCGGTCGCTGCGTTCGAGGACCGGGCCCGGCGGCTGGCCGGGGTGCAGTACCACCCCGAGGTCATGCACACCCCCCACGGCCAGCAGATTTTGACCAGATTCCTGCACGACTTCGCCGGGATCGACGCCGCGTGGACGCCGGCCAACATCGCCGAGAGCCTGATTGAGCAGGTGCGCGAACAGATCGGCGACGCTCATGCGATCTGCGGATTGTCCGGCGGCGTCGACTCTGCGGTGGCCGCTGCGCTGGTCCAGCGGGCTATCGGAGACCGGCTGACCTGTGTGTTCGTCGACCACGGACTGTTACGCGCTGGGGAGCGTGAACAGGTACAAAGGGATTTCGTCGCCGCGACAGGTGCCAAGCTGGTCACGATCGACGCCGAAGAGCGTTTCCTGCAAGCACTTACGGGTGTTCACGATCCCGAAGGTAAACGCAAGATCATCGGCCGCGAGTTCATCCGCGCATTCGAGGGGGCGGTGCGTGACATCGTGGCCGACGGCGGCCCTGCCGACGAGCGCTCGCCCGAGAAGCCGACTGGAGAGGTCGAATTCCTGGTTCAGGGCACCCTGTATCCCGACGTCGTCGAGTCCGGCGGTGGTACGGGGACGGCAAACATCAAGAGCCACCACAATGTTGGCGGTCTGCCGGCAGATCTGAAGTTCAAGCTCGTCGAACCCCTGCGGCTGCTGTTCAAGGATGAGGTCCGAGCGGTGGGCCGGGAGCTCGGCTTGCCGGAGGAAATCGTTGCCCGCCAGCCCTTCCCGGGGCCCGGGCTGGGTATCCGGATCGTCGGCGAGGTGACGGCGTCGCGGCTGGACACGCTGCGCCGTGCCGACCTGATCGCCCGCGAGGAGCTGACCTCAGCCGGTCTGGACGGCCAGATCTGGCAGTGCCCGGTGGTGCTGCTGGCCGACGTCCGTTCGGTCGGTGTGCAGGGCGACGGACGCACCTACGGCCATCCGATCGTGCTGCGGCCGGTGTCCAGTGAGGACGCCATGACGGCCGACTGGACGCGGGTGCCCTATGAGGTGCTGGAGCGCATCTCCACGCGTATCACCAACGAGGTGCCCGAGGTGAACCGGGTGGTGCTCGATGTCACGAGCAAGCCCCCCGGCACCATCGAGTGGGAGTAGGACGTGGGAGGGACTAAGTCCCTGAGGCGGCAGCGATTTCGGCGATCGCTTCGTCGAGGGTCTTGTCGAACGCGTCGTCGCTCTGCTGCGCGGTCAGCCCCTCGGTCAGCGCCCTTGAGAAGCTGGCGATGACGCCGTGGTTGCGGGCCAGCCGCTCGCAGGCCTCGGTGCGGGAGTAGCCGCCGGACAGGGCCAGCACCCGCATCACCTTGGGATGCTCGACAAACTCGCGATAGAGGTCGTCGGTGTCGGGCAGGGTGAGCTTGAGCATCACCTGCTCTTCGGGGCCGAGGGCGTTGAGGCGACTCAGGATTGCGGCCTTGAGCTGTTCTTCGGCCTCGCCCTTCTTGGGGCTGTGGATGTCGACCTCCGGCTCGATGATCGGCACGAGTCCGGCGCCCAGGATCTGGCGGGCCACCTCGAATTGCTGGTCGACCACCGCGTCCAGTCCGGCGCCGGGCAGCGTGATGACCGAGCGCATCTTGGTGCCGAAGATGCCCTTGTCGACCGCGCGGGCCAGCAGCTCGTTCAGGCCGCTGATGGGCTTCATCAACGCAGCGCCGTCGTTCTCGGCCTCAAGACCCTTGTCGACCTTGAGGATCGGCACGACCTTCTTGACGTTCCACAGATAGTCGGCGGTCGGGCGGCCCTCGATCTCGCGGTCCATGGTCATCTCGAACAGGATCGCGGCGATGATCCGATCCCCGTTGAAGCTCGGGCTGGTGATGATCCGGGTGCGCATCTCGTGCACCAGATCGAACATCTGCTCGTCGCCGGAGTAGGCGTCCTCGGCGATGCCGTAGAGCTTCAGTGCCTTGGGGGTGCTACCGCCACTCTGATCGAGCGCGGCAACAAAGCCGGCGCCGTGGGCGACCTTCTCAGCCTGTTCGATGTTCGTCATGCCTGCATCGTGCCAGGTGCGTTTTCGGCCCCGTTCGGGGGAGCGACTCCCGCTTGACGCTGTCGGCGGGGGGGTGTTTACTCGGGTATCGAACATACATTCGAACACAGTGAACGCGGATCGCAGCTGGAGGTGGGCGATGACGGCGGCGATTGCCCTGGAAAAACGACAACTTGACCGTGCTGAACAGCTACAACAGCTTAGGCGCCAGATGGCGGCGGTGTCCGGGAAAGTCGGTGTCGCCGGGCCTGTTGCGGATGTGGCAAATGAGGCGATTCCGGCCTCGGAGAGTTTGCTAGAGATTCCCGAATCGCTGGCTGGGCCGCTGCCGAAAGGGTTGCCGCGCGGTGTGGTCGCAGTGGTGTCGGGGGCCCGCTCGCTGCCGGTGAGCATGGCCGCGGCGGTAACCGCCGGCGGTGGGCATGTGGCCGTTGTCGGGCTGCCGGACTTCGGCCTGCTGGCCGCCGCGGAGATGGGCGCGGACCTGAGTCGGCTGGCGGTGATCCCCGACCCCGGCACCGATCCCGTCGAGGTGGCCGCGGTGCTGATGGACGGGATGGATCTGGTGGTACTCGGCCTGGCCGGCGGGACGGTGACCGCCACCCGCGCCAGAGCGGTGGTGGCCCGGGCCAGGCAGAAAGGTTGCACTCTGCTGGTTGCGCGGGGGGATTGGCAGGGCGCGACGATGCGCCTGGATGCGCGAGTGAGCGGCTATGAGACCACCGCTGGTCGCGGCGGTGCGGCAGTGCCGGGTTCCGGACGGATCAGCCGAGTGCGGTTGTCCGTCCGGGCGCATGGCCGCGTGACCCGGTCCCGGGTGGGCTGAATGACCGGCCGCGCGCTGGCGATCTGGTGCATGGACTGGCCGGCGGTCGCCGCCGCCGCGGCGGCCGGTCTGCCGGCGACAGCCCCGGTCGCGGTCACCCTGGCCAACCGGGTGATCGCCTGCTCGGCGGCGGCCCGCGCGGCTGGGGTACGCCGTACTCTGCGCCGGCGCGAGGCGCAGGCGCGATGCCCGCAGTTGCATGTGGTCACCGCTGACCCGGCCCGCGACGCCCGCTACTTCGAGGGGGTGACGGCGGCGGTCGACGAGGTGGTGCCCCGCGCCGAGGTGCTGCGGCCAGGACTGCTGGTGTTGTCGGTTCGCGGCGCGGCGCGCTACTTCGGTTCCGAACCGGCCGCCGCCGAGCGGCTGGTCGACGCTGTCGCCGCCGCGGGTGCCGAATGCCAGGTGGGGATTGCCGACCAGTTGCCGACGGCTGTCTTCGCCGCGCGCGCCGGCCGGATGATCGAAACCGGGGGGGACGCGGCGTTTCTGTCGGCGTTGTCCATCCGCCAGCTGTCCGCCGAGCCCAGCCTGTCCGGCCCAGGCCGGGAAGAATTGGCGGATCTGTTGTGGCGCATGGGTATCCGTAATCTTGGTCAGTTCGCGGCTTTGTCCCGTAGCGATGTGGCTTCCCGGTTCGGGGCCGACGCGGTGGCAGCGCACCGCTTCGCCCGCGGTGAACCGGCGCGCGGGCCGTCCGGTCGTGAGCCGGCGGCCGACCTCGATGCGGTCCTGCACTGCGAGCCGCCGGTCGACCGGGTCGACGCGGCCGCATTCGCCGGCCGGTCACTGGCCGGCGCCCTGCATCGCAGCCTGGAGGCGGCGGGTGTGGGATGCACCCGATTGGCCATCCACGCCCTCACTGCGGGAGGCGGTGAGCTGACCCGGGTTTGGCGGTGTGCCGAACCGCTGACCGAGGACGCCACCGCCGACCGGGTGCGCTGGCAGCTCGACGGCTGGCTCAATCGGCGCAACCCGGACGACCGGCCGAACTCGCCGGTGACGGTGTTGCGGCTGCAGCCGGTGGAAGTTGTTTCCGCAGAAGCGCTTCAGCTTCCGCTGTGGGGCGGTGTCGGGGAGCAGGATCGCTTGCGGGCCCGCCGGGCGCTTGTCCGGGTGCAGGGGTTGCTGGGCCAGGAAGCTGTCCAGCTGCCGGTGTTGTCCGGCGGTCGCGGTCCAGCCGAGCGCATCACCTTGACACCGCTCGGCGACGAGTTGGTACCGCGGGCCGACCCGTACCGGCCCTGGCCCGGCCAGCTGCCCGAGCCCGCCCCGGCGGTGATCCTCGACGATCCAGTGGAATTGCTTGATGCCCAAGGAAACCCGGTGCGGGTGACTGGGCGCGGGATGTTCACTGCCGAACCGGCGAGTTTGGACGGTGCGGGCCCCCACTATCGGGGCGCGCTGAGCTGGTGGGCCGGGCCGTGGCCGGTGGACGAACGCTGGTGGGATCAGGGCGAACAGTCCAGGGCCGGCCGGACGGCACGCGCACAGGTGCTGGTGGACACCCGGCCCGGTGAGCCGGGAGCCGCGCTGCTGCTGTGCTACCGGCAGCGCCGGTGGTATCTGGAAGGCGTCTACGAATGAGCCGGCGACACCGCCTACATGTCGGCTTGCAGCCACGCTGGTTATCTGTCGGCTTGCAGCCACGCTGGTTATCTGTCGGCTTGCAGCCACGCTGGTTATCTGTCGGCTTGCAGCCGACGTGCAAACGGGCCGACCCGTTCGATGAACCGGTCGAAGAACGCCGCCGGATCGACCCCGACACCGACGTGCGCGTTCGATTCCCGGCCCCACCGATGGCTCCAGTCCGCGATGGTCATGCCGCGGGTCAGGGTCCCGGTGAGCTCGACGTCGACCGTGGCGGCCCGGGTCTGGACCAGGCTGGGATCCAGAGCCACCGCGGCTGCCAGGGGGTCGTGCAGGTGAGCCAGGAAACCTTCGCCCTGATCGAAATGAAACTCGAAGTAAAACCGCATCGCATCCTCGAGCGTGCGGATCAACGTGTTGTCGGCGGTCGAGCGCGTGCCCCGGGAATCGAGCACGCTCATAGCCGTCGTGGTCGCCCCCGATGCGGCGGCCAGCCGGCTCAGCAGCGTCGGCGTCAACATGATGTTCTCGGTCAGGTTCAGCCCGCACACGATCGGAAGCTGATGCTGCTGAATCACTTTGGCATCCGCGGCCCGCCCCCACGCATCGAAGACCTCGGCTGCGGCCTCCGGGTCGACGCTGATGTTCCACTCTGACACCGGGGTGGTGTTACCGCGATAGTCGAAGGAGCCACCCATGATGACCAGTCGCCGCAACAGCGACGGCAGGTTGGGCTCATCACGCACGGCCAGTGCCAGATTGGTCAGCGGACCGGTGACCAGGCCGATCAGTTCGCCGGGCATGGCGTGGGCGGCGCGCACCCACGCCTCGGCCGAGTCGTAACCGGTGAGTTCGCGTTGGTGTAGCGGAAGTTCGGCATAGCCCAGCCCGGCCGGGCCGTGGGTGTCTTCGGCGGTGCGCATCGCGGCGCTCAATGGTTGGTCGGCGCCCCGGGATACCGGAATGGCGGTGGCCCCGCACAGTTCGAGTAGCCCGAGGTTGTTGCGGCACACCTGATCCACGTCGACATTGCCACCGGTGGAGGCGATTCCGACCAGGTTCGCGTCGGAGCTGGCCAGCAAATACACCAGTGCCATCGCGTCGTCGACGCCGGTGTCCACATCGGCGAAAACGGGCAGCGCAGAAGCCTGGTCTTCCCCGACGCTCACCGTGGTAACGATACCCGTCTGGCTTTCAACCCAGGTGACGGCGCGGGCCACCTTCTCGGATGATCGCGGCCAGGCCATCGCGATCGGACACACCGAGTTTCAGGCAGGCCCGATATACGTGGCCCTCGACGGTGCGGACCGAAACCGATAGCCGCTCGGCGATCTCGCGGTTCGACGAACCGGCGGCGACCAGCTCGGCGACCTCGAGCTCACGCGCGGTCACCGGCAGGGGTCGCGCCGCAGCCCGAATCGCGGGGGAGGAGGCACCTCCACACAATGCCGCCAGACGCATTGCGCGGGTGACTGATTCGATCTCCCGACGCCGCGCATTGCGTTGCTCATGGATCCCGGCTGCCTGTGCGGCGGCGTCGGCGGCCGACAACAACACCCCGGCCTCTTCGAAATCGATGCTGACCGCGTCGAGCGCACCGGCGTCGGAGTCGGCCACGGCGGCGGCGTGCCGGGCATACAACTGCGGCAGCGGCCCGTCGACGACCGCCGCCAGAGATTGCAGGCGGTGGGACACCTTGCGGTCGCCGAACCGCGCCGCGTCGTGCAACGCCTCGGCCTCCACGGCGAACTGGCCGCTGCGGTGAGCCGCGTCGGCGGCCGCGCGGGACAGCTCGACGCCCCGGCGCGCAGAGCCCCGCGCCGCGGCGATCCAGGCCTTGACGGCCAACACTTGCGGGTCGAATAACGCCACCGTGGGTCCGGAATGTTCGGCGGCCTCCGTCAACAGCCGGTCGGCCTCGTCGGGCCGGCCCGAGCCGGCATAGGCGCGGGCCAGCAGAAGCCGGCCGGGCAGCCGCCACGGCAGTGAGGTCTCGGCGTTGAGCGCGGCCAGTGCCTGCTTGGTGGTCGGGATCGCCTCGGCGAACCTGCCGCGAGACGTCGCCACGAGTGCGGTCATCATCTTGGCGACCGCCCATCCCAGAAACTCGCCGGACGACGAGAACTCGCCATATGCCACCGCGTGCTTTTCGGCCTCGTCCAGTTCGCCGGTGTACACCAAGGCCAGTACCTCGCCGTATCGGGCGAGCATCCGAATCAGGCCGTCGGTGGACTTCTGCGCGTCGAAGGAGCGCTCGGCGATGTCGATGAAGTCGCCGCCGCGGCCGGCCAACGGCATCGCCAGACCGGCCGCGAACGCAGCCGTCTCCACCGCTTGTTTCGGTGCGCCGGGATTGGCCAACACCGCCTCGGCCATTGCCATACCTTCGGACAGCCGGTTCTCGAAAATCGTGAACGCAGCGTCGGCAGCGTCGACCATCGGCCGCAGTATCGGGTTGCTCACCCGACGCCGCAGCAACTCCATCACCTCTCGAGCACGGGCGGCCTCGCCGAGCGACCAGAACACGATCGACGCCCGGGGGATACCCCACAGCACCAGCTGACCCTCGTCGAGATCGTCAGGGTCGAACTCGGCCAGGACCTCGTCGGCCTCATCGGGACGGCCCTGCCACATCAGCGCCCTGGACAATAGGTGTGCTGCTTGCATTCCGTGCTCACGTTCGAATGCGGTGCGCGCCAGCCGTTCACCCAGCGGTGCATTCGCAAGCGACACTGCGTCTTTGGCCGCCGTGACCAGCAGGCCGGTGTCGGCGGTCTGATCGCTGTCCAGATACAGCTGGGCGACCCGGATCCGGCCGGCTGCCGACGTCGGCGTGTGCCGGTTGAGGACCGTGACGATCTGACCGCGCAGCATGCGGGCTGACGCCGTGCCGATCTGCCGCCGTACCACGTCACCGTAGAGCGGATGGCTGATCCGCGCGTGCAGGTCTGGTCCGGCACGGTCGATCCGGATCAGATGCGCCTTCTCGGCCGCATCGATGGCCTGCTCGCCGGCGAGCTCCACCAGCGCGTTGATGTCCAGCGGTTCACACAGCGCCAGCAGGCGCAGCACCGTGACAGCTTCGGGGTCGGTGCTGTCGAACCGGTTCTCGAGCAGGGTGGCCAGTCCCGACGACACCGTCGTCGCCCCGCGCAACTGCCAGACGCCGTTGACCTCGCTCAGGGTGCCGGCTTCCAACGCCGCCTCGACCATGTGCCGCAGGAACAGCGGGTTGCCTCCGGACTGTGTCCAGATGACGTTGGCGCTCAACTCCTCCAGGGTGCCGCCCAGCACCGACTCCACCAAGGAGACGCATTCACCCCTGCTGAACGGCTCCAAGTCGATGCGACGCAGATAGCCGTCCTTCCACAGCGTCATCACCGAATCGGGCACGGCTTCGCCGCTGCGTACCGTCGCAACGATCGACCCGGTGCGTTCCACCGCGATCTGGTGCAGCAGGGTGGCCGATAACTGGTCGAGCAGGTGAGCGTCGTCGACGCCGATCACCGCGGGCCCGTCGGCCAGCAGGGACTCGCGTGCCGAGACCAGCAGTTCGATCGGATCCCGCGCGTCGGTGGGTTTGACCCACTGGGCGAACACTCCGAGCGGGATGCTGCTCGACGAGGTGGTGCACGCGGCCCAGCGGGTGCGGCCCGGTAGCGACGCGGTGACTGAGCGGGCCAGGGTGGTCTTGCCGACTCCGGCAGCGCCGGTGATCACCACGCCAGAGGTTTCGCTGTCGGACAGCGCGGATGCGATGACCTCGTGCTTGGCGGGCCGCCATAGTAGCTGCCAACCCGTCGTCATGCGGTCAGGATAAGTGGCTGCCCCGCCTGCCGCTGAGTCTCGCGCGGAATTTAGCTCAGCTCACCAGTTCACGCCGGGCACCAGCCGCACGACTCGTTTGACCGGGCGCGGTGTGCGAAGCCGCACCGCCGGCCGGCGCGGGCCCGGAGCCGAAGCCCGCGGGACCTCACCGCGTGCGGCCGCCGAGTCCGGGTAGCCCAGGTAGAGCTGGTGCAGCACCCGGCGAGCCAACTTCGGCGTGAAGTACTGGCCGGCGTCGGCCAAGGTCCCCAGCGGCGTATCGATCCGCACTGGTTTGTCCACCAGCCCGCGCACCACCATCGCCGCCGCATGTTCGGCACTGATCGGAGGCACCGGGTTGAGGCGCCCAGACGGCGCGATCATCGGTGTCTTCACCAACGGCATATGGATCGTGGTGAACGTGATGTTGTCCGACAGGGTCTCCGAGGCGACCACATCGGTGAACGCATCAAGTGCGGCCTTGGTCGGCAGATACGCGCTGTACTTGGGATTGCGGGCCTGCACCCCGGCGCTGGACACGTTGACCACGTGACCGAATCGGCGCGCCTGCCAGTGCGGCAGCAGTGCCAGCACCATGCGCACCGCGCCGAAGTAGTTGACGGCCATTACTCGCTCGTAGTCGTGCAACCGGTCGGTGGAGGCACTCACCGAGCGCCGAATCGAGCGGCCGGCGTTGTTGACCAGATAGTCGACATGGCCGAAGCGGCCGAGGATTTCGGCGATCGTTGCGTCGACGGACTCGGTATCGGTGACATCGCAGCTGAAGGCGAATGCCCGGCCGCCGTCAGCGGTGATCTCCGCGACGAGCTCCTCCAGCGCTGCGCCGTTGCGCGCCAAGGCGAATACCGTGGCGCCCCGCGCGGCCACCGCCACCGCCGAGGCCCGGCCGATGCCGCTGGATGCGCCGGTGATGATCACGTGCCTGCCCACGAGCGGGCCGTCCGGATCATCCGACCGATTGAGCCCGGGATCGAGATGCTCGGCCCAGTAGCGCCACAACGCGGGAGCGTAGGACTCGAACGATGGAGGTTCGATTCTCCCGGCGCTCAACGCTTCTCGGGTGTACTCGGAACGAAATACCGCAGCGGTCTCGAGGCTGTCGATGGCCTCAGGTGGCACGCCGAGCTGTGTTACTGCCATGTCCCGCAACACCTTTGTCCGCCCGCGCGCCACGAGTAGAGGATTGATCACCCTGCGGGGCAACCCGCCCCGCAGGGGCGGCAATTCGGCGCAGCGGGCAACGGCCCGGTAGATCTGGCGCAGCCCGACCGATTCGAGCGCGGTCAGGTGGAAGGTCTGCCCGTCGCGGTCCTCGGAGTGCATCAGCTCGATCAGTGCAGCGACGACGTAGTCAACCGGGACGACGTTGATCCGGCCGACGTCGGGCATCAAGACCGGCGTCACCGACGGGAGCCCGGAAAGACGGGCCAGCAGTCCGAAGACGTGGTACGGCCCGGTGATGCGCTCGGTCTCGCCAGTGCATGAGTCGCCGACGATCACCCCGGTGCGATAGATCCGGAACCGCACATCGGACGTCGAACGGACCAGCTGCTCGGCGTCGAACGCCGCCTGATGGCTGCGGCTGGGCAGTTGCTGGCCGACATCGAAATCGTCCTCGGTGTACTCCCCGGCGAAATCGCCTGCCACCGCGACCGAGGACAGCTGGTGCAGTATGGCTGCCGCTTGGCGGCTGAGCTCGAGTGCTGCCTCAGTGTCGGCGGATCGGCAGTTCACGACGTGGTCGGGGCGCACCGGCGTGCTGTCGCCCGATAGCGCATGTACCCGATCACCCCAGTCCGCGGCCTGCTGTGCGAACCGGGCCTGCGCCGGCGGATCGTCGACGGTCACCCACACCTCGGCGTCGACGGAGTGGTCGAGCAGGCCGGCCACGATCCGGCTGCCAAGAAACCCGGTACCGCCGGTAACGACATAACGCATGGGTCATCTTCGATCGCCGATCGCGCCGAGGTCAATGGGTCGACGCAAGTCGCTCCCTAAACCACTCCGATGCAGCTACATGCGCCCACGTCAGCGGCGATTTCAGAACTGGGTGATGCCGTCCCAGTCCACCAGCGTCCACCCGATCGCGGGGTTGCCGGTCAGCACCACCCGGCCGGTGTTGGGCAACGGGTGATCGGTCGCCAGGCTGTCCTTGGCGTTGCGCGCGTTCATCAGTGTCCACAACGTGATCGAGGCGGCGCTGGAGAATGCGACCGGCTTGTTGTTGCCGCTCTCGTAGATGCGTTGCACCGCCCCGGTGAACTTCGCGTTGAAGTCGGTGCCGCTGACCGATCCCGGGATGCGGAAGCTGGTGTCGCCGCGCAGCCAGTCGGCCGGGGCCACCATGTAGGTGATGGCGGCCTTGTCGGCCTTGCCGCCGTTGAACCAGCCGGCGGAGATCTCATTGAGGCCGGGCAGCACGGTGACCTGTTCGTTGAGCGCGGTGGACATCGGTGCCGCGGTCTGCTGGGTGCGGACCATCTCCGAGGCGTAGATGCCGTCGTACTTGTTGCTTTCCAACCGGCCGGCCGCGGCTGCGGCCTGCTGCTGCCCGGTCGGTGTCAGCGCCGGCCCTGGCACCGAGGTGTCGATGATGCCGTTCGCGTTGGCCTCCGACTCCGCGTGACGGATGAACGTCAGCGTGATCGTGCGCTCGCTCGGCGTGGACGAACTGCAGGAGGCGACGAGCACGGCTGCCAACAAAGCGGCGACGGTCGCGACGACGGCCCGGGCGCGGGAAGCATGCATGGTTCTAGCCTGCCCTTTCGACCGCTGTGTTGGGTGCAATTGGCGCAGTGCGACGATGGAGTTTCTCCATCCACGACCCCAGGAGTGCGGCAATGCCCATCGACCCCACGGCAATCGGAGCTGTCACCGACGCTCAGCCCTATCAGTGGACCGACCGCGACACCATGCTCTACGCCCTCGGGGTGGGCGCGGGCACCGACGACCTGCCATTCACCACCGACAACAGCCACGACATCGCCCAGCAGGTGCTGCCGACCTTCGCCGTCATCTGCTGCCCGGCATTCGGGGCCGCCACCAAGGTGGGCTCGTTCAACTGGGGCATGCTGCTGCACGGTTCACAGGAGATCCGCTTGCATGCGCCGCTGCCCGCCTCCGGTGAGCTGTCGGTGGTCTCCGAAGTCGCCGACATCCAGGACAAGGGTGAGGGCAAAAACGCGATCATCGTGATGCGCGGCAAGGGCACCGATCCGGCGACCGGCAAGTTGATCGCCGAGACACTGTCGACCGCCGTCATCCGCGGCGAGGGCGGCTTCGGCGGACAGCCCGGTCAGCGACCCGCCGCTCCGGAGTTCCCTGACCGCGAGCCCGACGCCCGCATCTCGATGCCGACCCGGGACGACCAGGCGTTGATCTACCGGCTCTCCGGTGACCGCAACCCGCTGCACAGCGATCCGTGGTTCGCCCGCGAGTTGGCCGGTTTCGACAGGCCGATCCTGCACGGGCTGTGCACCTACGGATTCGCCGGGCGGGCACTGCTTTCCGAGCTTGCCGGCAATGACTCTGCGAAACTCACCGCCGTCAGTGCGCGGTTCTCGGCGCCGGTATTCCCCGGTGAAACCCTCACGACCTCGATCTGGCGCACCGAGCCCGGAAGAGCGGTCTACCGCACCGAGGCCAGTGGCCCCGACGGCGCAAACACGCGGATCGTGCTCGACGACGGCACAGCCGAATACAGCTAACCCACGGCGCCGCCGACTAGGTGGCCGATGGCGAACGTGATCGCCATGGCCAGTGCGCCGCCGATGAGCACCCGCACCGTTGCGCGTTTGGCGTCGGCGCCACCGAGGCGGGCGCTGATCAAGCCGGTGACCGCCAGGGCGATGAGAACTGCGGCGACGGTGATCGGAATGCGCAGCGCCGGCGGCGGCAACAGGATCGCCAGCAGCGGCAGCAACGCACCCACGGTAAACGCGATCGCCGAGGAGATGGCGGCCTGCCACGGGTTGGTCAGTTCCTGGGGGTCGATGCCCAGTTCGATGTCGATGTGCGCGGCGAACGCGTCGTGGTCGGTGAGTTCCTCGGCGACGGTGCGCGCCGTTGCCGGCGACAGCCCTTTGGCTTCATAGAGCGCGGCGAGTTCGTCGAGTTCGGCCGCGGGCTGGGTGTCCAGCTCGGTGCGCTCCTTTTTCAGGAGCGCCTTCTCAGTGTCGCGCTGCGCGCTGACCGACACGTACTCGCCGAGCGCCATCGACAGCGCCCCGGCGGCCAGCCCCGCCGTGCCCGCGGTGAAGATCGGCGCGCGGTCCAGGGTGGCGGCGGCCACACCGACGACGATTCCGGCGACGGAGACGATACCGTCGTTGGCGCCGAGTACCCCGGCGCGCAGCCAGTTGAGTTTGCTACCGATCGCCCCGACGTGCGGTTCGGCGGCATGTACGGACGGGTCTGGAGTCGATGTCACGTGTGCAGCGTAGGGCTTTCGCCGTATGCGCGCGCAATGTCGGCAGAGCCTGCCCACCCCGAATATGTCGGCCGTTGCGGCCATCCGTCGGGGGAGTCTTGCCACTCCTCCTGACGACCCCACGGCAGCACGTCGATGAGGGCGAATGAGTGGCTAAGTTGTTCGGTACCACGGCCGTTGGTGTGCCAGGTTCTGTACACGTAGCCGTCGCCGTCACGCAGGAACACGTTCACCCCGAATCCCTCACCCGGCCCGGCTTCGACGTCGGCGCCGAACGTGCTGTCCGATGACGAGTACCAGTCCATCGCGTTGCCGACTCTGGCCTTGTACGCCAAAGCTTCTGAGATCGGTCCGTTGGTGACGATGACGAATCGGGCGTCGTAGCTGTCCAGGAATTCCAGCCGGGTGAACTGCGAGGTGAACCCGGTGCATCCCGGGCACTGCCACTCCTCGCCATCGGTCCACATGTGGTTGTAGACGATCAGTTGCGAACGCCCGTCGAACACGTCGGCCAGCGAGACGGCCCCGTCGGCGCCGATCAGGGTGTAGTCGGGCATTCGGACCATCGGCAGTCGCCGGCGTTGCGCGGCGATGGCGTCGAGTTCACGGGTGGCGGCCTTTTCTCGCGCGCGCAGGTCGTCGAGCGCGGCGCGCCAGGTCTGTTGGTCGACTACCGGGGGCAGGGCGGACATACGAGGCTCCTTGTCGTCGGGTTCCGTCACAAGGGTTGACTCGGCGCGCCCCCGTTAGTCATCGGGCGGCGGGGTCGACGAGGCTCGTCGCCCATTCCCCCAAGCTGGGACTCCGCTGCGAACGCTCATCCAGCCAACCGCGCCGTATTTACCGTTCTGCCCCACTGTCAGCAGAGTCAAAATTGCTGGCCCGTGAAATGACTGACGCGCACGCGGGAAGGCCCGTGTGCGCGTCAGTACCTCATCGGCTGTGTGGCGGCCTAACTGCGCTTGCTGTGCCCGGTTCCTGTTCCGCTGGTACTCGCCTTGGCGGAGGCTTTTCGAGAACTTCCGGCGGTGCTCGACGATGTGGATCCGGACCGAGCGGAGGACGCCGCGGGCACCTTCAACGTGACCGTCGTTGACGACGCCTTCGGAGTCAGTACCGCTGCGCTCTGTGTCTTGCCGGGCTGAAGAACGTTGGACAGCCAGCCGGGCAATGGCGGATCGATGGCCTTGGCCAGCAGGTTGCGGATGATGATCGGAACCGCGATCGGACCGTTGTTGCCGAACAGCCCGTATTGGCTGTTGAGCACTTCGTCCAAGAACACCGCAGGTGCGTCGAGTAGCCCGATCAGCGGGTTGGACGCGGAGCTGATCGACTCGACTGCCAGGTTGACGGCACGAGCTGGTGTCTCCAGTTGGCTGAGGATGATCCCTGGCAGCACTCCGGATATCAGAGAAACAGTGTCCACCACGTTGTCCACGTGATTAGTGATTTCGCCAGGGATCTCGGCGCCTTTGCCGGTTAACAGCTGGCCGAGGTAAATCAGCTGGTTGAGGACGAGCTGCGTGGCAATTGGAGCGAACGGAATGGTCGGGAAGGGCAAGGGGTAGGTGCTGTCGTCCCCGATGTACGTACTGCCGAGGTCGATGACCGCCGTGACGGTGCCGGTAATCAAGGAAGACCAGGCACCAGTGAGCTGAACTGTCTGATCAGAGATGTGCGCTGCCGAGATACTCGGCGAATGCAATTCGGGTGGTGCGACCGCGAGAGGTGTCAGGGCCAGTGCGCTGGCTGTGGTCAGTGCGGCCAGGGTCGATAGAGGGCGGCGGGCAGCGTGTTCCATAAGGACTTTCTCCACTCATCGGGTCGGGGTCGACGCGGGCTTTGTCGGCTTCAATTCCATGCTCGGAATCCATCGAATACTAGCTATACCGGAGCATCCAGCCATCTCCTAGATATTTGCCATAAATGACAATCAATTGGCAGCGCAGGGCCAGTGTCGTGCTATCGAGTCGCGCTAGCTGCCGAGATTGGCAGCGATTGTCACTACGGCCGTCAGATGGGCCGCGATTTCGCCGGGAATCTGGTTCCCCTGGCCGCCGAACAGTTGCGCCAGGTAGACGAATTGGTTCGACACGGCTGCGTGCCGATCGGCGCGAGCGGAATGGTCGGATCGGTGAGCGGGAAGGTGCTATCGGCACCGAGGAACAATCCGCCGAGTTGGACCACGCTCGTGACCGTGTCGGTGAGCCAGTCGGGCCAGGAGTCGGCGAGGTGAACCGCCTGGTCACAGACCGGCAGGCGCGTGCAGCTGAGGAGGTGCGATCGAAACAGGCGACAGAGCCAGCGCGGCGGCGGTGGTCAGTGTGGCTGCGGCGAGCAGCGGACGACGGGCGTGTTCCTCAGGGCAGCTTTACAGGCTGCGCCGAGCTGTTGGCGAGTTTTGCCACTTCTGGACATGCTTCCGTGGCCCCTACCGCACAATTCCGGCGCCGGGAAATCCCCGGCGCCGGAATGTTGTCATGCGGTACCCGTCAGAACAACGGAATCCAGACGCCGAAGAACCAGAAGCCCCAACCGCCGGCTACGGGGTTGAAGATCGGAGTGGCGACGTAGCCGTTGTAGTTGAACGGACCGAAATCTGCTCGAGCCGCGGCGATATCGCGCTGCTGCGGAGCGTCATAGTGACGGTTCCAGCCGCCAGGGGGCGGCGGGCCGTTCCATCCGCCGGCCGGCGGCGGACCGTCCCAGTTCGGCGGCGGCCCGCCGGGAGCCGGGCCGTCATTCCAGCCCAGCGCGTGCTCGGGCGGCGGCGGCGGGGCCCCGTTGTCGGGAGTGCTGAAGCCGTGCGGCGCGTCAATGGGGCCGCCGACTTGGGCATTGCCCCGGTCGAAGTGTCCACTCGGAGCCCAGGGCTGGTGGGGTGGTTGCGGGGGCGGGCCTCCGTTGGGACCACCGTGTTGGTCGTCAGGACCGCCCGGCGGGTTGCCGTGTTGATCGTTGGGACCGCCTGGCGGGTTGCCGTGTTGGTCGTTGGGACCGCCTGGCTGGTTGCCGTGTTGGTCGTTGGGGCCGCCTGGCTGGTTGACGTGTTGGTCGTTGGGGCCGCCGGGTTGATTGTTCTGTCCCCCAGGTCCATTGCCCTGCTGGTTATTGGGACCGCCTGGCTGGTTGCCCTGCTGGTTGTTGGGACCGCCCTGTGGGTTCTGCGGCGGATTCCCTTGCGGACCTTGGTGTGAATTGTCCTGGTCGTTCTGGGGCGGGTTGCCCTGCTGAGGCTGCGGCGAATTGTTCTGGTCAGGCTGGTGGGGGTTGTTCTGTTGCGGCGCAGGAGCGCTCGACTGCGGTGCCTGCTGTCCGCCGTTCTGCGGGCCACTGTTCTGCGGGCCACTGTTCTGCGGACCCTGCCCGGGGCCGCCCTGCTGGCCGCCGCCAGGGCCAGGTTGGCAGCTGGCCTGGTTGGGTTGGTCGCACGGCGCCGCGGCCGCTGATCCCACTCCGGTCAACGCTGTTGCTATGCCGATACCGACGGCAACCGCCGTCGCTCCGGTCGTTCGTTTCAGGTACATGTTTGGCTTCTTCCTCTAAGGGCAGGTGACGCGGAGTTCGAATGACTTACTGACGGGCTGTTGCGGATTGGCGGTGTCCACACCGGTTGCAGTACCCGTGATGTCGTACGTCTTGCCGTTGAGAGTCGCTTGGACGTTGCCTTGACCGGTCGCGGCATCCGAGTAGCCGAACATCACGCCGTTGACGTTGCCCAGTCCGACGGAATGCACGATTGGTGGATTGGCGGTGGTGACGATCGCACCGACGCCAGTTGTGGCATCGCCGACGGCGATGGTGATGTTGTCGCCGGATGTGGTGCAGCTGACCGCACCGTTGACGCTTTGATTTTGCCCGTCGACGACGACCGCGGTGGCGGTGTTGACGGCGGCGGCACCGGTCGTGGACGTCGATGACGCCGACGAGTTGCTACCGGATGTGCCGCTCGAACAACCAGCAATGGCCAGAGCCACTACTGAGCCAGCGACAAAAAGCCCACTGGCCTGGTGGCGCATGTTGAGGTGCACCGGAACTCCTCTCTTCGGGACGCGGGTGCGCGTCCGCCCCGTTGTTCGCTACCCCAACGACCACGCGGCTACACGCGACGCGGCGTTTACATACCGGACACACAGGTGGCCGTGACCAGATTGAGGCTCGCATTCGCACATATGTTCGATTACCCTGATCGGGGTGAGCTGGTTCAACGGGCCGCCGAGCTGGTCGGAGATGGAGCGGGTGCTCAACGGCAAGCCTCGCCGGCCAGGCCTGTCGCTGGGGGAGTCGCACACTGACGGCGGAGACAGCCCGGCCTGGTCGCGCCATCGGGAACCTTACGAGCCGCCCGGTGAACGTCCGGTGCGTTCGGCCGTGCCCTACGCCGAACTACATGCGCATTCGGCCTACAGCTTTCTCGACGGCGCCAGCACACCGGAGGAGCTCGTCGAGGAGGCGGCGCGGCTGGACTTACGGGCCATCGCGCTGACCGACCACGACGGCCTCTACGGCGTGGTGCGATTCGCCGAGGCGGCCAAGGAACTCGACATGCGCACTGTGTTCGGTGCCGAACTGTCCCTGAGTAACACCGCTCGCACCGAGCTGCCCGACCCGCCCGGTCCGCACCTGCTGGTGCTGGCCCGCGGGCCGGAGGGTTACCGTCGGCTGTCTCGCCAGCTGTCCGCCGCGCACCTGGCTGGTGGCGAGAAGGGCAAGCCCCGCTACGACTACAACTCGCTTACCGAGGCCGCCGGCGGACATTGGCACATCCTGACCGGGTGCCGAAAAGGTCATGTCCGGCAAGCTCTTTCGGAGGGCGGCCCGCAGGCGGCCGCTGCGGCCCTGGCTGACCTGGTGGACCGCTTCGGCCGCGATCGGGTCAGCATCGAACTCAGTTGCCATGGTGATCCGCTCGACGACGAACGCAATGCCGCGCTTGCCGCGCTGGCTCCCCGGTTCGGAGTGGGTGTCGTGGCCACCACCGCAGCTCATTTCGCCGAGCCCAGTCGCGGCCGGCTGGCCATGGCCATGGGGGCGATCCGGGCACGCCAGTCACTGGACGAAGCGGCGGGCTGGCTGGCACCGCTGGGCGGCTCGCATCTGCGCTCGGGTGACGAGATGGCCCGGCTGTTCGCCCGCTATCCCGAAGCTGTCAGTGCCGCGGCCGATCTCGGTGAGCAGTGCGCCTTCGGACTGGCGCTGATCGCGCCGCAGCTGCCACCGTACCCAGATGTCCCCTCCGGTGAAACCGAGGACAGCTGGCTGCGGGAGCTGGTGATGGTCGGCGCCGCCCGGCGCTATGGGCCGCGGGCCGGGGCGCCGGAGGCCTACGCCCAGATCGAGCGCGAGCTCGACATCATCGCCGCGTTGAAGTTCCCGGGGTATTTCCTGGTGGTCCACGACATCACCCGGTTCTGCCGAGAGAACGACATCCTCTGTCAGGGAAGGGGATCGGCGGCCAACTCCGCGGTCTGCTACGCATTGGGAGTCACCGCCGTCGACCCGATCGCCAACGAATTGCTCTTCGAGCGCTTCCTGTCCCCGGCCCGCGACGGGCCGCCGGATATCGATATCGACATCGAATCGGACCTTCGGGAGAAGGCCATCCAGTATGTCTACGACCGCTATGGGCGCGACTACGCCGCGCAGGTCGCGAATGTCATCACCTATCGGGGCAAAAGCGCGGTACGCGATATGGCTCGCGCACTCGGCTTCTCCCAAGGGCAGCAGGATGCCTGGAGCAAGCAGATCAGCCACTGGCACTCCGGGGCCGATTCACCGGACGTCGAGGGCATCCCGGGACCGGTCGTCGAGTTGGCGACGCAGATCAAGAATCTGCCGCGGCACATGGGCATCCACTCCGGGGGCATGGTGATCTGCGACCGCCCGATCGCCGACGTGTGCCCGGTGGAGTGGGCCCGTATGGAGAACCGCAGCGTCCTGCAGTGGGACAAAGATGACTGTGCGGCAATCGGTTTGGTGAAATTCGATATGCTCGGCCTCGGCATGCTCTCGGCGCTGCACTATGTCATCGATCTGGTCGCCGAGCACAAGGGCATCGAGGTCGACCTGGCCCGCCTGGACCTCGCCGAACCGGCGGTCTACGAAATGTTGCAGAAGGCCGACTCCGTCGGGGTGTTCCAGGTGGAGTCGCGCGCCCAGATGGCCACCCTGCCGCGGCTCAAGCCGCGGGTGTTCTACGACTTGGTGGTCGAGGTGGCGCTGATCCGCCCCGGACCGATCCAGGGCGGCTCGGTGCATCCCTATATCAAGCGCCGCAACGGCCTGGAGCCCGTTACCTACGACCATCCGTCGATGGAGCCCGCGCTGCGAAAGACGTTGGGGGTGCCGCTGTTCCAGGAACAGCTCATGCAGCTGGCGGTGGACTGCGCGGGCTTCTCGGCTGCCGAAGCCGACCAGCTGCGCCGGGCTATGGGGTCCAAGCGCTCCACCGAGAAGATGCGGCGGCTGCGGGATCGGTTCTATGCAGGGATGGCCCAGCGACACGGCATCACCGGCGAGATCGCCGAACGGATCTATGAAAAGTTGGAGGCCTTTGCTAATTTCGGTTTCCCGGAGAGTCATTCGCTGAGTTTCGCTTCGCTTGTGTACTACTCCTCATGGTTCAAGCTGCACCATCCGGCAGCGTTCTGCGCCGCACTGCTACGCGCCCAGCCGATGGGTTTCTACTCGCCGCAGTCGCTGGTCGCTGACGCACGAAGGCATGGGGTCGTGGTGCACGGGCCCGATGTCAACGCCAGCCTGGCGCATCCCACGCTGGAGAACTCCGGTCTGGATGTGCGGCTGGGGCTGGGGGCCGTGCGCCATATCGGTGGCGAGCTCGCCCAGCGCATCGTCGATGCGCGTGACGCCGGCGGCCCGTATACCTCACTTATGGATTTGACTGGGCGGGTGCAGCTTTCGGTACCGCAGACCGAAGCGTTGGCCACCGCCGGTGCGCTGGGCTGCTTTTCGGTGACCCGCCGCGAGGGGCTGTGGGCGGCCGGCGCGGCGGCGACCCAGCGCCCGGACCGGTTACCCGGCGTCGGCTCGTCGTCGCAGGTGCCGTCCTTGCCCGGTATGACCGAGGTGGAATTGGCTGCTGCCGACGTGTGGGCCACCGGCGTCTCGCCGGACAGCTATCCGACCCAGTTCCTTCGGGAAGACCTCGACACGATGGGGGTGCTGCCAGCCGACCGTCTGTTGGATGTGCCCGACGGGAGCCGGGTGCTGATCGCCGGCGCGGTGACGCATCGGCAGCGTCCCGCCACCGCGCAGGGTGTGACGTTCATGAACATCGAGGACGAGACCGGCATGGTCAACGTGCTGTGCACCCCCGGAGTGTGGGCCCGGCATCGCAAGCTGGCCCAGACCGCCTCGGCGTTGCTGATCCGCGGGCAGGTGCAAAACGCCACCGGGGCGGTGACGGTGGTGGCCGAGCGGATGGGCCGCATCACCTTGAAGGTGGGTTCCCGCTCGCGCGACTTCAGGTGAGCGAAGCGAAGCGGAAAATTGGGTCTGAGCCGGTGAAAAAAGTCCTACTCCGTCGGCGTCGTCCACACCTTGTCGAGGCTGATCCGCAGCCGCAGGTTGTAGCCGGCCATCGCCTCGGTCAGGCCGAATTGTGCGGCGGCATCCGCATATTTCGCCCAGTAGGGAGCGTCATCGCGCGGATCGGCAGCCTCACTGTCGACTGTCGCGGGACCGCCGACGACGATGATGCCGCCGCCGTTGCCATCAGAATCGAGATTCAGGCTGACACGCGGATGCGACCGGATGTGACGCACCTTGGCCGAGTTCGGTTCGGTGTAGACCACGACGTCGCTTCCGTCGAAGAAGAACCACACCAACTTGGGTACCGGCTGGCCGGATTTGGCGACCGTGGTCAGCCAGCCGTAGTGGTCACCGGTGAGCCGATCGAGCACCTCTTGACTCAGTTCAATTGCCATAGGCCCGAATGTAGTCTCAGCTCATGACACTGCCTCTGAGCGTTGATGAACTCCTGACCTCGACCCGATCGGTGCGCAAGCGGCTCGACTTCGACCGACCGGTGCCGCGCGATGTGCTCATGGAGTGTCTGGACCTTGCCCTGCAGGCGCCCACCGGATCCAATGCCCAGGGCTGGCAGTGGGTCTTCGTGGAGGACGCCGCCAAGAAGAAGGCGCTGGCCGACATCTACCGGGCCAATGCCACCCCGTACCTGGATCTGCCTGCGCCCGTGCGTGGCGACATGCGCGACCAGCAGATCGATGCCGTGATGAGCTCGGCCAAGTACCTCAACGAGAACCTCGAGAAAGCCCCGGTGTTCCTCATCCCGGTCTTGGAGGGCCGCCCGGATGGCGCCCCCGGCGGTCTGCAGGCCTCCTACTGGGGATCGCTGCTGCCCGCAGTGTGGAGTTTCATGCTCGCTCTGCGCTCTCGCGGTCTGGGATCGGCGTACACCACGCTGCACCTAATCGGCGAGGGGGAGAAGCAAGCCGCCGAGATCCTCGGCATTCCGTTCGACAAATACGCACAGGGTGGGCTGTGGCCGATCGCCTATACCAAGGGCACCGACTTCAAGCCCGCCAAGCGCCTGCCCGCCGAGCAGCTCACCCACTGGGACACCTGGTGACCCTGCCTATCCCCGGGAAGCTGCGCGCCGGCTAAACGGCTCCGGTAAAACCCTGCTGCCGCCACGCCTCGTACGCGACCACCGCGGCGGCGTTCGACAGATTCAATGACCGCCGCCCCGGCAGCATCGGGATGCGCACCCGGTCGGTGATGTGCGGGTCGGCCAGCGTCGCATCGTCCAAGCCGGTCGGCTCCGGCCCGAACAGCAACACATCGCCCGGCTGATAGGCGATATCGGCGAATGACCGCTGCGCATGCGCGGTGAAGGCGAACACCCGTGCGCCGGCCACCGCCGCCCATGCCTGCTCGAGGCTGGCGTGCACCGTCACCGAGGCCAGGTCGTGATAATCGAGTCCGGCTCGGCGCAGCTTAGGTTCGGACAGGTCGAAACCCAACGGCTCGACCAGATGCAATTCGCATCCGGTCGCCGCCACCATGCGGATTGCATTGCCCGTGTTGGGCGCGATACGCGGCGAATTGAACATCACCCGGAACATCGATTGATGATCTCAGTTGTGCCGCAGCGCAATTTGCTCGACACCCTTTTGGGGCAAATGCCCCGGTCCGCCCGGTATCTCTCTGTTCAGTAACGACTCTGGAGATGCTGGGCAATGGCTGTCATAATCGACGAATTGCCAGGGGTTATGCGCAGCTCCGTTGTCGCCAACACGGGCAGCGATGACCAGGAAGTCCGGATGAATCAGAGTCAACAGCCGATCACCGTGTCGCCGAAGCGGCCGTCGCGGTGGTCGCTGCGCAACTGGCCGGTGCGGGGCAAAGTGTTTGCGATCGTGGCCATTCCGCTCGTCCTGGCCCTCGCCTTCGGTGGCGCCCGTATTTGGGATGAGGTCAATTCGGCGCGAGATCTGCAGGTCGCCGCCGATCGCGTCCAGATCATCCCGGCGATCGAAAGTTATGTCAGCGCGGTTGAAGGGGTGCTGCTGGCTTACTCCTCTGGCGGGGACACCCAGTCGGCGGCAAACACATTCGACAAGAGCAAGGCCACCCTGCAGAACAAGCTCAACTCCACCGCTGTCGCTGCCGACGTCCGGGCCGGCGTCACCAATCTGCTGACCGGCGGTCAGCAGCTCGTCGGAGCGGTGTCGGCAAACACCATCGGGCTGCGCGACCGGATCACCACCTACGCGCCGATCCTGCTGACGGCCGAAGACGCGATCGACGGTTCGGTGCGCCTCGACGACGAGAAGCTGCGTGCTCAAGCCCAGGGCCTGAGCCGCGCGGTCGGTGCCCGTGGTCAGATGCTGATGCAGCAGCTGCTGGTCGATCAGGGTGGCGATCTTGCCGAGCCGGAGCTGCGCACGTCGATGATGACCCTGGCCGGCACCGAGCCGTCGACGTTGTTCGGCATGAGCCAGGTGCTCGGCGTGGGCTCGCAGGACGCCAAGACGCTGCAGAGCGAGATGGTCCGGCGAATGGGCATCATGTCCGACCCGGACGCCGTATTGGTCGGCAATCCCGACCTGCGCCAGTCACTGCAGGCCACCGACACCATCGCCGGCCAAGTCGTCAAGACCACCACTGCGCAGGTCACCGCCGCGGTTGAGCGGCTGGCCAGCGACCGGCGTCAGGCGGTGATCCGTGACTCCCTGCTGGTGCTGGCGGCGTTCGCCGTCGCCCTGGTCGTCGTGTACGTGGTGGCGCGATCCCTGGTCAGGCCGCTGCGTACCCTGCGCGACGGTGCGCTGCGCGTCGCGCACACCGACCTCGAACAGGGCATTGCCCGAGTCCGGGCCGGCGACGAACGTGAGCCCGAGCCGCTGCCGGTCCACACCACCGAGGAAATCGGCCAGGTCGCTCACGCGGTCGACGAGCTGCACACCCAGGCCCTGCTGCTGGCCGGTGATGAGGCACGGCTGCGGCTGATGATCAACGAGATGTTCGAAACGATGTCCCGGCGCAACCGCTCGCTGGTCGACCAGCAGCTCGCGCTCATCGACCGGCTGGAGAAGAGCGAAGAGGACCCCGAGCGGCTCGACAACCTCTTCCGGCTCGACCACCTCGCCACCCGGATGCGTCGCATCGGGTCGAACCTGCTGGTACTCGCCGGCGCGCAGGTATCCCGTGACCACCGTGAGTCGCTGCCGTTGGCCAGCGCGGTCAACGCCGCGGTCTCCGAGGTCGAGGACTACAAGCGGGTCGAGGTCGGTGAGGTGCTGGATTCGGCGCTGATCGGCCGGATCTCGGCTGACGCGGTGCACATGATGGCCGAGTTGATCGACAACGCGCTGCGCTATTCACCGCCGATCTCGCCGGTGCGGGTCAGCGCCGAGCACACCAGCAACGCCGGCGTGCTCGTCGAGGTGCATGACGACGGCATCGGCATGACCGACAGCGATCTGCGTATCGCCAACATGCGGCTGCACGCCGGTGGCGAGGTCAGCCAGGACAACACCCGGCATATGGGACTGTTCGTGGTCGGCCGCCTGGCCCACATGCACGGGATGTCCGTGCGGCTGCGCAACGCCGTCGAGGGTGACCCGTCGTCGGGGACCACCGCCGAGCTCTACATCCCGCCGAAACTGCTCGAGCACGGCACACCGATCGGTACTGACGCACGGCGCTACGACGCGCCCACGGCAGCCCCGGCCAACGAGGACGACCTGTACGCCGCGCCGATCCCCATCCCGGTCGACAACCCGTCGGGAACCGTTCTGCCACAGCGTTCCCCGGGTTCCAGCGGCATCACCGGAGCGCCACTCCAACAGCCCGAGGCCGAACCGCAGCCCTCGCCGTGGTTCGCCCGCGCCCAGGCCGAGGAGCCCGCCCGGGCGAACGAGCATCCGTCGGACACCGCGGCGTTTTTCATGTCCCGCACCCGCGCCGGGCAGGCGCGCGAGGAGCACATCGATATCAGCGATATGGACGTGCTCGCCGCCGACCTGTCCGCACCCGAAGTTGAGGACACCGACACCGATTACATCTACCAGAAGATGCTGTCGGAGATCATGGTCGATCCGCACACCATCGCCTTGCCGCAGGACTGGAAGTCGGTGTGGGACAACGGCTGGGAGGTCGCTGCGGACGTGGATGACGTCCCGGTGCAGACGCATACCGAACACGGCTTGCCGGTTCGCGACCCCGGTGCCCGGCTGGTGCCCGGCGCGGCCGAGCCGGTCGCATTCGCAGCCAGCGGGACCACGGATACCGACACCGTCCAGCAGCCGCTGGACCTTCCGTTGCGTGATCCCGACGCGGTCCGGGCCTCCTTCAGCAGCCACTTCGGCGGCGTGCGGGCCGCGCGCTCCGAACTTCAGAACGGATCCGCAGAGAACGGACACGACGACCAATGACCAATCCGCCACGGCAGCCGAACAATTCGCTGGACTGGTTGGTGTCCAACTTCACCCGCGACGTCCCCGGCGCCTCCCACGCGGTGCTGGTATCTGTCGACGGCCTGCTCATCGCGGCCAGTGAGCATCTGCCGCGTGAGCGTGCCGAGCAACTGGCCGCGGTAACCTCGGGGCTGGCGAGCCTGGCCGCCGGGGCGGCGCAGCTCTTCGAGGCCGGCCAGGTCCTCCAATCAGTGGTCGAGATGGCCGGCGGTTACCTGTTGGTGATGCGGGTGGGCGACGGTTCGCAACTGGCAACATTGGCCGCGCCCAACTGTGATATCGGCCAAATCGGTTACGAGATGGCGGTTTTGGTAGAGCGAGTGGGCAACGTCGTCTCCTCATCCCGGCGCGCCCCGCAACCTTCGTGACCAGCAACGGCGAGGCGGACCTGGTTCGCCCGTACACGCTCACCGCGGGCCGCACCGACACAGAAGTCGAACTTCCGGTCGAGGCGCCGATCCAGGCGTTGCCGCCGGCGGGGCGGAGCCACTGGCCGTCGGGAGATATGCGCGGACGGATATGCTCGCTGTGCACCGACAGCCCGTCGGTGGCCGAGATCTCCGCGTTGTTGGATCTTCCGCTCGGCGTCGCGCGCGTCCTTGTCGGCGACCTTGTGACGGCGGGCTATCTTCGGGTACAGACAACGTTGACTGACGGCTCGACACCGGACGAGCGCCGTGACCTGATCGGAAGGACTCTTCGTGGCTTACGAGCCCTCTGAGGGGCGGGCATCCGCCTCGACGAAGATCGTCGTCGCGGGTGGGTTTGGGGCCGGCAAGACAACATTCGTCGGAGCGGTATCGGAGATCATGCCGCTGCGTACCGAGGCGATGGTCACCGACGCCTCGACCGCGGTTGACGTGCTGGAGGCCACTCCGGGTAAGTCGACGACGACGGTGGCGATGGACTTCGGCCGCATCACTCTCGACCGCGACCTGGTGCTCTACCTTTTCGGCACCCCGGGGCAGCGCCGGTTCTGGTTCATGTGGGACGACCTGGTACGCGGCGCGATAGGGGCGATCATCCTGGTCGACGTACGCAGGCTGCAGGACAGCTTCGCCGCGGTGGATTTCTTCGAGCACCGAAAGATGCCGTTCCTGATCGCCGTCAACGAATTCGACGGAGCACCAAGGTATCCCACCGACGAGGTGCGCCGTGCGCTGACATTGCCGGAGACCACACCGGTGATCACGCTCGACGCCAGGGACCGCAAGTCGGCCACCGATGCGCTGATCGCGATCAGCGAATATGCGCTGACCAGCCTGGCGCCCAGCCAGCCCTAGACGAGCGCGTGCAGCACTGGACCGACCGCGAGTTCACCGGTCACGACTTCCGCGACGAGGATCTTTCCGGTCTGCGGACCGAACAAGTGGTGTTCACCGAGTGTGATTTCGGCGGTGCCAACCTCTCGGAGTCGGTCCATCAGGGGTCAGCGTTTCGTAACTGCCGGTTCTTGCGGACCACGTTGTGGCACAGCACCTTCCGCAACTGCAGCATGCTGGGATCGACATTCGAGAACTGCCGCCTTCGCCCGATGCTCTGCGACGAGGTCGATTTCACGCTCGCGGTCCTGGGCGGTGCGGACCTGCGCGGAGTGGACCTGTCCGGGTGCCGGCTGCGTGAAACCGGTTTGGTTCAGGCCGATTTGCGTAAGGCAGTGCTGCGCGGGGCCGATCTGACCGGCGCGCGCACCAATGGGCTGCGCCTGGAGCAGGCCGATCTCCGCGGTGCGCGCATCGACCCGACACTGTGGACGACGGCCGCGTGCCGTGGTGCTCGTATCGACATCGAGCAGGCGCTGGCGTTCGCCGCCGCACACGGCCTCGACGTCAGCGGCTAACTACTTCCAGACCAGCGGGTCGAAGTACATTGCGGGGTAGGCGCGTCAGCGCCACGAGGCGCTCAGTAGACATCAGAAGCGAAAAGCAAGTGCCCCTCCTTTTCGGAAAAAGGAGGGGCACCCGTCAGTGCTGGATTTACTCCGCGGGATTTAGTCGGCTGAAGACTTCGCGGCCGACCTCTTAGACCCGGCAACACCGTGGCTCGCTCCGGACTTGGCCGAGCTGCTCGTGGAGTGGCCGGTGGTGGATTTCCCGTTGGTGGAAGAGACCTTGCCGCCAACGGTACTTCCGTTGCTGGCACCGCTCTCGACGGCGGCTGCCGGCTCCTGCACCGACGCGGCGCGCAGCGCCGATGCCGAAGTCGCGGCCGGCGGCGGAACGGGCGGGGTCGATCCGGTCTGCGACAGTGCGTTGGCAATACCGTGAACGACGGCCTGGATCTCGCCGCGGATGCTCGGAATGATCGACGTGGGCGTGACCTGCACGCCGGCACCGACGGTCAGGTTGAGGAACGTGCCCGGGATGCCGGTTGGTCCGAAGAATCCGTCCACGGCGGCGTTCCAGGCTTGCTCCACACTTCCGTGGGAGATGCCGGCCACCACGTTCTGGGCGACGGTGATGAAGGCGCCGGCCAAGGTCGACGCCTGTCCGAGAGTGCCCTTGACCACCAGGTCTACGAGTGCCGGAATCGCCTGGGACAACGCGTTACTGCGAGCGAGCGTGTCACTAACCAGGTATTTGACGTTGGCGAGCGCCACTTGGCCGGCTTCGACGAACGGAGTCACGATCGCGCTCTGCAACGTGGCGACAGCTCCGGAAATATCACCGGCCACTGCCTGCTGCGCTGCCGTCACGAACGCCCCCGGCAGGTTCCACACGGCCTCGCTGCCGATCAACGCGATGGTCGTCACGGCGTTCATCGTGCTCTCCAGAGTCAGCGCCCCGTTCAGGCCGAGCATGGTGAGGAACGGCGCGTGGTCGTTGACCACCTGGGGAATCAGACCGACCGAATTGAAGTTCAAGACGGTCTTCGCGAGGCCGACACCGGTGGCGTCAGTGAGGCCACCGAGGGCGGTATAGCCGGCGGTCGTGTTGTCCGCGCTGAATATCCACTGATTGAAGCTGTTGAACGTGCCGATGAGCTCCGATAGCGGGCTGTCGAAGCCAGCCAATGCGACCTGCGCGACCTGCGCGGCCGAGGGCAACTGCACAGCAGGCAGGGCCTGATGGGCCTGCGTTACCGGCGTCATCGCGATGGCACCGGCGCCAACGACGGCGGCAGTCCCTGCAATGAGGTGTGAACGTACGGAAATTTGCATCTCAATCTCTCCCCGGAGTGGGCTGAACACTGACAGCGCAGGAAGATACCTGAGACAAACCTGAGTGAACATGAATATTGACGGGTTTGCGCAAAATTCGTTTCGACGTCGTCGTAAATGTTCCCTAGAGTGAACCTCTAGTAAATCCAAACAGCTCGTTTTACATGCGAAAAATACCCGCTCGGGACCATTCTGGCTAATTTTGATGTCTTCGCCATCGACACAAGTTTCGATAGCAGTGGCGCGTTGCCGGCGTGGAGCAAACCCCCGCCTTTCTCAGATAAATAGACCGGCATTCTCAGGCGGAGCCTCAAGCCATGGGCTTTCAGCTGGGTTAGCGGCCGATTCAACGACCCACCTCGGCAGGTGACAGGTTTCCAACGCAAATAATTAGCCTAACTCAGCAAACAAAAAGAAGTCTTCAGCCAAGAACTCGCTAACCGGGTCGGCTATAAGCAGCAACCTTCGGTACCGAAGTTATGCGTCGGATCGAGGGTGGGGGGAGTGCCGTTTCGGGTAGCGGTGAGACGCATTTTGGGTAGCGGTCGAGCGCCATTGTCATTCGCGCGATTCCGGGGGCTGATGACTGATGCCGATTCCGCGAACTGCATTAGTGCCCCGCAGCGATTAGGCATTTTTTGGCGGCCGGGTGATGGGCCGCGCGGTACGGGTGCAGCGATATTGTCGATGCCGGCGTTCGTCGCCGCACACGGCCTCGACGTCAGCGGTGAGTAGCTGCGGTTGGACCCCGGCTCGCGGGTGTGCCCGCCGGCTCCCATGTGTGCATTGCCCTATCGAGGTCGGCCTCGCTGAGTGCCTCGACAGGCAATCGTTCTTGCTCCGGGCGTTGGCGCATCCCCTCGATGATTAGCGCGACATAGCGGCGCCAGAGATCGGGGTCGATGTCGCCGGCGAACTCGCCCACCGTTCCGGCGAGCAGGCCGATGATCGGCATGTCCGCAGACGCGAGTTCTGGACGCAGATGACCGTCGGCCTGAGCCCGTTCGACAAGTCTGGTGAGTGTCGGAACGAGACGCTCCTGAGCGGCGTTGACCCGGTTACCCGCATAGCACTTGCTGAACGCGATCTCCCGCATGCCCCGGTCGGTCGCGGTGATCTGACACATCTGCTCCACGAACCACACGAACCCCTGCCACGAATCATCATGACGCAGAGCAAATTCCGCGAGTGTCGTCAGCTGGTCCAGGCCGTCCTCGAAGATCGCCTCCAGCAGCTCTTCTTTGGTGGCGAAGCGCCGGTACACGGTGCCGACTCCCACACCCGCGTGGTGAGCGACCTCGTTGAGGTTGGGCTCCAGGCCCTTCTGTGCGAACAGGTCGCGGGCCGCGTCGATGATGCGCTGCCGATTTCGCTGCGCATCCTTGCGCAGCGGGCGATCCGTTGTCGAGTGGGCTCTCACCCAAACGAGTGTAACGACCAACACAATTAAGCGGATTGACTCTATCCGTTTTTGACGCTAACTTTCTCGGGAGTACTGGTCAGTACTGCGCTTGCCGTCCGGGCCGCGTTCGTTGTCCATGCTGAAAGGCCGGAGACCATGAAATCTGTTGGCGGTAGATCGCGCGCGACCGCCGTTGCGCCGCAACGTCAACCGTTGATCGAGGGGTCAGAGCCCGGCCATTCGGGGTCATCGCGATGACGCGAATTCTCGGACGAGTGTGGATACCGGTGCTTGTGGTCGTCGTTGTCGCGGTCGGAGTGGCGGCGGTGAAGAACGCCCGCGGGGTGTTCGGCTCGAACCCGGTTGTCGTGACACCGATAACGTCGGACAGCGCCGAGGATTTCGATCCGAAGGTGGTGACCTACGAGGTCTTCGGTTCGGGTGGTACGGCAATGGTCAACTACCTGGACCTGAAAGGGATACCCCAGCGGACCGGGAGTGTGACGCTGCCCTGGTCGCTGACGCTCAGCACGACCGATCCATCGGCCTCGCCCAACATCCTGGCCCAGGGCGACGGGAACGCAATCGGATGCCGGATCACCGTCGATGACGTGGTCAAAGAGGAGAGGACCGCTACCGGAATGAATGCCGCGACCTTTTGCCTGGTGAAGTCGGCGTGAGCACAGAAGTCGACGTCACGCCGACCGACGCCGTCCGTGCTTCCCGGCATCGGGCCCGCCCGGGCATCCCTCGATTCATCCGCGTGTTCGCGGTGCCGATCATCCTGGGGTGGATCGCGCTGATCGTCGTGCTGACCACCGTGGTGCCCACGCTCGAGGACGTCGGCAAGCTGCGGGCGGTCTCGATGAGTCCCAACGATGCGCCGTCGCTGATCGCGACCAAGCGGGTCGGCCAGGTGTTCAAGGAATATGACACCAGCAGTTCGGTGATGGTGGTCCTCGAAGGTGAGCAGCCGTTGGGCGCCCAAGCTCACGAGTTCTACGACAAGATCGTTCGAGACCTTCGCGCCGACACCAAGCATGTCCAGCATGTCCAAGACTTCTGGGGCGATTCTTTCACGGCCGCGGCCGCTCAGAGTGCCGACAACAAGGCCGCGTACGTCCAGGTGTATATCGCGGGGGACCAGGGCGAAACGCTGGCCAATGAGTCAGTGGAGGCCGTCCGGAAGATTGCCGCGGAAACCCCTGCCCCACAAGGGGTCACGGCCTACGTCACCGGGCCCGCTGCTACCACCACGGACCAGAACATCGTCGGCGACAAGAGCATGCAGCTGATCGAGCTTGTCACCTTCGGCGTCATCACCATCATGCTGTTGATTGTCTACCGGTCGATCGTCACCACGCTGATCGTTCTGGCGATGGTCGTACTCGGACTGTCTGGCGCCCGGGGAGCCGTTGCGTTCCTGGGCTACCACAACATTTTCGGGTTGACGACATTCGCCACCAATATGGTCGTCACGTTGGCCATTGCCGCGGCAACGGACTACGCGATCTTCCTGATCGGCAGATACCAGGAGGCGCGTCGATCTGGCGAAGATCGAGAATCCGCGTACTACACCATGTTCCACGGAACTGCCCATGTCGTGCTGGCCTCGGGCCTGACCATCGCCGGCGCGACCTTGTGCCTGCATTTCACTCGGTTGCCGTACTTCCAAACCATGGGGATCCCACTCGCGTCAGGCATGCTGGTCGTGGTTGCCGCAGCGCTGACTCTGGGTCCGGCGGTGATCACGGTGTGCAGCCGCTTCGGCCGTGTCTTGGAGCCCAAAGGCGTTGGGAAGCAGAAGCTGTGGCACCGGGTCGGAACTGCCACCGTCCGCTGGCCCGGAGCCATTCTGGTGTGCGCCGTGGCGGCGTCGCTGGTGGGACTTCTCACGCTGCCCGGCTACCACACCACATACAACGATCGAATTTACCTGCCCGACACTGTGTCGGCCAATGTCGGGTACACGGCGGCGGAACGGCACTTCTCCCGCGCCAAGATGAATCCCGACCTACTCATGGTCGAGGCCGACCACGATTTGCGCAATCCGGCCGACTTTCTCGTCATCGACAAGATCGCCAAGGCGCTGGCCCGGGTGCACGGGATCGCCCAGGTGCAGACCATCACCCGGCCCGAGGGTAAGCCGATCGAACACTCCACGGTTCCTTACTCGTTGAGCCAGAACGGTACTGGCCAACTGATGAACAACGATTACCAGCAGACCGTCATCGGCAATATTCTCAAACAGGCTGACGAGATGCAGGTCACCATCGATTCGATGACCAAGATGCAGGGCATCACCCAGCAACTTTCCGAGGTCACCCGAAGCATGTCGGCAAAGATGGATGTCACGTCGACCGACATCGCCACGGTGCGTGACCACCTCGCCGATTTCGACGATCAGTTCCGGCCGATACGCAACTATTTCTACTGGGAGCCACACTGTTTCGACATCCCGATGTGCTGGTCGCTGCGGTCGGTCTTCGATTCTCTCGACGGCATCTCGACGATGTCGGACGACTTCCAAGACATCGTGCCCGACATCCGGCGCATGTCTGATCTGACGGGGCAGATGGTCGCGGTGATGCCGCCGATGATTCAGACGATGAAGAACCAGAAGCAGTTCATGCTCAATCAGTATCAGGCCCAGAAGGCGCAGCAGGATCAGAACATGGCGCAACTGGAGAACGCGACAGCGATGGGCCAGGCATTCGATGCGGCCAAGAACGACGACTCGTTCTATCTGCCGCCGGAGGCGTTCGACAACGCTGATTTCAAGCGAGGTATCAAGCTGTTCCTGTCTCCTGACGGGCATGCGGTCCGCTTCACCATCATCCATCAGGGCGATCCGCTGACCGAGGAAGGTACCTCCCGTATCGAGCCGCTGAAGATCGCCGCCGCCGACGCGATCAAGGGAACGCCGCTGGAGGGTTCCCGCATCTACCTGGGTGGCAGCGCGGCTATGTACAGCGATATGCAGCAGGGCGCCGACTACGACCTCCTCATCGCAGCGGTCGCCGCGCTGATCCTGATCTTCGTCATCATGGTGATCCTCACCAGAGCAGTGGTCGCCGCGGCAGTCATCGTCGGCACGGTAGTGCTCAGCCTGGCCGCATCTTTCGGCTTGTCGGTGCTGCTGTGGCAACACGTCGTCGGACTGCCGCTGCACTGGATGGTGCTGCCGATGTCGGTGATTGTTCTCCTGGCAGTCGGCGCTGACTACAACCTTCTGCTGGTGTCGCGAATGAAGGAAGAAATTCACGCCGGCCTGAACACCGGGATCATCCGAGCGATGGTGGGGACCGGTTCGGTGGTCACCGCCGCGGGTCTGGTGTTCGCCTTCACTATGGCCTCGATGGCGGTGAGCAGCCTGGTGATCATCGGACAGGTCGGCACAACCATCGGGCTGGGCCTGCTGTTCGACACCGTAGTGGTCCGGTCGCTGATGACGCCCTCGATAGCGGCCTTGCTCGGACGCTGGTTCTGGTGGCCGCAGCGCGTCCGCCAGCGTCCCCGCCCCCAGTCGTGGCCGACGCAGGAGATCGCTTATGAGCCCGAGTCCGAGGAGGCGCTGATATGAGGATCGGTGCCGTGCGGCGAGGGAGATCGGCTGCGACCAAGATCATCGCGGGAGCCGTATTCGCCACGCTGATGGTCGCGCCATCGGCAGTCGCCCATGCCGACCCCGACACCGATTTCGCGAATCAGCTGCACACCGTTGGCGTCTACGGGCCGAAGGACTACAACGCCTGGATCGCGAAGATCGCGTGTGAGCGACTCGACCGCGGCGTCGATCACAACGCCTACGACTCCGCGCAGTTCGTCTCGAGGCAGCTATCGAAAAATGCCACAACAGCGCAGGCTTGGCAGTTCCTTGCCCTGGCCTATCCGCTGTACTGCCCCGATAAGCAGGGCCTGTTGCAGCAGGTCGCCGAAACGAGCGAACAGTGAGATACGCCATGCAAGAACGACTTCGGGGTCTGACGTGGACCGGTGCGATCGTCGTTGCCATGGTCGTGGGCGTGGCAGTGCTCCCAGGAAAGGCCGTGGCAGATGCCAGCGATGACTACCCGATTCCCAAGCGGATCATCGATACCGCCTGCACTGTCGACCAATACATGGCCGCGGCACGCGACACGTCGCCGATCTACTACCAGCGGTACATGATCGACTACAACAACCGCCCCGCTGACGTTGAGGACGCAGCACGCGATCGCATCTACTGGTTCTTCTCCCTGGATGCCAGCGGTCGCCGACAGTATTCCGAAGACACTGCGACCAACGTCTACTACGAGCAGATGGCCACTCACTGGGGCAATTGGGCGAAGTTGTTCTTCAACAACAAGGGTGTCGTCGCAAAGGCCACCGATGTCTGTCCGGACTACCCGCAGGTCGATCCCACCGTGTGGAACTGGGGACCCAACCAGCGCGCAGGGAGCTGAACTTTCGTTCGCCAGTTACTTCCAGACCAGCAGGTCCGTGACCCCGTTGTTGTAGACCACCTGGGTGGGCGCCGGACCGGTCACATCGAAGTACAGCTTGCCCCAGGATGTGTCGCCCTGCTGGAGCGTGGCGCCACTGATCCCCGCCGGTGTGGCCGCCTGCCAGAGCACCGGGTAGTTGGCGCCGCTCGCGGCGCGCGCGTTGAAGTCCGGGATGATCGGCGTGACGCTGCCCTTGGCCGCGCGCACCTTGGCCGTCGCTTCCCACAGCTTGCCCGCCAGGGGATAGCCGGGGATGGTGTCACTGCTGGGCTTCAGATCGCTGATCTTCCAGATCGTGATCACCTGGCCGCCGTTATCGACAAGATGGTTCCAGCCGCCGAACTTGTCCACGCCCGCATCAGCCGCTGCAGGCGGGGCCAACACGATCGAAAGGCTTACCGCTGCGGCCAGCGCCGCCGTCCTCATCGTCATGCGCCGCACGCTATGGACGTCGGATGAACGGAAATCAACGCCGACGCGAATTTCAGCTGCGCGACACCTCAACGGGAGCTGGCCTGCGGTCAGCGCGCCGAACATCGGGCTCACATATTCGCTACAGGCCACGCACAGGTCGGACACACACAGGCGAGACAAGCTCGCGCGGTGGGTCCAGTTCACGATCGGGGACGACGTTGACGGCCGTGGCTGGCAACCGGCCGGCAGCTCTGTGCCGCAACGACGGCGGACCGATTCGCGCGTTGGTCGTCGACGACGAACCGGTACTGGCAGAGATGGTTTCGATGACGCTGCGCTTTGAGGGGTGGCGGGTCGCCACTGCGTCGAACGGCGCAGAGGCGATCAAGTTCGCGCGGCACAGTCCGCCCGACATTGTCGTGCTGAGCGTCACGCTGCCTGACATCGGTGGCCTGGAAGTCCTGGAGCGTCTGCGAGACAACCAGCCTGGTCTGCCGCTGCTGCTTCTGACCGCCAAGGACTCCCAGGAGGACCGCATCGCGGCCCTGAGCGCTGGTGGGGACGACTTCGTCACCAAGCCGTTCAGCCTCGAGGAACTCGTCCTGCGTCTGCGGGCACTACTGCGCCGTACCGGTGTAGGCGTCGCCGATGGCACCACCCGAGTGGTGGTTGGAGATCTCGTGCTCGACGAAGCCACCCACGAGGTGATCCGCGGCGAGCAAGCGATCAACCTGACCGCCACCGAGTTCGAGGTGCTGCGATTCCTCATGCACAACGCTCGCCGAGTGGTCAGCAAGAGCCAGATACTCCAACGGGTCTGGGATTACGACTTCGGCGGCCGATCGAACGTCGTCGAACTCTATATCTCGTATCTGCGCAAGAAGATTGACCGCGGTCGCGAGCCGATGATCCACACGCTGCGCGGCTCGGGCTACCTCATCAAACCTGCCCGGTGAGCTCGCCGGGCGAGGAGACCTCCGTCCACTAGCCATTGGCTATCCCCCCGGGTGGACGGAGGTCCCCCCGCCCGGTGCAGCTCCTCGTCACGCGCTGTCTGATTGCGCGGCTCCTCAGGTGGGCTCGTGCCTCGCCCGCGTCGTCGTCACGCGCTGTTAAGGCGGATCTTCCAGCGCACCAGGCTCAGATAGCCGACGCAGAGGGCCCCGAGCATGCCCATGTCGAACCACCATGCCGACGCGGTGTGATGCCAGTGCGCGTCCTTGGGGGTCAACGGGCCGGGCACCAGCGTGATCAGGTCGATCGTCGAGGCCGACGCCGCGAAGCCCCAGCGGGCCGGAGTGATCCACGACAACTGGTCGAGCACCATGCGGCCGGTCACCGGGATCATGCCGCCGGAGAACACGAGCTGGCTCATGACGGCGACCACCAGCAGCGGCATGATCTGCTCGTTGGATTTGGCCAGTGCCGACAGGGCCAGGCCCACCATCGCGGCGGTGACCGTCGTCGCCGCCATCACCACGAACAGCTCCAGCGTCGGGCTCAGAAAGGTCAGTGAACCCTGCGTCGGGCCGCCCTTGCCCGCGACGGTGATCGCGGTGACGATCGTGGACTGCACGATCGCGAACACCGCATAGATGCAGACCTTCGCCAGCAGGTAGGCCGTCGTCGACAACCCGACCGCCTGTTCTCGGCGGAAGATCGGCCGCTCGCCGATCAGATCGCGCACCGTCAACGCGGTACCCATGAAGATCGCTCCGACGTTGAGCAGCACCAGGATCTGGCCGGGCTCGTTAGGGGCATCGCCCATTGGATCGGGCTTCCCGAAACCGACGGTGCCCGGCACCGAGAGCGACAGCACACCCATGATGAACGGCAGCAATGCCAGGAAGACGAAATACCCGCGGTCGGAGATGATGAGCCGCATCTGCCGGCGGGCAATCGTCGAGAACTGGCGCAACAGGCTGGTGTGCGTCGGTTCGCCCATGTTCGACGGCGCCTCGAGCGGCGGCGGTGGGGGAGCCGGCCCGGTCTGCGACAGGTAGCGCTGATGGGCAGCATCGGGGTCGCCTGCGACAGTGCTGAAAATGTCGGCCCAGTTCGTCGTGCCCATCGCTGCGCCGATCTGGTTGGGTGGCCCGCAGAACGCGGTCTTGCCGCCGGGAGCCAGCAGCAGCACCTGATCGCAGACGTCGAGGTAGGTCAGTGAGTGGGTCACCACCAGCACCACGCGGCCGGCGTCGGCCAGCTGGCGCAGCATCGTCATGACCTGGCGGTCCAGCGCCGGGTCCAGACCGGAGGTCGGCTCGTCGAGGATCAGCAGCGACGGACCGGTCAGCAGTTCGAGTGCCACCGACGCGCGTTTGCGCTGCCCGCCCGACAGCTTGTCCACCCTCGTGTTCGCGTGCTGGGTCATCTCGAGCTCGGCGAGCACCTGGGCGACAACCTGCTGACGGTCTTCCTTGGTGGTGTCCGGTGGCAGGCGTAGTTCGGCGGCGTACATCAGGGCTTGGTTGACCGTCAGCTGACCGTGCACCACATCGTCCTGCGGCACCATGCCGATCCGGGACCGCAGCGAGGCGTACTCGGCGTGGATGTTGTGACCCTCGAAAGTCACTGTGCCACTTGTCGGGTGGGTGTAGCCGGCGACCAGCCGCGCGAACGTGGACTTGCCGGCGCCGGACGGGCCGATCACCGCGGTCAGCGTTCCCGGGCGGGCCGTCAGCGAGATGTTGTCCAGCAGGGTCTTGTTGTTCTCGATCGTCCACGTCACGGCGCGCACATCCAGACCGCCGGTGGCGGTGGCGGCTTCGGTCTCGGTGCGCCGGGCGAGCGTGCCGCCGGCGAACACCAGGTCGATGTTGCCGATCGTGACGGTGTCGCCGTCGTTCAGCATCGCGGTGTCGACCCGCGTGCCGTTGACGAACGTGCCGTTGATGCTGCGGTTGTCGACGATCTCCGTGCCGCCCGGGGTCGGGATCAGCGTGGCGTGGTGCCGCGAGGCCAGCACGTCGGGGATGACGATGTCGTTGTCGGTCGCGCGACCGATCTTGATCCCGCCGGGCGGCACCTCGCTGGGTGCACCCGGGCGCAGGATCTTCAGCATCGACGTCGCGAGATTCGACGATCCGGCGGCGGGCTTGCCGACTGCCTGGCGGAGCTGAGTGGGCGCAGTGGCCGGCGGGGGCGCCGACGGTCCGGCGACGGTCGGCGGGTGCGTCGGATATGTCGGTTGCGGAGGAGAACCGCCGGTCGGGTACCCCGGCGACTGCTGATGAGCCGGGTGCGGTTGCGACGGCTGTTGTTGCGACGGCGGCGGCTGCCACGATCCGGCGGTCGCCGGACCCCGGGTCGGCGCGGCCGGCCACGAGGGCGACGACAGCGGGGCGGCAAGGCGCACCGAAGAGGTCTGCGGCGGGCGTCCCACCGAACCCTGGGCGCGGCCCAGCCCGAAGCTGATCGGAGGCCCGTCCGGATTGCCGACGTTGACGGTCATGCCGTCGGAAATGTCGACGGACGGCATCCGGCGGCCATTGACGAACATGCCGTTGAGTGAGCCGTTGTCGATGGCCATCCACCGACCGTGGTCGAAGCGCAACACCAGGTGGGCGCGAGAGATCAAGGGATGGGCGATACGCACGTCGGCACGCAGGTCACGCCCGACGACGACGTCATGCCCTGCGGCGAAGGTGCGCTCCGACCCGTCGTACCGAACGGTCAGCACAGGCGCGGCTGGTCGAGTCATCGACACCAACTCTATCGGTATCGACGCCGTCGGCTCGTCAGGACGGACCGCCCGTCACCACACAGAGTGTCCGCGAGTAGATCGTCGGCATGCACTTGTTGCAGTGCGTACACAGCGATCGCACCGAATGCGCGTCGCCGTCGGCCTGGATGCGATTGAGCAGATCAGGCTCGGCCAGCAGGGCGCGGCCCATGGCCACGAATTCGAAACCTTCGGCCATCGCCCGGTCCATGGACTCGCGGTTGGTGATACCGCCGAGCAGGATCAGCGGCATCGACAGCTCCTTGCGGAACTGCTGGGCGTCGCGCAGCAGGTAGGTGTCACGGTAGGGGTATTCGCGCATGAATTTCTTGCCGGTCAAGCGCATGCCCCAGTTCATCGGCCATTTCTGCGCGGCGGCGAACTCCTTGACCGGGGCGTCGCCTCGGAACAGGTACATCGGGTTGAGCAGTGAGCTGCCCGCGGTGAGCTCGATCGCATCGAGGCCGCCGTCTTCCTCCAGCCACTTCGCGGTCTGCAGCGACTCCTCGATGTTGATGGAGCCGCGAACCCCGTCGGCCATGTTCAGCTTCGCGGTCACCGCGATCGGGGCCGGGCCGAGGCGCTCGACCTCGCGGCGCACGGCCATCACGATGCCGCGGGCCACTTTCGCCCGGTTCTCCAACGAGCCGCCGAATTCGTCGGTGCGGCGGTTGATCATCGGCGACAGGAAGGAACTCGCCAGGTAGTTGTGCCCGAGATGGATTTCGACCGAGTCGAATCCGGAGTCGATGGCGAACCGCGCTGCCGACGCGTGCGCGGCGATGACGTCGTTGATGTCGTCACGACTGGCGTGCTTGGCGAACTTCATTCCCAGCGGGTTGAAGAACCGGACGGGCGCCAGCGCCTGCGCCTTGTTCGAGCGGGCATTGGCCACCGGGCCGGCGTGGCCGATCTGCGCGCTGATCGCCGCGCCCTCGGCGTGCACGGCATCGGCGAGCCGCTGCAGCCCGGGCACCGCCTCCGGACGCATCCAGATCTGTCCGCCGTTGGTGCGTCCGCCCTTGCTGACCGCGGTATAGGCGACCGTCGTCATGCCGATTCCGCCGGCGGCGATGGCGCGGTGAAACGCGATCAGGTCGTCGGAAACGACGTCATCGGGCGTGCGCGCCTCGAAAGTGGCCGACTTGATGGTGCGGTTGCGCAGGGTGATGGGGCCGAGTTTGGCGGGGCTGAACACATCTGGCGAACCGTTCATAACCGCAGCTGACCACGCCGAACTCCATGCTGTCAACGACAGCTCCCGGTGCGATGGAACAATATGGCGCGTGGTCGCAATCACCCTGGACGGCAAGCTCACCCGCGACGAGATTTTCGTCGATCTGAAGGATCGTGTGGCGGCGCTCACCGCGGCCGGACACACCCCGGGATTGGGTACGGTCCTGGTCGGCGACGACCCCGGTTCGCATGCCTATGTGAAGGGCAAGCACTCCGACTGCGCCAAGGTCGGGATCACCTCGATCCGCCGTGACCTGCCCGCCGACGTCAGCCAGGCTCAGCTCGACGAGACGCTGGACGAGCTCAACGCCAACCCCGAGTGCACCGGATACATCGTGCAGCTGCCGTTGCCGCGCCATCTCGACGAGAACTCCGCGCTGGAACGGGTCGACCCGGACAAGGATGCCGACGGATTGCACCCGACGAACCTGGGCCGGCTGGTGCTCGGCGCTGGAAATGGATCAGCGGCGCCGTTGCCCTGTACGCCGCGCGGCATCGTCCATCTGCTGCGACGCTTCGACGTACCTATCGCCGGCGCGCACGTGGTGGTCATCGGCCGCGGTGTGACCGTCGGTCGCCCACTGGGCCTGCTGCTCACACGGCGCAGCGAGAACGCCACAGTGACGTTGTGCCACACCGGAACCCGTGACCTTCCTGTGCTCACCCGGCAGGCGGACATCATCATCGCCGCCGTCGGTGTGCCGCACATGCTGACCGCCGACATGGTGCGACCCGGTGCGGCCGTGGTCGACGTCGGGGTGAGCCGCGTGGACGGAAAGCTCACCGGCGACGTGCATCCCGATGTCTGGGAGGTCGCGGGCCATGTCTCGCCCAACCCGGGCGGGGTGGGTCCGCTGACCCGGGCTTTCTTGCTGACCAACGTCGTCGAACTGGCCGAAGCGGCCCGGTGACCGCCCGGGCGGGGCGCGGGGTGCCGACCTGGGCGCAGGTATCGGCATTCGCCAGGCGCGTCGTGCGTTCGCAATGGCCGATCCTGGGCGTCGCGGTGATCTTCGCGGTCGCCTTCGTCCTCGTGGCGGCGGGCTTCTGGCGGCGCGGCGCGCTGCTGATCGGTATCGCGGTCGGCGTGGCAGCCGGGCTGCGGCTGGTGCTGACCGAGGAGCGGGCGGGCCTGCTGGTGGTGCGCTCCCGTGGCGTCGACTTCGCGACGATGACCACGGTGTGCGTGGCGGTGGTCTACATCGCGGCGACGATCGACCCGCTGGGTACGAGCTAGCGGGGCCTCCCCCGAAATCTGCCTGGTGGGCAATATTGCACGGTGGGCAACTTTAGGCGTACGGTGGCGGCATGACGGCACCGCAGGGGCTGCGCGAGCGCAAGAAGGCCGAAACCCGAAGGGCCCTCAGTGATGCCGCACTGGCATTGACCGTCGAGCGCGGCCTGGACAACGTCACGCGTGAAGCCATCGCCGAACGCGCCGGGGTGTCGTTGCGCACGTTCAACAACTACTTCGCCGGTAAGTATGAGGCCATCGCCTACCGGCAACTCGAACGAATGCGCCACAGCCTGGCGGCATTTCGAGCTTCGCCCGCGAGTGAACCGCTGTGGAAGGCGATCGCCGAGTCGGTGCTTCAGCCGCTGCTCGCCGAGATGGGCGAGGACTACGCACCGACGCGCAAGCAGCTCGACCAGCTCGTCGAGCTGAGCATGGCCACGGAAATCCGCAACGCGCTGGCCAAAGACCTCATGGCCGAATGGATCGACGCTATCGCCGAACGCACGCACACCGATCCGGTCCGCGACATGTACCCCCGCCTCGTGGGCGCCAGCATCCGCGCCGTCGCCGAAGCCGCGATGGACACCTACCTCGCCTCAGACCCGCCCGTCCCCATCGCCGGTCTGATCCGCCGCGGCTTCGCCGCTGTCGCCGCGGGTCTTCCCGAACCGAAAAGGAAGTGATCGTGACCGAGAACCCCGCCGTCGTCATCTCCGGTGCCGGACCCAACGGCCTGATGCTGGCCTGCGAACTCGCGCTCGCCGGCATCAGCGCCGTCGTATTGGACGCACTGCCCGGGCCCAGCTCGGAGCCGAAGGCCAACGGCCTTGTCGGGCAGGTGGTTCGGATGCTCGACATGCGTGGGCTCTACTCCGCCTTCACCGGCGACGACCAGCCGCCACAGGCGTTGCCAGGGTGGATGTTCTCCGGGATGCAACTGCAGTACCCGTCGGACAGCCCGATGTACGCGATGATGATGCCGCAGCCGCGGCTGGTCCGGCTGCTGGAACAGCATGCCCGTGACCTTGGCGTGGACCTGCGCTGGGGCCACGAACTGACCGGACTGCGACCCGGCGCGGACGATGTCGAACTCAGCGTGGCCACCGTCGACGGTGTCTACACCCTGAAAACCGGGTACCTCGTCGGGGCCGACGGTGGGCGCAGCCTGGTGCGCAAGAGTGTCGGCATCGATTTTCCTGGCACCACGTCGGCCACGGTCGCCCGGCTGGCGCAGGTCCATGTCCCCGAGGAGCTGCGCGCGCCGGACGGCGGGCTGAACGTTCCCGGCGTTGGGCATATACCATTCGGGCACAACAGGTTTGACTCAGGCATGGTGCTCGTCGGCAGTTTCCAGCCCGAGGTTGTCCTGGTGGGCACCAGAGAGGACGGGACTGCCGCCGAGCAGGGGCCCATGTCGATCCCCGAACTGCGCGCCAGCCTGGAGCGGATTCTGGGTGTCGACGTCCCGCTGGAAGAACCCCGCGGACCGGGACCGCATGCGCTGCGCCGGATCGACGGCCAGAACACCCGACAGGCCGAGCATTACCGGGCCGGGCGGGTACTGCTGCTCGGCGACGCCGCCCATGTGCATTCCGCGATGGGTGGCCCCGGGCTGAACTTGGGCCTGCAGGACGCGGTGAACATGGGCTGGAAGCTGGCCGCCGACATCAACGGCTGGGCCCCGCCCGGACTGCTCGACACGTATCAGAGCGAGCGCCACCCGGTGGGGCGGCGGGTGATGATGCACTCGATGGCGCAGGGCGCGCTGATGGCGCCGGGGCCTGAAGTAGCCGAACTCCGAAGGCTATTCACCGAGCTGATCGCGATCCCTGAGGTGAGTATGCACCTCGGGAAGCTTCTCGCCGGCTCTGATGTCCGCTACGACGTCGGTGACGACCATCCGTTGTCCGGCTATCTGGTGCCGGATCTGACACTCGACGACGGCCGCCGGGTGGCGAGCCTGCTGCACAACGCCAAGCCGATTCTGCTGGACCTGTGCGGAGGCGCGGCGGCGGCCGGCGCACAGGCCTGGGCCGGCCGCGTCGATACCGTGACTGCGGAACTGGCCGGCGGGCCGGCGGCGCTAATGATCCGTCCGGACGGTTACATCGCTTGGGCCGCAGATGGATTCGGGCCTACCGATGCACGCAATCTCCAAGAGGCATTGCACCGCTGGTTCGGACTTGCCGGTTAGGCCTGCCCGGGCTTGCGGGGCTTTTCCCGGTACATCTGCAGATCGACCCGTGTCATCAGGTCGGATACGGTGAGGTCGCGGTCGCCGGCGGTGATGAATCCGATACTCACGCCGATTTGGCACGGACAGCGGTCACCGGTGCCAAGTCCTTTGATACGCTGGCGAATTCGATTGGCGGCGGCGCTGGCCTCTGCGGCGTCGGCGTCAACCAGGGCGACACAGAACTCGTCGCCGCCGAGGCGGGCGACGAAATCGTCCGGCCCGGCCTCGTGCCGCAGCACGTCGCCGATGGCCATCAGCACGTTGTCGCCCGCGATATGCCCGAACCTGTCGTTGACGGACTTGAAGTCGTTCACATCGAGAAACAGCAGGCTCAGACGGCCTCGCCGGTCCTGCGCCCGGTGCAACTCCTGTTCGATCCGTTCCACGAAACCGCGGCGGTTCAGCACCGACGTCAGCGGGTCGGTGCGGGCCAATTCGGCCAGCTGCTGCTGCAGGTGCTTGAGCTTGGTGATGTCGTGCGACGTGCTGAGCACGGTGAGGACGGTGCCGTCTGCGCCGCGTTCGGGCACCACCCGGGTCAGGAAGGTGCGTGGTCCGTGCACGGTGGGAAGTTCATGCTCCTCCTCGGCCGGCTCTTCGGTGTGCAAAACCTTGTCCACCAAAGACTCCCACTGGGCCACCAGCTCTGGTGGCAGGCCGAGTTCGCGTTTGCTCTTGCCGATGAATGCCTGGGCCGGAATTCCCGTCACCCGTTCGATGCTCGGGTTGATGTAGACGTGCCTATGGTTGCGGTCAAGGCGCGCGACGATGTCGGGCAATGCCTGTGCGATGGCGAAGAACGCCTCGTTGTATCGCTGGCGCGGCGTCGTCAGTCGCAGAATTCCCAGGCAGCGGGTGGGTGGATCGTCGAGTGCTTGCAGTACGCACTCCCAATCCGGCGCATCGCGCAGGTATGCCACCGTCGGTGAACTGTCGGTCTCGGGCCACGCCGAGTCCAGCCCGGCCAGGAAGGCGGTCTCGTCGAGTCGACCGGTACGCGTGTCGACGGCAGCGGCGAACTCGGCTGTTCGGGACACGATCTCGACTCGAACGCCGTTCCGTTGGCATAAGAAGGCCGGCACCGCCGACGCGGCAAACCAGTGCAGCCACTGATCCCCCATAGCCATGGACTCTAGCGTCCGTCTCAGCGACGGTATGTGTCTCGTGAAAGACCTACGACGGCCCGGTCTCGTTTCCGCCCGACTTCACCTGGTACATCAGTGCGTCGACGCGGGCGAGTAGGTCCTGTGCCGTCAGGTCCTGCTCTTCGGCCGCGGCGATACCGACGCTCACCGATATGCCCAGTGGCCGGCCCTCGTCGGTGATATCGCTGACCCGCCGGCCGATGCGCTGCGCGACGGCCTGGGCGCTGGCCGCGTCGGTATCGATGAGGGCGACGCAGAACTCGTCGCCGCCCAGCCGGGCCGCGACATCGTGGGGTCGTGTCTCCTCGATCAGGATCCGGCCCACCGTTTCGAGAACCCGGTCGCCTGCGACGTGGCCGAACCGGTCGTTGATGTCCTTGAAGTTGTCGAGGTCCAGCAAGAGCAGGCTGAAGCCGCCCTGGGAACGCCGGACGCGGTCCAACTCGAGGTCCAGGCGCGAGGTGAAGCTGCGGCGGTTGAGTAGTGACGTCAGCGGGTCGGTGCGGGCAAGCTGCTCGAGCTGGTGCTGCAGTCGTCTGACGTCGCTGATATCGCGCACAACCGAGAGGACGGTCTGCGCTCGCCCCTCGTTGTCGAACTCGGGCGTCGCCCGGCCCAGGTAGTGGCGAAGGCCCGTCGCTGCGAGGTAGTCGAACTCGATTTCTACGGGTTTACCGGTGTCGAAGACCCGTTGGTAGGCGGCCTGGAATGCGGTCGCCAGGTCAGTGGAGACGCCCACCTCGGCATGGGTCTTACCCAGCCGTGTTTCCGTGGGTATGCCGGTGAGCTTGGCCATCGGTGGATTGGCGTACCTGCACCGAAACTCGCGATCGAACCGCGTGACCACGTCGGGCAGGTTTTCCACGATCGTGAAGAACGCGTCGCTGGGAGCCTGTAACTCCTCGGGCAAGCGCAGGATTGCCAAGTACTCACCCTGCTCGGCCTCGACGGCGCGGATCATGCAGTGCCAGGCGGGTTCGTGAGCCGCCGCGATCGCGAAAGAGTCAGCACCGGCGGACGAAGGCCACTGCTCGTCGAGCCGCTCCAACAGCGACCGCTCGTCGAGGCGACCACTGACCGACTGCATGGCAGCCATGAACTCGGGCGTGCGTGACACGATCGAAAGCTCGCCAGTTGCCCGCCGACAGTGGAACGCGGGCACGCCGGCGGCCGCCAGTGTGGATAGCCATTGCGCGGCGGACACCCCCATGGCCGCTAACCCTATCCGCCGAGCGTCGCGCGGATACACACCGTGATATAGGGCAGCGCCACTCCGGTCGAGTTCGCCAGTGCCGGATGGGTGGCCAGCAACTCGCGAACCTGCTCGAGAGTCTGGGTGCGCACCGCCGTCGGCGAGGTTATGCAGTAGCTGCGCGAAGCCACGAGGTCGATCAGCGCCTGCGGCGTCAGGTAACTCGTCCACTCGACACGGTGGTGTTCGACATCGGCGAACGGTGCGGGGACTGTTGTGGTGTCGTTGAACTGGGCGTTCTCGTGGCCGATGATGCGACCCAGATCCTTGACCCAGCCCAACCGTTCGTCACGGGCGTTCCACACCAGCCCGAGCCGGCCGCCGGGCCGCAGTACCCGGGCCACCTCGGCGACCGCCCGCTGCGGATCGAACCAGTGCCATGCCTGGGCCACCAGAACGGCGTCAACGCTGTTGTCGGGCAACGGGATCTGCTCGGCGGTACCCAGCAGCGCCGGGGTGTCGGGCAGTGCGGAGCTGAGCAGCTCCAGCATCTCGGCCAGCGGGTCGACGGCCACCACCTTCAAGCCACGCTCGACCAGCCGGGTGGTCAGCTTGCCGGTGCCGGCGCCCAGGTCGAGCACGTCGCGGGCGCCGGGCGGCAACAACCAGTCGATGGCCTCAGGCGGATACGACGGGCGGCCCCGCTCGTAGGCGGCAGCCTCGGACCCGAAGGACAGTGAACGGATCCGCTGTGACTCGGTCACAGCGTGCGGGAACCTTGACCCTCGGCCAGATCGAGGGTCTGGCGGATCAATTCGCCCACCGCCTCGGTTTCGACGAGGAAGCCGTCGTGACCGTAGATCGACTCGACCACGTTGAGCCCCGAGCAGTTTGGCAGCAGCCCGGCCAGTTCCTGCTGCAGGCGCAGCGGGTAGAGCCGGTCGGAGGTGATGCCGCCGACCACCGTCGGCACCGGGCAGGACCCCAGGGCCGCGGCCACGCCACCCCGTCCGCGCCCGACGTCATGGTTGGACAGCGTCTCGGTCAGCGTCACGTAGCTGCCCGCGTCGAATCGCTCGACCAGTTTGGCGCCCTGATACTCCAGGTAGCTCTGCACCGCATACCGGCCGCCGGTCAGCGTGTCTTCGTCGTCCTGGGCGTCATTGCCGAACCGGTTGTCCAGTTCGACCTCACCGCGGTAGGTCAGGTGGGCGAAGCGCCGGGCCAGCTGCAGCCCGACATCGGGGTTGCGCCCGGTGCCGTGATAGTCCCCGCCCTGCCAGTTCGGGTCCGCCTTGATGGCCGCGATCTGGGTGCTCTGCGTGCCGATCTGGTCGGCGGTCGCGCGCGCACCGACGGCCAGCACCAGCGCGGCCCGAACTCGTTCGGGGTAGCCGACCATCCACTCCAGGGCACGCGCACCGCCCATCGAACCGCCGACCAATGCGGCGACGTCGGTGATGCCCAGTGCGGCCAGTGCGGCCACGTCCGCGTTGACCTGGTCGCGCACGGTGATGATCGGGAACCGCGAACCCCACGGCTTTCCGTCGCGGGCCAGCGAGCTGGGCCCGGTCGAGCCGCGGCACCCGCCCAGCACGTTGGTGGCCACCGCGCACCAGCGGTTGGTGTCGATCGGTGCACCGGGGCCGGCAACGCCGTCCCACCAGCCTGGGGTGGGATGGCCCGGTCCGGCGGGCCCGGTCAGATGCGAGTCGCCGGTCAGGGCATGCAGTGCCACCACGACGTTGTCGCGGTTGGGGGACAGCTCGCCCCAGCGCTGCACCGCGATCGAGACGTCGGGGAGTACTACTCCGCTTTCCAGCCTCAGCGGGCCGATGTCGACGACACCGATCTCACCCTCGGCCGGCAGGGTCACTATGCGCTCATCACTGATCGTCATATCAGGCTCACTCAAAAGGCTGCCACGGCCCGCGCGTCCGACGCATCCGCCGACACGGACTTGGCGGCCGCGAAGCCACGCTCCAGGTCGGCCAGGATGTCGTCGATGCCCTCGAGGCCAACGGCCAGACGCACCAGACCCGGGGTGACGCCGGTGGCCAGCTGCTCCTCGGCGGACAGCTGCTGGTGTGTCGTCGACGCCGGGTGGATCACCAGCGAGCGCACATCGCCGATGTTGGCGACGTGGCTGTGCAGCTGCAGGGCGTTGACGAACGCCTTGCCTTTTTCGACACCTCCGGCCAGCTCGAAGGCCAGCACCGCTCCGGTTCCCTTGGGCGCCAACTTCTTTGCGCGCTCGTACCACGGCGAGGTCGGCAGGCCCGCGTAGTTGACCGACACCACGTCCTCGCGGCCGACCAGGAACTCGGCCACCTTCTGGGCGTTGGCGACGTGGCGCTCGATGCGCAGGCTCAGCGTCTCCAGGCCTTGGGCGATCAGGAAGGCATTGAACGGCGAGGCCGCCGAGCCCAGGTCACGCAGCAGCTGAACACGGGCCTTGAGCGCGTAGGCGGGCGGGCCGAGTTCGGCGAAGACCACCCCGTGGTAACTGGGGTCGGGGGTGGTAAATCCCGGGAACTTGGCTTGCCCAGATTCTTCAACGCGCCAGTCGAACTTGCCGCTGTCGACGATCACCCCGGCGATGGCTGTGCCGTGGCCGCCGAGGTACTTGGTCGCCGAGTGCACCACGATGTCGGCGCCGTGGGCGATCGGCTGGATCAGGTAGGGCGTGGCGATGGTGTTGTCGACGATCAGCGGCACCCCGTTGTCGTGGGCCACCTTCGACACGGCCGGGATATCCAGTACGTCGATCTGGGGGTTGGAGATGGTCTCGGCGAAGAACGCCTTGGTATTGGCTTGCACAGCGCTGGACCACGACTCAGGGTCGTCGGGATCGGTCACGAATGTGGTCTCGATGCCCAGCTTGGGCAGTGTGTAGTGCAGCAGATTGTAAGTGCCGCCGTACAGCCGCGGGCTGGACACGATGTGGTCCCCGGCGTTGGCCAGGTTCAGGATCGCGAAGGTCTCCGCGGCCTGGCCGGAGGACAAGAAGAGGGCGGCGACCCCGCCTTCCAGGGCGGCGATGCGCTGTTCGACGGTGTCCTGGGTCGGATTCATGATCCGCGTGTAGATGTTGCCCGGCTCGGCCAGTCCGAACAGCGCGGCGGCGTGGTCGGTGTTGTCGAACGTGTACGACGTGGTCGCGTAGATCGGCAACGCCCTGGCGTGGGTGGCGACGTCGGGGGATTGCCCGGCGTGGATCTGCTTGGTCTCGAACGACCAGTTCGCGCTTGGGTCGTCGATTTCGGGTGTGCTCATGTGAAACGAACCTCCATCTGTTCTGGGGGCCCGTTCATAGCGGACCCGCGCTTGCCGTGCAGCTACGTGCAGCTGCTCAACCTGGTCTTCACCCGGAGCACCCCACCGCGGTTGGAGGGTTGCCGGCCAGCGAGCCGGGGCTTGACGCTGGCGCTCATGACCGACCCAAAGCATAGCGGACCTTCGTAACGGGAGGCCAGCGGGTTATCCGGTGCTCGTCGGGTTGGCACTGTGACGCAGACCTCTGCACTGATCCGGTAACCGCGATCACGTAGCGTCGGATGCGACGCGATACTGATAGCCGCCACACCGCAACTGAACGACCGCCGGGAGACAACAGCACATGAGCGCCGAGCAACCGTCCATCATCTACACGCTCACCGACGAGGCGCCGCTGCTGGCGACCTATGCCTTTCTGCCCGTGCTCCGCACCTTCGTCGAACCCGCCGGCATCGACGTCAAGACCAGTGACATCTCGGTGGCCGCGCGCATCCTCGCCGAGTTCAGCGACCGGCTGACCGATGAGCAGAAGGTGCCCGACAACCTCGCGCATCTGGGCGAGCTGACCCAGGACCCGTCGGCCAACATCATCAAGCTGCCCAACATCAGCGCCTCGGTACCGCAGCTGATCGCCGCGATCAAGGAGCTCAAGGCCAAGGGTTACGACCTGCCCGACTTCCCCGGTGAAGCCAAGACCGACGAGGAGAAGGCGATCAAGGTCCGCTACTCCAAGATCCTGGGCAGCGCGGTCAATCCGGTCCTGCGTGAAGGTAACTCGGACCGTCGTGCCCCCAACGCGGTCAAGGAGTACGCCAGGAAGCACCCGCACAGCATGGGCCAGTGGTCGCAGGCGTCGCGCACCCACGTCGCAACCATGAAGACCGGCGACTTCTACCACGGCGAGAAGTCGATCACGCTGGACAAGGACCGCAAGGTGCGGATGGAGCTGAAGGGCAAGAGCGGCGAGACGACCGTGCTCAAGCCCGAGGTGAAGCTCGACAACGGCGACGTCATCGACAGCATGTACATGAGCAAGAAGGCGCTGATCGACTTCTACGAAGAGCAGATCGAAGACGCCTACAAGACCGGTGTGATGTTCTCGCTGCACGTCAAGGCCACCATGATGAAGGTCAGCCACCCCATCGTGTTCGGTCACGCGGTGAAGGTCTTCTACAAGGACGCGTTCGCCAAGCATGGCGAGCTGTTCGACGAGCTCGGGGTGAACGTCAACAACGGCCTGTCCGACCTGTACGACAAGATCGAGTCGCTGCCCGCCTCGCAGCGCGAGGAGATCATCGAAGACCTGCACAAGTGCCACGAGCACCGGCCGGAACTGGCGATGGTCGACTCGGCGAAGGGCATCTCGAACTTCCATTCACCCAGCGACGTCATCGTCGACGCCTCGATGCCCGCCATGATCCGGCTCGGCGGCAAGATGTACGGCGCCGACGGCCGCACCAAGGACACCAAGGCCGTCAATCCGGAGTCGACCTTCTCCCGGATGTACCAGGAAGTCATCAATTTCTGTAAGACCCACGGCCAGTTCGACCCGACCACGATGGGCACCGTCCCCAACGTCGGGCTGATGGCGCAGAAGGCCGAGGAGTACGGCAGCCACGACAAGACGTTCGAAATCCCCGAGGACGGTGTCGCCGACATCGTCGACAACGACACCGGCGAGGTCCTGCTGAGCCAGAACGTCGAAGCCGGCGACATCTGGCGGATGCCGATCGTCAAGGACGCCCCCATCCGGGACTGGGTCAAGCTGGCCGTCAATCGGGCCCGGCTGTCCGGGATGCCCGTGGTGTTCTGGCTCGACGACGAGCGCCCGCACGAGAACGAGCTCCGCAAGAAGGTGAAGGCCTACCTCAAGGATTACGACACCGAGGGCCTGGAGATCACGATCCTCCCGCAGGTGTGGGCCATGCGGTACACGCTCGAGCGGTTGATCCGCGGCCAGGACACCATTTCGGCGACCGGCAACATCCTGCGCGACTACCTCACCGACCTGTTCCCGATCCTGGAGCTGGGCACCAGCGCCAAGATGCTGTCGATCGTGCCGCTGATGGCAGGCGGTGGCATGTACGAGACCGGTGCGGGCGGGTCGGCGCCCAAGCATGTCAGCCAGCTGGTGGAGGAGAACCACCTGCGCTGGGATTCGCTCGGCGAGTTCCTCGCGATCGGTGCCAGCCTCGAGGATCTGGGCAACAAGACCGGCAACGCCAAGGCCAAGGTGCTCGCGACCACGCTGGACACCGCGGTCGGAGAGCTCTTGGACGCCAACAAGAATCCGTCACGCAAGGCCGGCGAACTGGACAACCGGGGCAGCCAGTTCTATCTGGCGCTCTACTGGGCGAAAGCGCTGACCCAGCAGACCGACGACAAAGAACTGGCTGAGCATTTTGCGCCGCTGGCCAAGACGCTGGCCGAGAACGAGGACACCATCGTCGCCGAACTCAACGAGGTGCAGGGCAAGGCCGCCGATATCGGCGGCTACTACTACCCGGACCCAGAGAAGACCAGCGCGGTGATGCGGCCGAGCAAGACCTTCAACGAGGCGATCAGCTAGCGCCGGCCTGGCTCTGCCGCACTGGCGGCACGTGCGCGTCAACCCAGTCGATGATCAGGTTCGTGACGCGTTCGGGCGCCTCGAACATCGGGATGTGTCCGACGCCGTCGAGCATGGTGACCTTCTCGATGTCCGGAATGTGCTTGCGGAAGTGGCTGGTGAACCGGGGATGGGGTAGCACCCGGTCCCGTTCGCAGACCACCAGGTGGGTCGGGATCGTGGTATCCGCCAGCTCCATCAGGCCGGGTAGCAGCAGGGCCTTGATCAGCAGCTGGTAGTAGGCCGGGCAGTGGTTGACGTCATCGATGATCTCCTGCAGCTGCACCTCGGTCAGACCGGCCGGGGTGGCGCTGATCGGCACGCTGGCCGCAGCCTTGACTCCCGGTAGCCGCAGCGCTCGATCGCGCAGTACCAGCGCTGTCAGCCAGACCGGAAGCCCGGCGACGAACTTGCCGACGATCTCGTATTTCACCGGTGACCAGCGATGCCAGCCGCCGGCCGGTGCGATCGCGGTCAGGGTCCTGGCCCGGCCCCGTCGCTCGAGCTCGAAGGAGACCCAGCCGCCCAGCGAGTTGCCGACGATGTGGGCGGTTTCCCAGCCCAGCTCGTCGAGCTGACGTTCGACGTGGTCGGCCAGGGTTTTGGTGTCCAGCAACCAGGAGCGGCTGCGCGGGCCGCCGTTGTGGCCGGCCATCGACGGCGCGAAGACCTCGTAGCGGCCGGTGTCGGCCAGCCGTGGGGCGACGTCGGCCCAGACGTAGGACGACATCATGAACGGGTGCAGCAGCAGGATCGGCTCGCCGGCCCCGTCGGAGCCGCCGGGCCGGCGGCCATTGCCTAGGTGAATTGATTCGCGGGGCGCCACAACCCGACCGTAAAGGTGATACCGCTGGTACCGCAATACTGCACGATAGGTTTTCCTCCGTGATCGTGACCACCATCAATGTGAACGGCGTGCGCGCGGCGGTGCGCCAGCGTTCGGAAAGCAACCTCGGCCTGCTGGACTGGCTGTCCCGAACTACCTCCGATGTGGTGTGCCTGCAGGAGACGCGCTCCGACGACGAGCAGATCGCCGATGCGCTGGCCCCCGCGGTGGCCGACGGCTGGACTCTGGTGTCGGCCAGCCCGCACCTCAAGGGCCGTAGCGGCGTCGCCATCCTGTCTCGCACACCGATTGTGGCATCCCGAATCGGCTTGGCGGCAACCGAATTCGAATCCCATGGCCGCTACCTCGAGGTCGACCTGGAGACCGGGCAGACCGTCGGCAGCGTCTACGTCCACACCGGGGAAGCGGACACCGACCGCCAGCTGGAGAAGGAACGGTTCATTGCCGCGCTGGCCAAGCGGATGGCCGAGCTGACCGCCGACGGTCGCGACGCGGTGATCTGCGGCGACTGGAACATCGCGCACACCACCAACGACATCAAAGCCTGGAAAGCCAACGTCAAGAAGTCAGGGTTACTGCCCAGCGAGCGGCAGTGGCTGACCGACCTGCTGGACTCGGGCTGGGTCGACGTCGTGCGCCGCATGCATCCCGACGTCGCCGGCCCGTACAGCTGGTGGTCATGGCGAGGCAAGGCGTTCGACAATGACGCCGGCTGGCGGATCGACTACCACCTGGCCACCGAGAGTCTGGCCGAGCGCGTCGTGACCGCCCGTGTGGAGAAGCCCGCCGCCTACGCGCTGCGCTGGTCGGATCACGCCCCGGTGACCGTCGAGTTCGGTTAGCAGCCGTCCCGGTTGGGGCCGTCCAACGCCTTGGGCGCCCCGTCGATCGCCGCGGTCACCGCGTCGAGCACCCGCGGGTCCCACGTCAGCGCCGTGTCGCGCTTCAGGTTGGTGATCATCGAGACGTAGTCGCTGTGGGTGTCGTCGACGATGCGGCAACGCCGGTGCGGCAGCACGCTGTCGTCGACGTCGCGGGCCAGCGCACTGCGCAGTTCGACCACTCCGTCGTTGGGCCACACCGCGGCGTCGGCGGGGTCCGGGTGGGTGTACCGGTTCCCGCCGATCAGCGTCACCGGGATGTCGTCGAGCACGCCTGCCTGAAAAGTGTTCCAGCCCTTGGCCCCGGTCAGGTAGGGCTGGGCGAGTTCGCGCGCCGAGCCGGAAAGATGCACGGCAGCAATGTCTCTGGCATAACCCTTCATCTGGCTCTCGCAGAACGGGTCACCTTGGCAGGCACTCAAAGCGATGCTGCCCTCGGCGTAGTTCGCCAGATATGATCCCTGCCAAGGTGTTCCGATCGTCGTCAACGACCGGACCAGCACCGGTGAGCCGGTCGCTCGAAGGGTTCGGATCGCCGCCCGGGAATACAGTCCGCCCATCGAATGGCCTACCAGGTCCACCTCGTCGATCTTCTTCTCGGTGTGCAGCCAATCGATGAAGCGGGCCAGGTGCTCACCGGCGAGATCGATGCTGCCGGTGCTGTCCACCGTCACCGCCGCAGGTAGCGGCGACGGGCACGAGGCGAACGCCCCGTAGCCGTTGGTGTCGCGCACCTGTCCCGGGCCCGCCATGGCCGGCGCGGTGAACACCGAATATCCCTTGCGCACAAGGTGTTCGCGCAGCGGGGTGTGGTCGGTGCCCGCCGGCAAGCCGATGGCGCAGGCGGCATCCGGTGCGGTGTAGGGAGCGGTGCTGGCCAGACCTGAGACGAGGACCACTGCCCGCGACGCTGGACGCGGCTGGGTGTCGGTGTGTGAGCAGCCCGCCAGCATGATCGCGGCGAGCAGCGCCAGGCTGCGCGGCACTAGGCGGGGCAGCACTAGGCCGGGCAGCCTTCACGGTTGGCGCCGTCGAGCGCTTTGGGGGCGCCGTCGATGGCCTGGTGCACGACGTCGAGCACCTGCGGGTCCCACGTCAGCGCCGTCTTCTGCTCCAGCCCAGCAAGATTGGAGACGTAGATGCTGTGCGTGTCGTCGAAGGTGTAGCAGCGCCGGTGCGGTAACACCGGGTCGCTGATCTCCTTGGCCAGCGCGCTCTGCAGGGCCACGATGCCGTCATTGGGCCACACCGCCGGATTCACCGGACCGTCGCTGCTGGTTTTTGGGAGGTTGAACTTCTTGCCGCCGATCAGCACCACCGGGATCTTGTCGAGCACGCCGGATTGGTATTCGTTCCAGCCGTCCTTGCCCATCAGGAACGCCTGGTTGACCTCCCGGCCCGAGCCCGCCATCAGCCGCTTGACCTCCTCGGCCATTCCCTTCATCGAGGTCTCGCAGAATGTGTCGCCCTTGCAGTCGCTCAGTGGGGTGATGCCGTTGGCGTAGTCGGACAGATAGGAACCCTGCCACGGAGTGCCGATGGTGGTCAGCGACCGCACTTTCAGCGGCGAGCTCGTCGACTCCAGCACCCGAATCGCGGCGCGCGAGTACAGCCCGCCCATCGAGTGGCCGACGAAATCGACCTCGGTGACGCCTTTGTCGGTGTGCAGCCAGTTGAGGAACCGGGCCAAGTGTTCGCCGGCGGTGTCGATACTGCCCGTCGAATCGACCGTCATGTTCTCCGGCAGGGTGACCGGGCAGACCCCGAACGGCCCGAACCCGGTCTGGTCGACGACCTGGCCGCGGCCGGCCATGGCGGGGGAGGTGTAGACGGTGTAGCCCTTGCCGATCAGGTACTCGCGCAGTGCGGTGTCGGTGTTGCCGGCCGCCAGCCCGGTCTTGCACGCTTGTTCGGGGCCGGTGAACGGTGTCGTCGCGTCCCCGCCGGAGACGATCACCACGGCGGTGGATGCCGGGCGCTTCTCGTCGTTGGAGGTGGAATTGCTCTGGCAACCGGCCAGCACGCCGATCATGGTAATCGCGGCGGCCAGCGCCAGTAGTCCTCGCACGAAGCAGGATGCTAGCCGCCCCCGGTCGTTGACTTGGGCCTCGTGTCAGGATTGATGCACCATGAACAGCACATCCCGTCGTGTCGTCTTCTCCGGCGTTCAGCCGACTTCTGATTCGCTGCATCTGGGCAACGCGCTCGGTGCGATCAGACAATGGGTCGGTCTGCAGGACGACTACGACGCATTCTTCTGCGTGGTGGACCTGCACGCGATCACCGTTCCGCAGGACCCCGCCACGCTGCGTTATCGCACTCTGGTGACCGCCGCGCAGTACCTGGCGCTGGGCATCGATCCCGACCGGGCGACGATCTTCGTGCAAAGCCATGTGCCCGCCCATACCGAACTGGCTTGGGTGCTGGGCTGTTTCACCGGATTCGGACAGGCGTCGCGGATGACGCAGTTCAAGGACAAGTCGCAGAAGCAGGGTGCGGAGGCGACGACGGTGGGGCTGTTCACCTATCCGGTGCTGATGGCCGCCGACGTGCTGCTCTACGACACGGACCTGGTTCCGGTCGGTGAGGATCAGCGCCAGCATCTCGAGCTGGCCCGAGACGTCGCGCAGCGGTTCAACGTCCGGTTCCCCGACACGTTCGTCATCCCCGAGCCGATGATCACCAAAGTAACAGCCAAGATCTACGACCTGCAGGACCCGACGGCCAAGATGAGCAAGTCCGCGGCCACCGAAGCCGGGCTCATCAGCCTGCTCGACGCCCCGAAGGTCACGGCCAAGAAGATCCGCTCTGCAGTCACCGACAGTGAGCGTGAGATCCGCTTCGACGTCGACGCCAAGCCTGGGGTGTCCAATTTGCTGTCGATCCAGTCCGCGGTGACCGGCACCGATATCGACACACTCGTGGCGGGCTACGAGGGCCGCGGCTACGGCGACCTGAAGAAGGACACCGCCGACGCGGTCGTCGAATACGTGAGGCCGCTGCAGCAGCGTGTCGACGAACTGCTTGCCGACGTGGGCGAATTGCAGGCGATCCTGGCCAAGGGCGCGGCACGCGCCCACGAGGTGTCTGCTAAGACCATCGGACGGGTATACGAGCGGTTAGGGTTTTTGCCGGCAAGTCAGTAGGCACTTCGGGAGGCTGGGCGATGACAGAACCGGCCAAACCAGGTCGCTTGGACCGGCTGCGGGCTCGCTATCACTGGCTCGACCACGCGGTGCGCGCCGGGCAGCGCTACCAGACCGTCAGGGGCGACTTCTACGCCGCGGGCATCACCTACTTCACGATCTTCGCGTTGTTCCCGTTGCTGATGGTCGGCTTCGCGGCCGCGGGTTTCGCCCTAGCGAGCCGGCCGCATGTGCTGGCCGATATCGAAAGCCGGATCAAGGCAACGGTTTCCGGTGACTTCGGCCAACAGCTGATCGGCCTGATCGATTCGGCGATCCAGTCCCGCACTTCGGTGGGTGTGATCGGTCTGGCCACCGCGGCGTGGGCCGGGCTGGGCTGGATCGCCAATCTGCGTGAGGCACTGAGCCAGATGTGGGATCAGCGCGGCCAGCAGCAGAACTTCGTGCGCACCAAGCTGTCTGACTTGCTGGTGCTGTTTTCGGCGTTCGTGGCGATCATCCTCACCATCGCTCTGACCGCGCTGACCGACCCGTCGGTGATGACCAAAGCGCTGCAGGCCGTTGGCATACCGCATCCCGACGGCCTGGGCGGGGTGCTGCGGTTGGTCTCGCTGGTGATGTCGTGGGCGGTGTCGTGGCTGCTGTTCAGCTGGATGATCGCGCGGTTGCCGCGCGAATCGGTCAGCTTCCACAGCAGCCTGCGAGCCGGCCTGATGGCCGCCGTGGCCTTCGAGATCTTCAAGCTGGTCGGGTCGATCTATCTGCGTTCGGTGGTGCACGGGCCGGCGGGAGCGACGTTCGGGCCGGTGCTGGGCCTGATGGTGTTCGCCTATATCACTGCGCGGCTGGTGCTGTTCGCCACCGCGTGGGCCGCGACGTCGAAGGACAATCTGCTCCCCGAGCCGGCCGGGGCGCCCGCCCCGGCGATCATCTCGCCTCGGGTGGGCCCGGACGACGGGCTGAGCGCGCGGCAGACGGTCGCCGCGATGGCGGTGGGTGCGGCAGGCGCGCTGGGTCTTTCGCGGATCTGGCGGCGGGGCCGCCCCAGGTACCCGAGGGGCTGATGCGGCCTTGGGTTACCGCCCGCGCGCGGGGCGGCGGTTGATGGACCGCGCCATCATGATCAGCGTGAAGATCACCAGCGAGCCGACCACACCTACGCCGACACGCACCGGCACCGCGTCGGCTTCGGGCAGTACCGCCGAGGCCTTGGCGGCTACCGCGGAAGCCGGGTCCGGCTTGGGCGGGATCAGTGACGGATCGGGGTCGATCAGGTTGCCGACCTTGGTTCCCGGCGGTGTGGAGAAGCCGTAGTCCAGCAAGTGGGCGGCCTGCTGCCACGGAGCGATCGGCTGGCGGGTGCCGCGCACCAAGATCGCCACCAGCCGGCGGCCGTCTTTATTCGCGGCGCCCACGAACGTCTGCCCGGCGTCGTCGGTGTAGCCCGTCTTGCCGCCTAGTGCGCCCGGGTAGTTGTAGAGCAGCTGGTTGTCGTTCTCCAACTGGTAGCCGGGATGGTCGCCGTCCTCGCCCGGCTTGGCCGGATGCCCGGGGAAGTCGTACTTCTCAGTGGCCACGATGCTCGCGAAAGTCGGGTTCTCCCAGGCATATCGGTAGAACAGGCCGAGGTCGTAAGCCGAGGTGCTCATGCCCGGCCCGTCCAGCCCAGACGGCGTCGCCGCGCGAGTGTCCTGTCCGCCGAGCTTGCGGGCCAGGCTGTTGATCTTCTGCACGGCAGTGTCGACGCCGCCGATCTGCACGGCCAGCGCGTGCGCGGCGTCGTTGCCCGAGTGCATCAGCAGGCCGTGCAGCAGATCGTTGACGGTGTAGTGGCCGCCGACGTCCACGCCGACGCGGGTGCCCTCGGCGTTGGCGTCGTCCTGGGTGCCCTCGACGACCTTGTTCAGCGGCAGCTCGTTGATCGCCTGCATCGCCGTGAGCACCTTGATAATGCTGGCGGGGCGGTGGCGGGCATGGGGATCGCGCGCGGCGATGATGTCGCCGGTGTCCAGGTCGGCGACGATCCACGACTCGGCTGACACGTCGTCCGGCACCGGTGGTGTGCCCGCCGCGACGATCACTCCGCAGCCCGACAGCGCGTCGCCGCCCACCGTCTTGGCGGGGACGGGAAGGGGCTGCGGCGGATCACCGGCCTGGGGCACCTCCGAGGAGTCGACGGCCGGCGGTGTACTGACCTTGTACGGGCAGGTGTTGGGGTCTGGTGCCCCGTTCGGTTCGGCCCACGCGATCGCCGGGGTGCCGACGACGCACAGCGCCGCGGCCACTGCGGCAGCACACCGCGTGAGTAATTTCTCCCTCGCCATCGAGACGCAGAGTAGGGGATTTCGGTCCAGAAATCGTGGAGCCGCGCTGTGACTGGTGTGGTTGGTGTTACAAATCGAGACATGCGACGGCGGACGCGCCGATGCAGCCCAGCCACAGTTTCCCGTCGTGTTCCACCAGTCCGGTGGCCAGCGCGAAACGGGGATCGGTGGTGCGCAACTGGGCCTGCACCCGGCCGTCGAGGTCGACGGCGATTGCCCACACCACCGGTTTGGGATTGGGCATCCAGCGGTAGGGCAGCTTCCAGAGCAACCGGCGCAGCGCTGGGGCGCGTGGGGCCAGCCATTCGCCGACCGCGTTGCGCTCACTGACCAGTGCCACCCAGATGCGGCCGTCGGGGGCCAGCGAGATGTTGTCCGGATAGCCCGGCAGGTTCTCGATCAGCGGCACCGGTTCGCCGACCCCGGACGGGGTCAGGGGATATTTCGATACCCGGCACGCGGTGGTCTCGGCGACGACGAGCGCGGACTCGTCGGCGGCCAGCGCCACCCCGTTGGCGAACCGCAGCCCGGTGGACAGTGTGGTCACTCTGCCGTCGACGTCGCGACGGAACAGCGACCCGCTGGCCCGTGCCTCCAGCACCGCGCCCTTGTAGTACTCGTAGTGGAAGCGGGACGTCGACTCGGTGAAATAGATTGTGCCGTCCTGAGATTCGACGACATTGCTGCAGAACGTCAGCGGCCGCCCGGCCACTTGGTCCACCAGTGTCTCGAACATGCGGCTGACTGGATCCAGCCTCAGCAGCCCGCGGTGGCTGTCACAGATCAACAGCCGCCCGTCACGGGCCACCGCCAGGCCCAGCGGCCGTCCGCCGGTGTTGGCCACCACCTCGGGGGTGCTGCCGGGGCGGATCCGGACGATCGCGCCGTCGTCGGTGCCGGTCCAGATCGCGCCGTCGGCGTCGACCACGACATCCTCGGGCGCGTGGCCCGGCACGTCGACTATGCGTAGCGGTCCGGACAGATCCGGCGGCGGCAGCGGCGCAGACAGCGGCGGCTGCCACCGGACGGGATCGACCGGAGGCTTAGTGCCAGGCGTCGCCACGGGTCTGCAGGTGATCCCAGGCCTGCGTGAACACGCGGCGCAGGATCTGCTCGATCTCGTCGAACACCGCCTGGTCGCTGATCAGCGGCGGGGCGAGCTGCACTACGGAGTCGCCGCGATCGTCGGCGCGGCAGTACAGCCCCGCCTCGAACAACTCGACCGACAGGAAGCTGCGCAGCAGCCACTCGCTGAGCTCGTCGTCGAGGATCGCCTTGGTCGCCTTGTCCTTGACCAGCTCGATGCCGTAGAAGAAGCCCTCGCCGCGGACGTCGCCGACGATCGGCAGGTCGAGCAGCTTCTCCAGGGTGGCCCGGAACGCCGGAGCCGTGGTCTTGACGTGGTTGTTGAGGCCTTCGCGCTCGAACACGTCCAGGTTGGCCATCGCGACTGCCGCCGAGACGGGGTGCCCGCCCCACGTGTAGCCGTGCGCGTACGTCGTCTGGCCGTCGTTGAAGGGCTCGAACAGCCGGTCGGAGGCGATCATCGCGCCCAGCGGGGCATAACCCGACGTCAGGCCCTTGGCGCAGGTGATGATGTCCGGCACGTAGTTGAAGTCGTTGCACGCGAACATCGAACCGATGCGGCCGAACGCACAGATCGTCTCGTCGGAGACCAGCAGCACGTCGTACTCGTCGCAGATCTCCCGGACCCGCTCGAAGTAGCCGGGCGGCGGCGGGAAGCACCCGCCGGCGTTCTGCACCGGCTCGAGGAACACTGCCGCCACGGAGTCGGGACCCTCCATCTCGATGGCCTCGGCGATCCGGTTCGCTGCCCACTGCCCGAACTCTTTGATGTCGGTGTCGTGGCCTTCGGGCGCGCGGTAGAAGTTCGTGTTGGGCACCCGGAAGCCACCCGGCGTGATCGGCTCGAAGGGCGCCTTGAAGGTCGGCAGGCCGGTGATGGCCAGCGCCCCGTGCGGCGTGCCGTGGTAGGCGATGCTGCGTGAGATCACCTTGTACTTGCCTGGTCTGCCGGTCAGCTTGTAGTACTGCTTGGCCAGCTTCCACGCAGACTCGACGGCGTCGCCGCCGCCGGTGGTGAAGAACACCCGGTTCAGATCACCGGGCGCGTAATTGGCCAGGCGTTCGGCCAGCTCGATGGCCGGCGGGGTCGCGTAGGACCACAGCGGGAAGAAGCCGAGTGTTTCGGCCTGCTTCTTGGCGGCTTCGGCGATCTCTTCGCGGCCGTGGCCGACCTGGACGACGAACAATCCGGACAGGCCGTCGATGTAGCGCTTGCCGTTGCTGTCCCAGATGTGGACACCGTCGCCGCGGGTGATGATCGGTGGTGTGATTCCGGCGCCGTGGCGGGCGAAGTGGCCCCACAGGTGCCGGTCCGCCTTTGCGCCGAGCTCGGCGGTCAGGTTCTGGCTCGCGGTGGTTGTCATCGGGTACCCCAATTGTATTGTTGCTTAACTAGTTTCAGATAGACCAGCGTCTCGGTGGAGGTAACTCCCGGCACGGCGCGGATCTGGGTATTGAGCAGCTCGAGCAGCTCGGCGTCGTCCTCGCAGACCACTTCGGCGATGGCGTCGAAGGTGCCCGCGGTGAGCACCACGTAGTCCACCGCTTCGATCTGCGCCAGCTTCTCGGCGACCTTGGTGGTGTCACCAGTGCAGCGGATGCCGATCATCGCCTGCCGGGTGAAACCCAGCTGCAGTGGATCGGTCACCGCGACGATCTGCATGACCCCGGAGTCGACCAGGCGTTGCACCCGCTGGCGCACCGCCGCCTCCGACAGTCCGACGGACTTGCCGATGGCGGCATAGGACCGCCGCCCGTCCTGCTGCAGTTTCTCGATAATGGCTTTGGACATCTCGTCCAGTTGGACAGGCCCGTTTCCGCCCGCCGCAACGGCGCGGACGGGAAACCGAGTGGCCGGTACACCCGAGTCGCGCATGCCCATGATTGTGCACGGAATCAGTTGTTTTAGGCAACAAGATCGATGAAATTGGTGGTCTTCACCCGCCCATACTGCGGTAATGCGTAGCAGCGGCTGAGCGGGTCGGTTACCGTGGGAGGGTGACCGCACTCGCCTCTGACAAGACTCTCATTGTGCCCAGTAGCTGGATCGATGGCGCCCCGGTGGTAACCGGCGGCAGCCTTCACCGGGTGGTCAACCCGGCCGACGACAGTATCGTCGCGGAGCTGGCCCTGGCCCAGCCCGCCGACGTCGACACCGCGGTGGCCTCCGCCCGCGCCGCCCTGGGCGGTTGGTCGCGGGCGACCCCGGTCGAGCGGGCCACGGTACTGGCCAAGCTGGCCGAACTCGTCGACGCCAACGCTGAGCAGATCGTCGCCGAAGAAGTCAGTCAGACCGGCAAGCCGGTGCGGCTGGCAGGAGAGTTCGACATTCCCGGCAGCATCGACAACATCGCGTTCTTCGCCGGGGCGGCCCGCCAGCTGGAAGGCAAGGCCACCGGGGAGTACAGCGGCGACCACACCTCTTCTATTCGGCGCGAGGCGGTCGGGGTGGTCGCGACGATCACGCCGTGGAACTACCCGCTGCAGATGGCGGTGTGGAAGGTGCTCCCGGCGCTGGCCGCGGGCTGTTCCGTGGTGATCAAGCCCGCCGAGCTGACGCCGCTGACCACACTTACGCTGGCCCGGCTGGCCTCCGAGGCCGGCCTGCCCGACGGGGTGCTCAATGTCGTCACCGGCGCCGGTTCCGACGTCGGGTCGGCGTTGGCCGGCCACCGCGACGTCGACGTCGTGACGTTCACCGGCTCCACCGCCGTGGGCCGCCGGGTGATGGCCGCCGCCGCCGTGCACGGCCACCGCACTCAGCTCGAACTCGGCGGCAAGGCGCCTTTCGTGGTGTTCGACGACGCCGATCTGGACGCCGCGATCAACGGCGCGGTGGCCGGCTCACTGATCAACTCCGGGCAGGACTGCACCGCGGCGACGCGCGCGATCGTGGCCCGCGATCTCTATGACGACTTCGTCTCCGGCGTCGCCGAGCTGATGGGAAAGATGGTCGTCGGCGACCCGCAGGATCCCGACACCGATCTCGGTCCGCTGATCTCGGCCGCCCACCGCGACAAGGTCGCGGCGATGGTTGCCCGCGCGCCCGGCCAAGGCGGTCGCATCGCGACCGGCGGTGCCGCGCCGGACCGGCCGGGCTCCTTCTACCTGCCGACGCTGATTGCCGACGTCGCCGAGACGTCCGAGGTGTACCGCGACGAGATCTTCGGTCCAGTGCTGACCGTGCGCACCCACGACGGCGACGACGACGCGCTGCGCCAGGCCAACGACACCGACTACGGGCTAGCCGCATCGGCGTGGACTCGCGACGTCTACCGCGCCCAGCGGGCGTCGCGCGAGATCAAGGCCGGCTGTGTGTGGATCAACGACCACATCCCGATCATCAGCGAGATGCCCCACGGCGGGGTCGGGGCGTCCGGGTTCGGCAAGGACATGAGCGACTACTCCTTCGAGGAGTACCTGACCATCAAGCACGTGATGAGCGACATCACCGGCGTTGCCGAAAAGGATTGGCACCGGACGATCTTCAAGCTGCGCTAGGTGGTCCAGGGACGGCGGCTCATGTCGTCCAGGGGACGCGGCAGGCGTCGCCCGAACTGAAGCCCTGCTCGGTGATGCCCAGTGCCGCGTTCATCCGGGAGCGCATGTTCTCGACGCCGACCTGGTAGGTCAGCTCGACCACCCCGTCGGCGCCGAACCGGCGCCGCAGGTCGTCCACCTGTTCGTCGGTGATCGCGTGCGGATCCTTCGTCATCGCGTCGGCGTAGGCGATGGCGGCTCGTTCGTCGTCGGTGTAGAGCGGCGAGGTCATGTAGTCGTCGATATGCGCGAGCCGGTCGAGGTCCAATCCCTCCAGCCGCATCAGCATCTGCCCGAAGTCGACGCACCAGGAGCAGCCGACGGCGCGGGCGGTCCAGAACACCGCCAGTTCGCGGACGTCGACGGGCAGGGTCTTGGACGCGTTCTGCAGCATGCCCTCGTGGACGGCGTTGGCTACCAGCAGGCGAGTGTGGTGGGCGTAGACGGCGAAGGGTTCGGGAACTTCGCCGAAGCGTCGCTTCGCCCAGCGGTACATCAGCCGGGTCAGCCGCGGGGCCTGTTCCGGGGTGAGTGGTTCCAGTCGTGTGTTCGTGGTCATGTCCTCAAGATGCTCCTCGGGCCGGAAATGTGACACCCCGATCGGTACCAATATTGGCTTGACGGACTAACTATTCGGCTAGGGTGCTCACTTGTGGATTTCGACCTCGACGCCGAACAACGCGCCTGGTTGGAAGCGGTGCGGGACTTCCTGCGGGAGAACGTTACTGACGCCCTGCGTGCCGAGATCGCCGAACACAATCTGGAATACCCCGGCGGCGAGGTGGCAGCGTTTCGTGGCAAGCTCGGGGCCAAGGGCTGGTTCGGCCTGAACTGGCCCGCCGAGTACGGCGGCCTCGGTCTCGGGCCGGTGCATCTGCACCTGCTGATGACCGAGTTCGAGTACTGGGGTGTGCCCGGGCCCGACCTGACCGTGACCTCGATCGCGCCGATGATCATGCGGCACGGCACCGAGCAGAACAAGCGCGACTTTCTCCCACTCATCGCACGTGGTGAGATGACCTGCGCCCTGGGTTATTCCGAGCCCGACGCCGGGACCGATCTGGCCGCGCTACGAACCAGGGCGGTGCGCGACGGCGACGAATGGGTGATCAACGGGTCCAAGATCTGGAACAGTGGAGCCCAGCGGTCGACCCACGAATGGTTGTGTGTGCGGACCGATCCGAACGCCCAGCGGCACCGGGGCATCTCGGTGATCGTTGTCCCCGTCGACAGCCCCGGTGTGCGGATCCGCCCGCTGATCGCCTGGTCGGGCTACCGCACCAACGAGGTCTTCTTCGACGACGTTCGGGTGCCGGTGACCAACCTCATCGGCGAGGAGAACCGCGGCTGGTCGTACATCACCGGCGCTCTCGACCTCGAACGAGGTGCGCTGACCAACGCCGGGGATCTGCGTCGCGCCTTGGATGAGCTGCAGGTGCTGGCGCGCATGCCGCGCCGCGACGGCACCGTCCCGATCGACAACCCGGGATTCCGGCGCCGGCTGGCCCAAGCCGAGGCCGACGTCGAGGTAGCCGGTCTGATGGGCTATGAGGCTTCGTCGATGTTGTCCGACGGGGTGATCCCGACCGTGGAAGTGAGCGTGGAGAAGGTGTTCAGCAGCGAACTACGCCAGCGCATAGCCGATTTGGGTATGGACCTGCTGGGCGCCGAAGGCCTTCTGGCGCATCGTAATCCCGAAGCCCCGGCCGGTGGACGATTCGAGAAGCTGTACCGCTTCGCCCCTCTGATGCGTTTCGGCGGCGGCACCAACGAGGTGCTTCGCGATGTCATCGCCCAGCGCGGCAACGGCATGCCTTCTTACGGGCGATGACATGAAACTCGTTGCCGGACAAGATGAGCGCGATCTGGCGTCTAGCCTGCGCGGGCTGCTGAGCGCGGGCCGTGACGACCTGTGGGGCGATCTGGCCGCGGCGGGAGTGATGGGACTCGGCCTGCCCGAATGTCACGGCGGCGCCGGCGGCACACTCTCGGATCTCGGGATCTTCGCGCGCGAGGCCGGCCGGGCGCTCTGCCCGGTGCGGGTACACAGCACCACGATCGCCGCACACGCGCTCTACGTCATCGGCGGTGAGAAGTCCTGCGCCAGATGGCTTCCCGACCTGACCGCGGGGCGCATCGCGGCCACCACCGCGCTGTGGAACCCCACCGACGCGTCCGATGTGACCGCCACCATGCGCGCCGACCAAGCCAAAGACGGCAGCTGGCGGCTCACCGGCACCGCCGACTTCGTCACCGACGCCGACACCGCCGACGTGATCGTCATCTCGGGATTCGACAAGTCGGGCAACACCGTCGGATTCGTCGTCGGGTTGCGCAACGAGGGCGTGACGCTGCGACCGCTGGCGCTGATGGGCGGACACCACGCATCGGTGGTCCGCTTCGACGACGTCTCGGTCGACGACGTGCTCAACGAGGGTGTTTCCCCCGGCCGCGACGAGTTACGCAGGATCGCCAACACCGCGGTGGCTTTGACGTCACTGGACCTGGTGGGGGTTGGCGAAGCGGTGCTCGAACGCACCGTGCGCTACACCACGCTGCGGCATCAGTTCGGCCGGCCGATCGCCTCGTTCCAGGCCGCCCAGCACGTCGTGGCCGATATGCACATCGCGCTGGCGGCGGCGCGGCTGGCCGCCCAGTCCGCAGTGCACGCGATCGGCCAGGGGCGCACTGCCATCCGTGAAACCGCGATCGCCCGAATGCAATCCGCCACCGCGGCCAAGTGGGCCACACTCGACGCCCACCAGTTGCACGGCGGAATGGGATACGTGGTGGAGACCGACCTCTACCTGTGGTCGGAACGCGCAAGGGTGCTGTCCACCCTCGGCGGAGGTGCCGACATCGCCGCACTCTGGTTTGACGACGACACCGTCGGGCGTGCCGCGGTCGGCGATCGGTTGCGGCGCAAGGACGGCCAATGAGCTCTCACCTGATCGACCCGGAGACCGCGGCGCGCGTGGGCACGGTCGCGGCGACCGCGAGCGGAGAAGTGATCAAGCGGGACTGGCAGCGCTGGGCTGCTGCCGTCGGCGACGACAACCCACTGTGGTTCGACCCGGACTACGCCCGTGCCAGCGGCTATCGCGATGTCATCTGCCCACCGCTGTATCTGCAATACGCCGTCCTCGGTGTGAGCCGGTTGCCGGGCCTGCGCCGCGACGGTTCGTCCGGTGCCGTCACGGGCAGCCTGGCCTTCCCCAAGGCGCCGCGGCGGATGGCCGGCGGTGAGAGTACGACGTTTCACCTGCCCGCGTACCACCGCGACGAGATCGAGATGGTCCGCACCATCGAATCGGTGGTCGAAAAGGAAGGTCGCTCAGGGCGATTCGTCCTGGTCACCTGGCACACCGTCTACCGCAACCAACGCGACGAGTTGATAGCCGAGGCCTCCACGTCGATGATTGCCCGACCATGACCCAGCTCTTCTACGACGACGTCGCGGCCGGCGATACGCTGCCCGAGCTCGATGTCACCGTCGACGAGACGCAGATGTTCTTCTTCAGCGCGGCCACCTACAACGGTCACCGGATCCATTACGACAAGGATTGGGCCCGCGGCGAGGAAGGGTATGACGACATCCTGGTGCAGGGCCCGTTGCAGGCGGCGCTGCTGGCCCGGGCGATCACTGACTGGATCGGTGGCCGCGGCCGGCTCGTGCACTATTCGGTGCAGAACCGCGGCGTGGCCTTTCCCGGTCAGCTGCTGACCTTCGGCGGCACCGTCACCGGCAAGCGGATGGACGGCGGCCGCGGCCTGGTCGACCTGGACATCGCCGGGCGGCGGGAGCCGGACATCCTGATGCCCGGTACCGCCACCGTGGAACTTCCTGTCCGGCAGAAGGATTCCTGATGCGGCTAGCAGGCGAGGCGGCGATCGTCGGGATCGCCGAGCTGCCCGCTGAACGTAAGCCGACCCGGCCCGAACAATTCACCCTCGACCAGTACGCGGCACTGGCCAACATGGTGGTCGACGACGCCGGCCTGGACGCGGGCGTGGTCAACGGGTTGATCTCGCACGGGTTGTCCGAATCGGACATGTTCGTTCCGGCCACGCTGTCGGAATACCTCGGACTGCCTATCGATTTCGGCGAGCGGGTGGATCTGGGCGGGGCCACGTCGGCTGCCATGGTGTGGCGCGCAGCCGTCGCCGTGGAACTCGGGCTGTGCGACGCGGTGCTGGCCGTGCTGCCCGGTTCACGAGCCCTGCCGCGCTCGGCGCGCCGAGCGCCGGTGGCACCGAGTTGGTATGGGGCGTCGAGCAACAACTACGGCTCGCCGCAGGCCGAATACGAGATCCCCTACGGCAACGTCGGGCAGAACGCCCCGTTCGCCCAGATCGCGCAGCGCTACGGCGCCCAGTACGGCTATGACCCGTCGGCACTGGCCAAGATCGTGGTGGACCAGCGCACCAACGCCTGTGCCCACCCGGGTGCGGTGTTCCACGGAACGCCGATCACCGAAGCCGACGTGCTCGGCAGCCCGATGATCGCCGACCCCATCCGCATGTTGGAGATCGTGATGCCGGTGCACGGTGGTACCGGCGTGCTGGTCGCCAATGCCGACTTGGCGCGCAAATCCCGCCATCGGCCGGTGTGGATCAAAGGATTCGGGGAGCACATCTCGTTCAAGACCACGACCTACGCCCAGGATCCGATGGTCACCCCGATCGCGCGCTCGGCGCAGCGAGCCTTCGCGATGGCGGGGTTGAGCCCGGCCGACGTCGACATCGCCTCGATCTACGACTGCTACACCATCACCGTGCTGATGACGCTGGAGGACGCGGGGTTCTGCCCGAAGGGACAGGGCATGACGTGGATCAGGGACCGCGACTTGACCTTCCGCGGTGACTTCCCGCTGAACACCGCCGGTGGTCAGCTGTCCTATGGACAGGCCGGAATGTCGGGCGGCATGCACCATGTCGTCGACGCCGCCCGCCAGCTGATGGGGCGTTCGGCCGCGGCCCAGGTCCGCGACGCCAACACCGCGTTCGTCGCTGGCACCGGCGGCATCATGAGCGAGCAAGTGGCCCTGGTTCTGGGAGGCGACTGATGGCTGAACCGCTGCCGGTACCCGAACCCACCCCGGTGTCCCAACCGTTCTGGGACGGCCTGGCCGCGTGCAAGATCCTCCTGCAGTACTCGCCGTCGGCGGGTCGTTACGTGTTCTACCCGCGCACCCTGGCCCCGGGAACCCTGGCCGACGACCTGGAGTGGCGCGAAATCGACGGTGCGGCAACGCTGTACACCTACACTGTGGCGCGGCGGCCGACCGGGCCGCCGTGGGCTGATGCGCTGCCGCAGCTGCCGGCGGTGGTGCAGTGGGATGTCGGCCCGCGGTTCTCCACCGAACTGGTGGACGTCGACCCGGCCGACATCCGCATCGGGATGCGCGTGACCCCGGTGTTCTACGACATTCCCGGCGCCGGGGTGACCCTGCTGCGCTATCGCCCGGTCGACGCATGATCGACACCGTCCAGAAGCTGTTACGCGGCCGGATGGAGGACGACTCCGCCGCTGTCATCTCAGCGGAGCGCAGCTGGACGTGGCGCGAATATCTTGCCGAGGCGGCCGCGGAAGCCTCCGCGCTGCTGGCGATGATCGACCCGGACCGGCCGCTGCATATCGGTGCGCTACTGACGAATTCACCGGCCTATGTGCGTTCGATGGCGGCCGCCGCTCTGGGTGGCTACGTGCTCTGCGGTATCAACACGACCCGCCGCGGCGAGGGGCTGGCCTCCGATATCCGACGCTCGGACTGCCAGCTGCTGCTCGTCGACCCCGACCACGCCGCGCTGCTCGACGGGTTGGACATCGGGGGTATCACCGTGCTCGACGTAACAGGACCGCGGTACACCGAGTCCGTAACGGCCGCGGAACCGCTTGTCCCGCAAGAGGTCAGCGGCACCGACCCTTTCATGATGATCTTCACCTCCGGCACCAGCGGTAACCCCAAGGCGGTGCCCTTTGTTCACGCGATGAGCGTGATGTGCGGGATGAGCCTGGTCGCCCAGATGGACATCACCGCCGACGACGTGTGTTACCTCGCCATGCCACTGTTCCACTCGAACGGAGTGGCCGTCGGCTTCTCGGTGGCGATCACCGCCGGAGCGGCGATGGTGCCGGTGAAGTTCTCCGTGTCCCGGCTGCTCCCGGACCTGCGCCGCTTCGGTGTCACGTTCATGAACTACGTCGGCAAGCCACTGGCGCTGGTGCTGGCGACCCCCGAGCAACCCGACGACGCCGACAACCCGCTACGCGTCATGTACGGCAACGAGGCCACCGAGCGCGACATCGCCGAATTCTCCCGGCGGTTCGGCTGCCGCATCATCGACGGCTTCGGCTCCAGCGAGTTCGCCGTGGTCGTCGTGCGCGAGGACGGCACCCCGCCGGGTTCGATCGGCAAAGGCTGGGGCGGAGTGGCGATCTACCACCCCGACACCGTAACCGAGTGCGCCACTGCCGTTTTCGACGACAACGGGGCACTGCTCAACGTCGATGACGCGGTCGGGGAGCTGGTCAACACCACCGGCTCGGGACCCTTCACCGGCTACTACAACGACCCGGCGGCCACCTCCGAGCGGCTGCGGCACGGCATGTACTGGACGGGCGACCTCGCCTACAAAGACGCCAACGACTGGATCTATCTGGCGGGCCGTACGTCGGACTGGATGCGAGTCGACGGGGAAAACATGGCCGCCGCGCCGATCGAGCGGATCCTGTTGCGGCTGCCGCAACTCAACCAAGTGGCGGTCTACGCTGTGCCCGACGAGCAAGTCGGTGACCAGGTGATGGCCGCAGTCGTTCTGCGCCAAGGCCAGTCACTGACGCCCGAGGAGTTCGAGGCATTCCTCGCCGAGCAGGCCGACCTGTCGCCGAAGGCGTGGCCCACGTTCGTCCGCATCAACGACGACCTGCCGCAGACCGCCACCAACAAGATCCTCAAGCGGGAGTTGAGCGCCGCCGGCCCGACCGCTGGCGGTGGAGTGCTCTGGCAGCGGCCCGCCCGCTCAACCACCTATCAGGTCAGCGCGCGAACATCAGCGCGCGCTTGACCTCCTGGATCGCCTTGGTGACCTCGATCCCGCGCGGGCAGGCATCCGTGCAGTTGAAGGTCGTGCGGCAACGCCAGACTCCGTCGACTTCGTTGAGGATGTCCAGCCGCTCGGCGGCCCCCTCGTCGCGGCTGTCGAAGATGAAGCGGTGGGCGTTGACAATCGCGGCCGGCCCGAAGTACGACCCCTCGCTCCAATACACCGGGCAGCTCGTGGTGCAGCAGGCGCACAGGATGCACTTGGTCGTGTCGTCGTAGCGGGCGCGGTCGGTGGGGCTCTGGATGCGTTCCCGGGTGGGGGCGTTGCCCGAGGTGATCAGGTACGGCTTCACCGCGCGGTACGCGTCGAAGAACGGCTCCATGTTGACCACCAGATCCTTCTCCACGGCCAGGCCGCGGATTGGCTCGATGGTGATGGTCAGCGGCTTGTCCTTGGGCGCGGAGCCCGCGGAGCGGCCACGGGCCGGGGCTGGCAGCAGGTCACGCATCAGCACCTTGCAGGCCAGCCGGTTCACGCCGTTGATCCGCATCGCATCTGAGCCGCACACCCCGTGGGCGCACGAACGGCGGAACGTCAGGGTGCCGTCCAGATAGCTCTTGACGTAGATCAGCAGGTTCAGCAGCCGATCCGATGGCAGGCAGGGCACGCGGAAGCTCTGGTACCCGGCGCCGTCGGGATCCTCCGGGTTGAACCGGGCGATCTTCAGCGTCACCATCACCGCGCCGTCCGGGATCGGCGGCAGCGCAGGCTCTTTCAGATCAGGTGCGATCGTCATCAGGCGGAGTCCTTCATTAATACTTACGCTCCATCGGCTCGTAGCGGGTCTGCACGACGGGCTTGTAGTCCAGCCTGATGTCGCTGAGAAGATCCGCGCCTTCCTTGTAGGCCATGGTGTGTCGCATGTAGTTGGTGTCGTCCCGGTTGGGGTAGTCCTCGCGGGCGTGCCCGCCGCGGGATTCCTTGCGGTTCAACGCACCGACGACCGTCACCTCCGCCAGTTCCAGCAGGAAGCCCAGCTCGATGGCCTCCAGTAGGTCGCTGTTGTAGCGTTTTCCCTTGTCGTGCACTGAGATTCGGGAGTAGCGCTCCTTGAGGGCGTGAATGTCTGTCAGCGCCTGCTTGAGTGTCTCCTCGGTGCGGAACACCGCGGCGTTGTTGTCCATCGACTGCTGTAGCGCGGAACGGATGTCGGCGACCCGCTCGTTGCCGTGCTCGGACAGAATGTCGGCGACCCAGTTCACCACCATCCCGGCCGGCGCGTCGGGCAGGTCGACGAAGTCGTGCCCCATGGCGTAGTTGGCCGCCGAGATTCCGGCGCGGCGGCCGAACACGTTGATGTCGAGCAGCGAGTTGGTGCCGAGCCGGTTGGCCCCGTGCACCGACACACAGGCACATTCGCCGGCGGCGTACAGGCCCGGCACCGTTGTGGTGTTGTCGCGCAACACCTGTCCGGTGATGGTGGTCGGGATCCCTCCCATGACGTAATGACAGGTCGGGTAGACGGGCACAAGTTCCTTCACCGGGTCGACGCCGAGGTAGGTACGCGCGAACTCGGTGATATCAGGCAGCTTGGCCTCGAGCACATCTGCGCCGAGGTGGCGAACGTCGATGTAGACGTAGTCCTTGTGCGGCCCGGCGCCGCGTCCTTCGAGGACCTCCAGCACCATCGAGCGGGCGACGATGTCGCGTGGGGCCAGGTCGACGATCGTGGGGGCGTAGCGCTCCATGAACCGCTCGCCCTCGCCGTTGAGCAGCCGGCCGCCCTCGCCGCGTACCGCTTCGGAGATCAGGATGCCCAGGCCGGCCAGCCCCGTCGGGTGGAACTGGTGAAACTCCATGTCCTCCAAGGGAAGCCCCTTGCGGAAGACGATGCCAAGCCCGTCGCCGGTCAGGGTGTGGGCGTTGGAGGTCGTCTTGTACATCCGTCCCGAGCCACCGGTTGCGAACACGACGGCCTTGGCGTGGAAGACGTGGATCTGCCCGGTCGCCAGCTCGTAGGCGATGACGCCGGTGGCCACCGGACCGCTCGGCGTCTCGGTCAAAGCCAGGTCGAGGACGTAGAACTCGTTGAAGAACTCCACGTCGTGCTTGACGCAGTTTTGGTAGAGCGTCTGCAGGATCATGTGGCCCGTGCGGTCGGCCGCATAACAGGCCCGTCGTACCGGCGCCTTGCCGTGGTCGCGAGTGTGGCCGCCGAAGCGGCGCTGGTCGATGCGGCCCTCGGGGGTGCGGTTGAACGGCATCCCCAGCTTCTCGAGGTCGAGCACCGCGTCGATGGCTTCCTTGCACATGATCTCGACGGCGTCCTGGTCGGCGAGGTAGTCGCCGCCTTTGACGGTGTCGAACGTGTGCCACTCCCAATTGTCCTCTTCGACATTGGCCAGCGCGGCGCACATGCCGCCTTGTGCGGCGCCGGTGTGCGAACGGGTCGGGTACAGCTTGGTCAGCACCGCGGTGCGCACCCGCGGGCCCGCCTCGACGGCGGCGCGCATGCCGGCCCCGCCTGCGCCGACGATGACCACGTCGTAGCGGTGTTCGGTAATCATTTTCGCCTCTACAGTGTCGTCTGGCAGAAATGTCGACTAGGAGATGTTCGGATCGAAGGTCAGCAGCACGTACGTACCCACGACGAGCACGATGAGCAGCGAGACCACCAGCAGCGAGTTGAGCCAGAACTTGGTGGAGTCCTTGCGCGCGTAGTCGCCGATGATGGTGCGGATCCCGTTGCCGCCGTGCAGCTGGGCCAGCCACAGCAGCAACAGGTCCCAGGTCTGCCAGAACGGTGAGGCCCAGCGCTGGGCGACGTAGTTGAAGTCGATGCGGTACACACCGCCGTCCCACATCAGCCCGATGAACAGGTGACCTAGCGCCAGGAAGATCAGGACGACGCCGGAGAAGCGCATGAACAGCCACGCGTACTTCTCGAAGTTGGGCATGCCGGAGCGGCGGCGCGGGGTGCGCGGATTGTCCAGCCCGGCCGGGCGGTCGTGGTTGCGTTCCAGAATCGGGGCCGGCGGTCCGAGGCGATTTTCGGGCGCGCTCACAGGAATCGCTCCGCCATGTGCATGCCGATGATCACCAGCGACGGCACCATCACCAGCAGCCAGACCGCGGCGACTGCCCACAGCATCTGGCGTTGATAGCGCGGGCCCTTCCACCAGAAGTCGATGAGGATGATCCGCACGCCATTGAGCGCGTGGTAGAGCAGCGCGGCCACCAGGCCGATCTCCATCAAGCCGACGATCGGGGTCTTGTAGGTGTTGACGACCTCGTTGTAGGCCTGCGGACTGACGCGGACCAGGGCAGTGTCCAGCACGTGGACGAAGAGGAAGAAGAAGATCGTCGCGCCGGTGATGCGGTGCAGCACCCACGACCACATTCCGGGGTCGCCGCGATAAAGGGTGCGCCGCCGGCGGGTCGACTTGTCGCGTGGACCCGGCACGACCGGTGCCGCTGTACTCATCAGCGCCTCCAACACCATCGTTGCGTTTGGGTGGACTCTAACTCCGTTTGTACTGTCGAAAGAACTACCGTGACTGGACAAGATGCGGCTGGACGGCTGATTTGGCCGGCCGACCGCCGCCGGGCGACTTTTTCGAGGCGGTTGGTGAATGCATTCAGTAGGAGAGTGGTGAGCAGCGCATGACAACCGAAGCAGAATGGAATTCATTGCGCACCAATGCAATCGAGGCATCCAGCCACGCCTACGCACCGTATTCGCGGTTCCCGGTCGGGGCAGCGGCGCTGGTCGATGACGGCCGTGTGGTGACTGGCTGCAATGTGGAGAATGTCTCATATGGCCTAGGTCTCTGTGCCGAGTGCGCGGTGGTCTGCGCACTGGTTTCCGGTGGCGGCGGACGCCTGATCGCGGTGGCCGTGGTGGACGCCACCGGGGCGGCGCTGATGCCGTGCGGACGATGCCGTCAGCTGCTTTTCGAGCACGGCGGCCCGGAACTGCTGGTCGATCACCGCGACGGCCCACGCCGGCTGGCCGAGCTGCTACCCGACGCCTTCGGCCCCGACGACCTGGCCCGGGTGGAGCGGGAAAACCCGTGACGGAGTTCACATTCGACGCTCCCACCGTCATCAGGACCAAGCGCGACGGCGACCGGCTGGCCGACGAGGCCATCGATTGGGTGATCGACGCCTACACCCATGGGCGGGTGGCCGACGAGCAGATGTCGGCGCTGCTGATGGCGATCTTCCTGCGTGGAATGGATCGCAGCGAGATCTCCCGGTGGACGACGGCGATGATCGCCTCCGGCGAGCGCCTTGATTTCAGCGACCTGCGTCGCGACGGGCGTCGGGTGCCGACTGTCGACAAGCATTCCACCGGCGGGGTTGGCGACAAGATCACCATTCCGCTGGTCGCCGTCATCGCGGCGTGTGGCGCGGCGGTTCCGCAGGCCGCCGGTCGCGGCCTCGGGCATACCGGCGGCACCTTGGACAAGTTGGAGTCGATTCCTGGATTCACCGCCGAGATCACCAAAGCTCAAGTGCGCCAGCAGTTGTCCGAGATCGGTGCGGCCATCTTTGCGGCCGGTAAGCTGGCGCCGGCCGACCGCAAGATCTATGCGCTGCGTGACGTCACGGGCACCGTGGAGTCCTTGCCGCTGATTGCCAGCTCCGTGATGAGCAAAAAACTGGCCGAGGGTGCCGACGCACTGGTGCTCGATGTGAAGGTCGGTCGCGGGGCATTTCTGAAAACCGAAGCCGAGTCGCGGGAGCTGGCGGCCACCATGGTCGAGCTGGGCCTGGCTCAAGGCGTGCCGACGCGGGCACTGCTCACCGATATGGACATCCCGCTCGGTTGCACGGTCGGCAATGCCCTGGAGGTCGCCGAGTCGCTCGAGGTGCTGGCCGGCGGCGGACCCGACGACGTGGTCGAACTGACCGTCCGGCTGGCGGCCGAGATGCTGGACCTGTCCGGGATCGACAGCCGCGACCCGGCCCAGACTCTGCGCGACGGCACCGCGATGGACCGCTTCCGCGCACTGGTGAGCGCCCAGGGTGGCGATGTTCACGCGCAGCTTCCGATCGGTGCCCATTCCGAGACCGTGCTGGCACCCCGAAGCGGCACAATGGGGGACATAGACGCGATGGCGATGGGGCTGACGGTATGGCGGCTCGGCGCGGGCCGGGCCAGCCCGGGGGAACGTGTGCAATTCGGTGCCGGCGTGCGCATTCACCGCCGGCCTGGCGAGCCGGTCTCCGCAGGTGAGCCACTGTTCACGCTGTACACCGACACGCCTGGGCGGATTCCCGCCGCCATGGGCGAACTCGACGGCTCCTGGACCGTCGTCGACTCTCCCCTGGAGCTGCGCCCGTTGATCATCGGTCGGATCGCGTGATGGCCACGCCTCTGACTCTCGCGATGATCCGCCGGGCGCCCAAGGCGCTGCTGCACGATCACCTCGACGGCGGCCTGCGCCCGGCCACCGTCCTCGAGATCGCCGAGCAGACCGGCTACGACGGGTTGCCCGCGACCGACGAGGCCGCGCTGGCCGCGTGGTTTCGTACCGCCGCACACAGCGGGTCGCTGGTGCGCTACCTCGAGCCGTTCGCGCACACCGTCGCCGTCATGCAGACGCCTCAGTCGTTGCACCGGGTGGCCTTCGAATGCGTCGAGGACCTGGCCGCCGACAACGTGGTGTACGCCGAGGTGCGCTTCGCCCCGGAACTACACATCGACCGCGGGCTGTCCCTCGACGAAGTGGTGGATGCGGTGCTGGCCGGTTTCGCTGACGGGGAGAAGGCCGCGGCTGCGGCAGGCCGTCCCATCGTGGTGCGCTGCCTGGTGACCGCCATGCGGCACGCCGCTCGCTCGCTGGGCATCGCCGAGCTGGCGATCCGGTTCCGCGACCGGGGAGTGGTGGGATTCGACATCGCCGGCGCCGAGGCCGGCTACCCACCCACACGTCACCTCGACGCTTTCGAGTACATGCGAACCAACAACGCGCGCTTCACCATTCACGCGGGCGAAGCATTCGGCCTGCCGTCGATCCACGAGGCATTGGCCTACTGTGGAGCCGATCGCCTCGGCCACGGCGTCCGCATCGTCGACGATATCGACGTGCTGCCCGACGGCACGGCCAGGCTGGGCACGCTGGCCGCGATCCTGCGCGACAAGCGAGTTCCGCTGGAGATGTGCCCGAGCTCGAATGTGCAGACCGGCGCGGTCGACAGCATCGCCAGCCACCCCTTCGACCTGCTGGCCCGGCTGCGGTTCCGGGTCACGGTCAACACCGACAACCGGCTGATGAGCGACACCACGATGAGCCAGGAGATGCTGCGCCTGGTGGAGGCGTTCGGCTACGGGTGGAGTGATCTCGAGCGGTTCACCATCAACGCGATGAAGTCGGCCTTCATCCACTTCGACGAGCGGCTGGCCATCATCGACGAGGTGATCAAGCCCCGCTACGCCGTGCTGTTGGGCTAGCCGGCGGGCTGGGACGAGTTTGCTGCGTGACCGGGGTCGGGACCGCGTGCCGCGCGTCGGCACCCAACCGGGCGTACGATCCGAATTGCCGCCGGCCGCGCGCCACGAATTGCCTCGCCACCTCGTGATACATGTCCGGGTGCTCGCGCGATGTAACTTGGTGTGATGTCCAAGCGCGCCGTTTTCAGGGGCGTGTCACCACATAAGCTCCTCACGGGCTTGGGTCGGGTGATCGTTCGCCACCCCCTGCTCGTGATCGCTGCTTGGCTAGTTCTGGCGGGGGCCATGATGGCCTTCATCACCCCGCTCGGGGTCGTCGCGGCGCGCAACCCCCCGGATTTCCTGCCTCAAGATGCTCCGGTGCTGGTGTCGGCGCACAAGATGCAGGACGCGTTTCATGAGGCCAACGCGGGCAATTTCGCCGCGGTCATCCTCAGTAACGAGAACGGACTGACGCCAGCCGACGAGGACACCTACCGCCGGCTCGTCGACAAGCTCAAAGACGACACCAAGCACGTCACGTCGCTCCAGGATTTCGTCCATATCCCGGAACTCAAAGAGGTGATGACCAGCAAGGACCAGAAAGCCTGGAACCTGCCGGTCAGTATGGGTGGCACGATGGGCGCCCCAGACGGCCAGGACTCCTATCGCGCCGTCATGAAGATCGTGGGCGACGAGACCAAGAACTCGACGCTGAAGGTCAACGTGGTGGGCGGCGCCTCGACCATCGAGGACTTGAACGTCATCGGCGCGCGCGACCAGCACATGATCGAGATCGCCACCGTCGGGCTCGTTTTCGTAATCCTGATCCTCGTGTATCGCAGCCTGATCGCCATGCTGATGCCGCTGATCACCATCGGCATTTCGCTGGTGGTCGCACAGCAGGCCGTGGCCGGTCTCGGTGAACTCGGGTTGGGGCTGGGCCCGCAGACCATCATGTTGATGACAGGCATGATCATGGGTGCTGGTGTCGACTACGGCGTCTTTCTGTACAGCCGATATCAGGAGCTCACCAAGACCGGGATGGGGTCCGACGACGCCCTGGTCGAAGCGCTGGTCTCGATCGGCGAGGTGATCGCCGGCTCGGCGGGCACCGTCGCCATCACCTTCCTGGGGATGTCCTTCACCAAACTGGCCATCTTCTCCACCGTCGGCCCGGCCTTGACGGTGACCATTTTCGTCGGCTTCCTGGCCTCGATCACCCTGCTCCCGGCATTCATCGTGCTGGCCGGCCGGCGGGGATGGATCAAACAGCGACGCGACATCACCGGCCGTCTGTGGCGGCGATCCGGCGTCATGATCGTCCGCCGGCCGGTCGCGTTGCTGGTGACCAGCGTCGTGATCCTGGGTGGATTGGCCGCCACCACGTCGGTGATGAAGTTCAACTACGACGATCGCAAGAACCTGCCCCAGGACTCCGCGAGCAACCACGCCTACCAGGTGATGGACAAGCACTTCCCGATCAGCAGCACGTTGCAACAGTTCCTGTTCATCCAATCCCCGAACGACCTGCGCACCCCCAAGGCGCTGGCCGACATGGAGCAGATGGCCGAACGCGTGGCGCAGCTGCCCGATATCGACATGGTCCGCGGTATCACCAGGCCTACCGGCCAGGTGCTCGAGCAGGCAAAGACCACTTATCAGGCCGGTGAAGTCGGCACCAAGCTCGGCGATGCGTCCACCCTCATCCACTCCAACGACGACAACTTGTCCTTGCTCTCGGGCGGCGCCGGCAAGATGGCTGACGTCCTGGGTCAGATCCGCACGCAGGTGGTCGGATCGATCGCCAGTGTTCGCGGATTGACCACTGCGCTGGACGCCATGTCGCAGAAGTACGGCGGGACCAAGACGCTGGACCAGATCGATAAAACCGCCACCCTGGTGACCAGCATGAGATCCCTGGGCGATGCGTTGGGCCTGAGCATCCTGCGGGTGACCAGCATCAGCGACTGGGCCACACCGATGGTCAACGCGTTGAACGTCAGTCCGGAGTGCAATGCCGACCCGGCCTGCGTGAACTCGCGGTCTGACCTGCAGAAGATCGTCGATGCCAGTAACACCGAAGGCGTCCACTCGATCGAGGAATTCGCCCGCGAACTGTCGGCCACCGACGGATCTCAGAGGCTCGACGACTCAGTCCACCAGCTGAGCCAGAACGTGCAGAAGGCCACCGCGGCCGCACGTGCGCTCGGCGTGGGTCAGCCCGGTGGCGTCGAGAAGAAGCTCAATGACGCGGTCCAGGGCGTCAACACGCTTGCGGATTCGAGTCGTCAACTCGCGCTGGGTGTGCAGACCCTCGTCGACCAAACGCGGAATCTCGGGGCGGGTCTGGATCAGGCTTCGTCATTCCTGTTGGCCATGAAGCGGGAGGCGGCCGACCCGCCGATGTCGGGTTTCTACATCCCGCCACAGGTGTTGACGATGGACGAGTTCAAGAAGGCCGCCAACCTGTTTGTCTCCGCGGACGGACATTCGGCGCGGTATCTGATTCAGACGGCACTCAATCCGTTCGGCACCGAGGCGATGGATCAGGTCAAGGACATCGTCGACACCGCGAACGACGCACGGCCCAATACCCAGCTGGCCGGTGCGCAGATCTCGATGGTCGGGTTCTCGTCGATCAACGCCAATATCCGGGACTACTACGACTCCGACTTCGTTTACATCCTGTGCATGACGTTGACCGTGGTCTTCCTGATCCTGCTGGTGCTGCTGCGCGCTATCGTCGCACCGTTGTATCTCGTTCTTTCCGTGGTTCTTTCGTACGGCGCCGCGCTGGGGATCGGCGTCGTGCTGTTCCAGTTCATCCTCGGTGAGGAATTGGCCTGGGGCGTACCGGGAATCGCGTTCATGGTGCTCGTCGCGGTCGGCGCCGATTACAACCTGCTGTTGATCTCACGCATTCGCGATGAGGCGAAATACGGTGTGCGCTCGGCAGTTATCCGCACCGTGGGGGCGACCGGCGGGGTGATCACCTCGGCGGGTCTGATCTTTGCGGCGTCGATGATGGCGCTGACGGTCAGCAGCGTGCTCACCGCGGCTCAGATCGGCTTCGTGATCGGTGTGGGTCTGCTGCTGGATACCTTCCTGGTGCGGACCCTCACGGTGCCGGCGGCGTGCGTGCTTGTCGGCGACGCCAACTGGTGGCCGTCGAAGACGCCGCGGGTGAGGCTGAAGGCTTCGAAGTTGGCGGCCACGGCGGCTGCGGCATCTGCGGCCTCTGCCGCATCGCCGGTGGCGGTGCTCTACGACGAATCCGAGGAGCCGGCCGAAGACATCGATGAGGCGGTCGCAGCGATGGAGCCGGTCGCACAGTTCGACGACGACGATCCGCCTACCGACCTGCACCCCGAAGTCGAATAGCCGCTGCCGGCACCCAGGGTATGCCGCGCGCGGCGAAGCTGACCAGGTTGTCGGCGACGGCATCCTCGAGGTGGTAGCGGCTGTTGACCGGGTCGGCATTCCACAGCGACGAGATCACTTGGCTCAGACCGTCGATGCGGAGCAGGTTGAACTCGGAGTCGTCATCGAGTCCCATGGCGGCCAGCGTTGCGTGATACGGAAGGCCGATCGTGGTCGGTGTCTCGAGACCGTCGATCGCGAACCCGGTCAGGCCAGCGCCGCCTTCGAGGCGAACAAGCCTGGCGCCCGGGGCGTCTCGGATCTCATTGCCCATGGGATGTCCGGTGAGGGTGGTCTTGGCGCCGGTGACGGCGAAGGATCCCTCGCCCTGCCGGTAGGGTTCGTTGACCTCGCCGACCTTGCCGCCCTTGAAGCGGTAGGAGATGTTGACGCCGCCCGGAATGCGTTGACTACGAGCCGAACTCGGTGGCAGAAGGCCCAGCCATGACCTCGCCAGCGCCAGCGCGTGATAGCGATATCCCATCTGGGACATCGAGACTCGGCTCACCTCGCCGAGCGCACCGGATCGGATGGCGTCGCCGACCAAGCGGTACTGCGGCATGTTCATGAAGTCTTCGCCCACCCGGATCTGCTTCCAGCGCCGGAATAGAGCCAGCCGCCCAAGATCATCCAGGCGCCCGACGCCGGGGGTGTCGATGACCAATGCCGCGCCGGGTGCCAGGTGTGCGAGTGATTTCAGGACGGCGAGGTTGTTGGTCACCGTGACCGACACCAGCGCGAGGTCGATATCCCCTGGGCGCAGTGACCGCGGATCCTCTATCGCCTCCACACCCCACCGCTCGCCGGCGGCGCGCGCATTCGCGTAAGTCCGGGAGTGGATTCCGACGATCTCGACGTGGGAATTCTGCAAGCTCAACGCCGGCAGGAACGCGTTGCGAACTCGGTATCCGGAACCGACGACGAGCGCCCGCAGCCGGCTACTGGGCTGGGTCACACAACGCCCGCGGCGGCCAGCACTCGAAAACCGACGGTCTGGGCGCGGATGTAGGTCGCCTGCGCCCGGGACAGCTCGTTCCTGGTCGTCGGGGGCAGCGGGACACCGGCCGGAATCTCGCCGCGGTCCTGCAACGCAGTGGTGGTGCCGACCCGGTTCTCGTCGATGAGGGCGAGCAGCGCCGGATCCGTCAGATGCGCGCGGGCGTCCTGGAACTCCGCCAGCCCGATCCGGTCGTTGGGCAGGCCGGCCGGCTGGAACGAGACCTTCAGGACGCGGCGGCGCAGGGCACCACGGTTCGGCGACGCGCGATGGAAGTAGGACCGGTTCCACATCGCGGCCGTGCCGACGGGGCCGACCAACTGCACCGCGTCGCCGCCGGCGCGCATCCCGTTGTTGGGGCGGTGCGGATAGAACTCGAACGCGCCGTCAACCTCACCGACCGGTGACAGGAGGATGAAGATGCTGATGAAGGACGGGAAGTCGGGGGTGTAGGCGCCGATCGTCTCGGTGTCGCGATGCCAGCCCAGTGGCTTGTCGCGGTGGATGTGCGGCCGGCCCTGATTGGCGGCGATCTCGTAGCAGTGGCAGTGGTAGAGCAAGGCCGAGGGATGGATGCCGGCGATGACCTGACGAACGGGCTCGCTGAAGAGCTCGGCGAAGATCCCGGTCTCGGCCAGCGCATCGGCACTGGCGTACGACCGTCGCTCGCCGTCGGTTCCCGCGAAGATCGGATCCAGGCGGCGATTCCAGTCTTCGATCACCTCGACCGGCCAGAGTCCGGTCAGATCGGCGATGCCCTGGTTTGCCAGCAGGTTGGACAAAGTCAGTGTCGACGTCACCAGTGATACCTCCCTCAGCCCACGACGATAGGCCACGGCCAGCGTGGAAATGAAATCCGAGAACTCACGCTACAGGCTATCGGCGCTGGCTGCGAGGGCCGTTGGTCACCTGAAACCACAAAGTGACGCAGGGGCCGGCGGGGACTATTGCGCGAAGACGAACAGCCGGTGCTGATACCCGTCGACGTTTGCCCAGTTCTCTTCGTGCAGGCTCGTGTAACCCCGCTCCCGGAACAGGGACCGAATGTCCTCTTCGAGGTAGCTGTTCAGCCAGCCGCGACTGATCCGATCGACGGCACCGAGCTTGGTGCGCCGGAATTGATCGTTGCTGTCGGGGCAGCCGTAGGAGATCACCGCGCGGGGCGCGAACGTCGACAGCCAGTCCAGCACCGACGGGACGTCACGCAGGTATTCCAGAACTCCCATGATCACGGCGACGTCGTAGGTGTCCTTGCCCAGGTTGGGCAGCGGACGCTCGTTGAGATCGCAGACGATCGTTCCCGGGCCCCGGTCGACGAGATCAGACGGCGTGTAGGTACACGACGGGTCGAGGTGGCGTTCGATGGCCCGGGTGCCCGCACCGAACTCAATCACCCGGCTGTCTGCCGGTATCAGCTCGGCGGCGCGCGCCGTGCGCGGCTCCCAGTCGGAGTACAGATTCCGGGTATCGGCCCAGCGCTTAACGTCGGTCTTTCGGCGCAGTGCGGCGATGATCCCCAACTTCGGGATGTGCACTCGGCTCACTGAATTGTCACCCCAAGGCTTGTCGTTTTCAGAAGGTTAGCACCCCGCCTTCACGCGACCGGCGGCCGTTTGCGGGAAAGCCTACGCCGGAGTCAATTTTTGACCTGCCTGCTGGGTCGGCCCAATCGCCCGTTTACCCCGGTCTTCCTCAGCGGTTGGTTGTTTGTCGGCTGCGCCGATCCTGTCTTTGCCTGGGATGCTTCGGTGGCTCGATCCGTTTGCTGATAGAGTCTGTCAGGCCTGGTCGGGGCAGGTGCGTTCTCTCGTCGTGCGTGGTTTTGACCGGGATAGGGAGTGGTGACCCGATATGCGCCTAGCAGCTCGCAGCCTGACAGTGACAGTCGCTGCATTCGCAGTGTTTCTGTCCGTGGCCCTGGTGTCGACGACAACGGCGGCCGTCAAGCTTCTGCTCACCGGTACAACGGTTCTCGTCATGGGCGGCACCGGTAACTCCCTGTCTCCCGCTGAGGACACCGACGAGTTCGTCCAGAACTACTTGTCCAGTGCGGTCGGCAATTACGTCGCGCCCGCCTCGACGCTGAGCACCGGTATCCCAGACGGGCCCTACAACGCGGTCGCGGTCGTCACACCCGAACAGTTCGCGCCGAACACCGGCACGCTGACGTTCGACCAGTCGGTGGCCCTGGGTCAGCAGAACCTCGACAACTGCATCAAGGGCACGTCGTGCAACTACAACACGGAGGTGGGATCCGTCGCACCGGCGCCCGGCGACGACTTCGTGGTGTACGGCTTCTCTCAGAGCTCGACCATCGCCACCCTGGAAAAGCGGACACTGGCAGCCGAATACGCCGTCGGCGACGGGCCCGACGTCAGCTTCGTGTTGATCGCCAACGGCAACCGCCCGAACGGCGGGTTCCTCTCGCGGGGGCCGGCCGGCGTCACCATTCCGTGGTTCCTGCAGTTCGGCGGGGCGACGTTCAGCGGGCCGACCCCGACCAACACGCAATACAGCACGGTCGACATCGCCGCTCAGTACGACGGCTGGTCGGACTTCCCGGAGAACCCGCTCAATCTGCTGGCCGATATCAACGCGATGATGGGCATCACCTATTTGCATCTCGGCGGTGTGTACGCCGACACCAGCCTGACCAGTCCGGGCGTCATCGATCAGGGCCAGTACGGCGACACCCACTACTACCTGATATCCACCCCGATCCTCCCGATCCTGATGCCGCTGGAAAACTTCGGCACTCTCGGCTACGCGCTGGCCGACACCCTCGACCCCACGCTGCGGGTGATCATCGAATCGAGCTACGACCGCAGCATCAGCCCTGGCCAGCCGACGTCGTGGAACATCTTCTACGTCGAGAACCCGGTCAAGCTCACCAAGGACTTCATCGAGGCGATCCCAGTCGGTTTGGACAACGGGATCCAGGACCTCTTCGGGGTTCGGCCGTTCCGGACGACGCGGCCCGGCCCGTACGGTGTGGGCGGCCCGGCGGTCACCTACACCGACTCGGAGACGACCGACACCACGAGTGCCAGCTCGACGACAGCGGCGTCCACGAGCACGTCGACGACGACCGGCTCCAGTTCGTCGTCGGATGACTCGGCGTCCTCGACCGATTCCACGGCCTCGACGAGCACGACCGCCGGGGTGGCGCACTTCAAGCCGCGCACCTCAACGACGTCGACAGCGACAACCCCGTCGACGAGCACTACCGCGGCGGCCGCCACGGAGAGCGGTAGCAAGAGCGGCGCCAGTGATTCGTCAAAGTCGTCGGCGTCCGCGAAGTCGTCGGCGTCATCGACATCCTCGACGTCCACGCACAGCGGTGTGGGCTCCTCCAAGCGGGCGAAGGCGAGCTCAAGCAGCTAGACCGGATTGTTACTCGCGGCGCAGCCGCGACTCGACGAACCGCTCGATCTCTTCCCACTCCTTCGCCGCGGCCGCGTACGGCCCGGTGGGGCGGGGGTTCTCCTCGGGATCGAGCACGTGGTCGACGAGCTTGCCCAACGGCCGGTCCTCGCCCAGCAGCCGGTCGACCAGATCCTCCTCCGAGTACTCGCCGACGTCGCGGACGAGTTCGATCGCCAGCTCCAGCTGATCGCGGTCGACCGCGTCAGGACCATCGGAGATGTCGTCCGACAACCCGGTGAGGATGTAGATGTTGTCCTCGGTCACGTCGACCCGCAGCGAGCCGTCCGTGGCCGCGGTATGGATGTCGTCGTAGGTGCTCAGGTCCGACAGGTCGTGGTCGCGTTGGTCGGCCAGGTACCGAGCCAGTGAGCGTTCCGAACCGAACACACTGATCCGGCCGTTGCGGCCCAGGAAGATCGGCCGGTCGTCGAAATAGCACCGCAGCGTGTAGAGCGTCGACGAGGCGATCGTGATTCGCACCGGGTCGATGCCGACCTCGGCCCAGAAATCGGCGTCGCCGCCGAGCACCACGTTATGGTGCGCGGCGCCCTCGTCGGCGTCCTCGGCCTCGGAATCGGTGTCGTCGGTTGCGTCGTCCTCGTCGGTCGCGGCTTCTTCGGGCTCGTCGATCTCGTCCTCGTACGGCTCGTCCAGCTCGGCCGCGGCCAGCTTGGCGGCCCGCTCGTCCACGTCCGGGGTGGTGATCACCTCGTCGACCGCAGCCAGAACGCTGTCCCACCCGCGGCCGACGATCTCGCCGACCACGCTCCAGCGCTTGAGCCCCTGCTTCCCGCTGAACTGCTCGAAGCCGCCCGAGAGCAGCCCCAGATTGGGGTTGCCGTTGAAGAACCGTGTCACCGCGGGCAGTTCGCACACCGAGCCGATCGACGACACGACGGCCATCGTGTTGGCCAGTGCGGTCACCGACTCTTCGGTGGGCTTCTCGGCCAGCAGCTCTTCGACGGAAACCAGGTCCACCTCGCGGTCTGACGTCGGTTCCAGCTTGTGGGCGTTGGCGTCGGTCAGGTCCGCCCACGCCGGGTGATCGGTCAGGTCGTTGTCGGTGCTGGTGCGCACGAATGCGGTCAGGTCCGCCACCGACTCGAACGCGAAGAGGTCCTCGTCCTTGCCGAGGAACGCCTCCCACTCGTCGCCGCCGTCGCGCCAGCGGGGCGCCCAGAGGGTGTACAGGTCACCAGCAGTCACGCCGATGCGGACCGGAACGAGCTCAGCAGCCATGCCGCACAGCCTAACGACGCTCGCTGGCCGGTAACCTGCCCCCCGTGGGGAGGCGTCGTCGCGCGGTCGCGATTGTGGTGGTGATCTGCCTGGGATTCGTCGGCATCCTGGGTGTCACCGGATTCGTCCTGTTCAACCGCCCGCACGCCGACCCGCTGACCAAAGCCGACGCGATCATCGTCCTCGGCGGCGAAAACGACGGCCGTGTGCAGTACGGCCTGAGACTTGCCGAGCAGGGTTACGCCGAAACGGTGGTGCTGTCCAACTCCTACTCGGAATACGGAGCGGATGCTGTGGTCTACCGCCGAGCGTGCGCCTCAAGCACCGCGACGGTCACCGTCATCTGCTTTCGGCCAGACCCGTTCACCACCCGCGGCGAAGCGATGTACGTCACGCAACTTGCCAAGCAACGCAACTGGACCCACGTGATCGTGGTGTCCTGGAACTTCCACATGGTTCGGGCTCGCTACATTTTCCATCAGTGCTTCGACGGCAGCGTCACCATGCGGCCGGTCCCGCGGACCTATGACTACTCGCCGTGGAAGTGGGCCACCGTGTACGCCTACCAATACTCCGCGCTGATCAAAGCCTTGGTTCTCGGCTGCGACGCGGGCTGACGCTCCTCTAGTCTCTGCGCATGGACGTGAGCGTGATCGACCACCCACTGGCCAGAGCACGGCTGACCACTTTGCGCGACGAGCGTACTGACAACGCCGCCTTTCGTTCCGCGCTGCGCGACCTGACCCAGATGCTGGTCTACGAGGCCACTCGCGATGCGCTCTGCGAGGAGATCACCGTGCGTACGCCGATGGCCGACACTGTCGGCGCGCGCCTGGCCGCTCCGCCGCTGCTGGTGCCGGTGTTGCGGGCCGGCCTCGGGATGGTCGACCAGGCTCATGCGTTGATCCCCGAAGCGCAGGTCGGTTTCGTGGGGGTGGCCCGCGACGAGACCACTCATCAGCCGACGCCCTACCTGCAGTCGCTGCCGGATGACCTGAGCGCACACCCGGTGATGGTGCTCGATCCGATGCTGGCCACTGGGGGCTCGATGGTCTACACGATCGGATTGCTGCACGATCGAGGGGCGCGCGATATCTGCGTGGTGTGCGTGGTCTGTGCACCGGAAGGCATTGCCGCGCTGGAAAAGGCCGCTCCGCACGCCCGGCTGTTCACCGCGACAATCGATGACGGGCTCAATGACATCGCCTACATCGTGCCGGGTCTTGGGGACGCCGGTGACCGCCAGTTCGGGCCCCGCTGACTACCAGCTTCTCGCGACTTCCAATAGCTGCTCCTGCACGACGGCTGCTCGCCTGCGGGCGTGGGCCAGATCCGAGCCGACCACCTGGCCGACTTCGATGTAGCACTTCACTTTCGGCTCGGTCCCGGAGGGTCGCACCACCACCCGTATCGATGTCTGATCGTCACCGCCGGTGAGGAACAGTGCATCGGCCTGCTCGGTGACTTTGATGGCATAGCCGGCCAGTTCGGTCGGCGGCGTGGTGCGCAGCCGGGTCATCATCGCCGCCCCCGCGGCGGGGCTGGCCACCCGTCGCGATACCGCCGCGGTCGTGTGCACGCCGTGCCGCAGAGCCAGCCGATCGAGTGCGGTGGTAACCGAATCACCCTGCGCACCAAGGCTTGCCACCAGGTCGCAGACGACCACCGCAGCACTGACACCGTCCTTGTCCCGCACCGCCGGCGGGTCCACGCAGTGGCCGATGGCCTCCTCGTACGCATAGACCAGGCTGCGGTCGGCCAGTCCGGCGTCGGCGCGGGCGAGCCATTTGAATCCGGTGAGCGTCTGGACGTGGTGGGCGCCGTGGTAGGCGGCGATCGCCGCCAACAGCTGTGACGACACCACGCTGCTGGCCACCACGCTGTGGTCGGTTCGTTCTGGTGGCAGTGCGGACAGGATGTAATCACCTAGCAGCCAACCTGTTTCGTTGCCTGAGAGCATTCGCCAGCCGTTGGAGGTGGGGATGCCGACAGCGCAGCGGTCAGCATCGGGGTCCAGTGCGATCGCGACGTCCGCGCCGATTCGCTCGGCCAGCTCCAACAGCGCATCGGCGGCGCCGGGCTCCTCCGGATTGGGGAAGGCCACCGTCGGGAAGTCCGGGTCGGGGTCGAATTGGCTTGTCACCGTGTGCACATCGTCGAACCCGGCCGATTGGAGGACTCGCACCGCAAGTTCGCCGCCGACACCGTGCATGGCCGTCAGCGCCACTCGCGGCTTGCCTCGGGTGGTTCGGCGCAGCGCCGCCGCGCGGGCGACATAGGCGTCCACCAGTGTGTCGTCGGCGGGTCGCACCGGCAGGCGGGCGATCTGGTCGGCCGGGGGAGCGGCGGTCATCCCCGCCTCGATCTCGCGGTCGGCCGGCAAGACGATCTGCAAGCCGCCGTCGAAATAGACCTTGTAGCCGTTGTCTTCCGGCGGGTTGTGCGAGGCGGTGATCTGCACCCCGGCGGCGGCGCCGGTGTGCCGCACTGCGAACGCGACGACCGGGGTGGGCACCGGATGTTCCCAGGTGATCACCGAAAATCCTTGAGCGGCAAATACTTCAGCTGCCGCTGCGCCGAACTGCGCCGACCCGTGCCGGGCGTCTCGGCCGACGACGACCGTCGAACCGCCCAGGCCGCGCTCGGTCAGCACCCGGGTCACCGCCCAACTGGCCCGCAGTACCACCGCGAGGTTCATCGCGTCGGGACCGCCGCGCACCGGCCCGCGCAGGCCCGCGGTGCCGAATGTCAGCGATCGGGCGAAACGGGCGGTGAGCTCGTCGCGATCCAGTGCGGCCAACTCGGCGGCCGTGACAGGATCGGGATCGTGGGCAATCCAGTCCTCGGGGGTCACGGCACTGATTGTGCCGCGCGCTCGGCGTCGGCCAGCTTCCGCAGGACCGGCGCGGTGAGCATCAGCAGGTTGAATTCCAGCTCGCAGAGATGATCGCGCATCGTCTCGTACAACCACCCGTCGCGCTGTGCGCGGTCGCGCAGCAGCAACTCGAGCCCGTCGGCGGTGAGCTCGATCAGTTGCCGGCGGCGATCGGTATCGTCGGTGCGGCGGGAGAGCAGGCCCCGGGATTCGAGTTCGTTGATGCCGTCGGTCAGCGACTGCACCCGGACGTGCAGCCGGGCGGCGATCTCCGCCGGTGTGGTCACCCCGGCCCGGCTCACGTCGCCGAGGATTTCGAGCTGGCTGATCGTCAGCCCGTTGTCGGGACGATGCCTGCGAAGCTGACGGGCCAGCGCCATCATCGCTTCCCGCAATTCGGTAGCTGTAGCCGACGGTGCGGCGTTTACGGTCATATAGCAAGTTATACCTTGCTAATTGGTGATTAATCTCGCCTGACTTGCAGTTGGCACAGAAAGAAATACAAGGGCATACTTGCTATATGCGATGGGTTCTACTGGTGCTTGTGACGATCGGGGTCACCGTGCCACTGAACCGGCTCGGCGTCCCATCCGCAGCATTGTTCGCGGCCCTGCTGGTCGGCATCGTGCTCGCGATCGCCCGGCTGGCGCCCGCCGGCGTGCCGCGCGTCGCCGGATTGGCGGCCCAGGGGGCGCTCGGCGTCTACATCGGAACCATGGTGCACTCCGATTCGCTGTCGGCTCTCGGCCCGAACTGGCCGGTGGTCGTCGGCGTCGGCGTGGTCACGCTGCTGCTCAGCATCGGCGCGGGTGCGCTGCTTGGATTACACCGGGACATCAGCGCGCTCACCGGGGCGCTCGCGCTGGTCGCCGGTGGCGCGTCCGGCTTGGTGGCGATCGCACGAGAACTCGGCGGTGACGATCGGGTGGTCGCTGTCGTCCAATACCTGCGGGTGGCCGTCATCACCGCGTCGATGCCCGTTGTCGTCACCCTCGTCTACCACGCCGACCGGTCGTCGCATGCGGCAATGGATTCCCAATCCCATTCGGCCCCTTGGTATCTGAACTTGGCGTTGATCGTCGGGCTGGTGGTTGCCGGATCCGTCGTCGGCAGGCTGGCGCGGCTACCCGGAGCCGGTCTACTGGGTCCGATGGCGTTGACCATCGTGGCCGAACTGAGCGGCTGGTCGCTGGGCCTGGCCGTGCCCGCAGTGCTGGTGTCAGCCTCCTACATGCTGATCGGCTGGCAGGCCGGGGTGGCGTTCACCCGCGAGTCGTTGCGAGCGATCGAACGGCTGCTGCCTGCCGCGCTCGGTCTGATCGTCCTGCTCAACGTCGCCACCGCGGGGTTGGGGGTGGCGCTTTCGAAGATCACCGGCGTCAGCATGCTCGACGGCTATCTGGCCACCAGCCCGGGCGGTATCTACGCCGTGCTCGCCACCGCGGTCGAAACCGGCTCCAATGTCACGTTCATCGTCGCCACCCAGGTGGTGCGCGTCCTGCTGATGTTGTTCGCCGCGCCCCTGCTGGCCCGCGGCTTGGTGCGCCTGACCTACAGGCGCGCCAGCACCGACGCCAGCAGCGAGCCCATCGCCGTGGCCGATGCCCGGCCGGCCGCCAGCACTTCGTCGTGACTGAGCGGCTGACCGGTCATCCCGGCGGCCAGGTTCGTCACCAGCGACACCCCGAGTACCTCCGCGCCTGCTGCGCGCGCGGCGATGGTTTCGTGCACGGTCGACATGCCCACCAGATCGGCTCCAAGCGTCCGCAGCATCCGGATCTCGGCAGGAGTCTCGTAATGCGGACCCGGCATGCCCGCGTAGACGCCCTCGGCCAGGGTCGGATCGACCGCGAGGGCCAGTTCCCGCAGCCGTGGCGAGTACGCGTCGACGAGGTCGACGAACTGGGCTCCGACCAGCGGGGAGCGGGCTGTCAGGTTCAGGTGGTCGCTGATCAGGACCGGCTGCCCGACCCGATACTCGGGTCGCAGGCCCCCGGCCGCGTTGGTCAACACGACGACCTTCGCGCCGGCCGCGCGTGCCGTGCGCACCGGATGGACCACGGCGCGCAGGTCGTGACCTTCGTAGGCGTGGATGCGGCCCAACAGCACCAGCACGTTGTGCGAAGCGACGGGCACCGACAACACCCGGCCGCGATGCCCGAGTGCCGACGGGGGAGTGAACCCGGGGATCGCCGACATCGGAACCTCGGCCACCGGTGTTCCCAGCGCAGCGGCGGCCGGTGCCCACCCCGACCCGAGGACCACTGCGACGTCGTGCCGCTCCACACCGGTGCGCTCGGCGATCACCGTTGCGGCATGCTCGGCGTCTGGACTCACAGCCAGCGAGCCTAGCCGCCAATGCGATACTTCGTGGATGCCTACAGCCACTGCGTCGACCCGCGTCGAGGACGTGGTCGCGGCGCGTCGTGGCGATCTGATCGAACTCTCCCACGCCATTCATGCCGAGCCGGAACTCGCCTTCGACGAGCACCGCAGCTGCGCCAAGACCCTGGCGTTGGTGGCTGAGCGCGGCTTCGAGATCAGTGCGGCACCCGGTGGTTTGGACACCGCATTCCGCGCCGACTTCGGCTCTGGTCCGCTGGTGATCGGGATCTGCGCGGAGTACGACGCCCTGCCCGGCATTGGCCACGCGTGTGGACACAACATCATCGCGGCGTCGGCCGTCGGCACCGCCCTGGCGCTGGCCGAGGTGGCCGACGAACTCGGGCTCACGGTGGCCCTGATCGGAACGCCCGCCGAGGAGTCCGGCGGCGGCAAGGCCCTGCTGATCGACGCGGGCGTATTCGACGACGTCGCGGCCGCCGTCATGCTGCACCCCGGACCCATCGACATCGCCGCCGCTCGGTCGCTGGCGCTGTCCGAAGTCATCGTCACCTACACCGGCCGGGAATCCCATGCGGCGGTCGCGCCGTATATGGGTGTCAACGCCGCTGATGCGGTGACGGTCGCGCAGGTGGCGATCGGGCTGCTGCGCCAGCAGATGGCGCCCGGCCAGCTGGCCCACGGCATCGTCACCGAAGGCGGCTCGGCCACCAACGTCATCCCCGGCCGGGCGCGGCTGCAGTACACGATGCGTGCCGTCGACACCGATTCACTGCGGGGACTGGAAGCCAAGATGCGCGGCTGCTTCGCTGCGGGCGCGGTCGCGACCGGATGCGAGCACGAGATTGCCGAAGCCGCACCGCCGTACGCCGAACTGACCCCCGACCCCTGGCTGGCCGAGGTGATCCGCGACGAGATGACGAAGATCGGCCGCAACCCTGTTCCTGCCGACGTGGAGGCCGCAATGCCGTTGGGCAGCACCGACATGGGCAATGTCACGCAACTGCTACCGGGAATCCATCCGGTGGTGGGCATCGAATCGGACGGCGCGGTGATCCACCAGCCCGGCTTCACCGTCGCCGCGGGTGGGCCCAGCGGTGATCGTGCGGTCGCCGAGGGCGCGATCATGTTGGCGCGCACAGTCGTTCGGTTGGCCGAGACGGTTGCCGAGCGCGATCGGGTATTGGAACTTCGAGATCGGCGGGGGGCGGATCGCCGATGAGCATCGCCGACACCACAGAGTCCTGGCTGGCCGGAAGCTTCGATGATCTGGTGCAGTGGCGCAGGCACATTCACCGCTATCCGGAGTTGGGCCGACAGGAGTTCGCCACCACGCAGTTCGTCGCCGACCGTCTGGTGGAGGCTGGGCTCAACCCCAAGGTGTTGCCCGGCGGGACGGGTCTGACATGTGACTTCGGCCCCGAGCATGCGCCGCGAATTGCGTTGCGGGCCGATATGGACGCGCTGCCGATGGCCGAACGCACCGGCGCCCCCTACAGCTCGACGGTGCCGAACGTCGCGCACGCGTGTGGGCACGACGCCCACACGGCCATGCTGATCGGAGCGGCGACGGCGCTGGCGTCGGTGCCGGAACTTCCCGTCGGTGTGCGGCTGGTCTTTCAGGCGGCCGAAGAGCTGATGCCCGGTGGTGCGATCGACGCGATCGCGGCCGGCGCGCTGGTCGGGGTGTCGCGAATCTTCGCGCTGCACTGCGACCCTCGGCTGTCGGTGGGACGGGTCGCGATCATCCCGGGTCCCATCACGTCGGCGGCGGATTCGATCGAGATCACATTGCACTCACCCGGCGGTCACACGTCGCGGCCTCATCTGACGTCGGATCTCGTTTATGGCATGGGCACGCTGATCACCGGGCTGCCCGGCGTGTTGTCGCGCCGGATCGATCCGCGACACAGCACCGTTATGGTGTGGGGTGCGGCAAACGCCGGTGTCGCGGCCAACGCGATCCCGCAGTCCGGAACGTTGGCGGGTACAGTGCGCACGGCCAGCCGCGATACCTGGGTAGCAATGGAAAGTCTTGTGCGGGAAATTGTTTCGGGTCTGCTTGCTCCCCTTGGTGTCGAGCACACGCTTCAGTACCATCGTGGTGTGCCGCCGGTTGTCAACGAGGAACGCTCGACGCAGATCATGACGCACGCCATTGAGGCGGTGGGGCCGGACACGCTGGCCGACACCCATCAGTCCGGTGGCGGTGAGGACTTCTCCTGGTATCTGGAGGAGGTGCCCGGCGCGATGGCGCGGCTGGGTGTGTGGAGTGGTCAGGGACCGCAACTGGACCTGCACCAGCCGACGTTCGACCTCGACGAGAGGGCGCTCGCGGTCGGGGTCCGAGTGCTGGTCAACGTCGTCGAGCAGTCTGCGGAGTTCTGATGAAACTTCTGGTGACCGGGGGCGCGGGATACGTCGGCAGCGTGTGCGCCGCAGTGCTGTTGGAGCAGGGGCACGAGGTGGTAGTCGTCGACGACCTCTCGACGGGCAATGCCGATGCCGTCCCGGCGGGGGCGCAGTTCGTCGAGGCTGACATGGTCGAGGTGGCCCCGGACCTGCTGGGCGCCGGAGCGTTTGACGGGGTGTTGCACTTCGCCGCGAAGTCGTTGGTGGGGGAGTCCGTCGCGGAGCCGGAGAAGTACTGGCGTGGCAACGTCGTCAAGACGCTGGAACTGCTCGAGGCGATGCGTGCGGCCGGCACGCCGCGGCTGGTGTTCTCGTCGACGGCGGCGACCTACGGCGAGCCCGAGTCCGTGCCGATCACCGAGGAGGCGCCGACTCGGCCCACGAATGCCTATGGCGCCACCAAGCTCGCGATCGACCACGCGATCACGTCCTACGCCACCGCACATGGCCTGGCCGCCACGAGCCTGCGCTACTTCAACGTGGCCGGTGCATACGCCGGCTTCGGTGAGCGGCACGCCACCGAGACGCACCTGATTCCGCTGGTGTTGCAGGTGGCCACCGGCCGGCGGCCCGAGATTCTGGTGTTCGGCACCGACTGGCCCACACCGGACGGCACGTGCATCCGCGACTACATCCACGTCCGCGATCTCGCCGACGCTCACCTGCTCGCGCTGCAGACCTCGAAGCCGGGCGAACATCGAATCTACAACCTGGGCAACGGCACGGGCTTTTCGGTTCGCGAGGTGATCGCGTCTTGCGAACGGATCACCGGTGGGCCCATTGCGGCGCGTGATGTCGAGCGCCGAGCCGGTGACCCGGCGGTGCTCATCGCCTCCAGCGACAAGGCCGTCACCGAACTCGGCTGGAAACCCCAGCACACCACCATCGACGAGATCGTCGCCGACGCTTGGGAATTCACCCGCTCGCGCTTTTGACCGCGAGCGTGCGTGTCAGCACAGCGACACGCCGCATTTGTGAGCAGCCCACGCACGCTCGTTGTCCACAGGGCTGACTTTCCGACGGTGTGTTCAGCGTGCAACATCACCGGGATGCACGACGCGCTTGCCGCGCTGTTTGAGAGCCAGGACGGAGTGGCGACAGCCGGCCAGATCCTCGCCGTAGTGAGTCGGCGTCAATTCGAGATGCTTCTGGAATGCACTGCAGTAGAACGTATCTGGCACGGAGTTTACAGTTACGGACCCGCTGGCACGGCCCGCAGGCTCAAGGGTCTCGACGTGGCTTGCGGAGAGGTGGTGGGCATCTGCATGGCCACTGCGGCGGGTGCATACGGTTTCGATACCGAGAACAGCGCCGAATTGCACGTGCTGAACCCATCTGGGCACCAGCTGCGGCCTACCGATGGGCTCGTCGTGCACCGCCGCGACGGTGCTCCCTTGACCCTGGTGTCAGGTCGCCCGGCCACGGCACCGGCGTGGACAGCCATCGAGGTAGCCCGCACATTGCGACGTCCGCGAGCGCTTGCCACGCTCGACGCCGCTCTGCGCTCAGGGCGCTGCGATCCGTCAGATTTATCCCGCGGTGCGGCGGCGCAGCAGGGGCGACGAGGCATAGTGAAGGTCCGCCAATTGCTTCCGCTTGCCGACGCCCGAGCCGAGTCGCCGATGGAAAGCGAAGCCCGCCTCGTCATGATCGATGGCGGGCTTCCCACCCCGGTTCTGCAGCACGAAGTCGTCGACGCTCGCGGAAGGCTGCGCAGGCTCGACTTCGCGTGGCCGAGTCACAGGGTCGCCGCCGAATACGACAGCGGTGAATGGCACGTCGGGGCGGATGCGCTTCGACGCGACAGGGAAAAGCTGGCCGCACTGCAAGACCTCGGATGGATGGTCGTGCCGATTGTCGTCGACGACGTGCGGCGCCACCCGAGCGCGCTGGTCAACCGTATCCATGCACATCTTGTCGCGCGTGAGTGTGCGTGAAGTGATCGCGGCGACCGCGTGTCCATGTGCAGACACGCACGCTCGCGAGTGGGAGGTATTAGCTGCTGCTGCTGCTGGTCCCCGGGCCGATATTGCGCGCCGGACGGGTGCGCAGGTCGTGCACGTACTCAGCTGGGGCACCGGCGATCTCGGCGGCGTCAGCCATCACGCCGATGTACCGCGCCGAGGGCAGCCCGCCTTCCCAGGCGTCCAGTACATAGAGCCACGCCAGCACGGGATCGGTTGTGGTGTCCGTGGATTCGCACTCGATACGGCATCTGATCTTCTTGTGGAAGCCCAGCTCCGAGCCTTCCCAGCGGTCCAGGTTCTGCTCGTCGGCGGCGGTCATGTCGTAGAGCACCACGAACACCTTCGACTCGGGCTCCTCGACCAGCGTCGCCAGCGCGCCTTCCCAGCCGATGTCCTCGCCGGCGAACGTCAGCCGCCAGCCGTGCAACCAGCCGGTGCCGGCCATCGGGGAATGCGGCGCGCGCTCCAGCATCTGATCGGGATGCATGTTGGACCCGTAGGCGGCGTAGAGCGGCACGGGGAAAGCCTAGAGTGTCTGGTCGTCAGGAGCGCAGGGACTCCGGTGATTAGGCTAGGTCCGTGACGACGCGGATCGTGATCATCGGTGGGGGGCCGGCAGGATACGAGGCCGCACTGGTCGCCGCAGGTCGTGGCAAGGACGTCGCCGAGGTCACCGTGGTGGACTCCGACGGCATCGGCGGAGCCTGCGTGCTGTTCGACTGCGTGCCGTCCAAGACGTTCATCGCATCGACGGGTGTGCGCACCGAGTTGCGCCGCGCCTCGGGGCTGGGTTTCGACATCGGCATCGACGATGCAAAGATCTCGCTGCCCCAGATCAACAACCGGGTGAAGACCCTGGCCCGCTCCCAGTCGGCGGACATCGGCACGCAGTTGCTGCGCGAGAAGGTCAACGTAGTGCAGGGCCGCGGCGAGCTGATCGACTCGATACCGGGGATGGCGCACCACCGGGTGCGGGTCACCACACCTAACGGCCAGGTCGGCACGCTCAAGGCCGACGTGGTGCTGATCGCGACCGGCGCGAGCCCCCGGGTGTTGCCGAGCGCGGTGCCCGACGGGGAGCGAATCCTGACCTGGCGGCAGCTCTATGACCTTCCTGAGCTGCCCGATCACTTGGTGATCGTGGGTTCCGGAGTCACCGGCGCGGAGTTCTGCAACGCCTACACCGAGCTCGGCGTAACCGTGACGGTGGTGGCCAGCCGCGACCAGATCCTCCCGCACGAGGACAGCGACGCGGCCGCGGTGCTCGAAGAAGTCTTCGCCGAGCGTGGCGTGACCCTGGTCAAAAACGCGAGGGCGAGCTCGGTGCTGCGCACCGCCGACGGGGTCAAGGTCACGATGGCCGACGGCCGCGTCGTCGAAGGCAGCCACGCGCTGATGACCGTCGGCTCGGTGCCCAACACCACTGGTCTGGGCCTGGAGCGGGTCGGGATCGAGCTGGGGCCGGGCAACTACATTCCGGTCGATCGGGTGTCGCGGACGGCCGCCTCCGGCATCTACGCCGCCGGTGACTGCACCGGGTTGCTGCTGCTGGCCTCGGTCGCGGCGATGCAGGGCCGGATCGCGATGTACCACGCACTCGGCGAGGGAGTGGCGCCGATTCGGTTGCGCACGGTGGCCTCGGCCACCTTCACCAGGCCGGAAATCGCCGCCGTCGGGGTGCCGCAAACCGCCATCGACGACGGCTCGGTGCCCGCGCGCACCCTGATGCTGCCGTTGAACACCAACGCGCGGGCCAAGATGTCGCTGCTCACGCGTGGTTTCGTGAAGATATTCTGCCGGCCGGCCACCGGCGTCGTCATCGGCGGGGTGGTGGTGGCGCCGATCGCCTCCGAGCTGATCCTGCCGATCGCGCTGGCGGTGCAAAACCGCATTTCGGTGAGCGATCTGGCGCACACCCTCTCGGTGTACCCGTCGCTGTCCGGGTCGATTGTCGAGGCTGGGCGCCGCCTGATGGCGCACGACGATCTCGACTAGCCTGGGGCACATGAGCGACCTGATCCTTAGACCGGGCACCGGTCAGACCTTTCTCGGACCTTCCGAACGTGCGCAAGCCTGGCAGCGACTGGGCAGCGAGCAGTTCGACGTCGTCGTCATCGGTGGCGGCGTGGTCGGTGCGGGTTGCGCACTGGATGCCGCGACCCGCGGGCTGAAGGTGGCGCTCGTCGAAGCCCGCGACTTCGCGTCGGGCACGTCGAGCCGCAGTTCGAAGATGTTCCACGGCGGCCTGCGCTATCTCGAGCAGCTGGAGTTCGGCCTGGTGCGCGAGGCGCTGCATGAGCGTGAGCTGTCCCTGACCACACTGGCGCCGCATCTGGTCAAGCCGCTGCCGTTTCTGTTCCCCTTGACCAATCGGGTGTGGGAGCGCCCCTACGTCGCGGCCGGCATCTTCCTCTACGACCAGCTGGGCGGCGCGAAATCTGTTCCCCCGCAAAAGCATTTGACGAAGTCGGGGGCGCTTAGGCTGGCGCCGGGCCTCAAGCGGAGTTCGCTGATCGGCGGTATCCGCTACTACGACACGGTCGTCGACGACGCCCGCCACACCATGACCGTCGCGCGGACCGCCGCCCACTACGGCGCGGTGGTGCGGACGTCGACGCAAGTGGTTTCCCTGTTGCGCGAGGGTGACAGGGTGGTCGGGGTGAGGATCCGGGACTCCGAAGACGGCGCGGTCGAGGAGGTTCGCGGTCACGTCGTGATCAACGCGACCGGGGTGTGGACCGACGAGATCCAGGCACTGTCGCGCGAGCGCGGCCGATTCCGGGTGCGTGCCTCCAAGGGCGTGCACATCGTGGTGCCCCGGGACCGCATCGTGTCCGAGGTGGCGATCATCCTGCGCACCGAGAAGTCGGTGTTGTTCGTGATCCCGTGGGGCACGCACTGGATCATCGGGACCACCGACACCGACTGGAATCTCGATCTGGCGCATCCGGCCGCGACGAAGGCCGATATCGACTACATCCTCGGGCACGTCAACACGGTGCTGGCGACTCCGCTGACCCACGACGACATCGACGGCGTGTATGCCGGGCTGCGGCCACTGCTGGCCGGGGAGAGCGAGGAGACCTCCAAGCTGTCGCGTGAGCACGCGGTGGCGGTGCCATCACCGGGGCTGGTCGCGATCGCGGGTGGCAAGTACACGACGTACCGGGTGATGGCCGAGGACGCGGTCGACGCCGCAGCCGAGTACATCCCGGCCCGGGTTGCGCCGTCGATCACCGAGAAGGTGCCGCTGATGGGCGCCGACGGCTACTTTGCATTGATCAACCAGACGCAAAGCGTGGGCGCCCGCTACGGTCTGCATCCCTACCGGGTGCGTCACCTGCTGGACCGCTACGGCTCGCTGATCGGTGAGGTGCTGGCGCTGGCGGCTGACAAGCCTGAGCTGCTCGAGCCGATCACCGATGCGCCGGTGTATCTCAAAGTCGAGGCGGCCTACGCCGCGGCCGCCGAAGGGGCGCTGCACCTGGAGGACATCCTGGCCCGCCGGATGCGGATCTCGATCGAGTACCCGCACCGCGGGGTCGACTGCGCTGCCGAGGTCGCCGACGTCGTGGCGCCGATCCTGGGCTGGAGCGAGGCGGATTGCGCCCGCGAGGTGGCGACGTACATCGCCCGAGTGGAGGCCGAGGTGCTGTCGCAGACCCAGCCCGACGATGAATCCGCCGATGCGCTGCGGGCGGCGGCACCCGAGGCGCGCGCGGAGATCCTCGAGCCGGTCCCGCTGAATTGAGGCGGCGGCGCCCGGCACCACTCCCGGATCGCGACGGTGTGGGCCCGGCGCGGGTCCGGCTGCGTGGCGGAGCGGTGCTCGTCGAACTGGCCGACCGGTTCGGGGATGCCGCCGCAGAAAAGGTGTTCAACGGTGAGGTAGTCGACGCCGACGGGGCGGTGGTCACGGCTTCGACCGTGTTGCCGCCCGGTGCGCACGTCTTCCTGTACCGGGAGCTACCCGACGAGGCGGTGGTGCCGTTCGACATCCCGGTGCTCTACCGCGACGACGACATCGTGGTCGTCGACAAGCCACACTTCCTGGCCACCATGCCACGGGGTGGGCACGTCGCGCAGACGGCGTTGGTTCTTTTGCGCCGCTCGCTGGACCTGCCCGAGCTCAGCCCGGCCCATCGGCTCGACCGGCTGACCGCGGGGGTGCTGCTGTTCACGGTGCGCCGCGAGGTTCGCGGTGCCTACCAGACCCTCTTCGCTCGAGGGCTGGTGTCCAAGACTTACCTGGCGCGGTCTTCGGCGGTGGCTGAGGTGGCGCTACCCACCGTGGTGCGTAGTCGAATCATCAAGCAGCGCGGCAAGTTACAGGCATTCGAGGAGCAGGGCGAACCGAATGCCGAGACGGTGGTCGAGGCCTTGGGGGATGGGTGCTATCGGTTGAGCCCGCGCACCGGGCGCACACATCAGCTGCGCGTGCACATGTCCTCGCTGGGTCTGCCGATCGACAACGATCCGCTGTATCCGAACGTCGTGGAGGTGGCTGCCGACGACTTCTCGTCCCCGTTGCAGCTGGTGGCACATCGACTGGAGTTCCAGGATCCGTTAAATGGGCAATCGCGGTCGTTCGTCAGCTCTTCCGGTGTCTCCGGTCCCTAGTGGGGCGGTGTGATCCGCGTCATGCTGATCGAATGGATGACGATCATGAATTGGTCCTGGTCGCGGCGTACTCAGATATCGACAGGGCCCGTGCTGACTTCGAAGAACTCGGGCAGCGCATCAAGCACGGCATGGAGATGCGCGCCGCCGCGCTGGTGATCAAGGACGCCGAGGGGCAGGCACAGGTCGTCGAGGCGCACAATCGCCACGGACGGGTGGCTGTGGGAATAGGCGCCTGCGTCGGGCTGCTGTTCGGACTGTTTATCCCGCCGATTGGACTGTCCATCTTGGCCGGCGGGGCCACGGCCGGGTTGGTCGCCGCGATTGCCGAGCACGAGCTGCGAACCGGTCTGCGGCGCGAGATCGCGGACGCACTCGAGGCGGGCACTGGCGTGGTGATGGCTGTGGTCTACCCGAACGGCCGGATCCCCGTTGAGGTGACTTTGTCGCGCGCGGAGAGCGTCTCGGCGCTTCGGATGGACAAGTCCACGATCAACAGCATCGAGGCGGCGGTTGCCGATGCAATGGCCGGCGCCGGCCACCCGCTCAACGCTGGCACGACGGGCACCAGTACGTGACGCGATCGGCATCGGAGGATTCGGCGCGGCGGATCGGCGTGCGGCAGCGCCGGCACGGCTCGCCGGCCCGGCCATAGACCCAGAGTTCTTGTCCGCGCCGACGGTTGCCGGTGGTGGTGCGGTCCCAGCGGGCGCGATTGGCCCACAACATGTCTCGTGCTCGAGTGACCACGCGAAGCGGGTCGGCGAGGCTGCTGACCGGGCTGGTCGGCAGCCGGCCGAAAAGGAAGCACAGCTCGTTGGCGTACACGTTGCCCACGCCGGCCAGCACCCGTTGATCAAGCAGCGCGGGGGCGAGCGGCCGGTCCGGATCGGCGGCCAGGTTGGCCGCGGCGAGTTCGGGATTCCAGTCGTCGCCGAGAAGATCGGGACCCAGGTGGGCGACGACGTCCTGGTCGTTCTCACGGTCGAGTATCTCCAGCACACCAAGGTCGATACCCAGCGCCTGAATCTCACTGGCTTCGAGGATGATTCGGATCTTGTGGGCTTGCCGCTGCGGCTTGCCCCGGGGTCCCACGCGCCAGGCGCCGTCCATCTTCAGATGCGAGTGGATACTCGCCGGGCCGACCCGGACGAACAGATGCTTGCCACGGCTGATCACCTCGTCGACGGTGTGGCCGCTGAGATCTACGGTGGCGTAACGCGGTACGCGGATATCGCAGCGCGTCAGGGTCTTACCGACCAGCGCGTCGCGCAGGTTGGCGGCGGTGTGGAAGACGGTATCGCCCTCGGGCATGGTTCCAGCCTAGAAGGGTGCTCAGTCGGTGATGTTGAACGCTTTGTTCACCTTCGTCGGCGTCACCCGCACAATGAGCTCACTCGGTGTCGCGTTCCGCCGGCCGTATTCTTCGGCCCGGTCCGCACCCATGTAGCGGCCGCCGATACGAGTGGCGAAATCCAGGAGTTCGTCCGGGTCATCGCTTGTCGACGCGGTCCCTTGGACCTGAACAAACGAGTACGGGGGATGTTGATCGTCAACGCAGATCACCACCCGTGGGTCGCGGCTGAGCGCACGTCCTTTGGCGGACTGCTTTCCGGTGTTGAACACCAGTTGATTGCCGTCGACGATGAACCACACCGGCGCGACCAGCGGTCTGCCGTCTGCGGCGACATAGCCCAGCTTGGCTGTGCGAGTGCCGTCAGAGAGGAACGCAATCACATCGTCGCCTAATTCACCCATGCCATCGAGACTAGGACTGTCGATGCGTTACGTCACGCGCCGCTTCACCCGTTGCAATCGCGCAGGTCGATCGTCGACCCGGGAGGGGCGCCGTTGAGGGCAGCCCCATCAGCGGCGTCCTGAAACAGCGCGTTTCCTCCGGCGAAGGTTTTGCCGTCCGGGCTCACCGCGATCGACAAACAGCCGAGGCCTGAGGCGAGCACTTGACAGTCGTTTGTCTTTCCTTTGACGTCACACCACAACTCGGCCGCGTCTTCGGCGCCCTGGCGCGTCTCGTAGTTCAGCCGCATCACTTCCTGGCCGGTCGAGGTCGACGCCGCGGCCGCGCCCCAACATCCCGGCTCGCATTCGAAGTCGATGTCGGCGTGCGCCGCCGGCGAACTCGCCAGCGATCCGGCGGCGGCAACAACGCCGATGCACCATCCGATAACGCATCCTGCAGTCTTCATGCTCCTAGCGCACAGCGGTCGGCAGGCTACCGATCCCAACAACCTCAGCGCAGGCGCAGGCCCCGCGGGGTCCGGGCAAATCCGGCATCAACCAACGCGTCGGCGGTTGTTCGCCGCTCGGAATGCGCGGCGGCCTCCAGCACCGAGAAACCGTCGAGCTTTTCGACCAGCACAACACCGATGCGCCCGCTGCTGACCAACTCGGCCAGCGTCCCCGCCGCGGCGCGCTGCGCTTCCTCGTCTGCGCTGAAGTTCAGCAGTGAGCGGCCACCGCGTTCCAGGAACCACACCAGCTCGCCGTCCACCAACACCACCAGCGCGCCCGCTTTCCGTCCGGGGCGGTGACTGGAATCGGCATCAGATCGGGCCGGCCAGGGTAGCGCCGCGCCGTACGGGTTGGCCGGGTCGGCCGCGGCCAGCACGACCGCGCGGTAGTCGGGGCGTTCCGGATCGACGCCGTCGAGATAGGTCCGCAGCCGGTCGACCGTCGATGCCACCGCGAACTGCGCGCCGCCCAGGGATTCGACGAAATAGCCGCGCTGGCAACGCCCGGCATCTTCGAACCCGGTCAGCACCTTGTACAGCGTGGCGAAACCACCGGGCACACCCTCGGCTGCGACCGCACCTTTGGTCAGCACGCCATGCCGGTTGAGCAGTAGCTCGGCCGAAAAATGTGCTCGCACCGTGGAGTCCGGTTCCCGTGCCGGCACCGCTGACCATCGACCGGCAACCGTCGAATCCACAGCCCGGGTCTGCGGGTGCGCCACCGAGTAGCGGCTCAGCCGAGGCGCGCGCCGTTGCCGGTGCGCCGGTGCGGCGGCGCGTCGGGGGCCAGGCTTGCGCCCACCGGCCAGCATGGCGCGCACGGGCGCGAAGGTGTCGCCGGTGATCCAGCCAGCCCAGATCAGCTCCCACAGTGCGGCTTTGAACGTCTCTTCCGATCCGTCGACCAGTTGGCGGAAGAAGAACGCGCCGCGAGCTTCGCCGGGCTCGCCCAGAATTTCGAGGATGGCGCGGTGGGTGTCGGTGAAGGCGATCTCGGCTGGCGTGGCCAGTGTCAGCGGCGCGGTGTCGGCCTGGTGGAATGCGATCCAGCCGTCGCCGGCCGAGATCGAGCCCGCACCCGACCAGGTGACCTCACCGGAGGCCAGCAGTTCGTCGAGCATCGCCGGTTGGTAGTCACGCACCCGCGGAACGAACACCAGCGATTCGACGGCCGAGGCCGGCACCGGCACCCCCGCCAGTTGGTCGATCACCGAGGCCAGCCCGTCGACACCGGAGGTCGCACCGCTGCCGACCTGCTGCCAGGCCGGCAAGAAGCGGGCGTAGGCGGCCGTGCTGACCGGCTCCACTTGCGCACGCAGCGCCGCCAACGAGCGGCGGCGAAGGATGCGCAGCACTTCGGCGTCACACCACTGGTCGGCCCCCGCGGAGGCGGGATATCCGGCTGGGGTCGTCGCGGCCACGAACTCGCCGCGAATCAGCTTGCCGTCAATGGCCATTCGGCCCAGTACGTCGGCGGCGACCCTCAGGCCGAGGCCGAATCGGGCCGCGGCCTCGGCGGTGGTGAACGGTCCACGGGTGCGGGCGAACCGGCCCATCAGTTCGCCGAGCGGGTCGGCCACCGCCTCGGTGAAGCTCGTCGGTACCCCAACCGGCACCGCGACGCCGACTGCGTCTCGCAGCCGGCCGATGTCCTCGATTCCCGCCCACCAGAACTGACCGGCATAGGACAGAGGCAGTACCCGCTTAGCGCCATGGAGACCGTCAAGCCACGCACCGACATCGCTGGCTGTGCAGCGCTCGGTGATCTCGGCCTCCGTCAGCGGGCCTAGCAAGCGCAGGAGGTCGGCCACCCCTTCCGCATCGCGGGCTTTGCGTTCTTCCGAAAGGTGTTGCAGTTGGCGCGATGTCGCGGCAATGACATCGGGGTCGAGCAATTCCCGCAGTTCGACGCGGCCGAGCAGCTCGGCCAACAAGGTGCTGTCCAGGGACAGTGCGGCAGCTCGGCGCTCGGCCAGCGGGCTGTCGCCCTCGTACATGAAAGCCCCGACGTAGCCGAACATCAGCGACACCGCGAACGGTGACGGTATCGGGGTCTCGACCTCCACCAACCGCACCCGCCACTGGGCGATCCGGCCCATCAACTCGGTCAGCATCGGGACGTCGTACACGTCCTGCAGGCATTCCCGCACTGCCTCCAGCACGATCGGGAAATCGGGGTATTTGCGCGCCACGTCCAGCAATTGGGCTGCCCGCTGCCGCTGATGCCACAGTGGCGAGCGCTTGCCGGGATGGCGTTTGGGCAACAGCAACGCCCGGGCCGCGCATTCCCGGAAGCGGGACGCGAACAGTGCCGAACCGCCCACCTCGGTGGTGACCAGCGGCTCGATCTCGTCGGGGGCGAAGACGAACAGGTCGGCTCCGGGCGGAGCATCCTCGGTGTCGGGCAACCGCACCACGATGCCGTCGTCGGAGGCTGTCGGCTTCTCGTCGATGCCGTAACGCTCCAGCAGCCGGCGGCTGACCGCCAGGGCCAGCGGCCCGTGCACTTTCAAGCCGTACGGCGAGTGCAGCACTACCCGCCAGTCGCCCAGTTCGTCGCGGAAGCGCTCCACCAGCAAGGTGGTGTCGCTGGGCACGGTCGAGGTGGCGGTGCGCTGATCGTCGAGCAGCTGCCACAGGTTGTCGGTGGCGTAGTCAGCGAATCCTAATTCACTGCAGCGGTTTTCGAACTCGTCGCGGCTCAGCCCGGCAAGTTCTCCGGTGAACTTGCCGATCGCCTGGCCGAGCTCGGCGGGCCGGCCCGCGTCGTCACCGCGCCAGAATGGCAGGCGGGCGGGTTGCCCGGGCGCGGGGATGACGAGCACCCGATCATGGGTGATCTCGGTGATTCGCCAACTGGTGGCGCCCAGCGAGATCACGTCACCCGGCCTGGATTCGTAGACCATCTCTTCGTCGAGTTCGCCGACGCGCGAAGGCTTTTCGGAGTCGGTGGCCAGGTAGACGGTGAACAGGCCGCGGTCGGGGATGGCCCCGCCGGACGTCACGGCCAGACGCTGGGCGCCGGGGCGGGCCGTCAGTGTGCCGGTATCCCGGTCATAGATCAGCCGTGGCCGTAGTTCGGCAAAATCAGTGGACGGATACTTCCCCGCGAGTAGGTCGAGCGTTGCCTCAAACGCGCTGCGCGGCAGCGTCGCAAACGGGGCACTGCGGCGCACGACGTCGAACCATTCGTCAGCGCCGACCGGTTCCAGTGCGCACGCGGCGACGGTGTGCTGTGCCAGGATATCGAGCGGATTAGTGGGCACGCGCATGGTTTCGATCTGCCCATCGAGCATTCGCTGCACGCTGACCGCACAGCCGATCAGATCGGTGCGGTGCTTGGGAAACAGCACGCCACGGGAGATCTCGCCGACCTGGTGGCCGGCCCGGCCGATACGCTGCAGCCCGCTGGCCACCGACGGCGGCGCCTCGACCTGGATCACCAGATCGACGGCGCCCATGTCGATGCCGAGTTCCAGGCTCGATGTCGCGACGACCGATTTGAGCCGTCCACTCTTGAGGTCATCCTCGACGATGGCGCGCTGCTCCTTGGACACCGAACCGTGGTGCGCGCGGGCCAGCAGTGGTTCGGCGCCATAGGTTTGGCCGCTGCCCATGATGTGGGCGGGTGGCCCGCCGGGCACCTGGCGGTTGGGCGGTGCGTCCAGTTCGATTCCTGACCGCTCAGCGTGAATCTCGTTGATGCGCGCGGTGAGTCGCTCAGCCAGCCGCCGGGAGTTGGCGAACACGATCGTGGAATTGTGCGCCTCGATGAGGTCGACGATGCGGGCCTCGACATCGGGCCAGATGGTGTTGTTCTCGAGGTTGGCCATGTCGGGCACCGGCACCTGCACCGTCAGCTCGAACGTCTTGGCGGCCGGGGGAGCGACGATGGTCGTCGGCCGGGTGCCGGAGAGGAACCGGGCCACTTCCTCCGGTGGTCGGACCGTCGCCGACAACCCGATGCGCTGGGCCGGGGTATCCAACAGCGCATCGAGCCGCTCCAGTGACAACGCCAGATGCGCGCCGCGTTTGGTGCCTGCGACGGCGTGCACCTCGTCCACGATCACGGTCTGCACGCCGGTCAGGGTGTCGCGTGCCGCGGAGGTCAGCATCAGGAACAGCGACTCGGGCGTGGTGATCAGGATGTCGGGCGGCTTGGTGATCAGCTCGCGGCGACGGGCCGGCGGGGTATCGCCGGAACGGACGCCGACGCTGATCTGCGGGGCAGGGACGCCGTCGCGTTCGGCGATGCGGGTGATACCGGTCAGCGGGGTGCGCAGGTTGCGCTCGACGTCGACTGCCAGGGCCTTGAGCGGGGAGATGTAGAGCACTCGCGTGCCCGGCCTAGCCCCCGGGTCGCTGCGCTTTTCGGGCTGGTTGGCCAGCCGGTCGATCGCCCACAGAAATGCCGCCAGCGTCTTACCCGATCCGGTCGGGGCGATGACCAGCGTGTTGTCGCCGTCGGCGATGGCCGACCAGGCGTTGGCCTGCGCAGCGGTCGGCTCGGCGAAGGTGCCCGTGAACCAGCGCCGGGTCAGCGGACTGAACCGGCTCATCGGATCGGCGGGACGCACTACTCCAGAGTGCCAGGGGGTACCGACAACCGACTCAATCGGCGATCGAGGCGAAATCCACCCACAGATGTCTGGGCCCGCGGAACACCTGGTTGTGCCGGTATGGCGGCGGGTCGACGACCAGCCGTGGCGAACGCACCCGGCGAAGGAAGACCTCCAGGGCGATGTTGATCTCCAGCCGGGCGAGCGGGCCGCCGAAGCAGGTGTGGATACCGCTGCCGAAGCCGAGGTGCTCGTTGTCCTGCCGGGTGGGGTCGAACCGGTCAGGATTCGCAAACCGCCGTGGATCACGGTTGGCCGCCGCCCAGACCAGGAACACCGCCGACCCGGTCGGGATCCTGGTTCCGGCGATTTCGATATCGGCGGTGGCCCAGCGGCTGGGGAAGAACTGCACCGCCGACTGCAGTCGCTGCACCTCCTCGATGGTGCGCGGAATCAGTTCCGGACTGTTCCTGACCAGATCCCATGCGCCCTTGTTGCGCAGCATTGTCATCACGCAGTTGCTGATCGTGTTGACCGTCGAGTCGTGGCCGGCAACCATAAGCAGCAAGGCGTTGGACTCGGCCACCGGCTTCGACACCGGCCCGTCGGGCCCGTCGTCGTGCAATGCCGCAGACAACAGCCCGGGTCCTGGCTCGCGGCTCAAGCGCTCGACGAGATCGTGGACGTAGGAACCCAATTCCGCCATGCTCGTGGCGGCCTTGGCCGTTGCGGCTCGCCCTTCGTCGGTGTCGGCCTGCGGCCCGACGTCGGCACCTTGCATGAAGTCCGTCACCCAGCTGTGGAACATCGGTTCGTCGGCGATCGGCGCCCCGAGAACCCGGAAGATCACCGACACCGGGATCGGGTAGGAGAAGTCGTCGACGACATCCATTCGATTGCCGCCGCGGGCTCGGACCTTGTCCAGCAGGTCGTTGGCCAGGTCGGTGACCATCCCTTCCATGCTCGGTATCAGCCCGGGGGAGTGGGGCGGACCGAAGTGGCGCATGAACTGCCGGCGCATCTTGTCGTGGTCGGGTGGGTCGGAGACCAGCATGCTCGAGTCCCGGGCCTGGGCGGCCTCGGTGGATTCCAGATGGGTCTGCTTCTCTCCGAACAGGCCTGACGGGCTGCGGCTGATGTCGGAGCTGATCCGCGGATCATGCGACAGCGCAACAGCTTCCGGGTAGCCGGTCACGACGTACGTCTTATCCGAGACCTTGGCCACGGGTGTCTTGCGCAGCTCCTCGAAGTACGGGTAGGGATTCGGCCGATTCTCGAACTTCATCGCCTCGGCCCAGGCGGTTGCGGCATCCATGCTCACTCCTTAAGCGCGAGGGCGGAATTCAGCGCCGCGCGAGGTCGGGTCGTGTCCGGTCAGGACGACATCGGGATTGCCGGCGGGCTCGCGCGGATCGGGGAAACGCGCCGGCATCACCTCAGCATCCGCCGGTCGGTCGTAGCCCGGTGGTGGGGGCGGGAACGGTGCGGACTTTTCGATCAGCGAGGCGTAGTAGGGCAGCCACTTGCCGTGGTTGAAGGTCACCGCTCCGACGATGCGGCCGCGCCTGCCGTACGCGGCCGCGAAACGGCGTTCGGACGGCGAACCCTGGGTGAAGACGATCTCGTCACCGTAGGAGCACACCCCGACGCTCTTGATATTGACGCCGAACTGCCCGGACCAGAATGACGGCAGCGGTAGGTGCGGAACCCGGCCGACTTCGAGGTTGATCATGTTATTCGCGGCCACTTGTGCGCCGTAAACCGCGTTGTCCCAATGCTCTTGGCACATGAATTCGTAGTCGTAGAGAACGTGTGGGGCACGGGCGACGTCGCCGGCGACGAAGATGTGGTCGGTGACGACGCCGTTGATGTCGAACGCCCGGCAGCCGGCGTCGCAACCGACACCCCACTGTCCGGCGGCAAGCCCGGCACCCTCGAGCCACTCCACATTGCGGATGGAGCCGAGCGAGGCCACCACTACGTCGACCTCGAGGGCGGTGCCGTCGGACAAACGGGCTTGACGCACGTGTCCGGCCTCGTCGCCCATGAGACCCACCACTGCCACTCCGGTGCGAAGGTCAACCCCGGCGTCGCGCATCATGTCGGCCGCGATCTCGCTGATCACCCCGCCCAGCGCGCCCATCAACGGGCCCCTGCCGCGTTCGGCCACAGTCACAGGCAGATCGAGATCACGGCACACCGAAGCGATTTCGGATCCAACGAACCCTGAGCCGACGATCAGTACACGGCTGGGCCGAGTCTTCAGAGCGGCCGCCAGGCTCTCGGCGTCCTCCACGGTGCGCACGGTGAACACACCCTGAAGCGCGCCCTCCGCGGGGTTCGGCCAGGGCCTTGCCCGCGTCCCGGTGGCGATCAGCAGCCGGTCGTATCCGACGTCTTCCCCGTTGGCCAGCTTCACCACGTGGTTGATGCGGTCCAGACTGACGGCGGCCACTCCGAGCTTCCAGTCGGCATCCACCGGGCGCAGGCGTGGCAGCTTTGTGTGGCTCGCCGGCACCCAGCCCTTGAGCACCTGTTTGGACAGCGGCGGACGGTCGTAGGGTTCATGCGGTTCATCGCCGATAATGGTCAGCGACCCGTTGAATCCCCTCTCCCGCAACGCCTCCGCTGCCCGCAAACCGGCCAGCGAGGCCCCCACGATCGCGATCCTGCCCTCGGCGCGAAACTTCTTGACGACCTCGTCCAAGGAATAGGTGCCGGGCACCTCGGAATTCACTTGGTGTCCCGATCCGCGGGCGGATCCACTTCCAGGATGATGGCCTGCACCGGGCAGGACGCTGCCGCGCGCAGCACTCGCTGGCGTTGTGCATCATCAGGGTTGGGGTCGTAGGCCAGCGCCTCTTCGCCCAGGAGTTTGAGCACGTCCGGCGCCAGCGGTACGCATTGGGCATAGCCCTGGCACTTGTTGAGATCGACTACCAGCCGCATGAGCGCAGACACTAGACCCGCGCGAAGCGGCAAGTGGCGCTTTAGGTTGACGTGCGGAGTTAAATGTTAAATAACGCTGGCAATCTCGGCTTTCAGCGGAATGTTGCACCGGTTGCGCAGGTCGACGCCCGGCTGGCGGATGGCGCTGAGCTCGTCGCGCACCTGCGGGTTGGCGGCCAGATAGTCCTGGGTCCTCTTCTTCGCGTCGGACTTTGAGAGCCCCTGCAGGCTCGACATGAAGTCGTTGACGTCGGGATGGGTGAACAGATACGCCGTCATCGACGCCGACACACCCGTCATCACCGCGGTTACGTCGCCTGCCGTGCAACCTGGAATGGGGTCGGCGCCCGCGATTCCCGCGGTGCCGAGAAACACGCCGCCGGTAGCCAGGACCACCGCGACGGTGTGACCGAGAGAACGACTTGCAGACTTCATGCGACTCCTAAGTCCTGACTTCTGGTTTGCCGCAGTCTAGCCAGTGGACTGGGTACGATTGCGCCAACCGAACCGAAGGACATCTCATGCCACGGATACGCCAGTTGCTGCTATTGACTGCGGCCGGGATCGGCATCGCAGCCGCGGTGCTGTCCGCACCGATTGCCGCGGCCGACGATCAGCCGGGCCAGCCCAATCAGCCGAATCAGGCGAATTCGGCGCCGCTGCCCAACTGTGAAACCTATGACGGCAGTTCGGTCGTCGGGGGGCAGACGACGATGTGTTCGACACCGGGCAATGTCCAACTGAACTCGACGCCGCAGCAGTATCCCGGTGAGGAGCCGTTCTACGGATTCCCGGCCTTCGGCTTCTGGTGACCGAAGTCCGCCCGTTCCGGATCGAGGTACCCGACGAGGTCCTTACGGATCTGCGGGACCGCCTCGCGCGCACCCGGTGGCCTGATCGCGAATGCGTGGACGACTGGACGCAGGGCATTCCGCTGGACTACGTCCGCGAATTAGCCGCCTATTGGGCCGATGAATACGACTGGCGGCAGCGCGAAGCCGCGCTCAACCGGTTCGACCAGTTCGTCACCGAAATCGACGGCCTGGACATCCATTTCATTCACCAGCGCTCCTCGAATCCGGATGCGCTGCCCCTGATCATCACGCACGGCTGGCCCGGCTCGATCGTCGAATTCACTAAGGTGATCGAACCGCTGACCGCCGACTTCCATGTGGTGTGCCCATCGCTGCCGGGCTACGGGTTTTCTGGCAAGCCGTGTTCGACCGGCTGGGGGATCGAGAAGATCGCGCAGGCGTGGGACACCCTGATGGCGAGGTTGGGTTATCAGCGATACGGCGCCCAGGGCGGCGACTGGGGTGCGGCGGTGACCACGCAGATCGGCCGCAACGGCGGGAAGTGCATCGGTATCCACACCAACATGCCGATGGCTTTCCCGGCCGGCGGTCTGGACAACCCCACGCAAGAAGAGAAGGACGCGCTGGCCGCGGGGGAGTACTACGCGAAGTGGGATTCCGGTTATTCCAAGCAGCAGTCGACCCGCCCGCAGACGCTCGGCTACGGACTGGCCGACTCGCCAGTCGGCCAGCTGGCTTGGATCATCGAGAAGTTCTGGGGGTGGACCGATTGCGACGGGCATCCCGAAAACGCGCTCACCCGCGACGAAATGCTCGACAACGTGATGATCTACTGGGTCACCAACTCCGCGACGTCCTCGGCGCGTCTGTACTGGGAGAGCTTCCGGTCTTTCGGTGCTGCGGGCAAGGTCGAGGTGCCCACCGGGATCGCGCGGTTCCCGAAAGAGATCATGCGGCCCCCGCGCAGCTGGTGCGAGAACGGCTACAACGTCACCCACTGGACGGACATGCCCAGCGGTGGCCACTTCGGTGCGTTCGAGCAACCCGAGTTGTTCGTCAAGGACGTCACAGCGTTTTTCGCGACGTTGCGCTGACGGCTCAGATCGTATCGACCAGTTCGAATTCCTGGTCGAAGCGGACATGGGCGAGTCCGCCGCGCGCTCGCCGGCCCGAAGGCAACGACGGGTGCTCCAGCCAGATCGAGACGCCCGGCGAGTTCCCCTCCTCGCGGCGCATGATCCGGGCGATCCTGGCCGCATAGACGTAGCCGGACTCCGGGTCGTGGCAGCTCACGAACTGTCCGACGTGCTCTTGGGTGAGGTCGCCGGCCTTGATCCTGGTGTTCGCGCTCATGCGTCGAGAGCCTCGATGAGCGCGGCCGGGATGCTCGGCACTCTCTTGATGGCGTCGAGCAGGGCGTGAGCGCCGGAATCGGCCAGATGGTTGGCGTCGATCGATGGGTCGAGAACGCGCTGGCGGCATAGTTCGAAGGTGAACGCCAGCCAGGCGTAGACAATCACCCGCAGGTCGCGCTCGACCTTGGAGTCGAGATCACCGTGCACGACGTCGGTGATGGCGGCCATGATCCGTTGCATCTGACGTTCGTTGTCGACGTCGTCGATGCCGCGCAGCACCGGGTCGGTGCGGCCCATCCCGATGTAGGCCGCCCATGCGCCGTGCGGATGTTGCTCGTCGTAGCGGATGTAGGCCAGCACACCGCTGCGCAGCCGATCGAACAGGGTCTGCCCGTCAGCCGCAGGCGTGTTGGTGGCGTCGAAGAGGCGCTCGCTCTCGGCCCGGACGACGGCGGCGAAGAAGGCGCGCTTGTCGGGGAAGTAGTGGTACATGAGCGCACGCGAGACCCCGGCGCGTTCGGCGATCTCGTCGATGCGGACCTCGTCATAGGGCCGCTGCCCGAACACCTCGGCGCCCAGGGCGAGCAGCTCGCTGCGCCGGTCATCGGGTGACAGGCGACGGCGTGCGGGTGTGTCCGGCATTCCGCCATACTGACACATGTACAACAGCTCGGCGGTGTCGCGCCCAAACCAATGTCCGGCGGGGCTAACCGAAATGCACGCCCTGGGCCAGCGGCAGCTCCGAGGAGTAGTTGACCGTGTTGGTGGCCCGGCGCATGTACGCTTTCCAGGAGTCCGAGCCGGACTCGCGGCCGCCGCCGGTCTGCTTCTCGCCGCCGAACGCCCCGCCGATCTCCGCGCCCGAGGTGCCGATGTTGACGTTGGCGATCCCGCAGTCCGAGCCGTCGGCGGCCAGGAAACGCTCGGCCTCCCGGACGTCGGTGGTGAAGATGGCCGACGAGAGACCCTGCGGCACAGCATTGTTCAGTGCGATGGCCTCGTCGAGAGTGTCGTAGGTCAGCATGTAGAGGATCGGCGCGAACGTCTCGTGATGGACGATGTCGGTCTGCGCGGGCATCCGTACGACGGCGGGTTCGACGTAGAACGCCTCGGTTGCCTCGTCCACGTGCCGGCGCCGCCCGCCGATGACCTCGCCGCCGTCGGCACGGGCCTGCTCGAGGGCGCCGACCATATCGCGGTAGGCGGTCTCGTGAATGAGCGGACCGACGAGGGTGCCATCAGCCGCCGGATCACCGATCGGCAGCGTGCGGTAGGCGGCAGCGATCCGTTCGGCCAGGCTGTCGGCCACTGATGAGTGCACGATCAGCCGGCGCAGTGTGGTACACCGCTGGCCTGCTGTGCCCGCCGCGGAGAAGACGATGGCCCGCACGGCCAAATCAAGGTCGGCAGAAGGGGTTACGACGGCCGCATTGTTGCCGCCCAATTCCAGCAATACCCGGCCGAACCGCTCGGCCACCCGCGGGCCGACCTGCCGGCCCATCCGGACCGAGCCGGTCGCCGACACCAATGCCACCCGGGGATCGTCGACCAGGGCCTCGCCGACGTCACGTCCGCCGAGCACCAGCCGGCTGACCTGAGCCGGCGCGCCGACGTCACTGGCCGCACGCTCGATGAGCGCCTGGCAGGCGATCGCCGTCAACGGTGTGAGCTCCGAGGGTTTCCACACCACGGTGTCCCCGCACACCAGCGCCACCGCGGTGTTCCACGCCCACACCGCCACCGGAAAGTTGAACGCGGTGACCACCCCGACAACCCCGAGCGGATGCCAGGTCTCCATCAGCCGGTGCCCGGGTCGTTCAGAAGCGATAGTGCGCCCGTACAACTGGCGCGAGAGCCCGACGGCGAATTCGCAGATGTCGATCATCTCCTGCACTTCGCCGAGTGCTTCGGAGGTGATCTTGCCCGCCTCGACGGTCACCAGGGTGGCCAAGTGCACCTTGTGCTCGCGCAGCAGTTCGCCCAGTCGTGCGACCAGCTGGCCGCGCACGGGGGCGGGAGTGATGCGCCATGTCGTAAACGATTGCGCCGCTTCTGCGATCGCATCTCGGGTCTGCTCGGCTGTGGTCTCGGCGACGGTGAACAGGATGTCGCCGGTCACCGGTGTGCTCGCCTGCAGACCGTGTCCGCCCGGTTCGGCGAGGACGGCACGGGCGCCAATGGCATCGAATGCGGCACGCACCTCGGTGCGCAGGTCTGCGGCGGTGGGCAGCGAGGTGGCTGTGGTGGTGTTCATGCGTTGGCCTCCCGGGCGGTCGCGTCGTACAGGTCGTAGGGATCGTGGACGGGGCGTCCGATCACGCCGGCCATCCACTCGATGTGATAGCCGGATTCGTCAGTGCCCGTGGCGGCTTCGGTGTCTGCGTCGAGATTGGAGCGGAAGATCCCCGCCGCTGACGCCGGCAGGAAGTCTTCGTACACCACCGGCGCTTTAGGGTCGCCGCGGTGGTAGTAGGCCAGCCCCGTCGACGCCATCTCATCATCCGACGTGGGGAAGTATTCGCCCCACACTGCCGCCGGGTCGCTGCTTGCCATCGCCGCGTCGTAACGTTCGCGGCCCTTGCGGGTGAGGGCGACCCCGCGTGCCTCCACCTCGCCGAAGCGCACCCGCAGAGTGCCGTCGGTGATGGTGCCGTTCGCTTCGCGGAAGCGGCGCGGCTCGGCGAGCGCGCGAAAGGAGGTCTGACGCAACAGGACATCTGGGCCAACCCAGCGCGGTGGACCCTGGATCGCGTCGATCATCGTGATCCCGCGCCGGCTCATTCGCCGGTACAGGTCGTCGATGTCGAGCACCCGGGGGGTCAGGTGGTTGATGTGGGTGGTGGTCACCCCGGCGATGTCGGCGGCGACGGCGGACACCGCCGTAAGTTCGGCGTACCAGGCCTGGTCGACTGGCTCTCGGGAGAGGGCGAACGCGGACACCGCACGGGCCACGAAGCTCTGCGCGGCGTCGCCGTCGCAGCCGCCGTCGGCCGTGATGCGGCGGGCATCAGCGATCAATTGGGGATCGAATAGCACACGCTTGCTGAGGAATTCGTCGACTCGGGCGCGCAGGTCGGTGTCGAAGAACCGACCGTCACGGGTGGCCAGCATCGAGGTGAACACCCGGAACGGGTTGCGCGCCAGTTCTGTCGCGTCCACCGGTCGAAACGCCGTGGATACCACCGGAACAGGTGAGGCAGCCTCACGGAGGTCGTAGAAGCCCACCGGGTGCATCCCGAACGCCGCGAAAAGATCTGCGACATCGCTCAATTCGGATGGGGTGCCCACGCGGATCGCGCCGTGGCGCTCCGCGGTGACGCGCTCGATCGATCCGAGTCGTTGCGCGTGTGGATGGTTGGCCACAAAGTCACGGTTGACGGCCTCGCTGACCTCGACCAGCGTGGTGTAAGCGGGAACCTCCGTGCCGTACATCGTTGACAGCGCCGCCGCGAAGCGTGCTCGCAGCTCCCAAGTTTCGACGTGGGGTGTGCTCACAACGCACCGGCCGATTCCCGGGTCGCTGCGCTCCTGCCCGCCGCTTCCCTGGGATAGTCTGCGGCGATGACGGACAGCGCAGAGGGTCTCGACGAGATCGACCGCACGCTGGTGCGCGAACTCGTCGCGGACGGCAGGGCCACGCTGGCGGAGCTGGCCGCCGTGACCGGCCTGTCGGTGTCGGCGGTGCAGTCACGGGTGCGTCGGTTGGAGTCCCGCGGAGTAGTGGCGGGGTACAGCGCCCGGGTGGACCCCGAGGCGTTCGGGCACATGCTGTCGGCGTTCGTGGCGATCACCCCTCTCGATCCTTCTCAACCCGATGATGCCCCCGCCCGGCTGGAACACATCGCCGAAATCGAGGCGTGCTTTTCGGTGGCCGGTGAGGAGAGCTACATCCTGTTCGTGCGCGTCGAGTCGCCGCGTGCATTGGAGGGCTTGCTGCAACAGATCCGTACCGCCGCGAACGTGCGCACTCGAAGCACCATCATCCTAAACACATTTTACAGTGATCGAGTCCATCTACCGTAATAATTCCTGTTTGACGCGCAACATGCATAAATATTGCGCTAGGATTGCCCAATGACGGAACTCTTGTCGCGGGATGTGTCGTCGGTCACCGGCCCGGCAAGGACCGTCGAACCCGGGAACGTCCGGGAAGTCCTGACCCGCAGCATCCTGGCTGACGGGTTCGACCTGGTTCTCGACCTCGAGCGCTCGTCCGGCTCGTGCCTCGTCGACGCGCGGGACGGCACGCGATACCTCGATATGTTCACGTTCTTCGCGTCCTCAGCACTGGGCATGAATCACCCCGCCTTGGCCGATGACCTGGCTTTCCGCGCCGAACTGGCCCAGGCCGCGATCAACAAGCCGTCCAACTCCGACGTCTACACCGTGCCGATGGCCCGCTTCGTCGACACGTTCACCCGCGTGCTCGGCGATCCCAAGCTGCCGCATCTGTTCTTCATCGACGGCGGTGCGCTGGCGGTGGAGAACGCCATGAAGGTAGCTTTCGACTGGAAGAGCCGGCACAACGAGGCTCGGGGGATCGACCCGGCGCTCGGCACCCGGGTCCTGCACCTGCGGGGCGCCTTCCACGGCCGCAGCGGTTACACGTTGTCGTTGACCAACACCGATCCCGTCAAAGTGGCCCGTTTCCCAACGTTCGATTGGCCACGCATCGATGCTCCCTACGTGCGGCCTGGAGCCGATATGGATGCGCGGGAAGCGGAGGCCCTGCGGCAGGCCCGCGCGGCGTTCGAGGCCCACCCGCACGACATCGCCTGCTTCATCGCCGAACCAATTCAGGGCGAGGGCGGCGACCGACATTTCCGCCCGCAGTTCTTCGCCGCCATGCGAGCGCTATGCGACCAGTACGACGCACTGATGATTGCCGACGAGGTGCAGACCGGCTGCGGCATCACCGGCACTGCGTGGGCTTACCAGCAGCTCGGCTTCACCCCGGACATCGTCGCGTTCGGCAAGAAGACACAGGTCTGCGGCGTGATGGCCGGTCGGCGGGTCGACGACGTCGCGGACAACGTCTTCACTGTCAGCTCCCGGATCAACTCGACCTGGGGTGGCAACCTCGTCGACATGGTGCGCTCGCGGCGGGTCCTCGAGGTCATCGAGGCAGACGGGCTGTTCGACCGGGCCGCTGAGACCGGTGCTTACCTGCTCACCGGGCTCCGCGACCTGGCCCGGCAGCTGCCCCAGGTGGTCGGCGACGTGCGGGGCCGGGGATTGATGTGCGCCGCCAGCCTGCCCAGCACGGAACTCCGCGATGCCGTACTGAGCGCGCTGTGGGAACGCGGCGTGATCATGCTGGGAAGTGGTCCGGACAGTGTGAGATTCCGCCCGGCGCTGACTGTGAATCGCAGCGAGATCGACTGCGCGCTGGCCGCCCTGAGAGAGGTATTACGCGCAGCGGTCTAGCATTCGGGGCATGCGGCTGCCTGCGGTCCTCGGAGCGGCGGCGGTGGTGCTCGCGGGATGCGCGCACACCGTCGGCGGCAGCGCCGTGTCCAACTCCGCGCAGGGCATCAAGCCGTTGCGCGCCGACGACACCGACCAGGTGCTGATCGGCCCGGCGCCTCTGCACGACATCGTCGGCGTCAAACTTCAGACGGATGCCGACCAATCCCGGCCCATCCCAGGATCCTCAGCGGTACCTGCATGTTCGGCGCTGGATGCCGCCGGCATGGCGGCGTTCGTCGGCGACAAGTCGGCGGGCTTCCACGTCATGCTGTTCACCGATGGCGACAAACACGACCACGTAGTGGCCGAGGCCGTCGCGATCTACCCCGATGCTGCCTCGGCGGCAGCGCAGTTCGCTGCCGGCACCAAGAACGCCAAGGCCTGCGACGGTCAGCGGGCGCTGAGCACCGGCGGGGACGCCGCGTGGAAGTTCACTGTGCCGGAGATCAACGCCGACACCGTGCGCTGGAGCAAGCAGCAGATCGGCATCCCGTTCGACTGGACCTGCTACGCGGAGGCCCGGCTGCGAAACAACGCCATCGTGCAGGCCATGGCGTGTCAGGGTGACGACGGCGGTCAGATGACCGTCACGACGATGACCGACAAGATGTCGGCAAGCGTGTGGGACCTGTCCGGCGGCTGATCGCAGGTTTACCGCCGTCCTCCCGGGGCAACCAGCAAAGGTGCAGCACGCGCAGGCGCCGACGAGATCTGTCCGGTTGGGGTACGCCCACGACGGTGTGTGGGCGGTCATCCGTTTCACGTTGTGGGCCGCGGGGGTTGGTATCGGGTTCCTGGTGGTCGGCGCCCTGTGGATGTCGACGTGCACCGGCGGAACCGGGCTCGACACTGCCGCATGCGGACCCGTTCAGCACACCCTGCTGGGGCTCGGTGCCCCGGTCATCTTCCTCATCACCGCGGCTTGGGCGTTCTGGCGCGGCCAGCGCGCCTCCCGTATTGCGTGGCACGGTGCCGGAGCGCTGCTGCTGGTTCTGACTGCGGTCACGCTTATTCCCGCGAGCTGAACCCACGCAACGACAAAGGCCCAGCGAAACCGCTGGGCCTTTATCGTTACGGGAGTCCTACTGGAAAGCCTTCTGGCGAGCCTCCGCGGCCTTCGCGCCGGCGCGTGCGGCTTCGGCCTCGGCCTCCTTCTTGGCGGCTTCCCGCTGAGCTTCGGCCTTGTCCTGCTGGGCTTTACCCTCGTTGATCAGGTCGTCACGGCCGGTGACGGTGCCCACAACTTCTTTGGCCTTGCCCTTGACGTCCTCGACGACGCCCTTGATGGCTTCTTCCGGTCCACTGTTGTTCTTGTCGGACACGAAAATTCCCTTCCGTCAATAACTCCGGATCAGTGAGATCAGTTTTTCCTTGCTCAACCCGGAATACCCCGAAATCCCAAGCTGTTTCGCCCGCTTCTTGAGCTCAGCGACGGTCCAGCCTTCGTAGGCGCAGGACCGACTGGGTCGAAAGAACCGAATGTCATCGACATCGGTTCTCGCCGCAGCGGCGCTCGACATCTCCTACCCCCTTTGCTGAGGTTCCGTTTCCTCGGAGGGGCTTGTACCCATCGGGCGCATCGGGCCAAACATTGCTGGCTAGCGAAAGTCGTCCTGATCTGAATCATCGACGACCTGGTGTTGCTCCTGCCAATCTGATTCGTTGGCTTCCAATGGCATGACGCCGTCGCTGATCAAAATTGCTTCATCGGAATCGATGCGGTCCGCGTCGGCCGATTCGGTCACCAGGCGATGTTGCTCGACGGCATCGGGCACGGGCACGTCGTCGGGAAATGAGTCAGGCTCGGTCACCTTGGCCAATCTACCCCGCCACGCCAACGCAATCATGGGGCCGCGCGCCGAAATTTACGGTGGCGCAAGCCTTGAGGTCGCGGGATCGGCGAAAGACGGCCTGGGGCAAGGCAACCAGATCGCGGCGCCACCGAATGCTTGGTGGAGTTGTGACGCGAGTATCGCGTCGAGACCACGGGTGGGCGAGTCGGATATGAGGCTGGCCGCACGATGTAAGCGGCGCCCGGTGATGATCGCCACGGGTGAGAGAAGGCTGGATGTCGGAGGAGGCCCCGCGCAGTTCGGCGTGACGGCGCAGCCCCGATGTCAGCAGGCTCACACTGCGCGTAACAAGAATTTGCGGCCGACAGGTTTGACCCCTGCCGTCGGGTGGGTATGACGGTGCGACCATGACGTCGACTTTCTGGGCAGTGCTGCGCGCCTCGCGCGCGTTGGGCACCCGGCTTTCCCGGTCAGCACACGGCCGTGGCTAGCACCTGGAGTAATGTCGGGTCGACATTGCCAGGAGGCCAGATGAACGATGCCGAAAGCCGTGGCAGCGCAGCACAACGACGTGAGGGCGCTGTCGAGTTGAGGGTTGCTGCCAGGTTGGAAAACCTTGCTGTGCTGCGCACCGTGGTCGGCGCGGTCGGCACGTTCGAAGACCTGGATTTCGACGCCGTCGCGGACTTGCGGCTGGCCGTCGATGAAGCCTGCACCAGGCTCATCCGCTCAGCGTCGCCTGACGCGACGCTGGTGGTGGTCGTCGACGCGCACGACGACGTGGTCGTCGTGGAGGCGTCGACAACGTGCGACACCTACGACGTAGTCACCCCTGGCAGCTTTAGCTGGCACGTGCTGAGCTCGCTGACCGACGATGTGCAGACGTTCCACAACGGTCACGAGCCCAGTAGCGACGGGCAGGTTTTCGGCATCACTCTGACCACGAGGCGGGCGGGCTCCGGGCGGTGACTTCCCGAGCCTCGAGCAGTTCGTCGCCAAGGACGAACTCGGAGTATGCCGACGTTCCGGACAGGTTCCGGGAGTTGGCCAAACTCGACCCTGATTCCCCGGAGTTCCAGCGGCACCGGGACAGCATCGTGGAGCGGTGCCTTCCGCTGGCGGACCACATCGCCCGCCGTTTCGACGGTCGCGGCGAGCCGCGAGACGACCTGGTCCAGGTGGCGCGGGTGGGTCTGGTCAACGCTGTTATCCGCTACGACGTCGAGACCGGTTCGGATTTCGTGTCCTTCGCGGTGCCCACGATCATGGGCGAGGTTCGTCGCCATTTCCGCGATAACAGCTGGTCGGTCAAAGTACCGCGCCGGCTCAAGGAGCTGCACCTGCGCCTGGGTGCGGCGACATCGGAGCTGTCGCAACGGCTGGGGCGCGCGCCGACCGCCTCCGAACTCGCCGAGGAACTCGGCATGGAGCGCGAAGAGGTCATCGAAGGCCTGGTCGCCGGCAGCTCGTACAACACGCTGTCGATCGACAGCGGGGGCAGCGGCAGCGACGAGGATGCACCTGCGATCCTCGACACTCTGGGTGACGTCGACCTCAGTCTGGATCAGATCGAGAACCGGGAAGCGCTGCGCCCGTTGCTCGAGCAGCTGCCCGAGCGTGAACGCACCGTACTGCTGTTGCGGTTTTTCGAGTCGCTCACCCAGACCCAGATCGCCGAGCGCGTCGGCATCTCACAGATGCACGTCTCGCGCCTGCTCGCCAAGTCGCTAGCGCGGCTCCGCGACCAGCTGGAGTGACCGGCGGGGTTCGCCGTCCATCTGCGTGATGGCCTCGGGGACCGAATCGGCGACCGGCAGCGTGTGGTCGGGGTCGCACACCCGCAGCACTCGCAGAACGGCATCGCCTGTCACCATCACCCAGCGGGCCGACGAGTTGGCGCATCGCACGTTGATGGTGTGCAGTGCCGAGAACCCGGCGGTCCCGAAGAACTGCAGCGGGCTGAGGTCCAGGACCAGGTGCTTGCCGGCGGTGGCGTACCCGTCGACGTGGTCGGCGAAGGTGGCGGCGTTGGACGCGTCAAGTTCACCCTCGACGGTGATGATCCCGACGGTCTCGTCGGGCCAGTGAGTAGTGAAGCGCGCGGTGTGGCAATCACGAGAATGCAGCACAGCCGGACGCTCGGGCTGATCTGTACGGATGACAGACATAGTGGCTCCATCAGTGCACGAGTTTTGTACTGTGGATCACGCCAAGTGGGGGGCCGTAAAGCGCGGGAGCTAGCGCGCCCCGCACGTTTTTGACGTAGTTCCGGGCGGCTGTGAACTCAACCTATTTCGAACACTACGCTGCGAAGAGGCCGGTAGACGGCGGCAGCGGAGGTTCTCATCAACCTCACATCGCCCCGGTTCACACTGTTTACATGTCGACGTACGGCCGGGTCGCGGGTGTTGTGCTGGCGGCCGGGGCGGGCACTCGCTATGGGATGCCGAAAGTGCTTGCAGCCCATGGGTTATGGCTTCGTTCGGCGGTGACTGCCCTGTCCGGCGGCGGGTGCGGGGACGTGGTCGTCGTACTCGGTGCGGCGGTGGTCGACGTGCCGGTGCCGGCACGCGCGGTAACCGCCGACGACTGGCACCAGGGAATGGGTGCGTCGTTGCGGGCGGGTTTGGCGGCGGTGCCGGACGCCGACTACGCCGTCGTGCTCACCGTCGACACCCCCGACGTGGGGGCCGACGTTGTCGGCCGGATGCTCGAGGCAGCCCGCTCGTCGCAGTCCGGCATCGCCAGAGCCACCTACGACGGACGGCCCGGCCATCCGGTCGTCGTCGCCCGCCGGCATTGGCCGGCGCTGCTGGACACACTGCACGGCGACGAGGGTGCCCGCCGATTTCTGGCCGGCCGCCCCGACGTGGTGGTGGTCGATTGCGCGGACCTGGCCACCGGCCTGGACATCGATACGCCTACACCGACAGATTGAGAGCACCGGCGGCGAAGCGGCGCACCGCGTCGGCGGCCACCGCCGCGGTCTCCTCATGGCCGGGCCTGGCCCGTGTCGACAGCGTGGCGTTGTGTGGGTCGACGGTGACCTCGGCGAGCAGTTCGCCGGTCGTCGGCTCGCAGACTGCCCACGAGTAGCCGGTTTCGGTGGTCCACTGTGCGATGCGCCGGGTTACGTAATCCGGGTCGGTCTCGCCGAGGTCGGCCAACGCAGGGCGGTCGTCGATCCGCTCGTCGGCCCGTAATGCACGCAGATACCAAGTGCCGGCGTTGATTTCGACAGGATCCATGTCAACGGCCGCGGTAGAGCAGGATGCCGAGAATCGGCAGGGCCAGCCAGGCCAGCCAGCCGTGTGGGACCAGGATGGTGAATCCCAACGCCACCAGTGGGACGAGCGCCATCACGATCGCGCGCCAATCACGGGTGTGTTCGATGCTTCTCGGCGGGATCTGGCCGGGTTTGGCCGGCAGGTCGGCGAAGATCGGTTCGAGGTCGGCGCGGGTCACTGCTGCCGCGATGGCACCGCTGCGTTCGGAGAACTCGTCTGGGTTCAGCCGGCCCTCGGAGAACTGCCGGCTGAGTGATGCCATGGCCTCTTCGCGTTCGGCGGTGCCGATCCGCACGTCCTCGTCTTCACTCACGGGATCCATCATGCTGGATGTCATGAAAGTAGCGCGGCGGGCAGGAGCGTAGCGACATGGGGAAGATCGCGGTCTTTGGAGCCAGCGGGCAGATCGGGCGGCAGGTCGCCGACCTGCTGACAGCAGAGGGGCACCAGGTGGTGGCCGCGTCGCGCACATCGGGAGTCGACGTGCTTACCGGAGAAGGTGTCGCCGACGCGCTGCGCGACGCCCACGTGCTTGTCGATGTGCTGAATTCGCCGTCCTACGAGGATGACCCGGTGCTGCACTTCTTCAGTACCGCCACCCGCACTCTCGTCGGCGCAGCAGCTGCCGCCGGTGTGGCCCACTACGTCGCCCTGTCGATCGTCGGGGTGACCCGGCTACCCGACAGCGGCTACATGCGCGCCAAGGTGGCGCAGGAGACGCTGATCGAGGCTTCCGGCCTGCCCTACACGATCGTGCGGGCCACTCAGTTCGACGAGTTCGCCGACGGGATTGTTGCCACCCTCACCGAGGGCGACGTGGTGCGGGTACCCGACGCACGTATCCAGCCGATCGCGGCCGCGGAGGTCGCCGCCCACGTGGCCCGCGCGGCTGTCGGGTCACCGGTCGGTGTTGTCGAGATCGGTGGACCCGACAAGATCACGTTCGCCGAACTGGCACGCGTCGTGCTGGCTCGGCGCGGCGAGAATCTCTCCGTTGTCGTCGATCCGGACGCGACCTATTTCGGCGCCCGGGTGGACGACGACAGCCTGGTCACCGGCCGCGGCGCTGTGTTGGGGACGGCTCGCTTTACTTGATCTCGGCCAGGACGGTGCCCTGGGTGATCGCTGCACCGGCCTCAACGGCCAGCCCGGTGATGACACCGTCCTTGTGGGCGGTCACCGGGTTCTCCATCTTCATGGCCTCGAGCACCACGACGAGATCGCCGGTGGCCACGGTCTGGCCTTCTTCGACGGCGACCTTCACCACGGTGCCCTGCATCGGCGCGGTCACCGCGTCACCCGATGCGGCGGCACCGGCGTGGGCGCCGCGCTTGCGAGGCTTCGGCTTCTTCCGGATCGCACCCGACTCGGCCGGGCCGGCTCCGTTGCCCAGCGCCAAGTCGCCGGGCAGCGACACCTCGACACGACGGCCGCCCACCTCGACGACCACCTTCTGCCGCGGCTGAGCCTCTTCTTCGTCCACTGGGCCACCGCCGGTGAACGGCTCGATGGTGTTGTTCCACTCCGTCTCGATCCAGCGGGTGTGCACCGTGAAGCCGTCATCGTCGCCGATGAAGGCCGGGTCGCTGACGACCGCGCGGTGGAACGGGATCACAGTGGCCAGGCCTTCGACGGTGAACTCGTCCAGAGCCCGGGCGGCGCGCTGCAGTGCCTCGGCGCGCGTGGCGCCGGTGATGATCAGCTTGGCCAGCATGGAGTCGAACTGCCCGCCGATCACCGAACCGCTCTCCACGCCGGAGTCCAGGCGCACGCCGGGGCCCGTCGGCGGCTCGAACTTGGTCACCGGGCCGGGTGCCGGCAGGAAGCCGCGGCCGGCGTCCTCGCCGTTGATGCGGAACTCGATCGCGTGGCCGCGCGGCGTGGGATCCTCAGTGATCTCCAGCTTTTCGCCGTTTGCGATGCGGAACTGCTCGCGGACCAGATCGATGCCCGAGGTCTCCTCGGTCACCGGGTGCTCCACCTGGAGGCGGGTGTTCACCTCGAGGAACGAGATCAGGCCGTCCTGGCCGACCAGGTACTCGACAGTGCCCGCACCGTAGTAGCCGGCCTCCTTGCATATCCGTTTGGCCGATTCGTGGATCTCCTTGCGCTGCGCCTCGGTGAGGAACGGCGCCGGCGCCTCTTCCACGAGCTTCTGGAAGCGACGCTGCAGTGAGCAGTCACGAGTGCCTGCGACCACCACGTTGCCGTGCTGATCGGCGATCACCTGCGCCTCGACGTGACGTGGCTTGTCCAGGTAGCGCTCGACGAAGCACTCGCCACGGCCGAATGCGGAGACTGCCTCACGGGTCGCCGAGTCGAACAGCTCGGGGATTTCCTCGATGGTGCGGGCCACCTTCATACCGCGGCCGCCGCCGCCGAACGCGGCCTTGATCGCGACCGGCACGCCGTACTCCTTGGCGAAGGCCACCACCTCGTCCGCGTCCTTGACCGGGTCGGGGGTGCCCGGCACCAGCGGCGCCTGCGCGCGGGCCGCGATGTGGCGGGCGGTGACCTTGTCGCCGAGGTCGCGGATGGACTGCGGGCTGGGGCCGATCCAGATCAATCCGGCGTCGAGGACAGCCTGGGCGAAGTCGCCGTTTTCCGACAGGAAGCCGTAGCCGGGATGGATGGCGTTGGCGCCCGACTTGGCCGCGGCGTCGAGGATCTTGGCGAAGTCCAGGTAGGACTCGGCGGACGTTTGGCCGCCCAGCGCGAACGCCTCATCGGCCAGCCGAACGTGCGGTGCATCCGCGTCCGGCTCGGCGTAGACCGCCACGCTGGCCAGTCCCGCATCTCGGGCCGCCCGGATCACGCGGACCGCGATTTCACCGCGATTGGCGACGAGGACCTTTGAGATGGTCTGACTGGGCGTGTGAGTGGGCAACGCGCCTCCTCCTCCGAGTGACTCTAAGAACGTTCTTTAAAAACAGGTTCGCACGGCAGTGTAAGCGGCGCTGCTTAGACACGAATCAGCTGGTACCCCTACTAATGAGTAAGTTCAATCTTCAGCGGAGTAATCGGATCGGGTCTGTGCGGATCGCCTCGGCCGCTTCCTGCAGGATGTGACGGTCGTGCACGGTGTCGTGGTAGGAGAGCGTGACGCTGCGTTCGTGTCCGATCGTGCCGCTGAACACCGATATGTCCCACGGTGCCCCCGGCTCCAACGACGCGTTGATCGACCGTGGCTGGCCCGGTATCCACGGCAAGCTCTCAAAGGGAGTCAACCTGCCGACGTCCGAGTAGACGACCTGCACGGGCATGTCCGGCTGCCAGATACGGTCGCGGCTCGTCCGTGCCGGGAAGGCCAAATAGCGCGCCGACGTCGCGGTCAACGCAAGTAGCGGCAATGCCGCCTCGAGGTCCGCTTTGACGGCGGCGCCGATGGCGTTTGCCGGCCGCTCGACGGGAGCCAGGACGTTGAGTCCGGAGATGAAATTCGCGTTGACGCGGTCACCAGGGCGCAGAAAGCGACGGCAGTCCACGACGAGGCGGACGGTGTCGCTCAAGGGCAGGCCGGCGTGGGCAAGCGCCGCGCGGGTGATGGAGAGCCAGATGACGGTCCTGCTGGCATCGGGTGCGTGTGCCGCCCGCCAGCGTTCTACCTCCCACTCGACGGCGTCGTCCACATGGACGACTTCCACGGCACATGACGCGTTCGAGGTCCCGGCCGGCATGCTGGAGGACGGGCGCGCGGTTGCCGATGGACGCTGCTTGACTTCGTGCCAGGCTTGGCGCAGTCGTCGCGGGCATCCCCCGAATGTGTGCGTCAGTGCGTGGCCAAGTGGGAACTGGGTATCCCGCTCCCTCAGCCACGCTGAGCTCGTACCATGCTCGATATCGAAAAGTGCTGTGATGCAGTCGATGTAGAGACGAGCGTCGCTAAGTCCGTGATCGATGTCGAACGCGATGTGGCGATCCGAAAGGTAGACATCGACCGGACTCCGCGGGACGGGAAGGCGCCGGATGTATTCGAGGACTGCTGCGGTCCCGTTGTCTGCGACATCGGCGGGCAGATCACGGATCGTCGGCACCTGCTGCGGCTCCCAGTCCCACAGCCGGGCTGTGGGACTAGGTGTCAGCCCGAGGCGGGTGTGCGGCCCGAAACGGGTGATCGTCGTCAACGCCTGGGTTACATAGTCGCGCTGCGGAACGATGACATTTTCCAGGCAGCCAACGTAGCGGGTCCCTGCCATCAATCGGTCCAGACCGGTGGCAAGTCGGCGGACCGGACCCCGTGTGCCCTCTGTCATAGTTTTCGGATGCCGCGCCGACGGGCGCTACCGTGGCGAGGCACTTGGGCAGATTACCTGACGCGAAGATCCACATGAGTTGAGTTCGGGGGCGAGTGGCACGGTCAGGACGCCTGGTCAAGGGTTAAGCGATCGCGGCATTGGGTGTCGGCCTGCGCCGTTGATGGGACACGGACTTTGACGTAACCAGGCCCGCGCAGCGCGGATGAATGACCTCCACGGCGGCGCCCGCCAGGCTGCACTGGTGTTGCTAAACCGCGGCCCGCAGACGGCGTTTGATCCGCGCCAGCATCGCCGACATGCCGCGCAGTCGCAGCGGGCTGATCAGTGCCGCCAAACCCAACTCGGAGTAGAAATCGTCCGGCACGGCCAAGATGTCGGCTTTCGACTGACGGTCGAGCCCGGCAGCCAGGATCGAGGCGAAACCACGGGTGGTCGGCGCTTCGGCCGGCGCGCTGAAGAACAGCCGGACGTGATCGGTGTCCGAGGCGTCGACATGCAGGAAGAGTGGCGACTGGCATTCCGGCACCGGCTCCATGGCCGCCTGTTCAAGGCCGGCGGGCAGCGGCGGCAGCTCGTCGGCGAACTCCAGTAGGAGCTTGAGCTTGTCCTGGCCCTGCACGTCGCCGAAGTCGGAAACGACCTCGGCCAGCGGCGCGGGCATGGTCATGACGACCCGGGCGCTGATCCGGGTTCGGCGCCGGCGACGATCGGCACCCGTACGGTGTTGCCCCACTCCGTCCACGAACCGTCGTAATTGCGCACGCCGGGGATGCCCAGCAGATAGGTCAGGACGAACCAGGTGTGGCTGGACCGCTCACCGATACGGCAGTAGGCGATGATGTCGTCGCCGGGCTTCACGAACGAGTAGACCTCTTCCAATTCGGCCCGGTTACGAAACCGTCCGCTGTCATCGGCGGCCTTGGCCCACGGCACCGACACCGCGGACGGGATGTGGCCGCCGCGCAACGCACCCTCTTCCGGGTAGTCCGGCATATGGGTGCGTTCGCCCGTGTACTCCTGGGGTGAGCGCACATCGATCAACGTCGAATGGCCAAGGGAGGCAAGCACATCGTCCTTGTAGGCCCGGATTGCCGTATCGTTTCGCTCGACGACCGGGTACCCCGTACCGGTCTTGGTCGGCACGTCGAGTGCGGTGTCGCGGCCGTCGGAGATCCACAAATCCCGCCCGCCGTTGAGCAGTCGCACATCCTGATGGCCGAAGAGCGTGAACACCCACAACGCGTAGGCGGCCCACCAATTGCTCTTGTCGCCGTAGATGACGACAGTGTCGTCGCGGGAGATGCCCTTGCGGTTCATCAGCGCGGCGAACTGCTCACCGCTGATGTAGTCACGCACGTGCGGATCGTTGAGGTCGGTGTGCCAGTCGACCTTGACCGCGCCGGGGATGTGGCCGATGTCGTAGAGCAACACGTCTTCGTCGGACTCCACGATGGCCAGTCCGGGGGTGCCCAGGTGTGCCGACAGCCAGTCGGCGGTCACCAGGCGCTCGGGGTGGGCGTAGTCCTTGAGGACGGGGCTGGGATCTGCGGGAAGCGGCACGACGACGAGCCTACCGCTGATCAGCGGACCGGATTAGCCGCCCAGAGATCGGCGATCGACAGCCCGACGTCCGAGAACAGTCGATGCGTCACCGACAGTCCGAGGCCGATCACATTGGACGGGTCGCCGTCGATTCCCTCGACGAACCAGCCGCCCAGCCCGTCGAGGGTGAACGCACCGGCGACCTGAAGCGGCTCGCCGCTGGCCAGGTAGGCGGCCAAGTCTGTGGGGGTGGGGGTGCCGAACCGCACCCGGGTCACCTCCGCCTGCGTTGCGGTGTGCACGGCTGCGCCGTGCAGTCCGCGGATGACGCAGTGCCCGGTGTAGAGCAGTCCGTCCCGTCCGGCCATCGAATCCCATTGTCGCGCAGCCTGTTCGGGAGTTCCAGGTTTGCCGGACAGGCGACCGTCGATGTAGAGCATCGAATCACAGCCGATGACAACGCAATCCGCGGCGACGTCGCCATCCAGGACCTTGTGCACCGCATCGGCCTTGGCTTGGGCCAAGGCGCTGACCACGTGGCCGGGTTCGGCTTCGGGACCGAGGTGAGCAACGATCGCGTCTTCGTCGACACCCGACACAACGACCGACGGGTCGATACCGGCGCTGCGCAATACCCGCAGCCGAGCCGGCGAGGCGGAGCCCAGAACGACCCGCGTCATCTGCGCAAGTGCAGCCGTTCCAGCAGCGTGACCCGCTGCCAGCTGGAGATTCCGTAGCGCAGCTTGTCGACCGGATGGCCCCACAGGTTGAGCTCCTGCGGGCCCGGCACGGGCGTGCCACCGCTCGCGGCGGCCAGGACGGTGACCAGAGCGGCGATGTCCTCGTCGCTCGGATTGCCCTTCTCGATACGGATTTCGGGCGCCAGCGGCTCCGGGTTGTCCAGCGTGATGTCCCGCGGATCGCTGAGCTCTGTGATGTCCTCGTGCTTGCTCACAGGCGGAAGCCTTTCATCACAGCGGAATGTTCCCGTGCTTCTTCGGCGGCACCTGAGCGATCTTGCGCTCCAAGAGTCGCAGCGCGGTGGAGATGTAGCCACGGGTGTGCGACGGCGGGATCACCGCGTCGACGTAGCCGCGCTCGGCGGCGATGTACGGGTTCACCAATGTGTCTTCGTAGGTCTGCTGCAATTCGAGGCGCAAGGCATCAACGTCCTTGCCCTCGCTGGCCGCGTCGTGGAGGTCCTTGCGGTACACGAATCCGACCGCGCCCGAGGCGCCCATGACCGCGATCTGGGCCGTCGGCCAGGCAATGTTGACGTCGCAACCCATGTCCTTGGAACCCATGACGCAATACGCGCCGCCGTAGGCCTTGCGGGTGATGACCGTAACCTTGGCGACGGTGGCCTCGCCGTAGGCGTAGAGCAGCTTGGCGCCGCGCCTAATGATGCCGTTGTACTCCTGCTCGGTGCCGGGCAGGAAGCCCGGCACGTCGACCAGCATCACGATCGGGATGTTGAAGCAGTCGCAGGTGCGCACGAACCGGGCCGCCTTCTCGGACGCGTTGATGTCCAGGCAGCCGGCGAACTGGGTCGGCTGGTTGGCGACGATACCGACAGGGCGGCCGTCGATCCGGCCGAAGCCGACGATGATGTTCTGCGCGTAACCCGCCTGCACCTCGAGGAACTCGTCCTCGTCGAGGATCCGGGTGATCACCTCGTGCATGTCGTACGGCTGGTTTGGCGAGTCCGGAATCAGCGTATCCAGTTCGAGGTCTTCGTCGGTGAGATTGTCCTCGATGGCGCCCGCGTGCGGCGGCGCCGGGTAACGCGGCGGCTCGGCGTAGTTGTTCGGCGGCAGGTAGCTCAGCAGGTCGCGGACGTAATCCAGGGCGTCCTGCTCACCGGAGGCGACGTAGTGCACCGTGCCCGACTTGGCCATGTGGGTGTGGGCGCCGCCCAGATCCTCCATGGTCACGTCTTCACCCGTGACGGTCTTGATGACGTCGGGTCCGGTGATGAACATCTGGCTGGTCTGGTCGACCATGATGACGAAGTCGGTCAGTGCGGGGGAGTAGACGTGACCGCCGGCGGCGGCGCCCATGATCAGCGAGATCTGCGGGATGACGCCGGAGGCCTTGATGTTGTTGTGGAAGATTCGGCTGTAGAGGCCGAGCGAGACCACACCCTCTTGGATGCGGGCGCCGGCGCCGTCGTTGATGCCGATCAGCGGGCGACCGGTCTTGATCGCCAATTCCTGTACCTTGACGATTTTCTCGCCGTAGACCTCGCCGAGGCTGCCGCCGAAGACCGTGGCGTCCTGGCTGAAGATGCAGACTTCCCGGCCGTCGATGGTGCCGTAGCCGGTCACCACGCCGTCGCCGACCGGACGGTTCTTCTCCAGCCCGAAGTTGGTGCTGCGGTGGCGGGCCAGCGCGTCGAGCTCGACGAAAGAGCCCTCGTCCAGCAGCGCCAGGATGCGTTCGCGAGCGGTGAGCTTGCCCTTCGCGTGGACCTTCTCCACGGCAGTCTCACCAACCGGATGCAGCGATTCCTCAGCGCGCTGACGCAGATCGGCCAGCTTGCCTGCGGTGGTGTGGATGTCGATCGAGTGGCCGGCGGCCGGTTCGGTAACGCTCGTCATGGGTGTCGATGGTATCGGCCGGGCTCACGCCTTCGTTGAGTGGCCGTCGAGTGGGCGTCGAGTGGCCGTCGAGAGGACGTCGCAACGACGGGCTGCACGGTGACGGTGAGCACTACGGCGCGCGCCACCGCCGGATTCGTGGGGATCTCCCGCTAACTCCCTGTCATGATGCTGAAATCCCATCCGTGGGACACAACAACCAACGGTGCCTGGTTGCGCGAGGGGCAAAACTCACGTCATGTTGCAACTTTGGCAAATTACAAACCCTCATCCATAACTTGCCTTGAAATGCTAAGTAGTGCGGACTACGCGCGCGAAGCCAGCGCTTCAGCTAAAATCCCAACCCTGTCATTGTAATTTTGATCACACTAGGCTGTGAAGCCCTGTAGCTGTTGTCGTTTGCAGGCAAAAGTAGCTAGGGTACATCGGAGCGAACAGATCACGATTGCTTCGCCGCGATGTGAACTCTCGTCGCTGCGAAATCCGAAGTGCGCTCGGCAACTTGATGCGTTCTCGCCGTGGGGAGCGGGTGCGACGAGTGGAGAGAATCGAGGCTGCGTGCGTTGTCGTTTGTGTGGTTCATACCGGCTGGTCAGTGTCCTCGACCTCGGTGCGACGCCACCTTGTGAACGGTTCCTCCGTAGTGACGAACTCGATGCCCACGAGCCCACTTATCCGTTGCACCTGCGGCTTTGCGAGAAGTGCCTGCTCCTGCAGATCCCGGCGTTGATCACTCCCGAGGACACCTTCACCGAGTACGCGTATTACTCCTCCTACTCGGACAGTTGGGTCCAACACGCCAAGGAATTCGTGGACGACGCCGTCCAGCGGCTAGGCCTCGGATCGGAATCGTTTGTCGTCGAGGTGGCCAGCAACGACGGCTACCTGCTCCAGCACATGGTGACCGCGGGGATCGACTGTCTAGGGATCGAGCCGTCCCGCAACGTCGGGGCAGCGGCCCGCGAGCGCGGTGTGCCGACCAGGACAGATTTCCTCGACCAGGCCGTGGCGCAGGCAGTGGTCGCCGAGCGCGGGGCCGCCGACCTGGTGATTGCCAACAATGTGTACGCGCACGTTCCTGACATCGTCGGCTTCGGCCAGGCGCTGCGGACCCTGCTTGCCGACGACGGCTGGCTGAGCATCGAGGTCCACCACGCGCTGAATTTGGTCACCCTCGGTCAATTCGACACCATTTACCACGAGCATTTCCAGTACTACACCGTTCTTTCGGCGACCAGAGCGCTGGCGGTCGCCGGACTGAGCGTCGTCGACGCCGAATTGATCCCCACCCACGGCGGGTCCATCCGGTTGTGGGCGCGACCCGAAGAACTTGGGGCGCAACCTAGTTCGCGGCTCCTCGAGATCCTGCGAATGGAGGAGCTCGCGGGGCTACACGAAGTCAGCGGATACCTCAGCCTGCGGAGGCGCACCGAGGCGCTGCGCGATGAACTGTTGGGATTCCTGCTCGAGTGCAAGGCGAACAACCAGCGAGTGGTCGCTTACGGCGCGCCCGGCAAGGGCAACACCCTGCTCAACTATTGCGGCATCCGCAGCGACCTCGTGGAGTACGCCGTCGATCGCAATCCCTACAAGCACGGCCGGTTCACTCCGGGCACCCGCATTCCCATCCGGGAGCCCGCGGCGATCACCGAGGACCGCCCGGACGTCGTATTGGTATTGCCGTGGAATCTTGAAACCGAGCTGACCAGTCAACTGTCCTATGTCGCGGATTGGGGCGGCCGGCTGGTCTACCCGCTGCCGACCTTGCGCGCGGTGAGCTGGCAACCCGAAGCCGTGAGGAGCTAAGCCGGATGAAAGTCGTCTTGTTCTGCGGCGGGTACGGCATGAGGATGCGCAACTCGGTCCACGACGACATCCCCAAACCGATGCAGATGGTCGGGCCGCGACCATTGTTGTGGCATGTGATGCGCTACTACGCGCATTTCGGACACAAGGAATTCATACTCTGCCTCGGTTACGGCGCCTCCCACATCAAGGACTTCTTCCTGGAGTACCGGGAGACGGCGTCGAACGACTTCGTCATGCGTGACGGCCAGGTTCACTTGCTGGACAACGACATCAGTGACTGGACGATCACGTTTGTCGACACCGGGTTGGAGTCACCAATCGGTGAGCGGCTGCGGCGGGTGCGTGACTACCTTGACGGCGACGAATACTTCCTGGCCAACTACGCCGACGTGCTCACCGACGCGCACCTGGACGACGTCGTGGACCGATTCCATGCTTCCGGGGCCGCGGCGTCCATGATGCTGGTTCCCCCGCAGCAGTCGTTCCACTGCGTCGAGGTGAAGGACTCCGGTGAGGTCAAGGAGATCATTCCTGTCGCCGACTTGCAGGTCTGGGTCAACGGCGGCTTCTTCGTGCTCACCCAGGAGATCTTCGACTACCTACCGCCGGGAGGGGACCTGGTAGGCGACGCGTGTGAAGTGCTCGCGGGGCAAGGTCGGCTGTTCGGCTACCGGCACACCGGATTTTGGAAGCCGGCCGACACGTTCAAGGAGCGAGCCGAACTCGACGACGGGTATCGCCACGGCAACCGCCCGTGGGCGTTGTGGGAGTTATCGCATGCGTGAACTGTCCACCGGTGCGGTGAGCGAGATCGCGGTAGTGGGTGCCCACTGCGACGACATCGCGATCGGGATGGGCGGTACGTTGCTGTCTCTGTGCGCGGACAACGCCGGTCTTCGGGTGCACGCGCTGGTCCTGTCCGGCGGCGGTACCGAGCGCGAAGCAGAGGAACGGGCAGCTCTCGATGCTTTTTGCCGGGGGGCCTCACTGAACGTGACCGTGTTGAACCTTCCGGATGGTCGGGCGCCGGCACACTGGGAGGCGGTGAAGATGGCGTTGCATGATTTTCGTCAAACATGCGATCCAGCAATTGTTTTCGGTCCCCAGCGACACGATGCGCACCAAGATCATCGGTTGCTCGCCGAGCTGGTGCCAACAGAATTCCGCGACCACATCAATCTCGGCTACGAAATTTTGAAATGGGAGACGGACACTCCACAGCCGAATGTGTTCGTCCCGCTGGCATTCGGAGTCGCTGAAGAGAAGGCTCGGTTGCTGTGCAAGTACTACCAGTCGCAGGTAATGCACGACTGGTTCGACGAAGAGGCGTTTCTGGGCTTGACGCGCTTGCGCGGGGTGCAGTGCCGCAGTCGGCATGCAGAGGCGTTCACGGCTGAAAAGATCTCTCTCAGGCTCGGGGGCTGCTGAATGCGCGTACTCGTCACCGGGCATCAAGGTTACCTCGGCACCGTGATGGTGCCGATCCTGCGTGAAGCGGGACACAGCGTAATCGGCTTGGACACTGGATATTTCGCCGATTGCGTGCTCGGCCCGGCTCCTGTGGATCCGCCGCAGCTCGGCGACGGTGGCCCCGTAGACCTTCGCGATATGACCGCCGAACAACTGCACGGGGTGGAGGCGGTCGTTCATCTGGCGGCACTGTCGAATGACCCGCTCGGCGATCTCGCCCCCGACGTCACCTACGAGATCAACCACCGCGCATCGGTGCGGCTGGCCCAAGCCGCCAAGGAAGCCGGCGTGTCGCGTTTTCTCTATGCGTCGACCTGCTCGGTCTACGGTTCGGCTGGCGACGGTCTGGTCGACGAGGATGCGCCCCTGCGCCCATTGACTCCATACGCGGAGAGCAAGGTCTGGGTGGAGGATGATCTCGCTGCGCTCGCCGATACCGATTTCGTGCCCGTATTCCTCAGGAATGCAACGGCTTTCGGATTTTCGCCGCGGCTGCGCGCTGACATCGTACTGAACAACCTCGTGGGCCATGCGGTGCTCAGCGGCACGGTCAAAGTGCTGTCCGACGGCACTCCGTGGCGGCCCTTGGTCCACGCTGAGGACATCGCCCGGGCGTTCGCCCTGTGCTTGGCCGCGCCAGCGGAGGCCATCCGGTGTGAGGCGTTCAACATCGGCACCGAGGCCAACAACGTCACGGTGGCCGAGATCGCCGGCGCGGTGACCGAGGTCGTTCCCGGGGCGCAGCTGCGCATTACCGGTGAAACCGGTTCGGATCCGCGTTCCTACCGGGTCGATTTCACCAAGGCGCGTGAGCGCCTCGGGTATCAGGCGCAGTGGTCGGTCGCCGACGGTGCTGCCGAGCTGTACTCCAAGTACACCGCTTACGGCCTGACCGAAGCCGCTTTCAACACCGAGTTCACGCGGTTGACGCGTCTGAAGGCCCTGCGTCAATCGGGCGTGCTCGACGCGGCGATGTCTCGGGGAGGCCGAGTTGGCTGACCAGTTGACGCCAGCTGCCGGCGGAGCGGTCGCGCGCCGAGACTGCTGTGGCCGGAAGCGGCCAGGCGATGTCGAGTTCGGCGTCGTCGAAAGCGACCGCCAGATCTTCGCTCGGATCATGCGGGCGATTGATCCGGTAACAGACATCTGCGGTCGGCGTCAGGGCCTGAAAGCCGTGCAGAAATCCTTGGGGCACGTAGAGGTGCAGAAAATCTGCATCATCAAGCCGGACGGACAGCTGATAGCCGAAGGTCGGCGAGTCGGGCCTGATGTCGACGATGACATCATGTACCGCTCCATTCGCGCAGCGGACGAGCTTGGCCTCGCCCTGTCCCGAGCGGCCGTGCATCCCGCGAATGGCGCCCTGAATGGACCGGGATTGCGAGTCCTGGAGGAACGACGCGCTGAATCCGGGTGTGTCGAGGAAGTCATCGAAGATGTCGGCGTCGAAGGTTCGCGTGAAGAGGCCGCGTTCGTCACGGAACGGCTGGGGAACGAGCAGGACTGCGCCGGCGACTCCGGTTTGTCTGATCCGCACGGAGCCATGCTGCCATGAGTCGCTGTAGAGGATGCCGAAGTCGGTCTTTGACCCGGGTGCTGGAGCTGGGTTGCGTACCGGCGCAGGACTTCTTCCCCGAGGCCAGCAGTCCCGTTCTGCCGGAGGAGTCGTCGCACCCGCTGGCGATGAATATCTGCGTGGACTGCGGTTTGGCGCAATTGGCCGAAGACGACACGGTGACCGACGAACCGCGGGCAGTTGAGCCCCTGGCCCTGCGACGCCAGGCCGCCGATGCCGTGAACCGTGTTGCTGCTGCCCACTGGTTGCGCGGATCCACGGTGCGTGAGTTCGGTAGTCCGCACGGGGGCAGCTGGCTACCGATGCTCGCCGAGCGGGGATTCGTCCAGGCCGAGGTAGCCGATGTTGTTCTGGATTGCTTCGGATTGATGCACGAGCCAGACCAGCAAAGCGCCTTCGCCAGGCGGGCCGCCGCGACGGCTGAGGGGGGTGTGCTCCTTGTGCAGTACCACTCCTTGGCGACGATCGTCGCCAAGGAGCAGTGGAACTGCCTGCGGCACGGCCACTACGGCTACTACTCGACCACCGCGATGCTCGCTCAATTGGAACGGGCGGGAATGAGCGCGGTCGATGCGTGGACATTCGACCTGTACGGCGGCACGGTGCTGTTGGCCGCGTCGCACGGGCAAATGCGCCCGCCCGAATCGGTGCGCCGGCTCCTGGTGGACGAGGCAGGGATCACTGACCCGGCATTCGTCCGGACTTTGCAGCACGCGGCCGACTGCCACTGCCGGGCGCTGCGTGGGTGGCTCGAGCGGCAAGCCCGTAAGGGGAGCCGGGTCTATGGCTACGGTGCTGCATCACGTGCGGTCGCGCTGTTCGCGCTCGCGGGCATCGACCGCAGCCTCATCACGGCGGTCGCAGATGCGTCCCGCTCAAAGCAGGGTCGCAGGATGCCCGGCACCGATATCCCGATTATCGCGCCCGAGGAATTGATCGCAGCTGATCCCGACCGGGTCGTGCTCACCCTGCCCGATTTGCTCCCGGAGGTTTCGGACGCCTACCCCGAACTCGCCGGACGGTGGGTCAGTGACGAGTGTTTCACCTCCGGCGACGCGCCCAATGAATCATTGTTCGGTGCTACGCCAGCAAACATTCGGACATGACAGTTACTCGTTCGATCGATGATGGAGCGGCCGCGCGGCTCGGCCACGCTGGGGCCGCTTCGGCAGCGCTGGACCGCCGAGCTGGCGATGGTCGGTGGTTCAGTCATAAACCGAATGCATATCGAGCATTTTGGTTGCCACGCGACGACGCCCGAAAAGCCGTTCTGGTTGCCAAGCCGGAATCCCGAGAAACCCCGTTGGCCGTCCGTCAGGCAAAAGTGTCGACTATTTCACAACGCGTGGTGATGCGAATTTGGCGAATTTTTGTTAGTTTGCCAACACGACTTGATGCCGTACGGGCGGAGAGGTGCGCCTCGGGGGAGCGCGACAGCGTTGTAAGTCAAGAGGAGACCTGATCCATGAGCAATGTTGTCGGCATCTGGGACGTGATGTCGCATCCTGTGCGGCGACCGAAGATCTCGGTCGTCATTCCCGCGCTGAACGAGGAGCGCAATCTCGCTTATCTCGCCTCTCGGTTGCCTCACGACATCGATGAGGTCGTGTTCGTCGACGGAGGCTCGCTGGACAACACCGCAGCGGTGGCCCGCGAACTGTGGCCCAGCGGCGTCCACCTCGAGCAGACCCGCAAGGGAAAGGGAAACGCCCTGGCATGTGGTTTCGCCGCTGCTTCCGGCGACATCATCGTCATGATCGACGCCGACGGCAGCACCGATCCTGCGGAGATTCCACGCTTCGTCGGGGCGCTGATCTCGGGGAAGGACTTCGCCAAAGGCTCACGCTTCGTGCAGGGTGGCGGGAGCAGCGACATCACCCGCCTCCGGCGCATCGGCAACTGGGGACTCAACGCGCTGGTCAACACATTATTCGCGACCAAGTACACCGACTTGTGCTACGGGTACAACGCATTTTGGAGTGACTGCCTCGAGGTGATGGACTTACCCGATCTGGAGATCGAACGCCCGCAATGGGGGGACGGCTTCGAGATCGAGTCGTTGATCAACGTCCGGGTAGCCGCCAGCGGGATGCAGATTGCCGAGGTGAGCAGCTTCGAGCTCGATCGGATCCACGGTGCCAGCAACTTGAACGCCGTCAAAGATGGTCTGCGGATCTTGTGGACAATTTTGCAGGAGTTCCGGCAGGCGCGTCGACGTGGTTGGAAGCGGGGCGCTCACGGGCGCAGCCTCAACGTCACGGCCGGCTCGCGGTATCTATTGGACGCCGAGCTGCAGGGTGAGTCTCTGCCAGATGTGCGACACGCTTGAAGCCAGGGGTGATCGATTGTGGGGAAAGCCATCTCGTCAGAGACGGAAGTCGCGCAAGGGGTAGAGCTTGCGAGACCGAAAGTGTCTCTGTGTATCCCAGCCTTTCAGGCCGGGCGTTTCTTACGCGCGACTATCGACAGCGTGTTGGCGCAGGATTTCTCTGACATGGAGATCGTCGTCGTCGACAACAACAGCACCGACGAAACGCGACTGATCCTCGACGAAATCACCGACAGCCGCGTTCGAGTGATCACCAACCGCACCACCTTGCCGGCCGAGGACAACCACAACCTTGCGGTGAAGCTGAGCCGCGGGGAGTTCGTCAAGGTCATCAGTGCTGACGACACCCTGCGACGCAATTGCGTCGCCGCGCAGGCGGCGGTGCTGGAGAGCAATCCGGACATCGCACTGGTGGCCAGCCGGACCGATTTCATCGACGACGCGGGCGCACTGTTGTTTGCGGCCAGGGGCCTGCGGGGCATCCTCGGGCGCCAAACTGGCGAACAGGTGATCCGCAGGATCGTACGCAGCGCCAAGAACCCCGTCGGAGCGCCCGTCTCAGTCATGTTCCGGCGCGCCGACTTCGACCGATGTGGTGGCTTCCGCGGGCCCTCCCTCTTCACGCTGGACATGGATCTGTGGACCCGGCTGTTGCGGATTGGTCACTTCTACGGCATGCCGGAGACCCTGGCGGCGTATCGGATCCAGGGTGGCTCGCTGACAGCCTCGATATCCGCGCGCACCCAACTGGCCCAGCAAGACAGCCTTACCCGCAGGATCGTCGATGATCCCTACTGGAGGGTTCCTCACGTCGACCGGCTGGTCGGCAAAATCAACCGTTACGACGTTCTTCTCAAGCGGACGGTGCTGTTCAAATTGAGTAGTCTTCGTGCATTCCGGCAGCGGCTGCGACTTGGGTGGCGATGGCACACGAACTGAGTCTCTCGTCAACTGAGCGAACCTCGGCAGCCGCGGCTGCCGAGGTGCTCTCCGTGGTGATTTGTGCCTACACCCCGGCACGGTGGCTGTGGCTTCGCGAAGCGGTGGAGTCGGTGCTGGCTGGCAGCCGCACCCCAGTGGAGTTGATCATCGTGATTGACCACTGTGATGAACTCCTGGCTTTGGTTGGGCAACACTTCCACTCGGATGATCGGGTTCAGGTGATACCCAACCGCGATGTCCGCGGGTTGTCGGGAGCTCGTAACACCGGTGTTCGCGCCGCGGGCGGTGAAGTGGTCGCGTTCCTCGACGACGACGCGGCCGCAGAGCCGGGCTGGGCTGACAAATTGATGAGCCACTATCGAGACGGCACCGTCGTGGGCGTCGGCGGATACGCCCGCCCGGTGTGGCCGGATGCTCGGCCGGCCTGGCTGCCAACGGAATTCGATTGGGTCGTCGGCTGCAGCTATACCGGCCAACCGACTCGACTTGCCCAGGTACGCAATCCAATCGGGTGCAACATGTCACTGCGCCGCTCGCTCGTCGATAAAGTCGGTGGATTCCGATCGGAAGTGGGCCGGGTCGGAGCCACTCCAGTGGGCTGCGAAGAGACCGAACTTTTCATCCGTGTCCGGGCGCACGAGGCCTCAAACCAGGTCCTGTTCGATCCGGATATCCGCGTCAAGCATCATGTTTCCGAAGATCGCACGACCCTTCGATACTTCGTTCGTCGGTGCTACCACGAGGGCTTGTCGAAGGCCGTCGTCACCGAACTCGCAGGGGCCGCAGACGGATTGAGCAGCGAACGTTCCTATGTCAGCCGTGTGCTGCCGATGGCGGTGGTGCGGGAGTTGATGTCGATGACATGGGATGGGCTGACCCGTGCTGCGGTGATCTGCCTGGGTCTGGCGGCAACCACGATCGGTTTCGTTCGGGCCAAGTTCCGCCGTCGCTTGTTCAGGAGGGCAACGTGAGCGGCACTGACTTCCCTTGTTTGACTCTTGCTCCGGTCCTGCACAACCCGATGCCGCCGAGCTGGAGCGGTGCTATCTGGATCGGCGAAGTGTGGCTCGACGCGGTCGATTCCGCCAGCCAGGCCAGCGTCAGCTCGGGGAGGCCCGCGGTGTGCCGCCTGCAGAACGCTGAAGGTTTCTCGCGTGCACGCCTGCTAGTGCGTGGCCGGGAACGGGCGGTCGGATTCGTCGATCTTGCCGTCAACGACAGTGAGGTCGCGTTCAGCGATCTGCGGGATCAAGTTGTTGCCCAACAGTATTCACTAACCCGATCGGTGTCGGCTCAGGCCAAGACCGGTCCGACAGAAGTCGCACACGTCACGGTAATTGTGTGCACCCGTGATCGTACCGACATGCTCAAATCCGCACTGGCATCAATCCTTGCCTCGAACCATCCCGATTTCGGTGTGCTCGTTGTCGACAATGCGCCGAGCAGTGACGCCACGCGCGAGTTCGTCACCGGCCTCGCCGACCCGCGGGTGCGATTGATAACCGAACCGGTACCGGGTCTCTCGCGAGCCAGGAACGCCGGTTTGCTGGCAGCCACCGCGGACGTCGTGGCCTTCGTCGACGACGACGTCGTCGTGGACCGGGACTGGCTGAACATCCTTGTCAGGGGCTTTGGCTACGGCGACTCTGTGGCGTGTGTGTCCGGCATGGTGCCCGCCGGCGAACTGCGGACACCGGCGCAGGCGTATTTCGAGAATCGGGTCAGCTGGTCTGAGTCGGCCGACGTGCGGGTCTTCGAATGGTCGCAGGCGCCCAAGGACGTCCCGCTGTTTCCGTTCGAGGTCCGACACTACGGAACCGGCGCCAACTTTGCCGTCGACCGACGCGTCGCGCTGAGCGTCGGAGGCTTTGACGAACGTCTCGGTGCGGGCACGCCTGCCAGCGGTGGTGAAGACATCGATATGTTCTTCCGGATCCTGCGCTCGGGCCGGCAGCTCGTCAACGAACCCGCGGCGATCGCCTGGCATCGGCATCGCTCGACGGCCGACGACCTGCGTGCGCAAACGCGCGGCTACGGCCTGGGTTTGGGAGCTTGGCTGGCTAAGGTCGCCTCGGATCCGGCAATGGCGATGCTTGCGGCGAAGACTGTTGTCCGTCAGGGATCGGCGTTGGTTCGTCATCTGCGGTCGGCGTCCCAAAGCGCCACGCCATCTGCTGCGGTGGCGGATGATCTGCCGCAGGATATCGGCAACGGAACGTGGCGTTACGTACTCAAGGGGATCTGGGCGTACCTAGTCACGCCACGCGTGCGGGGCGCTGGGTCGTGACTGCCAGCGATCTCGCATCCCCAGAGCAGGCCGGGGAGTCGGCGGCGCCCGCTGCTGGGCGCAACATGACGGTCAATTCTGTTTCACTCATCATCTCCAGTCTCCTGACCGGAGTCCTGGGTCTGGTTTTCTGGGGTGCGGCCGGCCGGCTATATCCGGCAAGCGAGGTCGGTGTGGCGGCCGCGTTGATCACCTCGGCCCTGATGTTGTCCATGCTGTCGATGCTGAGCATCGACACCATCTACGAACGGTTCCTGCCGCTGGCCGGCGAGCGCGCCGGCTCCCTGATCAAGTGGGGCTACCTGATTGTGGCCGGTACGGCCCTCCTCGCTGGGGCGGCACTGGTGGCGTTCGGCCCACGTGAGGAACTCTTCGAGTCCAAATGGGCAATGTTCTGCTATCCGCTGCTGGTCATGGTGCTGGCGGTTTTCACCCTCCTGGACAAGACCGCGGTCGGCCTCGGGGTGACGAAGTGGTCGGCTGTGAAGAATCTGGTCCATGCCATCGCGAAACTGGCGATCCTGTTCTGCCTGGTATGGACGGGCAGCGGAGCCTCGATCGTGCTGGCGTGGGGTGCGACCGCAGCCGTCGGAACCCTGTTCGTGCTGGCTGCGATGCGTCGCCGGTGGCGGACCCACGAGCAGTTCCGCCAGAGCGCTGAACTTCCGGTCCGCTCCCAACTGCTGTCCTATGTCGGCTCGTCCTTCGGGATCACGAGCCTGTGGATCATCGGGCCGCTGGTCGTACCGCTGATCATCGTCAGCCGGTTCGGCGCGGCGTCAAACGCGCACTTCGCCGTGACCTGGGCGATCATCAATGCGCTCTACTTCGCGGTCCACCTGGTCATGAGTCCGTTCGTCGCCGAGGTGGCAACCCACCCCGGCAGGGTTGCGGCGCTCTCCACCCGGATGGTCCAGATGATGGTGGTGGTGTCTGTCGCCGGCGCGTTGGGACTGGTCCTGGTCGGGCCGTTCGTGCTCGGCATGATCGGGGCTGACTACCGGGCACAGGGGAGCGGATTGCTCACTCTGGCAGCGGTCTTCGTGCCGCTCTCCGCGATAAGCGCGATCTACGAGGGTTTCGCCCGAGTGCGTCGCAAACTCAAGCTGATGGTCGTAACCCGCTGCATTTCCGCGGTGACCGTGGTCGCGGGGACGCTGCTGATAACACCGCATCTCGGCTTGGTCGGTGTCGGCTGGGCATACCTTACGGCCGAGGCGATCCCGGCGGTGATGTTGCTACCGTTGGTGATCGGCTGGCTTCGACACGTCCGCGTCGACGCGACGGCGGCTGGCTTGGCTGGCGGAAGTAGACCGACGGTCACCTGAGTGCATCGGTGATCGGCGGCACGGGCAGGTCGAAACGCGATGACTGGCAGGCGCGCATCGGCATCACCGACGGTTTTGCAGAATGGCTTCGATATTGCGTTCGGCGAGTGCGGTGATCGACAGGAACGGATTGCAGCCCAGGTAACCGGGGAGCAGTGACGCGTCATTGACGTACAGCTTGTCGTAGTGCCTGACTCTTCCGTACAGGTCGGTCGCGATCCCGCGGACACAGCCACCCATCGGGTGAACGGTGTTGGGGGCAAACACGTTCCCGTTGAACAGGTCGTCCCGGTAGCCCACCCCATTGGTGCGGGTGATCTTGTCGAAGACCGCTCCGGCCCGTTGGATTAGATGATCGGTGTAGTGCTGAGGCCAGTCGATGTCGACGGAGTCCGCACTGGGGTCATAGCTGATCTCGGCCCGGTCCGCGGTCTTGACCATGACGTAGTAGCCCAGCGCGTGGGTCTCGACGGGAAGCGGGATAGCGAAGATGCTCGCATAGACGGGGTTGTCCGGGTCGTCCCGGCCGTCGACGTTGATCAGGCCCATCAGAGACTGGTCGGTGCCGGCCGGGTCCTCGTCCTTGAGCATGTGTCCGACCATGATGTCACCGTTGTTGCCGTATCCCCGGCCGACGTCCTCACTTAAGTCGGGCAGCGCGCCCGTCTCCCTGGCCCGCAACAGCAGTTTGGTCGTACCCAGCACCCCGGCAGCGAGATAGAGCTGATCGCAACCGATCTCGTCGCGGTGCAGTTCTTTTCCCCACCGGTCGATCTCACGGGTGGAGACGACCCACTCTCCTGACGGTTCGCGGCGGATGTCGGTCACCTCGGTGAGCGCCTTGAGGGTGACTCTGCCAGTGGCCAGCGCCGTCCTGAGGTATGTCTGATCGACGCTGCCCACCCGTCCGTAGTTGTTGCCGTACTGCTGCTCGAAGTTGAGCGCCGAACGCGGAACCTCGCCCGCCTCCTCCCGCCGGAGATAGTCGAACGAATAGGCGCTGCCGTTGTAGTCCACGCCGTAACCGGCCGCGGCGGCATACTGGCGCCCAACCCGGGCGAACTGCATGCACGGCGTCTGCTCGAACCATCCCATGTCGCGGTAGCTGATCTGAAGCATGGTCCTGGCGCGTCCGATGTACGTGCCGAGGAACTCAGTCGGGTCGATGTCCGGGAAGGCCTCGCGCACCTGCTTGGGCGTCGGCACGGCTGCGATGGCGGCGTTGATCATCGATCCACCGCCCACGCAGGCTCCGCGAAATACGGTGTGGGCGCCGAAGTCGGTCTTTTCGCAAATTCCCGCTTGAACCGGTTCCGGGGAGGCGACGTGCTCGGCGACCGCCTCGATGGAGACGCCCTGGAACGACGGCACCAGACTGGGCGCGACAGCGCTGAACCAGCCGGCTCGGGTGTCGGGAGGCAGCATCCGGGTGAACCGCTTGCCGTCGTAGTCTGGGGTATCCCAGAGTCTGCCGCGCTCCAGGATCAACGTGTCCACCCCGGCCTGGCCGAGGCGCAGAGCCGACACACCCCCGCCATAACCGCTGCCGATGACGATGGCCGAGTAGTGCGACCGGTGGGCGGGCCGCCGATCCATAGTGAGCTGTGCCAGCGCGGCGGCGCCGGCGCCGCCGCCGATCGCCATGACACCCAGGAAATGCCTTCGGGAAATGGCCGTCATGGTGCTCGCCTGGCGCGCGCAACTCTCCCCAGCGCCGTTTCTGGCGGAGTTGGGAGTTCCACGCGTCTCCTTACGTCGACCGCCCAGCCCCCGCCGACTCGGCGGCACCAGCGGGGGGCAGACGGGGCTTTAGGACCGTTGCTCATCGTATGAAAGCAAATTGCATCCGTCTAATGCTGGCGATCCGGAAGTGATGTCGAACTCATGGCGTCGGCATCCAAATCCAATAGCTCCTCGCCGCCTGGGAAACTGCAGCGGGGCTGCGCCTCTTCGGCGCTTCTTGGCTAGTTGCTGGAAATGTCGCGGTGGGAGGGACGGCGCCGTCCCGCGCATTCAGGTGATGACGGCGACACGCACGTACGGCAATGGAACTTGAGTTTGCAGTATGGGCCCTTGGCGGGTAAATAAAGAGCTATGCCTTCAGTTGCCCCCGCCAACGGCTGGCTGAACGAGCGCAGTAGCACCGCGGCGCCGCACTGGCGCGATCCGAAGCGTCATCTCTGGCTACTAGGGACGATCGTGCCGGGACTCGTCGGTCTGTCCTGGCTGGGTGCCGATCTGACCGGCGAGGGGGCGTTCTGGTGGTGCGGCGCGCTAATCACGTTCGTGGTCATGCCGGCCATGGACCATCTGGTAGGCGCCGATTCGGACGGCCCGTCCGACGATTCCTTAGCCTGGCTGGAAGCCGACCCCTTCTATCGTTGGGCGACATACCTTTATCTGCCCTGCCAATACCTGTCGCTGGTGTTTGCCTGCTGGCTCTGGGCGGGCGGTGGCTGGCTGACGATGGGCCCGTGGGACAAGGTCGGCCTGATGATCACGGTCGGATTCGTCGGGGGCTGCGCCATCAACGTTGCCCACCAACTCGGCCACACTCGAGCGGGCTCTGAACGGCGACTCGCCAAGATCGCTCTTGCCCAGAGCTGCTACGGGCACTTCTTCGTGGAGCACAACCGCGGTCACCATGTCCGCGTCGCCACGCCGGAAGACCCGGCAAGCTCACGTCTCGGGGAGAGTCTTTATGCGTTCATTCCGCGGTCGGTCGTGGGCAGCGCCGTCTCGGCGTGGCGTATCGAGGCGCGACGGTTGGCTCGCCGAGGCCGCTCTCGGTGGACGCTGCGCAATGGCGTGCTCAACGCATGGGTGATGAGCGCCGCGCTCTTCTCGGGTCTCGTGCTCTGGTTCGGAGCGGCGGTGCTTCCTTGGTTGTTGGGGCAGGCGATTGTGGGTGTGTGTCTGCTGGAGACGGTGAACTACATGGAGCATTACGGGCTGCGAAGGCAAAAGCTGCCCAACGGCCGTTACGAACAGGTACGGCCCGAGCACAGTTGGAACAGCGACACAATGGTCGCCAATGTCTTCCTCTTTCACCTACAGCGACATTCCGACCATCACGCCAACCCGTTGCGGCCCTACCAAGCGCTGCGCCATCGCGCGGAGGCGCCTCAGCTGCCTGCGGGTTACGGCAGCATGATGCTCATCGCTCTGATCCCGCCGTTGTGGCGGCGGATCATGGATTATCGCGTGCTAAGACATTACGGCGGCGACATCCGCTTGGCGGGGCTGAGCCGGCGCGCAGAGGCCGCTTACACCAAGCGAGGTCCGGCGATCACCACGTCGGCAGGCTGGCAATAGGCCGTCGCGCGAGGATGTTTGGGGCTTTCCGTGTGGGACGGGCACTTTCGGGTCTTTACACAATCCGAGCTCTAGAGGGAGTATTGGCGAACCCAATCGACCGCCATATTGGCGCCACCGCCGAGGTCATCGCCGAAATTGTCCAGTTGGATGCACAGATGCATCGGTCCAGGCGGTAGATGTGCGGGGTCGGTGGTCTCCCACCACTGAACGCCATCGACGAACATTGCGATCCGCTCGGGTGTCCACTCGACCGCCCAGCTATGCCACTGGGTTGAATCCACATTCACCAAACCCGATTCGCGCTCGTCGTCCGGGCCGTAGTGCAGCCAGCCTTCGACCGATTGCCGGGTCGGATCGGCGATCTCCATGAAGTCGACTTCGCCACCGACGGGCCAATTCTCTGCGTCTGGCCACAGCAGCAGGAGCGCGTGATATCCCGGACCCGACGGCGAAGACTTCACACACGCCTCCCACCGACCGTGCAGTTGCCCGGGTAACCAAGCCATACCGCCAGAATTCCCTTCGGCGTCTCCGGTGATGTTCAGCTTTCCGTCGGCCACCGACACCGCAGCCGGCGTGCGACGACCGTTGTCATTGTGGCCGGGCCCGTCGTAAATCGACCACTCACCCAGTGTCGCAGGGTCAGCGAATGAGTCGGTGCGACTGGGTTCGCCCCAACCATAGGCGGCCGCAGCGGTGTGGGGGCACCCGCCGTTGCCGGTATCGGCATCGGCGATCGAGTGCAGGTGAGCGGCTGATGCGACGGTCAACCCCAACGTCACTGACGTAGCACCGATCAACGAAATCGCAACGCGGCAGGCGCGTGATATTCGGACGGGCATGTGCTTCCTTGGTCACTCGAATCCGCGATATCGACCAAGGTCTGGAAACACCGGTCGCGGCGGCGAATACAGCCAGTCTACCGAACGCTCGCCTGATCCAGTCGGGCTACTGCGCGGGCTTCCCGCCTCGCCGCAGGCTGACCATCCATCGCTGCACGAAGCCCGTTGGGACTTCTCGGCGGTAGCGGTCGCATCCGCACAGGCCACAGTCCGTCCCGCGTCGGTAATGGTCATGCGCCGGACGGTCGTGCCCACATCTGCAGTTCCGGTGTTGCATACAACTCGAACCATACTCGGCCACCGGAATCAGTACCCCAATCCGTTCCTCGGGACCGGCCGTATCTCGCGGCGACGTGACGGCTGAATTCGACCTCATATTCCGGTCCCTTGTTTGTACCGAGCTCGTTCGCAGTGCAATCACGGAGAGAACTGCCCTGCTGTCTTCATACGGATGCGGTGCACATATCGTGCGGCTTCGGACCGGCCGTGTAACCCACCACGAATGAGTTGTTACCAAAGTGATAAGTGAGCACTGTGTGAAGAATGGTGTTGCTGAGAATATTGTGACTTTGCCTGCCCTCGAGTTGAAGGTGCCTTATATCGCGATGGAGCCACATGTTCCGGTCCTGCTCGGCAATTGTCTCGGCAGTCGCAGTCGCGTGGGGTGGGGTTCTGGTCGTGGTGGCACCGCCGGCCCGAGCTGCTGCCGTTACCGCCATCGATGCGGAGTCGATGTCCGTCACGGCAGGTAAGGGGACCACGGTCTACTCCGACGCGACGGCATCGGGAGGCAAAGCTATCGCCCTGACCGGTGCGGTGACCATCGCCACCACGCTGACCATTCCGGATTCGGTCCGGGTGGTGGTTCGGGCCAAGGCGCAGCAGTGTTTTGGCGCCCCGATAGGAAGGGTGTCGGTCGATGGGGTCAACGTCGGCACGAGCTCGGTCACAGCGTCCGTGTGGACCGATTACACCGCTACCGCGCCGATCGCGGCGGGCTCCCACACGATCGGAGTCTCGCTCACCAACCCGTTGTGGCTCGGCTGCTCACGAGTGCTCTACGTCGACACCGTCAGCATCGTGGCGGCCTCGGCGAGCACCAGCCCCGACATTCTGACCACCGCGCCGGTGGCGAATCTTCCTGGCTGGACGCACATCTTCGCCGACGACTTCACCCTCGACGCCGCGCTGGGTAGTTGGGCCAACCCGTCGGACCCGAACAAAGTCGTCTATGTGGGCGCAAACGGTCAGCAGTGGCTCACTTATCCGCAGACCTACACCGACACCTATCAACACCGTCCGTATCGTGCCGATCAGGTGCTCAGTGTGTCCAACGGCGTTTTGGACTTCTATCTGCACAACGTCAACGGCCAGCCGGCCGGCGCCAACCCGTCGCCAGTCCTGCCCAACGGCACCCAATATCAGACGTATGGCCGCTACTCGGCTCGACTGAAAGTCGACACCCCGACGCTGAGCGAATACCACATTGCATTCCTGCTATGGCCCCAATCCGAGCTGTGGCCCAACGATGGTGAAGAGGACTTCCCGGAAGGAGCACTGTCGTCCACATCGAACGCTTATGCCCACTACGCTCGGGCGGCGGGCGGCCAGGACGGCGTCAATACCGGCGTGGCATTCACCGGCTGGCACGTCTACACCGTCGAATGGCTACCGGGCCACGTCCGGTTCTACCTCGATGACGTCCTCGTGCTCGACAGCACCAAGTACGTCCCGAGCAAGCCGATGCGCTGGCAACTGCAAGTCGAAACCGACGGGAACGGGACCGACAGCGGACATCTGCAGGTCGACTGGGTTTCGATCTGGTCCTATGCGGGTGCTTCGTGATGTCAGAACCCGTAACAGCTAATCGGTAGGCTGAACCCAGTGTTACTTCGCCTCGAAAGTTCCCCGGCGCCGCCGGGGGGATCGAGGGCGCGTGCGGCAAGGCAACTTCTTGCCAGCCGGGAACTACCGGTCTGGGCGCCGCTCGTCATCGCCGCGTCGGTTTTGGTGATTTTCGCCTCGTACACGGTCACCGTGCTCTCGGCCTTCGGCGCCGCGGGCGTGTTGCCCCCGGCGGTCCGTGCGGTCGTCGGCGTGCTCGCGGTGCTGACAATGCCCGGTCTTCCCATCGCCGCGCTGCTGCGTATGCCGACCAACGGAGTCTTCACAAGTGTTGCGGTCTCGGTGTCGCTGGCTGTCAATGTGCTTCTGGCCCAATTGAATTATGCGGGATCTCTGCACCAGCCGTATCTGGTGCAGTACACCGTGCTGGCGGCCGGCGGCGTGGCGACTGGCGTCCTCACGCTTCGATGGCATCGCGAAAACCAGGAACTCAGCCGCGCGCCGAACGCGGCCGAGGCCCGCCTCTCGGCGATGCTGCGCTGGATGCGACGCTCCGTGGCGTCAACCGGCAATCGCGGGATCAGCGTGAGCCTGCTCCTCGTGGTGGTACTTCTGTTCTTCTCCGCGGTCCACCGGCTCAACGTGGAAACGGCGGGCAGCCTCGGGCTCATCGGCGCACTTGGACTGGACTACTTCGCCGGCATGGCGCTGCTGTGTGTGCTGCTGGTGATCGAGTACCGGCGTGCCGCCCTGGACCGCCCGGTGATAGCGGCCTCCAATGTCGTACTGATCACCTACATCACCATGCCAGTCGCGTGGTCGATGGGCACGGCGCCGTTCGTGACGGCCTATGTGCATCGCATGATCACGAACTGGATGGTGCAACTGGGCGGTCTGCCCCCGCCCGTCGACGCCAGGATAAGTTGGGCGGGGTTCTTCTCGGCAGGAGCCAACCTTGTTACCACCACTGGGCTGGACGATTCCGGGATTCTGCTCGTCAGCGCGTCGTTGGTGATGGGCGTATGCCTGATGTTTCCGGTCCACGCGGTCGGTTTGGCCATTACCGGGAGCCGGCGAATCGCCTGGTTGGGCGTGACGATGCTGATCCTGTTCAACTGGTACCAGCAGGATTACTTCGCACCGCAGGCCGTTGCGATGCAGTTCTACGCCACGATCCTCGCGGTGTTGTTCTGGCAGCTGCGGACTTCCAACGTTCCACGGATTCCCGGTGACCGGTTCAAGCGCCTGACGACCGCGTGGATGCGGGTGCCAGGCCGGGTGCCGGGGTGCGACGGGTCCTCGACTCTGGCGATGGAACTGGTGCTGGTGGTGATCCTGGCCGCCATGGTCGTGGAACACCAGCTGACACCACTGGCCTCGATCGGCGCGCTGCTGATCTTCTCGATCTGCGGGGTGACTCGCTACAACCTGCTGTGGCTAGTTGCGACCGTCCTGTTCATCGCGTGGTTCTGCTACGGGGCTTACCCCTACTGGCAGGGCCACCTCGGCCAGGTTATCGCCGACATCGGTGGCGTCGATCAGAATCTGAATTCCAGTGTGTCGGAAAAGATTACGGGCGATCCCGTCTATAGCCGTATGCAATTGCTCCGCATTGTCGCTGCCTTGGTGCTGATGGGTATGGCAGGTATAGGTTGGCTCCGATTACGCCGGATGCGGGGGAGCAGGCCTGTGCTGGCGGCCGCCGTCGCGCTGGCTCCGTTCACCCTCGTCTTGCTGCAAAGCTACGGCGGTGAGGTGGCGATTCGGGCCTTCCTGTACGCCTCGCCGGTACTCTCACCGCTGGCGGCGCTGTCGGTCATGCCGCTCTTGCGTCCGCGCACCAGTCGAAACGCGTTGCGCCGTCTGACTGCTGCGACTTCGTGGTGCGTGTTGTTCGTCCTGGCTCTGCTGGTGACGGCCAACCGCGGCCTGAACATCTCATTTGAACGAACGACGCCGCATGAGGCGGAGATCGCCGGCCAACTGGTCGACCAACTTCGCAATTCCGGGTTGGGTTATTGGGGACAAGGCGCGCTCTACGGGGTGCCGAGAACCTTCGAATTGGAGGACCGGTGCTTTGTCTCCGCCGAGAAGCTGGCTGACTGCACAGCCAAGCCCGCAGTCGATTATTTTTCGAACACCCAACAGGATGAGAATTTCATCCGCTACAGCCTCGGAGTCAGTCGCGCGACGGCGGACAAGGCGATCGATCTTCTTCGTACGGAGAAGGGTTATCAGACCGTTTACGACTCAGGCGGCATCGTGGTGCTCAAACGGCCCGAGGCTCCTTTTATCAGCTTGGGGCGTGACCGATGATCGCCATCGCGTTGTTCGTCGCCTCAGGCTTGCTGTTCCTGCTGGCCGGCTACCGGCGTGAACGGGGGATACCCGAAGGAGGGTCTCGGCGGCCCGACCACACCACCGCGTTCCTGCGGCTGCAGGCATTGTGTACGGCTATCGGTGCGGTCACGGTCGCGGTGGTCCATATGGTCACGTTCGTCTCGTAAGTCGCGCCGGCGCGACACCCGCATTAGCTGGGTCGCGGAGTAAGAGACCGACACCGCGCGTGGCGTCGGCGTATGCGCGGTTTGTTCAGGTAACTTTTTGGTTGCAGGACGGGATCAGCGACCCGCAGTAAATGGCGTGATATGCGGCCAGGCGACGTCGCTGTGTTTGCCAGAATTGTTCGGGAAGGGGCAATCAGAACATGGGTGCTCATGCCCGTGACAGCAGATCCGAGGTGATCTGTGTCAACGGCCATGAGAATCCGGACGGCAACTACTTCTGCGGCGAATGCGGTGTCCTCCTCGAGCCGGGGGTGGTCGTCTGCTTGGCCGGCCATCCCAACGCGCACTATCAACGATTCTGCGGAGAGTGTGGTGCGCCGCTGGCGGCACCATCCGACGTCGAGCCGATGGCGTCGACCGCACGCTGGTCCTTCGACCCGACCGGGCGGCACCAGTGCCGTTACTGGGACGGGATCAAATGGACCGACCGAATCGCCGATATCGGCAGCCTCGGCACTGATCCGTACAGCAAGGGGGCGGGCCGGCTGGCCGAGACGTGGGTAGGGCTGGCCGCGGGATTGGTCACCGTGGCGCTGCTCGCCGGCGCAGGCGCCGACATCTGGGTGCAGCTGTCGCGGGACGCGGCCAAACAAACTGCAACCGAACAGATTTCCGCGACTACGACGTCGACGCCTTCGGCGACCGACGCTGCCGCGACATCCTCATCGGTCGAGTCCGCGCTGCCTGCGTCGCCCTCGCAACCACCACAGGCCGTAGCCGGAACGACACTTATCGCAACTCCGTGTCAGCCCGGCAGCGGCAACGGCGTCGCCGCCGACGGTTCGGTCACCTACTGTGAGCGCCTCGCCGAAACCGACCGCTACCTGTGGTCGCTGAATCCCGGTGACATCCCCGCGCCGGACGTTGGACAGAGCGGTGATCCCGCGGTCGGCGTCTGCATGGTCCAGACCGGGCGCACCGAGGCCGACTGCATCCAGTATCTGAAGCCTCCCAGCCAAGCGGGCAACTAGGTAGGGTTCCGGCGTGGGATACCCCGAGAATGTGCTGGCCGCCAACGAGCAGGTTGTGCTCCACCGGCACCCCCACTGGAAGCGACTGGTCGGTCCGATCCTGGTGCTGCTGATCGCTACCCTCGCAGCGTCGTTCGTGGCCGCTCTCGTCAACAACACCAACTGGGATGTCACCGCCAAGAAGGTGCTCTTCGGCGTCATCGCGGCGATCTGGTTGATCCTGGTCGGCTGGCTGACCCTGTGGAAGTTCTTGAATTGGCTCACAACGCATTTCGTGATCACCGACCGGCGGGTGATGTTCCGCCACGGACTCCTGACCCGGTCGGGCATCGATATCCCGTTGGCGCGCATCAACAGTGTGGAGTTCCGGCACGGTCTGCTTGATCGCATGCTGCGCACCGGCACGCTGATCATCGAGTCGGCGAGCCAAGATCCCCTTGAATTCCACGATATTCCCCGCGTGGAACGGGTGCATTCACTGCTGTATCACGAAGTTTTCGACACCCTGGGCTCGGAGGAGTCGCCGAGCTGACGTGCGCCCCGACGGCGCCGCAGCGGGGTGACGGTGCCGCCGGCTTCGTACTCGTCCTCAAGCGCCTCGGCGATGCCGCCGCCGGTGAGGGTGGATTCCAGCGCTTTGTCGTGGGCGGGGCCGAATTCGTCGGGGAACACCCAGCGCCGGAACGCCCAGAAGCGGAACGCCATCTGCAGCAGGTTGCCCAGGACGTATGCCGAGGCGAAGTCGGCGATGTTCTCGACAGTCAGTGTCACGTGCGGAACGCGCAGTTCGAGCACATAGCTGGAGAACCACAGCGGGGCCATGCTCAGCAGCACACCGACGCCGCTGACCGCGAAGAACAGCAACGCTTCGTGGTGACGCTCGCGGCCGCCGCGGTTGCGGAAGCTCCACTCGCGGTTAAGCACGTAGGAGGCGATCACCGCGACGATGCCCGAGATCACCTTGGCGGTAACCGGCTTGGGCTCGAGGATGGTCAGTTTCAGCGTGTAGAAGATCGCGGAGTCGATGATGAACGTCGTTGCACCGACGATCGCGAACTTGATGAGCTCGTGATGCCGCTCGGCAAAGGGCCGCATCGGTCGGGGTAGCCGAGCGATCGTGGCATCTGCAAAAGACACAATCAGCAAGTCTACGGAAGTAACCGCAGGTGTGCGTACTCGTGCAGGTCTGACACCATGATGGCCGTGTCGAACAGCCCCAGACCCCCTATCGTCGCCATGGTCGGCGGCGGGCAGCTGGCCCGGATGACCCACCAGGCCGCGATCGCCCTCGGTCAGAGCCTGCGGGTGCTGGCCGTCAGCCCCGACGATCCGGCTGCCCAGGTGGCTCCCGACGTGGTGATCGGCTCCCACACCGACCTGGATGCGCTGCGCCGGGCGGCCCAGGGTGCCGCCGCGCTGACCTTCGACCACGAACACGTGCCGACCGAGCTGCTCGACGCGCTGGTTGCCGACGGTGTGACGGTGGCGCCGCCGCCGGAGGCCCTGGTGCACGCCCAGGACAAGCTGGTGATGCGGCGCAAGCTGGAGGCGCTGGGCGCACCGATCCCGCGGTTTGCCGCGGTGTCTGGCGTCGACGACGTCGACGCGTTCGCCGCTGCCGTCGGCGGGCCGGTGGTCGTCAAGACCGTGCGCGGTGGCTACGACGGCCGTGGTGTGGTGCTCACTCGGGATCTGGCCCATGCCCGTGAAGTGGTCGCGGGGTACCTGGCCGACAACGTGCCTGTGCTGCTCGAGGAGCGTGTGTCGATGCGTCGTGAGCTATCGGCGCTGGTGGCCCGCTCGCCGTTCGGTCAAGGCGCGGCCTGGCCGATCGTGGAGACGGTCCAGCGCGACGGGATTTGCGTCACCGTCGTGGCGCCCGCGCCCGGATTGTCCGACAAGCTGGCGGGGGAGGCCGAGCAGCTCGGGCTGCGGCTGGCCGCCGAACTCGGGGTGGTCGGCGTGCTGGCCGTCGAGCTGTTCGAGACGACCGCGGGCACGCTGCTGGTCAACGAGCTGGCCATGCGGCCGCACAATTCCGGGCACTGGACCATGGATGGCGCGGTGACCAGCCAATTCGAACAGCATCTGCGGGCCGTCCTGGACTATCCGTTGGGCGATACCCGGCCGATCGCGCCCGTGACGGTAATGGCGAACGTACTGGGTGCGGCGCAGACCCCGGCGATGGGTGTCGACGAGCGGTTGCATCACCTGTTCGGCCGGATTCCGGAGGCGAAAGTCCACCTGTACGGCAAGGGTGAACGCCCAGGTCGCAAGGTGGGCCACGTCAATATCGTGGGCGACGCCGATTCTGACGTGAATCGGGTACGTGAACGGGCCGAACGAGCGGCACACTGGTTATCGCACGCAGAGTGGACGGACGGATGGGACGGGCATGCCTAGCAGCACTCCTCTGGTCGGCTTGATCATGGGGTCGGACAGCGACTGGCCGGTAATGGAAGCCGCCGCCGAGGCGCTGGCCGAATTCGAGGTGCCGTTCGAGGTCGGCGTGGTGTCGGCGCATCGCACACCGGGCCGGATGCTCGACTACGCACGCGGCGCGGCCGGTCGCGACATCCAGGTGATCATCGCCGGCGCAGGCGGGGCAGCCCATCTGCCGGGAATGGTGGCCTCAGCCACACCGCTGCCGGTGATCGGGGTACCGGTGCCGCTGGCCAAGCTCGATGGACTGGATTCGCTGCTGTCCATCGTGCAGATGCCCGCCGGTGTGCCGGTGGCCACGGTCTCGATCGGCGGCGCACGCAACGCCGGGTTGTTGGCGGTGCGCATTTTGGCTGCCTCGGACGTGGCGTTGCGCAAGCGCATGGAGAGCTTTCAAGACGACCTGGAAGCCCAGGTCCTGGAGAAGGATCGAGCGCTGCGGGAGCGATTACTCGGTGAGTGACGACCCGAGTTAAAGTTACCGGCGAGTAGCAAGGAGGCTGTGATGGCGGGAAATCCGGATTTCGACGTTTTCAAGCTGCCCGAGGAGCACGACGAACTGCGTGCTGCGATTCGGGCGCTGGCGGAAAAAGAGATCGCACCCTACGCGGCGGAGTGCGATGAGAACTCGCGCTTCCCGCAGGAGGCCCTGGATGCGCTGAACGCGTCGGGCTTCAACGCGGTGCATGTGCCGGAGGAGTACGGCGGTCAGGGTGCCGATTCGGTGGCGGCGTGCATCGTCATCGAGGAGGTCGCGCGGGTCGATGCGTCGGCGTCGCTGATCCCTGCCGTGAACAAGCTGGGCACCATGGGGTTGATCCTGCGCGGCTCGGAGGAACTCAAGCAGAAGGTGCTGCCGTCGATCGCCTCCGGCGAAGCGATGGCGTCCTATGCCCTCTCCGAGCGGGAGGCCGGCAGTGATGCGGCCTCCATGAGGACCCGCGCCAAGGCCGACGGCGACGACTGGATCCTCAACGGCGCCAAGGCCTGGATCACCAACGGCGGCAAGTCATCCTGGTACACGGTGATGGCGGTGACAGATCCTGACAAGGGCGCCAACGGCATTTCGGCGTTCATGGTCCACATCGACGACGAGGGCTTCACGATCGGTCCCAAGGAGCGCAAGCTCGGGATCAAGGGCTCGCCGACCACCGAGCTGTACTTCGAGAACTGCCGCATCCCAGGTGACCGGATCGTCGGAGAGCCGGGCACCGGGTTCAAGACGGCGTTGGCCACACTCGACCACACCCGCCCGACCATCGGCGCCCAAGCCGTTGGTATCGCCCAGGGCGCGCTCGATGCGGCGATCGCATACACCAAGGACCGCAAGCAGTTCGGCACCTCGATCTCTGATTTCCAGGGTGTGCAGTTCATGCTCGCCGACATGGCGATGAAGGTCGAGGCGGCTCGGCTGATGGTGTACTCGGCGGCCGCCCGTGCCGAGCGCGGTGAGCCGAATCTCGGCTTCATCTCGGCGGCCTCGAAGTGCTTTGCCTCCGATGTCGCCATGGAGGTGACCACCGACGCCGTGCAGTTGTTCGGCGGCGCCGGCTACACCGTGGACTTCCCGGTGGAGCGAATGATGCGTGATGCCAAGATCACTCAGATCTACGAGGGCACCAACCAGATTCAGCGCGTCGTGATGTCACGCGCGCTGCTGCGCTAGTCCGCGGGTCTCAGGTGGGTGATATCGCCCGCCGAGACCGTCGCCACCTCGGCGCCGGTATCGATGCTCAACCGGCCCAGGACGTCGATATCGACCGCGGTGCCGGTGATTTCACTGCCGCCGGGTAGGAGGGCGCGCACGTGGCTGCCCAGGGTGAGGCTGCGTTGCCGATAGTCCTCGGTGAGGCGCTGATCGGGGCCCCTCGCGGCTTGCCACTCCGCGATGCGGGTGGTTAGTTCGCGCAGGATCGCCGTGACGAGAGCATCGCGGTCGAGCATCTCCGCACCCAGCATCTGCAATGAGGTGGCGCGGGGATCCGGTGCCTCCTCGGCGGTGAGGGTGACGTTCAGGCCGAGCCCCACCACGATCACCGGATCGGGGGCGGCGACTTCGGCCAGGATGCCGGCGAGCTTGCCGGTGCCCACCAGGACGTCGTTGGGCCACTTCAATCCTGCTTCGATGCCGGTGCCTGCGCGCACCGCGTCGACCAGCGCCACGCCGGTGAGCAGCGGAAGCCAGCCCCAGCCCTCGGGGTCGACGCCGTCGGCGCCGACGCCGATCGACAGGGCGATCTGTGAGCGGGGCGGCGCCGACCAGCTGCGGCCATGGCGGCCACGTCCGGCGCTCTGGTGCTCGGCGAGCAGCACTGCGCCACGGATGTCCTCGCCCGCGGCATGGCGGGCCAACAGGTCGGCGTTCGTCGAACCGGTCGTGTCCACCACGTCGACGCGACGCACCGCAAGATCAGACAGGGACGAGAGATTCAGCGGTGTGCGGCTCACGCAGGCAGCCTACTGCCCGGTGGCGAGCAGTTCGGGTGCCGCAACTTACCGGTTGACGATGCTCAGCCGAGGTCGCGGGTGACCTTTTCGGTGGTCCGGCGTCGCTCGAGCGCGGCCGGGTCGGGATTTGCCACCTGAACCAGCGACGCGCCCACGACGAACACCGCGAGCAGGTTGGCCACGAGCTCATCAGGGGTTGACCACGGCAACGACGACATCACCCGATCCGTTGCAGTCAGACCCATGGCTTCGGCGGATCCGGCAGCGGCGGTCAGCACCTCGTCGGCTGACCTTCCGGCCAGCGCCGGACCCGGGCGGGATTCGGTGATGAACTGGTCGCCGTGCACCCGCACCGCGGTCGCATAGTCGGTTACGCCGATGGGGAGTTCGCTGGCGGGCTTGCCGAACGGATCAAGCGACAGCACCGCGACCTCACCGCCGGCGACCGCTTCGTCGGCCTCGTCCAGTCGCTCACGCGTGCATAACGCGATATCGGCCGTATCTGATGTCGCCGGCCCAGCGGCTCCTGCCCCTGCCAGCACGACCTCAGCGCCGATCCACCACACGCCCAACAACACCGCTGCCGTCTGCCAGTGCGCCGGCAGCAGTACTGCAACCCGGGTGCCCGGCCCGGCGCCGAGTTCGTCGCGCAACAGGTTGGCCGTCTTCGCCGCCCAATTGGCCAGCGTCACTGACGACAACTCGATGCGCTCACCCGTCGCGTCGTCGTAGTAAGTGATTCGCGGGCCCATCGGGTCAGCTTTCAGCAGCGGATCCAGCACCGCCGCAGCCAGATTGGCCATCAGTTGACGCACTGGGGGTCATCGGACCCCGCGGTGATGATCGGCGAAGGCGGGGGAGCTGTGCCATCACCGGATTGGCCGGCTGCCTGCTCGACGGCCGCCGCAGACGTTGATTGCCGCGAGCCTTCCAGACCCGAACCGGGCCCGCTGTAGTCACTGGACAGCACCACCCGCACGGTACCCGCCGGAATCGCATCGACGGCCACCACGGGCAGTCCGCCAAGCTCCTTGGCGATGGCCTGGGCGCCCGGGTCGTCCTCCTTGGCCGCCTGCACCTGACTGCGCGTCACGTGCTCTTTGTCGTTGTTGCCGATGTCGCCCGCGCCAAAGCCCTTGGCGCTCAGCACGTCCGACACCGCAGCCGCCAGCCCGTTGATGTCGGTGTCGTTGACGACGTCAGCCTTTGTCTTGTCCGGCGAGTAGGCGATCTTCTCGGTCTTGCCCTCGTCCTGGTCGTGCAGCAGGCCGTCCACAAAATCATGTACCTGTGACGGATCGACCCGGACCACCGACTGCATGCCGTCGTCGCTCCAGCCGGCCTCGTCGAGCACCGGGATCGTCGCGAACGCCACGTTGCCGCCGGCGAGACCCTCGAGCTGCTTGATGAAATCCATGATGTCCCAGCCCGACGAGATCACCATCGTGCGCTGGATCGCGTCCTGCAGCTTGTTCAGTGTCGACGGACTGGTCAGGGTCTTACCCGAAATCACCTGGTGCGCCAGGGAAGCCATCACCACCTGCTGGCGGACCACGCGGTCCAGATCGCCGCGGGGCAGATCGTGACGCTGGCGCACGAAGCTCAGCGCTTGCGGGCCGTTCAGCTTCTGCCAGCCGGCGGGGAAGTCGGCACCGGAAAGCGGTTCGTAGACAGCATCTTTCAGGCACACATCCACGCCGCCGAGCGCGTCGGTGATCAGCGAGAACCCGAGCAGCCCGATCTCGGCGTAATGGTCGACGGTGACGCCGGTCAGGTCGGCGACGGTCTTGATCAGTGCTTCGCGGCCGGCCTCGGTGGCTTTGGGTTCGGCTTCTGCCGGGTCCATGCCTTGCTGCTCGACCAGCTCCTTCATCTTCTCCAGCTTGACCTGGCCGTAGACGCCGTTGATCTTCGTCTTGTCCAGGCCGGGCGCCTTTACGTAGGAGTCGCGCGGGATCGAGATCGCGGTCGCGGACTTCCCGTTGTTGGGGATGCGCACCAAGATGATCGTGTCGGTGTTCGTCGACACGTCGTCGCCCGCGTGCAGGGTTGCCAGCTCGTCTTGGGACAACGGGTTGCCGTGGGCGTCGGTGCGGCTGTCCATGCCGACCAGCAGGATGTCGATAGCGCCGTCGGGCTCGCCGCCGCCGAGCGCCGCGGTGCTCATGTGGAAGATGCCGTTTTCGAAGGACCGGATCTTGCCCCATGCGACACCTGTGCTCACCATCACCGCGACGGCGATGAGCGCGAGCACGGTGCGGGCCACCGGCCGGGCGCCCGTCACGGACCTCGCTTCGGTGTCAGCAGGCATCAGCCCAGGCTACTGGCGAGATGGGCGCAAGCCGGGTAGCTGAAACCGGCGTGCCAGACTCGTATTCGTGGCGGAAAGGATCGTGATCAGCGGGGCAGGCGGCCAGGTCGGGCGGTTTCTTGCAGGTGAGGCGGTGCGCCGGGGACGGCCCATCAGCGCGTTGACCCATCAGCAGTGGGATATTGCCGACCCGCTTGCAGCCGAGCGGTTCATCGCCGAAGGGGACCTGGTCGTCAACTGCGCGGCGATCGCAGGCGTCGACGCCGCCGAAGCCGACCCCGATACCGCTTATGCCGTCAACGCGACCGGACCCGAGAACCTCGCGCACGCCTGCGCCCGGGTCGGCGCGCAACTGGTGCACATTTCCACCGACTACGTCTTCGACGGTGCCCAACGGCACCCCTACGAGGTGGGCGACGATGTCGCGCCGCTCGGCGTCTACGGGCGTACCAAGCTCGCCGGCGAGTTGGCCGTGCTCGCGGCCATGCCTGACGCCCGCATCGTGCGCACCTCCTGGGTGTACACCGGCGGCGCCGGCAATGACGTGGTGGCCGCGCTGCGGCGGGCGGCCGCCGGCGACGGCACCGTCGATGCGGTGGACGACCAGACGGGTTCGCCCACCTACGTCAAAGACTTGGTCGATGCGCTGTTCGAAATCGGCGAGGGGCACATTCGGGAGCCGATCCTGCACGTCGCCAACGAGGGTGCTTGCAGCCGGTACGAGCAGGCCAGGGCGGTTTTCGAAGAGCTGGGAGCAGACCCGCAACGGGTGCGGCCGGTCAGTGCGGCTCAGTCAGCGCGGCGGGCGCCGCGCCCGGCGTATTCGGCACTGGCGACGGCGATGTCGGTGCGAGCCGGGTTGACCCCGCTACGGCCGTGGCGCGCGGCGTTGGCCGAGGCGCTTGCCCGACCCGTCGACGACGGACAGTTACCCTCTACGCCGTGACGTCGAGCCGCCCCCTGACCGTGGTGACGGTGACGTACTCCCCGGGCTCGCATCTGGATCGCTTCCTGTCGTCGTTGACCGTGGCCACCGACCGCCCGCTGGCGGTGGTGTTGGCCGACAACGGCTCCACCGATGGAGCACCCGAGGAGGCGGTCGAGCGTTATCCCGGCACCCAGCTGCTGCGCACCGGCGGGAACCTCGGCTACGGCAGTGCCGCCAACCGCGGGGTGGCCACCGCGCCGGGCGACGACGAGTTCGTGATCGTGGCCAACCCCGACGTGGTGTGGGGTCCGAACAGCATCGACGAATTGCTCGCAGCCGCTGAGCGCTGGCCGCGCGCGGGGACGTTGGGGCCGCTGATCCGAGACCCGGACGGCTCGGTCTACCCGTCGGCCCGCCATCTGCCCAGCCTGCTTCGCGGCGGTATGCACGCCGTCGTCGGATTCGTCTGGAAGAAGAACCCGTGGACGCGGGCCTACCGCCAGGAGTATCGCGAGCCCACCGAGCGGCCGGTGGGTTGGTTGTCCGGATCCTGTCTGTTGGTGCGCCGCGCGGCATTCGACCAGGTCGGGGGCTTCGACGAGCGCTTCTTCATGTACATGGAGGACGTCGATCTGGGTGACCGGCTGGGCGGGGCAGGCTGGCTCAACGTGTATGTGCCGTCGGCGGAGATCCTGCACGACAAGGGCCATTCGACCGGCCGGGATCCGGCCACCAACCTGCGCGCACATCACGAAAGCACCTACATTTATCTATCCGACCGTCATTTTGGCTGGTGGCGGGCGCCCCTTCGATGGACTATGAAGGGCGCGCTCAAAGTGCGATCCCGCGCCGCGGTACGGAAATCCCGGCGGGAGCTGGCGAGAAAGTAGGGGGCCCGGTGAGTGAAGTTGATCCCTCCAAAGTCGATGCAGTGGTGCTCGTCGGCGGAAAGGGCACACGGCTACGGCCGCTGACGGTGTCGGCTGCCAAACCGATGCTGCCCACCGCGGGCCTGCCCTTCCTGACTCACCTGCTGTCCCGGATCGCCGAGGCCGGCATCGAGCACGTGATCCTCGGTACGTCGTTCAAGGCCGCGACGTTCGAGAGCGAATTCGGCGATGGTTCCAAGCTCGGTCTACAGATCGAATACGTCGTCGAGGAACATCCGATGGGCACCGGCGGTGGCATCGCCAATGTGGTGCCGAAGCTGCGCAACGACACCGTGATGGTGTTCAACGGAGACGTGCTGTCCGGCATGGACCTGCGGCAGATGCTGACCAGCCACCACGAGTCGCAGGCCGACCTGACCCTGCATCTGGTGCGAGTAAGCGACCCGCGCGCGTTCGGGTGTGTGCCCACCGATCCCGACGGTCGCGTGGAGGCGTTCCTGGAGAAGACTGAAGACCCGCCGTCCGACCAGATCAACGCCGGCACCTACATCTTCAAGCGCGAGATCGTCGAACAGATCCCGCGCGGGCGCGAGGTGTCGGTGGAGCGGGAAGTGTTCCCGGCGCTGCTGGCCGACGGCGTCAAGGTATGCGGTTACGTGGACTCCAGCTACTGGCGCGACATGGGCACACCGGAAGATTTCGTGCGCGGCTCGGCAGACCTGGTCCGCGGATTGGCGCCCTCGCCTGCGCTCGGCGGGCGGCGCGGGGAAAGCCTGGTGCACGACGGGGCCTCGGTGTCGCCCGGGGCGGTACTCGTCGGCGGGACGGTCGTGGGCCGCGGCGCCGAGATCGGGCCGGGGGTTCGCCTCGACGGCGCGATCATCTTCGACGGGGCGCGTATCGAGGCAGGTTCGGTGGTGGAGCGCTCGATCATCGGCGCGGGGGCGCGCATCGGGCCGCGCGCGCTGCTGCGCGACGCCATCATCGGCGACGGCGCCAACGTCGGCGCGCGCTGCGAACTGCTGCGCGGAGCCCGGGTCTGGCCCGGAGTGGTCCTCCCGGACTGCGGAATCCGTTACTCCTCGGACATTTAAGTCCGCGAGCGGCCGACCGCCACCAGATGGGCCACCGCGTCGTCGATGCCTTCGGGTAGTGCGTCGACCGGCCACCACCGCAGATCCAGCGATTCGTCACTGATCGCGATGACGGCGTCCATCGGCGCGCGGGCGATGAACTGCAGATCCAGATGGCGGGTGGGGACGCCCAGTGAGCACGTGAGCGCATGGACATGGATGGCGCCCAGCGCCGCATCGATGCGCAAGCCGTCGATACCGGACTCCTCGGTCGCCTCCCGCATCGCCGCGGCGACGATATCGGTGTCGTCGGGCTCGCAGTGCCCGCCGAGCTGCACCCAGCGGCCCAGCCGCGGATGCAGGGTCAGCAGCACCTGATCGCCGGAGTCGGAGACCACCAACGCTGATGCGGTGATATGGCCTGGGACGCAGGCGCGTTCACATGCGTCGCTGCGCGCGTACAGGAAAGCCAGGACGGCTTGACGCAACGCGTCCTGGCCGGCGTCGGGGGCGTCCCACTGGGTCAGCAGCTCGATCGCCGAGTCCCGCACACCCGAGTACGTCACCGCCGCACCAGCAGATCGCCGACCGGTCCCGGATCTCGGGGCTGTGGCGGGTCGACGGGATAGCCGATCGCGACGGCGCCCAGCGGCTCCCAATCCGGTGGCAGATCGAGGGTTTCGCGGACCAGCTCGGCGGCGAAGATGGTTGAGCCGATCCAGCAGCTGCCCACCCCGCGGACGGCCAGCGCTACCAGAAGCCCCTGTACCGCCGCGCCGACCGCGACGGTGAACATCGTGTGCTCGGCAGCGGTGCGTGCCGGGTCCGGGTAACTGTGCGCGCCTTCGGGCACTAGAAACGGGATGACGACCTCCGGCGCGTCATAGAGGATCTGCCCGCGGGCGATACGCCGCTCGACGGCATCGGCCGGTTTGCCGTCGGCGGTCAGATCGGCACGCCAGGCGTCCTTCATCCGGTCCAGCAGCGCGGTGCGACGGTCACGGTCGGCCAGCCAGACGAACCGCACAGGCCGGGTGTGGTGTGGGGCCGGCGCGGTGAGCGCCTCGGCGACGGCAGCCTCGATGAGCTCGGCGTCGACCGGCTCGGGCGCGAAGTGGCGCACCGACCGGCGCAGCAGCTGCGCCTGCTGGCGGCCGAGCTCGATCGACTCCGCGGTGCCCAGCCAGAACAGGTCGTCCTCGCCGCCGCGCAGCAGTCCCGCCGCAGTGGACCCGTCATCGTCGAGGTCGAGGCCGCGGACCACCGCGACGGGCACCGCGGTCAGCTTGCCCTTGACGAGGTCGGCGGCGGCGGCGATTTCGTCGGCGACGGCCACCTCGGTGACGAGGAGTTCGTTGCCGTGCCTGTCGACGGCACCGGCGTACCCGTACAACACCGGTAGCCCCGAGGCACCGATCGCGGCGTCGGTCTGGCCGTTACGCCAGGCGCGGCCCATCGTGTCTGTGACGAGCACGGCGACATTCACGCCGAGGCGCTCGCGCAGTGCGGTCCGCAACGCCAGCGCACTGCCATCGGGGTCGATCGGCAGGAGTGCCAATTCGGTTGCCCCGACGTTGGAGCCGTCGACCCCGGCGGCCGCCTGCACGATGCCGTTGCGGTTCTCGGTGATCAACGTCTTACCCTTGCGGGCCAGCACCCGCACCGCCTCGGCGTCGATGAGTTTGCGGCGCAGTGCATCTCGCTCGTCGGGATCGGATGGTGCTGCCACGATGCGGCCTTCGCACTTGGACATCACCTTGCTGGTGACCACGACAATGTCGCCGTCGCGCAGCCACGGGGCGGCGGTGGCCAGCGCTGCACCGAGATCGTCGCCGGGACGGAACTCCGGAAGCCCGGGCACGGGCAGGATTTCGACGGGAGCCGCGCTCCCGTGGTCGCCGCTCGGTGGCGCCGTCGGACCTGAGCCGAGAGTCACAGCGTCACACCGGCCAGTTCCAGCCCGGCGCGCACCATCTCGGCGGTGGCCGACGGGTCGGACATCAGCAGCGGTATCGAACTCACCGTCACGCCGGGCACTTCGGCCTGATCGCCCTCGGAGATCAACCAGTAGTCCAGGATCCCGGTGCCCGAGCGTGCGCCGTAGTGACGGGCGACCGCCTGCGAGGAGGTTTCGACGCCGATTACCGTGAGGCATTCGTCGGCCATGCCCCGCAACGGCTTTCCGCCGATGATGGGGGAGTAGCCGATGATCGGCGCGGGTGTTGAGCGCAGTGCCGCGCGGAGGCCCGGCACGGCCAGGATCGCGCCGATGCTGACCACCGGATTCGACGGTGCCAGCATGACGACGTCGGCATCGGTGATGGCATCGACGACACCGGGCCCGGCAGTGGCGTTTTCGGATCCGACGAAGGCAAAGCTGTGGGTGGAGACCTGAGCACGGTAGCGCACCCACCACTCCTGGAAGTGAATGGCTTTGCGGTCACCGGTGTCGGGATCGTCGATGACGACATGGGTTTCGCAGCGGTCGTCGCTGGCCGGCAGGAGCGTGGCGCCCGGCGTCCAGCGGTGGCACAACGCCTCGGTCACCTGGGAAAGGGGATATCCGGCCCGCAGCATTTGACTTCGCACCAAATGCGTCGCCAAATCCCGGTCGCCCAACCCGAACCAATCCGGTTGCACTCCGTAGGCGGCCAATTCCTCTTTGGCATTCCAGGTCTCGTTGCGATGTCCCCAGCCGCGCTCGGGATCGATACCTCCACCTAAGGTGTACATGCAGGTGTCGAGGTCTGGGCAGATGCGCACGCCGTGCATCCACGCGTCGTCGCCGATGTTGACCACGGCCGTCAGAGCGTGATCAAGATCGCCTGTGGCTGCGGATATCTGGCCGGCGAACTGTCCGAGACCGAGCAGTCGCTGCACGCCCAACAGGAAGCGCGCACCTCCGACGCCGCCGACCAGAACGGTGATCTTCACACCGACCGACACTAGGCGGTCGGGCCTTTCGGTGGCGCACGCGGTCACGATCGCGTCACTACCAAGACACGCCGGGGCATCGACTCGCCGAATTGTCCAAGGAAAATGGTATTAATTTCGGTTCAATCGCTTGACCGGGCAGGCGCAGCCGTGTCTAATCACATCAGTGTCATTTCCCGGTCGGACCTGCCGGTTTCGGTGTCCCAGACCGTGATTCGACCAAGTGTTCGAATAGAGTTGGGCACACTTCAATAGTGGGCGACATGCAGAGATCTACGAACCCAGGTAAAGGAGGCGGAAATGTCCTATGAGCACGTAATCGGCGCAATGGGGTTGCCGCAGTCCATTCCCGGATCGCAGACGATGGGGGTAATGGCACGCGCTCACTTGAGTTTGGTGCCAGAACCGATCATCGATGCGACGCCGGATTCGGCCGAAGACGAAGACCAGTGGCAGGAACGCGCGCTGTGCGCGCAGACCGACCCCGAAGCGTTCTTCCCTGAAAAGGGTGGTTCCACCCGCGAAGCCAAGCGCATCTGCTTGGGCTGCGAAGTACGCGATGCGTGCCTCGACTACGCTCTGGCTCACGATGAGCGCTTCGGCATCTGGGGCGGCCTCTCCGAGCGGGAGCGTCGTCGCCTCAAGCGCGGCATCATCTAACGCGCCGACGCGCGTCTAATCCTCTTCCATATTTGGGTCGATGACTGACGGCTCGACCCCGAGATAGGTGGCGACTTGCGCCACCAGAATCTCGTGCAGTAGGTCCGTCAGATCGATCGAGTCCTTGGCCCGCCGCTCGATTGGCTTGCGAAACAGCACTATTCGGGCCCGCGTGGAGTTACCGCGAACGTCGACCCCGGCCGGGATCAGGCGGGCCAGTGCGATGGGACCGTCGGCGACCACTTCGGCCGGCCACTGCACACTGTCCGGATCCTTCGGCGCTATGCGCGGGATCTCGTCGACTGCGACATCCAGACCGGTGAGCCGTTGCTGCCAACGCCGTTCGATCGGCTCGTAGGCTTCCAGCACCGCCATGTCGAACCGCTCGGCGCGGCTGCGCCAGCCCGGAACCGTCGGCGGTAGCAATGGCCCCCGCATCTCGCGTCCCCGGCGCGATCCCTGGCCGCCGCCGGACCGACCACTTCGCCGGGAGCTGCGGGAATCGGCCACGAGAGTGATCGTAACGGTTGGGAATCGGCGCGTTGGCGGCTGCGCGTGTCCGCGGGTCACCTCTGAATGAACCGCGATAGCCTCACGAACGTGAATGTTCCTCGTCGCTGCTGCCGGCCTGGGTGCCCCCATTATGCGGTGGCGACGCTGACGTTCGTCTACTCCGACTCCACCGCCGTCGTCGGCCCGCTGGCGACCTCTCGCGAACCGCATTCGTGGGACCTCTGCGCCGGCCATGCCAACCGGATCACCGCGCCGCTCGGCTGGGACCTGGTTCGCCATGCCGGGCCGCTGCCGGAGTTTGTCGACGACGACGACCTCATCGCCTTGGCCGACGCGGTTCGAGAGGGTCGTGAGACGGTTTCGGCCCGCCCGCCGATGGCTGGCTTCTCCGATCCCAGCGGTGCCGCGCACGCGCCCGCGACCGGAACTCCGATGATGCCCTCGGCGTCGCATCGCCCGACCACCGCCGGGCGTCGGCGTGGGCACCTGCGGGTACTGCCGGACCCGACAGACTGACGCGATAGCCGCCCGTACGGGGGCGTCGAAGCAGATAGGCTGACGGCCAAGAGTCCCTCTCGGTCAGGAGATCAGCCATGTCCAGGCCCGCCGACGCGGTCCGCCGTGTGATCAAGGCTTATGACGTCCGCGGACTGGTCGGTCAGGAGATCGACGAGGACTTCGTCACCGACGTCGCCTCGGCGTTCGCCCGCCTTATCCGGGGAGAGGGCGGCGACAGGGTGGCGATCGGCTACGACATGCGCGAGAGCTCACCGGCCCTGGCCAAGGCCTTCGCCGAGGGTGTCGCCGCACAGGGCCTCGACGTGGTGCGCATCGGGCTGGCCTCGACCGATCAGCTGTATTTCGCCTCCGGGTTTCTGGGCTGCGCGGGCGCGATGTTCACCGCCAGCCACAATCCCGCCGCCTACAACGGCATCAAGTTGTGCCGGGCCGGCGCCAAGCCTGTTGGCGAGGACACCGGTCTTGCGGTGATCCGCGACGAGGTGATCGCCGGCGTGCCGGGCTATGACGGCCCGTGCGGGCAGATTCGCGATCAGGATGTGCTGGACGACTACGGCCAGTTCCTGCGCTCGCTGGTGGACATGGCCGAGTTGCGGCCGCTGCGAGTGGCCGTCGATGCCGGCAACGGCATGGCCGGGCACACCACGCCCGCGGTTTTGGGGCCCGTCGAGGCGCTGACAGTGTTGCCGCTGTACTTCGAGCTCGACGGATCGTTCCCCAACCACGAAGCCAATCCGCTCGAGCCGTCCAACCTGGTTGATCTGCAGAAGTTCGTGGTCGATACCGGCGCTGACATAGGGCTGGCGTTCGATGGGGACGCCGACCGTTGTTTCGTCGTCGATGAGCGGGGCGGGCCCGTCTCGCCGTCGGCGGTCACCGCACTGGTGGCCGGTCGCGAGCTCAGCAGGGAGATCGGCGCGACGGTGATCCACAACCTGATCACCTCCCGTGCCGTACCCGAGCTGGTTATCGAGCGCGGCGGTATGCCGGTGCGCTCGCGCGTCGGGCACTCCTACATCAAGGCGCTGATGGCCGATACCGGCGCCATCTTCGGCGGCGAGCATTCCGCGCACTACTACTTCCGGGACTTCTGGGGGGCCGACTCCGGCATGCTGGCCGCGCTGCACGTGCTGGCCGCGCTGGGTGAGCAGGACCGCCCGTTGTCGGAGCTGATGGCCAACTATCAGCGCTACGAGGCCTCCGGCGAGATCAACTTTCGGGTGCTGGACGCCCCGGCCTGTGTCGAGTCCGTCCTGAACGACTTTGGTACCCAGGTTGTTTCGCTGGATCACTTGGACGGAGTGACGGTCGATCTCGGTGAGGGCGCCTGGTTCAACCTGCGCACCTCGAACACCGAGCCGCTGCTACGCCTGAATGTCGAAGCGCGCAGTGCCGGCGAGATCGACGAGATTGTGCGCCGAGTGTCCGAGGACATTGCGGCTCAACCGACCGAGGCGACGTGAGCGCTGTGCACGCCACCATCGACCTCGACGACACCGAGGGCCTGCTCGAGGCCGACCGCGACGGGCTGCTGCGAGCCGCGGCGATGGCCGGCGCTCAGGTGCGCGCCACCGCGGCCGCGATCGACGAAGGCGAGTTGGCACAGGTGGCCGACGGCCATCGGCCGCGCACGGTGATCTGGGTTGGCGGCCGCGGTGCGGCCGAGAGCGCGGGCGCGATACTGGCTGCCACGCTGGGTGGCGCCGCGGGCGAGCCGATTGTGGTCGCTGCCGAAACCCCGCCCTGGATAGGGCCGCTCGACCTGCTGGTTGTCGCCGGCGACGACGCCGGAGATCCGGCGCTCGTGACCGCCGCAGCGACGGCGGTGCGGCGGGGTGCGCGGGTCGTTGTCGCGGCACCGTATGAAGGACCGCTTCGTGACGCCACGGCCGGCCGCGCCGCGGTGCTGGAGCCGCGGTTGTGGGCCCCCGACGAATTCGGGCTGACTCGCTACCTGGCGGCCGGGCTGGCCGCGCTGCAGGCCGTCGATCCGGCGTTGCAGACCAATCTGGCTACGTTGGCCGACGAACTCGATGCCGAGGCCTTGCGCAACAGCGTAGGCCGCGAAGTGGTCACCAACCCGGCCAAGGCGTTGGCGGAGCGGATGTCCGGTCGGGAGGTGGTGCTGGCCGGTGACGGTCCGGCCACCCTCGCGCTGGCTCGGCACGCCGCGGCTGTGCTGCTGCGCGTGGCCGGCAAGGCCGCCGCGGCAGCCGGGCTGTCCGACGTTCTCGTGGCGTTACGCGCGGGCGTGACAACTCAATTCGGCGACCCGGTGGATGCGCTGTTCCACGACGAGGAGCTGGACGGGCCGTTGGCCCGGGGCCCGAGGGTGCTGGCGCTGACCCTGGAGGCCGAACGCCCGGTGGTCGCCGCGCGGGTCATCGGACTAGACGATGTGGACCTGGTTGGGGTCGAGGACATCGGGGAGGCGGGAGCTGTTTCCGTCCCGAGCGGGCGGGCCGAACAACAGCTCGCGACGCTGGCGGTGCGGCTGCAGATGGCCGCGGTTTATTTGAGATTGGTGGGGGGATAACTTCCCAGTGGAATTGCTACGAGGGGCGACACGCACCTACGCGTGGGGGTCGCGAACGGCCATAGCGGAGTTCACCGGGCGGCCTTCGCCGACGGCGCATCCAGAGGCTGAACTGTGGCTCGGTGCTCATCCGGCAGATCCGGCCTGGCTGGAAACCCCGGACGGCGAGAAGTCCTTGCTCGATGCCGTGCAGGCCGATCCCGACGGTCAGCTGGGGCCTGCGGTGCGGAGCCGCTTTGGTGACGTGCTGCCGTTTCTGGTCAAGGTGCTTGCTGCCGAGGAGCCGCTTTCGCTGCAGGCTCACCCCAGTAGCGAGCAGGCGATCGAGGGGTACGTGCGGGAGGATCGCCAGGGTGTAGCGCTCAATGCACCCAACCGCAACTACCGCGACCGCAATCACAAGCCCGAATTGCTGGTCGCGCTGAGCCAATTCGACGCGCTCGGCGGGTTCCGGCCGGTAGCCCGAACGATCGAGCTGATGCGCGCGCTGGCCGTGTCGGACCTGGACCCGTTCATCGGGTTGCTCGGCGGTCAGTCCGATGCCGACGGCCTGCGCGCCCTGTTCACCACCTGGATCACCGCTCCTCAACCTGACCTGGACGTGCGGATCCCCGCTGTCCTCGACGGTGCGGTAGCCTACGTGCGTTCCGGTGCAACGGAATTCGCCAACGAGGCCAAGACACTGCTCGAGTTGGGGGAGCGCTATCCCGGTGACGCCGGCGTGCTTGCGGCCATGTTGCTCAACCGGATCACCCTCGCCCCGGGCGAAGCCCTGTTCCTGTCCGCGGGCAATCTGCACAGCTATATCCACGGTGTCGGTATGGAAGTAATGGCCAACTCCGACAACGTGCTTCGGGGTGGTCTCACCCCGAAGCACGTCGATGTGCCTGAGCTGCTGAGGGTCTTGGACTTCACCCCCGCCGATGAGGCGACGCTGCGTACCCCCACCCACCGTGAGGGTATCGAGCTTGTGTACGACACAACGGCGGTGGAGTTCGCCACGTGTGTCCTCATACTCGACGAGGGCAACCTGGGCCACGAGATCGATGCTCCGTCGCGCCACGACGGCCCGCAGATCTTGGTCTGCACGGAGGGCTCGGTGGTGGTGCGTGCCAAGTCCGATGTGGTCGTACTCGACCGTGGGTCCGCGGCCTGGGTGGCTGCCGACGACGGTCCGATCCGGCTGGAGGCGACTGAGCCGTCCAAGCTGTTTCGGGCTACGGTTGGCCTCTGACGGGCTCAGGCCAAGGAGGACAACGGGTGTCGACCGAGGGCAGTACCAAGGCGATTCTGGCGGCACTGGCCGCCAACGCGGGTATCGCGGCCGCGAAGTTCATCGGGTTCGCCATCACCGGCAGCTCCTCGATGCTGGCCGAGGCGGTGCACTCGGTGGCCGACACGTCCAATCAGGGTCTGCTGCTGCTCGGTCAGCGCGAGGCGCGCAGGCAGCCTGACAGCCTGCACCAGTTCGGCTACGGCCGTAGCCGCTACTTCTATTCGTTCGTCGTCGCTCTGGTGCTGTTCACGCTCGGCTCGATCTTCGCTCTGTACGAGGGGTATCACAAGATCGGCCACCCGGAGTCGCTCACGTCGCCGATAGTGGCGGTCGTGATCCTTGCGGTGGCAATCGGGTTGGAGTCCTACAGCTTTCGCACCGCAATGGCGGAATCACGCCCGCTGAAGGGCAACAACAGCACCTGGTGGCAGTTCATCCGCCGCTCTCGGAGCCCCGAGTTGCCGGTGGTGTTGCTCGAAGACACCGGTGCGTTGATCGGGCTGGTATTCGCGCTCACCGGCGTGGGTTTGACGATTCTGACCGGCAACCCGGTCTGGGACGGTATCGGTACGGTCGCAATCGGTGTGCTGCTTGGCGTCATCGCCGTCATCCTGATGATCGAGATGCACAGCCTGCTGATCGGTGAGGGTGCGACCGCCGACGAATGTCGGGCGATCCGGACCGCGTTGGAACAGACCTCCAATGTCGACCGGGTCATTCACCTGCGCACTCAATACCTGGGCCCCGAGGAGATGCTCGTCGGAGCCAAGATCGCGCTGGCCGCCGGGACCGACCTGGCCACGGTCGCCGCCACCATCGATCACGCCGAAGCGGCGGTACGCGCGGTGGTGCCTGCCGCCCAGGTCATATATCTAGAACCGGATCTGGATCGCGCAGCGGCGACATAGCGTGCCGCTGTACCCGCCACGCCGAAAGATTGTGTCGAATCGCACGGCCGATGATGCTCGCGGGCGGCACCATATAGAGGCTGTCGAGTAGGCTGAAGCGGCGCAGAAACCATTCCGCCAGAACGGGATCGGTCTCCGCGGCGCCCAAAAACTGGTCGAACAGTGCTCCCACCCGGCGATACCACCACGGGGCTGGGCCCTCGCTGCCATGCAGGGTCAAGTCGCCGATCGCGTTCATCGTCCAGACCGGATACGTGGTCTTGGCGGTTGCGCGGCCAAGGTCGTAGGCAAGGTGTCGGGTCTGGGACGCCAACAGCCGGCGCAGGTGGCCGGCCTGGATCGCGGTCATCGTCATGCCCTGGCCGTATGTCGGGTTGAAACTCACGACCGCGTCGCCGAAGGGCAGGATCCCGGCGGGGAAGCGCTGAAGCTTGTCGTAGCGACGCCAACGGCTCACTGGATAGCGGTGAAATGCAATGTTGCCCAACGGTTCAGCACGCCGGATCGCCGCGGCCATCCGCGCGGGCAGAACCTGGTCGGCGACCGTGCACATCTCGGCGAAGGTCTGGGGGGCGCTGGCGTGCGCAACTGTGAAGGTGGTCAGTCCCCACGTGCCGTCCTCGTAGAACAGCATGCCCAACCCGGCCTGCTGTGTCCGCGACACACCCGCTACGACGACCTTCTCGGTGATCAGTCCGTCAGGAATCCGCAACTGTTGTGTGGCATAGCTGATTCCGACGTCGATGGTCTGCTCCTCTGGACGTGGGTATCCCCACTCGCGGAGCCAAGCGGGTAGCCGGGTGCCGCGCCCGGAGGCGTCGATGACGAGGTCGGCGGGAATGAACTCCCGGTCGCCGGGCCTGGAGAGCAGTACGCCGGTGACAGCCTGGCGTTTGCCGTCGAACCGAGGCGCGTCGACGTCGCGGTGCACAATCCGCACGTTGGGCACGGCGGCGGCGTGCCGGCGGATCTGCCACTCCAGCTGCTTGCGGCTGGGCACGTACGCGGTGAACCCGTGGCGCAAGGTGTGTCCGGTGCCGAGCACGTGGCCGGCGGCGCCGAAGTGGATGCAGTCGGGCCGGTTGTCCAGTTTGGCCACTCCGGCGGCGACCATGCCGTCGAGCAGCCCGGGAAACAGTCGCTCGAACTCATTCGCGCCCCTCGCCATGAGGATGTGCACATGACGGTCCTGTGGCACGGCGCTGCGGTGGGCCGGGGTCTCGGGCAGTGCGTCGCGGTCGTACACCGTCACCTGCTGGTAATGGTCGGACAAGACCCGAGCGGCGCAGAGCCCGGCGATGCTCGCCCCGATGACGATCGCATGGTTGTGATTTCGGGGTTGACCCATGCTGACCCTCGTACCCTGCTGCAACATCGGCTAACCGGGGTACTACCGGGTAATGGAGATGACCCGAACCTGGCGGACCAAGTCGGTGGAGCGATCGATCCTCGATACCGAAGAGCCGGGCACCCGGCTCCGCAAGAATCTGACCTGGTGGGATCTCTAGGCCGGTCTGGGGCACTCCTTGCTGACAGCCGCTGAGCATACGTCAACCAGTGCGTTTGGGCACGTCAACGCGTTAGATCAGCACGGAGTGGACGCGGTTTCAGACGCCACCATCATCGACGTTCGCAGCGACGCGCCAATAGCTATCGGCGGGACCGCAGGGTGAAGCCTCCGGGAAGTCAGAGCCGCAGAGCTCAGGCAAGGCACGGTGCAGCGTGTGTTGCGTCTCCCAAGCGATCTGCCGTATCGCGGCGGTCGCCAGGTTTCCCGTGATCGGGTGATCGTTGTATTTGAAGCCATGGTTGTCCTGGGTGAGCGCCTCGTAATTCTCATCAAGAAGCCCATCGACGTGAATGCCGTCAGTATTCGCCATCTCGTACACGATGTACTCCCGTGTGAGAAACGGCCCGTTCGTCGGGTACACGGCGTGGTCGATCGCCCACCACCGTTCAAAGGGCAGAGTCGGCGGCTCGCTATCGCGGAAAGGGCCTCCCAGCGGGGCCACAATTCGGCCACCGCTCTGCCCGTCCGCGTAGACCATGATTCGAGTTATGCCGTATCCATAGCCGCGCACCGTTCGGGCGTCCTCGAAGTGTTCAGCCGAATCGGAGAATTCGATCTCCTTGAGCGGGGTCACCTTGTCGATGAGCTCGTCAGTCAACATCAGGCGTAAAAGTCCCGCGAGGATGACTATCTGATCGTCATCGCCCGCGTCGAACGCTGCGCACGCTTTGGTGAGCAACCTAAATCGCCGTGCCAGTGCTTCGCGGTATTGCGGATCGGCACGTGCGACAGACGGACTGCCTTCTCGACGGCTCCTCTGGCTCATGTGCCGAAACGGTACTCCCGCATCTAGCGCGCTATCAACACATTTCGCCTGGTCAAGCCACTTCCGTTATAAGTGCCCTTTCGAATGAAGACGTTCTTATGCAAGTGGACACTTAAAAAGTGTTGCTAGACAGCAGTTTTCGAATGCATTAGTTTCGTCAGCCATGACAACTGAAACCGAGGCTCATTGGCGGCAGCAATCCGCCTGCGCCGACCACAACCCCATGCAGTTCATCTCCGACAGCCCCGCCGATAAAGCCCGCGCGCGCCTCATCTGTCGCGGCTGCCCTGTACTCGAAAAGTGTCGGGACTGGGCGATGGTCAACCCTGTCGTCGGTGTGTGGGCTGGGATGGACGAAGCCGAGCGTGAGGCCTACCGACCGCGCTGGTTCAAGGCTGTCGAGGCCGAGGGGTTGGCGGCGCTGAGTCGCATGACTCAGGTCTAGACGGCAGACGACCCCGGCTCAACGTTCCGAGGAGAATCGGAAGGAACCGGGGTCGTACTGCGGGGGTGTCCCCCCAGCGCCGCGCCGCTCAAGCCAACGAATACAGCGCGACACGCTTATGAAGTTGTTGGGGCACGAGTTGCGGCATGCCCCCACCGTCCCAGGTCTGGAGTTCCCGACACGGTGTTGCTCTTAGCCGTGCACGGCCTCAACCTGAACCCAGTAACGGGCACGTGCAGTTCCCGTGAGCTGATGGGGGAAGTCCCACTGACGCGGACCAGTCACCGCATGCGTAACGCCGTCGATGACGAGTCGGTCATGCTGCTCCACAATAATTCCCGAATCCTGGGCACGCGGGATGCCAATCATGCCCTCAGTGGAAACCACCTCGGCGAATCCCGAAACAGGTTGCGGGGCTGGGCCTCCGACGATCACACCTGCGACATCACCAAGGTAGTCGTCATCAGGATCTGAGCTGACGGGGCTGCCAGCCCAATCCAGCTCACGCCGGTAAACCCGTGCTGTCCTCACAGTGCCCGCACCCTGTACCTATTGAGTACAGCCTGCTCTGCAAGCGTCCAGCCCGAGAACGCCGAACGGTACGAAACCGACGACGGGCCTTCGGCCTCATCAAACAGCAGGCCGCGACTATTGCTCAGCAGTCGGGCTGCGGCTGTCAGGATGACCGCGCGGATTGCAGGATTCGGCACACCGTTTGTGAAGCCAACTGAGCGGGTGTAGGACTCCGCCATTGACTGCACGATGGACAACACCACAGCACCCTGAGCATTGTCCACCGTGCGGTTCAAGAGTGCCGCCAAGTCAGATACCGTTGGCGTATCCACAATTACGACTCGCTCAGGATCACCCACGCGCGTGGCTGTGTCACAACCAAGTCCATACGCAAGGCAACCCGGATAGCCAGGGCGTAACGCTGCGCCAACGCATGCTCAGTCACGAACACCTCGGCGTCAGTGTCACGGATGACCTTCGCGAACTGGGTATCACCGAGCGCGGCCTTGCCCTGCGGAACGAAATTGCTTTCCGTCACCGGGATGCCGAACAGTGTGAAAACGGTTCCCTGGTGCGGGTCCGGGTCAAGCACATAGCTGACATCCCCAGTGCCCTTGTGGATCTTACGGAGCTCCACGAAATCGACCGGGTTCACATACCAGCGGTTCGGGCTGACGTTCGAGGCCTTCGCGACGGCGACGGCATCCAGCAGCGAATCCAAATCCGATGTGTCGTATTCGGCCTGCTGCGTACCGGCCTGGTTGAAAATGCCGGTGATGCCGTCCGGTTCGATACCGACCTTGACAACCTCAACGGTTACATTCGCGCCGGTACCGGTCAAGCTGGCACCGTTCACCACCAGGTCGTCAACCTGCGAGTGTGCCAGTGCGCCAGCGAAAGTGACAGTGTAGGGGCCACCCGCCGAGCCGGTTACGGTGACGTTGCCCGAACCGACAGTGGACAAACCACGAATCGCAGTCTGCACAGCCGACGCAGCAGCGTCGAAAGCAAGGCCGGAAGTTGTCTGGCCCTTGTACGTGACGGTGAATGTTCCGCCTGCTGCGGTAACGGTGATCTTCTGCACCGCGCTCACACCGTCGCCGTGACCGACATAGAAGCTCAGGTCGGCCTTCGATGCGATATCGATGAGAACGCGCTGTGTGATCACATTGTCAAGGCCCTTGACCGCGCTGGTGCGGATAGCTTCCTTGGTGATCGGGTACCAGCCCTTGAGGCCTGCACGGTCCAATGGCATACCCGTGACGTACGCCCAGTTCACGGCGTTGTCCGGGATCAGGTCACCTTCGGCGACGTACGCCGGGGTGTGACTCGGGGTGATGAGCGGCAACACAACAGGCCCGCTCGAATCGATGATAGGAACGCCTGAACTCAGCCAAGTCGACTGCTGCTCAAGCGGATTAGTGATTAGCTGCTGGACTACACTCTGTGTGATAGTCGAAGAAGTGGTCTGAATAGCCACGATTGAAAGTCCTTACACCACAAATGGATTCGGTCCAACCGGTGCAAGACCAGTGTGTGGGGGTGCAAAGACCCGAAGTGAATCGGCTGCGGCGCAAGGCCATTGCCTACACTCTCATTATAAGCCCGAAGGCCCCTGCTCAGACGTACTGCTGAAGAATTGACTCCAAAGTCACCTGCTGAGACTCCTCGCCCTGAACGCCAAACCCGGCGTTGCCCGCTACCTTGCGGGACTTCAAGTGCGGCTTAGCTTCCAGCAACGCGTCCAATGCAGCTACCAACGCCTCCGTGTCGTCCAAATGCTCAGCGCTAAAGGGCAAATCGGAAGAATCCTGTAGCCGCCCGGTCTGTTCAACCAAAGCGGTGTGCAAGCGCTGCGCCAACTCAGTGGCTCGTGTTTCGGCGGTGTCTGCGCGCTGCTCGGCGTCATGGGCGCGGGTACGGTACCGACCGTTCTTCTCCCGCAGATCCCTAACGACGTGCGCCGGAAACGTATCGGCATCATCGATCACTTCGGAGTCACCCGTCTCCACGTCTGTGACTTCAGTGTCAGTCTGTTCGCTCATTTTGCTTCCCCTTCTGACGGACCGGCTTCGGACGCTTCTCCGAAATCACAATCCGCTCAACACAGTTACAGCCCTTGTGTGTCGGCATTCGATAGTTGGCGGGCCACACCCTGCCGTCCTGCGCCCAGTTCACACACCGCTGGCAGGCATTGGCGTTCATCTGCCGCACCCAACCGACGTACTTACCGGTGCGCCGTTCAATCCGTCGCTGTTGACGGACCAGTGCTTCGCTCACCGCCTGTTGTGCGGTTTCCAACGGTTCGTTGCCTGCCAGTCGTTCCAGTCGGCTCGTCGGATCAGGATCGTCAAGCACGGTGTGAGCGGCCTTCAGCAGACGTTCGGAGTCATCCACAGGGAGAAGCCCGACAGAGGGCACCGGCTGGCCGGATAGCTCCTCAAGTTGACGGGCAACGAACACGTCCGCGAGCCCGACACCTTCAGCGTTCGACCGGTTGATCAGACCCGCAATCGCCAGTGCGCCATCCTCGCGGGTTTGTTCCCTACGGAAGACAGCCGCATAAACCACGAGGGCTGATCGCCTGGTGGCGTCCGATAGGCCCTCAAGGGCTGCCTGTAGCTCGTCGGCTGCGCTCACGCGGCGGTCGTTTCTGGGGCCTCACTGACCCGTGGGGCGCTCAAACCGACACCCAGCCGGTCAAGGGCCTCGGCACGGATAGCGACCCGCTCAGCCTCAATCTCGTCTTCTGTGTAACCCATGCGGCGCAGGGCACCCGCCGTGCTGATGACCCCTTCGGCGTGAAGTTTGGTCACTGCATCTGCTTCCTGAGCCTCGCTGCGGGTATCAGCCGGTGCGAACCGCACACGGACTCGTACGTCCTCGGGGTTGACGCCATCACGAACGGCTACCAACAACTGGCCGACCCTCTCCAGGCCGGGACCATACGCAAGGTGCTTTGCCTCAACCCTCGACACCAACGCGGCCTCGCTGGCACGTTGCGAATCGGCACTTGTCGGCTGCGCGGCCTCTGACAGTTGTCCCCAGTAATGAGCCGGGATGCCGGTCACGATCTCGACGGCGGCAAGCATCGTGCGGGTTGCGCTGCGGAACGCTGCCAAGTCGGTAGCCGCCAGCTGCCCAATACGGGCGGTATCAGGCTCAGCGAGCATGATCTTGTTTTCAGTCTCGGTGAATGGATTCATCGGTTCCATCAACGGTTCGCCGTCGTCCCCGATCACCAGCTGGCCTGCATCATCAAGTACAGGACGCTCATCAACTTCAAGGCCCGTCACCCAACGGCGAGGACGTGAAGCAGCCTCGGAAGCAATCAGGCCATCGAGGTAGACCTTATTGATGCCGTCCTGAATGCCACCGTCGACAAGGTCAGCGACATAGCTTCGGTCTGCCTCGTGGCCGATGACCGCAACAGGTGGAGTCCCCAACGGATTATCGAGCTGTTCAACAAGTTCGAAACCGGCGATCATCGCACCCGCATTGTCGGCGCGGAAATGTCGGATGGTGTCGTGTTCGTACAACCATGCCTCTGTGGTCGTCTTGGTGCGGATCCGCTTGCACGCCGACAGAATCTCATCCGTCACCGGATCACGAACAACCACAGTCGTCAGCGGGCTTTCAATCGTCGCTCGCGGATTGCCTCGCGAATCAGCCCAAACACCAACATATCCCGCGCCGTAGAGCAACGCGTCAGTGATGACACGCGGGATACGCTGGTCCAGGTTCAAGTCCAGCCACAACGGATAAACGTCCGCACCCTGAAAACCAACCACTCGGATACGTTCCTGCACAGCAAGAATCGACGCCGCCACCACGTTGACCGAGATACGATCAAAGTCCTTCAGGGCCTCTTTGGCCGACGGGCTTAGGAATGCCAGCGGTGAACGCCCCTCATGGTAGGCCCGAAGCTGCGCATACCGCTGCTGCGGTGCGTCAAGGGCCTGGAGGTGTTCAGCCAGAATGTCAGGGGTAGCCATCAGAAGCTAAACCCTCGCTTTCGTTTCTTCGGCCTGGAGGCCAACCAAGTAGCTCGCGAATGCGCCATCACCAGGCAGGAACACAAGTCCACCTTCGGGGCGTTACGTCGAGAGGGAGCGACCTTCGAAATCCTCAAACCACCGTCAGGGGAATCGATTACCGTCGCTGCCATGACGTGATTGGTCAGGGTCTTCTCACCACTATGCGACATGCGGCCATTGGCGGCAGCCGAGTAAAGGTCAGTCGTGGCCTGAGTGATTCGTGATGGACTCCAAGGGAATTCCGATACGGTCATGCCTTCTGACGCGAGAATCTGCAATGTCCGGTTCCATCGGAATGGGTCTGCGGTGAGCTCGCGCACGTTCCAACGGTGACGCGCCGTCCGAATGGCGTCCTCCACCTCCAGAACAGGCACTCGCCAGCCGGGGGAATCGGGTGGTTTAGCCCAGACCTGCAGCGTGTCGAAATGCGGTTCGCTGGAAACGGTGCCGATCAACAGCGCGGTACAGTCGCGACTATGCGAACCATCCAGGGCAACGACAACATCAGCACCATCGGGAATGCCCTCGCCCGTCGACAAGCTGTCCCAAATATCCTGTGAGATAAAGGGGTTCTCGTTACCCGAGACAAACTGGCACAAACGGTCACGCCGAAACCTAACCGGCCCAACTAGTTTCGCATCCCTGCGGAGAACATCCATCGCAAGGAAATCCCCGTAGGCGGGCGAGGCCAGCCGGATGCAATGCTCACAAAACAAGTCGTGGTGATCGAATCCGTCGGCGGTGAACTCGCGCCAGGTGATCAACTCTTCACCGGTTTCCCCGGCCAGTTCGCGCCACTCAACCATCACGCTGTCGACGCCATCCGGCGGAGGCGTCCCGATTCCCAAAAGTGTGGACTCAGGCCGCTTCCCTTGGGCGGTCATCAGCACGTCAACGGTTTCCCTTGGTGTGACGCCCAATTCATCCACGATGCAAAAGGAATAGTTCCGGCCAGCCAGCGATTCAGGCTCACTCACCAGGCATTCGAAGTCTGTGCGATTACGCGGCACATACAGGAGTTCCCGCCCAACCTGGCAGCGGGCCAACAACTCCGGTGAAGTCTCGACAAACGAACGAGCGATACGAAACAGAATCTGCGCCTGGGACTGATTGCGGGCACAGCACACAATCGATCCGCCCATATCGCTGGTGAACAGCTTGTACACCGCCAATGCGGCTGCAAGCGAACTCTTTCCGTTACCGCGCGCGATCAGCCAGCCCGCCACACGTGGCACCGGATCGTCCAACACACTCGCCACAAGCTCCCGTTGCCATTCACGAATCACCAGCGGCTTACCGGCACCGTGACCATTCGGAACAATCAAGAACTTCCGGCAGAACTGCACGAAGCGCTCCGACTCGCTACCACGAGGACGCCACGGCAACGGCTCCACAGACACCTTGGCCTTCGGGCCACGAGAAACAGGCATCAGGGCTAACCTCTATTGAGCTATCCAGCAAACATAGGAAGTGCGCGAAAGGTGCAATTATTGGGCTGCGCGCATGGGCGGCCGGAGTCCGGGACGGGTGGCACTAACCTCCACCCCCCACCTGCGGTGATGCAGGGATGGTTACAGGTAGTTCAGCGTGGGACGTGAAGTCGGCATGCGGTCTGAGCTGGGGTTATGCGTATCGCACTGTTGCGCAGTCTCTTCGGTCAGACTTTGTCCTGACATGCGCGAATCCCAGCAAACTCTGGGCTTGCATCGAGCGGCGTGCAGCAAACGTCAGTCGGCACGGGTGGTGATACCCGGGCGGGCTGAGCCTCGGTCGTTGTTGTGCTTTCGACACACCACGTCCACATCGATGCCGAGACGCAGCGGCAGACCCTTGGAATGCCTCACCCACCCTGAGAGTCGATGATCGGCCTGCAGAGGCCCTGAGCATCCGCCTAACGACTCGTCCGAACAAAACGGCTGAAGTGTGCGGGCGTGCCTGGAAATGCGGTCCCAGCCCTTGTCACGCCCGCGCCTGCCCCTGTTGCGGGTGTCAGGGATGCGGTGGTCGGGACAGCGGGAGCGTTCGGACAATTCCCCACACACAAGACATGGGAGCATCTAGCCCTCGCGGTAAAGCCCGAGTTCCATCAGCAGCTCGGCGGTTTCGATCTTCGCGGCCCTTAGTTCAATGGCTTTGGACTCGACAGCGGCCAGCAGTTCGTCTTCAAGCGCGATGTGCACGGCGTCGCCATCCTCCAGGAGCAGCGTGAGAACAGCGTCAGCGTGGTCGTTCCACCTGCCGACGAAACCCCCGATACCGATCGGACGAACAACCGGAATCTCGATGTCTACTACTTCGCTCATGAGTGATCCCGTTCCAGTTGAGGTGTCGGCAGGTGTTGTGCAAGGCGGTAATACAGCTCGAATGCGGTGTCTACAGTCAACCGCCATCGATGCCACGTAGGTGTGTTTACGTCCGCGTAGAGGTCGATGAGCCCGCCGCACGTTTCGACTGCGATATCGCAGGGCAGGACATCGAGCGTCTGTGCGGACAGGTGATGCGGGAGGATGTAATTCATGGCGTCGTCAATTGCTCGTCAATGAGGGCGATGGCTTCGCCTACGCGGCCTGCCGACCGCCAACCCTGCGCAGACTTCCATGCCTCGTGGGCTGCAGGCGCGAACGCCTCGTCACTCAGTCCCGATTGCGTCTGGATCCAGGCGATATGGAAGTCGGCTTCCCACTCATCACTGAGCAAATAGGCACGAATAAGCCAGAGTGCCAACATGTATCGGTCATCGTCGCTGAGGGTTGGCACTCGTGTCGCCATCGGAGGATTCGCAGTAATGGTCATGCCCACGGGTCCTGTTCGTTTTGTGAGCCCGAATACGCTCCGCTATGAGCAAGGGCCTCGCCGCGCCGCGAGTGAGCTTCCGCGCCGATTGCTACGACATCGGTCTTACGGTGACGGCGCTGCCGCTCCGCCGCATTCTCTCGCTTCTGCTGTGCGCGGTCTGCATCGGCAGTCTTCTTATCACGCTTAGCTTTCCGCGCTTGTGCCTGATGCTCGTAGTGGTCAGCACGTTCCTGCAGATCAGAATGCAAAGTCTGGGGAGTCAGGTACTCAACACGCCACAAGTCACCGTCTAATTCGAGGGCTAGATCCGCCTCCAACATCGCGCCGAGCGCATCCTCGGTCAGGTGCTGAACACGCTTAAGCGCGGTAGAGAAGCTGAATTCACCGTTTACGTACGCACTTCCGGTAGTAGCGGTGAGCTGGTGGGCATAGTGGGTGAGGTTGACGTAAGCCAGTAGATACTCTGGAGGGAGGTGCCGTTGAACCCTTTGGTCGCTAAGCCAACGCGCCGGGTTCGAGTCAAGGTTGACGGCAACGGTGCGAATCACGAGGCACCCCGATTCTGTAGGAACGCCAATACATCGGCTTGCTGCCAATAGAGGTAGTGCCCAATTCGTTTGGGGGCTGGGATGATTCCGGACCTCCGCCAGTTGTAAATGGTGCGGCGATGAACGCCGAAGAGCCTCGTCATGTCGGCGGTGGTGAGTAGCTGCGCAAGGCGAGCAGACATATCGAACACCTTATGGTTGGTTAATAACAGTGCGCGCCAACAGAATTCAGACTTGTGCGCAATTAGGTAAACGGAATCAACACATTCCCCTATATACCTATGATATCACGAGGATGTTCCCGATCGGTTTAGTTGTTCGTTGGCAAATCTGACTTTAACCGGGACTGTTATGAGCCTCTCAAGCCCTTCCCGGCCCCGCCGTTAGGCGGCATCCATGCGTGACATGGAGCGTGACAGGTGCGTTATACCTGCAGGTCAAGGCGCTAGATAGGTGCTAGGTATAGGTGCAGGGAGAGGTAGAGGTAAAGAGGCAGGGAAAGGGACAGCGAAAAGGGATAGGTGCGGTTGAGGAACCAGGGCTTGCGACAGAACTCCAGATACTTGGCCGTGTGACTCTTAGTGATGCAGCCCTGAAACGGATCCAACAGGAAGTGGCAGCCGCCCCGAAGCTGTCAACGGCTCAACTGCGGCACATCGGGAATCTGATCGGCCTCACGCCAGTTGATACGGACACCGAAACCCTCATCCCTTCCCTGCATCCCGCCCTTGCCGACCGACTCAATGGTGATGTTGCGGCATAGCGCGTGGATGATGTTCCGACGCCGGGACAGGGACAACCCATCCCAAACCTTCTTCAGATCTGTAACGCCCGCTAAGCCCTCAAAGAGGTGTGATCGCGCTATCCGCTGCATCCGGTCCTCAACATCGTTCAGCTTCGCTTCTAGCCGCTCGGATGCCACCCGCATCTGCGGGCCAGTCAGATTCCCTTCGGCGTAATCGATGCCAAGAGCATCAATCCGGGCGCGGATGACTGCTGCCTCTCCATGAAGCTGCTTAGCCTCCTCCCGGTCCGCTTCGTTCTCCGCAACCCAATTGCCGACGTTGGCTAGGTGCGCCAGGATCAGAGTCACCACGTACTCATCAATCTCATCGATGCGTCGGGACACCTTGTAGCACAACGGATTCTTGCACTTGTACACCGGGCGTTTGTTGTTCATACCCGAGATGAGTTTCTGGCCGCAGCTACCGCAGCGCATCAACGACCCCAACAGCCGGATTCGTACCGTCGACTGACCACGATGCCGCCCGGGCGCAGTGAGATGAAGCTTTACCGCTTTCCAGGTGTCCACATCGATGATGGCGGGCCAGTCCCCATCGCCAACGATTTCGCCCCGGTAAGCCCGCTTGCCGATGTTGCGTGGATTTAGCAACAGACGCTTGAGCGTGACGCTGTTCCACGGCTTACCCAAGGTGGTGGGCAACCCTGCTTTGTCCCACCGCTTGCAGATGGACAGCAGCGAGTCGCCGCGCATTACATCGAGGTATGCCTGACGTAAGGCGTCTGCTTCCCGTGGGATCAGCGCGGGATGGTCGTGGTTGCCGTCGTATCCGAACTGGCGTGGTCCCCAGCCCTTGCCCATCTCGGCCATCTGCTGGAATGCGGCAATCTGGCGGGCTGATTTTCGTTCGACTTCGCCCCGGTTGACGCTACCGAGGATGCGCGCAACTGTGCGGCCCATATCGGTCGTCAGGTCCAGATCCCCGCTCACGGTGTGGATGGGCACACCGAGATCAATCAAGTCTTCAAGGTCCCGCAGCTGTCGGTACAACCGGTCGGGGTGCCAGCACACAATCACGTCAACCTGACCGGCGCTAACGTCGGCCAGCATCCGCGCGTACGCGGGTCGTGGCTTGCGACTCGATGCGCTGGTGTCATTGTCGACGTATTCGACGGGCGTCAATCCGCGCTGCTTACACAGCTTTAGGCAGGCTTCACGCTGCCTGGTGACGGCCAGTTCGTCGTTGTCTTTGTCGACCGATTGGCGCAGGTAGACGGCTGTTTTCATGGCATCTCCAGGGTAAGGAGAGCTGTCGCAAGCCCTCCCGTGGAGGAATGCCTTACCGCCGCCTATTGGGACCTGACGGTATTCGGCGTGTCCGTCGTCGTCGGTGCCGGCATTTTCACTGTCACCGCGTCGACCTTCGGCAACATCACCGGCCCGGCCCTCTCGGTCTCGTTCATCATCGCCGCGGTGACGTGTGGTCTGGCCGCGCTGTGCTACGCCGAGTTCGCTTCGACGCTGCCGGTGGCGGGCAGCGCCTATACCTTCTCCTACGCGACGTTCGGTGAGTTGACGGCATGGATCATCGGTTGGGATCTGATCCTGGAGTTCGCGGTGGGGGCTGCTGTGGTGGCCAAGGGCTGGTCGAGTTACCTGGGGACCGTCTTCGGGTTCTCCGGCGGAGTCGTAAGCATCGGACCGTTGGAGTTGGACTGGGGCGCCCTGCTCATCGTCGCGGTGGTCACCACGCTTCTGGCGCTGGGCACGAAGTTGTCGGCGAACGTCTCCGCGGTAATCACCGCCATCAAGGTCGCGGTCGTCGTCCTGGTCGTCATCGTCGGGGCGTTTTACGTCAAAGCTGCCAACTTCTCCCCGTTCATCCCACCGTCGGAAGTGGGTAGGGGTGGGTCCGGAACGGGCATCAACCAGTCGGTCTTCTCCCTGCTCACCGGCGCCGAAAGCAGTCACTACGGCTGGTACGGCCTGCTGGCCGGCGCCTCCATCGTGTTCTTCGCGTTCATTGGCTTCGACGTGGTGGCCACGACAGCCGAGGAGACCAAGAACCCGCAACGCGACGTCGCGCGGGGCATCCTCGCGTCGCTGGCGATCGTCACGGTGCTCTACGTATCGGTGTCGATCGTGCTGTCGGGCATGGTCAGCTACGCCGACCTGCGGGACAAAGGGCAGGACGGCCACCCCAACCTCGCCACCGCGTTCGAGCTCAACGGGGTGGGCTGGGCGGCCAAGGTGATCTCGATCGGGGCGCTGGCCGGCCTGACGACGGTGGTCATGGTGCTGATTCTGGGGCTGTCGAGGGTGTTGTTCGCCATGGCCCGCGACGGGCTGCTCCCGCGCGAGCTGGCCCAGACCGGCAGCCATGGCACACCGGTGCGGATTACTGTTCTGGTCGGTGTTCTCACCGCGGCAGCGGCGACGGTCTTCCCGATCTCCAAGCTCGAGGAGATGGTCAACGTCGGCACGTTGTTCGCGTTCATCCTGGTATCGGCCGGTGTGATCGTGCTGCGCCGCACCCGCCCGGACCTGGAACGCGGTTTCCGGGCGCCGTGGGTGCCGCTGCTTCCCATCCTGTCGATCGCCGCCTGTGGCTGGCTGATGCTCAACCTCACCGCTCTGACCTGGATCAGGTTCGGAGTGTGGATGGTCATCGGGGTGGCGTTCTACCTGCTCTACGGGCGCCGTCACTCGGTGCTTGCCCAACGTGAGGCGGAGCGCGCCCTCTGATTTACAAAACAATGTTGTTTGTCTAGACACCCGACAAATTCATCTCTATAGTCAAGCCATCAACGGACTACGGAGGTATCTGTCATGACGTCACAGCTGAACAACGGCTTCACGCCCGTGCCGTCCGCCGCGCAATGGCGGGACAAGAAGCGCTACCTGTGGCTGATGGGGCTGATCGCGCCGACCGCACTGTTCGTGGTGCTGCCGATCATCTGGGGTCTCAACCAGTTGGGGTGGACCGCGGCGTCGGAGGCCTTCTTCTGGGTCGGGCCTTTCCTGATCTATGTGCTGTTGCCGTCGCTCGACCTGAAGTTTGGCCGCGACGGCCAGAACCCGCCTGACGGGATGATGGAGTACCTGGAGAACGACAAGTACTACCGCTATTGCACGTACGCGTTCCTGCCGTTCCAATTCGTCAGCGTGATCTTCGGCGCCTACATGTTCACCGCGTCGAATCTGAGCTGGCTCGGCTACGAGGGTGGACTCGGCTGGTTCGCCAAGATCGGGCTGGCCCTGTCGGTGGGTGTGCTCGGTGGCACCGGCATCAACACCGCCCACGAGTTGGGACACAAGAAGGAGTCACTTGAGCGGTGGCTGTCGAAGATCAGCCTGGCCCAGACCTTCTACGGTCACTTCTATATCGAGCACAATCGTGGCCACCACGTCCGGGTCGCCACCCCGGAGGATCCCGCTTCGGCCCGTTTCGGTGAGACTTTCTGGGAGTTCTTGCCGCGCAGCGTGTTCGGCAGTGCCCGTTCCGCTCTCAAGCTCGAGGCGGCCCGCATTCGCCGCCTCGGCCGAAGCCCGTGGGATCCGCGAACCTGGCTGGGCAACGACGTGCTCAACGCCTGGTTGATGTCAGTGGTCCTGTGGGGCGCGCTCATCGCGCTGTTCGGCCCGGCGGTCATTCCCTTCCTGATCATCCAGGCGGTGTTCGGGTTCTCGATGCTGGAGTCGGTGAACTACCTCGAGCACTACGGACTGCTGCGCCAGAAGACCGCAGGAGGCCGCTACGAGCGGTGCTCGCCGCAGCACAGCTGGAACTCCGATCACCTGGTGACCAACCTGTTCCTGTACCACCTGCAGCGGCACAGCGACCACCACGCCAACCCGACCCGGCGTTACCAGACGCTGCGCAGTATGGATGAAGCTCCCGAATTGCCCAGTGGTTACGCGACTTTGATCGGCGTGACGTATCTCCCGTGGGTGTGGCGCCGGATGATGGACCACCGGGTGCTCGAGCACTACAACGGTGACATCACCAAGGTGAACATCGATCCGCGCCGGCGGGCGAAGATCTTGGCCCGGTATGGGGTGCCCGCATGAGCGCCCACAAGTGCCCGGTCTGCGACTACGTGTACGACGAGGCGAAAGGTGCTGCACGGGAAGGGTTTCCGCCCGGAACCGCGTGGGCTGAGGTCCCCGAGGACTGGTGCTGCCCCGATTGTGGCGTCCGAGAGAAGGTCGACTTCGAAGAAATGGGAGCCATGAAATGACTGCCTACAAACTGTTCGTCTGCGTGCAGTGCGGGTTCGAGTACGACGAGGCCAAAGGCTGGCCGGAGGACGGCATCGCTCCCGGCACCCGGTGGGACGACATCCCGGAGGACTGGAGCTGCCCGGACTGCGGCGCCGCGAAGTCGGACTTCGAGATGGTGGAAGTCGCGAGGCCGTGACCACTACAGTCGCGCATGTGAAGAGGCCTCGGGTTCCCTATCCCGAGGCCTCTCGTGCGCTGCTGCGAGACTCGGTTCTCGACGCGATGCGCGAAGAGCTGCTGACCAAGGACTGGTCGACGATCACGCTGACCGATGTCGCGCGCACCGCCGGGATCAGCCGCCAGACCATCTACAACGAGTTCGGCTCCCGCCAGGGCCTGGCGCAGGGCTATGCGCTGCGGCTGGCCGACCGCCTGGTGGATGCCATCGACGACGCGATCACCTCCAATGTCGGCAATGTGCTGGCCGCGTTCACCGAGGGTTTCCGGGTGTTCTTCACCGAGTCGGCCGCTGATCCGCTGGTCATCTCGTTGCTGACCGGTGTGGCCAAACCCGACCTGCTGCAGATGATCACCACCGACAGCGCGCCGATCATCACCCGCGCCTCGGCGCGCCTGACCGAGGCCTTCATGCACAGCTGGGTCAGCGCCAGCGAAGAGGACTCGGGTGTGCTGGCCCGGGCGATCGTGCGGCTGGCCATGAGTTACGTCTCGATGCCGCCCGAGGCCGACCACGATGTGGCCCTAGACCTGGCCCGATTGATGACGCCGTTTGCCGAACGATACGGTGTTATCGATATTCCTTAGCTGTCAGAGCGCTTCGAGCGCCTGTCCCGCGAGCCCGCAGGCTGAGGGTGTCGCCAACGCGTGTCTGCGCGTGTAGAAGGCAATGACGAACGAAATGGGGCTCTTTATGTCTGACCTGACCGTCGATGTTCGCAATGGCATCGACTTCAAAGTCGCCGATCTGAGTTTGGCCGAGTTCGGCCGCAAGGAGATCCGGCTGGCTGAGCACGAAATGCCCGGATTGATGTCGCTGCGCCGCGAGTACGCCGATGTGCTGCCGCTCAAGGGTGCGCGGATCTCCGGCTCGCTGCACATGACGGTGCAGACCGCGGTGCTCATCGAGACGCTGGTCGCGCTCGGTGCTGAGGTGCGCTGGGCGTCGTGCAACATCTTCTCCACCCAGGACCATGCGGCGGCCGCGACCGTAGTCGGCCCGCACGGCACCGTCGAGGAGCCCAAGGGCGTCCCGATCTTCGCCTGGAAGGGCGAGACGCTGGAGGAGTACTGGTGGGCCGCCGAGCAGATGCTCACCTGGCCGGGCGAGCCCGCGAACATGATCCTCGATGACGGCGGCGACGCCACCATGCTGGTGCTGCGCGGCGCGCAGTACGAGAAGGCCGGCGTGGTTCCGCCCACGGAAGAAGACGCCTCCGACGAGTGGAAGGTCTTCATGGCTCTGGTCCGGGCGCGCTACGAGACCGAGAAGGACAAGTGGACCAAGATCGCCGAGTCGGTTCAGGGCGTGACGGAAGAGACCACGACGGGTGTGCTGCGGCTATACCAGTTCGCCGCCGCGGGTGAACTCGCGTTCCCGGCCATCAACGTCAACGACTCGGTGACCAAGAGCAAGTTCGACAACAAGTACGGCACCCGGCACTCGCTGATCGACGGCATCAACCGCGGCACCGATGTCCTGATCGGCGGCAAGGCCGCCCTGGTGTGTGGCTACGGGGACGTCGGCAAGGGCTGCGCCGAGGCGCTCAAGGCTCAGGGCGCCCGCGTCGCGGTCACCGAGATCGACCCGATCAACGCGTTGCAGGCGCTGATGGACGGCTTCGAGGTCAAGTCCGTCGACGAGGCGATCGGCTGGGCGGACATCGTCATCACCGCAACCGGTAACCAGGGCATCATCACCCTCGAACACATGAAAGCGATGAAGCACCAGGCGATTCTGGGGAACATCGGTCACTTCGACGACGAGATCGAGATGGCGCGCCTGGAACGTTCGGGTGCCACGCGGATCAACATCAAGCCGCAGGTCGACGAGTGGGTGTTCGGTGACTCCGGCAAGTCGATCATCGTGCTGTCCGAAGGCCGGCTGCTGAACCTGGGCAACGCGACCGGGCACCCGTCGTTCGTGATGAGCAACAGCTTCTCCAACCAGGTGATCGCCCAGATCGAGCTGTGGACCAAGAACGACGAGTACGACAACGAGGTCTACCGGCTGGCCAAGCACCTGGACGAGAAGGTCGCTCGTATCCACGTCGAGGCTCTTGGCGGCACACTGACCAAGCTCACCAAGGAGCAGGCGGAGTACATCGGCGTCGACGTCGACGGCCCGTACAAGCCGGAGCACTACCGCTACTAGTCAAAATCGAGTCGGCGCGCAGATCGCGTTCTCGCGTGAGATCGTGATCTGTGCGCAGACTCGGGGCTGTCGCAGCGCTGTCCGCGGTGGTTGTTGCTGCAGGTTGTGGCGCTGACAAAGGCGTTTCCACGCAGAGTTCGCCGGTGCCGCCCGCTGTCGCGCAGATGACACCGTTGGTCGGCTCGGTGCCGTTCGCACCGATCCCGTTCAAGGGATCCGACGGGCTCACCCACCTCGTCTACGAGCTGTGGGTCACCAACTTCACCAGCGGTGAACTGACGATCCGCGACGTCGCTGCGCTCGACGCAGCCAGCGGCAAGCAGATCGGCGAGCTCGACACCGGGTCGCTGGAGCACCGGGTGTATCCGGCGGGTGCGAAGCAGCCGACCAACGTGTTGCAACCCGGCCAGGCGGCCATGGTGTTCATCCATGTGCCGTTGGCCGACGAGAAGCTCGTCCCGCAACAGCTGACGCATCGCGTCCAGGTGACCGCGGCCGCATTGCCGCCGGGCAGCGCCCAAGTGACCGAACAGTTGGCGCCCACCACGGTGGACCGGCGCACGTTGCCGGTGTTGTCGGCGCCGCTGGCGGGGGAGCGCTATATCGGTGCCGACGGCTGCTGCGATGCGCCGCGGCACACCCGCGCGGTTTTGCCGATCAACGGTCAGCTCTATCTGGCGCAGCGCTACGCCGTCGACTTCGAACAGGCCGACGCGCAGAACCGGATCTTCACTGGTGACCCGAAAGATCCCAAGAGCTACCAGATCTTCGGCAAGGAGGTCTACGCCGTGGCCGACGGCACCGTCGTCGGCACGCGCAACGATCTGCCCGAGCAGACCCCCGGCACGTACCCCGCGAACATCGGGGTCGACGAAGCGGACGGCAATTTCGTCGTTCTCGACATCGGTAACGGCTTCTACGTCAACTACGCCCACATGCAGCCCGGCAGTGTGCGACCCAAAGTCGGGGAGCGAGTCAAGCGCGGTGACGTGATCGGTCTGGTCGGCAACTCCGGCAATTCCGTTGCGCCGCACTTACACCTGCATGTCATGGACGGGCCGTCGCCGCTGGCCGCGCAGGGATTGCCCTACCTGTACGACACATTCACGACCACCGGTCAAGTGGCCAGCACCGGGGCCTTCGACGCCGCGGAAGCCACCGGGATACCGCTCGCACTGGTGGCCGACGCCACCCGCACCGAACACACCGACGAGATGGTGCTCGACCAGAACCTCGTCACGTTCAGCCGCTAGACCCTGCCTGTGACCCGTTAGGCTGCCCGCGTGCTGATCGTCATCGAGGGACTCGACGGGGCGGGCAAGCGGACGCTGACGGTCGGTCTGCAGCGCGCCTTCGAGACCGACGGCAAGTCGGTCACGACGCTCGCGTTCCCGCGCTACGGCCAATCGGTCCACGCCGACCTCGCCAGCGAGGCGCTGCACGGTCAGCACGGCGACCTGGCCGACTCGGTATATGCGATGGCGACGCTGTTCGCGCTTGACCGGGCCGGGGCCAAGGATCAGATCGCCGAGTTGGGCCGCGAGTTCAACGTGGTCATCCTCGATCGCTACGTCGCCTCAAATGCCGCCTACAGTGCGGCCCGCCTGCATCAGGACGCCTCGGGTGAGGCGGTGTCCTGGGTCGGTGACCTCGAATACGGACGGTTCGGCCTGCCGAAGCCGGATCGGCAGATCTTGCTCGACGCTTCGGTGGAGCTGGCCGCGCAGCGCGCCAAGCAGCGAGCCGAGCAGGAGGCCGACCGGGCCCGTGACGCCTACGAGCGCGACGACGGACTGCAACGGCGTACCGGCGCGGTGTACGCCGAACTGGGTGCTGCGAATTGGGGCGGACCCTGGTCAATCGTCGCTCCAGACGTCGATCCGGCCGCCTTGGCGGCCTCGCTGACCCGTTAGGGCACCCCCACGCAGCGGAAATGTCGCAACTCGCCCGTGTGGTAGCCGGGGTTTGTCCCAATTCGGTGACACCATGGACACCATGAGGCAAAGGATTCTCGTAGTCGACGACGACCCATCGCTGGCCGAGATGCTCACCATTGTTTTGCGTGGCGAGGGTTTCGACACCGCGGTCATCGGCGACGGCTCGCAGGCGTTGACGGCCGTGCGTGAGTTGCGCCCGGATCTGGTGTTGCTGGACCTCATGCTGCCCGGCATGAACGGCATCGATGTGTGCCGGGTTCTGCGGGCGGACTCCGGCGTGCCGATCGTCATGCTGACCGCCAAGACCGACACGGTGGACGTGGTGTTGGGCCTGGAGTCGGGCGCCGACGACTACGTGATGAAACCGTTCAAGCCCAAGGAGTTGGTGGCGCGCGTGCGTGCCCGCCTGCGGCGCAACGAGGACGAGCCGGCCGAGATGCTCTCGATCGCCGACATCGACATCGACGTGCCGGCCCACAAGGTCACCCGCGAGGGCGAACAGATTTCCCTGACGCCGCTGGAGTTCGACCTTCTGGTGGCGCTGGCACGCAAACCGCGGCAGGTGTTTACTCGAGATGTGCTGCTCGAACAGGTGTGGGGATATCGCCACCCCGCGGACACTCGTTTGGTGAACGTGCATGTCCAGCGGTTGCGGGCCAAGGTTGAGAAGGATCCGGAGAACCCGCAGGTGGTGCTCACCGTTCGAGGAGTGGGTTACAAGGCCGGACCCCCGTGATCGTTCGAGGCTCCGAGGAGGAGCGCCGCTCGTGAATTGCGTCCGCGACGATGCAGCGCTGCGCGCTGACGAGGAGCGGCGCACATGATCCGAGTCGGTTCGAAACAGCGCGGCCCGTGGGGACGATCGGGTCCTCTGGTGCGCGGCTTGAGCGCGCTGAGTCGAGCGCTGGGCTTGATCTGGCGTCGCTCACTGCAGTTGCGGGTTGTTGTGCTGACGCTGGGGCTGTCGGCATCGGTCATCTTGGTGCTCGGCTTCGTACTCACCAGTCAGATCACCAATCGGGTACTCGACGTCAAGGTCCACGCGGCGACCGAGGAACTGGACCGGGCTCGTAATACCGTCAGCGGCACCGTGAGCGGTGAAGAGGCACGGTCGCTGGACAGCAGCCTGCAGCTGGCCCGCAACACACTGATCTCCAAGACCGGCCAGTCGTCGGGGGCGGCGCTGGCCGGCACGTTCGACGTGGTGTTGGTGGTGCCCGGCGACGGACCGCGGGCGGCCACGGCTGCCGGGCCGGTGGACCAGATCCCGAAGTCCTTGCGCGACTTCGTCAAAGCGGGTCAGGTCAGCTACCAGTATTCGACGGTGCACACCGACAGCTTCACGGGGCCGGCCTTGCTGATCGGTACGCCGACACAGTCGCACATCCCGAATCTCGAGCTGTATCTGATCTTCCCGCTCAACAGCGAGGAGAACACGATCACGCTGGTGCGCAGCACGATGGCCACCGGTGGGCTGGTGCTGCTGGTGTTGCTGGCCGGGATCGCGCTGCTGGTGTCGCGGCAGGTGGTGCTGCCGGTGCGTTCGGCATCGCGGATCGCCGAACGCTTTGCCGAGGGCCATCTCTCGGAGCGGATGCCGGTGCGCGGTGAGGACGACATGGCGCGGCTGGCGGTGTCGTTCAACGACATGGCCGAAAGCCTGCAGCGACAGATCACTCAGCTCGAGGAGTTCGGCAATCTGCAGCGCCGGTTCACCTCCGACGTCAGCCATGAGCTGCGCACGCCGCTGACCACGGTGCGGATGGCGGCTGATCTGATTCACGACCACTCCGAAGAGTTGGACCCCGCGCTGCGCCGCTCTACCGAGTTGATGGTCAACGAACTCGACCGGTTCGAGACGCTGCTCAACGACCTGCTGGAGATTTCCCGCCACGACGCCGGCGTCGCCGAACTCTCGGTGGAGGCAGTCGATCTGCGCTCGACGGTCAACAGCGCGCTGGGCAGTGTGGGTCACCTGGCCGACGAGGCCGGTATCGAGCTTATGGTGAATCTGCCCGATCACGAGGTCATCGCCGAGGTCGACGCTCGCCGCGTGGAACGCATCCTGCGCAACCTGATCGCCAACGCGATCGACCACGCCGAACACAAGCCGGTGCGAATCCGGATGGCCGCCGACGAGGACACCGTCGCGGTGACGGTGCGCGACTACGGCGTCGGGCTGCGCCCCGGCGAGGAGAAGCTGGTGTTCAGCCGGTTCTGGCGCTCGGACCCCTCGCGCGTGCGCCGCTCCGGCGGGACCGGCCTGGGTCTGGCGATCAGCATCGAGGACGCCCGGCTGCACCAAGGCCGGCTGGAAGCGTGGGGCGAGCCCGGTAAGGGGGCCTGCTTCCGGCTGACGTTACCTCTGGTGCGCGGGCACAAGGTCACTACCAGCCCGTTGCCGCTGAGACCGATTGCGGCAGAACGTGTTGACGGCCGCAAAGACCAACGCCAGGTTCGACAGCGCGAACCGGCGGGGGAGAGCGTGTGAGACGCCAGTTGCTGGCGGTGCTGGTGGCCGGACTGGTCGCGGTCTTCCTCGGCGGATGTGCTGGTGTGCCTAATTCCTCGGCGCCGCAGGCGATCGGGACCGTCGAACGACCACAACCCAAGAGCTTGCCCAAGCCCACGCCGGGCATGGATCCCGACCAGTTGTTGCGCGAATTCCTCAAGGCCACCGCCGATCCGGCTAACCGGCATCTGGCCGCTCGCCAATTCCTCACCGCGTCGGCGTCCAGCAGTTGGGACGACCAGGGCAGCGCGCTGCTGATCGATAACGTCGTGTTCGTGGAAACCCGCACTCCCGACCGGGTTTCGGTCACCATGAAGGCCGACATGCTGGGGTCGCTGTCCGATGTCGGGGTGTTCGAGACCGCCGGGGGCCAGCTCCCCAACCCCGGAACGATAGAGCTGGCGCAGACCCCGGATGGGTGGCGAATCGACAAGTTGCCCAACGGGGTGTTCTTGGATTGGCAACAGTTCCAGGCCACTTACAAACGCAACACCCTGTATTTCGTCGATCCGACCGGCAAGACCGTCGTTCCCGATCCGCGCTATGTCGCGGTGGCCGACGCGGACCAACTGGCCACCGAACTGGTCACCAAGCTGATCGCCGGCCCCCGGCCGGAGATGGCGCGGACGGTGCGCAACCTGCTGGGGCCGGTCAAACTGATCGGACCGGTGACCCGCGCCGACGGTGGCAAGACGGGTATCGGGCGTGGCTACGGCGGCGCGAGGGTCGACCTGGAAAATCTGACCACGACGGATCCGCACAGTAGGCAATTGCTTGCCGCACAGGTCATTTGGACGCTTGCCCGGGCTGATATCAAGGGGCCGTATGTGATCAACGCCGACGGCGCTGCCCTTGACGACCGGTTCGCCGACGGCTGGAACACCACCGACGTCGCGGCCACCGACCCCGGCGCGGTGGACGGCGCCTCGGCCGGCGTGCACGCACTGATAAACGGGTCGATGGTCTCGCTGGACGGGCAGCGGGCCACACCAGTGCCGGGCTCGTTCGGGCAGATGCCGGCTCAGGTGTCGGCGGCGTTGTCGCGGACCGGGCAGAACATCGCGTCGGTGACGGTGCTGCGCCCCGACGCGCCGGACATGGTCTCGTCGTTGTGGATCGGCCCGAACGGCGGGGTAGCTGCCAAGGCCACCGACTCACGGTCGTTGACGCGACCGTCGTGGGCGCTGGACGACGCGGTGTGGGTGGTGGTGGACGGCAACAGTGTGGTGCGGGTGATTCAGGAGCAAGCCTCCGGGCAGCCCGCGCGGATCCCGGTGGATGCCGCCGCGGTGACGTCCCGATTCCCCGGCGCGATAACCGAATTGCAGCTGTCCCGCGATGGGACCAGAGCGGCGATGGTGGTCAACGGTCAGGTGATTCTGGCTGGTGTGGAGCAGACGCCGGCTGGGGATTTCTCACTGACCTATCCGCGTCGGCTCGGTTTCGGCCTGGAGGCGTCGGTTGTGTCGCTGTCTTGGCGCACCGGTGACGACATCGTCGTCACGCGCACCGATGCGGCTCATCCGGTGTCGTATGTGAATCTCGACGGCGTCAATTCCGACGGACCCAGTGGCAACATCGTGATGCCGGTGTCGGCGGTAGCGGCGAACCCGGCCGCGGTCTACGTGTCGGACAGTCGTGGGGTGCTGCAGCTGTCGGGAACCAGCGCCGAGAACAGTCAATCCTGGTCGGATGTACGGCCTTTCCTACTGCCCGGCGCGGTGCCGGTGCTTCCCGGCTGATAGGAGATTCGGTGTCTGGACCCGTACTGCCTGGAGTGATCCGCCAAATCGGTTATATAGTGCAGGATTTCGACAAGGCGATAGCCACCTGGCTCGAGCTCGGTGTCGGCCCGTTCTATGTGCTGCGCAGTGTCACGCAGACCGGCGTGTATCGCGGCGAGGAATGTACGGTGACGCTGACGATCGGGTTCGCCAACAGTGGTGATCTGCAGGTCGAGGTCATCCACCAGGACAACGACGCTCCGTCGATCTACTCGGAATTCACCTCGGCCGGTGGCGACGGCTTTCATCAGCTGGCGTACTGGACCGACGACTTCGACGCGGCGTTGGCGGCCGGTAAGGCTGCCGGCTGGCCGGTGGTGTGGTCGGGCGGGGATGCCGGGGTCGCCCGGTATGCCTACTTCGAGCCGCCGCCAGGCACCGCGGCGACCATCATCGAGCTGATGGAACTCACCCCGGCGACGGCTGGGATGGGTGAATTGGTGCGTACGGCAGCGCTCAACTGGGACGGAACCGACCCGATTCGGATCTTGAACCCGTAGCCGGTCTGGGTTCTCTTTTCCCCGTTCTGGCAGGGTAGTGGCAGTTCAGTGGGGTGAATTGTGGGCGGGCTGTCAAGCCAGTAGCGTTTGCTCTGTGAGTGGAACTGGCGATGGCGGTGTCTTGAATGTGGACCCTGCGGTGTTGCGGGCCGCTTGCGAGGCGTTGACCGCGGGCGCGCAGCATCTGCAGGCCGGGCTTCGCGATCTCGACACCGAAGCCCAGCAGGTGCTGGGGACGTGGGAGGGGTCGGCGGGCGGCTCTTATTCGGCTGCGTGGCGGCAGTGGCATGACGGTTCATTGAAGGTGCAGCAGGCGCTGGCGAGTATCGCCGAACGGCTTGGCCAGGCGGGGCAAGCGTTCGCGGCCAACGAGCAGGCGTCCGCCGCGGAGCTGCGAGGTGTGCACCGTGGCTGATGCATTTGCTGTCGACCTGGACCGGCTGGCCGACATCGTCGAGCGCATGGCGTCATATCAGACAACGGTCGACTCGATGTTGGACGAGTGCGATGCCGTTGTGGCCAACTTGCATGCGAATTGGCACGGGGTTGCCAGCGACGCGCACGATGCCGTGCACAAGCAGTGGAAAGAGGGGGCTGAGATGATGCGGAATGCGTTGGCGCAGTTGCGTTCGGCGGGTTCGCATGCCCACACCTCTTACACCGGCGCGGTCGAGGCGAATCAGAAAATCTGGGGCTAGTCGCCGTGGGTGAACCGTTGCGGGTGGATCCTGCAGCGTTGTCGGGCGCGGGTTCGGCGGTCGCGGGGCTCAGTGAGGGGATCACTGCCGCGGTGAGCGCGCTCACCGCGGCCTACAACGCAGACACCGGTCAAGATGCGGCGGGTACGGCTTTCGGCTTCGCCTATCAGGAGTCGGCTCGAGCACTGGTCGACGGTGTCGCGAAGGGCGTCAATGCCTTACGTCATATCGGTTATCTGATTCAGGGGTCGGCGACCAACTATTCGCAGGCCGAGGCCGCCGCCGATATCCGCGGCGCGGCAGCACCGCTACCTGCGCCGACGGCGCCTGCGGAATTCTCTGCGCCAGGTGGCGATCCAGATGTGAACGGGGCCGGTCAAACTCCTCCGGTCTTGTGGTACCTCGTCGAGTTTCTCGTCGGAGATTGGTGGCCCAACGGCGAGCCGAGCGAGCTACGGGCTGCCGGCGCTGCATGGAATGCTTTCGCAACGCCGCTGTACGGCATCACCGGTGAGAACGCCGGCGCATACGCGGTGATCGACGCGCAGCAGATGCCGGACAAAGAACCGATGAAGGCCGCCGTGCGCGATGTGGGCACGGCGATGTCGTCGCTGGCGGGCGAGGCGCAGAAGCTCGGCAGCGAATTAAGCCATTTCGCAAGCGATGTCGAGAACACGCAGAATGCGATCCGGGACCTGCTCAACAAGCTCAAGTCGGTGGTCGGATCGATATCCGACAACGGCATCTTGGGCACTGTCTTCGAGTTGGTGACCGGTGACGCCGAGGAGAAGATCCAGGAAGTCGCCAACGACATCAAAGCCGTTATCGCCAACCACAAGCGGCAGTCCGCGGCACGCAAGGAGCTGCTGTCCGACCTTGTCAACGGAATCAAGAACTATTCGCGCGCAATGGAAATCGTGTTGCGGGTGGAGCTGGTCAACTACCTGGGCGAGGATGCTGGCCGGATCGCGGCCAACATCGCTGACCAGATGACAGACACGTCCGTCGGTTTGACGCTCGGCGCTGTCAACACCGTCGGCGGCCTCGTCACCTCCTTCGATCCGATCGGGGACCCGAAGGGCACGTTGGCCACGATCGAGGGTCTGGGCAAGATGGCCGAGGTCTTCAACCCGATGACGGCACCGCTGGCGTTTGCGACTGATCCGCAGGGCAGTCTTGACATGGTCAAGAAAGTCACGCATTTCAACGACATCTTTACCAGCAACCGTCCGTTCATCGGGGTTGGCGAGTTGGGCTTCGACGTCGGCACCGCTGTCATTCCGGGCGGGGCGGGCGTCAAGGCTGCTGGTGGTGCACGGGCGGCGGAGGGGGCGGCTGCGCGTGCGGAGGTTTCGGCGACTGAACGGGTGGCGGGTGAAGCCGGTGGTTTAGTTTCGGCGACAACGGGATTACGCGGGGTTGAGGGTGAACTCAAGGGCGCCACGTCGAAGCTCGACGATCTGAACAAGACGGGCTTTGACGGCGGAAAGCCGCCACCCGGAAGTCCCGGCCCGTTGCCGAAGACGCCCGAGCCTCCGCCTGCACCTCGCGAACCCGTTCCGTCGGGGGCGCCCGGGAAGCCGACGTCGGCACCGACGTCAGGCGATCACCTTCCGCCTCCGGTTACGCATACGCCGCACACCGAGCCCGCGCCGACGGGCGAAGGCGCGCCCGGTCGGGTTCCTGGCGCGGCTGAAGCTCCCGCTGCGCCAGCAAGTTCGGCAGGACGTCCTCCAGTCTCTGACCCGATAGCCGAGGCCCCCGCCGCGGCCGCTGGAGCCTCGCCAGGCGGATCCGGTCTGCCGAATGTCCCCTCAGCCGGTTCGATGGGCGGCGAAGCCGCGCACGCGCCGAGCGGAATGCCGTCGGGCATAGGTGACGCGGGGGATCGGGTGCCCGTAAGCGTGGGTGCGCACGGGGCGGAGGGCGCCGGTGGCGGGGCAGGGCATGGTCC
>NZ_NOZR01000008.1 GCF_002250655.1 Mycolicibacterium sphagni
GGGGTGTCGGCGGGGAGGGCGGTTCGTCACATGTGCTGTTCCTGTTCACACTCACCGCCGTCGCCGGCAACGGTGGTGACGGCGGCAGCGGCGGTGCGGCCGGTCTAGGCGGCAACGGCGGCAAGGGCGCGGCCGGTGACGCCGGAGCTGTCAACGGGGGTAAAGGGGGAGACGGTGGTGATCCCGGCAGCGCCGGCGCTGGTGGTGCGGGCGGATTGGCCGGTGTGAGTTGCGGATGCGCGAACGACGGGACGGGTGGCCCCAGTGGCGTCTGGGCGACCTCCGGCGGTGACGGTGGCAACGGCGGCAACGGTTTTGACGCCACACATGTCGGAGACAGCGGCGGTGACGGCGGAAACGGCGGCAGCGGTGGCTCCGTCGGCAACGGTGGTGACGGCGGCCTCGGTGGCAGCGGCGCGGGTGGTGACGGCGCTACGGCCAATGGCAACGGCGGAGCAGGCGGTGACGGCGGCTCAGGCGGGCAGTCGCTGGGCGATGGTGGACTCGGCGGCTACGGCGGTGTCGCCGGAGTGGGATCAACCCTGGCCACGGGTGCGCTGGGCGGTGTAGGAGGCCAGGGTGGTAGCGCACTTTCGCAATTCAGCGACGGCGGCGCCGGTGGGAATGGCGGTGACTCAAAGGGTGTCGGCGGCATCGGGGGCAACGGCGGCGACGGTGGTGACGGCGGTTCGCTGGGCGTCGGCGGTGCCGGCGGCCAGGGCGGCAAAGGTACGGATAGCGACGGCACCAAGGGAATCGACGGCACACCGAAGCCCTGAATTGTGGGCTATCAAGCCAGCTCGTCGATCACCGCTTGCGCGGCACGTTCACCGGCGTCGACCGCACCCTCCATGTATGCGCTCCAGTAGGTCGCGGTATCCGTTGATGCCCAATGGATCACGCCGATCGGGGCGCTGAGGGCGGACCCGTAGGACGTCCATACGTGGGGTCCGAGGTTGGCGTTGTAACAGCCACGTGTCCACTGCCGGTCCGACCATTCTCCGTCGATGTAGAACTCCGGCTTGGCCGCCTTGTTGCCGTAGTGCCGTACCAGCTCGTCGATGAGTGCCGCACGGCGCTCGTCTTCGGGGAGGCGGCCGAAGGTGCGGGCCTGGTCGCCCTCCAGGAACATCAGGATCACCCCGTGGTCGTCGCCGGGTATGCAGGTGTCGTTGGACATCCGGGCCGGCCCGCGGTCGGAGATGAGCTGGCCGTTGAATCCGTCAGCGCGCCAGAAGGGTTCGTCGTAGACGAAGAACGCTTTCATAGACGAGCCGTTCGGCAGGCGCTGGGTGAGCTGGTCGCGGACACCGGAAAGCGGGGGGTCGTACATGATTCGGCCGGCCAGTGTCGGGGAGATGGCGACGATGACCCGGCGTCCGCGTGCCACTAATCCACCGCGGCAGTGCACGGTCACGCTAGCGGCCGAATGCTCGATGAGTTGAACAGGCACCTTCAGTACGATGTGGTCGGCGATCAGGGCCGCCAGGCGGCGGGGGATCTCGCTGGTGCCGCCGACGAACCGTGTGGTCTGTGCGCCGCCCTCCGATTCGGCGAACAGCTCCGAGGTCACACCGCAGGTCTGGATGGTGAACAGCAGATGCAGGAACGACACTTCGGCTGTCGGCACCGCCAGGATCCCCACCGTGCAGATCTCCAACAGTGTGCGCGCGATCGGTGAAAGTCCCTGCGCGTCATACCAGGCACCCGCGGTGACGGCGTCCCATTCGGCGGCCCGCGGTGCCAACCACGGGGCCTCTACGGGAACCTCGGCGGCCAGCTCGTCCAACCGGCGCAGCACCCGCTCGAGTTCGGCCAGCTCGCCGGCGAAGCGGGTGTGAAACTCGTTCTCGCGCAGCACACCGGTGTCGCCGAACTCGTAGGAGGTCTCGCCGTCCTCGAACTGTGGGTACGTTTCGACTCCGAGTTCGGCGGCCAGCCGGAACATCCGCTCGTGGGTGTCGCCGATCCACTGGGCGCCGAGTTCGACGGGTAGTCCGGGCAGGACTTCCTCGGTGAGGATGCGCCCGCCGACGCGTTCGTCGGCCTCCAGCACCACCGGTGTCAGCCCGGCTGCGAGCAGCTTGCGGGCCGCGATCATCCCCGAGAGCCCGGCGCCCACAATGACGACGTCCGCGTCGATGTCCATCTGCTTCGGCACTGTGACACTGTGACACAGGGCCCGGTCCGGCTACAGCGGATTGAGCACACGCTCCAGGAACTGGCGGGTGCGCGCTTCCTTCGGATTCCCGATCACCTCGTCGGGTGGTCCCTTTTCCAGGATGATGCCGCCGTCGGTGAACAACACCTGGCTGGAAACCTGCTTGGCGAACTGGATTTCGTGGGTGACGATCACCAGAGTCCAGCCCTCGTCCGCGAGGTCCTTGATCACCGAGAGCACCTCGCCGACCAGTTCGGGGTCCAGTGCTGAGGTGGGTTCGTCGAACAACACGAGCTTGGGTTTGAGCGCCAGTGCCCTGGCGATGCCGACCCGCTGCTGCTGCCCGCCGGACAGTTGATAGGGATACTGATCCTTTTTGGCGGCCAGCCCAACCTGGTCCAGGAGTTCGACAGCGTCGGCTATCGCTTCTTCCTTGGGTCTCTTCTGCACGATCACCGGGCCTTCGATGATGTTCTGCAGGACCGTCTTGTGCGGAAAGAGGTTGTGTCCCTGGAACACGAAGCCGCTTCGCGACTGGAACCTGCGCACCTCGGGTTTCGGTGTCGGTGTGGAGAAGTCGATTTCGATGTCGTCGACCCGGATCACACCGGCATCGGCCCGGTCGAGTGCGTTCAGGGTGCGCAACAGCGTCGTCTTCCCCGACCCGGACGGCCCGATGATCGCGGTCGCCGTGCCCCGCGCCACGGTGAACGAGACACCCTTGAGTACCTTGTTGTCGCCGAACGCTTTCTGCACGTTCTCGGCCACGACACGGTATTCGACGTCGGCGGTGTCAGTCATCGTGCCACGTACCTTTCCAGCCGGTGTTCAAGGCGGCTCTGACCGAACGAGAGCACCAGGCAGATGATCCAGTAGTACACCGCCGCGGTGCCGTACAGCGCGAAGAATTCGAAGGTCGGCGCGGCGGCCACCTGCGCGGTGCGCAGCAATTCGGTCACCAGGATGGTCGAGGCGAGGGACGTGTCCTTGACCAGCGAGATCAGTGTGTTAGACAGCGGCGGCACTGCCACCCGGGCGGCCTGCGGGAGGATGATCCGCCGTAACGCACCGGCGTAGTGGTAGCCGATGGTCTCGGCAGCCTCCCACTGGCCCTTGGGAATGCTCTGGATCGCCGAGCGGATGATCTCCGCCGCGTAGCCGCCGACGTTGAGGCTGAACGCGATCACCGCAGCCAGGAACGGCTCGAGCTTGATCCCGATCTGCGGCAGCGCGAAGAAGATGATGAACAGCTGCACCAACAGCGGCGTTCCGCGAATGATCGAGATGTAGAACCGGGCGATGTTGGACACCAACACGTTCTTGGACAACCGGCCCAGGGCCACCGCGAGCGCGATCACCAGTCCGATGATGAAGCTGATGACGGTCAGCGGAACGGTCACCGTGATCGCGGCTTTGGCCAACGGCCACAGGTTGTCTGCGATGAGCTGCCACACTGTGCGGTGGCCGGCCTCGGCGCCGCCGGCGGCCGGCGCTCCGGTGGCGTTGGCTTTCAGGTACTTCTGCGAGATCGCGGCCAGGGTACCGTCGGCCTTCAGCTCGTCGATAGCTCTGTTCAACTCGGGCAGCAGGCCGCTGTTCTTGCGGGCCGCGAAACCTTGCTCGCTCTTTTCTCCGATCGTGGCGCTGATCTTCACCGACTGGTTGTTTGTTTCAGCTTGGTAGGCATGGAAGGCGATGCTGTCGTTGACGACCGCGTCCACCCGGCCTTGGTTGAGAAGGGTGATCGCCTGCGTGAATCCCTCCACCGGCGCCACTTTCGCGCCGGCGTCCCGGGACACCTGCGCCCAGTTGCTGGTGATGCTGGCACCCGCGGTCTTGCCCTTGAGATCGGCCAGCGACGTGATCGAGTCGTCGTTGGCCCGGGTGATGATGACGCCTTCGCCCACCGAATAGGGCTCGGACAGGTCGTATTTACTCTGCCGTTCGGGGGTTATGGTGACTTCGTTGGCCACCACGTCGAATCGGTTGGCTTCCAGGGCGGCGAAGATGGAATCCCATGGGGTCTGGACGAACTCGACCTTCTTGCCAAGTTTCTGGCCGGCCGCGTTGGCAACATCGACGTCATAACCGGCGAGTTGTCCGGTTGCGGGATCTTGGAAACTGAACGGCGCATAAGTACCCTCCGTGCCGACCCGCAGCACACCGGAGGCGAGCGGCCCGCCACCATCGGACTTCGATCCGCAGCCGCCAAGGAGTACAGCCGCGGTCATCACAACGGCCAGCAGTGCAGCGCGTGGTAGATGACGCATCCGCCGGACTCTAGTGAGGCCCGGGATGGCCGCCAAGGGTTGCGATCAAACGGGTTGATATGCCCACGGCTCGCGGGGCAGCCGGTGGGGATCGAACCGGCGCAAGAGCCCGGCCATGTCGGCTTCCGGCCAGCCCAATGACTCGCTGATCAGGGCGAAGGCCCGCCGGACCCCGAGTTCGCCGAGTGTAACCGCGCCGTCACGCTTGGCCAGCCGCTTGCCTTCGCCGTTGACGACCAGCGGCACGTGGGCGTAGGAGGGCTGCGGATAGCCGAGGAGGTTCGCCAGGTACGCCTGGCGTGGGGAGGACGACAGCAGGTCGTCACCACGCACCACCTGGTCGATGCCGGAAAATGCATCGTCAACGACGACGGCCAGGTTGTAGGCCGGGACGCCGTCACCGCGACGCAATACGAGGTCGTCGACGACGCCGGTGTAGGTGCCGTGCAGCAGATCGGTGACTGTGTACTCGTCGGTGTCTGCGCGCAGTCGCAGCGCGGGCGGGCGACCGGCCTTGCGTTTGGCGGCCCGTTCGGCGTCGCTCAAGCCCCGGCAGGTGCCGGGGTAGGCCCCCTCAGGGGCGTGCGGCGCCCTCGGTGCGCTGAGGATATCCTTTCTGCTGCAGTAGCATTCGTAGGCCAGACCGCGCGCGACCAGCCCGTCGATCACCGCGTCGTAGCGCTCCCGCTGGCGGGACTGCCACTGTGGCTCGTCATCCCACGTCACGCCGATGGCAGCCAGATCGTCGAGCTGCCGGTGCGCCACCTGGTCGTGGGTGCGGTCGTCGAGATCCTCGACACGGAGCAGGAAGCGCCGTCCGGTCGAGCGCGCGAACAACCACGCCAGCACAGCGGTACGCAGGTTGCCGATGTGCAGGTCGGCGGACGGGCTGGGGGCGAACCGGCCCGCGCCCGGCGTTGGGCGGGTCACGCCCGCAATCTAACTCAGCTGCGGAACCGGCGTCTCCGTTGTGGCTCGCGCGGACGGCGCGGCGCGGGGCCGAATGACATTGATCGGCCACCAGAACCACCGGCCCAGCAGCGCGGCGATGGCCGGTGTCATGAACGAGCGCACCACGAGAGTGTCCAGCAGCAGCCCGAGCCCGATGGTCGTGCCGATCTGCCCGATGATGCGCAGGTCGCTGACCACCATCGACGACATGGTGGCGGCGAACACCAGGCCGGCCACCGTCACGACGCTGCCGGTTCCGCCCATCGCGCGGATGATGCCGGTTTTGACGCCCGCCGGCAGCTCTTCCTTGAACCGGGACACCAGCAGCAGGTTGTAATCCGACCCGACGGCCAGCAGGGCGATCACCGACATGGCCAGCACGAGCCAGTGCAGCTCGATGCCGAAGATGTACTGCCAGATGATGATCGACAGCCCGAACGACGCACCCAACGAGACGAGCACGGTTCCCACAATGACCACAGCGGCGACCAGACTTCGCGTCATCACCACCATGATCATGAAGATCAGGCACAGCGCCGCGATACCGGCGAGGATGAGATCGTATTTCGAGCCGTCGGCCATGTCCTTGAAGGTGGCAGCCGTGCCGGCCAGGGAAATCGTCGCATCTTCGAGCGGGGTGGCTTTGACCGCTTCGATCGCTGCGATCTTGATCGGTTCGACGTGTGAAATGCCTTCCGGCGTGGCGGCATCCCCGCGATGCGAAATGATGAAGCGCACCGCCTTGCCGTCGGGGGAGACGAAACTGCGCATCCCGCGCTGGAAGTCGGGATTGTCGAACACATCCGGCGGCAGATAGAACGAGTCGTCGTTCTTGGCGTCGTCGAAGGCTTTGCCCATCGCAGTCGAGTTCTGGCTCAGTTCGTCGATCTGATTCCACATGCCCGACATCGTGGCGAACGTCGTCAGCATCATCTGCTGCATGTTTTCCATGGTCGTGATCATCGGTCCGACCTGATCGAGCATCTCCGGCATCAACCGGTCCATCTCGCCCATGTTGGCGATGACCTTGTCCATGGTGGCCGTCATCGTGTCGACGCCGTCCATGGTGTCGAATATCGAACGAGTGGACCAGCAGAGCGGGATGTCGTAGCAGTGCGGTTCCCAGTAGAGGTAGTTACGGATCGGCCGGTAGAAATCATCGAAATCGGCTATCCGGTCCCGCAATTCGTGGATGGTTCCCTGTAGCTCGACAGTCTGGCCGACCATCTCGTGTGTCACGCCGGTGAGCTGGCTCATCAGGTCGTACATGCGTTTCATCGTGGCGACGGTGGTGCCCATCTCGTCGGCCTGCCGCTTCATATCGGCCATCCGATCTTTCATGAGCTTCATGTTCTGGATCATGCCGACGTTCTGCATGCTCACGATGAACGGTATGGACGTGTGCGCGATCGGCATCCCGTCGGGGCGGGTGATCGTCTGGACCCGTGCGATACCGGGAACCCGGAAGATGGTTTTGGCGATCTTATCGATGACGAGGAAGTCAGCAGGGTTACGCAGATCGTGGTCGGCCTGGATCATCAGGATCTCGGGGTTCATCCGAGCCTGGCTGAAGTGGCGGTCGGCTGCCTGTAAACCTTCGTTGGCCGCGATGTTCTGGGGAATGTATTTGGTGTCGTTGTAGCTGGTGCGGTATCCGGGCAGCGCTGCGAGCCCGAGGATCACGATGGCCAGCGAGCCCGTGAGGATCGGACCCGGCCAGCGGACGGTCGCCGCGCCGATCTTGCGCCACATGCGGATCCGCATGTGGCGCTTGGGTTCCAGCAGCCCGAACCGGCTTCCCACCGTGACGATCGCCGGGCCAAGCGTGAGCGCGACCGCGACACCGGCGACGATGCCTGCCGCACACGGTGGGCCCAATGACTGGAAGTACGGCATGCGGGTGAAGCTCAGACAATAGGTTGCGCCGGCAATGGTGAGGCCGGATCCCAGCACGACGTGGGCAGTGCCGTTGAACATCTCGTAGTAGGCGGCCTCGCGGTCCGCGCCGGCCTGGCGGGCCTCCTGGTAGCGGCCGACGAGGAAGATCGCGTAGTCGGTTCCTGCCGCGATTGCCAGTGAGACAAGCAGATTGACTGCGAATGTCGACAGACCGATGACGTTGTAGTAGCCCAGCGCGGCCACGATACCGCGCGCGGCCGCCACCTGGATGAGTACCGTCACGATCAACAGCACGACGGTGATGAGCGAGCGATAGAAGAGCAACAGGATCACGATGATCACAGCGAAGGTGACCAGTGCGATCTTGGCCATGCTTCGTGCGCCGGCGTCGTTCATGTCGGTTTGCAGTGCGGCGGGACCGGTGACGTACGCCTTGACCCCCGCCGCTGGGGGTGTGTCGGCCACCGCCTTGCGCACTGCGGCGACCGAGTCGTTGGACTGGGTGGTGCCGACGTTGCCGGCCAGGTTCAGCTGGACGTAAACGGCTTTGCCGTCGGCACTTTGGGCGGCCGCCTCGGTGAGCGGATCGCCCCAGAAGTCTTGAACGTGCGTGACATGGGCCGTGTCGGCGCGCAGTGTCTTGATCAGGGTGTCGTAGTAGGTGTGCGCGTCAGCCCCGAGCGGTTGATCGCCCTCCAGCACGATCATCGCGAAGCTGTCCGACTCGGACTCCCCGAACACGCGGCCCATCTGCGTCATCGCCTGCACCGACGGCGCGTCCGGCGCACTCATCGGGACTGCCCGCATCTGGGCGACCGTCTCCAGCGGCGGGATGAGGACGCTGGAGAGGACGACGATTCCCAGCCAGCCGAGGATTATGGGGATGGCCAGTCGCCGAATCCAGTGCGCGACGGGCGTCGGATCGCGGCGTGACGAGCCCATCATGCCGACTTCGCAAAGCAATAGACGTAAGCGTTCACGTCGGTAGAAGTCCGTTCAATCTTGACCTCTCCATCGGACGTGACCCGGCAGCCGATCGAATCGCTGTTGCCTTGCGCCAACACGTTCCCCACCATGGCGGGGGCATTGGTGACGATCTCGACCGACCACGGCAGCACGGCCCCGTTGACCTGATGGGGAGTGCCGTAGTCATCGAGATAGTTGATGTCGGCCACGGCACCGGGCGGTCCGAAGATCTGGTAGACCACGCGTTTGGGATCCGACTTGTATTTGTCGTCCGACTTGCTACCGGCATAGGTGGGCAGGTGATGGGAGCCGAAAATCCCGCGTACTCGCGTTACCGCGAAAACGCCGATGGCGAGCACTACTACGAGCACCAGCGGGATCCAGGCCCGCTTGGCAGCGGAAAGCGCTCTCATACCCGACCGGGGGAGTCCGGGGCGATCTGCCAGCCGGCGCTGGACGCCTGCTGATGCCAGAACTCGGCGAATCGCCCACCGAGAGCGGTGAGTTCGTCGATGCTGCCCTGCTCGACCACCACACCGTTGTCAATGAACAGGACCTGGTCGGCGTTGCGGATGGCATCGAGCCGGTGCGCGATGATGACTCGGGTGCGCTGATGCGGATCGGCCTGGATGGCGTGCGTGATCGACGCCTCGTTCTCGGTGTCCAGGGCGCTGGTCGCTTCGTCGATCAGCAGCACCCCGGCCGGTTTCACCAGAGCCCTTGCGATGCTGACACGTTGGCGTTCACCGCCGGACAGAGCCGTACCGGCCTCGCCGACCTTGGTCAGCGCACCGTCCGGCAGCCGTTCGACGATGTCGTCGACGCGTGCCAGTGCCATGGCGCGGTGGATGGCGTCGTCGTCGGCATCGGGTCGTCCGACCCGGATGTTGTCCGCGATCGTGCCGTCGAACAGATACGGATGCTGGAACACCACACTGACCAGCGCGCGCCGGGCATCGGGGCCGATACCGGTGACGTCGGTGCCGTCAAAGAGAATCTGCCCGCGCCCGGGTGTGTGCAGCCCGGCGATCAGGGACAGGATCGTGCTTTTGCCGGAGCCGGACGGGCCGACGACGGCGGTGGTGGTTCCCGGTTCGAGGGTGAAGCTGACGTCCTTGAGCACCTCGGCGTCGTGGTAGCCGAAGCCGACGGACCGCAATTCGATTCGGGGCGGCTGTGATTCACCAGACGGGAGTGCACCGTCCTTGGTCTGCTTGTCCAGCGGCGCGGTGGTGACGGTGTTCAGCCGCTCCAACAGCCCCCGCGAGGATTCCACCGCGCTGGACAGATCGGCCAGCACGGTGAACGGCTCGAGGAAGCGCACCATAACGATCGCCAGCGCCACTGCCGCGGGTGCGCCGATGTGACCCTGCAGCGTCAGCGTGGTGATCGTGCCTGCCAGCAGGATGAGCGCGATCTGGCTGGCCACGCTGAAGAGAAGCTGGCCGGGGATTTGGAACAGCAACAGCCGCAAGGTCGCACCGCGCACGGCGGCGATGGCCTCGCCGGTCTGGCTGCGCGCGACCGTCACGCGGCGGCTAGCCCGCAACGCCTGCTGGGTGCGCGCGAACTCCACGAGGCGTTCGGTCAGTGCACTGTGCGCGCTGGCGTCGGCGGCATCTGCCTTACGTACCAGTCGCAGGCTGGCAGCTAGCGCGCCCAGCAGGAACGGCAGTGCGATCGCGGCGGCCACACCCACCTCCCAGGACACGAAGAATAAGCCGATTGTGATCGCGGCGGGCAGCAGCAACGCACCGATGAACGGGCTCAGCAGGTTCGCGACGAAACCGACCAGCTCCGGAGCGCTGGCGGCGATGGCCTGGCGGGCAACCGCGGTGTTGTCGGCGCTGAACCAGTGCAGGGGAGTCTCGGTGAGCCGGTTGGCCATCGCGTGCTGGGTGGTTTCGGCCAGCGTGAAGCCGATGCCGAAACCGATGCGCGCCAACGACATGTCCACCACCCAGCCGCCGATCGTGACCGCGGTGAGCGCGCCGACCCAGGCCCACGTGTCGGCGGGGTGAGCGCTGAACAGCGCGACCAGCAGCGGTACCAGGAGCAGTGCGCTGGCCGCGCGCAGGACGACGGAAATGACCGTCAACGCTACGTAGGTGGTGAACGGGCCGCGAGCGTGCGCCGGGAGCAATCGGATCAGGGAGCCGATCATCGGGCGGCCTCACCGGTCAGAGCCCGGGGGGTGCCGGCGAGCCGGCTGTCCCACAGGCGGCGGTAGCGGCCGTCGGCGGCCAGTAGTGCGGTGTGGGTGCCGATCTCGGCGATCCGGCCGTGGTCGAGAACCACGATCTGGTCGGCGCCGGTGATGGTGTGTAGCCGGTGGGCGATCACCAGCACTGTCCGATTCTTGACCAGTGAGCTCAATGCTTGCTGCACAAGGTATTCCGATTCGGGATCGGCGAACGCGGTGGCCTCGTCGAGAATCAGGATCGGCGTGTCGGCGAGCAGTGCGCGGGCGATGGTGAGGCGTTGTTTCTCGCCGCCGGACAGTTGGCTGTCCGCACCCAGGACCGTGTCGTATCCGCTTGCCAGCCGCAGGATACGTTCGTGGATCTGGGCGGTGCGCGCCGCGTGCTCGACCTCGGCGGCGCTGGCCTCCGGGCGGGCGAGCGCGATGTTGTCGCGGACGGTGCCCCCGACCAGCTGCACGTCTTGGAACACAAAGCCGACCTGGGTGTAGAGATCGTCGGCCGTCAGAGTTCGGATGTCACGCCCGCCGATGCGCACCGCACCGGCGTCGACGTCGTGGAACCGTGCCAACAGCGCCGCCAGCGTCGATTTACCTGAACCGGACGGGCCCACCAGAGCCGTCACGGTGCCCGGCTTCAGGGCCAGTGTCACGTCGTGGATCACCGGTACCCCGGGCCGATAGCCGAAGCTGATGCCGTCGAATGTCACTGTGGCAGTGGCCGTCGACGGTGGTGCCGTTTGCGCCTGAATGCTCAGTTCGGTCTCGTCGAGCGTGACCGCGATGCGCTTGGCGGCCTGAGTGCCTTCCCGGATGCCGCCCAGCCCGTAGGCGATGCCCAACAGCCGGCTGCCAAACGTGGTACCCAGCACCAGGAATGGCAGCAGTGTCGTGGGCGCCATCCGACCGTCGACGACGAGCCAGGTGCCTGCCGTGGCGATCAGCCAGAGGAATGTGCTGGGCCGGGTAACCAGATCCATGAAGGTCTTCTTGCCGATGAATGGCCGCTGCCATTCATTGAGGAAGGCGATGTACTCGTCCAGCCGCCGGCGGAACGAGGAAGCCGCCGCACCGCCGAACACCCGAATCACGGCCTGGCCCTCCAGGAATGCCGCCGACTCGCCGTTCATCCGCTCGGCCCACCGGGATGCCTCGGTGATCTTCGGCCCGCTCTGATAGACCATCGTCCAGGTGGTCACGATGTAGACGAGGATCGGCAGGAACAGGATGAGCGCCATCCGCCAGTCGACGGTGAACAGGTAGATCAAAACCGCGATCGGAGCAACCAGCGCCGCGACCGCGTCACACACCGCGTGGGTGACCAGGTAGTGCAGCGACAGGGTGTCGTCCTGGATGAGCTTCTTGACCGAGCCGGATCCGCGATCGGTGAACCAGCCCAAAGGCATTCGGGCGAGCTTGTCCAGCAGACGGCGGCGTACCTCCGCGCTGAACCGCATGTCGACCATGTGCAGCCACAGCACCAGCACCGCGCCTAGCGTGGTGCCGGTGGTCAGCAGCACGACGAAAGCGGTCACGGTATTCCATACCCGGTATGAGTCGGCGCCGCTGAGCAACAGCTGAGCCAGCTCGACCAGGACCACGAACGGCGCGAGCTGCAGCAGGGTCAGCAACGCCTGCAGCACACCGGCGATGATCAATTGTGGCTTCACCGGCGCCAGTAGGTCTTTGCCCGCTTGCGAACGCCACGTGCCCTTGGCGGCGACGGGAGGGGCGGGTGCGGGCGCCGCCACGCCGTCGTCACGACTGCTGCCCATCTCCCGGCCCTGCGTCCAATACGCCTGGGCCTTCAGCTCGGTCTTGGGGAACCCGAACGTGTCCTTCAGTCGTTTGCGCAGATGCTTGAGCGCTCCGGCTTCGGGGCCGGCCCACGCGAACCAGTTTGACCAATCTCGGTTCTCGATGGCATCGGCCAGCGAGCTGTCATCAGTTCGGGTCACCCAGTGCAGACGGCGGCGCGGGTGCTCGGTGAGCGGGATGAGCTCGTCTTCGTCGCGGTGGCGTTCGAGGTACACCTCGACGTCCACGTCCTGTGGCAGCACCGCCAGGATGGAGTTGATCGCCGGGATCGATGCCGAATCACCGATGAGCAGGAAGCCGGCAGGCAGCTCCTCGGGGACTTCGAACCGGGTCGAGCCCAGGGACACGACTGGGATGGTCATGCCCGGCTTAGCCGCCGATGCCCAGGCGCACGCCGGGCCGGCCGGCTCGTGCAGTACGACGTCGACGGCGAATCTGCCGGCCTCGGGATCGGCCCACACCAGGGTGTACGCGCGCTGGAACTCGGTCTTTCCGCCTTCGGGATCGGGGAACCAGAACCGCAGCCATGTCGTCGGGCCGGAGCTGACATCCTCGAACACGGTCGGCGACGACATCGTGATGCGGACGCAGTGCGGGGCGATGCGGGCGATCTGCTCCACGGTCGCGACGTGATCGCGCCCCCCGAAGCCGCGCAGCATTGCGCCTCCGAAGCCTCGTCCCATATCGGTGTCCTCTGCTATCGGCGCCTGGAGTTAGTTAGCTTAACCTAAGCTAACTTGGCCCCGGGCCTCCACGGGGTCCGGCGGGCGGCACTGCGCAGCGGAATTCGATTACCCGCCGCGGGCGGAATTCGAGAACCGAAATTATTGTCAGCCGACCGCTCATTTCAGCCATCGGCTAAGGCAAGACTAACCGAATTTCTTCGAAGTCAGCCAAGCCTCAATTTATTTGCCGCCGGGCATGCGAATATGCCAAAGTTCAAGCACGACAACCCGTTTTGACCACGATAAGCGTCGCCTCGTCGGCGAATCTGTATTAGGTTCGTTAATTACGGTATGGATTGCGGCTCGGCGACATTTGACAGGAGAAGTCATGCAAGGCGACAGCGAGATTCTCACTCTCCTCAATCAGCAGTTGACGAGTGAACTGACCGCGATCAACCAGTACTTCCTGCACTCCAAGATGCAGGACAACTGGGGGTTCACCGAGCTGGCCAAGCACACCCGGGACGAATCGTTCGACGAGATGCGTCACGCGGAGCGGGTCACCGACCGCATCCTGATCCTCGACGGGCTGCCCAACTACCAGCGGATCGGCACGCTGAACATCGGCCAGACGATCCGCGAGCAGTTCGAGAGCGACCTCGCCCTCGAGTACGAGGTGGTCAACCGACTCAAGCCCGCCATCGTGCTGTGCCGGGAGAAGCAGGACTCCACCACGGCCAATCTGTTCGAGGACATCGTGTCCGACGAAGAACACCACATCGACTACCTCGAGACGCAGCTCCAGCTGATGGACACTCTCGGCGTCGAGCTGTATTCCGCCCAGTGTGTCTCGCGGCCGCCGGGCTCGCTGGACTAGCGGGGCTCCAACCCCGGAATGATCTCGCCGAGACTGAAAGTCACCGGCCGCTCGAGCTGTTCGTAGGTGCAGGATCGCGGGTCGCGATCGGGACGCCAGCGATTGAACTGGGCAGTGTGCCGGAACCGCGCGCCCTCCATGTGGTCGTAGCGCACCTCGACCACCCGCTCGGGGCGCAGCGGGACGAACGAGAGATCCTTGCCGGCGTTCCACCTGGACCCGGCATTCTTCTGTGGTGTGCGTTCGCCCGCTTCGAGCGCCGCCCAGTTCCACGGATGGCCCTCGAATTCGGTTACCAGAGGCTGTAATTCGGTGAACAGCCGGAGCCGTTCGGCCATCGGGAAAGCGCCGATCACACCCACCGATGCCAGTGCGCCGTCGTCGTTGTAGAGCCCCAGGAGTAGCGAGCCGACCGCGTCGGCGCCGGACTTGTGCACCCGGTAGCCGGCGACCACGCAGTCCGCGGTCCGCTCGTGCTTGACCTTGAACATCATCCGCTTGTCGGGCTGGTAGGTGACGGTCAACGGTTTGGCGATCACACCGTCGAGCCCGGCGCCCTCGAACTCGGCGAACCATCGCTGCGCGGTCTCGAGATCCGTGGTGGCAGGCGTGACGTGAAAGGTCGGACCGCTACCGGCCAGCGCCTGCACCAGCGCGGCTCGCCGCTCGCGGAACGGCCGCCCGGTGTAGTCATCGTCGCCGAGCGCGAGCAGATCGAACGCGATGAACGCGGCCGGGGTTTTCTCGGCGAGCATGCGCACCCTGGAGTCGGCGGGGTGAATCCGCTGCTGCAACGCTTCGAAATCCAAGCCGGCCTCGGTGGCGATCACGATCTCGCCGTCGATCACGCACCGCTCGGGCAGCTCCGCGATCGCCGCGCTGACCAGCTCAGGGAAGTACCGGGTCATCGGCTTCTCGTTGCGGCTGCCCAAGACGACGTCATCACCGTCGCGAAAACACACCGAACGGAACCCGTCCCATTTGGGTTCGTAGGAGGCGTCGGGCGGGATAGCGGACACCGACTTGGCGAGCATCGGCGATACCGGTGGGTTGACGGGCAGCTGCATCGGTTCATTCTCGTCTCGTGCGCGTTGGCTTCACGCCGGTAAGTTGAAAAGGGTGAGCGGACTCCAATTCAACCCGTCCCGCTGATGGCGGCCAAGGCCGAAGAGGTCGACGTCGACGGTGTCGCCGTCCGACTCACCAACCCGGACAAGGTGTATTTCCCCAAGCTCGGGTCGAACGGCACCAAAGGCAAGCTGGTCGAGTACTACCGAACGGTTGGCGCCGGGCCTCTGCTCACCGCATTACGGGACCGGCCGACACATCTGCAGCGCTTCCCCGACGGCATCGAGGGCGAGGAGATCTACCAGAAGCGGGTTCCCGAGAAGCATCCCGACTATCTGCAGACCTGTCGGGTGACGTTCCCGTCCGGGCGAACCGCCGACGCACTGAAGGTGACCCATCCCTCCGCGATCGTGTGGGCCGCCCAGATGGGCACAGTGACGTTGCACCCGTGGCAGGTTCGCTGCCCGGACACCGAGCACCCTGACGAGTTGCGAGTGGACCTCGACCCGCAGCCGGGCACCGGATTTGCCGAGGCGCGCACCATCGCCGTCGACATCCTCAAGCCGGTGCTCGACGAACTCGGACTGGTCGGCTACCCGAAGACCTCCGGCGGGCGCGGGGTGCACGTGTTCGTGCGCATCCGGCCGGACTGGGACTTCATCGCGGTCCGCCGCGCCGGGATCGCCCTGGCGCGCGAATTGGAGCGTCGCGCACCGGATTTGGTGACCACCTCCTGGTGGAAGGAGGAGCGCGGCCAACGGGTCTTCGTCGACTACAACCAGAACGCCCGCGACCGGACCTTCGCCAGTGCGTACTCGGTGCGGGCGACGTCGATCGCCACGGTGTCCACTCCGCTGACGTGGAAGGAACTGGCCACCGCGGATCCTGACGACTTCACAATGGCAACGGTCCCGGCGCTGATCGCCGAGCGCGGTGACCCGATGGCCGAGCTGGATTCGGTTGCCCATTCGATCGATTCACTGCTGGAGATGGTGGCCGCCGACGAAGAGCGAGGTCTCAGTGACCTGCCCTACCCGCCGAGCTATCCGAAGATGCCGGGCGAACCGCCGCGCGTGCAGCCCAGCAAGAAAGTCGCGGCGCACTGGGACGACGACGGCAACAAGGTCTAGTGCTGACTAAGCAGACGCTCGACTGGACGGGTGCTGTCGAAAGCGCCTGATCTGATGCAATTCGCCCGGTGATCCCAGGGACGGCGGCGGCAACCGCGTTGATTGAGCGCTGACGTTCGAGAATCAGGCCGCGAAAGTTGAAGCGCGAATGCTCAATCGATGCTCGATTGCCTCAGATCCTGAACACGTCGGCGGCATGGACGTAATTCCCCGGTTGACCGCATCGATGTACTGCTCGGAAATCGACATGGGTTGATCCTCAACGGGGAGTGATCGTGACGGGCATGTGCCGGACTCCGCTGTGCTTATTGCTGCGGACGTATTCGATGGGGCCGGTCAGCGTCACGGAATCGACCCGGTCCAGCAGGACGTCGAAAATCACCCGCATCTCCATGCGAGCCAGTGATGCACCGAGGCAGAAGTGGACTCCGCGTCCGAAGGCTAAGTGCGGGTTAGGGTTTCGGTCGATGTCGAAGGCGTAGGGGTCGCCGAACACGTCCTGGTCGCGGTTGGCCGAAGCCCACCACAGCGAGACCTTGTCGCCGGCCCTGATCTGCTGGCCGTGCATCTCGATGTCGCGTGTGGCGGTGCGCCGGTTGTACGGAGTGCTCGATGCCCAGCGCAGCAGCTCCTCGACCGCTGTTGGAAGCAGTTCGCGATTTTCGCGCAACCGTTCCCAGGTCTGCGGTCGCTCGCTCAAGGCCGCCATGCCGATGGCGATGGAGTTGCGGGTCGTCTCGCTACCGGCGGCCACGATCAAACTGAGGAACAGGCGCTGCTCGTTCTCGCTGAGTGGCTCGTTGTTGATCAGCGCGTGCGTCACGATCGACAGCAGATCGGTGGTGGGGGGTTCAGATCGCTTGCGTACCAGCAAGTTCGTGCCGTAGGTGAACATCCGTGCTTGCGCTTGGGCGACGCGGTCGCTGATCTCGCCGACTTCGCGCCCCTCGTAGTCGAGTGTGACGTTGGCCCAGTTCATCAACTCATGACGATCGCTTTGGGGCACTCCCGCCAGCTCCGCCACAGCCTGTAACGGCAACTCGGCGGACACGTCGATCAGAAAGTCGCACTCGCCCTTGGCGATTGCCGCGTCGACGATGTCGACAGCCCGGCGGCGAAGGTCGTCCTCGATGGCTCGCAGCGCGCGAGGTGTCGTGCTCGGTGTCAGCAGGCGGCGAAACTGCGCGTGCCGCGGGTCGTCCATCATGTTCAGCAGCGCGCCGACGGCGAATTCCATCGGCATGTCTTCCAGCGTGGTGCCGCCGCCCTCGCGGTCACCGCCCGTCTCGGACGAGAACGTCGCATCGTCTGCGGCCGCGGCGACGATGTCGGCGTAACGGCTGAGCACCCAGAAGCCCTCACCGCCGGGGGTGTGGGCCGTCGGTGGATGCCACCAGACAGGCGCGTCTCGACGCAGATCGTCGAAGACGCGATAGGGAAAGCCGGCCGTGAACTGATCCAGGTCGGCAAGGTCAATGTCGTCCAACTTCGGCATCGCATCCTCCGGGAGCCTCGTCAGTTCAGACCATACGCGTGGCGACCGGGTGTCCTGTCGGAATCTTCGCCGACCGATCACATTCAGCCGACCCATCACATTCATAGGTGAGAGCCAGGCGGGTTGGCTATTGCCTCGGCGGCGACCTGTGATAGACACTCAGCAAACTAACGACTGGGCAGATCGGCCGTCGCCGCTGTGACGCTGAAGGGTGATGCGATGAGGCACAGTGACAGCGGGCAGAGCCGTCGGAACAGCAAAGGCCGCGCACGCCGCCAGCCTTACGCGTGGCTGGGTGCCGGTGCCGTCACGCTGGGCCTCGGCGCCGCGCTGGTTGGCGGGTCCGCCGTGGCCTGCGCCGACACCGGGGCGGGGGCGGGCAGCGGTACGGCCCACTCGGCGCGTCACAACGCCGCGACATCGTCGAGCGCAAAGACCAGCTCGCGAAACGCCTCAGCCGCCGCGGCGAGTAATGCCACCGCGGCAGCTGTCGCCGACACCGAGGCAACCGAGACCCAGACAACCGCCACCAGCACGCCTGGGCTGGCTCATTCCGCCCTCGTGCGCACCACCACGACCGACACCGGCGCCGCAGCCAGCGACAGCTCGTCGAGCACCGCCGCCACTTCGACCCCGAGCAGCTATTCCTGGTTGCCATCGACACCGCCGACTGTGGCGGATGTCGCGGTGAACCTGGCCCAGTCGCAGATCACTTCGGCCCAGTCGCTGTTGCAGCAACAGACGTGGGGCAGTGGCAACTTCGCCGCGGGCTTGGTGTCCATCGCTCCGCAGATATTGCTCTCGCAGGCTGCGTTGGCGTTGAGTACCTGGGAAATCGCAACACCAAAAGCCCAGTCGCTCTACGCCAGTACGTCCGGCGTCCCGATCGTGCACGAGCTCGCCGGGGTCAGCCTGCTGGGCGCGCTGCTCCTCCCGACGCTGGCCACCACCGCGCTGACCGCCGCGAACGTGTTCCTACCGCTGGTGGGTGCTTTTGAGGGGACGAGCAGCATCTCGCCGATCCAGAACCTGGTCACCACGGCCGCCCAGAACGGCCGGGTGTACGGCGTGGTCCTGGTCAGCATGAAGTCCACGACCGAGCCGATCGTCTACATCTCGATCAACGGCGGACCCAGCACGCCCGTTCTCGTCGACACCGGATCGTCGGGCCTGGTGGTCACTTCCGCTTCGGTGGGTGACGCGGCACCCCTCGGCCCGGCGACCGGTACCGGTACCAGCGGCTACAGCGGCGGGTTGAGCTACGGCTACACCACCTACACCACGACGGTTGACTTCGGCAACGGCATCGTTTCCGGGCCGACGAGTGTCAACATCGTCGACCCCGCCGACGCTGCGGCGGCTTTGGCCTTCTTCCACCAGCTCGGTGGGGCCTCCGGTGTGCTCGGCATCGGCGCCAACTCCGCCGGCCCCGGACCAAGCCTCGTGACGACCTCGCTGCCCGGTGACCTCAGTCAGGGTGTGTTCCTCTACCAGAGCCTGTTCCTCGGTATCGCCGGCGTGATGGTCTTCGGCCCCAACCCGCTGCCCACTCGCACGTCGGTCTCCGGTTCGCCTGATGCGTACCTGCAGGTGAAGATCAACAACGGGTCGGCGCAGAACGTCGGCGCGATCATCGACTCCGGCGGTGTGTACGGCACGATCCTGTCCTCCATGATCGGCTATCAGAGCAACGTGCCGGTGGGAACCCAGATTTCGGTGTACACCTCGGACGGGGTGTTGCTGTACTCCTACATCGTCACCTCGCAGAACGCGCCGACGGTGATCTCGAGCGGGTTGATCAACACCGGGTATGCGCCGTACCAGCACGGCCCGGTCTACATCGATTACACCTACTCCGACAACACCACGCCCTATGGCCAGGGTTCGACGAACTTCGACTACGCCTGATTCGTTGCCGCTGAACGAGACTCGCTTGCGTCGGCAAGTTCAGCAAATCCCCAGCTGACGAATTCCGGAATTTGCCGACCCGTAAGCGCTGGCGGGTTTACCCTCCGCACAGGCACTGTTGCCGTCGGTCGGGAGGGACACACTCATGGGCGCTTCACGGTTTGTCGGTCGGGTTGGCGGGTTGGCGGTGGCCCTCGGGGTTGGCGCCGCGTTGTTCTCCACGGGATACGGTGTCGCTTGGGCTGACTCGTCGACGGGATCGTCGGCGGGAAGCGGGAATTCCTCGACGGGCAGTTCCTCGAGTGCCGGGTCGAAGGGATCGTCCCCGGCAATCGCGTCGTCGAAGCGGTCGGCCAGCGCCGGCTCGGGCCAGGTGGTCAGCACCGGCGGAGCCAAGTCCAGTTCGCAGAGCACGAGCGCCGGGGTGGGCCAGGGCAAGGCGGCCACTGCGGTGTCGTCTCAGGGGTCCAGCTCGGCTGAGGCCACGGCAAACAACGTGACGACCACGAGCGCGCAGTCGGTGTCGGCGAGCACGCCGATTGCCACGCGCCTGACCACCGCGGTGCATGACGCAATCGACCAGCTCTCCGGTGGACTGCCGACGGTGCCCGCTGATTCGCCGCTCGCACTTGCGTTTGCCGCCCTGCAGCGCCGGGAAAGCGCCGCGGCGAGCAGCGTGACGTCATCGCTGACCACCACCGCGGCGTTGATCCAAAGCAGCAATCCGATCGTCGTCAACCCGGTCCTCGCCATCGTCGACGGCATCATCAACGGCAGCACCGGGGCGACCACCACTGGTACCAATCCGCTGATTTACACCCTGATCAGCGGCCCGAGTGCCGGCGGCAAGATCACGTTCTCGAGCACGGGTGACACCAACTACGTGCTGGGCAACTTCACCTACCTGCCGGACAAGTCGATCCTGACCTCGGGCAGTGAGCAGTTCAAGATCTTGGTATCGGAGAAGACGCAGTTCGACAAGATCCTTGAAAGCATCCCGATTCTGGGCGGATTCGTGCCGCAGGTGCTCGTCGTCATTCACCAGACGCCGATCCTCGGTACGCTGCTGGCGCCCATCATCGGGTACTCGCAGCTCGTGACGTTCACCGGGGATCCGTCGGCGTTGAACCCGACGGCCAAGCCACTGGCATTCACGTACAAGATGCCGTCGTTCGACGGCACATTGATCAGCCTCAACTGGTTCCCGGCGTCGACGTTGGGCCCCAACGGAGTTCCGGCCGGTGACGTGGCACCGACCATCCTCAACGGCCCGGGCCTGGCCACTGCCGGCCAGACTGATCCGTACACGCCGTACGGGATCAGCGAACTCACTCCCGGTGTGCAATCGCTGCGCAACGACGGCTATAACGTCGTCACCTGGGATCCCCGTGGCGAGTTCGATTCCGGCGGCATCCTGCAATTGGACAGCCCGGCCTTCGAAGGCCGCGATGTCACCGCGATGATCAACTGGATCGCGACCCAGCCGACGTCGGCTCTCAACGGGCCCAACGATCCCAAGGTGGGCATGGTCGGCGGCTCCTACGGTGGCGGCATCCAGCTGACGTCCGCGGGCACCGATCCTCGTCTCGAGGCCATCGTGCCGGCCATCGCCTGGAATTCGCTGAACAGCTCGCTCTATCCGGACGGCGCATTCAAGACCGCCTACTCCTCGCTGCTGTTGCTGTCGCTCGTGCTGAGCAACGCACGGATCAACAACCAGATCTACGTCGGCGTCATCACCGGCGACCTGCTGGGCATCCTCACCAACACTGCGAAAGCCGTGCTGGCGAGCAGCGGGCCCGATTTCGTGGTCGGAAACATCAGCGCGCCAACGCTCTTCCTGCAGGGCACGATCGACGTGCTGTTCACCCTGCAGCAGGCCATCGACAACGCAGAGGCGCTGGCGCCGGGCGTGCCCGCCCAGATGATCTGGTCCTGCGTCGGCCACGGAGTCTGCCTGACCCCCGACACGACCGGTACCCGCAACCTGGACGCGACCCTGAACTGGCTCGACAAGTACGTCAAGGGTGAGGCGGTGCCGGCGGCGCCGAACTTCCAGTACACCGACCAGTTCGGGAACTGGTTCTCCTCCAACGATCTGCCGACTGCGGGCAGTGCGTTCTTCGGTCCGAATTTCACCGCTGCCAGCGGGGCATCGGGTGGGACTCTGGGCATTGTTCCGATCATCGGCGGCTCGGGCCCGGCCCCGCAGGCCTCGATTCCGTATTCGCTGGGTTTGGCGTCGAAGGCCAGCAACGCGATCAACGTCAAGCTGAATTTGACCGGACTGGATCAGACGGTCGGGGCGCCGACGCTGAGCTTCGACTACCAGGGCATCGGGACCAGCCGCTTCGTCTACGCGCAGCTGGTGGACAACAACACCGGCCTGGTGGTCGGCAACCTCGTCACGCCGGTACCGGTCACCCTCGACGGGCGCACGCACAGCGTGACGTTTAACCTGGCCAACATCGTGTACACGTCGGATGATTCGGTGGACCCGGGCGATCTGACGCTGCAGATCACCAGCTCGGCCACGGCGTACGAGAACTTCACCGCATTCGGCGTGATCAACATCTCCAACATCGGCCTCACACTGCAGACCCCGGCGACGATCACCCCGGAGCCGTAAGGCGCAGACCGTTCGCGGTCAGTTGGTGGCCGGTGCCAGCCGGCTGGCCGCGAACTGTGCCGCCTGGTTGACCACACCCGCGGTGACGTACTGACCGTGGGCGGCGAGGTCCATCCCGTTCGAGCAGATGGGATCGCCTACCAGGCAGTAGTCCATCGCCTTGGAGCCGTACAGAACGCTTCTCGTGGTCAGCGGCCCCCCGCCGAGCTTCCTCGACGGGTTACCGAAGACCACGACCGCAGCGACGTGGCTGGCAACGGCGTCAGGCATTGGGGTTGGAGTGCCGAACGCTGTTCCTGCAGTGGTAGTGAGCAGGTCGATGATGTCGGCGCCCTGCGAATACCCGCTCAACACCAGCCGGGTGTTCGGGCACGCCGCCACCAGATTCTGAACGTGTACCCAGCCGTCGGTGGCGCCGGTGGTGGTACCTCCGGCCAGATCCAGATTGGCTGGGTAGTTGATGCCGTAAACGGACAGCGATTTGCCGGGCGCTTGTGCACTTAATGCGTTGACCAGCGCCTGTCCCACCGGATCGACCGGCGGCACAGTGTCGGTTCCGCGCGCATAGACAACGTGGATATCGGGGCAGGTGTCGGCCAGCGCGACCGGCATGGTCATCGAGGTCAGATGTGCGGCACTCGTGATAGCCGCCGCAGCAAAGATCCGAGCGGCGTGGGTGTGCACCGGTGCATGTTGGCATCGGTTGGCGTTTGACGTCTTAGGCGCGCCGACGCAGACGGGAAGCCGCGGGCAAATTCACAGCCGTCGGTGTTGCGGCGGGTGCGGTTTCCCTGACGGGTGCCTTAAGTCGTTGGCGTGCAGAAAGATTCGAGTACCGCCGACCTCCGCCGCCGCGTGCGCGAGCCTCTGCCTCTATCGGGGCACCACCCCGCGGGCCTTCGGCAAAGCCAGATCGTTGTACGTGGCGATGCCGGGGGGTGCGGCGACGACGGCCGGGATCGCGTGAATCGGCGGCAGCGCCGTCATGATGTGGCCCAGTACGAAGAAGTCCTCGATGGACTTGGCGTTCTCGATCATGTCCATCGGGGGCAGGAAACCGACCTGCATGTTGACCGTCGGGCGGCCGTCGATGGTGATCTTCCAGCCGTCGCCGTCGAGCTGCCAGTCGGGCTGAAGTGTGGTGCCCTTCTTCCAGCGGACGTTGATGTCGATGACCGTCTTGCCGTTGGCGATGCCCTGCCAACTGGCGTAGACCCCGGCCACGTGGCCGGCCTTGATGGTCCACGACGCCATCGGCAGATCCTCCGTGGTCTGGGCGTACTCCGACACGCATCTGATCTCGTCCAGCTCGACGCCGAGGGAGTCGGCGACCAGCTGCACGGCCTCCGCGAACACCGCGGTGCCCTTGGCCGCCATCGGCTGCAGCGCGGGATCGTCGATGTGCATATCGAATCCGACTGGCCGCTCGGTGTCGGGGGAGTCGTAGAGGGTGGTGTCCGCCGACTCGGCGATGGTGACCTTGTCGACGCGATCGCAGGCGGTGGCTGCCACGATCGCCAGGAGTTCGGCGAACCCGGGGCTCACGCCCGAGCCGAACATCGTCGACCCGCCGGCCTTGCACGCCTCCTCGATGCGGGCGCGGCCCTCGCCGAGGTTATGGCCGGTGATGAACGACGCGGAGGCGACCACGTTGACGCCGGCGGACAGGATGCGGACCAGTTCGTCGACGTTGATCCACATCGGGTTGTAGACCACGCAGTCTGGCTTGAGGGCCAGTAGCGCGTCGATGTCGTTGGTCGCCGTGACCCCCAGTGGCTCGATGCCGACCAACTCGCCGACATCGCGACCGGTCTTGTCCGCTGACCAGGCGTAACAGCCGACTAGTTCGAGTGTGGGGTTGGTGGCGATCGCCTGGACGGAGCTCTTGCCGACATTGCCGGTCGTCCACTGGACGACCCGATACGGGGAAGTGTTGTGCACTCGCTCAGCATAGGGTGCGCAGGACCTCGAATGGTTGCCCATGCGCAGATCGAGATGTCTGAGTGATCAGATGCTGTCCCGCTTCTCCGTGGTTGGGGAGAAGGATCGGTTGCGGGCGTCGATTTGGTCTTGGGTGGCCGGGACCAGCCGTTCGCCTCCCGGTGCCGCGGTTGCCTGCGACCGTGTGGCGTGGGGGCGCTGGTCGTGTTCATATTGCTGCCACGCCTCGGTGACGTCACCGGGGTGGTCGCGGAGTGCTTGAGCGAGAAACCATGCACCGGTCAGAGCGAGGCTGGTCCCGCGTCCCGACAGATTGGAAGCGCAGTGCGCGGCGTCCCCGACGAGGACGACTCGACCGCGGTGCCAGCTGGACATGTGAATCTGGCTGACTGAGTCGAAGTACAGTTCCGGATCTTGGACCGCGGCGTCAACCAGTTCGGGGACTCGCCATTCGGTGTGACCGGCGAAAGCATCGACGAGGATCTGCTTCTGCGCAGTGAGATCGTGATAGTCATAGTCGATCCAGGGTGATCGAAACATGAAGACCGCCAAGGCTTTGTCGTTGAAAGCCGCGATGCCGGTCATGTGACCCGGGTAGTTGTACATCGGATTGGTTCGGTCGACGGGGGTGTAGTCGGGTAGAGCGGCCAGTGCGACATAGAAGCCGAGGTGGCGGAGGAATTGCTGTTCGGGTTCGAACGTGAGCCGGCGGACCGCCGAGTGCATGCCGTCGGCGCCCACCACGAGGTCGTAGCGGTCGGCGGCGCCTGAGGTGAACCGGATGTTGACGCCGCGATCGTCGTCGTCGAGTTCGGCGATGGATTCGCCGAACCGCAGCTGTGCTGACGGTCCGAGTTGGTCGTGGAGGATGGTGGCGAGGTCTTCGCGGGGGATCTCTATGTCGTTGGGGGAGTCGTTGATCTGGTCAAGAGGCGGTTCTGCCACCACGGCGCCGCTGCTGTCGACGAACTGCACGCGTTCGCTCATGTCGATCCGGAGGTCGCGGATCTGTCCGAGCACGCCCATCTTGTCGGCGATCTCGATCGCGTCACCGCGAATGTCAATGGGGGAGCCGTTGACCCGCAGATGGCCGGCGCGTTCGAGGACGGTGACATCGTGGCCGTCGGCGCCGAGGTTGATCGCGGTACTCAGACCTGCGATACCTGCCCCGGAAATCAGAATGCGCATAGATAGCCCCTTCCAGCAGTTAGATACAGTTCGTATCCTGAACATAGACCCGTGTTTTAGGATACGCAATGTCTCTTAACGTTGGCGGTGCGCCGCAACGACGCCGTGGCCGCGCTTTGGAAGAGGCGCTGCTCAACGCCGCGTGGGAGGAACTGACCGAACGCGGCTACGACAGCTTCACGATCGACGCCGTTGCGGCGCGGGCGGGTACCAGTCGCGCGGTTCTTTACCGGCGCTGGCCCAGCAAGCAGGAACTGGTGCTGGCCGCGTTGAAGTGCGAGGTGGGTAAAGACGTCATCGTCAGCCCCGACACCGGCAGCCTCCGCGGCGACGTCATCGCGCTACTGCAGCAAGCCAACAAAGTCAGAGTCGGATTGGCGACGCAGTTGTTCACCCAGCTCGGCGGCTTCTACCGCCAAACCGGCACCAGCCTGGCCGATCTCAGTACCTTCGTCCAAGGAGGCCGCAACCCCCACATGGAGCAGGCGATCCAGCGGGCCGTCGACCGCGGCGAAATTCGACTAGAACAGGTCACCGAACGCATCGCCCGCCTACCCGTCGATCTATTTCGCTACGAAATTCTCATGACGTTGCGACCGTTGTCAGACGAAACCATCGAGGACATCGTCGACACCATTTTTCTCCCGCTTCTCAGCCCCAAGAGCCCGCCGGGCTGAAACGGCAAAAATCAGCGAGAGCCCGGACGCCCCGGCCTACTCCGGCTCGTCGACCGCGATGCCGACGCGGTTGCGCCGGCGCAGCCGGTGGTTCGTCTTGCCGGTCGGGCGCTTGTTGCGCAGTCCACCGGATTCGTCCGCAGCTTCCGGCTCGGGATCGGTTTCCGCGGTCACCTCGGCCGGTTGCTCGTCCTTGACGGCTGGTTCCTCGGCTTCTTCGGTCGCCGCAGGCTCACCGGCCGATTCGGCGTCGTCTGACCCCTCGGCTTGGGCCGGGGACTCCTCAGCGTCGGCCGACTCCTCAGCCTCGGAATCCTTGCCGCGCTTCTTCTTGTCTTTCTTGGGCTTCGCCGGCTTGGGCGGCTTGGGCGGCAGTTCGGCGGTGTAGGCCAGGTAGAAGGCCAGCAGCGCCAGGACCGCGACCGCGGCGGCGGCGCCGTACACCCCGAAGAGCCACGGCCCGCCGGCGTCCAGGCTGACCCAGATTTCGGCGACGGCAGTCCCCACGATCAGAACGCCGGCCAGCACGTGCAGCACCACCGACGACAACCGCAACCGCAGCGCCGGCTGCGTGGTGCGGAGCTCGGGTTTGCGGCTGCGCAGCAGGGTGAGCAGGACCGGCAGCGCGGCCAGTGCCATCAACACCCCGGCGACGATCCGCAACACCGTGCCCAGCGTGTGGGACGTATCGCCCATCAATTCCCACCACCGCGGCAGGACGAACAGGAAGTACAGAGCGCCGGACAGCACCCACAACGTGAGGTGCACTGCAGTCGCGACCACGCGCCCCATACCCCTCCTCACAATCGAAATCCGAGGTGCGACCAGGCGCTTTGACCCCCCGATCGCACCTCGGACAGGTGCGGAGGATAGGGGATTTGAACCCCTGAGGGCTGTTAACCCAACCCGCGTTCCAGGCGAGCGCCATAGGCCACTAGGCGAATCCTCCGTCGGCCATGGTAGCCGACTTGGGAAGTGCCTCGCCCCGGCTGCCTGGTGGGCCGCTCCCCTCCGGGTATTACACTCGCTCTGGACCCCGCGCGGCGTCTATCCTGTGAACTCCCCCAGGGCCGGAAGGCAGCAAGGGTCAATGGGCTCTGGCGGGTGCGCGGGGTCCCCTTCTTGTGAAAGGCGCATGGTGTCGTTTTTGTCCCTGGGCCCCGAGGAACTGCAAGCGCAGCACGAATTGCAGCGGCAGAACTACGCCGACCTGCAGGCCAAGAAGCTGTCCTTGGACCTGACGCGGGGTAAGCCGTCAGCTCAGCAGCTCGACCTGTCCAACCAGCTCTTGAGCTTGCCCGGCGAGCAGTACCGCGACGAGGACGGCACAGACACCCGCAACTACGGCGGCCTGCACGGTCTGACCGGTCTGCGGTCGGTGTTCAGTGAGCTGCTCGGCATTCCGGTGCCCAACCTGATCGCCGGCAACAACGCCAGCCTGGAGCTGATGCACGACATCATCGTGTTCTCCTTGCTGCACGGCGGCGTGGACTCGCCGCGGCCCTGGAGTCAGGAACCGGTGCTGAAGTTCCTGTGCCCGGCACCGGGATACGACCGCCACTTCGCGATCACCGAGAGCTACGGCATCGAGATGATCGGCATCCCGATGGGCGAGGACGGGCCCGACGTCGACCTCATCGAGGAACTCGTCGCCGCCGACCCGGCGATCAAGGGCATGTGGTGCGTGCCGGTGTTCTCCAACCCGACCGGCACCACCTACTCGTGGGAAATAGTGCGCAGGCTGGTGCAAATGCACACTGCCGCACCGGATTTCCGGCTGTTTTGGGACAACGCCTACGCCGTGCACACCCTGACGCTCGATTTCCCGCGGCAGGTCGACATCTTGGGCCTGGCCGACAAGGCCGGCCACCCCAACCGGCCCTACATCTTCGCCTCGACGTCGAAGATCACCTTCGCCGGCGCCGGCGTGAGCTTCTTCGGCGGCTCACTGGGCAACATCGCGTGGTACCTGCAGTATGCCGGTAAGAAGTCGATCGGCCCCGACAAGATCAACCAGCTGCGGCACCTGCTGTTCTTCAAGGACGCCGACGGTGTGCGGCTTCACATGCTGCGCCACCAGCAGCTGCTCGCACCCAAGTTCGCGCTGGCCCTGGAGATCCTCGACACGCGGCTGACCGACTCCAAGATCGCGTCCTGGACCGAACCCAAGGGCGGCTACTTCATCAGCCTGGACGTGCTGCCGGGAACCGCCAAGCGCACCGTGGCGCTAGCCAAGGATGCCGGTATTGCGGTCACCGAGGCCGGCGCATCGTTCCCGTATCGAAAAGATCCGGACGACAAGAACATTCGCATTGCCCCGACGTTCCCGCCGGTGTCGGATCTGACGGACGCGATCGACGGCCTGGCCACCTGCGCACTGCTGGCGGCCACTGAGTCCCTGCTGGGCCCCGCCGCTGTCACAGACAGTCGGTAGCCTTCACCCGTGGCGCTCTACCGCAAGTACCGGCCGGCAACCTTCGCCGAGGTCGTGGGCCAGGAGCACGTCACCGAACCGCTGTCCACCGCGCTGTCGGCGCACCGGATTAACCATGCGTACCTGTTCTCCGGCCCGCGCGGCTGCGGCAAGACGTCCTCGGCACGCATCCTGGCCCGCTCACTGAACTGCGAGCAGGGCCCGACACCGACGCCGTGTGGTGTCTGCGATTCGTGCGTGGCGCTGGCGCCCAACGGCCCGGGCTCGGTCGACGTGGTAGAACTCGACGCCGCCAGCCACGGCGGTGTGGACGACACCCGCGAATTGCGTGACCGCGCGTTCTACGCACCCGCGCAGTCGCGCTACCGCATCTTCATCGTCGACGAAGCGCACATGGTCACCACGGCCGGTTTCAACGCGCTGCTGAAGATCGTCGAGGAGCCACCCGAGCACCTCATCTTCGTGTTCGCCACCACCGAGCCGGAGAAGGTGCTGCCGACTATCCGGTCGCGCACCCACCACTATCCGTTCCGGCTGTTGGCTCCGCGGACGATGCGCACGCTGATCGAGAAGATCGTCGCATCGGAGAGCGTCCAGGTCGACGATGCGGTGTATCCGCTCGTGATTCGCGCGGGTGGCGGCTCACCCCGCGACACTTTGAGCGTGCTCGACCAGCTGCTGGCGGGTGCCGAAGGTAATCACGTCGCCTATCAGCGGGCGCTGGCGCTGCTGGGTGCCACCGACGTCGCCCTGATCGACGACGCGGTCGACGCACTGGCCGCCGGTGACGCGGCCGCGTTGTTCGGTGCGGTGGAGTCGGTGATCGACGCCGGACACGACCCTCGCCGGTTCGGCATCGACCTGCTCGAGCGGTTCCGGGATTTGATTGTGCTGCAAGCAGTCCCGGACGCCGCGGCCCGCGGCGTGGTCGACGCCCCGGATGATGTGCTGGAGCGGATGCGCGACCAGGCTGACCGCATCGGCCCTGCCACTCTGGCCCGCTACGCCGAGGTGGTGCACGCCGGCCTGGGGGAGATGCGCGGCGCGACGGCTCCGCGTCTGCTCCTGGAGGTGGTGTGTGCCCGGTTGCTGCTGCCATCGGCCAGCGACACCGAGTCGGCACTCCTGCAGCGCATCGAACGCATCGAGACCCGGATGGACATCTCGATTCCGGCGGGCGAGGCCGCGATGAGTACCGGTGCGCCGGCGCCGGCGCCGGCCAAGCAGTACGTGCGCAAGACGCAGGCGCCACCGCCTGCTGCCGCGCCTGAGCCCGAGCCTGTTGCGCAGCCAGCTAGCCCCGCGCCCGTTGTCGAGGTGCCGAAACCGGAGCCCGCCGCCGAGGCGCCCAGGCCCGCACCGGAGCCCGTCGCCACGCCTGCACCGGAGCCCGAACCGACCCTTCCTCCGCCGGCGGCCACCGAACCCGCCGCGCCACCGACTGCTGCGGCGGGTGAGCCCGGTGCGGCGGCCGTTCGAAGCATGTGGTCGACGGTGCGGGAGAAAGTTCGTCAGCGCAGCCGCACCACCGAGGTGATGCTGGCCGGGGCGATCGTGCGTGCCGTCGAGAACAACACCCTGATCCTCGGGCACGAGTCGGCGCCGCTGGCCAAGCGGCTCTCCGAACAGCGCAACGCCGACGTCATCCGCGATGCGCTCAAGGACGCGCTCGGCGTGGATTGGCGGGTGCGCTGCGAGGTCGGCATCGGTCAGCCGGTGCAGGAGGTCGAGCCGCTGCCGCCTGAGCCCGAGGCCGACCCGGTCGAGGTTCAGCGCGCCGAAGAGGACAGCATGATCGCCGAGGTCGGTCGCGACGAGGACACCGCGCCCCGGCGCGATCCCGAGGAAGTAGCCCTCGAGCTGTTGCAAAGTGAGCTGGGCGCCCGCCGCATCGACGGCTGACCGATTCTGTGAGGGATCTCGTCGCTCCCTGTGCGTTCCCTGTGCTGCAGAGCGCGCCTGGCACACAGGCCCCTACCGTCTACGCATGAGCATCGACACCCGTCGCCTAGGGGCGACGTTGGCCGGATGCGGCGCGATCGTGGCCGCGATGTTCGGCCAAATTCCTTCTGCAGCAGCAGATCCCGATGCCCCGCCGCCGCCAAACTGCACTGCCGCCGACATGGAAGGCGTGCGAACGGGTGTGCAGTTCGCGACCTCGGCCTACCTGTTCACCCATCCCGACGTGAACGCGTTCTTCACCAGTCTGGCCGGGGTTCCCCGGGCGCAGGTGCTCGAGCGGGTGAAGGCCTATATGGCCGCCAACCCACAGACGGCCGCCGACATCACCGGGATTCGACAACCGTTGGTAGACATCAAGAATCGCTGCGGCCAGCTGCCCGGGTCGGCCGTTTAACTCCTAGGGCGTCCACCACGGGCGCAGCGGCAACCCGCCGTCGCCGCCTCTTTCGTCCAGCTTGACGGCCAGAACCTGGTGCAGCTGAACCACATTCGTCTCGAAGCCCAGCCGCGACCCGGCCATATAGAGACCCCACACCTTGGCGGTCGCCAGCCCAACCTCCGCGACCGCTTCGTCCCAGTGCTCGACGAGGTTGCGATTCCAGTCGCGCAGCGTCATCGCGTAGTGGTGGCGCAGGTTCTCCTCGTGCACCACCTCAAGACCCGCATCCTGGGCCTCGGTGATGATGCGGCCGGAGCCGGTCAGCTCCCCGTCGGGGAAGACGTAGCGGTCGATAAAGCCGCCGGCGCTGGGGCCGGTCTTGTTGTCCGGGCGGGTGATGCAGTGATTGAGAAGCAGCCCGCCGACACGCAATTTCGTCTTCAGGAACTCGAAGTAGGGCGCGTAGTTGGCCACCCCGATGTGTTCGGTCAGGCCGATCGAGGACACCGCGTCGAAACCGCTCTCCAGTACGTCGCGGTAATCGCTGTGGCGGACCTCGGCCAGATCGGCCAGGCCCTGCTCCCCGATCGCTTTCTGGGCCCAGGCCGCCTGCTCACGTGACAGCGTGACACCGACGGCCTTCACCCCATGCCGCGCCGCGTAGCGGACCATGCCGCCCCAGCCGCAGCCGACGTCGAGCAGCCGGTCCCCGGGTTTCAGCCGCAGCTTCTCGAACACCAGGCGGTACTTGTTCTCCTGCGCCTCCTCCAGCGTCGCGTCCACGTCGGGATAGCAGGCGCAGGTGTAAGTCATCGACGGGCCGAGCACCCACTCGTAGAACGTGTTCGAAACGTCGTAGTGGTGGTGGATGGCGTCGGCGTCGCGCTTCTTGCTGTGGCGCAGTCCCTCGGCGAAGCGCCGCCACCGCGGCAGCGCCTCCTGCGGGGGCGGGGCGATCGGCTTGAGGTGCTCGATGCCGATCGAGCGCACGATGTCGACCAGCACCCGCGGGGGTGGCAGTTTGAAGTCGAGTTTCTGGGTGAGCGCCTTCAGCAGCTCGTACGGGTCGGCGGGATGCACGCCGTGCATCTCCAGGTCGCCAGCGACGTAGGCCCGGGCCAAGCCCAAGTCGCCGGGTGCGGTCGCCAGGTAGGTGGTGCCGCGCGGCGTGAGCAGATCCAGACCCAACTCGGCGTCTTCGGGCCCGGCGCTACTGCCGTCGTAGGCGGTGAACTTCAGCGGCAACTCCCCACCGGCGGCGAGGATCTCCAGGATCTCGGCCAAGCTGAGCCTGCCCGGCGCGTGGGCTGCGTTGTCACGGTAGGTCGTCATTGTCGTTGCACCGCCTTTGCGTAGAGGTCCAGCAGTCGTGAATCCGGGTCGTAGGTCTTCTTCACAGTCTTGTACGTCTCGCCGCCGTAGAGGTCGTCGAACTCCTCGCGGCTGTAGAAGGCGTCGGAGTACAGCGACTTGTGGCCGTCGAGCTCGCTGATCTTCTCCTCGATCAGGCGATTGGTGTGGCCGGGGCTCGGTCCGGCCGGGACCGACGACCAGAACCCGAGATTGACGTAGCTGTGTTGAGCGCGCAGTGGGTACAGCGGCCAGCCGCCAGAGTCGTGCAGTCGCAGCGGGCACAACCAGATGGGCTCGATGGGAACATTGGTCAAGAACCACTCCACGAACTCTTCGGTGCGTTCGATCGGCACTTCCACGTCCTGGACCACCCGTTCCAGCGGTGGGCGGCCGTTGCGAGCCTCGATTCGGTCGGCGATGTTGAACTTCTGGTCGTAACCGATCAGCTTCCAGTAGAAGCTGCTGCGCCGGTAGCGGCGCGGCCAGAACCGGCGCAGCTTCGGATTCTGTGCGCCGAACGCCCGCGAGCACCAGAACCAGTCGGTGTCCCAGCGCCACAGGTAGTCGTGGATGGTCAAGCGGTCGTCCTTGACCCCGTCGGGGTGCTGGATGGACCGGTAGTAGATGTGCTGCCCGGTGTAGTCGCTGACGGCTCCCGCCGTGGGAGTCTGCATGCCCAGGCACAGGTAGCTCTCGTCGGCGCTGAACACCACGCCGTCGAGGTAGTCGACCCGCACGCCCTCGTAGCCGCCGGTATCGATGATGCGGTCCATCGCCGAGACCAGTTCGGCCACTGCGTGAAACCTCAGATGCTTGAGCGCGACGAACGGCTTGACCGATTCCAGCTCGATGCGCAGGCGAACCGAATAGCCAAGCGTGCCATAGGAATTGGGGAAGCTCCGAAACAGATCCGCGTGCTGGTCGCGACTGGCCGTGATGATCTCGCCGGTGCCGGTGAGGATGTCCATCTCGACGACAGACTCGTGCGGCAGGCCGTTGCGGAACGACGCCGACTCGATGCCAAGGCCCGTCACCGCACCGCCCAGCGTGATCGTCTTGAGCTGCGGGACGACCAGCGGGGACAGCCCGTATGGCAGGGTCGCGGCGACCAGGTCCTCGTAGGTGCACATGCCGGCGACGTCGGCGGTTTTCGCGGCCTGGTCGACAGAGATCACGTTGGTCAGTCCAGAGGTGTCCAGACCGGGGGCGGTGCGTTTGGCGCGGGCCCTGAACAGGTTGGACGTGGGTTTGGCCAGGCGCACGGAAGCATCCGGCGGTATGGCGCGGTAGCTGGCCAAGAGCCGGTCGACGCCGTCTGCGTGAGCAGCCAGTGCTGCGGAAACAGGCACACGACTACGCTAGTCCGCAGCCACAGCCGATGCGACCGCATGGCTGGTGGATCACACCCGAATCACCGTCACCCGAGGAGTATTACCTGATGGGACAGGTCAGCGCCGCCAGCACGATCTTGATCGACGCCGAGCCGGCGACCGTGCTCGCCGCGATTGCCGACTACCAGGGCGTGCGCCCGAAGATCCTGTCTCCGCAGTACAGCGAGTATCAGGTGCTGCAGGGTGGTCAGGGTCCGGGCACGGTCGCCAAGTGGAAGCTGCAGGCCACCAAGTCACGAGTGCGTGAGGTGCAGGTCGCTGTCGACGTCGCCGGTCATACCGTCATCGAGAAGGACGCGAACTCGTCGATGGTGATCAACTGGACCGTCGCGCCGGCTGGGACTGGCTCCAGCGTCACCGTCAAGACCACGTGGACCGGTGCGGGCGGCATCGGAGGCTTCTTCGAGAAGACGTTCGCGCCGCTGGGCCTGCGCAAGATTCAGGATCAAGTGCTGGCCAACCTCAAGAAGGCCGTCGAGAGCTAGCTCGTCCTGGCCGGCTGGGTGGCCAGGAATGCCGCGATGCCCTGCACCACGGCCGTCGCGATCTTCTGGCGCCCCTCCGGGCTTTCCATGAGTGCGGAGTCGGCCGGGTTCTTCATGTTGCCGCACTCGACCAGCACCGACGGGTACTGAGCCAGGTTGAGGCCGGTGAGATCGGAGCGCCCGTACAGGCCGTCGGAGCCGATGTAGTTGGCGGCCGGCATCCCGGAGGCGACCATCTGATCGCGCATGATCTTGGCGAGTTGCACCGACGGCCCGGCCTGGGCGGCGTTCAGCGGCGGGCTGGAGTAGTTGACGTGGAAGCCGCGTCCGGTGGCCGGGCCGCCGTCGGCGTGGATGGACACGACGGCATTGGGCGCCAGGGCGTTCGCCATTTCCGCACGTTCGTCGACGCACGGCGCGACCTGGTCGTCATTGCCGCGCGACATGGCGGTACGCACGCCGAGCTGGGTCAGCATCTGGCGGATCAGCAGCACGGTATCCCAGTTGAAGGTGTGCTCGGGGAATCCGTCGTTGGTGCTGGTGCCGGAGGTCTGGCAGTCCTTGGTACCGCCACGTCCGGTCGGCACCTGCTTGGTCATCGAGGCGTCGTTGGCGCCGTTGTGGCCGGGATCCAGGAACACGATCATCCCGGCGATGTTGGGTACGGCGTGGGCAGTCGGCGTCATCACCGTCGACGCGGCCAGCAACATAGCAGTGCATGCTGCGGCGACGACACGCGTGCGGGTGGACGTGAGCACGCGCGTCACCGTAACTCTTTTGCCGTCTAGGCTTGAAGTCACGCAGCGCCCGAAACCCTAGGCGAAATCAAGTCGAGACCGAGACGCAAGGAGACCGTCATGCAACCCGGTGAGATACCCAATCTGGAGGGATTTCGCGAGCGGGCTGAGGAGATGCGTGACCAGTTGATGCCGGGGCTGCAGGCCGCGCTGGCGCAGGCCCAGGAAATGCAGCAGAAGCTGATGGAGGCCCAGGCGGCGCTGGCCGCCGCCGAGGTGCACGGTCAGGCCGGCGGTGGGCTGGTGCAGGTGACGATGAAGGGCAGCGGGGAAGTGTCCGGGATCCGGATCGACCCGAAGGTCGTCGACCCTTCCGATGTTGAGACGTTGCAGGACCTGATCGTCGGCGCGATCGCCGACGCGGCAAGGCAGTTCGCCATCCTGGCGCAGACTCATCTGGGTCCTCTGGCCGGCGGGGCGCCTGGCCTTCCGGGGGCCTGACTTTTGGACCACCATGTTTGAGGGCCCTGTCCAGGATCTGATCGACGAACTCGGCAAGCTGCCGGGCGTCGGTCCCAAGAGCGCGCAGCGGATCGCGTTCCATCTGCTGTCGGTGGAACCGCCGGATATCGACCGGCTGACCGCGGCGCTGGGCAGGGTGCGTGACGGGGTGCAGTTCTGCGAGGTGTGCGGCAACGTGTCCGATGCCGAGCGCTGCCGCATCTGCAGCGACGCCCGCCGCGACGGGTCGCAGGTGTGCGTGGTCGAGGAGCCCAAGGACGTGCAGGCGGTCGAACGCACGCGTGAGTTCCGCGGTCGCTACCACGTGCTGGGTGGCGCGTTGGACCCGCTGTCCGGTATCGGGCCGGATCAGTTGCGAATTCGTCAGCTGCTCAACAGGATTGGTGAACGAGTCGACGGGGTCGACGTCACCGAGGTGATCATCGCGACTGATCCGAACACCGAGGGTGAGGCGACTGCCACCTATCTGGTGCGGATCCTGCGTGATATCCCCGGGCTGACCGTGTCGCGGATCGCGTCGGGCTTACCGATGGGCGGTGACCTGGAGTTCGCCGACGAGCTGACGCTGGGCCGAGCCCTATCCGGCCGCCGCCAGATGGTCTGAGGTGTCTCTCTCGTAGGATTGCCCCTATGGGGAGGCCTAGTGATTTTGTTCCTCTGAACTGCCGAGCCTGTGTAGACGGTGCCGCTTTGGGCTTCGACGTCTCCATGGCGTTCCAGCCGATCTTCGATACCGATGCCCAGCGGGTCTATTCCCATGAAGCCTTGGTTCGCGGCGTACACAACGAGCCGGCGTCGGAAGTATTCGCCCAGGTCGGCGATCACAACCTGTACCGATTTGATCAGACGTGCCGAGTCAAGGCGATCAAAATGGCGGCGGAATTGGGCATTTCGACCCGTCTGAACGTGAACTTCTTGCCCAATGCCGTCTACCGGCCAGAACTGTGCATACGGACGACGCTCGAAGCGGCACAGACGTACAACTTTCCGATCGATCGCATCGTATTCGAGGTCACCGAGGGCGAGCAGATCACAGATTTGGCTCACCTGCGGGCCATACTGACCGACTATCGGCAGCGTGGATTCATCGTTGCGATCGACGATTTCGGGGCCGGTTATGCCGGACTGAATCTTCTGGCGGATTTTCAGCCAGATTTGGTCAAGCTCGATATGGGCCTGATTCGAGACATCGATCGTGACAAGGCGCGCAGGATCATATGCAACGGCCTCGTTGAGGTGAGCCGCGAACTGGGGGTGGAGGTCATCGCCGAAGGGGTGGAACGGCGAGATGAGTTGCGGTGCCTCGAAGATATCGGGGTCCACCTTTTTCAAGGCTTCTACATTGCGAAGCCTTCTTTCGAAAGCCTCGCCGACATCAATCCGGCGCTGTACGCCGACTACTGAGGGCTCACACTCGGCGCGGGGCGGCCAGTCGCTCGCGGCGCAGCTGCTCGACTTCGGTGAGGTCCAGCGGCTGCAGCGGGCCGACGACCCGCGAGAGCAGTAGATCGGCCAGCTCTGGATTGCGCGCCAGGCACGGCCCGTGCAGATACGTCGCGACCACGCTGCCCTGCACCGCGCCGTCGTAGCCGTCGCCGTCGCGGTTGCCCGCGCCCTTGACTATCGCCGCCAGGGGTTGCGCGTCATGACCCAAAACTGTTCCCCCACGGTGATTCTCGAAACCCGTCAACGGCTTCGTCATACCGTCGAGCAACGGTGTGGACACCACTTCGCCGATGGTTCGGCTCGGCTGCGGCGACGTCGTCACATCCAGCAGGCCCACGCCTTCCACCCGCTCACCGGCCGAGGTCTCATACCAATGCCCCAGTACCTGGATCGCCGCGCAGATCGCCAGCACCGGGGCACCGCGCGCTGCGGCCCGCTGCAAACCTTGATGCGTCAGAAGGTGTTTGGTGGCCAGCCGCTGTGCGTAGTCCTCGGCACCGCCGAGGGTGTACAGGTCCAGCGAGTCGGGTACCGGGTCGGCCAGCGTGATTTCGATGATCTCGGCGTCAATCCCGCGCAGCCGCAATCGTTGTCGCAGCACGACTGCATTGCCGCCGTCGCCGTAGGTGCCCATCACGTCGGGCAGCACCAGCCCGATCTGAATATCAGCCACTGTTCTTGCCCCGCGCCGCCGCGGTCCCGACCGCCGGATGCATCCGTCCCAATGCGCGGGTCAGCTGAAGGAAGGCGGTGTAGTTCGCCACCACCTCGACGTGCCCATTAGGGCATGAATCGATCGCGTCAACAGTGTTGTGCACCAGAGTATGCGGCACGCCGGCATAGCCCAGGCGCACCGCCAGGTCGGTCCCTCGCTCACCGGCCGCGACGACGGGCACACCCTCGAAGTGCTCGAAGTTGACGTCCCACAGCCAAGACAGGTCTTCACCATCGGGGACCTGGCCGTTGACAGCGATCACCACTCCGTCGGCGGTCGCGTCGACCATGGAGAGCGCCTCCTGCCAACCGGCGGGATTCTTGGCCAGCAGGATGCGCGCGGTGTGCGCGCCCATCGGCACTGTCTGGTAACGACCGGCCACTTCATCGACAGCCGAGACGGCGGCCACCGCGGCCGCGGGATCCGCGCCCAGCGCCACCGCTGCCGCCACAGCCTGAGTTGCGTTGCCCCGGTTGACCTTTCCCGGCAGTGACAACCGCATCGGCAGCTCCAGCCCGGCGGGGCCGTAGATCTTGGAGTCGTCGTACCACCACTGCGGGCTGGGGCGTCTGAAAGGCGGAGGGCCTCCGGGCTCCGCATCGGGATCCGTACCCGTTGAGTACCAATGTGACTGGTCGCGAACGATGATCTCGCCGCTGCGCGGGCAACTGACCGAGTCGTTGGCCCAGCCACCGCCCGCGGCGACCCACACAACGCGGGGACAGTCGTAGGCCGCCGAGGTCATCAGCACGTCATCACAGTTGGCGACGACGACTGCGTCGGGGTGCCGGGCCAGCCCGGTGCGCAGGGTGCGTTCGATGTGGTTGATCTCGCCGACGCGGTCCAGCTGGTCACGAGAGAGGTTCAACAGCACGATCACCGCGGGGTCGACCGCGTCGGCGACATGCGGGACGTGCATCTCGTCGACCTCGAGCGCGGCCAGCGACGCATCGCGTGAGCCGGCCAGTGCCGCCACTAGTCCAGCGTCCATGTTGGCGCCCTCGGCATTGGTGGCGACGGGACCGAGAGTGGCCAGTGCGGCGGCCGTCATCCTCGTCGTGGTCGACTTGCCGTTTGTACCCGTCACGACGACGGTGCGGCGGCCAGTGCCGAGCTGGCCCAGGATCGAGCGATCGAGGGTCATCGCGACCAGACCGCCGATCATGGCGCCGGCGCCGCGGCCGGTCGCCCGGGAAGCCCAGCGCGCGGCGGAACCGGCGGCCAGCGCGGCGCGCCCCCGCAATGTCATCGTCGGCCTAGGCATCGGAGGCAAGTTTAGGTGCCTCACGAGCCGCAGGCCGACACGGATTCGATGTCCCAGGCACTGTCGGACCTGCGTGCCATCCTGACTGTGTGAGCCACACCTGGGGTCGACCCGCCCGCGAGCCGGGCGACGGCTGGGTCGTCGTTGACGTTGAGACCTCGGGCTTTCGCCCTGGCTACGCCCGGATCATCAGCCTCGCCGCCCTTGCCCTGGACCCGCAGGGACGTGTCGAACACTCGGTGGTCAGCCTGCTCAATCCCGGCGTCGATCCCGGTCCTACACACATCCACGGCCTGACCTCGGAGATGCTGGAAGACCAGCCGACGTTCGCCGATATCGCCCCCGACGTCATCGACCTGCTGCACGGCCGCACCCTGGTCGCCCACAACGTGGCGTTCGACTATGCCTTCCTCGCCAGTGAGGCCGAACTGGCCGACACCGCGCTGCCGGTCGACACCGTGATGTGCACCGTCGAGCTGGCCCGTCGCCTGGACCTCGGCCTGGACAATCTGCGTCTGGAAACCTTGGCCCGGCATTGGGCGGTACCTCAGACCCGGGCCCACGACGCGTTCGACGACGCCCTGGTGCTGTCCCGGGTCCTGGCGCCGGCGCTGCAGCGCGCCCGCGACCGCGAGGTGTGGTTGCCCGTGCGGCCCGCGACGCGGCGCCGCTGGCCCAACGGCCGGGTGACGCACGACGAACTGCGCCCGCTGAAGATGCTGGCCTCCCGGATGCCCTGCCCCTACCTGAATCCCGGTCCGTACCGCCGCGGCGGCCCGCTGGTCCAGGGCATGCGCGTCGCCCTGTCGGCCGAGGTGGAGCGCACGCACGAAGAACTCGTCGAGCGCATCATTCACGCCGGGCTGGCGTACTCCGACGGTGTCGACCCGCAGACCTCACTGGTCATCTGTAACGAGCGGACGCCTGAACAGGGCAAGGGCTACCTGGCGCGTGAGCTCGGGGTGCCGGTGGTCTCCGACCGGCAGTTCATGGATTCGGTTGCCTCGGTGGCCAACGGCACAGGGATTGACGATTTCGCTCCCTCGGTGGACCAGGGTCAGCAGTTCGCGCTGTTCTGAGGTGTTGCTTCGCTAACATCGCCACTCGGGTGGTGATGTAGTGGACGAGCGCACGAGCGGGGCGCGATCGACGCTGCCGATCATTTCCTCGGTGATCGGCTGTCTGCTGCTGGCGATCGCGTTCACCTACAAGTGGGGTGGCGACAGCACCGTTCGGATTGTCGACGCTCTCGTGTTCGCGGCTTTCGGGTCCTATGCAGCCGCCTGCTCCGCTGTTGCGGCCCGCGCCAGCCACGGACGAAACCGCACCGCCTGGACCACCATGGCGCTCGCCTTGGCCGCGTGGACCGCGGGCGAGCTGACCAGGGCGTTGTACACCCTCGTCTTGCGGCCGGTGTTCCCATCGCCGGCGGACTTCCTCTACCTCGCATTTGTCGTGCTGGTCTCCGTCGCGTTCGTGCAATTTCCGGCCGAACCGACGCGGGGCTCCCGCGTCCGATTGCTCTGTGATGCGCTGGTCGCCGCCCTGGCGCTGTTCCTGGTGCTGTGGGTGGCAGTCCTGGGCAACGTGTATCAGGCCACGCGGGTGGACACTGTCATGCAAGGGCGCGCGCTGCTGTACCCGCTGTTCATCCTGGTCATCTTCGTGGCCGCGGTGGTGTTCGTCGCTCGATCCGGAACCGGCAACAGCGTGGTGATGTGGCTTCTCATGGCCGCCGTCACTCTGATGGCGTTCTCCGGGGTCTCGTTCGCGTTCCTCCAGGGTGCTGACCGCTACCACCCCGGCCACCTCACCAGCATCGGCTGGGTGCTCGGAATGTCGTGCTTCGGCGCGGCCGCACTGCTCAGCAGACGGCCACGGCCGCCAACGCCGCCGACAACCGTGCCGCAGTCTTCGATCGCCTTGTGGGTGCCGTATGTACCGCTGTTGATCGCGGGCACTATCGGGCCGGCGCTCGGATTCACCGGTGTCCTGCAGATCGGCGTGCCAGTCCTGATGGCGCTGATCTGCCTACGCCAGGTGCTCTCCGGGCTGGAGAACCGGCGGTTGCTCGCTGCCGCGGCCGACCAGGCGTTGCGCGATCCGCTGACCGGGCTGGCCAACCGCACCCTGTTCCAGGATCGGCTGGCTCACGTGATGGCTCTGCGGCGTCGCGACGATCGCGCGGTGGCGGTGGTGTCGCTGGATCTCGATGACTTCAAGCTGATCAACGACAGCATGGGTCATCCCGCCGCCGACAGCCTCCTGATCCGCGTGGGCGAGCGCATCGCCGGTTGCATACGGCCGGGAGATACTGTCGCACGGGTCGGCGGTGACGAATTCGCACTGCTACTCGAGAGCGGAGTCGACGAGGCACACCTGGTGTGTGAGCGCGTGATTGCGTCATTCGACACCCCGTTCACCATTGACGGCCACGAGATCTTGATGCGACCAAGTGCAGGTATGGCGGTCACCTCGCCGGCCGACTCTGATGTCGCACCCGATGAACTCGTACGCAGGGCCGATATCGCGATGTACTTCGCCAAACGTTCCCGCAATTCGACCGTCCAGACGTTCAGCGCGGATATGACGTTGCTCGACCCGCGGGCCGAGGAGGTCCCGAACGGCGTCGACACCCGTTCGGTGGGAAGCGGTGCGGCTCAGGTGCGACTGCTCGGGGAACTGCGGCGCACCATCGACCGCGGTGGCCTGGACATGGTCTACCAGCCCAAACTGGACCTGAACACCGGCCGGATCGCGGGCGTGGAAGCGCTGCTGCGCTGGCCCCACCCGCGGCTGAAAGTCCTACGGCCGGCAGCGTTCTTACCACTGATACTGCGGCACGGATTGATGCGGCCGGTTACCGACCTGGTCTTCAACAAAGTTCTCAACGACGCAGCACGATGGCTTTCGATGGGGATGGAAGTTCCGGTTGCGGTGAACCTCTTCGCGCCACTGCTGCGCGACGTGCAGCTACCCGACGTGATTTGCAGCGTGCTGCAGGAGCGCGACCTGCCGGCACGGCTGCTAACCATCGAAATCACCGAAGACATGGTGCTCGATGAGGTCGGCCGCGTAACCGGGGTACTGCAACGGCTGCGCGACGACGGGATCCGGATTTCGATCGACGACTTCGGCAGCGGTTATTCAGCTTTCAGCTATCTCCGTGATCTGCCGATCGACGAAGTCAAGCTCGATCGGCATTTCATCGCTTCGGTGGCCAGCGAGGAGCGGGCCGCGGCCGTGGTCAGCGCGGTGATCGAACTGAACCACAACCTCGGGATCACGGTGGTCGCCGAAGGCGTCGAGGACGCCGAAACCGCGGCGTGGCTGCGGGAACACGGCTGTGACATCGGACAGGGCTATTTCTTTGGCCGGCCGGTAAGCGCCGATGAGATCCCTCGTTTGGTGGCTCAGCAAGCGCCGCAACGCCCCTAGCTGCGACAACGGCCGAGCCTCAGAGCCTCCTGTGTGTCTCTGGTCAACCCCCTGAGGTTTACGCGAAATCGAAATATGTTGGCGTAACTTGACGTTGAGCCCACTGACAATTTGTTGACAGAAGGCAGCTTCGAATATGAAAAATGCACTCGCCGCCACCCTCGGTGTGGCGGCAATAGCGCTGCTGGCTACCTTTGCCGTCACCGCGGCCATTAGCGGCTCCACCTTCAACCGCACCTCGGCCGATTCCGGGCAGGAGTCGAAATTCCCGACACCCACGGCACCTTCGCCTGCGTTGGTGTCTGGGGTTGCGACCACCACGACAGCTCCGGTGATCCACTGAGCTAGGGGCCGCTGTCGACGCACTGCGCGCCATGGCAACCACGATCTGGTGAATATTTCACCGGCGGATTCTGTTTGACGTCCACTCCGATGAATCGTGCGGGCGTCGCGGTTTTGTCGGCCCGGCTGCTCGGGCGGGCTGGCATCCAGCAATCTCACGGACGATCAGCCCGGCGGGCATGACCCCGCCGGGCTGATCTATCTGCTGTTCGTGCGGTCGTCGCGACCTAGGAGAGGGCCTTGGCCTTCAGTGAGTCGAACTCCTGCTGGGAGATCGTTCCGGCGTCCAAGAGCTGCTTGGCGTGCTCGATCTCCTGCGCCGGCGACCGTCCGGCGGCATCCCGGATGTAGTCGTCGGTCTCCTTTTTGGCGGTCAGTGCGGCGTCCCGAGCGCGTTGGGCCATGCCCTGTCCGCGCGCGATCAGATAGACCAGCGCGGTCAGCCACGGGAACACGATCAGGAAGATCACCCAGACGGCCTTGATCCAGCCGGATGTCGTGTGATCACGCCAGAACAGGTCCACCAGGATCTGGAACAGCACAAGCAAATACGCGATCCAGGCGAAGATGATCAGGAAGTGCCACAGGAAATCCCATGTTGAACCCCAGTCCACGGCCTACTCCTTAAGTCGTTGGGGGAGCGCTGATTCGCGCCGCTCTCAGCCTAACCGCGCTGCGCGGTTCACGGCAGAGACCACCGCGCGCAGTGATGCAGTCGTGATCGATGTCGCGATGCCGACACCCCACACCGTGCGCCCGCCGACGGATGCCTCGACGTAGGCCGCGGCCGCGGCCTCCTCGCCAGCGGACATCGCATGCTCGGAGTAGTCCAGCACGCTGACGTCGAAACCGACGGTGCCCAGCGCGTCGACGAATGCGGCCAGCGGCCCGTTGCCCCGGCCGGCGATCTCGGTTTCCACCCCGTCGATCTTCACCGTGGCCTCGATGACATCGGTGCCGCCGTCGACCTCTGCGCCGACGACCTTCTGGCGGATACGTTCCAGCGGCTGAATCGGCGACAGGTACTCGTCGGCGAACGCGTCCCACATCTCCTTGGGCGACACCTCGCCGCCCTCACCGTCGGTGATCTTCTGAATCGCCTGAGAGAACTCGATCTGCAGCCGACGCGGCAGTACTAGCCCGTGGTCGGCCTTCATGATGTAGGCGACGCCGCCCTTGCCCGACTGCGAGTTGACTCGGATCACGGCTTCATAGGTGCGCCCGACATCCTTGGGGTCGATCGGCAGGTACGGGACCTGCCACAGGATATCGTCGACGTCCGAATCCGCCTCGTCCGCAGCAACTTTCATTGCGTCCAAGCCCTTGTTGATGGCGTCTTGATGGCTGCCCGAGAATGCCGTGTACACCAGATCGCCGCCGTAGGGGTGCCGTTCGTGCACGGGCAGCTGGTTGCAGTACTCGACGGTGCGGCGGATCTCGTCGATGTTGGAGAAATCGATCTGCGGATCCACCCCGCGGGAGTACAGGTTCAGCCCCAGCGTCACCAAGCATACATTTCCGGTGCGCTCACCGTTACCGAACAGGCAGCCCTCGATGCGGTCGGCGCCGGCCTGGTATCCCAATTCTGCTGCAGCTACCGCGGTTCCGCGGTCATTGTGCGGGTGCAGGCTCAAGATGATCGAATCCCTAGGCGCCAGATGGCGATTCATCCATTCGATCGAGTCGGCGTAAACGTTGGGGGTGGCCATCTCGACGGTCGCCGGCAGGTTCACGATCAGCGGTATATCCGGTGTGGGGCGCACGATTTCGGCGACGGCGTTGCAGACGTCGACTGCGTACTCCAGCTCGGTGCCGGTGTAGGACTCAGGGGAATATTCGAAGCGCCACTGGGTGCCGGGGTACTTAGCCGCCTCCTCGACGCACAGGCGGGCACCGTCGGTGGCGATCTTCTTGACTTCCTCACGGCTGGCACGGAATACCACCCGGCGCTGCAGGATCGACGTCGAGTTGTAGAAGTGCACGATCGCCTTCGGGGCGCCTTGACATGCCTCGAAGGTGCGGGTGATCAGCTCGGGCCGGCACTGCGTCAGCACCTGGATGGTGACGTCGTCGGGGATGGCGCCCTGCTCGATGATCTCGCGAACGAAGTCGTAGTCGGTCTGGCTGGCCGACGGAAAGCCGACTTCGATCTCCTTGTAGCCCATGTTGACCAGCAGCTCGAACATGCGACGCTTGCGGGCGGGGCTCATCGGGTCGATCAGCGCCTGGTTGCCGTCACGTAGGTCGACCGCGCACCACATGGGTGCGCGCTCGATGACCTTGTCCGGCCACGTGCGGTCGGCCAGGGCGATCGGCTCGACTTCTTGAGCAAATGGGCGGTATCGGTTGACCGGCATCGACGTCGCGCGCTGGGTGTTCCAGGACGGCTGGTCGTCGCGGCGCGGCCCGGCGGGGGTCTTGATGATGCGGGCAGATACGTAGGCGTCCGCAGACTCGATGGTCGGCTTTTGGGTGGTCACGATTGGCTCCGGGATGTCTTGGATTGGACTTCAGACCGGCGCATCGCGAATACCCGCGACGGGAGGCCAGCCTGGATCAGACCCCGTCGCGGCGTCCGAGAAGGAGCACCCGCTGCACAGTTCCGTACTGTACTCCCGCCATGCCAGCTGGCCAAAGTACGAGTTGGTGAATATGTGTGCGCAAATAACCCAAACCTGAGAAAAAGCTGATAATTTCTCAGCCCATGTGGGCGGGGGTTCGGGGATCGGTTTGCGCTCTTGGTGTTTGTGTCGCGGTGACGGCGGGTTCGGTGACGGCGCCTCCAGACATGGCACCACCGGCGGTGAGTCACGTCGTACACGTCAGGGACATTGCGTTGTTGGCCGCCTCCGCGTCGCCGGTGGCCAGCAGCGCGGTGGACGATTTCGAAGTCGTGCGGGATCGGATCGACCGGGCGATCCGGACTGGGTTGTTCATCGTCACCTCGCCTCTAGTGGTGCCGATCGTCACCCTCGGACTGCTGCAGGGAGTGATCTGCTTCTATCGGCTCTGCAACGGGTCACCACTGCTGTCCCTTTCCGGTCGGTTACTCGATTTCTTCTTCCCGCCGACGGCTGCAACAGCGGCTGTGGCCGGTGCTGCGTCTGCCACCCGAGCCTCTGTAGCTCTTCCGAAAAGAGCCCACACCGCGACGCCCCACGCAGCCCAGCACTCCTCCGCGCCGGCCGACCAGGCCAGCGTGAAAAAGACGGCTGCGAAATCCGCGGCTGATAGCCGTGCCGGGCGGGGACAGAGCGCCCGCAGTCCGCACTAGGCGGGACGTTCACGGGCAATACGCAACCCGCATCTGGTCAGCCAAGGTAAATTGACGGCCGTGTTAGCTCCGAACGAGGGTAGTTGGATGCAATTGAGCATGAGATCAGTGCTCGCGACCGGTGCGGCGGCTGCGACCGCCACGGCGATCGCGTTCGCTCCGCCACCGCCGGCGGCCCCGTTGCCGGTACTTGGCGCCGCGCCCGTCGCGCTCGCCGGAGCCTGGCAGGACCTGGGTGCCAACGTCAGCGAAGACTTGGCCAACCTGTCGGCCCTGATTGTCGCCAACGCATCCACGCCGATCCTGACGCAGCTCGCGTCGAACTTCACCACGTATGGGCAGTGGCTTGCCGGCCAGGACGGCGGTAGCCCCGCCAAGGTCGTGAAGACGATCGGCGAGCACCTCGCCAATGTCGGCGCTACCTTGTCCAGTTACCTGTTCCTGGTCCCGCTCAGCTTCGTCGGGTCGTTCATCGCCCCCGGCGTCATGCTCGTGCAGTTGATCGCCGACACGGCCAAGTACCCATCCACCCCGCAGACCGTCGTGCAGGCGTTCATCGACGCACCGGCGGTGTTTCTCAACACCGCGCTGAACTGCTGCTCGACCCAGCTTTTCAACCTGTCGTTCGGGCTGCTGAACCCCGGTCCCCTCGGCTATCTGCTGCAGGTGCGCTCGGCGATCGCGGCGGCACTGAAGATAGCGACACCGTCGCCGCCCGAGCCGTCGGCCAGCGTGACGAAGCCGACCGCCGAATCAGTCGAGCCGGCGTCGTCGTCCCCTGCTCCCGCGGTTGGCCTGACGCGTCGGGCGCCGTCGGACACCGGTGCGCAGAAGACTGCCCGCGGCGCCACGCGGCCGTCCGCGGCCCGCAAGGTCGCCGATGACGCGAGAGAGACGGCGTCCCCTACGGGTACAGGGCAGTCGGCGCGGGGCGTCAGACCTGCAAGTCCGGGAACGCGATAACCGACAGAAACCGAATCGGCAGGTCAATCAGGTCCGGGGTGTGTGTCTATCTCATCTGCCCGGCACCGACATAGGGATACGGGCTCTTCAACAGCTCACCCTCGGCAAACCGAGACAACCGGAAGTCCGTCTCGGGAATCCGCGGATCGTTGCTGCGGCCGTCGACCACCAGGTCGGCCACCAGCCGGCCGACGGCCGGCGCGATCTTGAATCCGTGACCGCTGAAGCCGGCCGCAACGAACAGTCCGTCGTGGCTGGTGGCCGAGATCACCGGATTCCAGTCCGGAGTGACGTCATAACAGCCGGCGTAGCTGGTGGTGATGGCGGCGTCGGTGAATCCGGGGAAGCGAGTGCCCACCTTGTCGACAGTGAGGTCGACGAAATCCTCGGTGGCACGATTCAGGTAGTCGTCGGGGTCCACGGTTGCGACGTCGGACAGGTCGCTGTTGCCGAACAGCACGTCGCCGCCGACCTCGGGGCGCACATATTGCAGCGACACCAGATCGGAGAACACCGGCACCGGCCCGAGTTCGACGCCGGGGGAGACCATCACGATCTGCTCGCGAACCACCCGGATCGGCACGTCGATGCCGTAGGGCGCCAGGAACGGCCGTGTCCACACCCCGGTGGCGACGACGACGCTGCCCGCGCTGATCTGGCTGTCGTCGGCCAGCCGCACCCCGGTGACCGCGTCACCATTGGTGAGCAGTCCGGTTACCATGGCGCCCTGTCGGATTCGCACGCCGACGCCGCGTGCGGCGACGGCGAACGCCTGTGCGGTCTGGTAGGCGTCGCCGTAACCTCCTCGCGCTTCCCAGCCGAACGCGGCGAACGGCGACAGGTCGGCGAACGGCCACAGCCGGGCCACCTCGTCGGTGCCGATCTCCTCGGTCTGTACGCCCACGGCGCGCTGGGCGGCCATGCTCTTGCGCAGCGCGTCGACGTTGGGTTCGCCGACCCCGACGACATACCCGGTCTGTCGGAAGCCGATATCGTCGCCGAAGATCTCCTCGGCTTTTTCGAACACCTCGAGGCCGACGGTCGCCATCGCGGCCAGCGAGCTCACTCCGTAATGACAGCGCACAATCCCGCTCGACTTGCCGGTCATTCCTGATGCGACGGTATTACGTTCTGCCACAACCACATCAGTGATGCCACGTTGGCTCAGAGCCCAGGCCGCAGCACATCCCTCGATGCCGCCGCCGACGATGACGACGTCGGCTGTCTCGCTCACAAGCCCGCCCCGGGAATCCACGACGTACCGGCCAGCGGCACCCGGGCCATCGCCGCGGCCTCGATGGTCACCGCGACGAGATCCTCGGGTTCCAGGTGCAGCAGGTGGGCCTTGCCGCAGGCCCGCGTGATGGTCTGGGCTTCCATGGTGAGCACCCGCAGGTAATTGGCCAACCGCCGGCCGCCCTCCACGGGGTCCAGGCGGGCCGCCAGCTCGGGATCTTGAGTGCTGATACCGGCCGGGTCGCGTCCGTCCTGGAAATCGTCGTAGAAACCGGCTGCACTGCCGAGGTTTTCGTACTCGGCGGCGTACTTCGGGCTGTTGTCACCCAGTGCGATGAGCGCGGCGGTGCCGATCGCGACGGCGTCGGCGCCCAGCGCCATGGCCTTGGCGACGTCGGCACCGGTGCGAATGCCGCCGGAGACGATCAGCTGAACCTTTCTGTGAACCCCGAGTTCTGAGAGTGCTTGTACCGCTTGCGGAACCGCGGCCAGCGTGGGGATGCCCACATGCTCGATGAAGACGTCCTGGGTGGCGGCGGTGCCACCCTGCATCCCGTCGACGACGACCACGTCGGCGCCTGCGGCCACCGCCAGCTTCACGTCGTAGTAGGTGCGGGTGGCGCCGACCTTGACGTAGACGGGCTTTTCCCAATCGGTGAGCTCGCGCAGCTCGTTGATCTTGATGGTCAGGTCGTCGGGTCCGGTCCAGTCTGGGTGCCGGCAGGCCGAGCGCTGATCGATCCCCTCAGGCAGGGTGCGCATCCCGGCAACCCGCTCGGAGATCTTCTGCCCCAGCAGCATTCCGCCACCACCGGGCTTGGCGCCCTGTCCGAGGACCACTTCGATGGCGTCGGCCTTGCGCAAGTCGTCAGGATTCATCCCGTAGCGCGACGGAAGATATTGGTAAACAAGATATTTGGATTGACCCCGTTCCTCGGTGGTCATGCCGCCGTCGCCGGTGGTGGTCGACGTGCCGACCTCACTTGCGCCGCGGCCCAGTGCCTCCTTGGCCGGGCCTGACAGTGCACCGAAGGACATGCCGGCGATGGTCACCGGAATATCCAGATGCAGAGGGTGTTTGGCATGCCGGCCACCAAGCACTACGTCGGTGCCGCAGCGTTCGCGGTAGCCCTCCAGCGGGTAGCGCGACATCGACGCACCCAGGAAAAGCAGGTCGTCGAAGTGGGGTAGTGGACGCTTGGCGCCCCAGCCGCGGATGTCGTAGATGCCGGTCTCGGCGGCACGTTGAATCCCCGCGATGGTGGCGCGGTCGAAGGTCGCCGATTCACGCAGGCCCAGGCGGGCACGATCGTCTTGGTTGTATGTCATCTAATAAACCGCGCTGTTGTCGACGTGGAAGTGGTAAAGCTGACGGGCGGAGCCATAGCGGGTGTAGGCGGCGGTGTCGTCGTCCTCGAAGCCGGCGGCCTTCAGCAGGCGGCCGAGCTCTTCGTGGTGTTCGGCCCGCATCTCCTTCGCAATACAGTCGGCTCCGAGTGAGGCCACCGCGCCGCGGACGTACAGGCGCGCTTCATAGATCGAATCACCCAGTGCTTCCCCGGCATTCCCGCGAATCACCAGGCGGCCGGCTTGAGCCATGAACGCGCTCATGTGACCGACGTCGCCACCGACGACGATGTCGACTCCTTTCATCGAGATCCCGCACCGAGCCGCGGCGTCACCCTCGATGACGAGCAGCCCACCGTGTGCGGTGGCACCGGCTGACTGGGACGCGTTGCCCTTGACCCAGACGGTGCCGCTCATCATGTTCTCGGCCACCCCGGTGCCGGCGTTGCCGTCCACGGTGACCTCGGCGTGCTTGTTCATCCCCGCGGCGTAATAGCCGACGTGGCCGTCGATCTCGACGTGGATCGGCGCGTCGAGGCCGACCGCCACGTTGTGGGCGCCAGCAGGGTTGGTGATCAGGAAATCACCGCAGATGCCAGGCGCGTGCAGGGCGGCATTCACCTCACGCAGCGGTGTCGTGCTCAAGTCGAACCGGGTTGTATCCCCGGGCCGCTGCGCTTCTGCCCGGCGGATCACCTCGTCCATGCGTACACCACCTCTGGCTCGGGCTCCCAGATCGCCGCCTTCTCGACTCCGGGAAGCCCTGCCAGCGCACGGTATTCGCTGCCCATCGCTACCCATTCCCCGGTCTCGGCTATCACGGCCGGCTTGCAGGCGATCGCGTCGCGGACGACGGCGAACGAGTCGTGGTTGGACACCAGCAGGGTGTAGAAGCCGTCGAATGTGGCACACAACTCCTTCAGGGCTGTCTCCACATCCCGGCCGCGCGCCAGCTGCTCGGCCACGTACCGCGCACCGACCTCGGTGTCGTTCTCGCTGTCGAAGGCGACGCCGGCCGCCATGAGGTCGCGGCGGATTGTGGCGTGGTTGGCGAATGAACCGTTGTGCACCAGGCATTGATCCGGCCCCACCGCATACGGGTGAGCGCCGGCCGGGATCACCGCGGACTCGGTGGCCATCCTGGTGTGGCCTACGCCCTGCCAGCCTTGGGCTTTGGCCAGGCCCCAGGCCTCGGTGAGCGCCTTGGGATGGCCAACACCCTTGAGCACAGCTAAGTTTCGGCCAAAGCCGGCGATCAGCGCGTGCGGGTAGTGTGCGGTGACGGCCGCGTGCAAAGTCTCCGGTGCGGCATCGGCCGACACCAGCAGCGTCTCGTCGACGCGGTGCACCGACACGTCGACGCCCAACGCCGCATGCAGTGCGGCAGTCATCTGCTCCGGGCTGTCATCGACGTCGAGGACGGACACGGTGCCCTGCCCGGGCGGCGACCATCGGGGATCGCCGTAGACCGCCACGCCGGCTGAATCGCTTCCGCGGCCAGACATTTCACAGAGCATGCCCGTCAGCAGTTCACCGAGCCGGGGATAGAGCTCAGGGTTGCGCAGGTGAAGACCCACGATCCCGCACATGGTTATTCCTTCCTCGCCGGTCAGAATGCGGTCAGGTACTGGTCGACCTCCCACGGACTGACCGTGCTGTGGTAGGCGAAGAACTCGTCGCGTTTGATCCCGGCGAAATAGCTGGCCACCCCGGCGCCGACGGCGTCAAGCACACCAGTGATCACCGCGTCACCCTCGAACTCTTCGACGGCGTGCAACAGCGTGGGAGGCAGGGCGGTGCGGCCGGTCGCACTTCCGATCGCGCCGGGGTCGAGGCTGCGCTTGATGCCGTCGATGCCGGCACCCAGAGCCGCTGCGATGGCCAGATACGGGTTGGCCGATCCATCGCCGCCGCGTAGCTCCACCCGCTGGGAGTCCGGGACGCGGATGTAGTGGGTGCGGTCGTTGCCGCCGTACGTCGGTAGCTTCGGCGCCCAGGATGCGCCCGAGGCTGTGGTCAGCGCTCCGGTTCGCTTGTAGGAGTTGACCGTTGGCCCTACAACGGCCTGCAATGCGCAGGCGTGATCGAGAATGCCGCCGATGAACGAATAAGCGGTCGGGGATAGTCCCAGCCCGCGGTCGTCGGAGTTTTCGGGGAACACCGGCGCGCCGCCGCTGGTCAGCGACAGGTGCAGATGTAAGCCGCTGCCGGTGCGATCGGAGAACGGCTTGGGCATGAAGGTGGCGACCATGCCGCGTTCAGCGGCGATCATCGACAGCAGGTAGCGCAGCGTGATGACCCGGTCCGCGGTGGTCAGCGCGTCGGCGAATTGGAAGTTCTGCTCGAACTGGCCGTTGCCGTCTTCGTGGTCGTTGGCGTAGTTCGACCAGCCCAGGGTGTTCATCGCCGTAGAGATGGCGGTGAGGTGGTCGTACATCCGGGTGACGCCGCGTGCGTCGTAACACGGCTGGGCCGCGGTGTCGGCGGTGTCCGCGGTGGCCAGGCTGCCGTCGGACGCCCGGGTCAGCAGGAAGTATTCGACCTCGGCGCCGACCCAGGGTTCGAAGCCGGCGTCAGCGGCCCGCTGGATCAGTGACTTGAGAATGACCCGCGGTGCGTACGGCCACGGCTGGCCCTCGACGTGCGGATCGCAGTGCACGATCGCCAGGCCCTCTTTGATGAACGGGATCGGCGTGAACGACTGGGGGTCGGGGATCGCCATGATATCCGGGTCTTTGGGCTCCTGGCCCATGGCTCCGACGGCGTATCCGGCGAATCCGACGCCCTCGGTGGCCAAGAGGTCTATCGCCTCGACCGGAACGAGCTTCGCGCACGGCTTGCCGCGCAGGTCGACGAACAGCGCGAGCACGAATTTGGTACCCGCGTCTTGTGCCAGTGTCTGCAGGTTGCCGACCATGCTGAGCCCTTGTCTCTCAGGAGGAATCGCTATCTCATGACATTAAACCATCGTATCGGGTTCCGCATGTCCATCCGGATCCTGTCGCACGAGCGCGGAGCCACGCCACTCTCTGCGAGATTGCTGAAGGAATGCTGGATAACCGCACCTCGGTGGGGTGGTCGGGCGCTCGCGTGCCGACGGTGCCGACTGACCACCGAAGCGGTCAAGTGTTTCCGATCGTTACTTACGGTTTATTTATGTGAAACACCCGAGGCGTCCACTGACAGTGCATAACGACCACTGGGCTTAGAGCCGGCAGGCGAAGGGAACACGACATGACGTCCACGAACGTCGCAGAGAACTCAGGGTTGCACAAGGGCACCAATTGGTGGGGTGCGTTCGTTATCGGCCTGGCCGGACCGATCCTGGTGACGGGCATCGCTCCACCAGCCGTACAGTCGCTGGGCGCGGCTGCGGTGCCACTGATTGCGGTGACCACAGCTCTGGGGGTGCTGCTGTGCCTTTTCGCGGCTGAACTGGCGGCCGTTATGCCACACCGCACAGGGGGGCTTCCCTCCTATGCGACAGAGTCTTTCGAACCCATACATCCCGGCATCGCGACTCATCTGGGCGGATTGTCGGCTTGGGCCTACTGGCTGGGCTGGTTTCCGGTGGCCCCCATCAACATGATCCTGGCATCGGCCTACATCACGCAGCTCTTCTCGATCCCCCAGGGGCGGTCGTTCCTGCCGTTCGGGGATATCGGGAGCCCGATAACTCTGGCGGTGTTGATCATTTCCATCGTCGCCATCGCGATCATGTATGTGCCGGCCTATTTTGGTATCAAGCTGGGGGCCGGATTCGCGACGGTCATGGGCATCGTGTCCATGGCGCCGCTGACTTTGCTCATCCTGCTGCCGTTCTTCCGCCCGAGTTCGATGACGTTCGGCAATCTGTCTGGCTTCCACTTCGCGCCGGGTGTGGTCGGCAGCCCGACGCTGATCCTCGCGTGGATGTTCGTCATGACGTGGTCGGTGCTGGCCATGGAGGCGGCGGCCTGTTATCTCGGTGAGTGCCGGAACCCGGCCCGCGACGCCAAGATCGCGATGACAGTCGAAGGAATCTATGGCTTCTTCATCTTCGTGATGACCGCGGTGGTGCTCGTGCTGGTGTTGGGCGTGGCCGACAATGCCGACCCGTTGACCATCTTCTCCACGTTCATCAACAAGATCACCGGTACGTCCGGTGGGTGGGTCCAGTGGGCGATCGGGCTGCCTTTGATCGTGGCGCTGTTGCTGTCGGTCCTCAACGCGATCATGGGCTGCGCACGCTCGCTGTACCAGACGGCCGAGGACGGCGTATTGCCCCGCTGGTTCGGTCGCTTGAATAAACACGGTGTTCCCGGCCGGGCAATGGCTTTCAATGTCGTCTGCTCGATCGTCATCCTGCTTTTCGGCAGCCCGCTGCGCATCTACATCATCTCGAATATCGGCTATCTCTTCGCCTGTGGCATGGCCTTTTTCGCCTACTTCGCGCACCGGCAATTACGCCCCGCGATTGAGCGACCCGTCCGGCTGCCTGGCTTCATGAGGTGGGTGGCGCTCGCTGTCGGGATCTTCTGTGCGGTGCTGTGGGTCTTCGGCGGCTGGAACAGTCCGTCGATTGTGGTCGGAACGCAAAGCCATTCGCTGTTCTTCGTGGGGCTGCTTGTGCTGGCCGCCTATGTCCCGCTGCACTTCTGGCGACGTATCGCCGACCGAAGGATAACCGTGGCGTCGACGTCGGTGGCGGAACCCGCGTGACCGCGGTACTGCGGCGCCTCGGGGCGCGCAGGGGTGATGCACCGCCGGACTCGCCCCGCGACCTGGTGATCGTCCTGAGGCCGGATGCGGCGGCTTGCGCAGACCTCATCGCGGCTGCTTGCGAAGCCAATTGCACTGTGGCCGTTGTGCTTCCGCTAAAGATTCACGGATATTCGCTCGGGATGCCGAACCCAGGTCTCATGCCCACCGCCCGGGAACGTGCGGCAGCCGAGGAGGCCATCACCACGACCGTCAATCGGCTGCGGAAGGCCGGGGTGGACGTCGATGGGCAGATCGTCGTCACCCGCCATGCCCACCGCGCGATTCCGCGCATCGTGCGGCGTCGCGGTGCCACCCGCGTGATCGTGGCAGGCTCGAGCGCAGGCCGGCTTCGCCGCCTCATCGAGGGCGACCTACACAGCCAGCTCCGCCGGCGCCTTCGGCCGATCGCAACCGTGGACTCGATGCCGAAGGCCGGGTAGTCGCTGCGCCGATCGTGCTGGGTAGGGCGGCGGCGACACAGTCTTTGGTTGTCGTGCCCGTGGGTTGTTGCGTCCACTGACAGTAGACCCTGCGATAAAATCGCCCGATGACCGAGCTGCAAGGGCGCATACACCGCGACAGCGGCGACCCCGCACCCACGGAGCGGGAAGTGTCCAGCACGACTGCGCGCCGGCCGACACTCGAGTTGGCCATTGCCGCTCAGGTCCGCGCATTGCGGCGCGCCACCGGGCTGTCGGTTGCGGAAATGGCCGCCAAGACAGGTCTGTCGAAGGCAATGCTCTCCAAGATCGAGAATGCCCAGACTTCTTGCAGCCTCACCACTCTGGCGAAACTGGCTGACACCTTGGATGTACCGGTCACCGCGCTGTTTCGTGGAGCCGACAACGGCCGCGAAGCCGTATTCACCGAGGCGGCCAAGGGGTCGGTGATCGTGGGACGCGGCACCCGCGTCGGGCACCACTACGAGCTGCTGGGTGCCCTGCGGGGCCAACACAAGAGGCTCGAACCGGTGTTGGTCACGTTGACTGACAAGAGCGAACCCTTTCCGCTATTCCAGCATCCGGGCACCGAGCTCCTCTACATGCTGGAAGGCGTGATGGTGTACGGGCACAACGACAGCGAATACACCATGCGACCCGGTGATACGCTGCTTCTGGACGGCGAAGGGCTGCATGGTCCCCGCGATCTGGTTCGGCTGCCCATCCGATTCCTGGCGGTGACCGCCTATCCCGACTTCCACGACTGATCGCGGTCGCACGGATTGAATCCGGCCCGTCCATGTCCTCGGAATCAGGGCGATCGACTTCAGGAAGGCGATATGCGACGACGACCACGGTGGATCCTCACGATCGCCGTACTGGTCATTGCGGTGGGTGTGGCCGTTTGGTCGAAATATTTCGACGGGCCGCCCGAGAAATGCAAGCCGGTGATCGACTTCCTGGACTTCAGTCGGTCGCAGGCCGCCAAGATCGATTCCAAGGGCAATGAGGGGATCCCGACGGTCGCCGAGGACGCCGCCTACCAGCAGTGGGCGGACGGCCTGGCGGAGCGCTCTCAAAAGGTGACCGATCCCGGCCTGGCGGCGCAAACAACCGAGATCGCCCAGCTGGCCAACCAGTTCGTGACAGGCCTGCCGACGCTGCGCTCGCAGACTCAAGCCCGCGCACCGGGTGCGCCGCCGCCACCTCAGATGTACGAGATGTCACTGCTCAACGAGCGGATCGTCACCAAGCTCGGGGACCTGCGGAAAACCTGCTCCTGACCAATTGAGCACGATCTCGTCCAGCGGTAGCCGCTCCCGCGGCCGCGCGTCGCGCTCAGCGACCTCCGGGGCCGTCGTCACGTAGTCGCCCTGGGATCCGACGGCGACGACCGCCAGCGGGTGCACCCCGTCCGGCAGGGCGAATGCGGCACGGGCGCCGTCGACATCGAAGCCGGCCATCGGATGCACGATCAGGCCGCGGGCCACGGCCTCGATGGACAGGTTCGCGATTGCGGCACCGGCGTCGAGCGCCGAGTACAGCGCGGTCCGGTCATCTTCTCCCGCATCGGCGCACACCAGGATCAGTGCGCCGGCCGCGTTGGCGTAGCTGTTGCCGCGGCGGAGCAGGCCGGTCATCGTGCTGAACGGGTCCGAACCCCGCACGCCGACCACGAACCGCACCGGCTGGCGATGCCCCCACGTCGCGGCCCAGCGAGCGGCCTCCAAAAGCGCGATCAGCTGCTCAGACGTGATCACCGCATCCGGGTCGAAGGCGCGCGGACTCCACCTGGCGGCGATCGGCGGGTGGATCGGCACCAGGGTGCGGGCGCCACGGTCTGAGGGTGGGACGGCGCGTTGGTCAGCCACTGGTGAGACGTTACCGCCGATCCGGGCGGCAAAAGCAGGTGCTTTGACCCCTTATCCTTAAAGCCGACATCCCACTCTTTCGAAAGGGCAGACAGTGGCGCTCGTCGTGCAGAAGTACGGCGGATCCTCGGTGTCGGACGCCGACCGGATTCGCCGAGTCGCCGAGCGCATCGTCGAGACCAAGAAGGCCGGCAACGACGTCGTGGTCGTCGTCTCCGCCATGGGTGACACCACCGACGAGCTGCTTGACCTGGCCAAGCAGGTCTGCCCGGCACCGCCCGCCCGTGAGCTGGACATGCTGCTGACCGCAGGTGAGCGGATCTCAAACGCGCTGGTCGCCATGGCCATCGAGTCGCTGGGAGCCGAGGCCCGCAGCTTCACCGGGTCCCAGGCCGGCGTTGTCACGACTGGCACCCACGGCAACGCCAAGATCATCGACGTCACGCCCACCCGGCTGCAGTCGGCGCTCGACGAGGGACAGATCGTGCTGGTGGCCGGGTTCCAGGGCGTCAGCCAGGACACCAAGGACGTCACCACTCTGGGCCGCGGCGGCTCGGACACCACCGCCGTCGCGTTGGCCGCCGCCCTGCACGCCGACGTCTGCGAGATCTACACCGATGTCGACGGCATCTTCACCGCCGATCCGCGCATCGTGCCCAACGCGCATCGCCTGGACACAGTCAGCTTCGAGGAAATGCTCGAGATGGCGGCGTGCGGTGCCAAGGTGCTGATGCTTCGCTGTGTGGAATACGCCCGCCGCTACAACGTTCCGATTCACGTCAGGTCGTCGTACACCGACAAACCCGGCACGATCGTCACAGGATCTATCGAGGACATCCCTATGGAAGACGCCATCCTGACCGGAGTTGCCCACGACCGCAGCGAGGCCAAGGTCACCGTTGTCGGTCTGCCCGACGTACCGGGCTATGCCGCCAAGGTGTTCCGTGCCGTCGCCGATGCTGACATCAACATCGACATGGTGCTGCAGAACATTTCGAAGATCGAGGACGGCAAGACCGACATCACCTTCACCTGCCCGCGCGACATCGGCCCGACCGCGGTCGAGAAGCTGACTGCCCTGCAGGGCGAGATCGGCTTCACCAAGGTGCTTTACGACGACCACATCGGCAAGGTGTCGCTGGTGGGCGCGGGCATGCGCAGCCACCCCGGCGTGACCGCGACCTTCTGTGAGGCGCTGGCCCGCGTCGGCGTGAACATCGAGCTGATCTCGACGTCTGAGATCCGAATCTCGGTGCTGGTCAAGGACACCGAGCTAGACAAGGCTGTCGCCACGCTGCACGAGGCGTTCGGCCTCGGCGGCGAGGAAGAAGCCGTCGTCTACGCCGGAACGGGGCGGTAGCCATGGTCAACATCGGCGTCGTGGGAGCCACCGGCCAGGTCGGCCAGGTGATGCGCGCTCTGCTGGAGGAGCGCGACTTCCCGGTCACCAGCGTGCGGTTCTTCGCCTCGGCCCGCTCGGCCGGCAAGAAGCTGCCGTTCCGCGGGCAGGAGATCGAGGTCGAGGACGCCGCGACCGCCGACCCTTCGGGCCTGGACATCGCACTGTTCTCGGCGGGCGCGACGATGTCGCGGGTACAGGCGCCGCGGTTCGCCGAGGCGGGCGTGGTGGTCATCGACAACTCGTCGGCCTGGCGCAAGGACCCCGACGTTCCACTGGTGGTGTCGGAGGTCAACTTCGCAAGAGATGTCGGAAACCGCGCTCGATCCCTTTCCAAAGGCATTATCGCCAACCCGAATTGCACCACCATGGCCGCAATGCCGGTGCTCAAGGTGCTGCATGACGAGGCGCAGCTGGTGCGGATGATTGCCTCGACCTATCAAGCGGTGTCGGGCAGTGGTCTGGCCGGTGTCGACGAGCTGGCCACCCAGGCGCGCGCGGTGATCGACGGCGCGGAGGAACTGGTGCACGACGGCGCCGCACTGAACTTTCCTGAGCCGGTGAAATACGTTGCGCCCATTGCGTTCAACGTGGTGCCGCTGGCCGGTTCGCTGGTCGACGACGGCTCGGGGGAGACCGACGAGGACCAGAAGCTGCGCAACGAGAGTCGCAAGATCCTCGGTATCCCCGAGCTCTTGGTCAGCGGTACCTGTGTGCGGGTGCCGGTCTTCACGGGGCACTCGCTGTCGATCAATGCCGAATTCGCCCAACCAATTTCGCCCGTACGTGCTGCCGAGCTGCTGTCTGACGCACCCGGGGTGAAGCTCGTCGACGTACCGACGCCGTTGGCCGCCGCCGGCGTGGACGAGACCCTGGTCGGACGTATCCGCCAGGATCCCGGCGTGCCGGGCGGTCGTGGGCTGGCGCTGTTCCTCTCGGGCGACAATCTGCGAAAAGGTGCAGCACTCAACACCATTCAGATCGCCGAGCTGCTTGCCGCCGAGCTCTGAGGCGGGTTCCTCTTGCGCCGAAACCGACGTTTGGGCGTGAAACTGCGGGCAATCTGCGCTATTTCGTCGATCTCGGCACTCGTGCTGTCGCCGGTTGCGACCGCGGACCCGCCGAGCCCGGCACCCGATCCGATCCTGGCGCCGCTCGCTCCAGGTCAGGTGGTGCGGATCGGGCCGATCGCCGGCACCGGAACCCCGACTCGCGACTACGGTATCGGCGCCACCGATCTGTGCGAGTTCATGGAATTCCCAACCGAATTACTGCAGATCTGTGGCGATAGCTTCGCCGGTCAGGGCGTCGGGTTCGGCGGCTGGTTCTCACCGGTGGCTCTGCATGTTTCCGGTGACTCGGTCGACGACCCCGATGGGGTGCGCTACACCGGAGTCACCGGCGTGGACAAGCCACTGCTGGCTGACCCCGCCCCGGCCGGTTCCTCGCAGCTGCCGGCAGGCGTCGTGCAGATCAACCGGCAGAACTACCTGCTGGTGACCACCACCAAGGACTTGGTTCCGCACACCTCGCGGTTGGTGAAAGCGCAAGCAGGACAGGGCGGTTGGCAGACCGTACCGGGTTCGCTGCGCGACGCGGCCCACGCGGGCGGGCGTCAGACCCAGATCAGCGGCTACTACGACCCGATCCCCACGCCGGACTCACAGACCGGCTGGGTGTACGTCGTGGCCAATAATTTCGATCGGTCCGGTCCGGCGGTGTTGTACCGCGCCACTCCGGAGACGTTCACCGACCGCTCACGATGGCAGGGCTGGGCGGCTGGCCCAAGCGGCGGCTGGAACAAGACGCCGACACCGTTGTGGCCGGACAAGATCGGTGAGATGAGTTTCCGCGAGGTCGACGGCAAACCCGTGCTGTCCTATTTCAATGCCAGCACCGGCAACATGGAGATGCGGGTGGCCTACGACCCGACCGGTCTGGGCGCCGCTCCGGTGACGACGGTGGTGCATGCGGGGGACTGGCCCGACCCGGTGGATAGCCTGCCGGCACCGGACGACAACCGGCTTGCGCAGCCATACGGCGGCTATATCTCGCCAGGCTCGACGCTCGATGAAGTGCGGGTCTTTATCAGCCAGTGGAACACCACGCCGCGCGACCGAGCGCCCTACCGAGTGCTCCAGTTTGCGGTCAACCCGATCAAGCCGTGGTGAGTGGGTTGATCAGCTTCGCCCGTATGCGCAGTAGTTGAATTTGAGCAACTCCCAGGAGTAACACCGGCCACAGCAACCCTGACGCCACGATGAGTGGGAAGCGAACGCGGTCGCGCACGGCCTCACCTGCGCGAAAGGCTTCTGAGAACACCCATACCAGGAAGGTGGCCAGAGGCATGCCGGTGAGATAGAGATAGAACAGCACCGTGAACTCTCCTTAGAAGCAACCCCTGCGATATAGTTGCAAAGTTCGCTGGCGCTGTCCAGTGCTACCCCGTGCCCACCGGCACCGGCAACCATCCCGTGCGGGTCCTCATTCATAGTCAACTCAAAGGTCCGACCTAGCCCGCACTGGGCAGCAGGCTCGCATGATCGATTCATGACCGAAACACCCGAGCGGGCCGACGAGCCCGCAACCAGTCCCGTTGCCACTCTCGAACCCCCGCCACCGCCGCGCGCGTACTACGGGCCGGTGGAAGTTCATACCCGTCCCAACCGGCTCTACCAGGCCGTCGCGTGGGTTGCCATCGTCGCCGGCACGATCTTCATCGTCGGCGCCGTCTTCTTCACCGGATTCGCCCTCGGACGCCACAGCGGCGGCCACGGCGGCTGGCACCATCACCACGGCGGTGATGGCGATAGCGGCCAGCAGTTCCATCATCACGGCGATGGAATGATGCCGGGCTTCGGGCCTTGGGGCCCGGGAGGACCCGGCGGCGGCCCGGGTGGACCCGGCGGCGGCCCGGGTGGCCCCGGCTTCGCCCCGGGTGGTCCGGGGAGCACCGGCCCCGGTGCGACCGCCAGCCCAACACCGCGTCCCTGACGTAATTACCGAGCTGCCCAGCGCCCTCTTCCCCCCGAGGGCGCTGGGCTTTCGGTTGTTTGGGGCAAATCCGTGCAAGGCGGGTACCCGCTCCCTGTAAGGCGCCCACAGCCTGAGAGAGGCACGAAAGATGACAGAGAAGTATGCGACGACGGATGCCGGTGCGCCGGCCCCAAACTTCGAACACTCACTGACCGTCGGGCCTGACGGCCCGATTCTGCTGCAGGACCACTACCTGATCGAGCAGATGGCGAACTTCAACCGTGAGCGCATTCCGGAGCGCCAGCCCCACGCCAAGGGTGGCGGCGCATTCGGGTCGTTCGAGGTGACCCAGGACGTCAGCCCATTCACCCGGGCGGCGTTTCTGCAGCCTGGCACCACGACCGAGATGGTTGCCCGGTTCTCGACCGTCGCCGGTGAGCGCGGCAGCCCAGACACGTGGCGGGATCCCCGCGGGTTCGCGTTGAAGTTCTACACCACCGAGGGCAACTTCGATCTCGTCGGCAACAACACCCCGGTGTTCTTCATCCGGGACCCGCTGAAATTCCAGAACTTCATTCGCTCGCAGAAACGCCTGCAGTCCTCCAACCTTCGCGACCACCACATGCAGTGGGACTTCTGGACGCTGTCGCCGGAATCCGCACACCAGGTCACCTGGTTGATGGGGGACCGCGGTATCCCCAAGAGCTGGCGCCATATGAACGGCTACTCCAGCCACACCTATAGCTGGGTGAACGCGGCCGGTGAGCTGTTCTGGGTGAAGTATCACTTCAAGACCGATCAGGGCGTCGAATTCCTTACGCAGGAGGAAGGCGATCAGCTGGCCGGCAGCGACGGCGACTATCACCAGCGCGATCTGTACGAGTCGATCGAGGGCGGCAGCTTTCCGAGCTGGACACTGCACGTGCAGATCATGCCGTTTGAAGACGCCAAGACCTACCGCTACAACCCGTTCGACCTCACCAAGGTATGGCCGCACAGCGACTATCCGTTGCACGAGGTCGGCCGAATGACGTTGAACCGCAACGTTACCGACTACCACGCCGAGATTGAGCAGGCCGCTTTCGAGCCGAACAACGTGGTACCCGGCACCGGCTTGAGCCCGGACAAGATGCTGTTGGCCCGCGGGTTTTCCTACAGCGACGCCCATCGGCACCGGCTCGGGGTGAACTACAAGCAAATCCCGGTCAACACACCCAGAGTCGAAGTGCGCAGCTACTCCAAGGACGGCGCGATGCGCATCCACAACGTCAGTGATCCGGTGTACGCGCCGAACTCGATGGGCGGCCCCGAGTTCGATCCGGCGCGAGCCGCGGAGGTGCACTGGGCCTCAGACGGCGACATGGTCCGGGCGGCGTATGCGCTTCGCCCCGAGGATGACGACTGGGGCCAGGCCGGCACGATGGTCCGCGAGGTGCTTGACGATGACGCGCGGGACCGGCTGGCGCACAACATCATCGGGCACGTCTCGGACGGCGTCAAAGAGCCGGTGCTGTCCCGGGTGTTCGATTACTGGCGCAATGTCGACCCCGACCTCGGCAAAAAAGTCGAAGAAGGAGTGCGCGCCGGGCTGGCATGATCGATGCCATGAGTATCGATGTCACCTACACCGCGGAGTCCACGGCCAGCGGCGGGGGGCGCGACGGTCATGTGAAGTCCTCGGACAATCGAATAGATCTGGATACCAGGCCGCCGAAAGAGCTGGGCGGCAGCGGTGAGGGGACCAACCCCGAGCAGCTGTTCTCGGCGGGCTACGCCGCGTGTTTCCTGGGCGCGGTTCAGCTGGTAGCCCGCAAGGAGAAGATCTCGCTCGACAGTGCATCGGGCGTCACCGCGCAGGTCGGATTCGGCAAGGACGCCGACGGCGGGTATGGCATCACCGTGCGCCTCATCGGCTACCTCCCGGGTCTGGAGCACGCGCAGGCCGAGGAGCTGATGAGCAAGGCGCACCAGCTGTGCCCGTACTCCAAGGCCACCCGCGGAAATATCGACGTCACGCTGGACGCCAGGGTCTGAGGCGATGCGTCTTCGCGCGGCGACGGCCGTGTTGGTTGCCGGTGTCTGCTTGGCCGCACCGGCCAACGCCCGACCGTCGGATCCGGGTGTGGTGTCCTACGCCGTGCTGGGCAAGGGATCGGTCGGCAATATCGTCGGCGCCCCGATGACGTGGGAATCGGTGAGCACTGATCCGGTGCAGGCGTTCTGGGTCGACCTGCCCGTCTGCAACAACTGGGCTGACATCGGCCTGCCGGAGGTCTTCTACGATCCCGACCTGGCGTCGTTCAACAGCGCGACCACCCAGACGTCGGCGACCGACCAGAACCACCTCGTCAAGCAGGCCGTCGGGGTGTTCGCCACGGCCGACGCCGCCGCCCGAGCCTTCCGCCGCGTCACTGACCGCACCGTCGGCTGCGCCGGGCAGACGACGGCCATGCACCTCGACGACGGGACGACGCAGGTGTGGTCGTTCGGCGGAGCCGCGCCCACCGCCACCGACGCGGTGTGGGTGAAACAAGAAGCGGGTACTGATCGGCGGTGCTTCACCCAGACCCGGCTGCGGGAGAACGTGCTGCTGCAGGCCAAGGTGTGCCAGTCCGGCAATGGCGGGCCCGCGGTGAACGTGCTCGCCGGCGCGATGCAGAACACGCTGGGTCAGTAGCCACGTCACGGACTTGTCATCCGGGATCGAGGGAAATTTGTCGGTGCGGTCTGGAAGATGGAAGCCATGACGTTTGTCGTCACGTCTGAGCCGGGCCGAGCACGCAGCGGGCCGGCCGCTGGCGAGCGCGTTCTGGCCAGCTCATCCTCGGCCGCATTGCACATCGCCGGCGCCACTCTTGACGACGGTCCGGTCGGCCGGGTCGGCCTGGAACTCGAGGCGCACTGCTTCGACCTCAACGATCCGCGCCGTCGTCCGGACTGGTCGGAGCTCGGTGACGTGATCGCCACGGTGGGCTCCCTGCCCGGTGGCAGCGCCGTCACCGTGGAGCCGGGCGGCGCGGTCGAGCTGTCGGGCCCGCCGGCTCAAGGTCCGGTCGCCGCGATCGCCGGGCTCACCGCCGACCGTAAGGCCCTGCAATCGGCGTTCGCCGAGGCGGGCCTGGGCCTGGCACTGCTGGGCGCCGACCCGCTGCGGCGCCCGCACCGGATCAGCCCCGGTCCCCGCTATCAGGCCATGGAACGTTTCTTCGCCGCCTCGCACACCGGCGCCGCCGGCGCGGCGATGATGACGTCGACCGCCTCGATCCAGGTCAACCTCGACGCCGGCCCTCGCGACGGCTGGGCCGAGCGGGTACGGCTGGCGCATGCCCTCGGCCCGACGATGATCGCGATCGCCGCCAACTCGCCACTGCTTGCCGGGCGGTTCACCGGATGGGTGTCCACCCGCCAACGCGTCTGGGGGCAGCTGGACTCCGCGCGGTGCGGCCCGATCCTGGGCGCCAGCGGCGACGACCCGTGCACCGACTGGGCCCGTTACGCGCTCAAGGCGCCGGTGATGCTGGTGCACAGCCCGGATGCGGTCGCGGTCACCCAACATGTGCCGTTCGCCGACTGGGCTGACGGCGTGGTGCTGCTGGGCGGGCGCCGGCCCACCACCGCCGACCTCGACTACCACCTGACCACGTTGTTCCCGCCCGTGCGGCCGCGGCGCTTCCTGGAGATCCGCTACCTCGACAGCGTGCCCGACGACCTGTTGCCGGCCCTGGTGTTCCTGATGGTGACGCTTCTCGATGATCCGGTCGCCGCCGAGCTCGCCGCCGAAGCCGTCGAGCCGGTCGCGACGGCGTGGGACCTCGCAGCCCGGGTCGGCCTGGCCGACAACCGCTTGTATGAGGCGGCCAATCGTTGCGTGGCGGTGGCGGCCGAACGCGTGCCCGCGGAATTATCCGAGTCGATGCTGCGGTTGGTGCAGAACGTGGAGGATGGCCGCTGCCCAGCCGACGACTTCGCCGACCAAACCATTCGGAGCGGTATCGAGGGTGCCGTCCTGCAGATGGCCAGGCCGGCATCGTGATCGGGCGCGAGATCCTGGCCCGTGACCTCGACCGGGCCCGCCAGCGCACCCTGACCCTCACCGACTTCGACGACGCCGAGCTGCATCGCCAGTACGACCCGCTGATGAGTCCGCTGGTGTGGGACCTCGCTCACATCGGGCAGCAGGAAGAGCTGTGGCTGCTGCGCGACGGCGACCCGCACCGGCCGGGCATGTTGCCCGCCAATATCGAAGGCCTGTACGACGCGTTCGTGCACAGCCGGGCCAGCCGCGTCGACCTGCCGCTGCTCTCGCCGGCGCAGTCGCGCGCCTACTGCCGCAGCGTGCGGGCCGCGGCGCTCGACGTCCTGGACACCTTGCCCGAGCGCGATGACGACGCCGAGGTCGCGTTCCGCTTCGGCCTGGTGATCAGCCACGAGAACCAGCACGACGAAACCATGCTGCAGGCACTCAATCTGCGCAGCGGCTCGCCGATCCTGGCCCAGCGCAGCACGCTGCCCGCCGGGCGCTCCTGGCTGGCCGGCACGTCGGTTCTGGTGGCCGGCGGTCCGTTCGTGCTCGGTGTCGATGTGCAAGCCGAACCTCTGTCGCTGGACAACGAGCGGCCCGCCCACGTGGTGGACGTCCCGGCCTTCCGGATAGGCCGCGTTCCCGTGACCAATGCCGAGTGGCGGCAGTTCGTCGACGACGGCGGCTACACGCAGCAGCGGTGGTGGTCACCGCGCGGGTGGGAGCATCGGGTTCAGGCCAACCTGACCTCACCCGAGTTCTGGAATCCCGACGGCAGCCGGACCCGGTTCGGCCATATCGAGGACATCCCCGGCGACGAACCCGTACAGCACGTCACCTTCTTCGAAGCCGAGGCCTACGCGTCGTGGGCGGGTGCGCGGTTGCCCACCGAAATCGAGTGGGAGAAGGCCGCGGCCTGGGATTGCGGTATCGGCGCCCGTCGCCGCTATCCGTGGGGTTCCGACGAACCGAATGAGCGGCTGGCCAATCTCGGCGGCGGGGCGCTGCGGCCCGCGCCCGTCGGTGCCTATCCCGCCGGGGCGTCGGCCTGCGGGGCCGAGCAGATGCTCGGCGACGTGTGGGAATGGACCACGTCGCCGCTGCGGCCGTGGCCCGGTTTCACGCCGATGATCTATCAGCGGTATTCGGAGCCGTTCTTCGACGGTGACTACAAGGTGCTGCGCGGCGGTTCGTGGGCGGTGGCCCCCGACACCCTGCGGCCCAGCTTCCGTAACTGGGATCACCCGATCCGCCGGCAGATATTCTCCGGTGTGCGACTGGCCTGGGACGCCTGATGTGCCGGCATCTCGGATGGCTGGGTGAGCCGGTGTCGGTCGCCTCGCTGGTGCTCGATCCGCCGTGCGGCTTGCGCGTGCAGTCCTATGCGCCGCGCCGGCAGAAGCACGGGCTGATCAACGCCGATGGCTGGGGCGTGGGCTTTTTCGACCACGGGGAAGTGCGAAGGTGGTGCAGTGCCGCTCCGCTGTGGGGCGACGTGTCATTCGCCTCGGTGGCACCGGCGTTGCGCAGCGGCTGTGTGGTCGCCGCAGTGCGCTCTGCCACGGTGGGCATGCCCATCGAGGCCAGCGCCACTGCGCCGTTCAGCGACGGCAGCTGGCTGCTGTCGCACAACGGAGTCGTCGACCGCGGGGTGCTGCCAGCGACCCGTGCCGCCGAATCGACGGTCGACAGCGCGGTACTGGCCGCGCTGATCTTCGACCGTGGCCTGGATCGTCTCGCCGACACGATCGCCGAGGTCGGTGCGGCCGATCCGGGCGCCCGACTGAACATCTTGGCGGCCAACGGATCTCGTCTTTTGGCTACCACCTGGGGTGACACGTTGTCGATACTGCGCCGCGACGACGGCGTGGTGTTGGCCAGCGAACCCTATGACGACCATCCCGACTGGCAGGACATTCCCGACCGTCACCTGGTCGACGTGGGCGTGGGCCGAGTGGAGCTGACACCGCTGAAAGGATCTTCGTGACGTTCACGCTGTCGAACTTCCTAGCCGCCGACTCTGCCGCGCACGCACTGCGCAACGACGTGCTGACCGGCTTGGCCCAGAATCCGAAATCGTTGCCGCCCAAGTGGTTCTATGACGCAGTCGGCAGTGATTTGTTCGAGCAGATAACCCGGCTGCCGGAGTATTACCCGACCCGGGCCGAGGCGCAGATTCTGCGCACCCAATCACCGGCGATCGCCGCGGCCAGTGGTGCGGACACCTTGGTGGAACTCGGCAGCGGCACCTCGGAGAAGACCCGGTTGCTGCTGACCGCCTTGCACGCCACCGGATTACTGCGCCGATTCATCCCCTTCGACGTCGACTCAAGCGTGCTGGAATCAGCAGGTGCGGCATTGGGAAGTGAGTACCCGGATCTCGAGATCGATGCTGTGTGTGGCGATTTCGAGGAACACCTGGCCAAGATCCCGAGCGGCGGCCGACGGCTGTTCGTCTTCCTCGGCTCCACCATCGGCAACCTGACACCCGGGCCGCGCGCGCAGTTCCTGGCGTCGCTGGCCGACGTACTGGACCCCGGGGACAGCCTGCTGCTGGGCACCGACCTGGTCAAGGAAACCGGTCGGCTGGTCCGCGCCTATGACGACAGCTCTGGTGTCACAGCCCGGTTCAACCTCAATGTGCTCGCGGTGGTCAACCGCGAACTAAACGCGAACTTCGACATCGCGGGCTTCCAGCATGTCGCCCGCTGGAACGGCGACGAGGAGCGCATCGAAATGTGTTTGCGGGCAACGACTCCGCAGCAGGTTCGCGTCGACGGGCTCGGGCTCGAAGTCGGCTTCGCGGCCGGGGAGGAAATGCTCACTGAGGTGTCGTGCAAGTTCCGCCCGGATTCCGTCGCGCAGGAACTCGCCGCAGCCGGGCTGCGCCGCACCCACTGGTGGACCGATGAGGCGGGCGACTTCGGCCTGTCGCTGGCGGTGAAGTGAGCACGCCGGAGACTCTGGCGCAGAGCTGGCGTGATGCCCGGTTGCCTGCTGCCGGTGTGCACCTCGACAACGCCGCATGTTCGCGCCAGAGCCTGGCCGCGATCGAGGCTGCCGCCGCACATGCGCGCCATGAGTCTGAAGTCGGTGGGTACGTCGCCGCGCAGGCAGCCGCACCAGCTCTCGATGCCGGCCGAGCCGGCGTCGCCGCGCTCACCGGGATGTCGCCCGAGGACGTGGTTTTCACCACCGGGTCAGGCAACGCTCTGCATCTATTGCTCGGCGTGTGGCCGATGGAGCGCACAGTGGCGTGTCTGCCCGGCGAGTACGGACCCAACCTGGCCGAGTTCGCGACAAGCGGATTCACCTGGAGAGCGCTGCCGGTGGACGGCCTGGGCCGGGTCGATCCCGATGCCGCACGAACGGTGTTGGCCGACGATCCGCCGGCGATGGTGCACCTGACCGCGGTCGGCAGCCACCGCGGTGTGGTGCAGCCGGTCGACGCGGTCGCGGCCGTGTGCCGCGAGATCGGTGTTCCGCTCGTCGTCGACGCGGCCCAGGCCCTGGCTCAGATCGATTGCGTGGCCCATGCCGACGCGGTTTACTCGTCGTCGCGCAAGTGGCTGGCCGGCCCGCGCGGCGTCGGGGTGTTGGCGGTGCGTCCGGCGCTGGCCGACCTGCTGCAGTCCCCGGAGTGGGCCGGGCCGTTATCGGCGCTGCAATGCCTGGAGTTCGGCGAGGCCAATATTGCTGCACGGGTTGGCTTTTCGGTAGCAGTCGGACAGCACTTGGCCGCCGGGCCCGAGGCGGTTCGCCAGCGGCTGGCTTCGCTGGGGAACCTCACCCGCACGATTCTGGCCGACGTGCCGGGCTGGCGGGTGGTGGAACCTGACGACGAGCCCACCGCGATCACCACCTTGGCGCCGACCGACGGCGCCGACCCGGTGCAGGTGCGTGCGCGGCTGCTCGCCGAGCACGGCATCGTGACCACCGTGGCCGGTGTCGAGCGCGCGCCGCTCGAGCTCACGGCGCCGGTGCTACGAGTGTCGCCGCACGTCGACGCCTACGCCGAGGACATCGAAACCTTCGCAACCGCGCTGCGCAGCGTAACCTGAAGCGGCTCAGTATTTCCCAGCGCAACCCATAGATTCAAACCGCTTTATGTGCGCTGAGCAGGAATGCCGGCATCTTCGTCCGGCCCTTCTCGTCGAGATCGAAGGGCTTCGGGACGGTAGGTACGTCGGGTATCTCGGGCTGGTAGGCGTGGATGTGCGCCGGGCGAATCTCATCGATCACGAAGTGCTTCGACACCGCAGCGCGTAGCTCGTCTTCGTCGACCTCGTTGGGCTTGGCCTCCAGATGCGGCGGGAAGGCGCCCTTCGCGAATACGAGCACGTACAGCTTCGCGCCCGGGGCGGCCGCGCGGTGGATTGAATGCAAGTAGGCATCGCGTGCCTCGACCGGCAGCGAATGAAACAGTGTGCTGTCGACGATCGTGTCGAAGCGGTCGTCGTAGCCGGTGAACGAGGTGATATCGCCGGACACGAAGGTGGCGCCGGTCAGGCCACGTTCCTGTGCGGCTTTGGTCGCCGCGGCGATGGCAGTCGGCGACAGGTCGATGCCGACGACGGTGCTGCCCGCGGCGGCCAGCGTCAAGGACAACTCGGCATGTCCGCACCCGGCGTCGAGCACGGCACCGGTGATCTTCCCGTCCCGGATCAGTGCCGCCAACTCGGGTTGGGGTTCGCCGATGTTCCACGGCGGCGGGCCCGGGAAGTCGCCTTCCTCCCGGTAGATGCTGTCCCAGTCCATCAGTTCAGAATCCATGGCCCCCAACCTACTCCGCGTCGACGGGCCAGGTGTGTACCGGTTCGTTGCTGTGCATCAGCTCGCAGTACCGGCGCAGCATCTCGGCCAGCGCTTGCGGACGCGCAATGCCCTGGCGCTGTAGTGCCTGTACCGTCGCGACCTGCCACACCGATCCGTTACGGCCGGTCTTGGCGCGCCCCTCGATGACCCCGAGATAGCGGTCGCGCACCTCGGCCGCCACGCCCCAGCGGCGCAACCCTTCGTCGGCCAACGGCAACAAGGTGCGCAGCACCAGTTCGTCAGGGGTGATCTCGCCGAGGCCGGGCCAGTAGAGCCGGGCGTCCATGCCGTGCCGGGCGGCCTCGATGAAATTGTCATGTGCGGCAGTGAAACTCATCTTCGTCCACAGTGGGCGGTCCTCTTCGGACAGCATGCGCAGCGCGCCGTAGTAGAACGCCGAGTTGGCCAGCATGTCGACGACTGTCGGCCCGGCGGGCAACACCCGGTTCTCCACCCGCAGATGCGGCCGGCCGTTGACGACGTCGTAGACCGGGCGGTTCCAGCGGTACACGGTGCCGTTGTGCAACCGTAGTTCCGGTAGTTGCGGGGTCCGCCCGGCGGCCAATTCCGCGACCGGGTCTTCATCGGACAGCTCCGGCAGCAGCGAGGGAAAATAGCGGACGTTCTCCTCGAAAAGGTCGAAGATCGAGGTGATCCAGCGCTCTCCGAACCACACTCGCGGGCGCACGCCCTGAGCCTTGAGCTCGTCGGGTCGGGTGTCGGTAGCCTGGGCGAACAACTCGATGCGGGTCTCGGCCCACAACTGGTGGCCGAAGAAGTACGGCGAATTGGCGCCAAGGGCAAGCTGCGGGGCGGCGAGTACCTGTGCCGCGTTCCAGTTGGCGGCGAAGTCGGCGGGGGATACCTGCAGATGCAATTGCATACTGGTGCAGGCGGATTCGGGTGCGATGGACTCCGCATGCAGGCTCAGCCGCTCGGGCCCGGTGATGTCGATGAGGATGTCCTCGCCGCGCGCGGTGAAGATCGAGTCGTTGAGCGCCTGGTAGCGCAGGGATGGGCTCATCCAGCTGCCAGTCAGGTGCTGCGGCATCAGCGTCGGCAGGATGCCGATCATCACGATGTGGGCGTCGTCGGTGTTGGCCTTGGTCTCGGCGGCGTTCAGGCTGGCGCGGACCTCGGCCTCCAGCTCCAATGCGGTGCGGCCGGGCAGCGGGCGCGGCGGGACGTTGAATTCGATGTTGTAGGCGCCCAATTCGGTCTGGTACGCCGGATCCGCGATCGCAGCCAGCACTTCCTGGTTGGACATCGCCGGTTGGTAGTCACCGTCGACCAGGTTGCATTCGATCTCCATGCCGGTCAGTGGCCGGTCGAACTCGAAACTGGACTGCGTCAGCATCGTTTCGAATACGTCCAGGCACAGCGCAACCTTGCGCCGGTACTCCTGCCGGTGCGCCCGGTTGTAGCTGGCCTGCTTGACCTCATCCCCCACGGGGTCGATGCAACCGGTTCAGCGCAGGCTGCGCAAGCAAATCGCCGAGATCAGCCGCGCCGGCGGGCGCGCACCACCTGCCGGTCGAACGGGTTGGTGCTGACGTCGACGTCGATGCCGGCGTGGGCGCCGAGGGCCCGCAGCGCCGAAGGGCTGTAAGAACGCAGGGAACTGATCAATCCGTCGTGCGCGAACGGCCACCACAGCGCCAGCGGTGCGAGCGCCGCCAGTTTGGCGACATGCAGCGGCGAGGGTACCCGGGGCAGGTCGATCACCAGCATCTCGCCGGCCACCCGGGTGCCCTCGGCGAGGACCCGCGCGGCTTGCGCCGGCCGAAGATGATGAAACGACAACGCGAAGACGGCCAGGTCGAACGAGCCGTCGGCGGCGTCGATGGCCGTCGCGTCGACGGGGCGCACGGTGGCGCGCGGGTTATCACCGAGATCCGAGGCGGCCATCGCCGCTACGGATTCCGGATTGACGTCGGAGACCGTGACGTGGGCGGTGGGGTGCTGTTCGAGCAGCCGGCGGCTCAGCGCGCCATGGCCCGCACCGAGTTCGAGGATCGTCGGGTCCACGATGTCGGCCACCTCGCGCAGCACCAACGCGGCGTTGCGATCATGCTCGCCGAACAGTGAGCCGATTCGGTCGAGGGCCGACACGATCGCGCGCTTGACCTCGTCGTCGACGTCGTCGCGGTCGAGGTATTCCGGGCAATCGGTCTCCAGCAGGCGATCAAGCCAGGACGCGTCCGGACCGCCGCGGGGCATGTCGGCGATGTCGGTGACCTCATTTGCCATGTAGGCCATCATGGACGAAACGGCTGCCACATCCGCAGCGCCGCACGTCAGAGGAGCACCGTTGGCTGACTTCGTCGCCTCGATCGACCAGGGCACCACCAGCACCCGCTGCATGATCTTCGATCACAAGGGCGCGGTGGTGGGCCGGCACCAGCTCGAACACGAGCAGATCCTGCCGCAGTCCGGATGGGTCGAGCACAACCCGGTGGAGATCTGGGAGCGCACCCAAACGGTCGTGAAGTCGGCGCTGAACACCACCAAGCTGGGTGCCAGTGATCTTGCTGCGTTGGGTATCACCAACCAGCGCGAGACCACGCTGGTGTGGAACCGCAAGACCGGCCGGCCGTACTACAACGCGATCGTGTGGCAGGACACCCGCACCGACCGCATCGCGGCGGCACTGGACCGCGACGGGCGCGGTGACATCATCCGGCGCAAAGCCGGGCTGCCGCCGGCCACCTATTTCTCCGGCGGCAAGCTGCAGTGGATCCTAGAAAACGTCGATGGGGTGCGCGCCGACGCCGAGCGCGGCGATGCCCTGTTCGGTACACCCGACACCTGGGTGCTGTGGAATCTGACCGGGGGCACGCAGGGCGGGGTGCATGTCACCGACGTGACCAACGCCAGCCGCACCATGCTGATGAACCTGGAGACCCTTGACTGGGACGAGGAGTTGTTGGCGCTCTTCGGGATTCCGCGTGCGATGCTGCCCGGGATCCGGCCGTCCTCATCGCCGGAGCCGTACGGGACGACGCTGGCCGGCGGCCCGGCCGGTGGCGAGGTGCCGCTGACCGCCAGCCTCGGCGATCAGCAGGCGGCGATGGTGGGGCAGGTGTGTCTGGCCCCTGGCGAGGCCAAGAACACCTACGGCACCGGCAACTTCCTGCTGCTCAACACCGGCGAAAAGATCGTGCGAAGCGACAACGGATTGCTGACCACGGTGTGCTACCAGTTCGGTGATGCGAAACCCGTTTACGTCCTTGAAGGTTCGATCGCGGTGACGGGTTCGGCCGTGCAGTGGCTGCGCGACCAGCTGGGCATCATCAGCGGAGCTTCACAGAGCGAGACGCTGGCCGGTCAGGTCAAGGACAACGGCGGTGTGTACTTCGTGCCGGCGTTCTCTGGGCTGTTCGCTCCGTATTGGCGTTCGGATGCGCGCGGGGCGATCGTCGGGCTGTCGCGGTTCAACTCCAATGCGCACGTGGCCCGCGCGACGTTGGAGGCGATCTGCTATCAGAGCCGCGACGTGGTCGACGCGATGGAAGCCGATTCCGGTGTGCACCTTGAGGTTCTGAAGGTCGACGGCGGTGTCACCCAGAACGAGTTGTGCATGCAGATTCAGGCCGATGTGCTCGGCGTGGACGTGGTGCGTCCGGTGGTGGCCGAGACGACGGCGCTGGGCGCGGCCTACGCGGCTGGGCTGGCGGTCGGCTTCTGGGCCGATCCCGATGATCTGCGGGCGAATTGGCAGGAGGACCGCCGGTGGACGCCGGCCTGGAGCGACGAAGAGCGTCAGACCGGCTATGCGGGCTGGCGCAAGGCAGTCCAGCGGACGCTGGACTGGGTGGAGGTCTGACGAGTTGGGCGCGGTTTCGTGCGCTGTGCGCACGAACCCGCGCCCAAGTCTGATTGCTTACTCGGATTCGCCGAGGATCTGATAGATCTCGCGGCGCGCATTGTTGACGATGTCGATGATGCGCTGTTGCTGCTCGGCGTTGGCAGCGAAAGCCGCTTGCCGTACGGCGCCGAACAGCTGACCCACGGCGGCACGAATGTTGACCTGGCCGGGGTCGGCGCCTTCGGTGATCTCGTCCCACGGTGCGGTCTCGATCTTCTCGGCCGCGGCGCGGCCTTCCTCGGTCAGCTCGAAAAGCTTCTTGCTGCCTTCGGATTCGGTTGCCACCAGCAGACCTTCGTCGACCAGCAGCTGCAGGGTCGGGTAGACCGAGCCGGGGCTCGGCTTCCACAGATCCTGGCTGCGCTCGGCGATCTCCTGGATCATCTCGTAGCCGTGCATCGGCCGTTCGGCCAACAACTTGAGGATGGCGGCGCGCACGTCGCCGCGCTTACCGCGACTGCGGCCGTGTCCGCGGCGACCGCCGCGTCCAACACCGGGACCGAAGCCGGGGCCGAAACCCGGGCCGAAGCCCGGACCGAAGCCGGGACCGAATCCGCCGCGCGGGCCGAAGGGCGGACCGTCGTGGCGATCGCCGTGCTCGCGGAACTGATCACGCAGTTGATCGCGGAGCTCGCGTCGGCCCTGGCGGTCGTGGCGACGACCGCGACCCGCGGGGGCGAAACCAAAGCCGGGACCGAACCCGGGGCCGAAGCCGGGGCGGCCCATGCCAGGGCCGCCGAACTGGGGAAATGGGGTGTTCATAGAAGTTCTCGTTTCTGGTCAGGAAACGCCGAATGCGTTTCCGATACGTTGACGATATATCGGAAACTATCGCGATGCAACGGTCAGATCGACTTTTTGTCGATCTCCCTGATCAACCAACGCGCCCACTCGGCCTCCATCGCCTCGGCACGCAGCCCGAACTCCAAGGCCGCGCGCCCGTAGAAACCGGCGGGATTGTCGTCCCAGTCGATGGCGTCGCGCAGCTGCTCGTAGCGGGCATGTTCGGTTTCGGCGTGTTCGGCCACCCCCACCACGTAGGCCCTGGCCTGCTCGGTTGTCATCTCGCCGAGCAGGAACACCCGGAGCAGCTCGGCGCTGCGGTACGGCGGGTCGTCCTGCGGGTTGGTCATCCAGCGCAGCAGGTCCTGACGGCCGGCGTCGGTGACCCGGTACTCCTTGCGGCCGCGAGGGCCGATGTCGCTGACCTCGATCAGGCCGCCGTCGGCCAGCTTGTTGAGCTCGCCATAGAGCTGACTCTGGGTCGCGGGCCAGACGTTCGCCATGGAGATTTCGAACCGTTTCAGCAGGTCATACCCGCTGCCGGGCTGCTGTGCCAAAAGGCCGAGCGCCGCGTACCGAAGACTCACCCACCCATCGTAGGCGGCGATATGTCAGTTGTGGAATGTCACGCGCCCGACGGCGCAACATTTCACCATTGACATGTCATCAGTGGAGTGTCAATGTTGTCGGCATGACGGACATCACCACCGACTCAGCCAACTTGCCCACCGAGGGCCAGTTCTTCCAGCGCGGCAACTACGCGCCGGTGCCGGATGAACTCGCCGAATACGACCTGCCCGTCGAGGGCGCAATCCCACCAGAGCTCGACGGCTGGTATCTACGCAACGGTCCCAACCCGCGCGAAGCCACCGGCCACTGGTTCACCGGCGACGGGATGATCCACGGCGTTCGCATCGAGGGCGGTGCGGCCAAGTGGTACCGCAACCGCTGGGTGCGCACCGACAGCTTCATCGATCCGTTCCCGCTCTACCGCGAGGACGGGACACGCGACCTGCGGGCCGCGGTCGCCAACACCCACGTCGTCAACCACGCCGGCAAGACCCTGGCGCTCGTGGAATCGTCGCTGCCGTACGAGATCACCAACGATCTGGAAACGGTGGGCTGCTACGACTTCGGTGGCAAGCTGATCGACTCGATGACGGCGCACCCGAAGATCTGCCCGACCACCGGCGAGCTGCACTTCTTCGGCTACGGCAGCATTTTCGCCCCGCACGTGACCTATCACCGCGCCGACGCCAACGGCGAGCTGACCATCAATCGTCCGGTTGACGTGAAGGCGCTGACGATGATGCACGACTTCGCGCTGACCGCGAAGCATGTCATCTTCATGGACCTGCCGATCGTGTTCAACCTCGATATCGCGCTCAAGGGCGAGGGCGATATGCCCTACCGGTGGGACGACACCTACGGTGCCCGGCTGGGCGTGCTACGCCGCGACGACCCGTTCGGCGAGATCCGCTGGTTCGAGATCGACCCCTGCTACGTCTTCCACGTCGCCAATGCCCACGAGGGCGCTGACGGGAAATCGATTGTGCTGCAGGCAGTTCGGTACCCGGAGCTATGGCGTGACGACGGTGGCTTCGACGCCAACGCGGTGTTGTGGAGCTGGACCATCGATCTGCAGAACGGCACGGTCAACGAGCGCCAGCTCGACGACCGGTCGGTGGAGTTCCCGCGGATCGACGACCGGCTGGCCGGCCTGCCGGCCCGCTACTCGGTCTCGGTCGGCGACGCGAGCCTGGTTCGCCACGACCTGACCACCGGGAGCGCCGTCGAGCACCGCTTCGCCACCGGCCTGGTGCCGGGTGGACCGGGGGAGGCGGTTTTCGTTCCGTCGACGTCGGGACCCGCCGATGAAAGCAACGGCTGGTACATCGGCTATGTGTACGACGCCGCGCGCGACGGCAGCGATCTGGTGATCCTGGACGCGTCCGACTTCGCGGGTAAGCCGGTCGCCCGGATCCAGCTGCCACGGCGCGTTCCGTACGGCTTCCACGGCAACTGGATTCCTGCCTAGCGGTACCGCGGCACGCGCTGAGGACCCGCAATTGCGACGATGTGAGCCCATGGGTGACTTCAGCGCGCTGCCCGGCACGGCGATCGTCGTCGGCGGCACCGGCGGCATCGGATCCGAGATCGTCGCGATGCTGGCTGCCCGCGGCTCGCGAGTGGGCTTTACCTACCACGGCAACGCAAGCAAGGCAGCCGAACTCGCGACCGATGACGTCGGCGCTGAGCAGCTGGACATCACCGATGCCGTGGCCGCGCGTCGGGTGATCGACGCCTTCGCGCGGAAAGCCGGCGGGGTGCACTCCCTCGTGCACGCCGCCGGTGCCCACGTGCCGATGCGACACCTCAGCACTGTCGAACCCGAGCAGTTCGACCAACAGCTCGGCACCGACGCCGGCGGCTTTTTCAACGTCGTTGCCGCGGCCCTCCCGCACCTGCGCGCCTCGCAGGGCAGTCTCGTCGCGGTGACGACCGCGGCGACCCGGCGCTTCGCCGTTCGCGACGGACTGTCGGTCGCCCCGAAAGCCGCCATCGAGGCGCTGATCCGGGGTATCGCCGCCGAGGAAGGCCGATTCGGAGTGCGCGCCAACTGTGTTGGTCCCGGCATGCTCGTCGAAGGCAATGCCGCACGGCTGACGGCGAACGGCGACCTCGACGACAAAGCGCTGGAGGCCGCGCGGCGCAACACGCCGCTGGGGCGCTTCGGGTCTGCTGCGGATGTCGCCGAGGCGGTGTGCTTCCTGGCTTCACCGCGGGCGGCCTTCATCACTGGCCAAAAGCTCGACGTCGACGGAGGCTACGGTGCCTGACCGGCTGCCCGACATCCAGGCGATCCGCGATGTGGTCGCCCTGTATTGCCGAGGCGTGGACCGGCTCGACTTCGGCCTGATCCAACAGGCGTACCACCCCGGCGGCATCGATCACCACACCGGTTTCGACGGCACCGTCGACGAGTACCTCGTATGGCTGCGCAAGAACCTCGAGTTCATCGCCGGGACAATGCATTTCATCGGCAACCATCACGTCGACTTCGTCAGCGACGATGTCGCGATCAGCGAGACTTACTTGTTGGCAACGCATTGGGGCCGGCCCGATCAGGATCAGCGGACCAATTTCACCACCGGTGCACGCTACGTCGACCTCATGGAGCGCCGGGACGGCCGGTGGGCGATCGCCGAACGCTGGGCAGTGCGCGAGTGGACCCGGCCTGATGTGTTCGTGCCGCCCGAGCGGCCCGGCCCGCGCGGCCGGCGCGACGCTGACGATCCGCTGTCCGTCCTGCTGAAACGCTTTGGCCTGTAGGTAGGGCGAGTACCGTCACCACACCATGGCGGTTAAATGGTTCGACGAACCTGAAGAACACGACTATGACGCTGCGGCGGACTACCTGAGCATGCTCGCCGAAGACGCCACCGTGGCAGCGACAATCAAGGCGCTGAAATCGGCGAAGCCGGTGGACCGCGAGGCCAAAGACATCCTGCGCGCAGCCCGTCTGACGCTGTTGCCCCCCGACAACCTGCATGTCCGCTCGGACCTGGACAAGATCAACCACGGTAAGAAGCTGTCACCGATTCTGCTGGTGCGCGGCACGCCGGCCGATGCCCTGCAGATCGCCGACGGCTATCACCGGGTGTGCGCGAGCTATCTCACCGATGAGAACACCGCGATTCCGTGCCGGCTTGCATCGTGGGTGCCCAAGACGTGAGTTTCGGGTTCGCCACCCTGGCCCTTGTCGCGGTCGTCGGCATGGCGGGGCCGCTGCTGGCGTCGGTGCCGAGGCTGCGCATCCCGGTCATCATCGGAGAACTCGCAGCGGGATTGCTCATCGGCAGAACTGGATTCGGCATCGTCGACGCCGCCGATCCGACTTTCAGCCTGCTCGCCGACATCGGGTTCGCACTGGTGATGTTCGTGGTCGGTACACACGTCCCGATCCGCGACGCCACCCTGCGCTCCTCGATCCCGGCCGCCGTGCTGCGAGCCGTCCTCATCGGCGCGGTGGCCGCGGTATTCGGGGTTGGTCTGGCGACGTTGTTCCACACCGGCCATGCCGCGGTGTATGCGGTGTTGATGGCGTCGTCATCGGCGGCGCTGGCACTACCGGTCATCCAGGCACTTGGCATCAACGGACCGTCAGTTACGGGCGTCACCGCCCAGATTGCGATCGCCGACGCAACATCGATTGTGTTGCTGCCCTTGGTGATCGATCCGGACCGCGCTCTTACGGCGGCCATCGGGGCGGTGGTGATCGCGCTGGGCGCCGGAGCTGTGTTCGCCTCGCTGTGGTGGTTCGACCGCCGCGGGCTGCGTAAACGGCTACACCGCTATTCCGAGGACCATGAGTTCGCCCTGGAGTTCCGGATCAGCCTGATCGCGCTATTCTCGCTCGCCGCGCTCGCGGTCGCCACGCATGTGTCGATCATGCTGGCCGGATTCGCGCTGGGCCTGGCGGTCAAGGCCGCGGGGGAGCCACGTCGGCTCGCGCGCCAGCTGTTCGGCATCACCGAAGGGCTGTTCGGTCCGCTGTTCTTCGTCTGGCTCGGCGCCTCGCTCAAGGTGCGCGAACTGGGCGAGCATCCCGCCTACATCCTGCTGGGTCTGGGACTGGGGGTCGGCGCGGTGCTGGCCCATTGCGTGGGCCGGCTGACCGGTCAGCCCATCGCGCTGGCCGCGCTGGCCGCCGCGCAACTCGGCGTGCCGGTGGCCGCCGCCACCCTCGGCACCCAGAAGCATCTGCTGTCGGCGGGCGAACCATCAGCTCTGATGCTCGGTGCCCTGTTGACGATCGGGGTCACCTCGGTGGCCAGCGTGATCGCTGCGCGCCGCCCCCGGGAGCAGCCGGCCTGACGACACGATGTGTGCCGGGTGCCCGCTTCGGGTAGCCGACCCCTATGACCGCACCGATCGCCGCCGAGACCCATCCCGACAAAGCTCATCGGAGGCGGTTGTGGGTCAACTGGCTGCTGGCGGTGTCCACCATCCTGGGCGCGGTCGTCGTGGAGCTCTTCGCGATGGGAGCGGTGATGGGCACCTCGGCGTGCAGCGCCCCCAACTGCCCGAAACCCAGTGGATCCATCTACGGCCTGCTCACGTACGGGGCACCCGTCCTGGTGGTGCTGGTCCTCGGCGCGTCGTTCTTCACCGCGGGGCATCGGCGCGGGTTCTTGGTGCCGCTGGTCGGGTGGCTGTTGCTGATTCTGGACGTCGCGATCCTGGCGGCCACGTTCTCCTAGGCCGGCGGCACGAACCTGTCGGCACCGGTTTGTGGCGGCGCAACCGGTCCCGGCGGCGGTGCGGTCGGGTAGACCGGCGGCGGCGGCGCGGGTGGCCCGGATGGGCGCAGCCGGGCCAGTTCTCGGCGGTGCCGTTCGGCGAGCACCGCGGCGATTACGTACTGCGGCGGGACGCCGGGCGGTGGCGGGGGTGAGATGCGGGTGGAGATGTCGCTGACGATGCGGTAGGCCATCTCGTCGCGCACATGGGACGTCAATTCTGGAGCGCGAGCGAGGAATTGGCGTGCGAGTTCGGCTTGGTCGGGAGTGAGCGCAGACAGCTCCAGCGACGACGCCCACCAGGTCAGGGCGGGTGGCATCAGCGGCGGAGGCGGCAGCTTCGGGCCGCGTTCACTGATCACCACGGTGCCGGCGAACACGTCGCCGATGCGCTTTCCGCGGGGCGAGATCAGGCTGCAGATCACTGCGGGGCCGCCCATGAACGTCCAGATCTCGATGAACCCCGCCAGTGCCCGAAACAGGGCCTGCCGGAACCGTTCTGGGCCGCCATCGTCGGAAACCACACGAAGACCCATCGCGATCTTGCCCAGTGTCCTTCCGCGAGTGGCGGTTTCGAACACGACTGGGTAGCCGACGATCACCAGCACCGTGAAAATGATCAGAATCGCCGCCGACAACGCGTCGTCGAACTGGGTGAGCGTGGTGGCCCACAGCAGCACCCCGATGATGTAGCCGACCATGATGACGGCAATGTCGATCATGGCGCTGACGGCCCGCACCGGCAGCTGGGCGATCTGCACGTCGAGGACGACGGCATCCCCCGTCACCACGGTCTCGGGCACCATAACGACCAACGCTACTAGCATCGGCCGGATGGACGTCGACGCATTCGTGCTGGCACACCAGGACACCTGGAAGCGGCTCGAGCAGCTGGTCAAGCGCCGTCGTCGGCTGTCCGGCCCCGAGGTGGACGAGCTCGTCGAGCTCTACCAGCGGGTCTCCACCCACCTGTCGATGGTCCGCTCGGCCTCCTCGGACTCCGTATTGGTCGGCCGGCTGTCCAGCCTGGTGGCCCGGGCCCGCGCCGCCGTCACCGGGGCGCACGCCCCGATGTGGCACGAATTCGCCCGGTTCTGGACGGTGTCGTTCCCGGTGGTGGCCTACCGGGCGTGGCGGTGGTGGCTGGCCACGGCTGTCGTCTTCTTCGCCGTGGCCGTCGTCATCGGGATCTGGGTGGGTGGCAGCCACGAGGTGCAGTCGGCGCTGAGTACGCCGGACGAGATCGAGCACCTCGTCAACCACGACTTCGCCTCGTACTACAGCGAGAACCCGGCCGGGTCGTTCGCGTTGCGGGTGTGGGTCAACAACTCCTGGGTGGCCGCACAGTGCATCGGCTACGCGATCCTGTTGGGCATCCCGATTCCGTGGGTGCTGTTTCAGAACGCGGCCAACCTCGGCGTGATCGGCGGCCTGATGGTCGACGCGGGCAAGGCCGATGTGCTGTTCGGGTTGTTGATTCCGCACGGACTGCTGGAGCTGTCGGCGGTATTCCTCGCCGGGGCGGTCGGGATGCGGCTGGGATGGACAGTGATCTCACCGGGCGATCGACCGCGCGGCCAGGTGCTGGCCGAACAGGGCCGGGCCGTGGTGGCAGCAGCCGTGGGCCTGGCCGGTGTGCTGCTGGTGTCGGGATTGCTCGAGGCATTGGTGACGCCCTCGGCTCTGCCGACTTTTCTTCGTATCGGCATCGGGGTGGCCGCCGAGGTGGCGTTCCTGTCCTATGTCGTCTATTTCGGCCGCAAGGCCAGCCGCGCCGGTGAGACCGGTGACGTCGAGGACGCGCCCGACGTCGTGCCTACGGGCTAGAGGCGGCCGGTGGCCTTCATCGCCAGGTATCGGTCGGCCAGCGCCGGCGCCAGATCCTCTGGCAGCGCGTCGACCACCTCGACTCCGTTGTGCCGCAACCGGCTTGCGATGTTACGCCGATCGTTGCGGGCGCGCTCGGCGGCCGCGGCGTCGTAGACCTGAGCGGCGTCGGCCCGGCCAGTGGCGAGCTGGTCAACGCGCGGGTCGGACACCGCTGCCACGATCACGTTGTGCTTGGCCGACAGCTGCGGCAATACGGGCAGCAGGCCCTCGGCGAGGGCAGAGGCGTTGAGGTCGGTCAGCAACACCACCAGTGCGGTGCGGCGCACTCGGCGCTGCACGGTGGCCACCATTGCCGTCGCATCCGATTCGATCAGAGCCGGCTCCAGCGGCGCCATCGCATCCACCAGCTGAGCGAGCAGATCGGCACGCGAGGCGCCGAACACCGCCGCGCGGGTGAGACGGTCGTGCGCCAGGAAGTCGACGTGATCGCCGGCGCGTGCGGCCAGCGCGGCCAGCAGCAGCGCGGCGTCCATCGACCAGTCCAGCCGCGGCCAGCCACCCGGGTCGCTGGCGGTCGGGTCGACGCCGACGCGGCCTGCCGAGGTCCGGCCCGTGTCGAGCACGATCACCACCCGCCGATCACGTTCGGGGCGCCACGTGCGGACGACCACGTCGGCGCGGCGGGCCGTGGCCCGCCAGTCGATCGAGCGGACGTCGTCGCCGACGACGTATTCGCGCAGCGAGTCGAACTCGGTTCCCTGACCGCGGATCAGGACCGGCAGCAGCCCGTCGATCTCCCGCAACCGCGCCAACCGTGACGGTAAATGCTTGCGCGACAGGAACGGCGGCAGGATGCGCACCTGGCCGGCGAGGGGGAGCGTACGCTGCCGGCCGGCCAGACCCAGCGGCCCGATCGAGCGGACGGTGACACCTTCCGAGCGCAGGTCACCGCGGCGAACGGGCCGCAGCAGGGTGATGGCAGTGAGACTTTCACCCGCCCGGGCTGAGAGCACCTGCGCCCGGGGGTCGGCACAGGCACTCGGCGGCCAGGCATCACGCAGGGCGCCACGGTACCGGCGGGACCCGGTGTTGTGGACATGCAGAACGGCCTCGACGGGTTGGCCCAGCCGCGCCGATGTGTCACCCGCGCGGGTCACGTGCAGTGCACGCGGGCTCGCGGCCAACGCCACGTCGCCGGCCAACACCGTGAGAAGAAGCCCCAACACAATGGCGAAAGTCGTTGCCGGTGAAGGAGAAAGCGCGATCGGCAGCACGCCCACCAGAGCGAGTAGTCCGGCGCGCCCGGTGAGAACCACTAGCGCGGCACCGGCACCGAGGCCAGGATGCCGTCCAGCACCCCGTCGGGGGTGGCGCCTTCTAGCTCGGCCTCCGGTCGCAGCGCGATCCGGTGGCGCAATGTCGGGCGGGCCATTGCCTTGACGTCGTCCGGTGTGACGTAGCCGCGGCCCGATAACCACGCCCACGAGCGCGCCGTGCCCAGCAGGGCGGTCGCGCCACGCGGTGACACGCCAAGCTGAAGCGACGGCGAAGTCCTTGTCGCGCCGGCGATGTCGACGATGTAACCGAGCACCTCATCGGCAACCAGCACCTGCTTGACCGCCCGGCGCCCGGCGGCCAGCTCGGCCGGCCCGGCTACCGGACGGATGGCGCTCAGATCGCGCGGATCGAAACCGCCGGCATGCCGGGACAGGATCGCGATCTCCTGGTCACGCGGCGGCAGCGGCACATTCAGCTTCAGCAGGAACCGGTCCAGCTGCGCCTCGGGCAGCTGATAAGTGCCCTCGTATTCGATCGGGTTCTGGGTGGCGGCCACGATGAACGGATCCGGCAACAGCTGGGGTTCACCGTCGACGCTGACCTGGCGCTCTTCCATCGCCTCGAGCAGAGCCGCTTGGGTTTTCGGCGGGGTGCGGTTGATCTCGTCGGCCAGCATGAGATTGGTGAACACCGGTCCCTTGCGGAAGACGAACGCGGCGGTCTTGGCGTCGTAGACCAGAGAGCCGGTGACGTCACCCGGCATCAGGTCAGGGGTGAACTGCACCCGCTTGAACTCTAGTTGCAGTGCGGCCGCCATCGCCCGCACCAACAGCGTCTTGGCCACGCCAGGAACACCTTCCAGCAGAACGTGGCCGCGACACAACAGGGCGATCACCAGCCCGCTGACCACGGCGTCCTGCCCGACGACGGCTTTGCCAATCTCATTGCGCAGGGCCAGGAGTGCGGCGCGGGCCGCGTCGCTCTCGGCGGTGGAAGAGGGAGGTGGGGCAATGTACGTCACGACGTCGTGACCTGCCTTTCGATGTCGTCGAGTGCGTGGGCCAGGTGGAGCAGATCGGAATCGGTGGACGGCGGCGGACCGAAAAGCAAGTGGTACAAGGTGTTCGGGTCCCCGGCATAACGCGCCGCGACCGCGTCCACCACCGCACCGGGGGATGCGTTAGGACCCAGGCCCAGTCGGGGTATGAGCCGTTGCAAGGTTGCGGTGCGCAATGCTTCGGCCGCTTGGCCGCGGGCCCGGCGGGACCGGTAAAGGCGCGCACGACCCTCCACGGTTTCGGATGCCCGCACCACCACGGGCAGCTTCTCGGCGACGAGCGGGCCCAGACGGCGGCCCTGCCACACCGCCAGTAACAGCACGACCAGGCACAGCTGCCATACGATCCAGGTCACCGCGTCGGGCATCAAGTCGGTGAGCGACGAGCCTTCCGCACCATCACCTTCGGCCTGCTGCGGGGCGTACCAGATCAGCCGGGGCCGGTTGCCGGCCAGGTTCATCGCCAGCGCGGCGTTGCCCTCCTGGAGCAGGCCGCCGTTGGTCATGAAATCCGCGCTACCGACGACGGTGACGGTGCGGCCGTCGGTGTGGTAGCGCACCAACGCTCCGCCGTAGCAACGGGTCAGGTCGACATCGCCGGCCTTCTCGTAGGTGTCGGTGGCGCCCAGTTCCACTGTCCCTGCGCGATTGGCTTCGGGCAGATCGCAATCGGGCTTCATGGTGAGCATCCCGGCACCGCCGATACGCACGTGGGGGGCCAGCGCCTGTCGGGCGCGTGACGTGGGTTCGAGGACCAGCCGATCACCCGGGACGTCGCCGAGCCGGCTCAGCAGATCTTCGCCACGGGTGTAGTAGGTCTCGGCCGCCAGCAGCAGAGTGTCGGGCCGTGCAGCCTGCTCGACATCGGCCACGGTGTGGGCGACGACGACGTCGACGCCGTGCTCGCGAAGCAGGGTGACCAGTGCGTGTGCGCCGTCGGGGCTCGTGGAGTCGGGATCCATCCGGCCGCCCGGGCGCGGGGCGGTGAAGTAGGCACCGATTACGGCGACAACCGAGATCGCGATGAGCGCCAAGGCAATCCAGCGTCCGGTGCGCCAACGCTGGCCGATGGTTGTGCTCACCGCAGCGGGGCCCAGGTGTCGGGGACGGCGGGCGCTGCCGCATCGGCCGGGGTCGGCGCGGCATGCCGGCGAAGAGCCTCGTCGAGTTCGGCCACCATGCGGTAGTTCGGTTCGGTTCCCGGTTGCTCACCGTAGGTGACGTCGTTGAACACCGATGCCGCGCGGCGTAAGTCACCGTCGAACGCGGGCAGCAGTTCACCCGCGTCACGGGCGAGCTCGGTGGCGGTGCGGCCCGGGACGGGATTCAGCATGCCCGTCTCCTCGAGGTGGCGGCCGACTGCTCGCAGCCGGTGCCTGATTGCTGCGGCCCAGTTACCCTGGGCCGCATAAGCTTCAGCCGTCACTCGATGCTCCGCCGCACTGAGTTCGTGGGCTCCGAAGAGGCCGGCGTCACCACCCCGGTCGGTCCGCATAGTGCGTCGCGCGATCCGTACCGCGACGATGAACGCCACCACAACCACAATGGCCAGCACGGTGATGGTCAACCAGCCGCCCGGGATCGACGAGCCCTTGACGATCAGCCGGTACAGCAACTCCTGCAGCCAGTCCCCGAGCCGATCCATCAGCGAGGGCTTGGGATAGATCGGCTTGGCCAGCTCACGCTGGGCGGCCTCGTGAGCGGCCTCACGGTCGATATCGATGGCGGGCATGCTGATCCGGCGCTACCGCGACGGGGTAAGCCACAGATTGTCGGCGGGCACGATGTCGGTGTGCCCGGCGTTAGCCCCAGTTCGCAACACCAGATCGAACGCCTCGGCACGGATGCGGGTATCGGTGTAGAGCAGCACCACCACACCGGCGGCGAACGGCGCGGTGAGAATCTCGCCGATCGCGCCGCCGATGGCGATCAATGTGGTCGACAGGATGATCGAGCCTGAGGACGTGTCCCCGAGGAGCAGTACCTGACCGGCGATGCTGAACGGAATCGAGACCGCGCCGGCGATCACCCCCGCGACCACCGAAGCGAGCAGCCGGATTCCGATGACTCGCCAGAAGTGGTTGCGCACCAAGCCAAACGAACGGCGGATCGACTCGATGATGGGCTTTCGCTCCAGCACGATGGCGACCGGAGTGAACGACAGGCTGGTGTACAGGTAGGCGAGCGCAGCGATCAATGCCAGTACCAGCGGGATGCCGATGATCACTGCGGCAAGGCCGTTAGCCGCCACCGCAATTCCGGCGATGACGGCCGCGACCACACCCGCCAACAGCAATGCGGCCAAAACTTCCAGCACGCTGAACCCGAGGAGGGCCAGCAGCCGGCCACGCACCCGCTGCCAGGCTTCGCCGACGGTGATCTTGGAGCCGAATACTGCCCGCGCGACCACGACGGTGAGCATGCCGGACAGCAGGATTGCCGCCAGGAAGGTCGTCACGCCGGTGGTGAGGCCGGACAGGATAGAGCCCACCACCACCGGTGTGGACAACTCTTCGCCGGTTTGGGCGCCGACCTTGCCGCCCATAGAAATGATCGGACCCAGCTGCAAGACGAGCGCCAGGATCTGGGTGATCACCACCACGATGGTTGTCAGGCCCAGCGACGCCTTCGGGTTCGACCGGATGTAGGCGACAGCGCCGTTGAAGATATCGCTGAGCGACAGCGGCCGAAGCGGGATGATGCCTGGCTTGGGCGCCATCGGCGGTCCGTAGCCCGGTGGTGGGAAACCGGGTGGTGGATACCCGGGCGCGGCGTACCCCGGTGGGGGATATCCCGGCGGACCGTAAGCCGGTGGCGGATAACCGGGCGGGCCATAGGCGGGTGGCCCATAGCCCGGCGGTGGATATCCGGGCGGTGGATAACCGGCAGGCGGCCCTGGCGGCGAGAATGCCGGTTGACCAGGCCATCCGGGCGGCGGTCCGGGTGGTCCGGCAGGTGGTGCCGTCACCGGACAACGCCCCCCACGTCGTTGCTCATACGCCCATCCTGTCGAGCGCCGAGCCATTTCTCAACGTCCCGCCCATCCCGGGCGCGTAGCGTTTGCGCCATGGCGGAGCTCAAGGACCGGCTGAGATCGGACCTCACCGAAGCGATGAAGAGTCAGGACAAGTTGCGCACTGCGACGCTGCGACTGCTGCTCGCGGCGATCCAGACCGAGGAGGTCTCGGGCAAGCAGGCGCGTGACCTCTCCGACGACGAGGTGCTCAAGGTGCTCGCCAGGGAGTCCAAGAAGCGAAGCGAATCCGCCGAGATCTACACCCAGAACGGGCGCGGCGAACTGGCTGCCGAGGAGCACGCCGAGGCCCGGATCATCGACGAGTACCTGCCGACCCCGCTGACCGACGCCGAGGTGGCCGACGTCGCGGACACCGCGATCGCGCAGGTGGCCGAGGAGATCGGGGAACGCCCGTCGGCCAAACAGATGGGTCTGGTGATGAAGGCGGCCAGCGCGATCGCGGCAGGCAAGGCCGACGGGTCGCGGCTGTCGGCGGCGGTCAAGGCGCGTTTGTAGTCCTGCCCCGTTTCGCTGTGTGAGTCTCGGGTACCCGTTGCGTATGACGCGCTTCGGATACACCTTGATGACCGAGCAAAGCGGCCCCAAAAGCCTTGTACAGTATGCTATTTCGGCGGAACGCGCGGGCTTCGACTTCGAAGTGTCCAGCGACCACTTCTCGCCGTGGCTGACCACACAGGGACACGCACCCAACGCGTGGACCTTGCTCGGTGCGGTGGCCCACGCCACCGACAGGGTCGCCCTGTACACCTACGTGACCTGCCCGACGATGCGCTATCACCCGGCCGTCGTCGCGCAGCAGGCCGCCACCTTGCAGATCCTGGCCGATGGCCGGTTCACCCTCGGCGTCGGTTCGGGGGAGAACCTCAACGAGCATGTCGTCGGCAGGGGCTGGCCTACCATCCAACGACGCCAGGACATGCTGAACGAGGCCATCGTGATCATCCGGCAACTGCTCAGCGGTGAGCTCGTCGATCACAAAGGCGAGTACTTCCAGGTTGATTCGGCACGGATCTGGGATGTTCCAGACGAGCCGGTCACCATCGGAGTCGCGGTGTCCGGGCAGCGATCCGTGGACGCCTTCGCAACCGCCGGTGACCACATGATCGCCGTCGAGCCCGACGCCAAGCTGGTCAACGGGTGGCATTCGGCGCGCCAGGCCACCGGCCTGCCCGGGGGCGGGCGGGTGATCGGTCAGATCCCGGTGTGCTGGGACCCCGACCGCGACGCGGCGGTCAAACGCGCCCATGAACAGTTCCGCTGGTTCGGTGGCGGTTGGGACGTCAACGCCGATCTCCCTACACCGGCCGGATTCGCTGGCGCCACGCAATTCGTCAGCCCGGAGGCGGTGGCCGAGAACATCCCGTGCGGGCCCGACCTGGACGCCATCGTCGAGGCGGTCAGTGCGTACTGGGAAGCCGGATTCACCGATATTGCGCTGGTGCAGATCGGTGACGAAGGTCAGGACGAGTTTTTGGCGAAGGCCGCCGAGCCGCTGCTGGAGAAACTCCGCAACGCCGCGAACTGATCACGTGACGACGCCCACCCTTGGGATTGAAAACCTTCCCACAGGGCAATCCCGTCGGCCATGACGGACCCGACCTCCGACGAAGAAGATCACGCGGACTACACCGACGATCACCAGGAGGAACGCAGAATCGACCGGCCAGGGGCCAAGCCCGGGGGCGGCGACGATATCCGCGAAATCGCTCCCGACGTCGCCGACTCGCCCGACCACGAGCCCCCGGATTGAACTGGTTTGCCCCCGGATTGAACTGGTTTAACGGTGCCGTTATGGGGCACTTAAACGGAGCGCCTTTGACAGCACAGAGCGCCCCCAATTGTCGAAAGGCCGATGTTGACCATTCTTTACCCGGACGTCCAAGAGTCCGTGGATGTCTATGCCCCACAACATGATTCCTACCTGCTGATTGAAGCGATGACCCTCAGCGGTCTGGTCAAAGGGTCTCGTGTTCTGGACTTCTGCACCGGAAGCGGGGTCGTGGCGATTGCCGCGGCGCAACTGGGTGCGCGCACCGTCACCGCGTTCGATATCTGCCCGCGTGCCGTGGGATGCGCCGCGACCAATGCCGGTGATGCAGGCGTCGATGTCGACGCACGGGTGGGCACATGGGCCGATGCGCTGGCGGCCGGTCCCTTCGATGTGGTCGTATCGAATCCGCCTTATGTCCCAACCGGTCCTCATGCTCATTCCGAAAACATCCCCGCCGGGGTGGGCTCTGCGACGGCGTGGAACGCGGGCATCGACGGCCGCCTCGTGCTGAATCCAATGTGCGACCGCGCCCCGGAACTGCTTTCCGATGGGGGGACGATGCTGATCGTCCACTCGGAGCTCTCCGACACCGAACAGTCGCTGCGCCGTCTGCGCAGTGTCGGCCTCCGGTCGGAAGTTGTTCTCAACCAACTCATTCCGTTTGGTCCGGTGCTGAAAGCCCGGGCGAACTGGCTGGAGAGCACCGGTCGGCTGCCTGTGGGGCGGCGGGAGGAGGAGATCGTGGTGATCCGCGCGGAGAAACGGTGAGCGACGAAACCCGGCTGGTCCGAATCGTTTCCGGCGGCCCGGTGATGGTTCAAGGCCCCGTGCGTATCGAAACGCCCGACGGGGCCGTCGTCGAATCCGACCGGTTCATGGTGGCGATTTGTATGTGCCGGCGCAGTAAGACTTATCCGCTCTGCGACACCAGCCATCGACGCAAACAGCGCGACGAGCCGTCAGCTCAGCGGACGCCGTAGGGAACTGCGCCCGCTGGTCCAGTACCGCATGAGGTGATCGGCCAGCCGATCCTCGACCGCTAGATGTGCCCGGATCCCGAAGATGACGTCGCGTTCCAGTGCCGGCTCCCGGCTGACCAGGTCGCCGACGACATCGGTGCGGACCACCTGTTCGTGCACGGCGTCCGCCTCGACGTGCTCCCGGTAGAACCGCACGCAGGCCTCCGGGGCGCCGAGCCGTTCCAGCGCATCGACCAGCCTCCGCGAGCCCGGCGATGAGGTGATCTCGGTGGACGCGAAGTGCCCGATCGCCGCGCCGCGATGCTCACGATGCAGGCCGAAGAACGACATCAAATTCACCACGGCCAGCGACACGGCGGGCACGGCGTCGATGTAACCCAAGTAGGTCGCATCCAGGTCCGCTGCCACCATCAGGTCGGCGAACAACTGCTGATGCACGTGATCGCCTCGGCCGGCACCGAACTCGTCGAACTCGACGGCCACGAAGGCGGCTTTGGCCTGGCCGGTCAGCCGGGGAATGGCCCACGCGTGCGGGTCGCCCTCCTTGAGGTGATAGAGCGAGCGGTGCACGAAGTACTCCTGCATCTGCTCCCAGGTCCCGGTGCTGCGCAGGTGGTAGGACGGCCCGGAACCGTCGACCGGTTCGATTGTCAGCTGCTCCATCTCGGCGGCCGCGGTGGTCTCGGCGCTGATCTCCCCGACATCGCGACGCACCGCGTCCAGGAATGCCTCTTCCAGTTGCGCGCGCAGATGCAGCAGACCGGGGTTCCACTCCCAGCCCGGGTCAACGCCGGCGAACCCGCGGTAGTGCAGCTCGTAGCAGACGTAGAGCGCCAGCTGCAGATCGATGCCGTACGGGTCAGAGTCGCGCACCGGGGCCTCGACCCGAGCCAGATAATTACGTGGCGCCCGTTCGGTCAGAAGCTCGAGGACAGCCATTGACAACGGTCCTCGAGCTTGGGGAAGAAGGGGTTCCAGCGAGATGGGGGCGAGCGTCACCTAATCCTTTTCCCCCAACACGGGCCGGGCTAAACCCCGTGCGTCACATCAGGATCGGTTGACGGAGGCGACAAATGCGTCCGGGTCGGTGACGCCGACCAGCAAAGTGCGCAGAGTCGTTGACCGGGCACCGGCACCGCCAACCGTGCACGCCCCAGCTCATCGACACCTGCAGCTGTTGAAACCGATCTTCGTCATGGTGGCGACGACAGGGGCCCCATCAGTGGTTGCGATGGGTGAAAGTACCTGGTTGTACCGTGGGCCTGTCTCGACAGCGAAAGGCCGTCACCCATGGACGCAGACGTCATCGTCGTCGGAGCCGGACTGGCTGGTCTCGTGGCTACCCACGAACTGACCAGCCGCGGCAAGAAGGTCCTGCTGGTCGACCAGGAGAACGAAGCGAACCTGGGCGGGCAGGCGTTCTGGTCGTTCGGCGGGCTGTTTCTGGTGGACTCTCCCGAACAGCGGCGCCTGGGAGTCAAGGACAGCCTCGACCTCGCCTGGAACGACTGGTCTGGCAGCGCCCAATTCGACCGCCTCGACGACGAGGACAGCTGGGCGGTGCGATGGGCCCATGCCTACGTAGACTTCGCCGCCGGCGAGAAGCGCTCATGGCTTCTCGGACACGGCATCAAATTCCTTCCCACGGTCGGCTGGGCCGAACGCGGTGACCTGCGCGCCGACGGGCACGGCAACTCGGTGCCGCGTTTCCACGTCGCATGGGGTACCGGGACCGGGGTGGTGGAGCCCTTCGTCAACTCGGCGCTGTCCGCCGCGGAGCGCGGGCTGGTGACGTTCCGGCACCGGCACCGGGTAGATGAACTGCTCATCGCCGACGGCGCGGTCACCGGCGTACGGGGCGCCGTACTGGCACCCGACAACGCGCCCCGCGGCGCGCCATCTAATCGGGATACCTTGGGGGAGTTCGAATTTCATGCCCAAGCCGTCATTCTCACCACCGGGGGCATCGGCGCCAACCACGACATCGTGCGGCAGTACTGGCCGCAGCGACTGGGCACCCCGCCGCGCTCGATGATCACCGGAGTGCCCGCTTACGTCGATGGCAGGATGCTCGACATCGCCGCCGATTCCGGGGTGCGCACGGTCAACCGGGACCGGATGTGGCACTACACCGAGGGTGTGCAGAACTGGGATCCGATCTGGCCGGCGCACGCGATCCGGATCTTGCCGGGGCCGTCGTCGATCTGGTTCGACGCACTGGGCCGGCGGCTGCCCCAGCCGTACCTGCCCGGCTACGACACCCTTGGCACGTTGCGCTATCTGCGCACCACTCCGGAGATCGCCGGCTACGACCACAGTTGGTTCGTCCTCACCCAGAAGATCATCGAGCGCGAGTTCGCCCTGTCGGGTTCCGAACAGAACCCCGACATCACCAGCAAGGACCGCGCCGGATTCCTCAAGGAGCGGCTGCTGACAAAAGGCGCGCCGGCGCCGGTGGAAGCCTTCAAACGCCACGGCGCGGACTTCGTGGTGGCTGATCGCCTCGACGAGCTGGTCGCGAAAATGAATGCGCTGACCGACGAACCGCTGTTGGACGCCGGACACCTGCGGGCGCAGATCGAGGCCCGCGATCTGCAGATGGCCAACCCGTATTCCAAGGACGCGCAGGTGCAGGGCATCCGTAACTCGCGGCGCTACATCGGCGACCGGATCGGCCGGACCGCCGCCCCGCACCGGATCCTCGACCCGGCGGCGGGCCCGCTGATCGGGGTGAAGCTGCACATCCTGACCCGCAAGACTCTCGGCGGCATCCAGACAGATCTGTCGTCTCGGGCGATAGGCGTCGACGGCAGGCCGATCGACGGGCTGTACGCCGCGGGTGAAGTGGCCGGATTCGGTGGCGGCGGCGTGCACGGATACAACGCGTTGGAGGGCACGTTCCTCGGGGGCTGCCTGTTCTCGGGCCGCGCCGCAGGCCGGGCGGCTGCAACAGCACTGTAGATCGTGCCCCCGACCAGCCCCGGGAGCGTTGCTGTCTCATTTGACGTTGACGTCAATATAGAGGGATGTTGATCCGAGCCGCGGCCCGATAGTATGGCTCCATCAGGAAGGGGGCCGAAATGAGCCTTCGACGTACATCGCTTCGAGCGGTGGCCACCACGGCGTTGTCAGTGGGGGCGTTGTTTGCGGCGGGTGGCGTCGCATCAGCCGCACCCGCCGATCCGGCCAGCCCGGATGAATTTGGGTCGTTCCTCGACAGCTTGACGAACACCTACAACAACACCATCGCTCGGTCGGTGGATGAGGCGCGCGACTCGGCCACCCAGCAGACGGAGGCCAACATTGCGACCGCTATCGCGGTGCCGGTGGCCAACGGTGCGGTCGGTGGCGCGACCGCCGTGGCCGGCAGTGCGGCATCGGCGTTGGTGTTCTCGGCGTTCCAGAACGGCTTCAATCCGTTCGGGAGTCTGACGTCGGCGGCGGTTCCGGCTGCTGCCTCGGTGCCGGCGCTGAGCGCGGCGAGCCTGCCGGCCGCCCCAGCATTGCCGCCACCACCTGCCCTCGGCCCGATGCCCGCGATCGGTCCGCCTCCGCTGCCGCCGCCACCTGCGTTGCCGCCGCCTCCGTGGATCCCGTTCCTGCCGGGCTCACCGCCCCTGCCGGGTCCGCCGCCGCTGCCGCCGCCCCCAGCGTTGCCGCCACCCCCGTTCTGACGCGGAGTTAGTTCACCCCCGGGCCTATCGAGGTCCGGGGGTGAATCTCTTTATGTCGCGGTACCGCGTAATGACCTCAATGAACACCGAAACCTTGCTACGTTCGGCGGGATCGCAGTTCCACCCGGGGAAGGGAAGGTCAAGCCGTGGGCGCAGGCGTGTTCGTCGGACGGATCGGCGGGCTTGCCGCCGCGCTGGGAGTGGGTGCGGGAATAGCCCTTGCCGCGCAGGGTGTGGCATGGGCGGATTCGGGGTCCTCGTCCACCGGCGCCTCGTCACCGGCAAACAAAGCGACCACGGCATCGGGGGCGCGATACAAAGCGCCGCCATCGGCCAATACGCAAGCGTTGGCGTCGATTTCGACGCCGCGAGGCGGCATCGCCGCCAACCAGGTTCCCAAAGCGCCGAACATCGTGGCGGTGACACTGTCTGTTCTCGGCGTCAGTCGCCGCGATAACGAGCCCAGCGCTGCTTCCGCAACAGTCAGTGCCACAACATCTTTGGCTGGTCATGCCACGTCGGCCAGAGCGATCGCAAAAACAGAAACAGTTTCCGCGGCCGACACCCCGCCGATCGACGAGAGCTTGTACACCGGTCCGCCGCCGACGATTATCCAACGGGCAGTGGTGGTCGGGCTGCGTCTGATCGATTTCGTGACGACGACATTCCACCTGCCCTTCAGCCTCGCCGGTACCAGCGCGCAAATCCCGTTCTTCACCGACGGTGTGCCGGACTTCTTCCTGCTGGCCGGAATCAAGGCGCAGAAGACCGAATACGAAGGTATGGCCGTGTGGACCCTGACACCACGCGACCCGAGCGGCCAGTACGTCGTGGCCATCCATGGCGGCTCATTCATCGGCCAGATCAGCATCTTCCACTGGTGGACCTATACCGACATGGCCCGCGACACCGGCGCGACCATCATCGTCCCGCTCTATACCCTTGCCCCGCAAGGCAATGCGGCCACCGACATACCTGTGATGGCTGACTTCATCAGCTCGGTGATCACGGCGTACGGCACCGACAATGTCAGCGTGGACGGCGACTCGGCCGGCGGCACCATCGCGTTGGCCGCTCTGCAGGAGATCGTCAAGCGCAACGGCGCGCAGCCCCATCGTCTCCTCCTGCTGGCACCGGCGCTCGACCTCTCAGACACGTTCCAGAACCCGGTCGATGACCCACTCTTGGGCAACCCCGCCGATTCGCACAACACCAACCTGCTGACGTGGGCGGGCGATCTCGCCCTGAATGATCCCATCGTCAGCCCGATCTACGGTTCGCTGGCTGGCTTGCCGCCGACCACCGTGTACTCGAGTTCCAATGATCTGCTCACGCAACAAACGTTGCGACTGCGCGACGAGGCGATCGCGACGGACGCTGACTTCACGTTCGTGCTCCGGGAAGGTCAGTTCCACGACTGGACGATCTTCGCGCCCCTCCCGGACGCTTATCGGGAGCGTCCGGGGATCTACCAAGCCCTCGGACTGACGCTCCGGGCCAAGTAAAAGGCCTCAACCGAAGTACTCGATCAAGGCCCTGTGCCAAAACACGAGTCGGGGTAGCTGGACTCCGGTGGCAATGTCGTCGATGGCAGAGCGCGGGCCGGGCGACGATTCGTCACCCGGCCCAGCCCGTCGCTGCTGACGGTCATCTGTTCATGTCACATCGGAATCCATATGCCGAACGCCTGGAAGCCCCATGCGCCGCGGTCCTGGTCCCAGTACGGCTCAACGCGCTGGCCCTGCCAATTGAACGGTTGATGGTCGAAACGTGCGTCGTCGATGCCCCGCTGATCCCAGGGCCGCTGGTCCCAGCCCTGATCGGGCCGCCACTGATCGGGCTGTCCCTGATCGGGCCGCCACTGATCGGGCTGTCCCTGATCCGGCCGCCATTGATCGGGCTGTCCCTGATTCCCCCACTGGTGATTGTCTCCGCCATTACCGCGGGCATCCGGGCCGCCACCTCCGTGGTCATTACCCTGGCAGTTCTGTTGCCAACAGGGTTGGCCCGGGTCAGCCGAAGCGATGCCGGCTCCGGCTCCCAGTCCGAGGGCCGACAGGCCCAACACAGCAGCGACGGCGCCCTTGGCGAAATCTGTTTTGACGTTCATGGTGCAACTCCTTAGTTTCGTGCGCTGACTCCGACATCGCGTATGCAAGCGAAGCCAGTTCCGGTAACCGCGATTCGTTTCACCACTGCCCTCTTCTTGACGAGAGGCGTGCCCACCACCGTCTGGTGGCGTTGGGTACGTATCACAGCGCCGCGCCCGCCGGGTTAGCCAGGCGGTTGGTCGCGCGCAGTTGGTGCATCGGCCTCAACGGAGTTACCCCTTGCGCGGGTTGCCCAATCTGCGGTCCGATTGAAACGCCTGATCCAGTCGACGCGAAAGAGTCGAATCCAGGGGTCGTCGCCATTAGCGATGTTGGGAGCGCCAAGAACTAGCCGTAAGCGGGTTGACGACGTCGGCGAGTTCAGGTGGTTGCTGAAGTCACTGCGGACGGATTGCGGACGCTATGGCAGTCGCTCTCGCTCCGCGGGTTCGTTTCCGGTGAAGTTGATGGAGCGGACCTCGCGCGCTGCATAGAAGGCCAAGACGTACCCGGCTGCAGGGTCGGCCCACCACCAGCCCAATGTCGCGTTCAGGGTTAGACCCGCCAACACCGCCGCCGCCAGCAGGCCGTCGATTAGTGTCACGCGTCCTTCGGTGCGCAAAACGGGGTTGTTCAGTGCAGCCCCCGTTCGGGCCTTGCCTGCCGCCAAGAGAAACATCACAAGCGCGGTGATTGCGGTCCACACGATTCCCAGCGGGCTTGGCGTGGCGTGGTGGCCGCTGACCAGGACGACGGTGGACTGCACCGTGAGCTGGCCGTCCGAGAGGCGTTGGTAACGGGCTCCAGGGGCAGTACCGAGTACGCAGGAAGCCCTGATCGGACAATCCGAATCAGGGCTTTTACCTGTACTTTTCGCGGTCGGGGTGGCGGGATTCGAACCCACGACCTCTTCGTCCCGAACGACACCACCAGCGAGTTTGGCGATGAGGACGGCGCTGGAAGCGTTTGAAGTGCCACCTCATCATGTTGATTTGGTTGGATGCGTAAGGGCGCGAACGACGTTACTGCGGACTGGCTGCGGACCACCGGCTGACCAGCTGACAGGACAGTGGTCTTCAGCTGGAGAATCGGGACAAGCTGTGGACTCCGGGGGTATCTGGGCAGCGCGGTTTCACGCTGACTCGAATCCTGACTGATCAAACTTCAACGTCTTTGCGTTCTCGGAAACAGTCCGAATCTTGTTCTCGTCGAAGCCTGTAAAGTCGACCGCTTCGATCTCAATCTTCACGACCAGGTCGATGCCATGCTCCCGCAGATTGGCTATTACTTCGTCGGCGATGTTCTTGAACTCCATCGCGATCTTGTCTGAGCTGAGCGTCTTTACACCGTAAAAGCGTGTGAATGCAATATCTACTGGACCCGGGCCGGTTCCGGTGTCTTCCCCCGTTGAACTCTCCGTCCCAGTGTCCGTGCCGATTCCAATGCCGGTCTCAGTACCAGCTCCAGTCCCTGTCGGCGCCTCGTGCTGACGTTGATGTAGCGCGACGTCAGGGCGCACCAGCAGCAGCGAATCAGCGGGCGCAGGTGCTGAGTTGGTATCCCCGGGAATCCACAGTCCGACATAACGTCCCGTGGAAGCATCGATACTCGTCGCGAGAGCGAACGCGTCGGTTTCCCAGATCATCGGGAGGTCGAGGACACCCTCCTCCAGCACTCGGCGGTCCCGCAAGCGCGGCATGTACGGATACTGGCAGTAGAGCGCCCACAGCGCCCCAAGGCTGACGTTGCCGTCTTTCCAGATCTGCGGGACCTTGTTGATGGCCAGCCGAATCGTGACCGCTGCCTGGCGGCTCGACAGATCCCCGTCGCTGCCGAGCCGGCGGGAAACCCGCTCGGCCAGTGACTCGGACTGGCCCTCAATCTTCGTCTCCCGCAGTATAAATGGAGCGCTAGCGTCCGGTTGGTAGGGCACCAGGGCCCACGTAAAGGTCTGCAGAAGACGGGACTTTACCGTCTGGTCGGCTTGCGCCTGCCGATTCGAGGCTTGGTTCTTCTGGTTCTGCGTCAGGTCCAGGTCAGCCTCGTTCGCCAACACGTGGGTCCACCCCAGATAGTCCCGCGTGGCGGCATCCAGTTCTTCGAGTCGAGCTTCGTCAGCAGCCAGGTACACCAGCATGTTGCGGTTGGTCCGGTTAGCGGTGCCGCGCTGCTCGGTGGCATTGTGCGCAAACGCCTTTGCGGGCGAGTCCGATCCGCGCTTGTGCGCCGCCTTCGGATGCAGGATCACCAGGCGGGCTTCATCGGTGTCCGGGATGTCAGCGTTGGCTTCCGGGCAGACGTGCACGCCTGCGAAGTCCCCACGTGTTTTTGCCTGGGCTTGCAGACGGTGTGCGATCTCGGCCCACACGTCTTCCTTATGTAGGCGCTCGGCTTGGTCCTTCGCGGTGCGGCTGATGTTGGCCTGCAGGTCATACCAGTACTTGCCCGATCCGGAGTAGAAGTACGTGGCGCGATCACCCAGCTGAGTCAGTGCGGCATGGAAGTTGCCCGGCACGTCACCGGGTACGGCGGTGCCAAGGAAAACGCGTTGGGTCTCAAGCCCTTTGTGTGCGGAGCCGATCGTCGGTGTCGCGCCGAAGAAGACGGTGCGGGCAAGTCGCTTGGTGAGCGACCGCTGACCAAAGACGGGCTTCTCTTTGTCGATACGGGCCGGTTCGGAGTTCGGTCCGTCGACATCGGCGTCGATGATGGCTTTCCAGGAGTCCTGCAGATAACTGGTGAGTTCGGCGTTCACACTGGAGGTGGCCAGCGGGATGGACCCAGGCATGATCAATGGTGACGCGTCCTCACCGGTCCACAACGCATGAATGACGCTGCTCATCAGCCGCAGGACACCGCGGGTGCGTTGGAAACGCTCCAGCGACGACCACTCTTCGTAGAGTCGGTCGAACAGCTCGGGATGGATTGGGTATGTCCGTTTGATGCGGTCTTCGTAGGCTGTGTCGCGGGATTCGCGAGGAAAGTCGTCGGTGTATTTGCGGTACATGTCGACGTACGCCCGGGCGGTGGCGCCGATCGAGGCCAGTGCAGCACCGTTGGGCTGGATGAATAGCCGCTGTCGGACGATCTGGTAGGCCTCGGCAGAGGACGCCGGTCGCCACTGGTCGGCGACGCGGCGCACGACGTTCTGCAGCCTTTTAAGTGCTTCGAGGCCGTGCGCGCCGCCGACCTCCTCGGCGTTGCCGGCGACGATTTTGTCGGGTGCATCGCCGGATTCCGAGGCGGGGATGGAAATGACCAGCAGGACACCGGAAGTACCCTTCGCGGCCTCTGTGAGCGATTGGGCGAAGGTGAACTGGTCGTCGAAGGTGCCTCCAGCCAGGTCGTCGCGGCCGACGAGTGAACGGGCGTAGGCGACCCATTCATCGATCAGGATGACGGCGGGGGAGTACTTGGCGAGCAGCTCGTGCAGGGCTTCGCCAGGGGTGGTGCGGTCCGCGTCGGCCTTGGCGATCAGTGCATAGGCCTCCGAGCCGCCGAGTTGCCAGGCGAGCTCACCCCAGAGGGTGTTGACATGGGTGCCGTCGTCCTTGGTCTCTCCCGACGGGCTGAAGTGGTTGCCGACAATGGCGACCCGGTTGACCTTTGCGCCGGTGTAGCCATTCGTGGTGAGCAGCTCCTGGGTATCCTGCGGGAACCGCCCGACGGGCAATCCCGCCGCGACGTGCCACAGCGCGAGCATCGAGTGCGTCTTGCCGCCGCCAAAGTTGGTCTGCAGGTTAATAACTGGCGGGGCGTTGTCATCGCCGGAGAGCCGGCGCACAGCTCGGCCGACGAGATCCGTCAGTCCCTCGGTGAGGTAGGTGCGGCGGAAGAACTCGACGGCGTCGGCGTAGCCAGAATCCTGTTCACCGCCAAATGCCACTTTGTAGAGGTCGGCGGCGAACTCAGAGGCCGCGAAGTTTCCGGTAGCGACATCGTGGTGGGGCGGCAGCACATCGCGCCAGGGCTTGAGGCCGGCGGCCTCGGGGTTGTCGACGGCGGCCTTGAGCGTCTTCTTGTCGTCTTTGTCGGCAGTGACCCGGCGTAGGTTGAGGCGGATCGCGTGGACCTCGTCGGCTTCCTTGGCGGCGCCGATCAGCTTGAGCAATCGCTCACCGGTATCCAAGGCTCTGTAGGCATCATCGTCGCTGAAGGTGCCGTTGTGGGCCCACGTGTTACGGACTTCGCGGAGCTCGATAGCGAACGACTCCCCGGCCTTGCCCAGCGTCTGACTGAATGGATACCAACCCGGCTTAAAGCCTGTAGTGATGGCTTTCTCGGTGAGGACACGGAACTGGACCTGTGGGTCCAGCGGGTTGTACGTCTTGTCGGACGGCGCGCCATTCTTGCTGTCCTTGAGCTGAACGAGTTTCGTCCAAGCCGCTCCGAGTGCTGGATCGCCTTGGCCGATAACGGAGGCGATGAAGTCATCGAGCGGAGGCGCCATCGTCTGAAACATCCGGTCGACGCGGTCGCGGTTGCTTAGCGCCATTTCAGTCCTCCTCGAAGTTGAGTGAACCTTGGGCATCTACTACCCGACTTTCGCTCTGTGCAGCGTCGAGAATCTCGGGCCATATCGTTACCAGGCTGTTGAAACTCAAAGCGTCCTTTACCCATCCGCTGGACTCAGCGATACGGAACAACAAGTGGGCCAACTCCTTCACGAGGTCGGCATTGACTGCGCCGTCCGCTCGGCTTAAGGCCTGCTTCAGAAACCCGCCGGCAGCTGTGATGCCTTCGTGCTCAAGAACTCTGATCAGATGATGGAGGCCTTCCCAGGTACTAGTGTGTTCGTCGGCAATCACGTTATAGCCCGAACTAAGGCTCGCGGGCTTGGTGAGTTGGACATTGCCCGCACGCGAGGTCAGGATTTCGTCACGGTCCAAGGTGTCAACGCTGGTGTTCCTTGCGCGGGCTAGATTGTCGGCGTCGCCAAACTTCCCCAGGCCGTACCCGTGTTGGCGGTACCAGGCAATCGCGAACCGAGATGTGGAATCAAAGTCACCCTCCTGTTCGTTGAGGACGCGATCAAGGATCTCGTTGATTCGCGATAGCGCGGATCGGACGGTCATTTTCTTGCCATCGGGCTCCAGTACGGCGCTGTAGCGGCTGAATACCGCCATGCCTGGCCCAATCGCGGCCTGGGGTAGGTCGACGGGAGCTATTTGACCTTGCTGAAGCTTGCGCAATGCCCCGGGCAACTCAGCTTCCAGTGCCCCAATGAAGCCACGACGATCAATGGTGGATGCCTTCTCCGAACGCGGCCGTAGGGAAAGCACAATTGACGAGGCAAGCGCGTTCGTGCCTACGCTGATCATGCGTCCTCCGCGTTCACTTCGCATTGGCCACGTAGAGGTGATCTCCCAGCCTGAACGAATCATTCCTTCGAGAAGAGTCTCCCATCCGCTTGAGGCTTCGCCCTCAGCGCTGATCTCTGATTGGCGGAACGCGTAGTACACGGTCATTGGGTAATCCGGGTTGGCCGAAGCCCGTGCTGATGCAAAGACTTCCCTGAAGCCGTCCTCGAAGAATCGCTTAGCTCCCTCTTTTCCATTGTGGCGGAAGGGATTTGCAACGAGTTCCTGCGACTTTGGCACAAGCAGTGTCCCGAACACGTCAGGGTGGACATTCCTTAGAGTTCTCCGAAGCCAAACATAAAAGTAATCAGACAGGTCGGAGTATCCGATGTTGTCGTAGTAGGGCGGATCGGTCGAGATCACGGCGTTCTGTGTGATCAGGTCCTTCGCATCGCCCTGCCGAATGGTGACTTCGTTTGATGTGCTGGGGAGAGTTTTGATCGCCGCCACGATCCACTCAAAGTGAGCAGACGCGTTGCCAACAGAGTGGGAGAACGGATTAATCTCCATGAAGTCCCAAACCATCGGGATTGCTTGGCGTGCGAACGTGTCTCGGACCTTTTCTACTGGCGCCATCCATGAACAGAACGCTGACAGCCAATCGGCCAGCTTCGACATCAGAAACCCGAGATAAGTCGCAACGGCGTCGGCGTACTCCTCGCTTCCTCCATCTGCGATAACGCGAGTCCGAGCTTCGCCTACCAGGTCGCTGAATGTGGTGAGCGCGACAAGTTGGCGGCGAGTGAACAAGTCAGACCACTTTGTCATTCCATACGCTTGGACTCGGAAACCCAAAGCCTGATCGGGGATCTCCGCGTCCGGTACATTCGTCGGTTCTGCTGCCCGGGCCGCATCGATCTGCAAGTCGTCGGGAGCGAGATACAAGCGGGATCGAACTCCCTCAGCAACCACCGCCATCATCCGCTGGCCCATCCGGGCTGCGGCGCCCTCCGCTCGTACATATTTCAGAGTCACGGGTGACTGGCATGCAATGCAAACGGCGCCTGTTCGCGTAACTGTTCCGTCGGACTCACTGGTAGGAGCCCCGTCTAGCCCCTTGCCGATTTCGAACTTGACTCGCATCCCGGATGGATGCGAAGGGTCGTCAATGATGACGGGCAGCACGTAGGTCTCTTTGCCCTTCTTCTTGCCTAGCCACCATGACCGCACAAGTGGCAGTTCGATCTGACAAGCTGGGTTGGGGCAGGTGACAGTTCGTGTCCAAATCCAACCAACGACGCTGTGTCCGTCGACGTCTGGATAGAGATGACCGATGCGAGTCAAAGCCTCATTGCGCATCCAGGTTCCATACTCGGCAACGTCAGCAGCAAGACCACTCGTGCCGCTCCAGTCTTGGATCTCGGAATCAGCGAGGCCAGGAGCGACCGGTCGTTGGTTATGGAATTTGGGCGGAATCTCGATGAGCGCTTTGTTGATAAGAACGGGCACTGGGTTGAGGTCGGAGGCGATCGCATTGAGGCCGAGGCGTTGCGCCTCTAGTGGAATGGTGCCGCCGCCGGCGAATGGATCTAGGACGGACGGTAGCTTTCCGCCCGCCGACTTCAGGATTTCCTGGTTCGCTTCGGCGAACAGCTTGGTGTCGCCGGTATTGCTCCAGTGGACGAGCCGCTCAATGATTCGGTGCAGCCGTTCACGTTCTATCCGCTGAGCGTCCTCGGTGGGAAATTCATCTGGTCGTGCGCTTGGGTCATCAACTAGCTGTGCGAACAGAACAGCACGAGCCGCCGCCAGTGGGCGTCGGGCCCACCAGAGGTGAAGTGTTGCTGGGTGTCCTCTGCGCGGAACTGCTTTCTCGTCTGCCGCCGCGCGATTGATTGCTTCCAGTGGCAGCGCGACCTCGATCAGCTTGCGCTTCGGCTGTTGATTGTCAGAAGTCATCAGAATGGCTCAGTTCCCTTGTTCCACATCTTGTTCCAGTCACCACGTACACCAGTGGCCTCAAAGTCACCCAAGTCCGTCGACGCGAACGGGTTGTCGAGATAGCGGATCTCGTCATGTGCCGGCCCTCGCGGATCGACCTTCACCAACGCCAGTCGGTAGCGGGGTGCTGCGTTCTTGCCGACCATCACTTCGTTGTGCGTGACGAAGAAATCCTCAGCACCATCGAGTCGGGCTTTGACCTCGACGCGGTACGTGTCACCGTTGGCGTCCGAGGACAGGATGTCGAAACCCTTGTTATTGAAGGACTGTTCGACGGGCGTACGGCTAAGAGCTCGTTCAGTCGCCATCACGAGGTCGACACCACGGCGTTCGACCTCTTTGGTTTCCTTGGCGTGAATGGGTGCCGACGCCGGCAGTTCGCCGTCGACCATGGCAACTGGCAGTACCAGCGCGGCGGTCATGATCCGCGGCGGCTTGGTGGACATCAAGGCCTGCTTGTCGAGCAGATCGAGACGATTGCGGAGCCGCGCGTCGAGCTCGACGGCTTTGCGGTTGAGACTTTCGGCCGACTCTTTCGGCTTCTCGCCGGATTGCTCCTTCTCAGCCGCGACCGCGGCATCGAGAAGCATCCGGTCGCGTTCGGCCTCAAGGCGCTTCACTACGAGCTCCCGGGTCTTGGCGAGCTCAGCGGCGCGGCGCGGCTGTACTTCGGCGAGGTACTCGGGGAGTTGAGTCGTGATGATCCAACTGGTCGCGCGATCCTCAGCCTCCGCCAGCCAAGGCAATTGGCGCGCTGCCGCGACAGCGGGCGTCTCCGGCGCGGCCACACAGTCCAGATACGGTGCCGGGCCGGCGGGCGTCACGGTGCCCAGGCTGTCGACATAGGCGTAACCGAATCGTCTGGATACCGCGGCACCGGTGGCGTCGGCGACCTCCTCGACGACACCCACCAGCAGATGCGGCTCCTCCAGCGCCGCCGACACCAGCACCGTGCCGCTGTTGAGAGTGCCGCCGAAATGCCGAATGGCTTCGTCCATCACCGCGTCGTGGAGCGGATGTCCCGGTGCCAGCAGGTCGGCGCGTGCCAGTTCCTCGGAGTGCACGTGTTCCAGGTCGAAGGTGACTCGGTCGTACTTGGTCGCGATCGGCTGGTACTTGCTGGCTCTGATTTGTGCTGGGACGTTGGCGATCTCGTAGCGACCGCGTTCGCGTTTGGCGATGCGACCACCAAGCCGGGTGAACGCGGCCTTGAACGCGAGCTCGATGTAGTGCGGTTGTAGCCGGCGGGCGCGGGCCTCGTCCATGGCGGCACGCAGCTTGACCAGATCGGCGTCGGCGAGGTGATCCGACGCCAGGGCGCGTTCGTCGAGCAACTCCTTGAGTCCATCGGCCACCTTGTGATCGATGACCTCATGCATCTTGGCCTTCACCTCGTCGCGTTCACCGTAACGGATCGCATCCAAGAGCAACTCTCGCAAAGGAGTATCGGCAAAAGCTTCACCGAGAACATCGAAGACCTTGCCGCCATACGCCTTCCGCTGCTCTTCGATCTTTTCCAGCAGGCGTTCGAAGACCGCGCCTTCGCGGGTGTTGCTGGCGACGAGATTCCACAGCCGGCAGACTTCTTCTTGGCCGATGCGGTGAATGCGACCGAAGCGCTGTTCGATGCGGTTGGGGTTCCACGGCAGATCGTAGTTGACCATCAGATGGGCGGCTTGAAGGTTGAGGCCTTCGCCGGCGGCGTCGGTGGCCAGCAGGATCTGGCAGTCGCGGTTCTTGGTGAACTCTTCGGTGATCATGCGCCGTTCCTTGCGGCGCACCCCACCGTGGATGGCCTGTACGGCGTTGGGCTTGCCGATCAACGTCCGGATGCGGCTCGCGAGATAGTCGAGGGTGTCTCGGTGTTCGGTGAAGATGATGAGCTTGCGCGGCGACCCGTTGGCGTCGACCGTCAGCGCTTCGTCTTGCAGAATTCTGCTCAGCTCGGTCCATTTGCGGTCGGTGCCGGAGTCGCGGACCTGTTTGGCGACCGTCGTCAACTCTGCCAGTTCGAGAATCTCGGCGTCGAGTTCCTCGACGGTTTGGGCAGCGGTGGCGGCGTCGAGTAGTTCCTCTTCGAGTTCTTCGATCTGCTCGGAGTTGTAGTCGTCGGCGTCCAGGCCCTCGAAGTCGATGGTGGGCTCTTTGTCGGTGTAGGTGCCGTTGAGGATTTCGAGCTTCTTACGCTCCAGGCGCTCGGTGCGACGCACGAGGCTCCGGTAGATGGCTTCAGGGCTGGACGCCAGGCGCCGTTGCAGCACGGTGAGGGCGAACCCGACAGTGTTCTTGCGTTTGCCGCCCACCCGGTCGGCCCGATTCATCCCTTCGCGCACGTAGTCGGTGACCTGCGCGTACAGCGAGTACTCCAGCGCGGTGAGCTCGTAGGGCACAGTCTCGGCGCGACGCTCGGGGAAGAGTTTCTTGCCCTCGAAGGTCAGCAGATCCTCTTTGACCATGCGCCGCATGACGCCGTCGGTGTTGGCGGTCTTGGTGTTCTTGCCTTCGAAGCGGTCACGGTCGAGCAGGGTGAGGAAGAGCTGGAAGTCTTCTTCCTTGCCCGAGTGTGGCGTCGCGGTCATCAGCAACAGGTGCCGCGTGATACGCCCGAGCATTTCACCGAGCAGGAAGCGTTTCGTCTTCTCCAGCTTGCCGCCGAAGTAGTGGGCGCCCATGCGGTGTGCTTCGTCGACGATGATCAGGTCCCACTCGGTTTCCTTGAGTTGGGCCTGCAGCTCCTCGTTGCGCGACAGCTGATCCATCCGTGCGATCAATAGTGGATTTGTCTCGAAGACGTTGAGGTTGACGTTGGCGTCGATGAGCTGGTTCGTCAGCAGGTCGAAGCGCAGCCCGAACTTGAAGAACAACTCGTCCTGCCACTGCTCGACCAGCCCGCCGGGGGCGACGATCAGGCATTGACGCACGTCGTCGCGTAACAGGAGTTCTTTTATGTAGAGCCCGGCCATGATGGTCTTGCCGGCGCCGGGGTCGTCAGCGAGCAGGAAGCGCAACGGCGTGCGGGGCAGAAGCTCTCCGTAGACAGCACGGATCTGATGGGGGAGCGGCCGGACATCGCTGGTGGCCACTGCCAGCATCGGGTCGAACAGGCCGGCCAGGGTGATCCGCTGGGCCTCGGCGACCATCTTGAAGTCTGTGGCGTTGGCGTCGAACGCGCGGCTGCCGGTCTGGGCGACGGTGAGGTTGTCCTGGTCTTTGCGGAACACGACCTGCTGGCCGAGTGCGCCGTCGTTGGTCTTGTAGGTCAGCTCCAGAGCGTCAGTGCCGTGCCATTGGGCGAAGATCACCGTGATCACCTGCGCTGGGATGAGCCCATCGATCCGCAGACCTGGCTTTAGCTCTTCTAGCAGCACCGTTCGTCCTCCCCAGTAGACAGCCGACCCACGCTAGTCGAGGTATCCGACAATATCCGGGAGAGCTCGCACGGCGTCGCTAGGTTCGCTAATCTTCGCTGAAATTGGACGACCAGTGGGGGGCGATGAGCGCGCACGAGCAGCCATCGACGTCGGAGATCGGAGACGAGGTACGCGGCTGGGTTGACGCAGCCCGTGCCGTTCTCGCTGCCCGAGCGCAAGTGATCGACGCCGCAAACAAGGCATCAACCGGGCTGCGCGGCCGTTTAGTTCAGGCGCGGCGCGACAATCGGGTGCGTTGGCACTTCCTGCCACTGCACACCAGCGACCTCGAACCACTCCGTGCGGTTGCCGCCAAGGCCACGCTTCCTCAGGTCCCACCCGACATCCAACGAGAACTCGACCGGCTGACTACCGAGGTAGGTCAAGCCACCGACGATCTGCGCAAGGTCACCGGATTTGGCCGGCTCCTCCTCTTCGGCGCTACCCGGGAGAAGGCCAACCAGGCCGCGCAGTTTCTGACTGACTATCGTCGCTGGTTTCTAACAAGCCGGTTGCAGGACGAGATTGCGCGAGCAACACCGCGGGACGACCCACGGGTCCGAACGCTCGGGATCCCCGATGCCCTTGCGGACTGGGTGGGCTTCGCGCACGACCTGCCCGACCGTGGGGCGAACGCCGCGCTTGCTGCGGCGACGTCATTTGCGAAGTTGCCCAGCGCGGTGACCATCATCCAGAAGGCGGCTGCCGACGAGGCCAAGCTGCGCAAGGCGGCATTCGACGGCGGAAACACGGTCCGGAACAAAGAAACCGACCGGATGCTCGCCGAAATGTCCGTCGAGCGCCTGCGGGAGGCGAGTCGCGACAAGATCCGCGTCGGAGCGCTCACCGGCAACGGCATCAGCAATGTGCACGCGGTGCTGCTCAGCGAGAACCGGCTGGAGAGGCTTGACGGAATCGGCGAAACGTCGGCCAAACGTATCCGTGCTGCAGCACGGACACTGCGGCAGAACACCTTCGACGAGATGCCGATGCGTATCGACATCAACAGCCGCACACCCGAGTACACGGAGTTCCTGCGTCGGCTGAGGGCCTGGGATGCCGGCCGTCGAGCCTTACCGTCACCCGCCGTTGTCGAGCTCGTCGACACGCTGGCTCCAGTCGCTGCGGTCATCGACAAGGCGGTAACGCACGCCATCGTGATGCCAACGTCATCGGCGAAGGTCGAAGAGTTCCGCGACGCGGTCGACGCCGTCGCACAATCTGCGTGGTCCATCTCGAACGCCCACAGCTCCGCTGTATCCGGCGATCCGTGGGACGACTTCCTGACTCGCCCCGCCGACTACTTCGCGCTGCTGGCAGAACTCGGATTCATCACCGAAGACGACGAGAAGACACACGGCGACCTTCCCACGGAGATCATCCAGGCAGTCCGTGAGTTCGAGCTCAAGGCTGACCACCTGACCGCCTCGTTGCGCGGATACCAGAGCTTCGCTGCCCGCTTCGCCCTGGTCCAACGCAAGGTCATCATCGGCGACGAGATGGGATTGGGAAAGACGGTTGAGGCGATCGCGGTCCTCACTCACTTACGCGCTAAGGGCGACCACAACTTCCTCGTCATATGCCCCGCCGCCGTGGTGACCAACTGGGTGCGCGAAATCACCGCCAAGTCGAAGCTTCCGGCGCACCGGCTGCACGGTCCAGACCGCCAATGGGCCGCGAAGAACTGGGCACGCAACGGCGGCATCGCTGTCACCACCTTCGAGACCCTGCCATGGCTGACAGCGAACGTCGCCGTGCCGACCCTTGGATGCGTAGTTGTCGACGAAGCGCACTACATCAAGAATCCCGATGCGCGCAGGACACAGCGCACGGCGCAGGTTCTCGACTCCTGCGAACGCGCAGTCCTTCTCACTGGAACACCGCTGGAAAATCGACTCGACGAGTTTCGCAACCTGGTCAGTTACCTTCGTCCTGATCTGGCGCTGGACGCAGATGAGTTCTCACCCCGGAAGTTCCGCCGACAGGTAGCGCCCGCGTATCTGCGCCGCAACCAGGAAGACGTCCTGACAGAGCTCCCGCAGCTCGTCGAGGTCGATGAATGGGTCACCATGTCGAGCGAGGACGCGTCGGCATACAGCGGCGCCGTCGCCGACCGCAACTTCATGTCGATGCGTCAGGCGTGCATGCGTCAGGGGATCAAATCGGCCAAGATGCAACGACTCGTCGAGATCGTCGAAGAGGCAGAAGCCAACGGGCGACGCGTCGTCGTCTTCTCACATTTCCTCGACGTCCTGCGGGACGTGGCACAACACATGCCGGGCCGTGTCTTCGGACCGCTGACCGGGTCGGTCGCCGCCAGCCAACGTCAGGTCATGGTCGACGATTTCTCAGCTGCCAAGAAGGGTGCCGTCCTCGTCGCTCAGATCATCGCTGGGGGCGTCGGACTGAACATCCAAGCCGCCTCCGTCGTGGTGATCTGCGAACCCCAACTGAAACCCACCACCGAGTGGCAGGCCATCGCCCGGGCGCATCGGATGGGACAGCTGGAATCCGTCCAGGTGCACCGGCTCTTGTCCGACGAAGGTGTCGACCAGCGCGTCCGCGAGATCCTCGCCCGCAAGCAGGAATTGTTCGAAAGCTTCGCCCGCGAGAGCGAAACCGCAGCCAGTGCGCCGGAGGCCTATGACGTCACAGAGGCTGAACTCGCGCGCGACATCATCGCCGCCGAACGTGAACGGATCTTCGGCCAGGGCACTTCCGCGGAACCGACTCAAAAGCCAGTCAACGCGACCGGAGGCGTTCCGGAGGCTCCAGAGCCACCGTCTCGCGATCCTCGTCCGCCCGTTCAGACGCCTGCGGCAATGGACCCCGTCGCCGTACAGCCCGCGACCTCAATCGAACCGACCTCGCAGTCGTACCCGGCGACTGGCCGACCCAGCCCAAGCAGGTTCACCGAACAACCACGGAGTGTGGCCGTTCGCCAGCAGAAGCCCTCGGTAGCGCCAGGCGCCACGCCGAAGACGGCCAGTCCTGGCGTAGCGGATCTCAAGCCGTACAAGGCCTTTACTCAACCGCTGACACCGATCTCGCAGACTTCAGCCGACCGCATCATCGACAATGTGGTGCGCATCGTTGACGCCGAAGGACCGATGACGGGTTGGCGCATCCACCAGGTGTATATGAAGTGCGCGCCAGGCCGAGAATCTTACGACGAGTTCTCACGCCTACTCAACCGTGCGATCTCGGCCGCTGAGCGACGCCAGCTGATCATCTCGGAGAATCCGTTCAACCAAACTGGTAACAAGCCAAGAACTTTCAGACTGTCTACTCAAGCTTCCACCGCCGCACGCGAACTTGGGCCCCGAACGCTCGATATCGTTCCACCCCACGAGGTAGTGCAATACTGCCGTAAGGCTTCCGGGGGACGAGGATCGATCTCTGATGGCGAACTGATCAAGAACGTGGGCAATTTGCTCGGCAATACGCAATCGGCCACCGACCTTCGGAAGGCTGTCATGGCCGCGAAGCGGCTCGGTATTTGAGCGGGTGCAACCCAAATCTCGCTTCCCCGAAGGACATCGGCATATGGATCGGTCGCTGCAGAAGCAGCAAGTTCGAAGGTGTTTGCCCGCATGCTTCACAATCCATGCGGGAAGACTGCGCTTGACGCCACGTCGGATCGCCTTACGCGTTCAGATCTTGGCGTTTCGGTCTCTGGCGAAGGGCGGGCCCCTGTTGTCGTACGGGCCCGCTATCGTAACGGCGGATTCACGCTGCGCGTAGGAAAATAACGCGATCAGCTTCAGGGTAAGGAGAACAAGATGGCCGAAAAAGTAAGCGACGTCAACGTTTACGTAAATGAAAAGGCGCTGTCGATTCTTGGATGGGAAGTCCAGGACTTCCGCGCCCGAGTCACCAGTGCCTGCTACGACGACGGTGACTGCTTCCACAAGATGGCCATTTCCGGAGTGTTTCGGTTCAACGACGACGATTGGACAGATTGCTTCGGGCACCGCGAGTATCCGCCTAGTCCGGTGATGATGCTGCGCTCACCGGCACTCTCAGCGTGGCCAGCCATTACCGCGCTGCACATGGAGAAGCCGACGCGTGGACGCACATCGCGAGTGGCTGCCAACGAGTTCTTTCTGAATAGCTATCAGGCAATCGACCATTCGGACCTCCGGATCGAGCTGACGGGATTCGACTCGATCCAGGCAAGCGGCTATGGATCCGAAATACCACTCGATGTACAACCGCTTCCAATCGAGATCCTGGACGAGTCAACGCAATCCAGCGTGCGGCTTCAGATTGAAGCGATCGACGCGTTCACACACAGGGCTGAGAACGAGGACCCGGCGAAGCGCTTAGGGCAAATCCGGCTCTCTGGTTGTGTTGAATTCGGCACGCCGGAAGACCTTCTGGCGGACTGGGTATCGACATGGCAACGCCCTATTGGGAAGACGCCCACGGTTGCCGACAAGGCACCATTTGCGCGACCCGCGCCGAGGTTCAGTTTCGAGATCCTCGACGAAACCGACTTCCTTCTTGAGCAGATCCGTGGCGATGTGTCGATCGATGTTCCCGTAGATAAGAACGGTCGCACTCCGTCCCGTGTGCCTCGGTGGCTCATTGACCTGTCGTTCGATCTCGGCGACTACTCCGCAAGTCCGAACCGCGTCATCGCGCGAATCCGATGACCGGCAACAGCGATAGGTTTGCGCTCATGGAGCATGGCGGTGCTGCCTTCGTGGTAGCTCCAAACTCGTCCCCCAACTGGCAATGCGGAGTGCAGGATTTCAGCAAGCGACAGTCGGCCGCACGGTGAATAGTGCGCCACTCAATTCTGGCCACTGTCCCTTCGAATCCTTCGTGATATTCACTTCGCCGACGATGCAACGCTCATCGTCCGGACTGATCTGGACGTAATGGCCGTTCGTCCTAATCGCTGGGGTCGAGAAGATCGGACTGGCCGAGTGGTCCAGCGCGAGACGGAGGTTCTTCTCCGTGACGCTCGGTAATTTGCGAGCCAGCGTCGCGACAAGATCATCCGAACAGCGATCGTCATGGAAGGCCGCGATCGTGCCGTCCACCACCTTCTCGCTGTACCGAATCGCATCGCGGGGACCGCGATTCGTGGCGTGCACCGTCAGACGAATCCCGAAGGCCATGTGGGGCGCAAGGGGGCGTTCCGCGGTGGAGACCAAGCCGGAAGCGATGGCCTCGCGAAGGGCGAACCAGACTGGTCGAGCCGAGCCGTCGTCTGGCAGCCGGCGTGGGATGCGGTCCCAGCTTGCGATCGTCTGGTCGGGTTGCCATCTGGTCCAAAACCCGCCTACCTCATACCGGTAATAGTGGAGGTGGCCGCCGACCAGCTCGATGGGAACCGGTGGCTTGGGCGGACACGATGTGCCGCGCTCGAACCGCAGCATGCTGACACCGCGCGGCATCGACTCGAGCGAGTTCGTAAACAGGCTGTTCTCGGGGTCGCCGCCGCCGGGATCAGTGGTGTCGTAGAAACCGGCCAATGGCACGCCGGGCGGAATGGTCAAGCGCGACAATGCCTGTTGAAGGTCGGATTTCAGTTCCTTCTGCCAAAGCTGACGCTCCATTCCCTCGAACTGGATGCGGTATCCGGACCAGACCTCGACCACAGTGCCGGTCGACTGAACGAAGAACGGGTTCATGCGCGTGTCAATCGCAACTACTGCAGGATCCGGTCAGCGATAACTGCATCCCGCAGCTGCAGAAGCCCGCCTCACGCCGTACATTGTCTGAGCGCTCGCCACCGGCACGCACCTGATTCGTCGGATGCTCCACGTACCACGTGCCCCTTCGGGAACTCGGCCGACAGACGGCGCCGTGGCCGGCGGCTTGAAGGCCTTCGTCCGCGGAGGTGAACCCGCTCGTGTACCCGTAGTAGATGTGCAAGTCGGGCAGGCCATCGCGGCGCTTCGCCATCACATGCGGCTTGCCGGAACTGTCCACGGCGCGGAACTCCGTGATGCCGATGGCGGTAGTGAGCCGCCGGATCAGCTCGTGGTTCTCCACGGGGATCCGCGCCTTCGCCAACGCCGCGAGTAGAGAATCCGAGGGGTTCGCTGGTTCTGTCATCGCTACGGAGGATAAGCGAAAGGTACGACACCGCGGTCGAGGTTCCCTGCCATGCTGTGGCCCACTGGGAATGCGCTGTTGATTGCAGGCTGGCGTCATCTGCTGCGCTGCGGCCGCCATTGTGTAGTAGCAGGGAAGCCTGGGCGGGCTGCCTTTACGGGTGCTCTGACGACGAACCGGGCCGGGACGAAAGCTCGGATCATGGGCTCCTCGATCGTAGGCTTCGTTACGGACCACCAAATGGGCCGCTACTGCTTGCTTCTGGATCCAAGACCTTGAGCTTTCGGCGTCGGCCGGGGTGGGTCAAGAATGGCTAACAAACCTGCGCCAGAGCGACCGGGTAAATGCAATCTGTGGTGGGGCAAGTTTTAGAAAAATGGGCTAGGACCGTGTCCAGTCATCAAATGATAGCAATCGCGTTGCCCGCGAGGGTATTTCAGCGCCACCTGATCTCTAGTGTGGCTGCGCAGGCCCTCGATTTCAGCATCCGGTGTGCAGGCCGCCGTGCGGCAAATCGAGCGCGTGAGCACGCCGGATAGCAGGCTTCAATTCCCAAACGAAGAAAGCACGCCCGACTCTGGCCGAGTCATGGCGTGCGCTCTTCGTGGGACGAGGCTATGCGGCGGCTGCGTTGCCGGACTGGGCGTTGACTCCCTCATCCGTTAGAAACCAGTTCCACCCGCCGTCGGTGCCAGTCTTCCGGGTACCTACGAGGTTGCGCATCGCATTGCGCGCCTTGCTGAGGTCGTTCTCCTTGAAGCCTTCGATGGCCCCCTGGGTGAGAAGGTCGCGGCTCGCAACTTCCCCATGGGCGTCGCCGTACGCTTGCACGTACGTCAAGATGAACTCTTGAGCGGGAGTGAGCTTTTCAGCCCGTCCCTTCCCCTTCTCGCCACTGTTCGCCGTCGCCAAGATTTCGGCGAGCGACCGGTCAGATACACCGAGAACGACGAGGCGACCGGTGTGGGCATCACCGTGTGGGGTCCCGACCGTCGCGGATTCGATGCGGTATCGGATTGAAGGCAGGTCAGACCGCCCGAGCGAGTTCTTCGACTGCGTCATCACGCATCCACCATCGAGCGACTCTGGGTCCCGACCGAACCCGAAGATCGCGCGCGGGACGTTCTTGAACGCTCCCGAACCGGTGATACGCGCGCTGATGTCGGAACCGGACCCCTTGTTCCAGTGCGCGATGCCCAAGATCACTGCCTTCGTGCGATCGGCGATCTTTGCCAGCGGGTCAAGCGCCTCACGAACTTCACGCTCACGGTGCGTGTCGATGCGATCACTCACCAGCGACATGAGCGGATCGAGAACGACCAGTGCAACATCGTGGTCGCTGATAGCGGCTTCGAACAAATCGTTGTCGTGCGGCAGGGACAGCGTGGCAGCGAGATCCTCGTCAGAGACCACCTCGAATCGTCCGATGCGCGCGAGGTCAGCACCGGCGGCCATCAGGCGCGGAACGAGAGTATGCGCCCACGAGTCCTCCACGGCCGCATAGAGAACCGTGCGTGGAGTTCCGAACCACGCGCCGTGCAGGCGACCGGTCGAGACGAGAGCCGCGATGGTGATGCCGAAGGAGGATTTGCCGACACCCTCCGGTCCGGCCGCGATGGCGATCGTCCCAGCAGCGATCCGCCCTGAAGATTCCGAAGATTCCGGACCGATGCCATCGGAATCTTCGGAACCTTCGTACAGCGGCTCAAGGCTTCCCGACCAAGCCCAGGTGACCGGCTCGGGTGCAATCGAGTCGGCCCAGGTGATGTGCACGCGCTTCACGGCTATGCCACTCCCTGGCCGCGCCGGGAGTTGCGCTCCTGTTCCGCGACCCACGCAAGTACGTCAGCGCGGCGATAGCGGATGCGACCACCCAGCCGAAACGATGCCGGCCCGCAGCCCGACGAGCGGTAGTAGCGCAGCGTGCCGACGGGAATGCCCAGCTCCGCCGACACCTCCGTCGTGCTCATCAGTACAACCTCGGATGTTGTTGACACAGTTCTCCTTAACCTCATAGCGCTTGACCTTCAAGCGTCTAGACGCCAAGGCTACCACTGTATTCCTGCGTCGCTTGAATCCAAAGCGCTCTGCGCATACACTGTGCTATGTGACCGCTCCCGATCCGTCCGTCCTCGCGGCAGTTGAGAACCAGCAATACGCCCGTGAGCTGCGCGAAAAGCTACCGCCCGAGGCCGCCGACCTATCGATCAACAACCTTGCACGGCGGCGCACGGCGCACGAGTCGTGGGAAAAGAGATTCGGCGAGGTCGTTCGCGGCTGGCGGTTGGACCGCAACTGGTCGCAAGAAGATGTAGTCGAGAAGCTCCGCTACGAGGGGTTCGAGATGCACCAGACGACCGTTGCCAAAATCGAGCGCGGGACGCGACCGCTGCGCGTCGCGGAGGCGACTGCGCTCGCAGAGGTCTTCGGCATGCCGGTCATGGCTGTCTTCGAGTTGTCGCTGCCCGGCGACGCACCGTGGTGGGCACCCGAAGGTCAATCGGAAACAGTTCGAAGGCGGCAGGAAATCTTGGACAAGGCTCGCCAAGAATCCGACGATGCCCGAGACAGGCTGTACTCCTCGGCGCAGGACTACGCCTACTGGCTGGGACAAGTAGAGAAGGTCGTTCTGTCAATGAATGAAGAAGGCGCAGAAGAGGTTCGCGATGACTCAGAAGCGTAACCGGCGCAGCGGTGTCGAAGATCGCTGGAGGCGCGCTGATGGTCTTCCGACTGCCCGCGCGGGGAAGGGTAAACGATGGATGGCCCGTTATGTGGACGAGCATGGGCGCGAGAACACCAAGTCATTCGGCCGACAAAGGGATGCGCAGGCGTGGCTGGATGAGATCGTTGCGGCTCAGGTGACCGGAACCTACGTCGCGCCCAAGGCCGGTCGCGTTTCGGTGGAAGACCTGCATGCGAAATGGATTGGCACTCAAGGACATTTGAAGCAAACGACAGTCGCGACACGCGCCTATACGTGGACTTGTCATGTGAAACCGCGTTGGGCGCATGTGGCTGTGGCTGACGTCGAGACTTCGGCGGTCCGGTTGTGGGTGCAAGATATGGCGACTGCGGGCGCTGGCCCAGCGACTGTCGAGAATGCGCTCAGCGTCTTACGACAGGTCTTGGCTCTGGCCGTCGAGGACCGCCGCTTGGCCCGCAATCCGTGTGCAGGGGTCAAGTCGCCCCGCCGCCAACATCGCCCGCGTGGCTATCTGTCCCACAACCAGGTCGAGTTACTTGCTGATGAGATGGGAGCGTACGGATCGGTGGTGAGGTTCCTCGCGTACACCGGTCTCAGGTGGGGCGAGATGGCAGCCCTGCGAGTCAACTCGTTCGACATGCTCCGTCGCCGGGTAATCGTCCGTGAGGCTGTCGCCGAAGTGAAAGGTCGGGTGGTTTGGTCAACGCCGAAATCGCATGAGCGCCGGTCAGTGCCATTCCCGCCCTTCTTGAGCCACGAAATCGCGGCTCTGATGGTCGGGAAGTCTCGTGAGGACTTGGTGTTCACCGCTCCCGATGGCGGCGTACTCCGAGTGTCGACCTTTCGACCGCGAACCTTCGCACCCGCCGTGCACCGGCTGATGGCAACGGTTCCGGGCTTCCCGAAAGTGACGCCGCACGACCTCAGGCATACTGCCGCCTCGCTTGCGATCAGCGGCGGCGCAAATCCCAAGGCGGTGCAGACGATGCTTGGTCATCAATCGGCTGTGCTGACGATGGACACCTATGCCGACCTATTTCCAGATGACTTGGAGCTCGTTTCCGCCGCGCTGGACAAGGCTCGCGAGGCGGCCCTGCAACGTACTGCGGACCAGCTGCGGACTGGCGCAGAAAAAGACCCCGACCAGAAATCTGGACCGGGGCCTCTTACCTGCCACAACTGGAGTCGGGGTGGCGGGATTCGAACCCACGACCTCTTCGTCCCGAACGAAGCGCGCTACCAAGCTGCGCCACACCCCGCGTGAAGCCACGACAGCGTATCGCACGTGACCCGTGAGAAGCCAAACGGCCTATCAGCCCAGGTGATCATCAAGTTCGCGCCGTGTCGGGGGATGGATCTGGGATGTCGGTGGCGTTATGCACACTGACGGCGAGACAGATACGCCGAGCAGTGAAAGGTGGAGCGGATGATGACCGCTTTGGGAGCCGTGGTGTACGGGGGATTCTTCCTGCTCGCAGCGCTTTGGCTGGTCGTGACCGGAGACTACGACGCGGTCGACGAGCCCGACCAGACCCAGCCGCAGGACCGTTCGAATTCGGCCAGCGCGCCGGCATACACGCTCGGGTCGAGGTTGTGAGCCGCTAACCAGTCGGCGTCGTAGTACGTGTCGGCGTAGCGGTCGCCGCTGTCGGCGATCAGGGTGACCACCGAGCCGCCCACGCCGGCCGCCACCATCTCGGCCAGCACGCCGAACGCACCCCAGACGTTGGTGCCCGTCGACGGGCCGACCCGGCGTCCCAGTACCCGTGAGACGTGATGCGCCGCGGCGATCGACGCCGAATCGGGCACGCTGACCATCCGGTCGACGATTTCGGGCAGGAACGACGGCTCTACCCGGGGGCGGCCGATGCCTTCGATCCGTGACGGTATCTCGGTGACGACGGGGCGGCCTTCGGCGTACGAAGGGAAGAATGCCGAGTTCTCCGGGTCGACCACACACAACTTGGTCTGGTGGCGCCGGTAGCGGATGTAGCGCCCCATCGTGGCGCTCGTGCCACCGGTGCCCGCCCCCACCACGATCCAGCTCGGGATCGGATGGCGTTCGGCGCTCATCTGCTCGTAGATCGACTCGGCGATGTTGTTGTTGCCCCGCCAGTCAGTGGCGCGCTCGGCGTTGGTGAACTGGTCCAGGTAGTGGCCGCCGGTTTCGTCGGCGATCCGCTGGGCTTCGGTATAGACGTCGCCGGGTTGGCCGACGAAGTGGCAGCGTCCGCCCTGCGCCTCGATCAGCTTGATCTTCGAGGCACTGGTGGAGGCGGTCATCACTGCGATGAACGGCAAGCCGAGCAGCGCTGCGAAATACGCCTCCGACACCGCCGTCGACCCCGAGGACGCCTCGACGACGGTGGTGCGCTCGTCGATCCGGCCGTTGCAGAGCCCATAGAGAAACAGTGAGCGCGCCAGCCGATGCTTGAGGCTGCCGGTGATGTGCGTGGATTCGTCCTTGAGGTACAGCGCGATGTCCGCGCCGCCACCCCATGACATCGGCAGCGGGTAACGCAACAGATGCGTGTCGGCGCTGCGACGGCTGTCCGCTTCGATCAGTCGAATGGCGTTGTCTACCCAGCCGCGGGGCTGGGGGTGGGCGGCGACGGTGGTCATCGCCGGTTGGGACAGCAGGCCGGGCTCACCGCATCGAGGCGGTCGGGCTGGAGCGCACCACGTTTCGGGTCTCGTCGTGCCCGCCGGTCGGCGAGGCCACCAGGGTCAGCAGGGTGGCCTCCGGGCGGCAGCAGAACCGGAACGGTGCGAACGGCCCGGTGCCGATGCCCGCCGACACGTGCAACGCGGTGTCAGCACCCCATCGGGAGGCGCCCTTGGCCCGGGACCGGTCCAGGTCGCAGTTGGTGACGATGGCTCCGTAGAACGGCAGGCATAGCTGCCCGCCGTGGGTGTGCCCCGCCATGATCAGTTGATAGCCGTCAGCGGCGAAGCGATCCAGCACCCGGGTATAGGGCGCATGGGTGACGCCGAGGGTGAGGTTGGCCGTCCGGTTGGCCGGGCCGGCGATGGTGTCGTAGCGGTCCCGACCCAGATGGGGGTCGTCGACGCCGGCGGCGGCGATCGTCAGGCCGGCAACCTCGAAGTCGCGCCGGTTGTGCGTCAGGTCCAGCCAGCCGCGTTCGGTGAACGCGGCTCGCAGGTCCTGCCACGGCAGCGGCTTGCCATGGACGCGACTGTCGCCGTCGTAGAGGTATTTGGCCGGGTTCTTCAGCTTCGGGGCGAAGTAGTCGTTGCTGCCGAAGACGAAGACGCCCGGCACCGAGAGCAGGTCACCGACCGCCTGCACCACCGCGGGCACCGCCTTGGGGTGCGACAGGTTGTCGCCGGTGTTGACCACCAGGTCGGGCTCCCAGCGGGCCAGGTCGCGCAGCCAGGCCTGCTTGTGCCGCTGCGTCGGGCGCATGTGGATATCGCTGAGGTGCAGCACGCGCAGCGGCGTGGAGCCCGGCGAGAGCACCGGCATGGTCACTTCGCGCACGACGAACGCGTTGCGCTCGATCACCGTGGCGTAGCCGAGCGCAAGCGCGGCCGAGCCGGCGGCCACGAGGGCGGACGACTTCACTGCGGACGGCACAGCCATAGCGGCCAGAATACTGGTAGCCGCAAACCTTCATTGGGTCGAGCATGTTGCGAAATCCTGACAATGCGCCCGCGTCACGGTGGCGGCGGTGCCGGCGGAGCCAGCAGCGGGACCGTAATCGGCGGTAGCCCGGGAATCTCGACGACCGTCTGGCCGAACGGGGCGCCGTCCAGACCCGGTATCGGCGGTGCACCCGGCGGCGGTGGCGGCGGTGCCGGCGGGATTCCGTTACTGACCTGGATGGTGATGATCGAGCCAGGGACGGTCTGCCCGGTGGGCGACGTGCCGACCACCTCGCCGGCGGGTGCCACGCTGTTGACCGGGTTCGCCTGGTCGGCGACCTGGAATCCGGCGTCTTTGAGCCGGTCCCGCGCTGAACCCTGCGGTAGGCCCGCGACACTGGGCACCCGCGAGCCGGGGGCGCCGTCGACGTAACGCGGATCGGTCGGTGGGAGTGCGATGTCGCCGAAGCTCTGGGCGATCGGCTTCATGGCGGTGAACCACGTCTTGGCGGGTTCGTTGCCGCCGTAGAGGTTTCCGTCGCCGCATTGCCGTAGCGGCCACGAGCACAGGTCCGACGGCGTGGGGGAATCGTCGTAGATGTATTCGGCCGCCGCGTAGTGGTTGGTGTAGCCGACAAAGCCCGACGAGCGGTGTGCCTCAGTGGTGCCGGTCTTGCCGGACACCGGCAGATTCCAGCCCGCCGAGCTGGCCGAGCCGGCCGCGGTGCCGCTGACCGCATCCTTGCTCAGCGCGTTGGACAGCGTGTTGGCCAGCCCCTCGGGTACGACCTGGTCGCAGGTCTCGGTGGTCACCGACACCTCGTTGCCATTGCGGTCGTAGAGCTTGTCGATCGGGTTCGGCGGGCACCATGTGCCACCGGAGGCCAGGGTGGCCGCCACATTGGACAACTCGAGCGCATTCACCTGAATCGGGCCCAGGGTGAACGAGCCGATGTTCTGCCGCTTGATGAAGTCGGCGAGACTCTCGTTGCTGTCCGGGTCGTAGGGGCGCGCGGTGCCCGGCTCGGCGTAGGAGCGTAGACCTAGCTTGACCGCCATATCGACAGTCCGCTGCACGCCCACCTGTGAGATGAGCTTGGCGAAGGCGGTATTCGGGGAGGTGGCCAGCGCGTCGGTGACGCTCATCGAGCCGCGATAATTACCCGCGTTCTGCACGCACCAGGTGTCTTTCGGGCAACCCTTGGCCCCACCGCTGCCCAGACCCTTGGCCTCGAACCGCACCGGGGCATCCAGATTGGCGCTGATGCCCATCCCCATATCGAGCGCGGCAGCCGTGGTGAAGATCTTGAAGATCGACCCGGCGCCGTCGCCGGCAAGCGAAAACGGTTGCGGCTGCATGGTTTCCCCGACCGCGGAGTTCAGTCCGTAGGTCCGGTTGCTGACCATCGCGACCACCGGGTGAGCGGTCTTACCGGGTAGCACGACGCTCATCACGCTCGCGATGCCCTGGATGTCGGGGGCGGCGAAGGTATCGACGGCTGACTTGACCGAGTTCTGGACGTCGGGGTCCAGCGTGGTCTTGATGAGGTAGCCACCCTTGGCGAGTTGGTCCTTACTGATACCGGCTCGGGCTAGAAACTCCTGTACGTAGTCGCAGAAGAACGCCCGGTCGCCGGCGGCGATACAGCCCCGCGGCAACTCGTTGGGCTGCGGCAGTATGCCCAGCGGCTGCTGCTTGGCGGCACGCAGCTCGTCGGCCTTGTCGGGCACGTTGTCGATCATCGTGTCGAGCACGAGATTGCGGCGGGCCAGCGCGCCGTCGGGGTTGGTATACGGGTTCAGGGTGCTCGTCGACTGCACCATCCCGGCCAGCAGTGCGGCCTGCTGCCAGTTGAGCTGCGAGGCGTCGACGCCGAAATAGGTCTGTGCGGCGTCCTGAATTCCGAAGGCGCCGTTGCCGAAGCTGACCAGGTTCAGATAGCGCGTCAGAATCTCCGGCTTGGTGAACGTCTTGTCGAGGGTGAGCGCCATCCGGATCTCACGCAGCTTGCGGGCCGGGGTGGTCTCCACGGCCGCGCGCTTCTCGGCGTCAGTCTGGGCGATCACCAGCAGCTGGTAGTTCTTCACATACTGCTGCTCGATGGTCGATCCACCGCGGGTGTCGAGGTCGCCGGAGGCATACCCGGCCAGCCCCGTCAGGGTGCCCTTCCAGTCGACACCGTTATGTTCGGCAAACCGCTTGTCCTCGATGGAGACGATTGCCAGTTTCATCGTGTCGGCGATTTTGTCGCTGGGGACCTCGAAGCGGCGCTGCGAGTAGAGCCACGCAATCGGGTTGCCCTTGGCGTCCACCATCGTCGTGACTGCGGGCACTTCGCCCTCAACCAGTTGGGCCGAGCCGTTGGCCACCACATCGGAGGCCCGGTTGGAAATCAGCCCGACGCCACCGACCACGGGAAACAGGAGCGCCGCAAGGATCACGCTGGCCAATAGGCAGCACCAGGCCAGCTTGATGATCGTGGCCCCGGCCGGCGGGCGTTCCGACATGGGTTACAGAGTAACTAGGCGCCGGAAGCTCTTGCGGGGCGTCCCCTCGCGGGCCGATCATATCGAAGGCTATTTACGGCGGGGTCAGAAAATGCCAGTTCATGATCGGTCTGCACGGTCGTCCCAAAAAACCTGAGATCTAACTGTTGCGCAAAAGATACCTGACCACCTAACTTAAACAGACAGTGCGATTCAGGTAACACTCGGAGTCGTGATGTGGCGTAGATCGCATACGCGGCCTACACCAGAAGATTGTTTAGCCGCGTGAGCGGCCGGACGAAGGGGATCGTCGGTGTCAGGTATTCGGACTGCTTGCCGCAAGCCAAGCGCAGCACTCTTGAATGGTTCAGTCCACGCAGCGGAAGGCGAAGCTCGGATTGCGTGGGTTTCGAGGGCTTTGTGCCGGTCAACGGACCCCGACGAGCTGTTTGTCCGCGGTGCGGCGCAGCGCAAAGCCGCGGTGATTTGTCGTCACTGCCCGGTGATGGCGGAGTGCGGCGCCGACGCGCTGGACAACCGGGTTGAGTTCGGTGTTTGGGGCGGCATGACCGAGCGTCAGCGCCGCGCTTTGCTCAAGCAGCACCCCGAGGTCGTGTCGTGGGCGGAATTCTTCGCCGCGCAGCGCAAGCACCGCAGCGTTAGCTAACTTTCGAGCCCCGGCGCCGGAGGCGCCAAGTCGGACCCCGACGGCTCATCGACCGCGTTCGTTATGCGGTCTCTCCCGTAATCTGATCGGCGATCGCCTGCAGGGCATCCAGATCGGACACGTCGAACGGCAGCGAGGGCACGCCGACCACCGGAACGTGCGGGTTGGCACCAGTGAATCGCGAAAGCAGCCGGATTTCCCGCTTGGCGGTCTGCGCCCGGTCGGCGTGAATTGTCAATACCGCTGCGGCGAGCTGGTCCCCGTTGTTGTCCTCGCTGGCTTCCAATGCCGCGACACCGTCGACGGCGCGTTCCACGGTCAGCTCGGACAGCGTCGGATGGGTCCGGTTGAGGATCAGCCCGGCCAGGGGCATGTTCTCCGCCGAGAGCCGATCGACGAAGAATGACGCCTCTCGAAGCGCGTCGGGCTCGGCCGCCGAGACCACCACGAACTGGGTGCCGCGCCGCTTGAGCAACTCGTAGGTGCGGTCGGCCTTCTCCCGGAAACCGCCGAACGTCGAATCCAGGGACTGGACGAACGCCGAAGCGTCCGAGAGCATCTGGGAACCCAGGATCGTCGACATGGCCTTCATCGCCAGCCCGACGACGCCGGTCACCAGCCGGCCGAAGCCGCGTCCTGGCGCCAGCAGCAGCCGCCAGAGCCGGCCGTCCATGAAACTGCCCAGCCGTTTGGGGGCGTCGAGGAAATCCAGCGCGTTGCGCGACGGCGGGGTGTCCACCACCACCAGGTCCCAGCGGTCCTGACCCAGGAGCTGGCCGAGCTTCTCCATGGCCATGTATTCCTGCGTGCCGGCCAGTGAGGTGGCCACCGTCTGATAGAACTGGTTGTCCAGAATCGCTTGGGCGCGATCGCTTCCCGAGTATTCGACGACCATCTCGTCGAACGTGCGGCGCATGTCGAGCATCATTGCGTGCAGCTCGCCGGACACCTCAGGAGCCAGTGGAACGCGCTGCGGCGAATTGCCAAGTTCCTTGATTCCCAACGCCTGTGCCAGCCGCTTGGCCGGGTCGATCGTCAGCACCACCACGCTGCGGCCGTATTCGGCTGCACGCAGGGCCATCGCCGCCGCGGTGGTGGTCTTGCCGACCCCGCCCGCGCCGCAGCACACCACGACCCGGTTGGACCTGTCTTCCAGTATCGACTTCATGTCGAGTGCTGGCGGTGCGCCACTCATCTACCTGACCCCTTGCTCTGCAAGCGTTTCCGCCAGTTCGTACAAACTTCCCAGATCCACGCCGTCGGCGATTGTCGGCAGCTCCAGCCGCGCGACCTTCAATTGATCAAGTTGCTCGGCGCTCTCGGTGCGGGCCCGGATGCGGCTGGCGTGCTCGATGGTCTCGGTCAGCAGTCCGGCGAAGTCGGCATCCGGCAAGGAGATTCCCACCCGGGCCAGTCCGGCACGCACCGCGTCGGCGTCGATGTCACCCTCGGCGGCCTTGGCGAGGTCGGCGGGCGGCAAGAACGGCGGAATGTTGCGGTTGACGATCACACTGCCGATGGGCAGGCCGAGCCCCTTGAGTTCCTCGATGGCCTCGATGGTCTCCTGGATGGGCAGCGCCTCCAGCAGGGTGACCAGATGGATCGCGGTCTGATCAGAATGCAGGAGCTTGACCACACCGTCGGCCTGTGAGTGCACCGGGCCGCCCTTGGCCAGGTCCGAGACAGCCTTGGTGACGTCGAGGAATCGGGCGATGCGCCCCGTCGGGGGAGAGTCGACCACGATCGCGTCGTAGGCCGGCTTCTTGTTGCGGTCCTGCCGCACCACCGACTCCTTGATCTTGCCGGTCAGCAACACGTCACGCAGGCCGGGTGCAATGGTCGTCGCGAACTCGATGGCGCCGATCCGGCGCATCGCCCGGCCGGCCAGACCCAGGTTGTAGAACATCTCGAGGTATTCCATGAACGCCGCCTCGATGTCGACGGCCAGCGCGTTGACGTGCCCGCCGCCCTCGGCTGTCGCGATCTTCAGTTCCTCGTAAGGCAACGGTGGCACGTCGAACAATTGCGCAATGCCTTGGCGCCCTTCAACTTCCACGAGAAGGACCTTGCGCCCTCCGGCGGCCAGTGTCAGTGCCAGCGCGGCGGCCACCGTGGTCTTACCGGTGCCGCCCTTGCCGGTCACAAAGTGCAAGCGGGCCTTGGTCAGCCGGGAAGGCCAGGCCAGGGAGCTGCCGTCGCTCGGTGTGGTCGCCATCAGAGCATGCTAGCCAAGCCCCTGCGGGCCCCTGCGGGATTGGTGCCGAGCGATAAGCTTCGGCCATGAGCCAACCGACCACATGGGAATACGCGACGGTGCCGTTGCTGACCCACGCGACCAAGCAAATCCTCGACCAGTGGGGCGCTGACGGCTGGGAACTGGTCGCGGTCCTGCCCGGCCCTACCGGAGAGCAGCACGTCGCTTACCTGAAGCGGCCTAAGTGAGCGCTTCCGGCGGGCAGGAGCGGAGCGACTCGGGGAAGGCCACCGCGCGACTCGCTGACCTCGGCCTGGCACTGCCAACGGTCGTCAAACCGCTGGCCGCCTACGTTCCGGCGGTGCGCACCGGCAATCTCGTCTACACCGCCGGACAGCTTCCCATCGAGGCGGGCAGCCTGATCCACACCGGCAAGGTCGGTGCCGACGTCGCCGCGGAAGACGCTCGCGACGCCGCTCGGCTGTGCGCGCTGAACGCCTTGGCCGCCATCGACGCGCTGGTGGGACTGGACAACGTGACCCAGGTGGTCAAGGTGGTCGGTTTCGTCGCATCGGCACCCGGCTTCACCGGTCAGCCCGGCGTCATCAACGGAGCCTCGGAGTTCCTCGGCGAGGTCTTCGGCGAGGCCGGCGCCCACGCGCGGTCGGCGGTCGGGGTGTCCGAGCTGCCGCTGGATGCTCCGGTGGAGATCGAGCTCATCGTCGAGGTCGCGTGAGCGACGATTGCGCCGAAGCGGCGTGATCGCCCATCCCGCCTACGGGATCCTGAGGCCGGTTACCGATACGGCCTCCGTCTTACTCTGCAACAACCCGAACATCATGACGCTGGACGGCACCAACACCTGGGTGCTCAAGGGTCCCGGTAGCGACGAGATGGTGATCGTCGACCCGGGCCCCGACGACGACGAACACATCGCCCGACTGGCCGCGCTCGGCAAGATCCCGCTGGTGCTGATCAGCCACAAGCACGAGGACCACACTGGTGGTATCGACAAGCTCGTGGACTTGACCGGCGCCACGGTCCGCTCGGTGGGCAGTGGGTTCCTGCGCGGCCTGGGCGGCCCGCTGACCGACGGCGAGGTCATCGACGCCGCCGGGCTGCGAATCACCGTGCTGGCTACCCCGGGCCACACCGCCGACTCGCTGTCGTTTCTGGTCGACGATGCGGTACTGACCGCCGACACCGTGCTCGGCAGGGGCACCACCGTCATCGACGACGAGGACGGCAGCCTCATCCAATACCTGGAATCACTGCGCCGGCTGCAGGGGTTGGGGCGGCGCACGGTGTTGCCCGGACACGGACCCGACCTCGACGACCTGGAAGCCGTGACCGCCATGTACCTGGCGCACCGCGAGGAGCGGCTCGACCAGGTGCGCCACGCCCTACAGGCGATCGGTGAGGACGCCACTGCCCGCCAAGTCGTCGAGCACGTCTATACCGACGTCGACGAGAAGCTATGGGACGCCGCCGAGAAATCGGTGCGCGCCCAACTCGACTACCTACGGAACTAGCGCGCGCGCCTTGCGAGACGTTCCGAGTCGCTGATCAGCACGCTCTTGCCCTCCAGGCGAATCCACCCGCGGTGGGCGAAGTCGGCCAGCGCCTTGTTCACCGTCTCGCGCGATGCACCCACCAGCTGGGCGATCTCCTCTTGGGTGAGGTCGTGGGTGACCCGCAGCGCGCCGCCCTCCTGCGTGCCGAAGCGCTGAGCCAGCTGCAGCAGCTGCTTGGCGACACGACCGGGGACGTCGGTGAAGATCAGATCGGCGAGATTGTTGTTGGTACGACGCAGGCGGCGGGCCAACACGCGGAGCAGCTGCTCGGCGATCTCAGGGCGGTCGGCGATCCATGCCCGCAGCGCGTCTCGGTCCATCGACACGGCGCGCACCTCGGTGATGGTGGTGGCGCTCGAGGTCCGCGGACCCGGGTCGAAAATCGACAGCTCGCCGAACATGTCCGACGGACCCATGATTGTCAGCAGGTTTTCCCGCCCGTCCGGGGAACGGCGCCCGATCTTCACCTTGCCGGAGATGATGATGTACAGCCGATCACCCGGCTCGCCTTCGGCGAAGACTGTGTGTCCACGCGGGAAGTCCACCGGCTGAAGCTGTTTGGTCAGCGCGGAAACCGCACTGGGTTCAACTCCCTGGAAGATTCCGGCCCTCGCCAGGATCTCGTCCACGTCGCCCCTCTTTAAACTCTTCGATGATGTGAAATGCGCAGGCCAGCTCTGTTGCTGGGCTTTGTCAGTCTAGTGGTTGCCGGTCTTTCGACGTGCCAACGCTACACACGATTGGCGTACTGAGTCCGGTGAAATTGCGGATTGGGCCGTGCGTGCGCAAACGGATGCGTGGGCAAACCGGGCTCGTCATCGCCGAGGCGGGAATGCACCTCGACGCGTCGATGCTGGGTTTCGGCCCTTGGCGTAGCCGGTGGAAGCGCCTTTCTGGCGGCCTGCTCCAGATATTTGGTGACGTCGTCGGCGGCGGCGCGCTCGGTGTCCAACGCCTCTTCAAGGCGCTGCAACCCGAAGGTCGAAAGCATCAAAAGCCCGGGGACACACACCGCGAGCAACCAGGTCACGGGGGTTAGTAAACACGCGCAAGGTCTCAGCGGGATTACAAATTGTCACCGGTCAGTCCGCGGCTTGACGGACCCCCTCAGTACCCTTGCATCGTGACCACGGACAGCCCGTCAACCAGGCGCAAGCCCGCCGGGGGCGCCGTGAAGACGCCAGCCCCCGCGACGGCGGATTCAAAGAAGTGGGACTCGGAAACGCATCTCGGTCTCATCCGGCGCGCCCGCCGGATGAATCGCACGCTGGCCACGGCTTTTCCGCATGTGTACTGCGAGCTGGATTTCACCAATCCGCTGGAGCTGACCGTCGCGACCATCCTGTCGGCGCAGTCCACCGACAAGCGGGTCAACCTCACCACCCCGGCACTGTTCAAGAGGTACCGCACGGCCCGGGATTACGCGCAGGCCGATCGCGCCGAGGTCGAGGAACTGATCCGGCCGACCGGCTTCTACCGCAACAAGGCCAACTCGTTGATGCGTCTGGGCCAGGAGCTTGTTGAGCGGTTCGACGGCGAGGTGCCCGCGACGTTGGACGAGCTGGTGACGCTGCCCGGCATCGGCCGCAAGACCGCCAACGTCGTGCTGGGCAACGCGTTCGACATCCCCGGCATCACCGTGGACACCCACTTCGGCCGGCTTGTCCGACGCTGGCGCTGGACCGCCGAAGAGGATCCGGTGAAGGTCGAGCGCGTCGTCGGCGAATTGATCGAGCGCAGTGAATGGACGCTACTGAGCCATCGCGTCATCTTTCATGGCCGCCGCGTCTGCCATGCCCGTAAACCCGCGTGCGGCGTATGCGTGCTGGCCAAAGACTGCCCGTCGTTCGGGCTCGGTCCCACCGATCCACTCGTCGCCGCGCCGCTGGTGAAGGGTCCTGAGGCCGAGCATCTGCTGGCGCTGGCCGGGCTCTGACTTCTCGGCCGGCTCTGTACTGATGACGACGTCGACGCGTTGGACGCTGGTGGTGCTCGCCGTGATGGCGGCGTTGGTCACGGCCCTGGTCGCCTCTATCGACGACAGCCCGTCCCGAACCCGGGGTGAGCCGAGTGCACAGGTCGCGCGGACCCACCGCGACGCCGACACGCCCGAGGCGCTGGCCGGGCCGCGGCAGCGCGCCGACCTGCCGCCGTGCCCAGTCGCGGCCGACAACCCGGGCCCGAAGGACCTGCGCGGCATCATCGTCGAGTGTGCCGCTGACGGCGCGAATGTGGATGTGGCCCGGGCACTGGCTGGCCGGCCGGTGGTGCTCAACCTGTGGGCCTACTGGTGCGCGCCGTGCGCCGAGGAGTTGCCGGCGATGGCGGACTACCAGCGCCGAATAGGTACGGACATCGCTGTGGTGACAGTGCACCAGGACGAGAACGAGGCGGCGGCGCTGCTGCGGCTGGCCGACTTGGGCGTGCGGCTACCCACGTTTCAGGACGGTCAACGCCGCATCGCCGCGGCCTTGGGTGTGCCCAATGTGATGCCCGCGACGGTGGTGCTGCGGGCGGACGGTAGCGTTGCCAAAATCCTGCCGCAAGCGTTCACCAGTGCCGACGAGATCGCCGCCGCGGTGAAGAATGCATTGCAGTGACGACAGATGAGAGAGACGCGCCGGTGACCTCTTGGGGTTCCTCCCGCTCGGCGGGACCGACCGCGCTCGCCCCGGAAAACCGGCCGCGGTGGCTCGCTCCGCTGGTCGACAACCTCGACCAGGTGCCGCAGGCCTACCGGCGGAAGGTGCCACCTGAGTTCCTCGCCGCCGTTGTCGATGCGAAGGCGGCCGGCAAAGGGCGAGACGCGGCGGTGCTGGTGCTGTTCTCCGGCGCGAATTCCGATCCTGTGGCCGGGGGGCTGCCCGACGCCGACCTACTGCTGACGGTGCGGGCAGGCACCCTGCGCCACCACGCCGGGCAGGCCGCTTTCCCCGGCGGCGCGGCCGATCCCGGCGATGACGGTCCGGTCGCCACCGCGCTGCGAGAAGCCCAGGAAGAGACCGGTATTGACCCGGGTCGCCTGCATCCGCTGGCCACACTGGAGCGAATGTTCATCCCGCCCTCGGGTTTTCACGTCGTGCCGGTGCTCGCCTACTCGCCGGATCCGGGGCCGGTGGCCGTTGTCGACCGGGCCGAGACGGCGATCGTGGCGCGGGTTCCTGTGCGTGCCTTCGTCAATCCTGAGAATCGGCTGATGGTGTACCGCACCGACGCGGGTCCCGGCTTCGCCGGACCGGCATTCGTGCTTAATCAGATGTTGGTCTGGGGATTCACCGGCCACGTAATCTCTGCGATGCTCGACGTGGCCGGCTGGTCGCAACCGTGGAATGCCGACGATGTCCGGGGGCTGGACGAGGCGATGGCGCTCGTGGGAAGCAGTGAGGAGTCCCTGTGACGAGTTCGCAATGGCTGGACATCGCCGTGCTGGCTGTCGCGTTCGTCGCGGCCATCTCAGGCTGGCGGTCCGGCGCGTTGGGCTCACTGATGTCGTTCGTGGGTGTGGTGCTCGGCGCGATCGCCGGCGTGATGCTGGCCCCGCATATCGTCAGCCACATCAGCTCGCCGCGCGGCAAGTTGTTTGCCGCACTGTTTTTGATCCTGGCGCTGGTGGTCATCGGTGAGGTCGCCGGTGTAGTGCTGGGCCGCGCGGTGCGCGGCGCGATCCGCAATCGTGCGGTGCGCACCGTCGACTCGGTGATCGGCGTGGTGCTGCAGCTGGTGGTGGTGATGGTCGCGGCCTGGCTGCTGGCCAGCCCGCTGACGTCCTCGGACCAACCCAACCTGGCGGCAGCCACCCGCGGCTCGAAAGTGCTTGCCGAAGTGGACAAGTACGCGCCCGAGTGGCTCAAGGCGGTGCCCAAGCGAATGTCGGCGCTGCTGCGCACCTCCGGGCTGCCTGACGTCTTGCAGCCCTTCGGCCGGACTCCCATTCAGGCGGTGGATGCCCCGGACGCATCACTGGCCGACAGCCTGGTCGTGGCCAACGCCAAGCCCAGTGTGGTGAAGATTCGCGGTGTCGCCCCGGGCTGCCAAAAGGTCTTGGAGGGCACCGGTTTCGTGATCGCACCAAACCGGGTGATGTCCAATGCGCACGTCGTCGCCGGCTCCGACACCGTCACTGTGGAGGCCGAGGGGCAGACGTACGACGCGACAGTCGTCTCTTATGACCCCAACGAGGACATTTCGATCCTGGACGTGCCGAACCTGCCTCAGCGCCCGCTGGTCTTCGCCGACCAGGCGGCCAAGTCGGGCACCGACGCGGTGGTGCTCGGTTACCCCGGCGGCGGCGATTTCGCGGCCACTCCGGCGCGGGTGCGGGAGACCATCGAGCTCAACGGGCCCGACATCTATCGGACGACAACGGTCAACCGTGAGGTGTACACCATCAGAGGCACTGTGCGCCAAGGTAATTCCGGCGGACCGATGATCAACCGGGCCGGTCAGGTACTCGGCGTGGTGTTCGGCGCGGCGGTCGACGACAACGACACTGGGTTCGTAATGACCGCCAATGAGGTGTCGCGCCAGCTGTCCAAGATCGGCAACACCGCAAAGGTGCCCACCGGGGCCTGCGTCACCTGATCGGGTTGTACACCTGATCGAGGAACCGCCGCAGGTGTTCGTTGACCTCGTCGGGGGCCTCCTCGTGGGCGAAGTGCCCGACGCCGGAGACGGACACGAACCGGCCGCGCGGCGCGTAATGCTGGGTGCGGCCCACCGGGTCGGCGAGCACGTACGGGTCGCCGTCCCCGCGCAGGTGTAGCAGCGGGACGTCAAGCTGGCGGTCCATCGATTTCATGAATCGCCAACCCTCGTTGCGTAATTGGCTGCGCACCGCCCAGCGTTGGTATTCCAGCGCGGAATGCGCCGCTGACGGGATCTGGATGGCGCTCCGCATGTGTGAGATGGATTCTGAAAAGTCTTCGGAAGCGAGCCATTTCTCAGACGCCCGGCTGCGCACCAGACGCTCGAGCAGATCGGCGTTGTCCCGAGTGAGCGCCCGCTCGGGCAACACTGGCACCTGATAGCGCAGCAGGTTCGGCAGCAGCGCTCGGCCCTGGTCGCGCCGGGTCAGTGCCGAAGTCCGCAGTGCAACCGGGTGTGGTGAGCTCACGAGCGCGATGGCCCGCACCGCCCGCGAGTGCAGCACCGAGGTGGCCCAGCAGACCAGCCCGCCGTCGGCGTGGCCCACCAGGGTGGCTGAATTATGGCCGAGCGCGCGGATCAGCCCTGCGGTGTCACCGGCCAGCGTCCAGCCGTCGTAGCCGCGGGGCGGTTTGTCGCTGCCGCCGTAGCCGCGCAGGTCGACGGCCACCACCCGGACACCGGTCAGAAACCGCAGTTGGTGCCGCCACGACCACCAGAAAGAACCGAAGCCGTGCAGCAGAATCACGAGAGGCCGCGACGCGCCCGCCGCCGAGTCGGCGCCGTTGTTTGCTTCGACGCAATGGAACCGAATTCCGTTGGCGTGGACGAGGAAATGACGCCACGGCCCCGCGATGCGGGTGACCGACGGATCCGGTTGTGGCATTACCAGCCCGACGGGTCTTTGGGCGGCGTGGCGCCGATGACCTTATCGGCGGCCTTGTCGTGGCCGGGCGTCAGCGCGTCCCGGAGCCCACCCACCGATTCGATGGTCTGCTGCGGACCGCGGATGCGACGCACCTTGAGGTAACCCAGCAGGGCGAACACCGCGGTGGTGGCCACCATCAGCAGGAACACGATCAAGAACGCCACCCAGCGCCACAGCCAGGTGTCGAGCAGCTCGGCCAGGAAGAAGAACAGGAAGAACGTCGAGTAGAACAGCACGACCAGCGCGAGGATGAAGAAGACGCTGCCGGTCAGGCCCTTCTTCACGTCACGTGTGATCTCGGCCTTGGCCAGCTCGACCTCGGCGCGCACCAGGGTGGACACCTGGGCGGTGGCGTCCTTGACCAGGTCGCCGATGGAGGGATTGGCTGGTACCGCGTTCGGGTCCACCAGCGGGATCGAGGTAACGGTGGTGGGCACCCCGTTCGTGCGATCGCCATTGCTCACGGCTGTCCTCCAACTGTTCGCTGTCGTCGCGGTTCATGTTGCCATGCCGAGCGCGCGGCCGGATACCCACTGACCTGTTACGCAAGTTGCGGGTGTGGCCAAGTTAGACTCGCCCTGTCCGGCTGGACTGTTGATGGAGGTTGCCAGTGACGACCGCGCAGCGTGTACGGCTGAAAGCGGGGGCGGTAGGCAGCGCCTTCACTGCATTCAATGCTGTTTGTGCGCTTGTCCTCGCTCTGGCGCCGGCCGCCGCAGCCGACGGCAAGGTGCCGATGGGCGGCGGGGCGGGCATCGTGGTCAACGGCGATACCTACTGCACGCTGACGTCCATCGGAACCGACAACACCGGCGCGCTCATCGGGTTCACCTCCGCGCACTGCGGCGGTCCCGGTGCCCAGGTCGCGTCCGAGGATCGCCAGGGCGACGGTGTGATCGGCACCATGGTCGCAGGCAACGACGGTCTCGACTACGCGGTGATCCGCTTCGATCCCGCGAAGGTGCAGCCGGTATCGAACTACAAGGGCTTCGTGATCGACGGTATCGGCCCCGACCCGACGTTCGGAGAGGTCGCCTGCAAGCTGGGCCGCACCACCGGCTACTCCTGTGGCGTCACCTGGGGTCCGGGACAGGATCCGGGCACGATCGTCAACCAGGTATGCGGTCAGCCGGGGGACTCGGGTGCGCCGGTGACGGTCGACAACAAGCTGGTCGGGATGATTCACGGCGCGTTCAGTCAAGACCTGCCGACCTGCGTCATCAAGTTCATCCCGTTGCACACGCCCGCGGTGACGATGTCGATCAACGCCATCCTGGGTGACATCGCCGGCAAGAACCGCCCCGGCACGGGGTTCGTGCCGACCCAGGACGCGCTGGCGTCCTAGGGGTTGAACGGACGAGAACCGACTAGCTCTTGCCGGCCCGGATCGCCTCGAACACCGTGGGATCCACCAGAGTCGACGTGTCGCCGAGCTCTCGTCCCTCCGCGACGTCTCGTAACAGCCGGCGCATGATCTTGCCGCTACGGGTCTTGGGCAGCTCTGGCACCACATGGATTTCGCGAGGTTTGGCGATCGGGGAGATCTCGCGGGCCACCTCGGCGCGCAGCTCATCGACCATCTGCTCGTTCGACATCTCGGCATGGTGCGCCTTGAGGATGACGAAGGCGCAGATCGCCTGCCCGGTGGTGTCGTCGGAGGCACCTACGACGGCGGCCTCGGCGACACCGGCATGCCCGACGAGCGCGGACTCCACCTCGGCTGTCGAAATCCGGTGTCCCGCGATGTTCATCACGTCGTCGATGCGGCCCAGCACCCACACCTCGCCGTCGCTGCCATAGCGTGCGCCGTCGCCGGCGAAATACCAGCCCTGTTCGGCGAAGCGCGCCCAATAGGTTTCCTTGAACCGCTCGGGGTCACCCCAGATGCCGCGCAGCATCGACGGCCACGGCTTGTCCAGCACGAGGTATCCGGTGAGGTGTTCACCGTGATCGGAGCTGGGCTGCAACTCATTTCCGTCGTCATCGACGATTTTGGCCGAGATGCCCGGCAGCGGGCGCATCGCCGATCCCGGCTTGCAGTCCGTCACGCCGGGCAGCGGCGAGATCATCGCCGCCCCGGTCTCGGTCTGCCACCAGGTGTCCACGATGGGCGTTGCATCGGCGCCGAATACCAACCGGTACCAGCGCCAGGCCTCAGGGTTGATCGGTTCGCCGACCGACCCAAGCAGCCGCAGGCTGGACAGGTCATGGGCGAATGCAATCTCGCGGCCCCACTTCATGAACGTCCGGATCAGCGTCGGAGCGGTGTAATAGATTGTCACACCGTATTTTTCGATGACCTGGAAGTGGCGGTGCTCATCCGGGGAAGCCGGGGTGCCTTCGTAGACCACCTGGGTCGCGCCGTTGGACAGCGGGCCGTAGACGATGTACGTGTGGCCGGTGACCCAGCCGATATCGGCTGTGCACCAATAGATGTCGGTATCCGTTTTGATGTCGAAGACATTGAAGTGGGTGTAGGACGCCTGCGTCAGATAACCACCCGACGTGTGGATGATGCCTTTGGGCTTGCCCGTGGTGCCGGAGGTGTACAGCAGGAACAGGGGCTGTTCAGCGTCGAACGCCTCGGGGGTGTGCTCGGTGGACGCTGCGTCGACCTTTTCGTGCCACCACAGGTCGCGGCCGTCGGTCCAATCGACGTCGATACCGGTGCGGCGCACCACCAGGACGTGCTGCACACAATCCTGACCCTTGACCGCCTCGTCGACAGCTTCCTTGAGTGATACCGCATTTCCGCGCCGGTACTGACCGTCGGTGGTGATCACCAGCTTGGCTTCGGCGTCTTCGATCCGGGCCCGAAGGGCCGTAGCGGAGAACCCGGCGAAGACGACGCTGTGCATCACACCCAGGCGTGCGCAGGCCAGCATCGCCACGATGGCCTCGGGAACCATCGGCATGTAGATGGCCACCCGATCGCCGGCGACCAGACCCAGTTCGGTCAACGCGTTGGCCGCCTTGCAGACCTCGTCCTTGAGTTGGGCGTAGGTGAGCACGCGCGAGTCGCCGACCGGTTCACCTTCCCAGTGGATTGCGACCCGGTCGCCGTTGCCGGCCTCGACGTGCCGATCCACGCAGTTGTAGGCGACGTTGAGCTTGCCGCCCACGAACCACTTCGCGAACGGAGCCTGTGACCAGTCGAGTACCTCGGTGAACGGCGTATCCCATGACAGCCGGTGGGCCTGTTCGGCCCAGAACGCCAGCCGGTCTGCCTCGGCCTCGTCGTAGAGCGCGGCAGTCGCGTTGGCAGCGGCGGCGAAGTCCGCCGACGGTGGGTAGGAGGTCAGAACTTCGGTGTGCGCCTCGGTCATGTCTGTGAGCGTAGTCACCGAAGGTTGCATCGGCGTTGGCGCGTCACATTCGTCGGCGGGCGGTTCCTCTCGCGCGCCGAACAGCACCCGACTACCCGGTTAGTGACGGCCGTGCCGCCGCGGATAGCGTGACCGAACGTGAGTGATCTTCTGGCTCCGCTGCTGGATCTGAACGGGGTGGCCGCCGCCGCCGAGGCCGCGCGGGATGCATTGGCCAAGGCGCATCGACATCGCACGAATCTGCGGAACTGGCCCGTCACCGCGGCCGAGTCTGCTATCCGTGGCGCGCGCTCGTCTTCTGCGCTCGATGGGGGTGCGGTGCAACTGGATGGCTCCGGTGTCGAACCCAACGATCCGGTCCTGGCCGGCGCGCTGCGGGTCGGCCAAGCCCTGGAGGGTGGGACCACCAATCTCGTGGGGGTGTGGCAGCGGGCTCCGCTGCAAGCCCTGGCGCGGCTGCACGCGCTGGCGGCGGCAGACCTCATCGAGGAGAACCGGCTTGGCCGCCCGCGAGAGATTCCGGAGGTGGCCGCGCGGCTGGATCTGGTCACCCGTTTGGTGACCGGGGGAAGCGGTGCGCCGGCGCCGGTCCTGGCCGCCGTCGCTCACGGAGAACTTCTGACCCTGGCCCCGTTCGGAGCCGGGGACGGCATCGTGGCCCGTGCGGTGTCGCGCCTTGTCACGATGGCCTCCGGGCTCGACCCACATGGGCTCGGGGTGCCCGAGGTGTTCTGGATGCGCCGTGCCGAGGAGTATCAGTCGCGTGCTCGCGCATTCGCGACCGGCGACCCGCAGTCCGTCGGAGATTGGCTGCTGATGTGCTGTCAGGCGTTGGAAGACGGTGCGCGAGAGGCGATGTCGATCGCGGAAGCTGCCGCGAAATAGGCCGCGCAGCGAAGCGGGCGGCGATCCGAATGTCTTCGGCTCGCCGCCCGCTAGCACGGTCACCTGGTTACCAAGCGTGCCTGGTGGGCTGCGTGGGTTGACCTCGGCGCTTTTGCGTTGCGCTTCGTTGACAACCCCACCCAAGGGGTCGTTATGTCCGTCCGCTTTTCGCAATTACGCAGGCCCGCAACACTTCTGCCATTATCGCGGCGTGCTCCGCGTGGGTGCCGGGAACCGTGCTGGGCCGCTTGGGTTGGGAGATAGTGCCTTCTCTTCCGGCGCTATCTTGGCCTTGCCAGGCGTCCGTGCTTCCTTTGTACTCCGTGACCCCCATCACAGCAAGGGGAAAACGGCAACGGATTGGTCGCTAGAAGGCCAAGCGCCGTAACACCGAGTAGGTCAACGCACCGGCGGCCAGCGCGCTGATTCCCAGCGCGGCGGTGGTGGCCACCGCCGCCCCAGACGGCGCCGAAATCCGGTCCCGCAACGGCACCGGCCGCGAGAAGGCGAGCACCGGCCAGCCCTGTGCCGCGGCTTCCTTCCGCAACGCGCGGTCGGGATTGACCACACTCGGGTGCCCGACCGACTGCAGCATCGGCAGGTCGGTGATCGAGTCCGAGTAGGCGTAGCAATGTTCGAGCGAGTAGCCCTCCAGCGCAGCGAGTTCTCGGATCGCCGCTGCCTTGGCCTCGCCGTAGCAGTAGAAAGCGACTTCGCCGGTGTACCTGCCGTCCTCGGCCACCATGCGGGTGCCCATCGCGTGGGTGGCGCCCAGCGCGCGGGCGATCGGGGCGACGATCTCTTCACCTGAAGCCGAGACGATCACGACGTCGCGACCGCACAGCCGATGGTCGGCGATCAGCTCAGCGGCTTCCGCGAAGACCAGGGGGTCGACGATGTCGTGCAGGGTCTCGGTGACGATGGCCCGCACCTGCTCGACGTCCCAGCCGGCGCACATCGCGGTGACGTAGGAGCGCATCCGGTCCATCTGGTCATGATCGGCGCCGGACATCAGAAACAGGAACTGGGCGTAGCTGGACTTGAGTACGGCCCGTCTGTTGAGCAGGCCCTGATCGAAGAAGGGTTTGCTGAAAGCAAGCGTGCTTGACTTGGCAATGACGGTCTTGTCGAGATCGAAGAAGGCCGCGGTGCGCGACAGAGCGCCGGGCACCGGCCTTGGCCGAGGTTCGACTAGCTGCTCGTCGGCCGAGGTAGGGACGGTCACGCACCCAGGATAGGGGCGGCGCCACCCCGGGTCCTGGGGCGAGCGCAAAGTGGCAGGCCAAGCCACGTGTCACACCCTGCATTTTCACAGCGAATACATGGTTTTGAAGTGGTAGCAACACTTGCGCGACTCGGCAACGTCGTGTGTATAGTGAGTATTACTCGGCTTATGGCCGGGTGTGCATCAGCCCGACCCCCCGGGGCTGATACACGACGACCCTCGCCTCCTCCCCCCCTGGCGGGGGTCGTCCCTTTTCTCCAGTAATAATTCTCGTCGATCCCGGCAAACTTCAGAAACGTTGCCGGGATCGTTTTTTGTGTACCCATTTTGCCGCCGGCGCCACTCTTCGGACGCTGCCGTCTGTCCCCAGACCGGCATTCATCCCCAGTTACGCCGATGACCCCTGGCGCGGTGCGCCGGCGCATCCCACGGTGGGAGGGTGACAAACAATCCGGGTGCGGTACTGACACTTGCCGCCGATGCCGACCTACGCGAGCAGGTTGATCGGGTCGCCGCGGCTGCCGGGCTCAGAGCCGTACCAGGCTGTGCGCCGCCGACCCGCAAGGCTTGGCAGGCCGCGATTGCGATCCTGCTGGACGAAGAATCGGCCCGGGAGTGCGCGCGAGACGGCCTGCCCCGGCGGGAGGGTGTGATCCTGATCTGCCCGGCCGAACCGGAGAGTTCGACCTGGGCGGCCGCGATGGCCATCGGCGCTCGGCACGTTTGTGCAGTTCCAGCCCATGACGGCGAGTTGGTTCGGCATCTCGCCGACGCCGCCGATGCAGCGCTGGAAGGGCCGCGTGCCGGTCGGGTGATCGCCGTGACGGGCGGTCGCGGTGGCGCAGGGGCCTCGACGTTCGCGACCGCGCTCGCACTGGTCGCGTCGGGGTCACTGCTCATCGACCTCGATCCATGGGGTGGCGGGATCGACTTACTCGCCGGAACCGAGTCGGCGCCGGGGCTGCGCTGGCCGGATCTGAGTCTGCAGGGAGGCCGGCTGGCGTGGGCCGCCGTCCGTAACGCGTTGCCGAATCACCAGGGCGTCAGCGTCCTGTCCGGTGCGCGGCACGGCCACCAACTGGATGCCGGCGCCGTTGATGCGGTGATCGACGCGGGCCGGCGCGGCGGCGCGCTTGTGATCTGTGATCTACCGCGGCGAATGACGTCGGCAGCTACCGCAACCCTGGACGGCTCCGATCTGGTGGCGTTGATCGCCACGTGCGACGTCCGCGGCGTCGCGGCCGCTTCGGCGATGGCCCCTGAGCTTCGCGACATCAACCCGAACATCGGACTCGTGATTCGCGGGCCTGCCCCCGGCGGCCTGCGAGCGGTCGAGGCTGCAAAGGCGGTGGGACTGCCGCTGCTGGCCGCGATGCGACCTGAACCGATGCTGGCCGAACGCCTCGAGCACGGCGGCTTGCGGCTGCGGCGGCGGTCCCCGCTCGGTGCGGCCGCCCGCGCGGTCCTCACGCTGTTGCCGCCCGCTACCCAAGCGCGGACCGCATGAGCGACTCGCTGGTCGAACGGGTCAGGGAACGACTGGCCGCCGAGTCGTCCTCGTTGCGGCCGGCTGCGGTGGCGGCCGCGATTCGGGCCGAGTCCGGCGGAGTGCTCGGTGACACTGAGGTGCTGACCAATCTGCGGGTGCTGCAGACCGAATTGACCGGGGCGGGATTGCTGGAGCCCTTGCTGCGCGTGCCGGGAACCACCGACGTCTTGGTCACGGCCCCGGATGCGGTGTGGGTCGATGACGGCTCCGGACTGCGGCTCAGCTCGGTGCGTTTCGCCGATGAGGCCGCGGTGCGACGGCTGGCCCAACGGCTCGCAGTGGCCGCCGGCCGGCGCTTGGACGATGCGCAGCCGTGGGTCGACGGGCAGCTGAGCGGCGTGGGCACCGGTGAGTTCTCGGTACGTCTGCACGCCGTTCTGCCCCCGGTCGCCGCAGGCGGAACCTGCTTGTCGCTGCGGGTGCTTCGGCCGGCCACCCAGGACCTCGCCACCTTGATCGCGGCGGGTGCGATCGCGTCGGAGGCCGCCGAGCTGATCGCCGGCATCATCGAGGCGCGGTTGGCATTCCTTGTCTCCGGGGGAACCGGGGCCGGGAAGACAACGTTGTTGGCGGCGATGCTCGGCGCGGTCGCCGGCAGCGAGCGGATCGTCTGTGTGGAAGACGCTTCCGAACTCGCACCGCCCCATCCTCACCTGGTGCGACTGGTGGCCCGGGCAGCCAACGTGGAAGGCGCCGGTGAAGTCACGATGCGCCAACTGGTCCGGCAGGCGTTGCGGATGCGGCCGGACCGGATCGTCGTGGGCGAGGTGCGGGGTGCCGAGGTCGTCGATCTGCTCGCGGCGCTGAACACCGGCCACGACGGCGGGGCCGGAACGGTGCACGCGAATAGTCCGGCCGAGGTGCCTGCGCGGCTGGAGGCGCTGGCCGCCTTGGGCGGCCTCGACCGCGCGGCGCTGCACAGTCAGCTGGCCGCGGCGGTCCAGGTCGTGGTCCATGTGGGCCGAAGCGTCGAGGGTGCCCGGCGACTCGACGAGATCGCGGTGCTGAGCCGCGTGGACACCGGCGGCGTGCACGCCGTCACCGCGTGGCACGCTGATCGAGGGCGCCAAGGCGGGCAAGAGCAGTTACGCGCTCTGATCGACGAACGGCGCAGGCCGTGAACGGGATACCGTTGGCGGCCGCGTTATTGGCCATCGCTGCGCTGGCCGCGCCCCCGCCTCCGCGTTGGCGGCTGGGTCTGGTGACACCGCGAAAACGTTTCCCCACAGTGCTATCGGTGGCCGGTGCCGCTGTCGTCGCGGTGATGTTGCCGCCGACTGTGCTACTCGCCACGGCGGCGCTGGCCGCCACGCTGGTCACCCGACGGCGCCGCCGTCACCGGGACCGAGTTCGCGATCGCGCCGGCCAGACCCTGGCGGCCGCGCTGGAGACTCTGGTCGGTGAGTTGCGGGTCGGCGCACATCCGGTGCGTGCCTTCGCGATCGCGGCCGGCGAGGCCGACGGCCTGATCGGCGTCGCCCTGCGCGCGGTCGCCGCCCGGGCGGTCCTAGGTGCCGATGTCGGCGCCGGTCTACGCGCTCTGGCAGCCTCGACGTCTGTCCCCGCGCAGTGGGAAAGGCTCGCGGTGTGTTGGCAATTGGCGGCCGATCATGGCCTGGCGATGGCGGCGTTGATCCGCGCCGCGCAGCGCGACATCGTCGAACGACAGCGGTTCGCCGCCCGGGTCCAGGCCAGCCTGGCCGGCGCGCGGGCAACCGCGACGATCCTGGCGGGGTTGCCGCTCCTGGGTGTACTGCTCGGGGAGTTGATCGGCGCGCGTCCAGTCGCGTTCCTCCTCGGCGGCGGGGCCGGTGGCTGGTTGCTGATCGTGGGCACGGTGCTGGTGTGCGCGGGGCTGGTCTGGTCCGATCGCATCACCGATGGGCTACTGACATGAGCTGTGCCGCACTGCTATTGGCGGTCGCGCTGCTGTGCGCGCCGGGCCCGGTCGCCATACGACGCAGGATCGGATTGGGCTCGGTGCGCGTTGCGCCTGCCAGTTGCCGCGGGGTCCGCGGCGATCCGCTGGCCGCCGCGTCGGCGCTCGACGTGTTCGCGGTGTGTCTGTCCGCCGGAATGTCGGTGGCCGCCGCTGCGTTGGCGACAGCACCGTCTGCACCCGAGGGGCTCAGTGCGGTATTGCGCCGAGCGGCGGACCTGTTGGCACTGGGCGCCGACCCGGACAACGCCTGGTCCCCACCGGCCGCATCGGCGGACGACGGCAGTGACGCGCTGGCACGGCTGGCGCGGCGGTCGGCATCGTCGGGAAGTGCATTGGCGCAAGGGGTCACCGAACTCGCCGAACAATCACGCCAGGACGCCGGCCACGCCGCCGCTGCGGCCGCCGAACGGGCCTCGGTGCTGATCGCCGGGCCGCTGGGGCTGTGCTTCCTGCCTGCATTCATCTGCCTGGGCATCGTGCCCGTGGTGGCCGGGTTGGCCGGCGATGTGTTCTCGTCAGTAATACTGTGAAGGGGAGTAAAAGTGGTGTTCACCAACAAGATTCGACAGCTGAAGGCGCGGATTCTGTTCGTGGCTGTCGACGACGCGGGGATGTCGACGGTCGAGTATGCGATCGGTACCATCGCCGCCGCCGCATTCGGCGCCATCCTGTACAGCGTGGTCACCGGGGATTCGATCGTCGGCGCTCTGACCAACATCATCAATCGCGCACTCAACACGAACGTTTAACCGGTGCGGGCGGTTTCGCCACGGTCGAGGCCGCTTTGGCCATCGCCGCGCTGGTGGTGGTTCTCGTCGCCTGCGCCGCCGGACTCACCGCGGTGGCGATGCAGGTTCGCTGCATCGACGCCGCTCGGGAGGCGGCCCGGTTGGCCGCTCGCGGCGACGAGACGGGCGCGGGGGTGGCGGCCCGCGGGGTCGGGCCCGCGGGTGCAACGCTGCAGTTGCGTCGCGACGGCGGCTTCGTCGTCGCGACGGTCAGCGGCCATTCGCGGCTGCTGCCCGGTGTCGTCATCAGAGCCGACGCCGTTGCGGCCGTTGAGCCTGGCCCGTGACGACGCCGGTGCCGCCACCATTTTGGCGGCAATCCTGATCGCCGCCCTGGTGGCGATCACCCTGGCCGGAGTGCAGATCGGCAGTGCGGTGGTGGCGCGACACCGTGCGCAGGCCAGTGCGGACATGGCCGCGCTGGCCGCGGCCATGTGGTTGCCGCACGGCAGCGAGAGTGCGTGTCGGCAAGCAGCGGCGGTGAGCCGCGCCATGGGCGCGGCGCTGAGCAGCTGCGACGTCGACGAACTCGACGTCGTGGTCGGCGTCGTCGTGGCGACAGGCCGGTTACTCGGCGGCCGGGCCCATGCCGCGGCGCGGGCCGGGCCGGTCGGCTAACTGTTCGTCAGCTTGGCCTCGGCCAGCTCAGTGTCAGTGGGCAGCCGCAGAGTGATCAGCCCGGCGAAGACGTGGTTGTCGACCTCCATGCGGTTGACGGTGACATGCATCGGCACCCAACCGCTGCCGATGCCAGGCAGCCGCAACACACGGCTGGTGCTGCCGGTTTCGAACTCTTCGGCCATCGGGATCAGCTCATCGCGGTCGTCGGGGTGGAACTGGATGCTATGGCGCCAGTCGTAGTACGGGCACGGGTCGTCCAGCCACTTCAGCAGCTGCCAGTTGCTGAGGTCCACAAGTGCGCGGTGCACGCCCGTCTGCGAGAGGCTGTCGAGGACCCGTTGCGCCACCTGGTCGGGTGGCAGGCTGTCGTCGTCCACACCGCAACGCAGGTTCATCGCGCGGGCGATCAGATGCCCAGTACCGTCGTCGACTTCCTCAATGGCAGTGCGCGCCACGAACCCTGTCCGAATGACCTCACCGCTGTCAGTGAAAGTCCAAGTGGTGCAATATGTTCGGCCAGGAGCCTCGTCCTTGGCCAAGGCCAGCACGCTGGACTCGTCACTGTTGAAGCTCCGGACAGGAAGATCCTCGGCGAACGCAATGTCGTGGGTCGGTGCCTGCGTGGGATCCCTGCCGGCGTTCACCAGCGATTCGACGGTATCGGTGGCGATACCGACCGTGATATCCCACTTCAGCGGTCCCGGTATCGGCCGTTCCGGCGGCTGCACATCTGCAGGCCCGATCCACATGTGCACCCCGTGCATCCGCCCGTCGGACATCCGCACCGGCTCGGTCCGGATCACCCGATCGCTTTTCGGGGTGATGCTGGCCAGGCTCTTGCCTGTCGTCATCGTTTCGGCGATAGCGGTCTGGATCGCCGCCAGATGCGGACTGCGTCGCAAGTAGATCGTCAGCGGCACCAGGTTCTTCATCTGCCGGCCCTGAGCAACCACCACGGGTTCGGTGCCCAGCGTCTCCACGAGCAGCCAATCGTGGGTCATAGTCTCAGTTTAATGGCGCCACCTTGGGCTGACCTGAGGATGCGGGCCGCAAGAATCCGCAGGTGGACCCCAACAGTTCCGCGTAGCAAACCGCGACACTGTCGATTTCCTTGCAAGCGCCGCGCCGGTTGGGTATTTTCGCTACGCCTCCAGCAGTGTGGGGCGCCTGTCAGTCCGTATGGCGTGCTCACATCGCAGGTGTCGACCGTTCGAGGGGTCCGGTCACCACGACGATCAGGCACCGCCCCCGGCGAGCTGGGCGAGTACGAGGTTGAGGACTCGAACCGCACCGGCCTTGTCCAACGGGTCATTTCCGTTGCCGCACTTGGGCGACTGTACGCATGACGGGCAGCCCTGCGGGCATTCACACGCTTCGATGGCCGCGGCGGTGGCGCCCAACCATGTGCTGGCCAATCGGTAACCGCGCTCGGCGAAACCCGCCCCGCCGGGGTGCCCGTCGTAGACGAATACCGTCGGCAATCCGTCGGCGCCGATGGCCGTGGACACACCGCCGATGTCGCCGCGGTCGCAACTGGCGACCAGCGGCAGCAAGCCGATCGCGGCATGCTCGGCCGCGTGCAATGAGCCGGGTACACGGGAAAATTCGATGCCACTGTCCGACAACGCTTCCAGCGTGATGGTGTACATCACCGCGGTGGTGGGCAGGCAGTGCTCGGGCATGTCGAGCTCGACGAAGTCGATGACCTCTCCGGACAACCGGCGGCGCAGGTAGCCGATCACTCGGTGGGTCACCGAGACCGGGACGAGGCCCAGCGTCACCGCGTCGTAGTTCGTCCGCTCCCCGGGGCCGGTTACCGCGATATCAGTGACCTCGCGGGCGAAGGTCGCGTAGCCGGGATCCTCAGCGTGCACGAACGCCACCCCGTCTTCGAAGCTCAATGAGTCGACGACGTAACTCTCACCCTGGTGGAGATAGACCGCACCGGGGTGCACGGTGGCCGGGGCCTGATCGGCACCGGCGCTGCCCAGCATCCGGCCGGTATCGGCCTCGACGATCGCGATCTGCCCGCCGGCCGAACCGCGGATGTCCACTGCCGGATGCGGATCCAGCCCCGCAGCCGGGAAATACTTGCCGCCGCGCCGGCGCAGCAATCCGTCGTCGACCAGCTCGGCGGCCACCGCTTCAGCCTCCCAGCGCCGCACCTCGGCCTCGTCCAGCGGCATTTCCGTTGCGGCGCAGAGCAGCTGGGGACCCAGCACGTACGGGTTCGCCGGGTCGATGACGACCCGCTCGACCGGCTTGTCCAGCAGCGCCTCCGGATGATGCACCAGATAGGTGTCCAGTGGGTCGTCTCGTGCGATCAGCACTACCAGTGCACTCTGGCCCCGCCGCCCCGAGCGCCCGGCCTGCTGCCAGAACGAGGCGACCGTCCCGGGGAAGCCCGCCAGGAGAACCGCATCGAGCCCGGCGATGTCGATGCCCAACTCGAGTGCGTTCGTCGTCGCGAGCCCGCGCAGTTCACCATCGGCGAGCGCGCGTTCCAGCACGCGCCGGTCCTCGGCCAGATAGCCGGCCCGGTAGGACGCCACGGTGTCCTGCAGTTGGGGCGCGATGTCCGCCAGGCGGTCCCGCGCGCCCAGTGCCGTCAACTCCGCACCGCGCCGCGACCGGACGAATGTCAAGGTTCGCGCACCCTCAGCAACCAAATCGGCCATCATCCGAGCGGCTTCCGCACCGGCCGAACGTCGCACCGGCGCCCCGTTCTCGCCCAGTAGGTCGGTGCGCAACGCGGGCTCCCACAACGCCACCGTTCGCGCGCCGTGCGGTGACCCGTCTTCGGTCACCGCCGCCACCGGGTGCCCGATCAGCTCCGCCGCGGTCTCACCCGGCGCGGCGGTGGTGGCGCTGGCGAAGATGACCGTCGGCCCTGGGCCGGACGCCGGCGCGTAGCGTTCACACAGGCGCAGCAGCCGGCGCAAAACCATCGCCACGTTGGAGCCGAAAATCCCTCGGTAGTAATGGCATTCGTCGACCACGATGTAGCGCAAGCCACGCAGGAACACGGCCCATCGCGCATGGTTACGCAGCAGCGACAGGTGGATCATGTCCGGGTTGGAGAACAGCCACCGCGAGCGTTCGCGGGCGAATCTGCGCACCTCGGTTGGCGTGTCGCCGTCGTAGGATGTCGGCGCCGCATCGGCCAGGGCGGGCACGGCGGCGGTCAATGAATGGGCGGTTCGTAATTGGTCGTGACCGAGCGCTTTGGTGGGCGACAAATAAAGCGCCCTGGCACGCGGATCACGTGCCAGCGAATCCATGATCGGCAATTGAAACGCCAGCGACTTACCCGATGCGGTACCGGTGCTGATTACCACGTGATGGCGAGAGTGGGCGAGGTCGGCAGCTTGGACCTGATGCGACCACGGCCGGGGAATTCCGTGATCATGGAACGCGCGGAGCACATCTGGATCAGCCCAGGCAGGCCAGTCCGCTCCGGCGGCTTGGCGGGCGGGCAGTTCGGCGACGTGGCGCAGTGCCTCAGGGGACGATTCGGCGCCGGTGACGGCCGCACTAAGCAGCTCGCCGCCAAAACTCACCATTTGAAATCAGCCCTTTCCGAAAAATATCTACAGCCCCGTATCGAATTGTTCATCAGTTAGTAGCACCGAGACTGTCGCAAGAGCCTCGGACATGATTGGATAAGGGCGGTCGCAGCTTCTGTGTTCGTGTTCCAAACACTCGCAGGATCGACGTTGCGATCGCGGTTCCTGCGAGGGTCTGTAGGTCGGGTGAGTTCCGACGACTCCACGAAGGATGGCGGTCGGAACGGGCCCGGTCTGCCGAAAACTCGGTCGGCCGCTCCCGGTTGGAAGAGAAGGAAAGTACGAAAGATGCCACAGGGAACTGTGAAGTGGTTCAACGCGGAGAAGGGTTTCGGGTTCATCGCACCCGAGGATGGCTCTGCCGATGTGTTCGTCCACTACACGGAAATTCAGGGGTCGGGCTTCCGCACCCTTGAGGAGAACCAACGGGTCGAGTTCGAGGTCGGTCAGAGCCCCAAGGGACCGCAAGCCACTGGCGTGCGCTCCATCTGATCAACAACGACATCACGAAACACCCCCGAGCGTCCCGGTGACGGGTCTCGCCGGGGGTGCTTTCGTTCATGGCAGTCCCTCGGGGGACTCGCCACGCCCGTCAACAGCCGCACGGCTGCTGGTCGCTGCCTGCCTTACTGTCGAGTCGTGAGCCAGCTGTCCTTCTTCTCGGCTGAGTCGGTGCCCCCTGCGGTCGCCGACCTCACCGGGTTGCTCGCGGCGGCTGGACAGGTGGCCATCGTCGGCGCCGGGGCCCGGCTGTCGGTGGTCGTCGAAGAGGTGTGGCGCGCGCACGCGCTGGCCGACATGATCACCGAGGCCGGCCTGGAGGCCGAGATCACCCGCACCGACGAGGACAACCCGCTGGTACGCACCGCTGTCGATGCGCGACTGTTGGGTATCGCCGCCAACTGGACCAGGGGGGCGGTCAAGACGGTGCCGCGCCAATGGCTGCCCGGAGCGCGTGAGCTGCGGGCCTGGACGCTGGCCGCCGGGGTTCCGGATGCCGACCGCTACCTGCTGGGTTTGGACCCGCACGCTCCCGACACCCATTCACCGTTGGCATCGGCGTTAATGAGGATAGGGATCGCACCAACCTTGATCGGCACTCGAGGCGCCCGTCCGGCCCTGAGAATCAGTGGTCGCCGGCGGTTATCGCGCCTGGTAGAGACAGTCGGGGAACCCCCCAATCAGACGGAAGCGTTGTCAGCGTGGCCCAGGATCTGAGACATTCCCCTGCGAGGGTCGGTTTGCGTTGACCGGGCTTGAGTGCGAAATTGTCAGGTGCCCGCGGGTTGGGGGTACCTGTGGGGGAGACAGAAGTGGAGCGTAAGCGCAGTTGGCTGACGACGGCCGTGTGAGCGGCAACCGAAACGGCAACGTCCGGCGGCTCGTCATCGTCGAGTCGCCCACCAAAGCGCGCAAGATCGCCGGCTACCTGGGCTCCAACTACATCGTCGAATCGTCCCGCGGCCACATTCGTGACCTGCCGCGCAACGCCGCTGACGTGCCGGCCAAGTACAAATCCGAGTCGTGGGCCCGCCTGGGCGTCAACGTCGAGGACAACTTCGAGCCGCTCTACATCGTCAGCCCGGATAAAAAGAGCACGGTCACCGAACTCAAGGGCCTGCTGAAAGATGTAGACGAGCTCTATCTGGCCACCGACGGTGACCGGGAGGGCGAGGCCATCGCCTGGCACCTTCTGGAGACCCTCAAGCCCCGCGTACCGGTCAAGCGGATGGTGTTCCATGAGATCACCGAGCCGGCGATCCTGGCGGCCGCGGAGAATCCCCGCGACCTGGACAACGACCTCGTCGACGCGCAGGAGACCCGCCGCATCCTCGACCGGCTATACGGCTACGAGGTCAGCCCCGTGCTGTGGAAGAAGGTGGCGCCGAAGTTGTCGGCGGGCCGGGTGCAGTCCGTCGCCACCCGCATCATCGTTCAGCGTGAGCGCGATCGGATGGCTTTCCGCAGCGCCTCCTACTGGGATGTGATCGCTGAGCTCGACGCGAGCGTCTCAGACCCCAACGCGACCCCACCGCGGTTCACCGCGAGGCTGGTCAACGTCGACAGCAAGCGTGTGGCCACCGGCCGGGACTTCGATTCCCTCGGTGTGGTCCGCAAGCCCGACGAGGTGGTGGTGCTCGACGAGGCGGCGGCGGGCTCGCTGGCCACCGGGCTGCGGGCTGCCAGTCTGACCGTCGGCTCGGTGGAGGAGAAGCCCTACACCCGCAAGCCGTATCCGCCCTTCATGACCTCCACGCTGCAGCAGGAGGCGGGCCGCAAGCTGCGGTTCTCCTCCGAGCGCACGATGAGCGTCGCGCAGCGGCTGTACGAGAACGGCTACATCACCTATATGCGTACCGACTCGACGACGCTGTCGCAGTCGGCCATCAACGCCGCCCAGACGCAGGCCCGCCAGCTCTACGGCGACGAGTACGTGCACCCCTCGCCGCGGCAGTACACCCGCAAGGTCAAGAACGCCCAGGAGGCGCACGAGGCCATTCGGCCCGCCGGCGACACGTTCGCCACCCCCGGCGCTCTGCATCGCGAGCTGGACAACGACGAGTTCCGGCTCTACGAGCTGATCTGGCAGCGCACCGTGGCCTCCCAGATGGCCGACGCCCGCGGTACCACGCTGAGCCTGCGGATCAACGGCCAGGCCGCCGGTGGACAGCAGGTCACCTTCGCCGCCAGCGGCCGCACCATCACCTTCCCCGGCTTCCTCAAGGCCTATGTCGAGACTGTCGACGAGCTGGCCGGCGGCGAAGCCGACGACGCCGAGAGCCGGCTGCCGCAGCTTCGTCAGGGCCAGCGCGTGGACGCCACCCGGCTCAACGCCGACGGGCACGCCACGAATCCGCCGGCCCGCTATACCGAGGCCTCGCTGATCAAGGCGCTCGAGGAACTTGGAATCGGCCGTCCCTCAACGTATTCCTCGATCATCAAGACGATCCAGGACCGTGGTTACGTCCACAAGAAGGGCAGCGCCCTGGTGCCGTCCTGGGTCGCGTTCGCCGTCACAGGGCTGCTCGAGCAGCACTTCGGGCGCCTGGTGGACTACGACTTCACCGCCGCCATGGAAGACGAGCTCGACGAGATTGCCTCGGGCCAGGAGCAGCGCACCAACTGGCTGAGCAACTTCTACTTCGGTGGCGAGCACGGGGTGGCGGACTCGATCGCCCGGGCCGGCGGCCTTAAGAAGCTGGTCGGCGTGAATCTCGAGGGTATCGATGCTCGAGAAGTCAACTCCATCAAGCTCTTTGATGACGAGCAGGGCCGGTCGATCGTGGTTCGGGTGGGCAAGAACGGCCCGTACCTGGAGCGCATGATCACCGATGAGGAGGGTGAGCTCAAGCCGCAGCGCGCCAACCTCAACGACGAGATCACGCCCGACGAGCTGACTCTGGAGTTGGCCGAAACCCTCTTTGCCACACCGCAAGAGGGACGGTCGCTCGGTGTGGACCCGGAGACCGGTCATGAGATCGTGGCCAAGGACGGCCGCTACGGGCCCTACGTCACCGAGGTGCTGCCGCCGCCGCCGGACGATGATCCGGGTGTTGGCGCCAAGAAGGGCAAGAAGCCGACCGGCCCGAAGCCGCGCACCGGTTCACTGCTGCGGTCGATGGACCTGCAGACCGTTACGCTCGAGGATGCGCTCAAACTGATTTCGCTGCCGCGGGTGGTCGGTGTGGATCCCGCCAATGGCGAGGAGATCACCGCGCAGAACGGCCGCTACGGGCCTTATCTCAAGCGCGGCACCGACTCTCGCTCGCTAGCGACCGAGGACCAGATCTTCGAGATCACCCTCGAAGAGGCGTTGAAGATCTACGCCGAGCCCAAACGCCGTGGCAGGCAAGGCGCCGCCACGCCGCCGCTGCGCGAGCTGGGTGTCGATCAGGCGTCCGGCAACCCAATGGTGATCAAGGACGGCCGATTTGGGCCGTACGTCACCGACGGTGAGACCAATGCCAGCCTGCGCAAGGGTGACGACGTCCTGAGTATCACCGACGAGCGGGCTTCGGAGCTGCTCGCCGACCGCCGGGCCCGCGGCCCTGTCAAGAAGAAGGCGCCCGCGAAGAAGGCCACGCGCAAGAAGGCCCCCGCGAAGAAGGCCTGACCTCTTGCGCCACCGGCGCCCGAACCGGCAGAACGGGCACGAAAGTAGGCGTAAATCAAGGCATTTCGTCGATCTCGACGTCTAGCCGTTGACGCTTTGGCTTTCACTTCGCTGACTGGGCTGTATCAGGTTCATGGGACGGGCCAGCTGCGTCGGTGCCCGCCGGCCGCGCAGTTCGACGATCTCACCGACGTTCCAGCACAACGCTTCAGCATCCAGCGCACCGCTGACCGCGATCGCCGACGCCAGCACGTGGCCGCCCTCGATCTTGGCCAGTTCGGTCAGTCGGGCGGCTTCGTTGACCGGGTCGCCGATGACGGTGTACTCGAACCGGGCCTGCGCGCCGATGTGCCCGGCGATCGCTCGCCCGGCCGACACTCCGATGCCGAAATCGGTCTGGCCCAGCACCCCGACAAGTTCGTCGTGCAGCTCTCGGGAGGCCGCCAGCGCTGCGCCGGAGGCGTCGGGGTGCTCGATCGGCGCACCGAAAATGCACAGCGCCGCGTCGCCCTGGAACTTGTTGACGAAGCCGCCATGCTTCTTGACGGTGTCGACCACCACCCGGAAGAACTCATTGAGCATGCTCACGACCTCGCTCGGCGGCCGTGAGGCGGCTAGCTGGGTCGAGCCCACCAGGTCGACGAACAGCACCGCGACATCGCGTTCCTGGCCGCCGAGCTCGGTGCCGCGCTCCAGGGCTCGCCGGGCGACGTCTTCACCGACGTAGCGGCCGAACAGGTCGCGCAGTCGCTGCCGTTCGCTCAGATCCCGGACCATGTCGTTGAAGCCGGCTTGCAGCAGGCCGAGCTCGCTGGCGTCATAGATCTGCATGTGGGCGTTGTAGTTGCCGCGCTGAACCTCCCCGAGCGCCCAGCGCAGCTGCCGCAGCGGGTCGGCGATCGACATGGCCGCCAGCACATTGCCGGCCAGCCCGATCACCAGCGCGGCGACCGCCATCAGCAGGATCGGCGTGAACAGCGCGTCGGCGGACGCCGCCAGCAGCGAGAACTTGCTGGCCACGATCGAGAGCACGATGGCCAGCAGCGGCACCCCAGTGGACAGCAGCCAGGTCAGCACCAGCCGCTGGATGACGCCGGGGCGGTGGAACTTGTCCGGCACACCGCCGCGCAACGCGGCGACCGCGACCGGCCGCAGGACCCGCTCGGATTGCAGATACCCGATGATCGACGTGGCAGTGGCGCCGAGCAGGGTGGCCACCGCCAGCACGGGTGCGGCGCGGCTGGCCACCGGCCAGCTGGCGGCGATGAACACCACCGCGCCGAGCACCCAGTTGGTCATGCTGATCGCCGAGCGGTAGACGGGCATCCGCAGCGCCCGCAGCCGCGCATGTTCGGTGACGGCCGGGACATCCTCGGCCAGCAGTGCGTCACGGCGTTGCCAGCGGAACACCGGGATGAGCAACCTCAGGCTGATGATTGCGCCCACGGTGAACGAAATGAAGAGGTAACTCAGGAAGACGACCAGGTTCGGCGTCGGTAGATCCTGCAATATGACCCGATCCGAGGGCGGCAGACCGAACCGCAAAAAGCCCAATACGAGCAGGGCTCCGATGATGTCGGCCTGCAGCATGCCCAGCAAGAACACCGGCCACGGAGTGCGCGCAACCCACCGGACGAACCCACTGATTCGCCCCGGGCTGAGCTGCGCGGTGGTCACCAGCCCACCGTATCGGTACAGGGCGACCGATCTGCACCTTCATGACCCGGTGGGCGGTGGTTGTGTCGTTGCTGGGCACTAGTGTTTGAGGCGATGTCCGGAGTTTTCAGTCGGCTGGTCGGCCAGAGCGCCGTGGAAGCAGAGCTCGTGGGTGCCGCACGGGCTGCGCGGGGTGATTCCGCTCACGATGCGCTGACGACCGGGACCATGACACATGCGTGGCTGATTACCGGACCGCCCGGTTCAGGGCGTTCGGTGGCCGCGCAGTGCTTCGCCGCCGCGCTGCAGTGTTCTGCTGACGGCACTCCGGGGTGCGGGGAGTGCCGGGCCTGCACGACGACGATGGCCGGCACCCACGGCGACGTCCGGCGCATCATTCCCGAGGGCCTGTCGATCGGCGTCGACGAGATGCGCAACATCGTGCAGATCGCGTCGCGGCGGCCTAGCACCGGCCGCTGGCAGATCGTCGTGGTCGAGGATGCCGACCGTCTCACCGAGGGGGCGGGGAACGCGTTGCTCAAAGTCGTGGAGGAGCCACCGCCGTCGACCGTGTTCCTGCTCTGTGCACCGTCGGTGGACCCCGAGGACATCGCGATCACCCTGCGGTCGCGATGTCGGCATGTGGCGCTGGTGACGCCGCCGACCGCCGCGATCGCGCAGGTGCTGGTCGACAACGACGGGCTGTCGGAGGGCGACGCGCAATGGGCGGCGTCGATCAGCGGCGGTCACGTCGGCCGAGCCCGGCGGCTGGCCACCGATCCCGATGCGCGCGATCGGCGTACCAGGGCGCTGAGCCTGGCCCGCGACGCCGCAACCCCGTCGCGGGCCTATGCAGCCGCAGAAGAGCTGGTGGCCGCTGCGGAGGCTGAAGCGAAGGCACTCAACGTCGGGCGTGACGAGGCCGAAACGGAGGAGCTGCGCACCGCCCTTGGCGCTGGCGGCACCGGGAAGGGTGCCGCTGGCGCGCTGCGCGGATCCGCGGGGGCGCTCAAGGATCTCGAACGGCGGCAGAAATCCCGCCAGACCCGGGCCTCGCGCGACGCCCTGGATCGGGCGCTGATCGATTTGGCCACGTACTTCCGCGACGCCCTGCTGGTGGCCAGTGGGGCGGGCGCGGTCGCGCCGAGTCATCCCGATATGGCCGAGCGGGTGGCGGCCCTGGCCGCACACGCCTCCCCGGAGCGGCTGCTGCGCTGTATCGAGGCGGTTCTGGAGTGCCGCGAGGCCCTGGCCACCAACGTCAAGCCCAAATTCGCCGTCGATGCGCTGGTGGCGACCGTGGGTCAAGCACTTCGTTCGGACCTGTAGACTCACTGCTCGGCCCTGGCGAAGGGCCGCGCCACCTTAGCTCAGTCGGTAGAGCGATTCACTCGTAATGAATAGGTCAGGAGTTCGATTCTCCTAGGTGGCTCCGCTATGTCTTGCCGAGTTCCTCGGCAGCGATGTTTCGGGCCGTGGCCGCGGCCGGGAAGCCGGCGTAGCCGCTCGCGTGATAGATCACCTCGGCAAGCTCGTCGTCGGACAAACCGTTCTGCTTGGCGATCCGGAAGTGCGCCTTCATCTCCTCGGTGGCTCGCAGGGCGATCAAAATGCCCAGCGTCACCAGGCTCCGGTCGCGGCGGCTGAGCCCTTCGCGGGTCCACAGCCGGCCGAACACGCTCTCCACGCCGATATCCATCAGTTCGGGGGCGAAGCCGCCGAATTCGACGTCGCCGTCGGGCAGCGTCCCGGGCAGCATCTCCCGGAAAACGCGTAGACCATCCTCACGCAAGTTAGACATGCAAACTACTTTGGCACACCGGGTGGATCAGTGCGGCGCCAGATACCCGACCGGGCCCGACGCCAGGCACAGCGACAGCGCGGCCGTCGTCGCCCGCACCGTGATCGCGTCGCCGGCCCCGGACAGCCGGACGAAGACGCGGTTCAGCCCGGGATGCACGGGCACCTTGGTCGCCGGTCCTTCGGTCAACGACATCAGCATCGAACCCTCGCTGTTGGCCAGGTAGTTGATCTCGGCCGTCCACTCCGCGGGCAGCAGGGGCCCGTCCAGCGGCATCTGCACCGCGGCGTCCGGCTGCACGAAATAGCCGCACCCCGGCACCGGGCCTATCACGATGGTGCGCGTCCAGGTGACGTTGGCGTCCACCAGTCGTCCGCTGGAATCGAGCATGCGCAATTGCGTTGTGTACTTGGCGAATTCGGGTCTGTCCCGGATCAGGGCGAACATGTGGCTGGCCAGGTTCTCTGGATAGGCGACGCGCTGCATCACCAGCGGGTCGACCTCCTGGTCGAGCAGGGGAGCCGACGAGGAGGCCCGCGCCTGCGCCAGCCCGCGAATCGCGTTCTGCAGGTAGGGCTGTGCCGGGTTGTCCTTCCAGCTGCTGAGGAACGTCGAGGTCGAATACAGGCTGCTGGCCGCGAATGCCAGCACCGAGATGCTCACCACCGCGGTGCGGGCGCGGGATGCGTCCAGCCAGGTCGACCCGGCACGGTTGGGTGCGCAGAACCCGACCGCGGCCAGCAGCGTGAGCACGATCACGAGATCGGGGAAGTACCGCAGGGTCTGGGCCAATTCGAGAGCCGTGAACTTCGACGAGCGCAGCAGATAGATCGGGACCTGGCAGGCCAGCGCATACCCCGCCGCCACCAGCCAGACCAGGCCGATGCGCTGTTTGCGCACCAGCGACACCACCAGGACCGCGGCCAACGCCAGCCACCCCAGCGCCATCACCGACACCGGCGGGACCGCCCAGGGTGAGGCCGGAGCCCACCGCTGCCACTCCCATGGACCGCCGACCAGTCCGGGCACGATCCCGTGAGTGACCGAGCGGCGCAACAGATCCCACGTCATCGCCAGATCTGAACTCCACCGCCGGTGGTCGACCACCAGTAGGTAGACGCCGACCCACGCCGCCGTGAGCGCCAGCGCGGCCACCCAGAATCGCAGGCCGCGACGCCAGACCGTGCGCACCGCGGCGCCGTCGCCCTGCAGGTAGCCGAGCAGCGCGGCCACCGCGAATGCCACGAACGGGATGACGGCGGACTTCTCGAAGAACAGCAGTGCGCCCAGGTACACGAGCACCCCGGTAACGGCATAGCGGTGACTGCCGGTGCGCACCAACAGAATCGCGTCGGCACACACCCAGGCCAGCGCGGCCAGCATCGGCAGCGAGTTCAGTGCCGCCGCCCACCAGGCGAATCCAGGCACGCCCAGCGGAGTGAACAGGGCGAAACACAAGGGAATCAACAACACCGGACGCCAACCCAGGATCACGTGCAGCGCCCGCAGGACCGACAGCGACACCAGCAGCTGCAAGACCACCAGGCTGACGGCCGGCCACGCCCACACCAGCGGGGCGAGTCGGGTGATGACGCCGGCCACCAGGAACGCACCAGGCATCACGTGGCCGTCATGGTCGTCGAACAGATACGCCGGGGACAGCAGGCTCTGAGTGCCGGCCCGGCCGATCAGGATCAGGTCATCCCAGTAGAAGTAGCCGCCGAACCCCAAGACCGCCCGGACCACCAACTGGACGGCGATGAGAATGACGGCCGCCACCGCGACCGGTGGCATGCGCGCCACACGGGTCGGAACTGCCATCGGCTCGACTGTACGGGCTCTCGGTAGGGTGGCCGACATGCAGGTACTGGTCACGGGCGCTGCCGGCTTCATTGGCTCCACGCTGGTTGACCGCCTGCTCGCCGACGGCCACACCGTCATCGGGCTCGACGATCTGAGCCGGGGCCGCACCGAGAACCTGCGGGGAGCCACCGCCAACGACGGCTTCCAGTTCGCCAAGGCTGATATCGCCGATGCGGATCTGATCGGCCTGTTCAAGCAGTACAAACCGGAAGTCGTGCACCACCTGGCTGCCCAGATCGACGTGCGTCGTTCGGTGGAGGAACCTGAGTTCGACGCCGAGGTGAACGTCGTCGGCACCGTGCGGCTGGCCGAGGCGGCCCGGCGGACGGGCGTCCGCAAGATCGTCCACACCTCCTCGGGCGGCTCGATCTACGGCGTGCCGACGAGCTACCCGACCAACGAGACCGCCCCGGTCGATCCCGCCTCGCCCTATGCCGCCGGCAAGGTCGCCGGGGAGATCTACCTGAACACCTTCCGCCACCTCTATGGCCTGGACTGCTCATTCATCGCGCCGTCCAACGTGTACGGCCCGCGGCAAGACCCGCACGGCGAGGCTGGGGTCGTTGCGATCTTCGCCAGTGCGATGCTCGCCAGACGGTCAACCAAGGTCTATGGCGACGGGTCGAACACCCGCGACTATGTCTTTGTCGACGACGTCGTCGACGCTTTCGTCCGGGCCGCCGGCGCGGCTGGGTGTGGGCAACGGTTCAACGTCGGCACCGGGGTGGAGACCAGCGACCGGGAGTTGCACACGGTGGTCGCCAAGGTGGTCGGCGCGCCGGACGCCCCGGAGATCGCGCCGGCGCGGCTGGGCGACCTGAAGCGGTCGTGCCTGGATGTCCGCAAAGCCGAGATGGTGCTGGGCTGGCGTCCGCGGGTGCGCCTCGAAGAGGGCATCAGCCGCACCGTCGAGTACTTCCGAGGCCAGCAGGCCTAACGGTCCGGAGTGCGCGCACCGTCCAGCGCGACGGCACGCGCCAGCCGGGCGTACTTCAGTTCGAGTTCCTTGAACCGCAGATACGTGCTCATCGTCGTGAACACGAACGCGATGATCAGTGCGTAGGTGATCAGGTCGGCACCGCGCCGCACCCCCAGCCAATTGGCCAGCACGGTGGTGTCATCCGGCCGCAGGATCGCGTAGATCGCGAGGATCACGAACAGCACGTAACCGACCTTGACCCACGCCTTGGCCTTGGCGTTGGTGCGCGACCGCAGCAGGTAGACCAGCAGCGCGACCACCGCCGCGATCAGCAACACCTGGATCCAGTTCATCGGCGCATCTTTCCGCGTAGAAACCCGTCGAAGACGATGTTGATGCCGTTGAGCAACGGCTGCCCCTTGGACATCGAGTACTCGGTGTAGAGAATCTCGACCGGCTCTTCGGCTACCCGCCAGTGGTTTTCGACGATCAGCGCAATGAACTCTCCTGCGTGGCTCATCCCGTTCATCGTGAGGCTGAGATTGTCGGCGACGGTCTTGTTGAACACCCGCAGCCCGTTGTGCGCGTCGGTCAGCCGCAGCCGCTGACTGCTCCGGCTCAGCCGCGCCGCGGTGCGCAGGACCAGCCGCTTCAGTGGCGGGGTCTGGCTGACGGTGGAGCCGGCGAACCGGGTGCCGATCACGACGTCGACGTCGCCCTTGGACAGCCGGTCGATCATCACGAGGACATCCTTGACGCGGTGCTGCCCGTCGGCATCGAAGGTGACGAACACCGCAGCGCCGGGTTGGCTACGCGCGTATTCCACGCCGGTCTGGATCGCTGCGCCCTGCCCGAGATTCACCGGATGCCGCACCACATGGGCGCCGGCGCGCAGCGCGATATCGGCCGTGTCGTCCTTGCTGCCGTCATCGACGCAGACCACGTGGTCGAAGACTTGGCGCAGGTCAGCGATGACGTCACCGATGACCGTCGCTTCGTTGAACGCCGGCACGATGATCCAGGCGTCGGGGTAAGGCGTGTCGATGACCACAAGGTACACGCCGTTCACCGTGGGTTCAGCGCGCGGCGCGGGCCAGCGCTGCCAAATGGACGGCTATTCCGACCAGCGGCCCGCACAGCAGCGCCACCACGGTGCGATCGGTCAGACTCAGCGGCAGCGTCAGCAGTGCCGTCGAGGCGACCGTTGCCCCCACCCAGCCGATCGAGTAGGCCCGGTGCAGGGCGGCCGCCACCGTCGCGGCCCCGGTCACGGTCAACAGGGCGATCGCCACCGCCCCCCCGGTCAGCCAGGCCAGCAGCGCCCCGCCGGGGCCGTACTGGTCGCCGAACGCCACCCGGATCAGCCACGGGCCGAGCAGTCCGGCGGCCAGGATGCCGACGGCACCGAGGCCGACCACCACGGCCGCGGGGGCGATGAGCGCCTTGAGCCGGTGCCCGCGGTGGTCCACGAAGTGCGCGATCAGATTGCCCTGCATCGCGGTCAGCGGGACCAGCAGCGGCGCCCGCGTCAGCGTCACCGCCAGGATCACCACCCCGCCGGCCGCGCCGAGCTCACCGCCTGAAGTCGCCTTGAGTAACACCGGGAACCCCATGACGAGCACCGCGCTCGCGCCGGCAGCGGCGATCGAGTGGGCCGCGCCGCGCAGGAAGGTCGCGGTGTCGCCCGGTGTGCGCAGCTCCGCCGCGGCGCGCGCCCCCGGCGAGACCGCCAGCACCAGTAGCCATCCCGCCGCGCCGGCCACCGTGGCCCAGAGGAAACCGTTGAGCCCCCAGCCCACCGCGAAGGCCAGCGCGGCAACCACCACCCGCATCACGGCGTCGACGACCATCAGCGCCCCGTAGCCGCCCCACCGTCCGGTGCCGGCGAGCAACCCCAAAAGCGTTGCATGGAGACAGAATCCGGCCAGGCCCACGCAGAGCAGCGCGACCGACAACGGGCGGGATTCGCTGAACACGTGCGGTGCCCACAGCGGGGACGTGGCCGCCATGACGATGACGGCGACCACGCCGACGCCCGTGGCCACCCGCATGGGATGGGCGCGGGGCCCGTCGACGATGTCGACGTAGTGCGCGGCCCGCACTTCCCGGGTGGCCTCTTGCAGCAGCCCGTACGCCGCGCCGTTGACCAGTCCGAACGCCCCCCAGAACACCCCGAACACCGAGAAGCCAGCCGGATTCAGTGCGCGGGCGGCCAAATACAGCACGGCGTAGCCGCACAGCGCCGAGATCGCGGTTGCCGCCCCGACCCGGACCACCGTGCCGCGGGTCATCGCCCCGGTCCCGTTGATCGGATGGGCTCCGGTGGCGCTCAGCGCCTCGAAGGAGGCGCCCGCGTCGGTCACAGCTTCGGCACCCCGGTCGAGAACAGCCATGCGTTCCACAGCGGACGCAGCGATTCGTCGGCGTAGTTGGCGGCAAGGCCGGTGAAGTCGTCGGTCACCACGGTGCTGTGCTGGTAACGGTTGGTCCAATCCCGGAGCAGCGCAAAGAACTTGTCGTCGCCGATGGTGCGGCGCAGCACATGCAGCGTGAGTGCGCCGCGCTTGTAGACCCGGTCGTCGAACATGTCGCGCGGTCCTGGATCGGCCAGCAGCAGGTTCTGTGGTGCCGAGGCCAGCTTCGAGTGGTAGTGGCGCGCCCACTGGTCGGCGGTCTGGCCGCCGGAATTCTCCGACCACAACCATTCGGCGTAGCAGGCGAATCCCTCGTGCAGCCAGATGTCGCGCCAGCGTCGCACCGTGACGCTGTTGCCGAACCACTGGTGGGCCAGTTCGTGGGCGATCAGGCGTTCAGAACGGCGGCTGCCGTCACAATGATTGGCGCCGAAGATCGAAATGCCTTGTGCCTCAAGTGGTATCTCGAGATCATCATCGGTCACCACGACGGTATAGCCGTTGCTCAGCGGGTAGGGGCCGAACAGTTTGACGAACAGCTTCATCATCTGCGGCTGGCGCCCGAAGTCGTGGGCGAAGTTGGCGCGCAAGCGATCCGGTAGGACCCCCTGCATCGGCACCTTCTCTTTGGGCAGTCTGTTGGCACCGTACATGCCGATCTGCAAGGTCACCAGATAGGTCGACGTCGGCTCCGGCTGCTCATAGGTCCACACGGTGTGCGCGGCACGGACCCGCCGCGACACCAGTTCGCCATTGGCCACCGCGCGATACGGGCTGTCGGTGCTGATCTGGATGCGATAGCTGGCCTTCGCGCTGGGATGGTCATCGCACGGAAACCACGACGCGGCTCCGTTCGGTTGCCCGGCGACCAGCACGCCGTTCGACAGCTCCTCGAAACCGACTTCGCCCCAATAACTTCGGATTGGCCGCGGCGATCCGCCGTAGCGCACACTGATCGACATCGCCGCGCCGGCCGGCAGCGGCGCGGACAACGCGATATGCAACTTTCCGTTCGAGGAGCTGAAATGGGCTGGGCGACGGCCGTTGACTGTCACCTTCGTCACCGACAGCGCGTCGGACAGGTCCAGGGTGAATGTTTTCAGCGAGGCCAGCGTTGCGGCGGTGATGGTGGCGGTGCCGGTGAGCCGGTTGATCGCGACCTTGTACTCCAGGTCCAATTCGTAGCGCGACACCCGGTAGCCGAAGTTGCCGTTGTTGGGCAGATACGGGTCGATGACGGGTGGGCCGCCTTTTTTGGCGGCCTTCTTGGCGGGATGTTTCACGCGGCGCTGTCCTCGGGTTTACCCGTGCTGCCGGCGTCCCGAGACTTCTTCCGCGAAATCACCCAGGGTGCAATGGGATTGCCTTGCCAGCGGGTCGACGGCGGCACCACGTCGCCGCGCATCACCAGCGACGCTGGGCCGACGGTGGCGCCCGCGCCGAGCTTGGCGGCGGGCAAGGCCACGCAATGCGGTCCCAGCGTGGCGCCCTCGTCGAGCACCACGGTGTCCATCCGCATGATCCGATCGTGGAACAGATGCGTCTGCACCACGCAGCCGCGGTTGACGGTGCTGGCACGCTGCAATGTCACCAGATCCGCCTCAGGCAGCCAATACGTCTCGCACCACACACCGCGGCCGATCGTCGCGCCCAGCGCCCGCAACCACAGGTTCATCACCGGCGTGCCGCTGGCCGCGCGGGCGAACCACGGCCCGGCCACGGTTTCGACGAAAGTATCCGACACTTCGTTGCGCCAGACAAACGACGACCACAGTGGTTGTTCACCACTCCGGATCCGGCCCACCACAAGCCATTTGGCGGCCACGGCGATGCCGCCGGCCAGCGCGCCCGCGGTCAGCAACACGATGCCACCGGCCAGGGCGGCCCAGCCGTAGTTGAACTTGTACGCCAGCGCCTGGAACGCGATCAACACCGCGACCCCGATCGCAAAGCTGACGATCACCGGGATGAGCCGGCACGTTTCGACCGCCGAGCGGAACACCTTCAGCCGCAGCGGCGGGCTGTAGGTCAGCGATGCGTCGGCTTCGTCGGCGTGGCGGCGCAACCGGATCGGCGGGCTGCCCAGCCATGACGAACCGGCCTTGGCTTTGTGCGGCGTCGCCGAGAGGACGGCGACCAGACCGTCGTCGGGCACCCGGCGGCCGGGCTGGGTGATGCCGGAGTTGCCCAGGAACGCCCGCTTGCCGACGGTGGCCTTGGCCACGTGGATCCAGCCGCCGCCGAGTTCATAGGAGGCGACCATGGTGTCGTCGGCCAGGAAGGCGCCGTCTTCGACGACGGTGAACTTCGGGGTCAGCAGCGCGGTCGAGATCTCGGTATTGCGGCCTACTTTCGCGCCGAGGAGCCGCAACCACCACGGGGTGAGCAGGCTGGCGTACACGGGAAACAAGTAGTTGCGGGCGGCGTCCATCAGGCGTTCGGTGGCCCACAGCTGCCAACCGATCCGGCTGCGCACCGGGTGGTAGCCCTCGCGCAGGCCGAGCGCCAGGATGCGGACCCCCAACACCGTGACCCCGGCGTACACGGCGAGCGCGGCCAGTGCGGCCACCGGGATCCACGGTGCGGCGGCACCGATCGCCGACATCAGCGTCGCGCTGTGTCGTGCCGGCCACACCAACACGGCCAGACCGACTCCCAGCGACACCAATGGCACCGAGCCCAGCAGCATTGACGTCACGCCGTACATGGCGACCCAGTGGGCGGCCCGCGGGGGCCGGTATTCGGGCCATGGGTGGCGGGCTTTGCCGGACTTCACCGCCGGTGAACCCTTCCAGAACTGCCCGTTCTTGACCCTGCCGACGACACCCGAGCCGGGCGCCACATCGGCGTTCTTGCCGATGACCGCGCCGGGAAACAAGGTGGTACGGGCCCCGATGGACGCGTCGTTGCCGACAGTGATCGGGCCGACGTGGAAGAGGTCGCCGTCAATCCAATGGCCGGTCAGGTCGACCTCCGGTTCGATGGACACCCGGTGGCCCAGGCGCATCATCCCGGTCACCGGAGGCGCCGAGTGCAGATCCACGCCTTTGCCGACCTTGTTACCCAGCGCCCGTGCGTAATACACCAGCCACGGTGCGCCCGCCAGGTTCTCCGCGCCGCTGGCGTCGGCCAGCCGTTCGGCCAGCCACACCCGCAGATGCTCCGATCCGCCGCGGCGGTAGGTGCCCTGCTCGAGGCCCGACAACAACATCCGCGCGCCCAGCACCGCGATGCCCATCCGCCCGATCGGGGTGACGAACAAGACGAAGGCCGCCACCACCCACCACCAGTTGACTGCCACCAGCCACGGCAACGGATGCACGGCGGCGGCCACATTGTTGACCAGAGCCAGCCACGTCACCCACTGCAGGCCGGTCAGGGTCGCCAGCGGAACCGACAGCAGCACCTGTGCTGCCTGCGTGGTCACCGGCGTGGGGTCGACGTCGCGCGGGGTGACCGCGACCGCGGGGGCGAGCTCGTCGAGGAACTCGGCCAGCGATCCCAACCGGGGATGGTCGTAGAGCTGGGCGACGGTCAGCTGGGGGTAGCGCTCCCGCAGTGCGGCCACCAGCTGCGCTGCCGAGAGCGAGCCGCCACCGAGGGCGAAGAAATCCGCCTCCGGGCCGTCCACCACCGCACCCAGGACGTCGCGCCACAGCCCGGCCAGCCAGCCCATGGTGCCACCCAGATCAGGCTCTTTGTCCTGGTAGCCCGGCGGCGGCCAGGGCAGCGCGGCGCGATCGACCTTGCCCGAGGTCCGGGTGGGCAGTTCGTCGAGCAACACCAGCCGTGGCACCAGGGCAGCGGGCAGGCTCGCGGCGAGGTGGACGCGGGCGGCGGCGAGGTCGAAATCCGGATCTGCGCTGGCGATATAGCCGACCAGCATCGGGGTGCCGCTGGCGGTGCGCCGCACCGCGGCCGCCCCGCCGCTGACACCGGGCAGGTTCACCAGAGCCGAGTCGACCTCGCCGAGTTCGATGCGGCGCCCACCGACCTTGACCTGATCGTCAGCGCGGCCCTGGAAGTACAGCCCGTCGTCCTCCAGCCGGACCAGATCACCGCTGCGGTAGGCGCGCGCCCATTGCAGCGACGGCATCGGTGCGTACTTCTCGGCGTCCTTCTCCGGGTCCAGGTAGCGCGCCAGGCCGACCCCGCCGATCACCAGCTCGCCGACCTCGCCGAGAGCGACCGGAGCCCCTTCCTTGTCGACGACGGCCAGGTCCCAGCCCGGCAGCGGACGGCCGATGCTGACCGCGCTTTGGCCGTCGAGCCGCGCCGCGCTGGACACCACCGTCGCTTCGGTCGGTCCATAGGTGTTCCACACCTCGCGTCCCTCGACCGCGAGGCGCTCGGCCAGTTCGGGCGGGCACGCCTCGCCGCCGAAGATCAACAGCCGCACCGCCTCCAGCGCCTCGGCCGGCCACAGCGCGGCCAGCGTAGGCACCGTGGACACCACGGTGATGTCCCGCGACACCAGCCACGGCCCGAGGTCCATCCCGCTGCGCACCAGGGCGCGCGGTGCCGGCACCAGGCACGCGCCGTACCGCCAGGCCAGCCACATCTCCTCGCACGAGGCGTCGAACGCCACCGACAGGCCGGCCAGTACTCGATCGCCGGGGCAGATCGGGCTGTGCTTCAGGAACATCCGCGCTTCAGCGTCGACGAACGCCGCCGCGTTGCGGTGCGTCACCGCCACGCCCTTGGGGGTTCCCGTCGATCCTGAGGTGAAGATGATCCAGGCGTCATCGCGGCCCAACGGCGCGGTGGCCCGCCAGCCGCGCGAGGAGCCCGGACCGCGGGTCAGGCCGGCCTCGGTGATGATGGCGACCACACCGGCCTCACCGAACACCAGCTCGGCCCGCTCGTCGGGATCGTCGGCGTCCACCGGGACGTAAGCGGCCCCGGCCGCCAGCGTCGACAGGATCGCCACGTACAGCGCGTAACTGCCGGACGGCATCCGGATACCGATCCGGTCGCCACGGCCGATGCCACGCGCGGCCAGCCACTCGACGCTCTCCTCGATGTCGGCGATCAGCTCGGCGTAGGTGAGCTGCACCGCGCCGTCGTCGATGGCCGCTGCCTCGGGGTAGCGATTGGCGGTGTCGTAGAGGATGTCGATGAGGGTGCGTGGGGGTGGCGCCTGCTCCGATAGCAGGTACTGCGGGGGAATCTCCGGCGTCGCCACGACTGTGGATCCTAGGCCGCGCAGTTGACATCGGGGTGCGGGACGCGGCCGGTGGCCGGTCGATCCTGCGCCCGGTTTGCTGCGGGCCGCGCTGACCTGAAAGACTGCGGGGGAAGAGGGGAGTATTCCTTCGTCGCGGTGTCGTCACCACGGCGGCCAACGCTGGCCGTCCGGTACCGCGGGCCGCTTCGGCGGTGGAAGAGACCTCGGACGTTTCTTGACGCCCGGAGGTCTCCCATGAATGTTTCAGCGCTCGAGTGGTTGGTCACCATCGGCGTGACGGTGGCCGTTCTGCTGTTCGACATCATCTTCATCGCCCGCCGCCCGCACGAACCCACGATGCGCGAGTGCGCGATCTATCTGTCGTTCTACGTCGGCCTGGCCATCGCGTTCGGCCTGTGGGTGTGGAACTTCCACGGCGCGCAGTTCGGCCTGGAGTTCTACGCCGGCTGGCTCACCGAATACAGCCTGTCGGTGGACAACCTGTTCATCTTCATCATCATCATGGCCAGCTTCAAAGTGCCGAAGGTCTATCAACAGCAGGCGCTGCTCGTCGGCATCGTGCTGGCCCTGATCTTCCGGGGCATCTTCATCGCGCTGGGCGCCGTTGCCATCCAGCAGTTTTCGTGGATCTTCTACATCTTCGGCGCGTTCCTGGTGTACACCTCCGTCAGGCTGGCTCGCAACACTGGGCACGACGACGAAGCCGAGAACGTTGTGGTGCGGCTGGCCAGGAAGCACTTCAAGACCACCGACAACTGGGATGGCCTGAAGCTCTACCTCAAAGAGGGCGGCAGGCGGCTGATGACCCCGGTGTTTCTGGTCATCGTTGCGCTGGGCACCACCGACCTGTTGTTCGCGCTGGATTCCATCCCGGCGATCTACGGCCTGACTCGCGAGCCCTACATCGTGTTCACGGCCAACCTGTTCGCGCTGATGGGCTTGCGCCAGTTGTACTTCCTGCTCGGAGATCTGCTCAACCGGCTGGTCTACCTGTCGCAGGGGCTGGCTTTCATTCTGTTCTTCATCGGCGTCAAGCTGGTTCTGCATGCGCTGCACGAGAACGAGCTGGCGTTCATCAACGGCGGTGAGCACGTCAGCGTCCCGCAGATTCCGACGCTGCTGAGCCTGGCCGTCATCGTGTTGACGTTGTTCCTGACGATGGTTGCCAGCCTGATCAAGACCAAAGTGATCGACAAACGCTGAGCAACCGGACTTTCATCGGGATTCGGGTCCGCGTGACTGCAACCGTTGCCGGTGTTCGCCCGTGGCCTTAGCGTGGCGGACATGCCGGAGTTGCGGGTGTTCATCGCCGAGACCGACGGTGCCTGGACGGAGTTGACGGAATTGACCGAGGGCGAGCGCCCGGTGGTGCGGTTGAGTGCCCCCGATCTGCAGGAGGCCGCACGGCGCCGCCGCAGGCTGCCCGCTGACGTCGCCGTCGTCCTCGATCTCGCGGTGTCGGTCGCCGACGACCCGCGCACCGCGCTGGCGGTGATCTCCGAGCACGAGGGCGACGCGGGCGTGCGCTATGCCGGAACGGTCGACGGGCTCGCCGGCCTGGTCGCCGACCTCTTCGTCGCCGGGGTGGCCGACGGCGTCACCCTGATCCCGGTCGGTGACGACGACCAGCATCGGTGGGCGCACGCCGCGCTGAGCCGCATCCAGGATCGATTGCGGATCTCGGCCGCCTGAGCTCCCCCGCGCCTACGCTGGGGCAGATGATCGAAGTACTTGCGGACGTGCCAGCAGGGGTGACCGGCATCAAGGTGTCGGGTCGGGTGAGCGGCGACGACCTGAAGGCATTCAAGCCCGCGATGGCCGACCTGCTGAAGGCCGGCGAGGACATCAGGATCGTGGAGGTCATCGATTCCGATTACGAGGGCTTCGGTCCTGGCGGGCTGGTCGAAGACCTCAAGCTGGGCCTGGGGGCCCTGTTCAGCCGGCACGCCGACTTCAAGCGCGTCGCGGTGGTCAGCGACAAGGAGTGGGTGGTGCACACCATTCACCTGGTGGGGTGGTTGGTGCCAGGCGAGCTCGAGGTGTTCGGTCTTGCCGATCTCGAACGCGCCAAACAGTGGGCGGCTGGCTAGCTACCCGCTCCGACGAACTCGCCACCACCCTGTGGCCACCGATTCGTCAGACCCGTCCGAGGTCCGACGAGACAAGACGGGGCAAAGGGTACCGCGGAGCCTCGTCGGCGAATGACACCCTTCTCGGTGACACCGTGTCGTTCGCTACCGATGCGCCGAATATCTCTGGGCGCCAGAGACATTGAACTTGTTGGCCCGCCACAGCCCGGATTCCTCGGTGTGCGTGGAGGGAGCGCGCGCAACGTCGGCGCTCGTGCAGACAGGTTTACGGCGAACTAATGTGCAGTGGTGATTCCTGAGGAGTATCGCGACTTCTTCGTGCGGCGGCGGGTGCGAGTGGGGAATGGGCGGGGCTGCGCGATGCGGGTCCACTGACGTCACTTCGTATTCTGGCGGGATTGGAGACGGGTCCCGGCGAACGTAACCAACGTGAATCGAATTGGGAGGGATGACGAATCATGGCTCTCGCAATGCGCATCATCCGGGGCGCGTAATGTCGCCAGGTCTTCGCCCCCAATAGGCAGTTCGGGCCGGAAACCGGCCGTGGAGCAGACCTCGGCCTCGATTTTCTTCGCACCAATCAAACCCACAGCTGTGCTGCGTGAGACGAGCCCGGTAGCGATCTGGCAGCGTCGCTCGATGACGTGGGCCGAACGGTCCGGCGTTGCACACACCGGGGGTGACCTCGACACTGAGATGCGACACGAAGACCCGGTAGCCGGATGACTTTTCCATAGCGCTGGACGGGGGCTAGTGGGTGGTGGAGCCGCACGCGATTACGGGCCGCGCACTCGTGCACTAGAACGCAAGAAATGTGCACCAACGAACGGACCGGTGGGTGGCCCGTCGCGCTAGCGTCGCTCAATGATCCCGGGAGGACTTGGCGCGAGAGATTGGATTGTCACGATGTCCACCGTGCGGGACGCAGCTCGGTCGATGCCGCCATGGGCGACGGATCAAGACCCAGAATTCCGTTGCATGGCAACGAGATAGGCGACATTCATGCCAAAGATATCGGACCGAGGCGGCAACTACTTCGACTGTCGGCCGCGTCCGGCGCGACAACCACCCGGTCGTCGAGCAGATCCAGAAGCTGCGACGTTGCCGCAGCAGCGATGAAGCTGCTCGTGCTGGGTGCGACGGGACGAACCGGCGCCCAACTCATCGCCCAGGCCCTCGCGCGGGATGACACGGTCGCGGCCCTGACCCGGCATCCGAGCGCTGGGGCAGCGACGAATCCACGACTGCAGTGGATTGCCGGCGATGCCACTGACCAAGTGGCCCTGACTGCAGCACTTGACGGCGTCGACGCGGTGCTGTGCGCGCTGGGGCCGAAGGCAACACGCTCGATTCTGTCGACTGATTTGATGCGTGCCACCATCGACGCTCTGATTCCGGCGATGTCGGCGCAGGGGGTGAACCGGGTCGTCTTGCTGTCCGCGCTCGGCGTCGGGCGCAGCGCCGATCACGCACCGCGGTCGTTCCGGTTGGCGTTCCGAACGGTCGGGCGAGCCATCGGGACCGATAAGGCCCGGGCTGAAGACTTTCTGGTGGCCAGCGATCTCGACTGGACCATTGTGTATCCGCCGTCGCTCACCGACGGCCCCCGAACGGGTATCTACCGCCACGGCGAAGCCCTGACACTGCACGGCATGCCCAGGATCAGCCGCGCCGACGTCGCCGACTTCATGCTCGCGGAGGTCCACGATCCCCTTCACCACCGTGGCATCGCGATCATCGGACCAGGAAAAGGGACTTAGCATGGGTGCTCCCACTTCCAGCAATACCGACGTACTCATCGTCGGTGCAGGTCCGGTCGGGCTCATGATGGCCTGTGAACTGCGCCGACGTCAGATCGCCTGCAGGCTCGTCGACAAGCTCACCGAATTCCCGAACACGTCCCGCGCCAACGGCTTACAGCCGCGTTCGATTGAGGTGCTGGACTCGCTCGGTGTGGCCGAGCAGGTACTGGCGGGGGCCAACCCCGTCCGCGGAGTCCTGGTGATGCGCCACGGGGCCGAGGTCGCTCGGCTGGAGATGGCGGTGCCGTCCGCACGAGCCGATCAGCCCTTTCCTCGCGTCGCCATCGTCAATCAAGCAGTGATCGAGGCTGTGCTGCGCGCGAAACTCACCGCACTCGGCGGCGGCGTCGAATGCGGCCGTGAGCTACTCGGCTTCGACGAGACCGCAGACGGTGTCGTCGCCGATGTGGCCGGTCCGCAGGCGAACTCGTTGGAACACATCACAGCTCGCTGGCTGGTGGGTTGCGATGGGCCGCACAGCGTGGTGCGCAAGCGGCTCGACCTGGCCTTCGAGGGCGCGCAGTACCCGCAGAACCTGATCCTGGCCGATGTCCATCTGCGCGGGGATCTTCCCGATGGGCTGGCGATGCTATGGCTGAACGACGAGGGCCTGCTCGCCGCCATCCCGTTTCGTGAACCCGGGGTCTGGAGGCTGTTGGCCGCAGTCGACACCGATGCGGCCGACCAGGTGCCGCAGGCATCGGTCGAGGTCTTCCAACGTCTACTCGCCGACCGGGGCCACGACACCAGCATCGAAATCGGCGAACCGTTGTGGCTGTCCAACTTCCGCGTCCATCACCGGATGGTCGAGCACTACCGGAAGGGCCACGTGTTGATTGCGGGCGACGCGGCTCATATTCACAGTCCGGTGGGTGGGCAAGGACTCAACACCGGCATGCAGGACAGCTACAACCTCGCGTGGAAGCTGGCGATGGTGATCCAACGCGGGGCACCCGAGGGATTGCTCGACACCTACGAAGCCGAACGACTTCCCGTCGCACGTCAGGTGCTGAAGGAAACCGACATCAATCAGCGACTGGTGATGTCGCACAATCCGGTCGCGGAGTTTCTGATGAACCATCTGGCGTTCCCACTGCTGAGCCACGCTTCGCTACGTGAGCGAGTCCTCGACGCCGCGTTGCAGCGCGGCTCGCAACTGGGTGTCAACTATCGGTCGTCGGTGCTCTCCGAGCAGCATGATCGCGCCGGGACCGGCCCTCAGGCTGGTGACCGCGCGCCTGATGGCGTCGTCCTCGATCAGTCTGGGCATCCGACCTCGTTGTTCAATTATTTCCAGTCTACCGAGTTCCGGCTGTTGATCTTCCAGGGGCACAGTGGATGTGGCGATGCGAACGCATTGGCCGACCTGGCACGGCGAACACAATCGCGTAGTCGAGGATTGCTTCGTGCACTGCTCGTCGTCGCCGAAGGAATGTCTGACGTTGTGTGCCAGGACGTGATCGTGTTGCGCGATCCTCAAGTGGGGACGCACGCAACCTACGGCGCACGATCAGCTGGTCTGTATCTCGTCAGGCCCGACGGCTACCTCGCGTTCGTCGGTCCCGCCACTGACGAGTCAGACTTGATGGACTACGTGAAACGGCATTTCGTCGGCAGTTGACGCGCGGCCAGGCGGTAACTCCTGCAGTACGTCTCTCCCCAAGGAGTCGCCGCCGGTGTCGCGCTCGCGAGCGGATGTATCGGCTATCGCTTGTGTTCGTTCAGAATCCCTTACTGGCGAGCCAGTCTAACGTGACCTCGGCGACGTCTCGCCATCCGTTGTCGATTGTCAGGGAATGGCCGCGGCCCTCGAACTCGTGAAAGTCGGTGTCGGACTTGCCCTTGGCATACAGGGCATACACCTCTTTGGTGACCTTCAGCGGCACGGTGTGATCCTCGGTGCCAGACGTCAACAGCAATGGTCCTCGGTCTACCAGGTGGGTGTCGACCTTGGCTGGTGAGTGCTTGGAGAAGTTGGCGGTGGCGTCTTCGAACAGGGGGCGCCCGGGCCCTGGAATGGTCCAGCGGTCGTGCAGTTCGTTGGACTCGTCCTCGCTGAGGGTGTTGCCGAACGCGTACTGAAATTGCTTGGCGCTCAACGCCACGGTGCGGTGTCGGTTTGCGGGGTTGCCCAGGACGGGAAACGCTGAGCGCAGTTGCACCAGGGGGAGTGCCGTGACTCCCTTGATGGGCGCTGGGTCGATCGCGACGGCGGCGACAGCATGTCCATTCGCGAGCAATTCTTGGGCGATCAGGCCGCCGAACGAGTGACCAACGATGATCGGTTTGACCTCGTGTTTTCCCGCCCCTATCAATTCGGCATAGTGGTCAACGATCTGCGCGATGCCCACATCGTTGAGGTCATCGGCGTTTTCCCTTGTCGTGGCGACCGTTTCACTGTCGCCGGGCCAGCCGGGCGCCGAGGCTGTGTAACCGCGCTCGGTAAAGAGCTCCATCCAGGGCTGCCACGCGCTGGAGTGGATCCACAGGCCGTGGATGAAGATCACGGGGTTGGCCTTGACGGATGAAGTGCTCATTTCTTGTTCCCTTCCACTGCATGGTTTTGGAGTCGAAATACTTGCCTGCAACTGCCCATCAAGGTGCTCCGCAGCCGCGAGTTAGAAGAACCGCCCACGCTGATCAACGCCCCATCGAGGCGGCCGAATTGATCTTGGGCGGCGGCTACCAGTTGCCCGGCGGTGGACTCTTGGGCGTTGTCACCGACGACCCTGATCACCCGGTCGTGCCTGCCCAGCGCATCGGCAGTCGTCTGCACCTCGGTCGGCGCCGATGGTGTCGGCCCCGGTGGTGGTGACTACGCCCATGCCGCCGTAGATGAGCCGCAAGTGGATCTGGCCTCACTGCGTGACTTCGACGCTGAGATGAGAGACGAAGCGCCACTCCCCGTCGAACTTGCGGCAGCCGTAGATGGCGTCCTGGGTGTCGTGCAATGTGTTGCCGGCCAAGTGACGCAATGACGTCTTGATCGTTGCGAGCCGCTCCCCGTAGAACACCACCTCGCTGCTATCGATGACGGTTCGGTCCACGCCAGTTGATGCGCCGAATTCTTTGCTGTACAAGGCGATCAGCTCATCCGGTGTGTTCAGGACGGTGTTGATGATCTCGGATGCTCCGGTGTCGACGACGAACAGGGCTGGAAGCCCCCAGAAGGACGGCACCTTGTCCAATTGGGCGCTTTGGCAGGCGTCGCAATACGCGCGGTAGCGGGCCGTGATCTCTTGGGCATCGTCGTCTTGGCTCATCAGGTCCACTCCTGGTCGCTTCGTTTCATTCACCGTCGCGGCCAGTCACAACTGTGCAAAGCCGGGTCCGTCCCACACGCTAGATCGGCGATGGCGCCGGGATCCGATCGTTTGTGCACGCTTTCATCCGATCCGTGCACGGCCTAGAACGGACTCGCTCAGGGCTCGGTCGGGCCTTAAGGTCTGTGTGCCCGTTGGCGGTGGTGAAGGTGTCGAGACTATTTACCAGTTCCGGATTGTGTTCTTGCGCAGCCGTTTTACTTCCGGGTAGCGGTCGACGAATCTAGGTCGGGCGGATTGTGCGCAAGCATGACACCAGTGTGCTCAGGCCTTGGACGAGGAGTCCTCTGCGACATCGTCGCGGCCGGCCAGCCGGCGCCAGTCGCGCGGGGTGATTCCGTAGGCGTCGCGGAAGCGGCGGCTGAAGTGCGTCGGGTTGGAGAACCCCCAGCGTTGGGCGACCATAGCTATGGAGCGGTGTCGGCTCTCCAGGCCGGCGAGTTCGTTGCGAGCTCCTTCCAGCCGCTGGGTGGTGATCCAGTCATGCAGACTGAAGTCAGCGCCGGCGCACAGCTTGTAGAGGTGGCGGACCGAGATATGATGCGCCGCAGCGATGATGGCTGGCGTAAGACCGGGGTTCGCAAGGTGCTTTCCGACGTAGGCGCGGATCTGTGTGAGCAGGGTAGCGGCCATGGCGTCGCGGCGGTGGCGGGTGTCGTGGGCGGCCGATGCCACCAACGCCCGGGCAAGCTCGATGCTGACAACCCCCAGCGCAGCGGCCGCGGGGTCTGCGCTCAGTGCATCGGCGTTGCGGGTCATCCCGAGGACGTGGTCCACCATCAAGTTGTAGATCGGGCTGGCGCGCAGGCGGGTACCGGCGTCGCGGATCAGATCGGCAGGGAGTCCCAGGTCGTCAAGGCGAACGAACAAGCATGTGCAGGCGCCGAGACCTGTCCAGCTGTACTCATACGGCGAGTTGTCATCGTGCACGAGAAGCGACCCTGTGTCGAGGATCCGCTGCTCCCCAGCCTGATCGAACACCGACTCACCGATCTGCTGCACGGCCAGGGACAATGTAGACGACGGGTGGCTCCGCGTGCGTTTGGCGGTGCGTATGAGGCGTTGCCCCGACATCGCCGATCGGAAGATGCTGGTGGAGCCAAAGTCCCACACTTCCATGCGGGCCGAGACGGTCGCTGCGGGGTTTTCGGGGGGGACGTAGGTTGCCACGAAGGATTCGTTCATCGCGGACATCACCGCGTCGGCGCGATCGGCCTCGGGCAGCTCATCGGTGTCAAGCACTACCGCCATGTGCATCCTGTCGTAGCCGCCACAGACTGCGCCGACGATCATCGACCTCTGACGTCACACCCTAAATCCAGAACCCGGACCACGCGCGCGGGCCGCCGTCGGTCCACAGCGTTCTGTGCACTAGTTGACAGACATGGGCCATCGGGGCGACATCGCCCCACCGTCCGGTACTGGGCGACTTTATGCCAACCATTCCTTCGGTGCCGGGCGGACTTCACCCAATCTGGCGCCAGATGGTGTCTTCATGCCATGTCCCTACGTGAGCGCGACGCACAGACGGGACATGCTGCTGGGCAGCACCACCCACTCTCTGTGGTGTGGTCGTTGCGCCCGGCCAGGTGACGCCAATCGCGGGGAGTGATTCCGCAGGCGTCGCGGAAGCGCCGGCTGAAAACCATGAACACTGGCGGTCACCATGGACCCTCTCAGCGTCAATATAAAACCGCAGGGCTAGCGGGGGACGGTTGAGCGATGCGCTCACAGGCTTCTGTGCGCAAGTTGGCGTATGTCGTGCACTACCGCGCACACCGCCACGCATTGATTGGCTTACGTTCACGGCAGCGGCAGCGGATCGATGCCATCGGGGCCGAGCTTGCGTCACCCGCGGGGGAGGTGCGCATGTCGGCTCAGGCGCCACCCACGCCGGTGGTGCTCATCCACGGGTTGTGGATGCATTCCAGCGGCTGGGAGAACTGGGTTGAGTTGTTCGACGCGGCCGGCTACCCGGCGATTGCGCCGAGGTGGCCCGGTGAGGCCGCCACTGTGCTGGAGACGCGTCGCCACCCAGAGGCGATGAACGATTACCGGATCGGCGCCATCGCCGAGCATTACCAGGCCATCATCGCCGACCTGCCCGCAACGCCGGTGGTGGTCGGGCACTGTGTCGGTGGGCTGATCGCACAACGCCTGCTCGGGCGAGGATTCGCCCGAGCCGCCGTTGCCATGGAACCCGCCCCGTTCCCCGGGGTCCTTCGGGTGTCGCTCGCCCAAACCCGTATCGCCGTCAAGTCTTGCGGCCAGCGCGCACTTCGGACCAAGACTTGGACGCACACCGCCGGGAGCTACCACCACAACGTCGCCAGCGCTCTATCGCGAGCCGAATCGGACCGGCTCTTTCACGCCTTCAGCATCCCCGCACCCGCTGTGGCGCTGCGGCAGGCGATGCTGGCCAACCTCGCAATCCATCGGGACACCACTGTGGACACCCGTAGCGAACGTGGACCCCTACTGATGATCGCCGGCAGCACCGACCGCACAGTGCCTGCTGCGGCTGTGTACTCGGCCTACAAGATTCAACGCCGCAACAGCGGGGTCACCCAACTCGCCATCTTCGACCGACGCGGCCATTCTCTGCCCATCGACCACGGATGGCGTGAAATCGCTGACACCGTCGTGGAATTCCTCGGCCACCAGGGGCTCTGAGCCGACGGACCGATGGCCTTGGTGTTCGTCTGCAGCCGCCGACTCGTGCACGAGAACGCACAAACCGTGCACCCATGAGCGCATCCAGGCCCGCTGGGCGCACTAGCGTCGCGATAACCCGTCCACCGAACGGCACGATGGGATCGCCGGGATTAGCACGGTGCAGCACGCAGCCACTCGATCCACGACGGAAGGGCAAACCGATGTCTGACCAGAAATCCGTCCACGAGGTCACCTACGATCTGCTCCGTACTCTCGGGCTGACGACGGTGTTCGGCAACCCGGGTTCCACCGAGCAGACGTTCTTGAAGGACTTTCCCGACGATTTCACCTATGTGCTGGGGCTGCAGGAGGCCTCGGTGGTGGCCATGGCCGACGGCTTCGCCCAGTCGACCGGCAAACCCGCCCTGGTCAACGTCCATACCGCCGCGGGCACCGGAAACGCGATGGGCAGCCTGGTGGCGGCGTTCAAGGGCAACACGCCACTGATCGTCACCGCCGGTCAGCAGACCCGCGAAATGGTGCTGTGCGAACCATATTTGAGCAACCCTGACGAGACTCTTCTGCCGCAGCCGTGGGTGAAGTGGGCCTATGAACCCAAGCGCGCGCAGGATGTGCCCGCAGCGTTCATGCGCGCCTACACCGTCGCTCTGCAGCCCCCAGCCGGCCCGGTGTACCTGTCGATCCCACTGGACGATTGGGAGAAGCCGGCTTTGGGTCCCGCGGTGATCCGCACGTTCAGTCAGCGGGTCAGCCCGGACCCCTCGCGGCTGCGGGGGTTCGCCCAACGCATCAACGCCGCGCAGCGGCCGGTGCTGGTGTTCGGCCCCGAGGTGGATCGCAGCGGCGCCTGGGATGCTGGGGTGACGTTCGCCGAGAAGGTCGGGGCTGCGGTCTACAGCACCGGGCTACCGGATCGGGCGTCGTTCCCCGAGGATCATCGACTGTTCCAGGGGCAGTTGCCGATGACCGTCGGCGGTGTCAGCGAGACACTGCGCGGTTACGACTTGGTGGTGGTGCTCGGTGCTCAGGTCTTCCGCTACTACCCCTGGGTCGCAGGAGAGTATCTGCCCGAGGGCACCGAGTTGCTGCAGATCACCGCCGATCCGAGACTGGCCGCGACGGCGCCGGTCGGTGACAGTCTGATCGGGGACGCGTTGCTCACCCTCGAGGAGCTGGTGGACCTGGTCGACGATCACAGTGGCCGGAACGTCCCGGCCGCGCAAAAGCTCACCGGTGACGTCGACCTGACCGGGTCGGCGCCGCTGTCGGCGGACGCGGTGTGGGCGACGTTGCGCACCGTCAAACCTGCCGAATCGCCGCTAGTCACCGAATCCACGTCTACTCAAGCCCAACAGACGCGGTTCCTGCCCACCACCCGCCCCGCGTCGTTCTTCGCCACAGCCAGCGGCGGCATCGGCTGGGGAGTGCCTGGCGCGGTTGGCATCGCCCTGGGGGACCGCGCCCGCGGGGTCAAGCGCACCGTGGTGGCCACCATCGGTGACGGGTCGTTCCAATACTCCGTGCAGGCCATCTGGACCGCCGCCCAGCACCGACTGCCGATCATCTTCGTCGTGATGCGTAACGGCGAATACTCGATCCTCAAGTCCTTCGCGGTTTTGGAGAAGACCCCCGGGGTGCCGGGGCTTGACCTACCTGGCCTCGACATCGGTTCCCTCGCCAAGGGCTTCGGCTGCCGAACGGCCAACGTGGACAGTGCCGAAGAACTTGCACGCGAGTTCACCGCAGCTCTCGACGTCGACGGCCCCACCGTGATCGTCGTGCCGACCAAACCCCAGCCCACGCACCTGGGCTGAGTTAAACCCTGACGACCAGTCGGAATACGTTCTGGTAGAGGGATTCCGCGACGGATACGCGGGCTAGTCAAAGCGGCAATACCGTTGAAACAAACCGCGAATAGCGTGACCGGATGCTGCGACGACGTTCGGTGCTGGTTGACCGGCTGGTCGTCCAGCAACCGGGCAGCCCGCAGCAGGCCATCCTCGACGAACTTCGCCGGGTAATCCTCGACGGCGCAACCCCGCCCGGCACGCCGATTCCCTTGGCAGAGGTGGCGGACCTCTTCGGCGTCAGCCAGATTCCGGTGCGGGAATCGTTGAAGACCCTGATCGGGGAGGGCTTGGTCGCGCACCGGTCCAACTCGGGATACACCGTCGCCCAGCTCACCGTCCAGGAACTGCGCGAAATGTACATCGTGCGTGAGACTCTGGAGGCGGCGTCGCTGGCTTCGGCGGTGGCCAACGCAACCGATGCCGACCGGGCGGCCATCGTGGCGGCCAATGACCTTCTGCAGCAGGCGATCGACAACGACGATCCGCTGACGTATCACCGCCAGAGCAGACACTTCCACCTCGCGCTCGCCCGCCCGTCGCGGATGTTCCGTCTGCTGCACATGCTCGAATCGGCATGGAACGTGACCGAACCCGTGCAATCGATGGTGCACGTCGCGCCGGCGCATCGGGCCGCGCTGCATGCCGACCACCGCCACATGGTCGAGGCGTTTCTCGCCGACGATGTCGAGCAATTGCTCACGGTTGCCGAATTGCACGCCCAGCGGCTCAACTCGGTGATCGCCACCTTGCCCACCGACACCGGGCTGCTTTCGGCGGATATATCTTCGACGCAATAGCCGGGAATTTCGGCGGAAACACCAAGGAAACGCGCCGCCGATAGCGTCCGGCCATGACCGACATCGTCACCACCCAGAGTGCGAAAGAACTGCCTCCTGGCGCTGTCGTCGGCGCGGGTGATCTCGTGGAAGCTGCCGGTCACCCAGTCGGCGGCGGACTGATCAAGCCGGGCTACGACCCCCGACTGACCAACGAAGACCTGGCTCCGCTGCGCAAGCAGAGCTGGAGCTCCTACAACATCTTCGCGTTCTGGATGTCCGACGTGCACAGCGTCGGCGGGTACGTCACCGCGGGCAGTCTGTTCGCGCTCGGGCTCGCGAGCTGGCAGGTTTTGGTCGCGTTGCTCATCGGCATCGTGATCGTCAACTTCTTCTGCAACCTGGTGGCCAAGCCGAGCCAGGCCACCGGGGTGCCGTATCCGGTGATCTGCCGCAGCGTCTTCGGAGTCTTCGGCGCGAATATCCCCGCCATCATCCGCGGGCTGATCGCGGTGGCGTGGTACGGCATCCAGACCTACCTGGCGTCAGCGGCACTGGATGTCGTGCTGCTCAAGCTGTTTCCCGGGCTGGCGCCGTACGCCGATGTCAACCAGCACGGCTTCATGGGGCTGCCGTTCCTCGGCTGGGGCAGTTTCCTTCTGCTGTGGGTGCTGCAGGCCTGCGTCTTCTGGCGTGGCATGGAGTCCATCCGGAAGTTCATCGACTTCTGCGGTCCCGCAGTCTACGTGGTGATGTTCCTGCTGTGCGGCTACCTCATCTACAAAGCTGGCTGGGGGGCAATCGATCTCAACCTCGGCGATGTGAAATACACCGGTGTGGAATCGATTCCGGTGATGCTTGGGGCGATCGCGCTGGTCGTGTCCTACTTCTCCGGGCCGATGCTGAACTTCGGCGACTTCGCCCGCTACGGCAAGTCGTTCGCCGCGGTGAAGCGCGGTAACTTCCTCGGCCTGCCGGTGAACTTCCTAGTGTTCTCGATCCTGGTGGTCGTCACCGCGTCGCTGACGGTGCCGGTGTTCGGTGAGCTGATCACCGATCCGGTCACGACCGTAGCGAAGATCGACTCGACGTTCGCGATTGTCCTGGGCGCGTTGACATTCACCATCGCCACGATCGGCATCAACATCGTCGCGAACTTCATATCGCCCGCATTCGATTTTTCCAACGTCAGCCCGCAGCGGATCAGTTGGCGCGCCGGCGGCATGATCGCCGCGGTCGGCTCGGTGCTCATCACCCCGTGGAACCTGTACAACAACCCGGAGGTCATCCATTACACCCTGGAGACTCTCGGCGCGTTCATCGGCCCGCTGTTCGGGGTGCTGATCGGTCACTACTACCTGATCCACAAGCAGAAGGTGATCATCGACGATCTGTTCACCCTGGCCGAGGACGGAACCTACTGGTACAAGAAGGGTTACAACCCGGCGGCCGTGATCGCCACGGCGGTCTCGGCGGTGGTCGCGGTCATCCCGGTGCTGGCGGTCGGCGTGCCGGGCATGCACACCGCCGCACAGTACAGCTGGTTCATCGGATGCGGGCTGGGGCTGGCGATCTACTACGTCCTGGCGACCCGCAGCAAGCTGGCCGTCGCACCGATCCCGTGACCCGGATCTGGTTGATCAATCCCAATACCACCCAGGCCATGACCGACGCGATCGCCGAATGCGCCAGGGCAGTGGTGGGCGCCGACGTGGTCGTCACCGGCGTCACCTCCGAGATCGGGCCGGAGTCGATCGAGAGCTACTACGACGAAGCGCTGTCGGTGCCGGGTGTGTTGCAGGCGGTGCACCGGGGTGAACGTGAAGGTGTCGACGGCTATGTAATCGCCTGCTTCGGCGATCCAGGCCTGGACGCCGCCCGCGAAGTTGCGGCCGGTCCGGTCATCGGTATCGCCGAGGCCGCGATGCAGGCCGCCAGTCATCTGGGCACCGGTTTCAGCATCGTCACGACCTTGGCCCGAACCATCGGGCAGTCAGCTCACCTCGCGGAACGCTATGGTATGCAACGGTTCTGCCGTGGCATTCACGCCTGCGAGATCCCGGTGCTCGAGCTGGACACTGACCCCAACGCGCGCAAGGTGATCACCGAGGCATGCCGCGAGGCCATCGAGGTCGATCACTCCGATGCTGTGGTGCTGGGCTGCGCCGGGATGGCCGACATGTGCGCGGCGATCTCGGCTGAGCTGGGTGTGCCGGTGGTAGACGGGGTCACCGCCGCGACGCTGACGGTGCACTCACTGGTCAGAATGGGTTTGCGTACGTCGAAACGAGGGGAGTACGCAACCCCACGGGTGAAGCGCTACACACCGGGATCCCCAACGGCGGGGTGAACGGTGCGCCAGTGTTCGGCGATCTCGATACGGCGGGCGATCCAGACTCCGTCGTGGGACTGGACGTGGTCGCAGAACCGCTCCAGTGCCGCCGTGCGGGCCGGCCGCCCGACCAGCCGGCAGTGCAGGCCGATCGAGAGCATCTTGGGGGCGCCCGCGCGGCCTTCGGCGTAGAGCACGTCGAACGCGTCGCGAAGGTGGGCGAAGAATTCGTCGCCGTTGGAAAAGCCTGCGGCAGAGGCGAATCGCATGTCGTTAGTATCCAGCGTATAGGGCACGACGAGGTGGTTGTGCTCGTGCACCCGCACCCAGTACGGCAGGTCGTCGGCATAGGAGTCGGAGTCATAGGCGAAACCGCCGTGTTCGACAACAAGCTCGCGGGTGTTCGGTGAGTCGCGGCCGGTGTACCAGCCCAGCGGTGCCGCCCCGGTGAGGTCTCGCAGGATCTGCACGGCTTGGGCTATGTGGGCGCGCTCGGTCTCCCGGTCGATCAGTTGGTATGACTTCCAGCGCAGGCCATGGCAGGCGATCTCGTGGCCGAGTTCGCCGAATGCGGCCACCGCCTCAGGGTTTCGTTGCAGGGCGACGGCCACGGCGAAAATGGTCAGCGGGATGCCGCGCCGCTCGAATACTCGAAGCAGCCGCCACAGGCCGGCCCGTGAGCCGTACTCGTAGAGCGACTCCATGCTTTTGTGCCGGTTGGGAAACGCGTCGGCAGGCGTCATCTCGGACAAGAACGTCTCGGAGGTGGGGTCGCCGTCGAGAACGGAATTCTCCGCGCCCTCTTCGTAATTCAGTACGAACTGCACGGCGATCGCGGCGTCGCCGGGCCAGTGCGGATGCGGGGGGATGCGGCCGTATCCGACCATGTCTCTCGGGTAGCTCATGGCTGGTCGCTGGCCGCCCACTTGTCGCGCACCGCCTGCAGCCCCTCGTCGGTGAGGCGGCCGAACAATCGAAGCCGTGCCATGCCGCCGTCGGGATAGATGTCCAGGCGGGCCTCGGTCACCGGCTGCTGCGCGGAGAGCAGAAAGCGGTGCCGGGTGTCGGGTTGCAGTGTGGTGGTCGGCAGCAGCTCGAACCAGTCGCCTGCGCCGTCGCGGCCCATCAGCCGGGCGGCACCGGGTGCGTTGCCGAGGAAATACGACGTGTCCAGCTCGGCCGCGGTCAGCACCCCCTGGCTGGCCAGCCGAACCTGCACCCAGTCGTTACCGGTGTCGCGCCGGCGGGAGGTCTCCCACCCTTCGCCCATAGTGCGGGCTGTGCCGGGCAGCAGCAGGTTGTTGGGGGAGGAGTAGAACATGTTGGAGCAGGCGCTGACTCGGGCGCCGTTCTCCAGGGCGGCAAGGTCCAGGGGTATGCCGTCGGCTAGGCGCGGGTCGAGCAGGCCTTCACCGTGGACCCGGAAGCGTGCCACACCGCCGTCTGGGTAGATCGACAGCCGGACGTGGGTCCACCGCGCAGATGAGTTGACCTTGAACGGGTTCCGGGTATCGCCGTTCACCTTGGTGCGCTCGACGATGGTGGTCCAGTCGGTCTTGTGGACCAGGTCTTCGACGTTCGGATAGCCGTCGACGCGCGCCGCCTCCACCGAGATGCGGGGTGGATAGTTGCCGGTGAACCACGCGGTGTCGACGACCACGCCACCGACGATCGCCGGCACCGCCAGCCGCACGATGGCGCTGTCGCAATCGTCAGGGCCGATATCGCGGCGGCGCCGGGTCTCCCAGCCGTCGTAGATCTGGCCCTTGTGTCCGAACGTGGCCGGCCGGAACTCCGCCGCCTGCGGCTTGATCAGGTTCTCCCGCTCGGCGAACAGGTCGTCGTTAGCCCACAGCACCGAGCCACCGGCCGGGCGGGCCGCTAGATCGGGGAGTGACAGAAAGTGTGCCTGCGTTGGGTTCTGCGCGCCGCCGATCACCGTTCGAGCCTAAGGGACCGGACAGATTTCGGTCGAGGTGGCCAGAGCGCTATGGCCGGCCGGCGAGCATGCCGTTGACGATGCCGTGCAGTGCGTTGCGGACCTCGGTGCCCATCGTGACGGGGTCGGCGGCGTTGGCGATGGCCATGGACGCGGCGTCGAGTGCTCCGATGAGGATGTGGGCCAGCGGGCGCACCGGCTGAGGCGCGAGTTCACCGGCGTCGATGGCGGCCTGGAGCAGCTGTTCGGTCATGCCCAGGCTGTAGCGCTCGGCGATGTCACGAAAACCGTCCCAGCCCAAGACATTCGGGGCGTCGAGCAGAATCAGCTGACGGATCTCCTGCTCGGCGCTGATATCCAGCCAGGCATCCACCGCGGCATGTAGTGCGGCTGCCGGGGTCGCTGGCTGGCGGTCGAGGGTGGCCGCTGCCAGCCGGGCCATCACATCGGCTTCCACCGCCTCGACGACATCGAGGAACAGTGCCGCCTTGTCGGCGTACTGGTGATACATCGCACCCCTGGTGACGCCCGCCTTCTGGGTGATCTCCGGGGTGCCGACCTCGGCGTAGCCGCGTTCACCCCAGAGCTCGCGCGCGGCCATCCGCAATGCGTCCCGAGTGGTGGCGGAGCGCTGCGCCTGGGTGCGTCTGGTGGTCATATCTTGTATTTCCGTACATCCTGTTGGTATCTTACGTGCAGACTGTCTGTTTGTTTCTCAATTGCTATCAAGGGAGCTTGTCATGGACACCGTAGATCTCGGCGGCGGAACCATCCATTACGAAACGGCGGGACCGTCGACCGGCAGGCCGATCGTGTTCATCCACGGCTATGCGATGGGCGGATCGCTGTGGCGGCCGCTGAGCGCTCGGCTGGCCCAGCACGGCGTGCGCTGCATCGCGCCGACCTGGCCGCTCGGCGCCCATCAGCAGGCGATGGCGCCGTCGGCGGACATGACCATGCATGGCGTCGCGGCGATGGTCGCCGAATTCCTCGACGTGCTGGGCCTCGACGACGTCGTGCTCGTCGGCAACGACACCGGCGGGGCGATCGCCCAAGTGGTCGCCACCGAATTCCCCGACCGGCTCGGGGCCTTGGTCCTCACCAGTTGCGATGCGTTCGAACACTTTCCGCCACCGATTCTGGCGCCGCTCATCACCGCGTCCAGGGTGCCCGTGCTGTTCCGCGCCGCCGTCCAGGCGATGCGCTCGAAACTGGTGCGCCGCCGCGCCTACGGCGCGCTGGCTCACGCTGACCTCGACGCGCTGACCGCCGAATGGACTCACCGCGCCGTCCGTGATCCCGCGATTGCCGAGGATTTGCGCCGCTTCACCGGATCGCTGACCCGGCAGACCACCCTCGACGCAGCCGCGCGACTGCCGAGATTCACCAAACCCGCGCTGATCGCGTGGTCGGCCGACGACGCGTTCTTCCCGCAGGAGGACGGACGCCGCCTTGCCGAGGCGCTGCCCCATTCGCGCCTGGAAGTCATCGACAACTCGCGGACCTTCTCGATGCTCGACCAACCCGATGTACTGGCCGGCCTTGTGGCCGAGTTCGCCACGGCAACAAGCACTGTCAGCCGCGACGCCGACCGCTGCTAGATCGCGCGCAGCCGCCGGATCCGGTCCGCGATCACCCGGACCGACACCGCCGCCGTCGGCCCCAGGCCCTCGAAGGCGTGCGGACAGCCGGGATGCACGTGCAGCTCGGTCGGCACGCCGGCAGCGGAAAGCCTTGCCGCATAAGCAACATCCTCGGCGCGGAAGATGTCCAGATCGCCGACGTCGATGTAGGCGGGCGGCAGCCCGGCCAGATCCTGGGCGCGCGCGGGCGCGGCGTAGATCGACACGTCGTCACCACCGGCGCGCTCGCCGAGCAGTGCGTCCCAGCCGGTGATGTTGTCCGCGTATGTCCACGTCAGCAGCTCGGCGGGCAATTGCGGGTCCGGGGTGATCGTGCGGTCATCGAGCATCGGGTAGATCAGCAGCTGTGCGGCCAGCGCCGGGCCGCCGCGGTCGCGGGCCAGCAGGCTCACCCCGGCGGCCAGGCCGCCGCCGGCGCTGTCGCCGGCGACCGCGACCCGAGTCGGGTCGACGCCGAGCGCGGCCGCGTTCTCGGCCAGCCAGCACAATGCGGCGTAGCAGTCCTGCACCGGTGTCGGATCCGGAAACTCCGGTGCGACACGGTAATCCACCATCAGCATCGGCACGCCCGTGGTCGCCACATAGGTGCGCACGACCGCGTCGTAGGTCGGTGCGGTCTCGGCCAGGCTATAGATCATGCCCCCGCCGTGCAGGTAGAGCACGGCGCTGCCGGGCGGCCCCGATGTCGGGAAGTACCACGTCAGATCCAGTTCCGCGCCGTCGGCGGTGGGCAGCCGGTGCCGCGTCGCCTCGACGCCCTCGACCGGGCCGCGCATGTCACCGAGGAGCTCGAACAACGGGATTGCGCGTTCCCGGCGGGTGGCCACATCACCGACGGGGGGCCGCTCGACTTGGGCGGCAGCATCCATCAACGGTTGCAACAGGACGAGGAGTTCGGGATCCATCGGCAGGGCCACGCCTGCCAACCCTAGGCGCTCAGGTTTCGGACGAGGGGACGAATCTAGCCCCAGTTGTCGTAGCCGCCCTCAGGACCGAGCATCCGCTCGAGACGGCTGCGGTTGATCCGCGCCAGCTCGTTGCGCACGACCTTGCGTTCGGTCTCCGGGTCGTGGTGCATCCGGTCGTGGACCGCCGCGATGACCGCTGCCACACAGGCCTCGCGGGACAGACCGCCGATGTGCATGACGAAGTCGAAACCGAAGTGGTCGGCGTAGTCCTTGACTGCTGCGGACAGTTCGGCCATCACCTCAGGGCACTCGTCCCACACCGAGCACTGCTCGGCCTGTGATTTGGTGCTGCGGGGGCGGCGCCCGACATGCGGGTAGGCCTGCAGGATCGCGTCGATGGAGCACTCCGACAGCGAGAACAGGAGAGCGTCAGCCCGGCGGAACAGGGCGGTGTGGTTGGCATAGGGACGCCCGCGGGAAAGATCGCGAGCCAGTGTGACGCTGTTGCAGCACTCGTAGAGCGCGTGGACAGCCTTGCTGTCCGGCAGCTCGTTGAAGGCCTCGAGACCGATGCCTTGGTGCATCAACACCAGCTCATCATCGAGAAGCCAAAGCACAACCGCGTTACCGATTGTTACGGCCAGGCTAATTCCTGGCCGGGATTGAGGGCGGAGTGGCCCTCAGTGCTCTCCAGTGCCGAATCGCTCGCGCGAGCGCTCCACCTCGGCCTCGGCCTCGGCCCGTCCGACGAAGTCCGCGGCCTTCACATACTTGCCCGGCTCGAGGTCCTTGTAGTGCACGAAGAAGTGCTTGATCGACTCGAGCTCGAAGCTCGACACGTCGCCGATGTCATTGATGTGGTCCCAGCGCGGGTCGCCCGCGGGGACACACAGCACCTTGTCGTCGCCGCCGGCCTCGTCAACCATCTTGAACATGCCGACGGGGCGGGCTTCCACGATCACCCCGGGGAACACCGACTGCGGCAGCAGCACCAGCGCGTCCAGCGGGTCGCCGTCCTCGCCCAGCGTGTCCTCGATGAAGCCGTAATCAGCGGGGTAGGCCATCGGGGTGTACAGGTAGCGATCGAGGCGGACCCGTCCGGTCTCGTGGTCGACCTCGTACTTGTTGCGCTGGCCCTTCGGGATCTCGATGGTGACGTCGAACTGCACCGTGCGACTCCTTCTTCGCTGATGGCGATGGCCCGGGCTGATCGCCGGGTCGCTTCGCTCCTGCCCGCCGGGTCGATACCCGGGTCGCTTCGCTCCTGCCCGCCGGGCCCGGCGACGCGGCCTAACCCTAACGCCAGCGATAGCGTGCCCTACAGGGTGGTTGGGCACAATGAGACGAAACGGAAGTCAGGAGAGCGATGAGGCCGACTCGATGGCGGCGCTCGACTCATGTGGTGCTCGCCGTGGCGGTGATCGTGCTGGTCGCCGCTGTTGTGGCGGTGGCCGCTGTCCTGACCCGCGGCGGCGACACCAGCAGTGCCATGGCACCGCCCGCGCACCCGGCAGCCACCGCGAACCCGGGTGTTGTGCCGGTGGCGGACTCCGCCCCGGTGCCGACCGTGGCGGGCATGACCGCGGTGCTGGCCGCGCCCGTCGCCGACCCGAACCTCGGCAATGTAGGCGGCCGGGTCACCGATGCGGCGACCGGCAATCAGATCTGGGAGTACCGCTCAGGCGTGCCGTTGCTGCCGGCCTCGACCAATAAGACGCTGACCACCGGGGCTGCGCTGCTTGCGCTCAACCGCGACGAACGGGTCACCACCACCGTCGTCGCGGCCGACCAGACCAGCCAGCCGGGAGTTGTGGTGCTCGTCGGCGGCGGCGATCCCATCCTGTCGGCTGCCCCGCCGGGCCAGGAAACCTGGTATCGCGGCGCCGCCCGGATCAGCGACCTGGCCGATCAGGTCCGCAAGAGCGGTGTCACCGCGACGGCGGTGGAGGTGGACGATTCTCTTTACACCGGACCGGATTTCGCGCCTGGCTGGGATCCCGCCGACATCGACGGCGGCGACATCGCCCCGATGCAATCGGTGATGATCGACGCCGGTCGTATCCAGCCGACGACGGTGGACTCGGCGCGGTCCAGGACGCCGGCGCTGGACGCCGGCCGCGCACTGGCCAGTGCGCTCGGCCTCGACCCGGCGAAGGTCACCATGGCCGCGACCCCGCCGACCGGCCGGCAGCTGGCGGCGGTGCAGTCGGCGCCCCTGATCGAGCGGCTGCGGCAGATGATGAACGCCTCCGACAACGTGATGGCCGAGGCGACCGCCCGGGAGGTGGCCAAGGCCACCGGCCATCCGGTGAGCTTCGCCGGGGCCGTCGACGCGGTGACCGCCAAACTCTCCGGCGCCGGTGTCGACATGTCCGGCGCAACGCTGGTGGACTCCAGTGGGCTCTCACTGCTGGACCGGTTGACCTCCAAGACCCTCGACGAGGTGGTCAACGCCGCGGCCGGGCCCGACCAGCCGGCCATGCGTCCACTGCTCGACGTGCTGCCGATCGCCGGCGGCAGCGGCACCCTGTCCGATCGGTTCCTGGCCGGCGACCAGAAGACGTCGTCGGCGGGCTGGCTGCGAGCCAAGACCGGCTCCCTGACCGCGGTCAACTCGCTGGCCGGGGTCGTCACCGACGACAGCGGCCGCGTGCTCACCTTCGCGTTCATCTCCAACGATGCCGGCCCGATGGGCCGCGTCGCCCTCGACACCTTGGCCGGCGCGCTGCGGACCTGCGGGTGCGGCTCATGAGCTCGACGGAGTTGACGGTCGGCAAGGCAGTGGACTGGGCGTTCGCCGGCAACGTCGGTGCCTGGCTCGCCCGGCCCGGCCCGGCCGCCACCGACTACACCCGTAACCAGGCCATCGACGAGTTGGCCGTCGCTGCGCGTAAGGCCGAAGCGCCCGTCCGCGAGGTCACCCGGATGGGTGGCGACGCCCCGGTGCCCGAGGCGCGCATCGTCGACCGCGCGGGCTGGATCCGGGCGGCCTCGGACTCGATGCGGGTTATGACGGGTGGCACCGACCAACCGAGCAATCCGATCACCGGACGGGTCACCGGCGCGCAGACCGGCGCGGTGCTCGCGTTCATCTCCTCGGGCATCCTCGGCCAGTACGACCCCTTCGCCGAAGGCGACGACGGTGGCCTGCTGTTGCTGGTGTATCCGAACGTGATAGCCGTCGAGCGTCAGCTGCGGGTCTCGCCCAGCGACTTCCGGCTGTGGGTATGCCTGCATGAGGTGACCCACCGCGTGCAGTTCTCCGCCAATCCCTGGCTGGCGCAACACATGTCGCAGGCGTTGGGGGTGCTGACCTCCGATGCGGCCGAGGACGTGACGCAGATGGTCGCGCGGCTGGCCGAATTCGTGAAGAAGCGTCGCGCGGGTGATGACGGGCCCAACGACGCAGGCATCCTGGGGTTCATGCGCGCGGTGCAGTCCGAGCCGCAGCGCGCCGCGCTCGACCAGCTGCTGGTGCTGGGCACGCTGCTCGAAGGCCATGCCGACCACGTCATGGACGCGGTCGGCCCGGCCGTCGTGCCGTCGGTGCAGTCCATCCGCAACCGGTTCGACCAGCGCCGTCAGCGCAAGCAGCCGCCGCTTCAGCGGCTGCTGCGGGCGCTGCTCGGCGTGGACGCCAAGCTCAGCCAGTACACCCGCGGCAAGAAGTTCGTCGACCACGTGGTGGACCGGGTCGGCATGGATCGGTTCAACACGGTGTGGACCAGCCCGCAGACCCTGCCGCTGCCCGAGGAGATCGAGGATCCGCAGCAGTGGATCGACCGAGTGCTGTAGCCACGCTGCGGGCCACTGTGGCCGGCTTCGCGACGGACTTCCTTCCCGGCGTCACGTCCTGGTGTGTGGCGTTGTCCGGCGGCCCGGATTCACTGGCATTGACTGCTGCGGCCGCCGCGGCCCTGCCGACCACCGCGCTGATCGTCGACCATGGATTGCAGGCCGGCTCCGACGAGATCGCGGAGGTTGCGCGCCGCCAGGCGCACGACCTCGGCTGTGTGGACGCCCGGGTGCTGCGCGTGACGGTCGGCGCGAGCGGCGGCCCCGAGGCCGCCGCCCGCACCGCCCGGTACGCGGCGCTGGGCGCAGCCCGCGGCGTTGCCCCGGTGCTGCTGGCGCACACCCTCGACGACCAGGCCGAGACCGTGCTGCTCGGGCTCGGCCGCGGCTCGGGTGCGCGCTCGATCGCCGGGATGAGGGCGTGCGATCCGCCCTGGTATCGCCCGCTGCTGGGGGTGCGCCGCGGCATCACCCACGACGCGTGCGCCGAGCTGGCGCTCACCGCGTGGGACGACCCGCACAATCACGACGCGCGGTTCACCCGGGTTCGGCTGCGCACCGAGGTGTTGCCCCTGCTCGAGGATGTGCTCGGTGGTGGCGTCGCCGAGGCGCTGGCGCGCACCGCCGCCGCGCTGCGCGAGGACACCGATGCCCTGGACGGGGTGGCCGAAACGGTGCTGGGAGACACCGAAAGCACGGAGACCGTTGCGGTCACGGCTCTGGCCGAACTGCCGACCGCGGTGCGGCGTCGGGTGATCCGGCGATGGCTCCTGGGCGGTGGGGCGGCCAACCTGACCGACAAGCAGATCCGCGCGGTGGATGCGCTGGTCACCGCCTGGCACGGCCAGGGCGGCGTAGCGGTCGGCTCGGATCTGCGGCAGCAAAGGCTGTTCGCGGCGCGCCGCGACGGCAGGCTGACGATGTACACGCAACCCGTGTGATTGGTTGTTAGGGCCTGCTCGTGGCACAGTGTGGGCGTGTCGGTGCACGAGCTGTATCCCGGGGACATCAAATCGGTCTTGTTGTCACAAGAGCAAATTCGCGCGCGCACCGCTGAGCTGGCGGATTCCGTCGGCCATGACTACAGCGACAACCTCGGTGGCCAGGATCTGCTTCTGGTGACCGTGCTCAAGGGCGCGGTGATGTTTGTCACCGACCTGGCGCGAGCGATCCCGCTGCCCACCCAGCTGGAGTTCATGGCGGTCAGCTCGTACGGGTCGTCAACCTCGTCGTCGGGTGTGGTCCGCATCCTCAAGGATCTGGACCGCGACATCCACGACCGTGACGTGCTCATCGTCGAGGACATCGTGGACTCGGGGCTGACGCTGTCGTGGCTGCTGCGCAACCTGGCCACTCGCCACCCCAAGTCGTTGCGGGTGTGCACGCTGCTGCGCAAACCTGACGCCGTGCGCGCCGACGTCGACATCGCCTACGTCGGCTTCGACATCCCCAACGAGTTCGTGGTGGGCTACGGGCTGGACTACGCCGAGCGCTACCGCGATCTGCCCTATATCGGCACGCTGGATCCGAAGGTCTACGAGCCCTAAAGCGCAACTGACGGTCATGGCGGCACTTGCCTACCGAGCCGGGCAGCGTAATCGAGGAGAAGTCGGGCGGGTCAGGGCCCGAATTCCGTTGGTGCACAGTGGTACACCCGAACCAGTTCGAGTTGCGGGTGCACCTGACGACGCCGAGCAAGCCGCTGTCCGGCGACTGCCGCACCACCTGCGAACAGCTGAAGGCCAAGGGCGTCGAGTTCATCCAGTAACCCGAGGAGCGGCCTACGGAGTGGAGGCGCCGATGCGGGACAACTCCGGCAACTAGCCGAGCTCCCAGATCGCTGTCACCGAGAAGCTCACCGTCTGCTGGCCGGGCTGCAGCGGAACCTCACTGGCCATCGCCCCGCGCGGCATCGGCATCGGGGGCGACGGCGGCGAGACTCCGCCGGGAGCCTCCGAGATCGAGATGATCTTGCCCAGCGACAACCCGGACAGGTCGGCGTACTGCTGGGCGCGTTGCTTGGCGTCGTTGAACGCCCGCGCCCTGGCGTCGGTGACCAGCTTGGAGTCGTCCTCGATCGAATAGCTCACCGAGTTGATCCTGGTGGCGTCGCCGCCGGCGCTGATCACGTTGGCCAGCACCTGCGAGGCGGTATCCAGTTTGCGGATCTTGATCTGGATCGCGTTGCTGGCCCGGTACCCGCTGATCACCGAGTTATCGGTGTACTGCGGCTGGAGACTGACTCCGGTGGTGCTGATGTCCTTCTGGTCGACCCCGCTGGCGTTGAGCGCGTTGAGCACCGACTTCTGCCGGTCGTTGGCCTGGTTCATCGCCGTGGTGACGTCGGCCGCCGCGGCCTCGACGCTGACGTCGGCGGTGAGGGTATCGGGCACGCCCTGCACGTTGCCTGATCCAACGACGGTGACCTGCCGCGGATTCGAGCCGACCGGTCCCGCGGGCTTGGAGTCGCAGCCGGTGAGCACTGCGGCCGCCGTTCCCATCGCGGCCAGCGCAACTACGACACGACGTCCGGCGATCGGCATGCCTGACACCGTAGCGCGCAGCACTACGTTCTTGACATGCTGAAGCTGACATGTCGACGTTGCAGCTCACCCACCTCGGTGGGCCCACCACTCTTATGGAGATCGATGGGTGGCGGATCCTGACCGACCCGACTTTCGACCCGCCCGGCCGGCGCTACACGTTCGGCTGGGGCACGTCCTCGCGCAAGATCGCCGGCCCGGCGCGCCCCGCCGAGGTCGTGGCGCCGGTCGACGTGGTCTTGCTCAGCCACGACCAGCACGCCGACAATCTCGACGACATCGGCCGCCGGGTTCTCGAACTAGCAGGCACGGTGATCACGACGGTGCCCGCCGCACGCCGGCTGGGCCTGCCGAACACCCGCGGCCTGGCGGACTGGGAGACGACCACGCTGCAGGCACCTGGCCGGGCGCCGCTGACCGTCACCGCCACTCCGGGACGGCACGGGCCTAGGTTCAGCAGGCCGATCACGGGCAAGGTCAACGGTTTTGCGCTGCACCGCGACGGCGAGGAGGCGGCGGCGCTGTGGATGTCGGGAGACACCGTGCTCTACGACGGTCTGCGTGAGATCGCGCGGCGGATACCGGTCGACGTCGCGCTGGTTCACCTGGGCGGCGTGCGGTTCGGCTTCACCGGGCCGGTGCGCTTCACGATGACTGCCCGTGACGGGGTCGAGTTCATCCGGTGGCTGCAGCCCCGGGTTGTCGTCCCCGTGCACTACGAGGGCTGGACGCACTTCCGCGATCCGGAAACCGCTGCGCGCCAGATACTGTCGAATTCGGACGTCGGCGATCGTCTCCGTTGGCTCATTCCGGGCGAGCCAACCGGGGTCTAGGACCGATCGCCGGCCGGGCCGAGCGGCTAACCCCTGTCAACCACATTGCTTGCACTTGGTGTGTGTCTGCGGCGCGAATCGCGCGCACCTATGGTCGTTATTGGCGGTCAAGTCGGTAGTCCGCCAACGTGAAAGGAGATCTGTGAACTCGGGTAGCCGCTCAGAGCAGTCGAGACAGGACCGGATCCTCGACGCTGCGATGGAGGTGTTTTCCCAGCAGAGCACCGCCGAGGCAACGTTGCAGATGATCGCGGACTCAGCCGGTGTGTCGGTGGGCTTGGTACAGCACCATTTCGGCTCGAAGGACGGCTTGATCGCGGCCGTCGATGCGCATGCGATGGCGGTGATCGGTGCCGCGATGACCCAGCCGCTGCCCGAATCACCCACCGACGCTGTGTTGGAATTGGGCCGCAGAGTGGGGTCCCTGCTGTCCGACCACCGGCCTGTCGTCGACTATCTTGCTCGTTTGCTGGTAGACGGCACTGAGTCCGGTGTAGCCTTCTTCGACGCGACGGTGACGATCGTGGTGGGCCATTGGCAGCAGTTGGCCGAGAATGGCGTTACGCGGGAGGACCTCGATGTGGTCTGGGCGGCGTTGAACCCGACGATCCTGGTCTTTGGCGCCATCATTTTGCGCCGGCATATCGACCGCCACCTGCCGGAATCATTAGGGACTCCCGAGCAGCTGCACCGCTGGCAAGAGTCTGTCAATACGCTGCTTCGTTACGGTCAATTCAGAAACTAACGCACCGCACCGGCGGCGCACGAGGCTTGGCTCCCGCCGGGACCGGCTCGGACGCAGCACCATATGTGAATATTGTACAATACGTAAGTATGGTTGCTGGGGAGGCATTTCCGGGCGGGGATCTCGTCGCGGCGCGGGTTGCGGGTGCCCTCGCCGGTTTGAGTTCTGAAGGTCGGGTTGTGGTAAATCGGGCCTACAACGAGGCCTACGGCTATGCCAGCGACTTCGTTGGATCCGCACACCTACTGATTGGTTTGGTGGCCGACACCTCGAATGCGGTCAGCTCGGCGCTTCGCGAACGCGGGGTAACTGTCGAGACGATTCGGCAGCAGTTCGAGCAGATCACCGGCGCTCGGTGGCAGGAGTCGCCTCGCTACATTCACCTGACCTTCAGCTCACATGCCAAGGCGGTGCTCATCGGTGCCGCGGACATTGCCGGGAATACCCGATCCCCGATGACCGGCCTTGATCACCTGTGGCTGGCGGTAAGCCGGGCTGAAGGGGCGATAGCACGCCGCATCTTGGCCGACCTTGGCCACCTGAGTTACGCAGAAGAGTTGTGCGCGGCGATTCTGCCGCCGGACGTCACCTAGTGGACTGCTCGCCCACGTGATCGCCGATCGCCTTCATGATCGCCTCGCCCGCACGGCCGAACAGATCATTGCGCTTGTTCTGAGCCCAGGTATGCGACGACTCCGGAGCGTGTAGCTGTCCCTTGAAGTGCGGCATGACTTTTCGGGCAAACAGTTCATAGGAACGGTAGGTGGCCTGCGGGTCGGCCCAGTCGTGGCCGAGCATCAAGAACGTGCCGAAGCCGCCCGAACGCTCCAGCAGGTCGCTGATATAGGCGATCGCATCGTCGGGGGTGCCGATACAGCAGCCGCCGCCGGCGGCGTAGTCGGCGACGAACTGCCGTGGGGACTGCTCGGCGGCCTCGACCTCGTTGGACAGCGGGACGAATCCGGCCGCGCCGAAGTAGTTCGCGAAATCCTGCAAGCCGTAGGTGCAGTCGTCGATGGCCTGGTCGCGAGTGTCGGCCAGATGCATGATGCCCAGCACCCGCCAGGCGGAGCGGTCGGGTTCGGGCCGTCCGGACTTGGCGGCCTGTTGCTCGACGATTCCCCAGGCGTCTTCCAATGCCGCGAAGCCGCCGGGCACCGACATCGACAACGACAGTAGCGAGGTGCCCAGCTGGCCGGCCAGACGCGGACCCGACGGGGAAACCATTGCGGCCGTGGATATTTCGGGATAAGGCCAGGTATAGGGTCGGATGTGGAGCGCAGCGTCGCGCAGGGTGAACCAGTCCGAGTGCCGATCGACGCGCTCGTCGGGCCCCGCGCGGAACAGCGCCAGGATGGCGTCCAGCGACTCCTGCATCATCCGTCGCTGTTCCACCGGGTCGATGCCCATCATGTAGGCGTCCGACGGCAGTGCGCCGGGGCCGGTGCCGAACATCACCCGGCCGCGGGTCAGGTGGTCGAGCAGCACCCAGCGGTCGGCCACCATCAGCGGATGGTGGTATGGCAGCGACACCACGCCGGTCCCCAGCCGGATGTGCTTGGTGCGTTCGGCGGCCGCCGCGATGAACACCTCCGGGCAGGCGATCAGCTCGTAGCCGCCGGAGTGGTGCTCTCCGAACCACGCCTCGTCGAACCCGAGCCGATCCAGGGCGACCGTACGCTCCAGGTCGTATTCCAGTGCGACAGTGGGGGATTGGCCCACCGGATGGAATGGGGTGATGAACACCCCGAACCGCAACGGCCGGTCGGTCATGACGACTCCACTTCGCGTAGGAATTCCAGCAGGATCCGGTTCACCTCGTCGGGACGCTCCTGTTGCACCCAGTGCCCGGCGCCCTCGACCCATCTCTCCGTGTACGGGCCGACGACCACCTCGCGGGCCCGTGCCGGGTTCATCGTCGACCCGATCGGGTCGGCCGTACCGCCGACGAACAATGCGGGCACTGAGATGCGCGCATCGGCGAGCTGAGGCAGCGTCTCCCAGTTGCGGTCGTAGTTCCGGTACCAGTTCAGCGCACCGGTGAAGCCCGTCCTGCTGAACTCGCGCACGTAATGATCGAACTCGTCGTCACTGATCCAGCCGGGCGGGGCGGCGGGCGACGTCGCCTGCGCGAACATCCCGCGCATGGTGGTGGCCACATCCGCGGCCATCTCGGCGTCGGCCTTCCCCGGCTCCTGGAAGCGCAGCATGTAGAAGTCGTCGCCGAACTTCTCCCGCCACCGCTGCGTGGGGCGCGTCCGCGCCCGGGGGATCGGCGGGACGGACAGGCCCGCGACCGCCCGGACCCGGTCTGGATGCAGTAGCGCGGTGTGCCAGACCACCATGGCGCCCCAGTCGTGCCCGATGAACACGGCCTGACGGTCCCCGACGTCATCGAGCAGCCCGACCAGATCGCCCGTCAGCGCGGCAATGTCATACGCCTCGACCGGGGCCGGCCGCGACGATCCGCCGTAGCCACGCTGATCGGGGGCCAGCACGTGATAACCGGCATCGGCCAGGACCGGGATCTGATGGCGCCACGAGTAGGCGAGCTCGGGAAAGCCATGCGCCAGGATCACCACGGGCGCACCGCGATCGCCCGCTTCCAGCAGCCGCAGCCGGACGCCGTCGCCGTCAACGAACCGTTCGGTCGGAGCCAGCACCGTGCCAGCCAAGCACAGCTTCGATCTGCCCGGTAGAGCCGATTCGGCGCACAGCGAACACCTGCGAACGGGTGATGGAAACCCTGGGGGCACTTGCCCACGTTGGGGTAGCGGTAGCCTGAACTATCCCAGCTGCGCATATCGGAAGGACCGGGCCGCACAGGCCGATGCTTGATGAACCGCAAAAACGTGATCCGCACACTCACGGTGATTGCCGTCGTGCTGCTGCTCGGCTGGTCGTTCTTCTATTTCAGTGACGACACCCGGGGCTTCAAACCCGTCGACACCTCGGTGGCGATGGCGCAGATCAACAGCGACAACGTCAAGAGCGCGCAGATCGACGACCGGGAGCAGCAGCTTCGCCTGGAGCTCAAGAACGGCAACGGCGACACCGAGAACTCCAACAAGGTCATCACGAAGTACCCGACCGGGTACGCCGTCGACCTGTTCAACGCGCTGAGCGCCAAGAGCGTAAAGACCAACACCGTGGTCAACCAGGGCAGCATCCTGGGCTCGCTGCTGGTCTACATGCTGCCGCTGCTGCTGCTCGTCGGCCTGTTCGTGCTGTTCTCTCGCATGCAGACCGGCGGGCGGATGGGCTTCGGGTTCGGCAAGTCCAAGGCCAAACAGCTGGGCAAGGACATGCCCAAGACCACCTTTGCCGACGTCGCAGGTGTCGACGAGGCGGTCGAAGAGCTCTACGAGATCAAGGACTTCCTGCAGAACCCGTCGCGGTACCAGGCGTTGGGCGCCAAGATCCCCCGGGGCGTGCTGCTCTACGGCCCGCCCGGCACCGGCAAGACGCTGCTGGCCCGCGCCGTGGCAGGCGAGGCCGGAGTTCCGTTCTTCACGATTTCGGGTTCGGACTTCGTCGAGATGTTCGTGGGCGTCGGCGCCTCCCGGGTGCGCGACATGTTCGAGCAGGCCAAGCAGAACAGCCCGTGCATCATTTTCGTCGATGAGATCGACGCCGTCGGCCGCCAGCGCGGCGCCGGCATGGGCGGTGGCCACGACGAACGCGAGCAGACGCTGAACCAGTTGCTCGTCGAGATGGACGGCTTCGGCGACCGGCAGGGCGTCATCCTGATCGCGGCCACCAACCGGCCCGACATCCTCGACCCCGCCCTTCTTCGCCCGGGCCGTTTCGACCGCCAGATCCCCGTCACCAGCCCCGACCTCGCCGGCCGCAAGGCCGTGCTGCGGGTGCACTCGGCGGGCAAGCCGATGGCCCCCGACGCCGACCTCGACGGACTGGCCAAGCGCACCGTCGGAATGTCGGGCGCCGACCTGGCCAACGTCATCAACGAGGCCGCGCTGCTCACTGCCCGCGAGAACGGCACCATCATCACTGCTGCCGCGCTGGAGGAAGCCGTCGACCGGGTGATCGGTGGTCCGCGACGCAAGGGCCGCGTGATCAGCGAGCTGGAGAAGAAGATCACCGCCTACCACGAGGGTGGCCACACCCTGGCGGCGTGGGCGATGCCCGACATCGAGCCGATCTACAAGGTGACCATCCTGGCCCGCGGCCGCACGGGCGGTCACGCCGTCTCGGTGCCCGAGGACGACAAGGGGCTGATGACTCGCTCGGAGATGATCGCCCGGCTGGTGTTCGCGATGGGCGGGCGTGCCGCCGAGGAACTGGTGTTCCGCGAGCCCACCACTGGCGCGGTGTCCGATATCGACCAGGCCACCAAGATCGCCCGCGCGATGGTCACCGAGTACGGCATGAGCTCGAAGCTGGGCGCGGTCAAGTACGGCACCGAGCACGGCGACCCGTTCCTGGGCCGCACCATGGGCACCCAGTCGGACTACTCCCACGAGGTCGCTCGCGACATCGACGACGAGGTCCGCAAGCTCATCGAGGCGGCCCACACCGAGGCGTGGGCGATCCTCACCGAGTACCGCGACGTGCTCGACACGCTGGCCGGTGAGCTCCTGGAGAAGGAGACCCTGCACCGCAAGGAGCTGGAAGCGATCTTCTCCGACGTGAAGAAGCGGCCCCGACTGACGGTGTTCGACGACTTCGGCGGGCGTATTCCGTCGGACAAGCCGCCGATCAAGACACCGGGCGAGCTGGCCATCGAACGCGGTGAGCCGTGGCCCAAGCCGATGCCGGAGCCGGCCTTCAAGAAGGCCATCGCACAGGCCAGTGCCGCGGCGCAGGCCCAGCAGCCCCGAGGCGGAAACGGCAACGGCGCGCACACCGGCGGTCAGCCTGCCCAGCCCGGCTCGACGCAGCCCGACTATGGCGCGCCGGCCGGCTGGCACGCTCCCGGCTGGCCGCCTCAAGGTCCGCCGCCGCAGGGCGGCTACTGGTACCCGCCGCCGCAGCAGGGGTGGGGCCCGCCGCCTGGGCAGCAACACGGCCAGCCGTATCCGCCCTATCAGCCGCAACCTGCACCGCGTCACGCCGGGCCGAGTAGCGGCCCGCAACAAGATTCGGGTGACGACGGCGGTCGGTCGAAAGCGCCGGACAACGGTTAAATGACGAACGGAGCTCCGATGTCGCAGCCCAATTCGGTCGCGCGGGATGTACCGGTGTTCGATCAGCCGCGGGCCGAGGCGGCCGTTCGTGAATTGCTGTTGGCAGTCGGGGAGGACCCTGACCGGCACGGTTTAGTGGACACTCCGGCCCGCGTCGCGCGGGCTTTCCAGGAGATGTTCGCCGGTCTGTACACCGACCCGGATGCGGTACTGGAGACCACCTTCGACGAGCAGCACGACGAGCTGGTCCTGGTCAAGCAGATCCCGATGTATTCCACCTGCGAGCACCATCTGGTGGCGTTCCACGGAATGGCGCATGTCGGCTACATCCCCGGCGTGGACGGACGCATCACAGGCCTGTCGAAGCTGGCCCGGGTGGTCGATCTGTACGCCAAGCGCCCGCAGGTGCAGGAGCGGCTTACCGGTCAGGTCGCGGACGCGATCATGCGCAAGCTCAAGCCGCGCGGGGTCATCGTCGTCATCGAGGCCGAGCACCTGTGCATGGCGATGCGCGGGGTGCGTAAGCCGGGGGCCATCACCACGACTTCGGCGGTGCGCGGACAGTTCAAGACCGACAAGGCATCGCGAGCCGAGGCGCTGGAACTCATCTTGCGTAAATGACGCAATCACACGGGCCGCGCACGCAGGTGATGGGGGTTGTCAACGTCACCGACGATTCCTTCTCCGACGGTGGACGCTTTGTGGACCCGGCCCGAGCTGTCGAGCAGGGGCTGGCCCTGGCCGCCCAGGGTGCCGCGATCATCGACGTCGGCGGTGAATCCACCCGCCCCGGCGCAGTGCGCATCGACTCCTCGGTGGAAGCCGCCCGGGTGGTACCCGTCATCAAAGAGCTTGCCGCCCAAGGCATCACGGTAAGTATCGACACCATGCATGCGGCGGTGGCGGCCGCCGCCCTGGACAACGGTGCGACCATCGTCAACGACGTCTCGGGTGGCAAGGCCGATCCGGCGATGGCTTCGCTGATGGCCGAGGCCAAGGTGCCGTGGGTGCTGATGCACTGGCGCTCGGTGCGTTCCGCGCAGCCCCACGAAGTCCCCGACTACGGCGACGTGGTCGCCGAGGTGCGCGACGAACTGCTGGCCGGCGTCGACGCCGCCGTCGCCGCCGGCGTCGATCACCGGAACCTGATCATCGATCCGGGCCTGGGGTTCGCCAAGACCGCTCGGCACAACTGGGCGCTGCTGCACGCGCTGCCCGAGTTCGTCGCCACCGGCATACCGGTGCTCGTCGGGGCGTCACGCAAACGGTTTCTCGGTGCGCTGCTCGCCGAACCGGACGGCACCATCCGGCCACCGGACGGACGCGAGACTGCCACTGCGGTGATCTCGGCACTGGCCGCGCAGGGCGGGGCATGGGGTGTCCGCGTGCACGACGTGCGGGCGAGCGTGGACGCGCTCAAAGTTCTTCGTGCGTGGGAGGAGATCGGTGGCTGATCGCATCGAGCTGCGTGGCCTGACCGTCCGCGGCAACCACGGCGTCTTCGACCACGAACGTCGCGACGGGCAGGACTTCGTCATCGACATCACCGTCTGGATCGACCTCGCCGAGGCCGCTGCCAGTGACGACCTCGATGACACTTATGACTACGGCACGCTCGCGCAGCGGGCCGCCGCCATCGTCGGCGGGCCGGCGCGCAATCTCATCGAGACGGTCGCCGCCGAGATCGCCGAGGACGTGATGAACGACCAGCGAGTGCACGCCGTCGAGGTGGTGGTGCACAAGCCGCACGCGCCAATCCCGTTGACCTTCAACGATGTTGCGGTCGTCGCGCGTCGCTCCCGGCGTGGCGGCCGGGGCCAGATCGTTCCCGCCGGAGGTAGTGCATGACGCGGGTGGTGCTCTCCATCGGTTCCAACCTCGGTGACCGGATGGCGCGGCTGCAGGCGGCAGTCGACGGACTCGGGGTGTCGGTGCGCGCGCTGTCGCCGGTTTATGAGACCGCCGCCTGGGGCGGCGTCGAGCAGGGACCGTTCCTCAACGCCATCGTGGTGGCCGACGACCCCGGTGCCGACGGCCACGAATGGCTGCGCCGCGCGCAGGAGTTGGAGGACGCCAACGAGCGCGTCCGCGAGCAGAAGTGGGGACCGCGCACCCTCGACGTCGACCTCGTCTGCTGCTATGACCGCGACACCGAGGTGTTCTCCCGCGACGAAGGCCTGACGCTGCCGCATCCGCTGGCCCACCTGCGGGCGTTCGTGATGGTCCCGTGGCTGGCCGTCGACCCCGATGCCGAACTGACGGTGGCCGGGGAGACCCGCCGAGTCGATCGGCTACTGACCGAACTCGAGCCGGTCGACCGCGACGGGGTGCATCTGACCGGGCTGGTGCTCCGGTTGGGCGATGAGGTTCAGCCCAACGACGACCCAGAGCCCGAGGCCTGATGGGACCGACACGCAAACGCGACCTCACGGCCGTGGCCGTCGTGGTCGCGATCCTGGCCTACCTGCTGGTGCACGTCCTGTACCGGTACTTTCCGCCGATCACGGCGTGGACCGGGCTCTCGCTGCTGGCCGTCGCCGCGATCGAGGGTGCTTGGGCGGTGTCGGTACGGGCCAAGATCCGCGACGGGCAGATCGGCGTGGGTGGTGGTCGGTTGCACCCCCTGACGGTGGCGCGCAGCGTGGTGATCGCGAAGGCCTCGACGTGGGTCGGGGCGGTGATGCTGGGCTGGTGGATCGGCGTGCTGGTCTACCTGTTGCCCCGCCGAGCCGAGCTGCGGGTTGCCGGAGCGGATACGCCCGGCGCGGTCATTGCCGCACTCAGTGCGTTGGCTCTTGTGGTCGCGGCGCTGTGGCTGCAGCATTGCTGCCGCTCGCCCGGAGACCCGACGGACGACCCGGACGCCGCCCGGGACTAGCGCGCAAGGATCTCCAGCGGCGAATCGCCGCAGCTCGACGACACGTGCACGGACATCGCGCGGGTACAGTCAGCCCATGACCGTTCTGTCCCGCGGCGCCAAGAATCGGCGCGGCGGCCGCAGGCCGGGGTGGCTGCTGTTGACAGTGTTGCTAGTCCTTGCCATTGCGGCCAGTTCCGCATTGGTCTTCACCAACCGCACCGAGCTGCTCAAGCTGGCGGTCATTCTGTCTTTGTGGGCGGCCGTGATCGCGGCGTTCGTTTCGGTGATCTACCGCAGGCAGAGCGATGTCGACGCCGCCCGCGCACGTGACCTGAAACTGGTCTACGACCTGCAGCTCGACCGTGAGATCTCGGCCCGTCGCGAATACGAGCTGAGCGTCGAGTCACACCTGCGCCGCGAGCTGGCGTCCGAGCTGCGCGCGCAGGCCGCCGATGAGGTTGCCGCTCTGCGCTCGGAGCTGGCGGCGCTGCGGGCCAACCTGGAGATCCTCTTCGACGCCGATCTGGGTGAGCGTCCCGCGCTCGAGGGCGATCGCGCCGGCGACTGGACTCGGGACACGACGACCCTGCCGCCGGTGCCCGGTCGTGTCGAGAGCAGCCGGATCACGCCGGTGCGCCCCGAGGACACCGGCAGCCGCCCCGTCACCGCCGAGAACCCGATTATCGACGTTCCCGAGGAACCGCTGGTGCCGCCACCAGCGCAGCAGCCCTACGCGCCACCGCCGCCGCGCCGGCGTCGTGCTCAGCCGGAGCCAGAGCCGGAGCCGCAGCTGGGCGGATCGCACCGGCGGCCATCCGATAACGGCGATACGGCCGCCGAACGGCCGTTCGCACCACCCCCGCTGCCTCGTTCCGAACCGCAATCAGACGTTGCGGCCGCAGCCGCGGCCTTGGCGGATCCGCCGGCACCGCGCGGGCCGCGCGGTGCCGAGGCACCGGAATGGCGCCCGCTGGAGACCGAGGGGCAGTGGCTGCCGCCGGGTGCGCCGGGCAGCAACTGGGTGGCCAACGCCGACAACGGTTTCGTCGTCCCGTCGGCCGCGGCAGCTCCGGCCGCCGCCGCCGCAGACTCGCCGCGCGGGCGACACTGGACTCCGCCAGAGGACGCTGCGCCGGTCGACGAGCCGCAGGAACAGCTCCGCCCCGAGCCGGCGATGCAGCCGCCGGCCGACCCTGTCGCGCCGCGTGCCCGCCATTCGGTCGATGGCTCCGGCCAGCCCGCCATGTCCGCACCGCCGGCACCTTCGCCCAATTCCCGGCATCGCGGGGAGGCCGAGGAAGAGGCGCCACGGAGAAGGGCCCGCGAGGGCGACCAGACCGGCGGCCAATCGGTGGCTGACCTGCTCGCCCGGCTGCAGGCCAACGGCTCTGTCGAAGGTGGCGGCCGGCGGCGCCGGCGTGAGGACTAGCCACGCTAAAGTGGTCGTGACCGTCCGGTACCCGACACAGGACCGGAACGAACACATTCATTGACGTCAGTGAGGTCGTCTACGTGGGGACCCCAAGCGGCTTGCGCCCCGCCCGGCTCAAGGTGGGCATCGTCTCGGCCGGCCGCGTCGGCTCAGCGCTCGGTGTGGCGCTCGAACGTGCCGAGCATGTCGTGGTGGCGTGCAGTGCGATCTCGACTGCGTCACGCCGGCTGGCCGAGCGGCGGCTCCCCGATACCGAGATCCTGCCGGTGCCCGACGTCGCCGACCGCGCCGAGCTACTGCTGCTGACTGTCCCGGACTCCGAACTTCCCGGGTTGATCAACGGGCTGGCCGCAACCGGAGCGGTGCGCCGCGGCACCATCGTCGTGCACACCTCGGGTGCCAACGGGGTGGCGATCCTGGCGCCCCTGACCGAGCAGGGCTGCGTTCCGCTGGCCATCCATCCCGCGATGACCTTCACCGGCGCCGACGAGGACATCGCCCGGCTGTCCGACAGCTGCTTCGGCGTCACTGCCGCAGACGAAATCGGCTATGCCATCGCCCAGTCGCTGGTCCTCGAGATCGGCGGCGAGCCGTTCGGGGTCCGCGAAGACGCGCGGACGCTGTATCACGCGGCACTGGCCCATGCCAGCAACCACGTCGTCACGGTGGTCGCCGACGCGCTGGATGCGTTGCGCGCGGCGCTGGCCGGGCAGGAGCTGCTCGGCCAGGAGCTCGTGATCGACGCTCCCGGCGGGCTGGCGGAACGCATCGTCGGACCGTTGGCTCGCGCCGCGCTGGAGAACACCCTGCAACGCGGGCAGGCCGCGCTGACCGGACCGGTGGCGCGCGGCGACGCTCCCGCCGTCGCGGGCCATCTCGCTGCCCTCGATCAAGTGGATTCCGAACTGGCGCAAGCATATTGCGCGAATTCGCTGCGTACCGCTCAGCGTGCGCATGCCCCCGAGGAGGTTGTTGAGGTGTTGGCCGAATGGTCAGGACAAGGACGGCGACGGTGAGCGCGGGGCCGCAGTTCACGCCAGGACAGCTCAACTTGTACTCCGCACCCAAGGCGGTGTCGGATGTCACCCGTGCGCTGCGGCATACCGGGCGACGGGTGATGCTGGTGCCGACCATGGGCGCCCTGCACGACGGCCACTTGGCTCTGGTGCGTGCCGCCAAGCGGGTGCCGGGCGCGGTGGTGGTGGTCTCGATCTTCGTCAATCCCTTGCAATTTGGGCCCAGCGAAGATCTCGATGCCTACCCGCGAACCCTGGACTCCGACCTCGAGCTGCTAAGCGCAGAAGGTGTCGAGGTGGTGTTCACCCCCAACGTGTCGGCAATGTACCCCGACGGTCCCCGCACCACCGTGCACCCCGGGCCGCTGGGCGCACAGCTCGAAGGCGGCTCGCGGCCTGGACATTTCGCCGGAATGTTGACCGTCGTGCTGAAGCTGCTGCAGATCGTGCGCCCGGACCGGGCGTTCTTCGGGGAGAAGGACTATCAGCAGCTGGCGCTCATCCGCCAGATGGTCGACGACCTCAACGTCGATGTCCGCATTGTCGGCGTGCCCATCGTGCGGGAGTCCGACGGGCTGGCCATGTCCTCGCGCAACCGCTATCTCAATCCCGAGGAACGCGAGCAGGCGGGCGCATTGTCAGCGGCGCTGCTGGCAGGCATGTACGCCGCCTCGGCCGGTGCAGGTCCCGCCCTGGACGCCGCCCGTGCCGTCCTCGACGAAGTGCCGGCCTTCGAGGTCGACTATCTGGAAGTACGTGGGCCGCAACTGGAGCCGGCGCCCGCGCACGGCCCGGCCCGCATCCTGGTCGCCGCGCGGCTGGGCACCACCCGGCTGCTGGACAACATAGCCGTCGATTTGTCGACCGATACCGTCCCGCCTGGCGTCGGCAACGGCGACCACCACGAAATAACTTGGAGAAATTGATGTTCCGGACGATGCTGAAGTCCAAGATTCACCGGGCGACGGTCACGCATGCCGACCTGCATTACGTGGGATCGGTGACCGTGGACGCTGATCTGATGGACGCCGCCGACCTGCTCGAGGGTGAGCAGGTGACGATCGTCGACATCGACAACGGCGCGCGGTTGGAAACCTACGTCATCACCGGGAAGCGTGGCACCGGGGTGATCGGAATCAACGGGGCTGCAGCACATCTGGTGCACCCCGGTGACCTCGTCATCCTCATCGCCTACGGCGTGATGGACGACGCCGAGGCGCGGACCTACCTGCCGCGGGTGGTGTTCGTCGATGCCGACAACCGGCAGATCGACCTCGGTGACGACCCGGCTTATGTGCCCGACGACGTCATCGACCTGATGTCACCGAGGACGTTGGGGTAGCCGTGCTGTTGGCCATCGACGTCCGCAATACCCACACCGTAGTGGGGTTGATCTCCGGTTCCGGGGATCACGCAAAAGTGATGCAGCACTGGAGGATCCGTACCGAGCCGGAGGTGACGGCCGACGAGCTCGCCCTAACCATCGAGGGGCTGATCGGCGACGACTCCGAGCGGGTCACCGGCGCCACCGGGCTGTCGACTGTGCCGTCGGTCATGCACGAGGTCCGGGTCATGCTCGAGCAGTACTGGGCAGGAGTCCCGCACGTACTCATCGAACCCGGTGTGCGTACCGGAATCCCGCTGCTGGTCGACAATCCCAAAGAGGTCGGTGCCGACCGGATCGTCAACTGCCTGGCGGCCTTCGCCAAGTTCTCCTCCGCGGCCATCGTGGTGGACTTCGGCTCGTCGATCTGTGTCGACGTCGTCTCGGCCAAGGGCGAATTCCTCGGCGGGGCAATCGCTCCCGGCGTCCAGGTGTCCTCGGACGCCGCGGCCGCACGGTCTGCGGCGCTGCGCCGGGTCGAGCTGACCAGGCCACGCTCGGTGGTCGGCAAGAACACGGTGGAATGTATGCAGTCCGGTGCGCTGTTCGGGTTCGCCGGTCTGGTGGACGGCCTGGTGAACCGGATCAGGGAGGACGTAGACGGCTTCGCCGGCTCCGATGTGGCTGTGGTGGCCACCGGGCACACCGCTCCGCTGATGCTGCCCGATCTGCACACGGTGCGGCACTACGACCAGTATCTCACCCTCGACGGGCTGCGGATGGTTTACGAACGCAACCGCGACAACCAGCGCGGCCGAATCAAATCCGCACGCTAGAAGAAGGTCCGCACGAGCTCGACCACCCGGCCCCGCTCGTCGACCACCGGGATCAGCTGCCACTTGTCGAAGACCGTGCACGGGTGCGACACCCCGAACGCGATCCAGCTGCCGACCTCGACGGCTTCTTCAGCCGCCGGTGACAGCCTCAGAAACGCGTGCTGGTCGTTGAGCTTGACGACCTCGCATCCCGCCAACACCTCGCCCACCCAGTTCGAACCGCACCGAAGCTGTTGTGGTACAGGGAGATCCTGATCGAACGAGACGTCGCGCCGGCCCATCGTCACCAGCGCGAGCCCCGACTCGGGACGCGAGCACACCTGCGCCCACAGCTGCATCGCGGCCACGAATCCGCCGGGTGCGGCGCCGGGCCTGGTCAGCGGCGAGGTCCGCAGATACAGCCCGTCGTCGTTGGTCAGATATGCACCGCTGCGCAGGATCGTGCGCCAGTCGCCGGTCAGTATCTGCGCCGCCAGGTCGAAATGTGTACTGCCGCCCGCAGTCACGACGACGTCGGGAATCTCGCACACCGGGGCGAGCCGGGTGGCGACCCTGTGCAGCCACGTCAAATAGTCCCGCACGGACTCGACACCGGCGGCCGACACGTCATGGCCCAATGCGGCCTCGTAGCCTGCCACCCCGACCAGTCGAAGTCGCGGGCTGGCGACCGCGGCCGCAGCCACCGCATCGGCACCCCTGTCATCGCGGCAGCCGGTGCGGGTGCCGCCCGCACCGATCTCGACGCAGACCTCGACCGGACGCCGCGCGCCGGCCGCCTGCAGCGCCGTGGTCATCAACTCCACGCCGCGAACAGAGTCCACCCAACAGATCAGGCGGAAGTCGGGGTCGCTGTCGAGTTCGGCGGCCAGCCACGCCAGCCCCGCGGCGTCGACCAGTTCGTTGGCCAGGATCACCTCGCGCACCCCGAACGCCCGATAGGTCCGCACCTGGCTGATCGTCGCGGCCGTCACCGCGCAGGCGCCCGCGTCGAACTGCCGGGCCACGAGCTGTGGGGACATGTGGGTCTTGCCGTGCGGGGCCAGTTCGACGCCGTGCCGCGCGCACCAGCCGGCCATCGTGGACACGTTGTGGGTCAGCGCCTCGGCGGACAGCACGCACACCGGTCCCAGCGGCCCGGCGTTGAATAAAACGGGCGCCTCAGCGCAGATCTGCTCGGCCGTGCGGCCCGACCACGCGGCGGGCAGCCCCTTGAATCGCCAGTCCACCCGCTCGTGCGCCAGTGCTGCCACCGCCGCCGCGTTTATGAGGGAGGTCATCACCTCATTTAAGCTGGCACGTCGTGAGCTCTGCAGATACTCCGGACACCGACCAGACGGGCACCGACGTCCCCGAGCAGTTCCGGATTCGCCAGGGCAAGCGCGAGGCCCTATTGGCCGAAGGAAAAGACCCGTACCCGGTTTCGGTGCCGCGTACCCATTCGCTGGCGCAGATCCGCGCCGCCTACCCCGACCTGGCCGCCGACACCACCACCGGTGACATCGTGGGCGTCACCGGCCGGGTGGTGTTCGCCCGAAACTCGGGCAAATTGTGCTTCGCCACCCTGCAGGAAGGTGACGGCACCCAGCTGCAGGCGATGATCAGCCTCGCCGGGGTGGGCGAGGCCGCGCTGGAGGCGTGGAAGGCCGAGGTCGACCTCGGCGACATCGTGTTCGTGCACGGCGAGGTGATCAGCTCCCGCCGCGGCGAGCTGTCGGTACTGGCCGATTCCTGGCTGATGGCCAGCAAGGCTTTGCGCCCGCTGCCCGTCGCGCACAAGGAAATGAGCGAGGAGTCCCGGGTCCGTCAGCGCTACGTCGACCTGATCGTGCGTCCCCAGGCCCGGGAGGTGGCCCGGCAGCGCATCGCGGTGGTGCGGGCGGTGCGTAACGCGTTGGAGCGTCGGGGCTTCCTCGAGGTCGAGACACCGATGCTGCAAACGCTGGCCGGCGGAGCCGCCGCCCGGCCCTTTGTCACCCATTCCAATGCCCTAGACGCGGATCTGTATCTGCGAATCGCCCCGGAGTTGTTCCTGAAGCGGTGCGTGGTCGGCGGGCTGGAGAAGGTTTTCGAGCTGAATCGGAACTTCCGAAACGAAGGCGCGGATTCGTCGCATTCGCCGGAATTCTCGATGCTCGAGACTTATCAGGCTTGGGGAACCTACGACGATTCGGCGATCGTCACGCGCGAACTTATTCAAGAAGTGGCGGATGAGGCGATCGGGACGCGGCAACTGTCATTGCCGGACGGCACTATCTATGACATCGACGGAGAATGGCCGTCGATTCAAATGTACCCGTCGTTGTCTGAAGCTCTCGGTGAAGAGATCACGCCGGACACGTCACTTGAATACTTACTCGCTATTGCCGACCGGCTCGGCGTGGAGATCCCGCGTGATCGCGGCTACGGGCACGGCAAGCTCATCGAAGAGTTGTGGGAGCACACAGTGGGCGACACATTGTGGTCCCCGACCTTCGTCAAGGACTTCCCGGTGGAGACCACCCCGCTGACCCGCCAGCACCGCACCATTCCCGGCGTGACCGAGAAGTGGGACCTATACGCCCGCGGAATGGAATTGGCCACCGGATACTCCGAGCTCGTCGACCCGATCGTGCAGCGCGAGCGATTCGAGGAGCAGGCCAAGGCGGCGGCCGCAGGCGATGACGAGGCGATGGCACTCGACGAGGATTTCCTGGCGGCGATGGAGTATGCGATGCCGCCGACCACAGGAACTGGAATGGGCATCGATCGTCTGTTGATGGTTCTCACCGGCTTGTCAATTCGGGAAACGGTTTTGTTCCCGATTGTTCGACGCCATGGCTGAAGTGCGCCGATTCAATCCTTGTTGAATGACGTGGGCCGTTGTGGCAGATTGGTGCACACTGGTATAGACGCTCAACTCTCGGTTGTTGCGCGCAGGCAGAAGGATTCAGTGAGGCAATGGCCAAGAAAGTTACCGTCACTCTCGTCGATGATTTCGACGGGGCGGGCGCCGCGGATGAAACGGTCGAATTCGCGCTCGACGGTGTGAGCTATGAGATCGATCTTTCCTCAAAAAATGCTCAGAAACTGCGCAACGATCTCAAGCAGTGGGTTGAGGCCAGCCGCCGCGTCGGTGGCCGCCGCCGTGGCCGTTCCGGTCCCGCGGGCCGTGGTCGTGCCGCCATCGACCGTGAGCAGAGCGCTGCGATTCGGGATTGGGCACGCCGCAACGGTCACAAGGTGTCGACACGCGGCCGCATCCCGGCCGACATCATCGACGCTTTCCACGCCGCAACCTAGATCCCTCGGGGCGCAATTCGCCCCCACATGTGCACCAAGCACCCAACTGTCACCGCGGCGGCAGGCCCGTTCGCTCGCGGCGAAGTGGCTATCGGTGATTACCGGAAACGATTCCCCACGCTGCTGCGTTGCTGTGCTAGGTCCGCACTGTTAGGGATGCGGTATGGGGTGGCAAGGGAGCACGCTTCCCCGCACCCCCATTAGAGTGGACGACAGGTACGTGGTGACTACCGCTGTACCTAATCGTGATGGAGAGCAGGTAACCGACGATGTTCGAGAGATTTACCGACCGTGCCCGCAGGGTCGTCGTCCTGGCCCAAGAAGAAGCCCGGATGCTCAACCACAACTACATCGGCACCGAGCACATCCTGCTAGGCCTTATTCATGAGGGTGAAGGCGTAGCCGCCAAGTCGCTGGAGTCGCTGGGCATCTCACTCGAAGGTGTCCGCAGCCAGGTCGAGGAGATCATCGGCCAGGGTCAGCAGGCGCCGTCCGGGCACATCCCGTTCACCCCGCGCGCCAAGAAGGTGCTTGAGCTGAGCCTGCGCGAAGCGCTGCAGCTCGGCCACAACTACATCGGCACCGAGCACATTCTGCTCGGCCTGATCCGTGAAGGCGAAGGCGTGGCCGCCCAGGTGCTGGTGAAGCTCGGCGCCGAGCTGACGCGGGTGCGCCAGCAGGTCATCCAGTTGCTGTCCGGCTATCAGGGCAAGGAGACCGCGGAGGCCGGTACCGGCGGCCGCGGCGGCGAGTCCGGCAATCCGTCGACGTCGCTGGTCCTCGACCAGTTCGGCCGCAACCTGACCGCGGCCGCCATGGAGGGCAAGCTCGATCCGGTCATCGGCCGCGAGAAGGAAATCGAGCGGGTCATGCAGGTGCTGAGCCGGCGCACCAAGAACAACCCGGTGCTGATCGGTGAGCCCGGCGTCGGAAAGACCGCCGTGGTCGAGGGCCTGGCCCAGGCCATCGTGCACGGTGAGGTCCCCGAGACGCTGAAGGACAAGCAGCTCTACACCTTGGACCTCGGTTCGCTGGTGGCGGGCAGCCGCTACCGCGGTGATTTCGAGGAACGCCTCAAGAAGGTGCTCAAGGAGATCAACACCCGCGGCGACATCATCCTGTTCATCGACGAGCTGCACACGCTCGTCGGTGCGGGTGCCGCCGAGGGCGCCATCGACGCGGCGTCGATCCTCAAGCCCAAGCTGGCTCGTGGCGAGCTGCAGACCATCGGCGCGACCACCCTCGACGAGTACCGCAAGTACATCGAGAAGGATGCCGCCCTGGAGCGCCGGTTCCAGCCGGTCCAGGTCGGTGAGCCGACGGTGGCGCACACCATCGAGATCCTCAAGGGTCTGCGCGACCGGTACGAGGCGCACCACCGGGTGTCGATCACCGATGCGGCGATGGTCGCGGCGGCCACTCTGGCTGACCGATACATCAACGACCGGTTCCTGCCGGACAAGGCGATCGACCTGATCGACGAGGCGGGCGCCCGGATGCGGATCCGCCGGATGACCGCTCCGCCAGACCTGCGTGAGTTCGACGAGAAGATCGCCGACGCGCGCCGGGAGAAGGAGTCCGCGATCGACGCGCAGGACTTCGAGAAGGCCGCCAATCTGCGGGACCGTGAGAAGCAGCTGGTCGCTCAGCGTGCTGAGCGTGAAAAGCAGTGGCGCTCAGGCGATCTCGATGTCGTGGCCGAGGTCGATGATGAGCAGATCGCTGAGGTCCTGGGCAACTGGACCGGCATTCCGGTGTTCAAGCTGACCGAGGAGGAGACCACTCGGCTGCTGCGCATGGAGGACGAGCTGCACAAGCGGATCATCGGGCAAGAGGATGCCGTCCGCGCTGTCTCGAAGGCCATCCGCCGTACCCGTGCGGGCCTGAAAGATCCCAAGCGCCCGTCGGGTTCGTTCATCTTCGCCGGCCCGTCCGGTGTCGGTAAGACCGAGCTGTCCAAGGCGCTGGCGGAGTTCCTGTTCGGCGACGACGACGCTCTGATCCAGATCGACATGGGCGAGTTCCACGATCGGTTCACCGCGTCGCGGCTCTTCGGTGCTCCGCCCGGATATGTCGGCTATGAGGAGGGCGGCCAGCTCACCGAGAAGGTGCGGCGCAAGCCGTTCTCGGTCGTGCTGTTCGACGAGATCGAGAAGGCCCACCAGGAGATCTACAACACCCTGTTGCAGGTCCTCGAGGACGGCCGTCTCACCGACGGCCAGGGCCGCACGGTCGACTTCAAGAACACCGTGCTGATCTTCACCTCGAACCTGGGTACGTCCGACATTTCCAAGGCGGTCGGTCTTGGCTTCACCCAGGGCGGCGGCGACAACAACTACGAGCGGATGAAGCAGAAGGTCAACGACGAGCTGAAGAAGCACTTCCGTCCGGAGTTCCTCAACCGCATCGACGACATCATCGTCTTCCACCAGCTCACCAGGGACGAGATCATCCAGATGGTCGATCTCATGGTGGGCCGGGTGTCCAAGCAGCTCAAGACCAAGGACATGGAGATGGAGCTGACGGACCAGGCGAAGGCGCTGCTGGCCAAGCGCGGCTTCGACCCGGTGCTGGGTGCCAGGCCGCTGCGCCGGACCATCCAGCGCGAGATCGAGGACGCCCTGAGCGAGAAGATCCTCTTCGACGAGGTCGGCCCTGGTCAGCTGGTCACGGTCGACGTCGAGAACTGGGACGGCGAAGGCGCCGGCGAGGACGCGAAGTTCACCTTCGTCGGTGGGCCCAAGCCGGACACCATCGAGGCGGACCTGGCCAACGCAGGCACCGCCAGCGAATAGCAAAGCAGCGAAAAGGCCCCCGACAATGTCGGGGGCCTTTTCGTATGCGCGATGAATACTGCGTGACTGCATCGAATCGCACGGTGGCGACCGCTAATCTCTGCTCATGCTTGTGGTTACCACCAACGACATTCCGGGCTGGGAGATCCAGCGAGTATGCGGTGAGGTGTTCGGCCTCACCGTGCGATCGCGCAATGCGTTCTCCCAAATGGGCGCGGGCTTCAAGAGCATGTTCGGCGGCGAGCTGCAGGGCATGACCAAGAACCTCGCGGAGAGCCGCAACGAGGCCATGAACCGGTTGATGGCCGAGGCCCGTAATCGCGGCGGCAACGCGATCGTCGGAATGCGTTTCGACACCACCGAACTCGGCGACGTCTGGACTGAGATCTGCGCGTACGGCACTGCGGTGCAGGCGGTCCCGCTCACCGACGCCGCCAAGTACACCGCCCAACAGTTGGGTTACGGCGCCAGCTAATTGGCTTACGTATAGGATCTCCGGTGTAAGAGACGAGTCGAGGAATCTGGTGAAACTCCAGAACGGTCGCGCCACTGTTGAAAGTCAGACCCGAAGCCCGTCAAAAGTTCATTGGTGGGACGCGCAGCTCCCTGAAAGGACTCCAATGTCTACTCCGCAAACACGGTCGGATCGCTCTCGCGCCGTCGACCTTTCGGCCACCAAGGCCGTCGTCTGGCTCTCGTTGACCGCGTTTTTTGCGCTCTTGGTCCTGTACTTCGTCGGCGTCGACCAGGGCGCCACTTCGGTGTTCGGCAACAACATGTACATCCACGAATTCGTACATGACGCCCGCCATCTGCTCGGCTTTCCCTGCCACTGACTCGACTCACTCAAGCAAATGGAAAAGTCAATAATCTGGCGCGGCATTCTGGCCGGCGCCCTTGCAGGTGTGCTCGGATTCATCTGGTCGAAGATCTTCATCGAACCGATCGTGGGCCGGTCCATCGATTTCGAGGACGGCACCGCCGCCGCACATGAGGCCATGGAGACGGCGTCCGGTCATGGGCACACCCATGCCGAAGGTGGGGAGCTGTTCACCCGCGCAGTGCAGTCCAACATCGGTATGGGACTGGGCGTGCTTCTCTTCAGCGTGGCACTTGGTGCATTGTTCGCCGTGGTGTTCTGCGTGGCATACAGCCGAATCACCAACGTGTCCGCCCGCAAGCTGGCGGTGCTGACCGCGGGGGCCATGCTCATCTCGCTGTGGGTGGTGCCCGCGCTCAAGTACCCGCCCAACCCGCCGGCAACCAGCCTGGAAGAAACCATCAAGCAGCGTGCTCTGCTCTACCTGCTGATGGTGGCGCTGTCAGCGTTGTTGATGGTCGCCTCGGTCTATCTCGCGTTCCAGCTCACACCGAAGCTGGGTGCCTGGAATGCGACGCTGGCCGCAGGCGGGGCATACATCGTCGCCGTCATGATAGTGATGCTCATCCTGCCGACCATCAACGAGACCCCGGGCCCAATGGTCAACGATGCCGGGATGATCGTGTTCCCGGGCTTCCCCGCGGTCGATCTGTACGAGTTCCGGTTGTATGCGTTGGGCACCCAGGTGATTGTCTGGACGACGATCGGTCTGTTCGGCGCGGCCATGCTGTCCCGGCTGCTCGACGCCAAGGAGCGGGAGCCCATCCCTGCGTGAGCGACGCTTGCGGAGCGATCCATAGGCGGCGTGAGTGAGGTCGTCCGGCTGACCCTGGTGTCGCATGCCATGACCGATGCCATGGCAGCCGGGCGATTTCCGGTCGACGAGGATCCGAACGCGCCGGGTCGCCGGCAGCTCGACGGGCTCGACGTCGGTGCCGCCGATACGGTGCTGACCCGGCCGGAGTCTCGAGCCCGCCAGACTGCCGAGCTGCTCGGCGATCCGCGCGGTCATTCTCAACGCGGTGGATGCTCTGCCGAAGTCGTTCTGGCGCATCGATGTTGCGCTTGCCGGCCACACCCGCCTGCACTTCAGGGGATGGTGTGGACGCTGCGATCGGTATTAGTGCAGCAGCCCATTCGATAGTTATGGAATAATAATTGTGAAAACACAATTGTTGTGACTGACTAGGTGGAAGGCAATCCGATATGACTTCTGAAGCACACGCCGCCGTGGCCACCGATCGGCCCGCGCGTTATGGCAAGCAACTGGTCGCCCATCTCGGGCGGCGTAATGGAGGGGAATGGTCGGCCGACGCAGAAAGCGGCTGGATCGATCTCGGGGCCGGTCGAGCCACCGTCGCGGCAGGGGACGGGGTGCTGGATCTGCATCTCAGCGCACCGGCTGATGAGCTGGCCCGACTTCAAGATGTGATCGGGTCTCACTTGGTCAGATTCGGCGAGCGAGACGAACTCAGTGTCGAATGGACGAAAGCGATTTGACGCTAGCGCGATTCGAGCCGATCAGCGGTACCGGGGCAGTAATCCGAAGACCTGCTTGATGATCGTCATGGCCCAGCCGCCGGCGTTAGCGCTGTGGAAGCGGGGCCAGTTGAACTGGAAGCTGACCACCCATGCCTGACCGGTGCGGTCGACGGCATACCAGCTGAACGTCATATCTCCGGGTAAGTTGCCTGCCTTGGCGGCGATATAGGGCCACTCAGCCGGGTCGAGGTCGATGCCCGCGGTTTCGGACATGACATCCTTGACCTGGGATGCTCGGCCAACGGCGTTGTGCTGCAGGCCGGCATGCACGCGGCAGATGTCCTCGGCGTTGCCATACCACTCGGCCCCGTAGGCCGAACCGGGCGCGTGGGAGCGATACGGGTCCGGGTCGTAGGGCCGGGAATCAGCTTGTTGCAACAGGTTTGCGCGGTCCTGCGGCATTGCGGCGGTCTTCCACTCCTGACGCACATCGGGATTGCCCCAGCCGATGGCGAACAGTTCCCGCATAGTGGGGAACGGAGTCATGCTCGCCGGGTCGTGATGGCCCGCGGCGACCAGCGCCTCTTCGATGGCGTGGGTTCCGAGGCGCCCGATCAGCAGATCGGTGGCCATATTGTCGCTCGTGGAGATCATCTTGCCCGCCGCCTGACGCACCGTGATCTGCGAGCCGGGTGGCAGCTTGTCAAAGCCTGAGGTACCGAGTTTCTTGCCCTCGGCGGTGATGGTGAGTTTGTCGTCCCAGTTCAACGTGCCTGCCGTGATGGCACTTTCGACCGCGTACAGCACATAGGTCTTGAAAATCGAAGCCAGCGGCAGGGATTCGGATGTGTTGGTGCCCGCGACCTTCTCGCAGCGGCCGTCATTGACCTTGGACACCTGCCACGAATATCGGGCACCCGTGCGGCTCAATGCGGTGTCGACGTCCTGCCAGGAGTCGATCTTCGGTTTCTCGGTGGTGACGGCGAACCGGCTGACGAACGTGTCATCCCCGATGCGCAGGTCGATGTCCTGGCGTGCGCCGTAGGACGTCAGCAGGTGCAGGGTGGCCACGTTGGCGCCGATGTCCACTCCGGCCAGCGTGTAGGGACGGTCCCACCACAGCGAGTCCATGCTGTGCGCCACCGGGTCCACCATCTCGGTGGTGGCCAGGGTCTTGACGTTGTCCAGGCCGATGGGCCAGTCCGAGTTCAGCATGTCCATGACCTGTTTGGCCCGCACCCCCGTGGGAGTGTTGAGGTCGATACGCACACCCGCGCCGGCGTTGGCCGGTGGCGTGGGTGCCGGTGAGCAGCTGGTTGCCAGGGTAGCGGCGGAGGCGATCACGGTGGCCAGGGCCACCACGCTTCGACGCACCCGGCGTGCGCTACGCCTTCGCGCCGGTCCCGGCAACGTCCAACACAACCTCGAACTCCAGCAGATCGGCACCCTTGGCCACCGGGTTGGCACGCTCACCGGCGTGTGCGTGGATGGCCGGTCCGCTGGCCCATGCCTGGAAGGCCTCCTCGGACTCCCACGTGGTCACCACGAAGTAGCGGTCCTCGCCCTTGACCGGCCGTAGTAGTTGGAACCCGAGGAATCCGGGCTGGTTGTCGACGGCGTGAGCGCGGTTGGCGAACCGCTTCTCCAATTCGGGGCCGGCACCCGGTGGAATCTCGATTGCGTTGATCTTCACCACGGACATGGCGCAAGGCTACCGCGCCCACCGAGGGCGGTGGACGACCGCGCAAGATGAAGCGGTGAGCACCGAATCGCTGACGCACAGGGGCGGCGCCGGGCGGCCGCTGGTGTTGGTTCACGGCCTCATGGGCCGTGGCACCACGTGGTCGCGGCAAGTGCCATGGCTGACCCGGTTCGGCGCGGTGTACACCTACGACGCCCCCTGGCATCGCGGCCGCGAGGTCGTGGATCCCGCACCCGTGAGCACCGAGCGGTTCGTCGCAGACCTCGGTGATGCCGTCGTGCAGCTCGGCCGCCCGGCAGTGCTGGTCGGGCACTCGATGGGCGGGTTGCACTCGTGGTGTCTGGCCGCGCAGCGGGCCGATCTGGTGAGCGCGCTGGTGGTGGAGGACATGGCACCGGACTTCGTCGGCCGAACCACCGGACCGTGGGAGCCGTGGGTACATGCGCTGCCGATCGAATACTCCACTGCAGAAGAGGTTTACGAAGAATTCGGGCCGGTTGCAGGCCGCTACTTTTTGGAGGCGTTCGACCGGACCGCGACCGGCTGGCGCCTGCACGGCCAGCCGGCTCGATGGATCGAGATTGCCGGGCAGTGGGGCACTCGCGACTATTGGCAGCAGTGGCAGGCCGTGCGCGCCCCCGTGTTGTTGATCGAAGCGGGTGACTCCGTGGCACCGGCGGGGCAGATGCGCCGGATGGCGGAGATGGCCGGTGCGGCCGCCACGTACGTGCATGTGCCGGGAGCGGGCCATCTCGTGCACGATGACGCCCCGGATCGATACCGGGACGCTGTCGAGTCGTTCCTAGCGGCGCTCCCCGAGGGCGCCTGACGACGGCCACGCCGGGTGCTGTTCGAAGCGCGTGCGGACGGCGTCCAGGTCGTGGCTGATTCGGCGTTGATCGGCGTCGTCGAAGAGTGGACCGACCATCGGTGCGCTCACCCGGAATTGATCGGCGTGCAGTCGCAGTTTGGTGAAGAAGTTGGTCAACGCACTCATGGCAGTAATGATTCGTCAGAAAAGATCCAGCCAACAGTGGCAGCACTGACCTTGTGAGATAAAATCCTGCCATGCCATTGAAGAGTGTCTCGGCGCTGGTGCTCGACGGCGTCGCGGTGTTCGAGTTCGGCGTGATCTGCGAAGTATTCGGCATCGACCGGTCCGGAGACGGTGTGCCCAACTTCGACTTCAAGGTGTGCGGTCCACACGCGGGTAAGCCGTTGCGTACCAGCGTCGGCGCCCAGCTGGTGCCCGACCACGGTCTCGACGCCTTGACCGGGGCCGACGTGGTGGCGGTCTCCGCGGTCACCGGCCCGGTCGAGGCGTACCCGCCTGAGGCGCTGGAAGCCCTGCGCGCCGCTCACGCCGCCGGGTCGACGATCCTCACCGTGTGTTCGGGCGCGTTCGTCGCAGGGGAGGCGGGACTGCTCGACGGCCGGCGCTGCACCACTCATTGGATGCACGCCGACGAACTCGCCCTGCGCTATCCGACCGCCATCATCGACCGCAACGTGCTGTTCGTCGACGACGGTGATCTGGTGACCAGTGCAGGCACCGCCGCGGGCATCGACGCCAGCCTGCACCTGGTCCGTCGTGAACTGGGCAGTGCGGTCACCAACATCATCGCCCGACGAATGGTCGTGCCGCCTCAGCGGGACGGCGGCCAGCGCCAGTACATCGAGCAACCCATACCCACTCGATGTTCGGAAGGCTTTGCCCCGCAACTAGATTGGATACTGTCCAATCTCGACAAACCGCACTCGGTGGCAAGTATGGCCAGGCGCGCCAACATGTCGGCGCGCACCTTCGCCCGGCGTTTCGTTGAAGAGGCCGGCACCACCCCGATGCAGTGGGTTACCGATCAACGGGTGCTCTACGCGCGTCGCATGCTCGAGGAGACCGATCTCGACGTCGACCGCATCGCCGAGCGGGCCGGTTTCGGCACCGCTACCCTCCTGCGCCATCACTTTCGGCGCATCGTCGGTGTCACCCCGTCTGACTACCGGCGCCGCTTTACCCGCTCTGCCTAGCCGCCTTCGTCTGTTTTTTGCTTGGCTCCTCCTTGGGGTGCGGGGGCCGCATCGTCGCCTTCGCCTGCCAGCGCGAACCGGCCGTCCGCCGTCTGCTCCACCAGACCGTCCACCAGCAGCGAGTCCAGCGCGCGATCGCGCTGTGCGGTGTCGGTCAGCCACACCACATCGAGATGCTCGCGCACGACCGGAGCCGAGCTGGCCCTCAGCACGTCGAGCAGCCGGCCGCGCACCTGCCGGTCGGTGCCCGCGTAGCGCTGCGTCGGCCGCGGCGCACCGGTGCCGGGCGGGTAGCCGGCCGCGCGCCACGCGCACACCCTCAGTGGGCAGATGCCGCACTTGGGCGATCGCGCCGTGCACACCGTGGCGCCCAGTTCCATCAGCCCGGCCGAAAACACCGGAGCTGTCGCATCATTGGGCAGCAGTGCGGCCACATCGGCGAGGTCACGCGTCGCCGACGGATTGCCCGCGTCGGCCAGCCCGTGCACCGCACGCGCCACCACCCGGCGCACGTTGGTGTCCACCACGGGCACGCTCTGCTGATAGGCGAAGCAGGCCACCGCGCGTGCGGTGTACGCGCCGATCCCGGGCAGGGTGAGTAGCACCTCGACGTCGTCGGGCACCCGGTCGCCGTGCTCGGCCGCGATCGCGATAGCGCACTCGTGCAACCGCTTGGCCCGCCGCGGATAGCCGAGCTTGCCCCAGGCCCGAAGCACATCGGCGGCACTGGCGGCCGCCGTAGCCGACGGCGTGGGCCAGCGGGCCACCCACTCGAGCCAGATCGGCGCCACCCGGGCCACCGGGGTCTGTTGCAGCATGAACTCGCTGACCAGGATCTGCCACGCCGTCACGTCGGGTCCGCGCCAGGGAAGGTCGCGCCGGGCGTGGGAGTACCAGGCGACGACTTCAGCGGAATCGATGGTCATTGCATCCTGCAGCGGGCGGCAGTGCAGAATATGGGCCATGCCGAACACCAGCCCCGTAACCGCTTGGAAGGCACTCAAAGAGGGTAACGAGCGATTCGTCGCCGGCCAGCCTGACCATCCCAGCCAGAGCATCGAAGACCGCGCGAGGCTGGCCGACGCACAGCGCCCGACCGCCGTCGTCTTCGGTTGCGCCGACAGCCGCGTCGCCGCGGAGATCATCTTCGATCAGGGCCTCGGTGACATGTTCGTGGTGCGCACCGCGGGGCACGTCATCGACTCCGCTGTGCTCGGCTCCATCGAATACGCGGTCGGCGTGCTCAACGTGCCGCTGATCGCAGTACTCGGCCACGACAGTTGCGGCGCGGTGAAGGCCACCTTGTCGGCCCTCGATGATGGCGTGGTGCCCGGCGGCTACATCCGCGATCTTGTGGAGCGCGTCACGCCGTCGATCCTGTTGGGCCGTCGCGACGGGCTGACCCGCGTCGACGAGTTCGAGGCCCGCCATGTGATCGAGACCGGTACGCAGCTGTTGGCTCGGTCGACCCTTATTTCGGAGCGGATCACAGCGGGCACTCTGGCCATCGTCGGGCTGACCTATCACCTCGCGGACGGCAAGGTTGTGCTGCGTGAACACCTCGGCGATATCGGCGAATAACCACTTTTACAGCTAGCGAACAAGGCGACACGCCGAGCGGGGTCGAACAACTCGCGGTGACCTGGGCTTACCGTGAGAACGTGCTGGATCTCGAACCGCGTGGACCTCTCCCCACGCAAATCTATTGGCGACGCCGTGGCCTTGCGATCGGCATCGTCGCGGTAGTTGCGGCGATCGTCGTCGGCGTGGCCTTCGTGATCTTCAGCGGTGGCTCCGACACGAAGAGCACCGTCAAGACCACTACTGCGGCTCAACCGCAGACACCGCAGCCGGACAACAAGACTCCTGTCGTTGCACCGCCGCTGCCGGCCGCGGGCCCGGTTTCGGTGGCGCCGACGCCCACCGCGGCCGTCGTGCCGCCGCCGGTGCTCAAGGAGGGTGACGACTGCCCGGATTCCAATCTGGCGGTCAAGGGCATCACCAACCAGCCGCAGTACGCAATCGGTGACCAGCCGAAGTTCACCATGGTCGTCACCAACATCGGCCTGGTCGCCTGCAAGCGTGACGTCGGCGCAGCCGTGCTGGCCGCCTACGTCTACTCGCTGGACGGAAACCGGCTGTGGTCGAACCTGGACTGCGCGCCCTCCAACGAGACGCTGGTCAAGACGTTCAACCCGGGCGAGCAGGTGACCACCGAGGTCACCTGGACCGGCATGGGCTCCGCACCGCAGTGTCCGCTGCCGCGCCAGCCGATCGGCCCCGGTACGTACAACCTGGTTGTCCAGCTCGGCAATCTCCGGTCGGCCACGGTGCCGTTCATCCTGGCTGACGCGCCGCCACCCGGTGCCACGCCGCCTGCCGGTGAGCAGCCGCCGGCCGGCGCTCCAGGCGAGGCGCCGCCACCGGCGCCAGCACCCGCGGGCTAAACCACTGACGTTGACGTTGAGACCGCTCTCAGTGCGGTTTCAACGTTTCTAGACCAACCGATCGGCGATCGTCGACTCGGCCAGCTGGGACAAACCCTCGCGGACGTGGCGCGCCCACATGGCGCCGATCCCCTCCACGGACTGCAGGTCGGTGGCGCTGGCCGCCAGCAGACCCTGCAGCGAGCCGAACCGCCGAACCAGCAGATCGACGTGGGCGAACTGCAGGCGCGGGATACCCGCCATGGCCCGATAGCCGCGTGCGCTGAGTGCGGAATCCTGCGCCTCGGACGTCGAGGGGTATCCGAAGACCCGCGACAACGCGGTGAAGTCGAGCAGCTCGGTGTCCGACAGCGAATCCAATTCAGCCAGCGTCGAAGCCACCTGAGCTTTGGACGGCGGGTCGGGGTTGGCGTGATAGTCGCGCATGATCAGCTCGCGGGCGGTGTCGTTACCACCAAGCAGCTCCTCGAGCTGTAGCCGCAACTGCCGGCCGTCGGTGCCGAGTTCGACTGCGTCGTAGTCGATTTCGAGCCCGATGCGGCGCACCATCTCCAGTCGCTGCACCACCGTCATGACATCACGCAGGGTGACGAAGTCCTCGATCTCGGCGGTTGAAAGCTGGCGGGACACCTCGTCGAGTCGGGCTTTGTAGCGCTCTAGCGTCGCGATCGCCTGATTGGCGCGCGACAGGATGGTGGCCGAATCCGCGACGACGTGGCGTTCCCCGGAGACGTAGACGGTGACGATGTTCATCGAGTGGCTGACCGAGATCACCGGATAGCCGGTCTGGATGGCGGCGCGCTCGGCGGACCGGTGGCGGGTACCGGACTCGTCGGTGGGAATCGTCGGGTCCGGCACCAGTTGCACGTTGGCCCGTACGATCCTGCTGCCGTCGGTGGACAGCACCACAGCGCCGTCCATCTTGGAGAGCTCGCGCAGTCGAGTCGGGGCGAACCGCACGTCCAGTGAAAACCCGCCGTCGCAGATCGACTCGACCCGTTCGTCGTAACCCAGCAGTATCAGCGCACCCGTCCGACCACGCAGGATGCGCTCCAAGCCGTCGCGCAGGGCAGTCCCCGGCGCCAGCCGCCCGATGGTCTCGCGCAGCGTGGCAACGGACGGCTGTGCCGAGCCGTTCGAACGGTTGGCAGTGCTCACAGCCACTTATTGTCCACGTCGCCGAGGTCGTTACTCGACCCCTCCCGCCGAAGCGGCGTAACGACCTTGTCGTGCGGCCGTTTTGCGATCGACAGCATCGAGCGCAGCGCGTCCCCGATGGTGGCCGATTCAATGGCCCGGAAGCCCTTCGGCACGGTGGCGCAGCCGACCGGAACCAGGGCCTCGGTGAAGCCAAGCCGAGCCGCCTCGGCCAGCCGACGGTCCATGCCGGTGACCCGCCGCAGATCACCGGCCAGGCCGACCTCGCCGATCACCACGGTGGTGCTTGGCAGGGGCAGATCGGCATACGCCGAGGCCATCGCCATTGCCACCGCCAGGTCAGAGGAGGGATCCATCAACCGCATCCCGCCGACCGTGGACAGGTAGATATCGGTGGCACTCACCTTCAGGCTCGCGCGGCGCTCGAGCACTGCAGCGATCATCGCCGCGCGTGAACTGTCCACCCCGCTGACAGCGCGCCGCTGCGGTGCGTTCTCCGGGCGGTAGGCCAACAGTGCCTGAACCTCGCCAATCAGCGGGCGCTTGCCGTCGAGCGCCACCGTGACCGCGGTGCCGGGCACTGGGTTGGGACGATCGTCGAGGAACAACCCTGACGGATCGGAAACACCTTCAATTCCGTTGTCGTGCAACAGGAAACAACCGACCTCATCGGAGGCGCCGAATCGGTTCTTGACGCCGCGAACCATGCGCAGGGCCGAGTTGCGATCGCCCTCGAAGTGCAAGACCACATCCACCAGATGTTCCAGCGAGCGCGGACCGGCGATCGCGCCGTCCTTGGTGACATGCCCGACCAGCACCAGCGCCACGCTGCCGGACTTGGCCGCCGCGGTAAGCGCCGTCGTCACCGCCCGCACCTGGGTGACCCCGCCGACCACGCCGTCGGTGTCGCCGGCCGTCATCGTCTGCACGGAGTCGACCACCACGAGACTGGGCTGCACCGCCTCGATGTGGCCGAGCACGGTGTTCACGTCGGACTCGGCAGCTAGAAAGACCTCGTCGTGGGTGCAGCCGGTGCGTTCCGCGCGCATCCGGACCTGGCCGGCCGACTCCTCGCCGGATACATACAGCGCGCGCCGCCCCGATTGCGCCCACCGGTGCACGACCTCGAGCAACAGGGTCGACTTGCCGACTCCGGGATCACCGGCCAGCAGGCTGACCGAGCCGGGTACCACGCCGCCACCAAGCACCCGGTCGAGCTCGTCGACCCCGGTGGGGAAGTGGCGCGTGCGGTCGGGATTGATGGAACTGATCGGCACCGCGGGTGAGGACGGCACCACTGCGCGGTGCAATGTGCTCGCGGCGCCGGCGGCCGCGGCCACCTCGTCGAGGGTGCCCCAAGTCCCGCATTCCGGGCAGCGACCGACCCACTTGGCCATGGTGTGGCGACATTCCGAGCATCGGTACTGCGAACGCGCCTTGGCCACGCCGTGACGCTATCCGGTGGGTATGACAGAACCCCGCATTACGCGGTTCGTGTCAGCTCACTCGTGCGGGCCGCCGACGGGGTCGCCGTCCTGCCGCGGCGCGCCGCCGGCCGAGATCGGCACCTCGACGGTGCCCTGGCCGGCCTTGTCGAAGGCGAATGTGAACTTGTACGTCAGTCCGTTGGTGATCGGCTGGCTGAGCGTGACTTGGGCCTTCGTCGGCTCAGCACTGCCCATCGGGGTGGCTTCGGCCTGGCCGTCGGCACTTCCGACGATCAGCGAACTGCCCGCCGGGATGGCGGTGTCGCCGGTGAGCACGACCGTGCCCACATCGGTGCTGACGCTGACCAGCTTGTCATTGGTGTCCGGCGAGATGTTTGCCGCCACGAAGATCAGGTCGATGGTGCGGCCGGGCTTCAGTGCGTCGCCGGTCTGCACTGCCTGCAGGTGAATGTTGCGCAGGGCGATGTTGGCGACATTCGCAGTGGCGCCGTTGACGGCCGACTGCTGGTCGGCGGTCTGCGAGATCTGGCCCGCCCCGCAGCCCGTCAGAATCAAACTGCAGGCGGCCAGGCCAGCGGATGCGGCCACGAGGCGATTCGTCAAGCGGTTCACAACAGCCTCCTGCTCGGCCTGTGTGGACGGCACTGTCGCGCCGCCGCGGTTCGACTATGCACAGTAGTAGGTAGCGCGGCGCGGCGGTAGCTGAGGGTTCCCGGCGTGGTGGCCGAGCGCTGCGACGCTGGTCAGACGGGGGTGTGCTGGGGGTCGTGCCGGGCGCCCGTGTTGCACGGTTTCGTCACCCTGTCAACCCCCTCTCTTCACCCACGGTGCCCCTGACCTGCATCGTTGTTCCGCACGCTGTTGGCCGCCGTGCTAACATTGGTTTGTGAAAGGGGCTCGAAACTGATGATTTTCAAGGTCGGAGACACCGTTGTCTATCCACACCACGGTGCTGCATTGATCGAAGCGATCGAAACCCGGACCATCAAAGGCGAACAGAAGGAATACCTCGTCTTGAAGGTCGCCCAGGGAGACCTGACCGTTCGAGTTCCAGCGGAAAACGCCGAATATGTCGGCGTCCGTGACGTTGTCGGGCAGGAGGGCCTGGACAAGGTGTTCCAGGTGCTGCGCGCCCCGCACACCGAAGAGCCGACCAACTGGTCGCGCCGCTACAAGGCCAACCTCGAGAAGCTGGCGTCCGGTGACGTCAACAAGGTCGCCGAGGTCGTTCGTGACCTGTGGCGCCGTGATCAGGAGCGCGGTCTGTCGGCGGGCGAGAAGCGCATGCTGGCCAAGGCTCGGCAGATCCTCGTGGGTGAGCTGGCTCTGGCTGAGAACACCGACGACGAGAAGGCCACGATCATCCTCGACGAGGCTCTGGCCGCCGCTTCCTGACTGCCCTGAGGCGGTTCGGTGTCGGACACGGTCGCGGTCGTCACGGCCGCTGGTTCCGGTGAACGGCTGGGCGCGGGTATCCCGAAAGCATTTGTTGATCTCGGTGGCTGCACCATGCTCGAACGTGCCGTCGACGGCTTGCTAGCCTCCGGCGTCGTGGATCGGGTGATCGTCGCCGCACCCGCTGATCGGGTCGACGAAACCACATTGCTGCTCGACGGCCGTGCCACGGTCGTCGAGGGCGGCCCGGAACGTCCCGAAACCGTCCGCCGCGCGTTGGCCGCGATCGGGGAAGCCGAATTCGTCCTGGTACACGACGCCGCGCGGCCGTTGACCCCGGTGGACCAGATACAGCGCGTAGTCGCCGCCCTGCGCGACGGGCTGCGCGCGGTGATCCCGGTGCTGCCCGTCACCGACACGGTCAAAGCCGTCGACGCCAACGGCGTCGTGCTGGGCACCCCGGAACGATCCGGGCTGCGTGCCGTGCAGACTCCGCAAGGATTCGAAACAGCCCTGCTGCGCCGCGCCTACGAACGTGCCGCTGGGGCAACCGTTACCGACGACGCGTCCTTGGTGGAATACCTTGGCACCCCGGTCTACACCGTCGCCGGCGACACCATGGCCTTCAAGGTCACCACCCCTCTGGATCTCCAGCTGGCGCGGGCCGTGCTGGGCGCATGACGATTCCCCGCGTCGGGCTCGGTACCGACGTCCATCCGATCGAGGCCGGCCGGCCGTGCTGGCTGCTGGGCCTGTTGTTCGACGGCGCGGACGGCTGTTCCGGACACTCCGACGGTGACGTCGCCGTGCACGCCGTGTGCGACGCACTGCTCTCTGCGGCCGGTCTGGGAGACCTCGGCACGGTATTCGGGGTGGACCAGCCACAGTGGCGCGGCGCAACCGGTGCACAGATGTTGGCCCACGTCCGCGATCTGCTCGCCGCCGCGGATTACCGCGTGGGCAACGCGACCGTCCAGGTCATCGCCAACCGTCCGAAGGTGGGCCCGCGCCGGGAGGAGGCCCAGCGGGTGCTCTCGGAGCTGCTGGGCGCGCCGGTGTCGGTCTCGGCGACGACTACCGACGGTCTCGGGCTCACCGGCCGGGGCGAGGGAATGGCGGCGATCGCCACTGCGTTGGTAGTGGCCGGATCAGCCTCGGTGCCGAATAACGCTGAATAGGCCGGTAAGCTGGCGCGTCGTGACCTCAAGCGGCCTGCGACTCCACGACACCTATGCCGGTGCCGTGCGGGATTTCGTACCGCTGCGTCCCGGCCACGCATCCATCTACCTGTGCGGGGCGACCGTGCAGGGTCTGCCGCATATCGGCCACGTTCGCAGCGGCGTGGCCTTCGACGTGCTGCGGCGCTGGCTGATGGCCAAGGGTTTCGATGTGGCGTTCATCCGCAATGTCACTGACATCGACGACAAGATCCTCACCAAGGCCGCCGACGCCGGCCGGCCGTGGTGGGAATGGGCGGCCACCCACGAGCGGGCGTTCAGTGCTGCCTATGACGCACTCGGCGTGCTGCCGCCGTCGGCGGAGCCACGCGCTACCGGGCACATCACCCAGATCGTCGAGCTCATCGAGCGTCTGGTCGACAACGGCCACGCCTACACCGGAGCCGGCGACGTCTACTTCGACGTGCTGAGCTTCCCCGATTACGGCAAGCTCTCCGGACACAAGATCGACGATGTCCATCAGGGCGAAGGAGCCGGCTCGGGCAAGCGCGACCAGCGTGACTTCACCCTGTGGAAGGGCGCCAAACCCGGCGAGCCGTCCTGGCCGACGCCGTGGGGGCACGGCAGGCCCGGCTGGCATTCCGAGTGTGTGGCGATGGCCCACGAGTACCTCGGCGCTGAATTCGATATCCACTGCGGTGGAATGGATTTGGTCTTTCCCCATCACGAGAACGAGATCGCCCAGGCCCGCGCCGCCGGCGACAGCTTCGCCCAGTACTGGCTGCACAACGGCTGGGTCACCATGGGCGGGGAGAAGATGAGCAAGTCGCTGGGCAATGTTCTGTCGATACCTGCTGTGCTGCAACGAGTTCGGCCCGCCGAGCTGCGCTACTACCTGGGCAGCGCGCATTACCGGTCGATGCTGGAGTTCTCCGAGAACGCACTGCAGGACGCGGTGAAGGCTTACACCGGAATCGAGGAGTTCCTCCACCGGGTACGCACCCGGGTCGGGGCCGTCGTGCCAGGCACCTGGACCGAGAAGTTCGCCGCCGCGCTCGATGACGACCTGGCCGTGCCCGCCGCGCTGGCCGAGGTGCACGCCGCGCGCGCGGAAGGAAACCGGGCCCTTGACTCCGGTGACCACGAGACCGCGCTGGCAAAGGCTCGCGACATCCGTTCCATGATGGGCATTCTTGGCTGCGACCCGCTCGACGAGCGCTGGGAGACGCGCGACGAGACGTCGGCGGCACTGGGTGCCGTGGACGTGTTGGTACGCGCCGAGCTGAACCGTCGCGACCAGGCCCGCCAGACCCGGGACTGGGCCCTGGCCGACGAAATCCGCGACCGGCTCAAGGAAGCCGGCATCGAGGTCACCGACACCGCCGACGGACCGCAGTGGGCGCTACGCGACGAAGGCAGTAAGTAGATGGCAGGAAATTCCAAGCGCCGTGGTGCGATTCGCAAAGAAGGCACCAAGAAGGGGCCGACTGTCGGCTCAGGTGGTCAGCGCAGGCGAGGCGTGGAAGGGCGCGGCGCCACCCCGCCGGCGTATATGCGCCCCGGCCATCCGGCGGCCAGACGTGCCGCCGCCGCGGCCAAGCACACGCGTAAACCCACCAAACCCACCGACGAGACCGAAATGGTCCTGGGCCGCAACCCCGTGCTGGAGTGCCTGCGCGCGCACGCCCCGGCCACGGCGTTGTACGTCGCCCTGGGCGCCGAGGCCGACGAGCGGATGGCAGAGTCAGTCACGCTGGCCGCCGACCGCGGCATTGCGATTCTCGAGGTGCCGCGCACCGACCTGGACCGGTTGAGCGCCAACGGTTTACACCAGGGTATCGCCCTGCAGGTGCCGCCGTACGACTACGCCCACCCCGACGATCTGCTGGCGTCGGCGACGTCCGACATCGAGCCGGCTTTGCTGGTCGCGTTGGACAACATCTCCGACCCGCGCAATCTGGGTGCGATCATCCGGTCCGTGGCGGCGTTCGCCGGCCACGGTGTGCTGATCCCGCAGCGTCGTTCGGCGTCGGTGACGGCTGTCGCGTGGCGCACCAGCGCCGGTGCGGCTGCCCGGGTGCGCGTGGCACGTGCGACGAACCTGAACCGCACGCTCAAGGAGTGGGCCGATGCCGGCCTGCAGGTGGTCGGACTCGACGCCGAGGGCGACACGACGATCGACGAGTTCGACGCGTCCGGCCCGTTGGTGGTCGTCGTCGGTTCGGAAGGCAAGGGACTCTCGCGACTGGTGCGCCAGAATTGCGATGCGGTGCTGTCGATTCCGATGGCCGGGCCGACCGAGTCGCTGAACGCGTCGGTGGCTGCGGGTGTGGTGTTGGCCGAGATCGCCCGCCAGCGTCGCCGCTGATCGGGCTGTTAGACGCCGATCAGACGCACGCCGGCCCACAACGCCACCACAGCCACCACGAGGCAGGCCGGGACCGTCAGCGCGCCCAGCGCGGTGAACTCGCGCACGCTGGTCGGCTCATCGTGATCGTGTAATAACTTGCGCCACAAAAGATTGGACAGCGATCCGACGTAGGTCAGGTTCGGCCCGATGTTCACGCCGATCAGCACGGCCAGCACTGCGGCCGGGCCGCCGGCGGCGACCAGGGGGAGCAGTACCAGAACGGCGGGCAGGTTGTTGACGACGTTGGACAGCACCGCGGCCACCGCGGCGATCCCGAGCAGTGCGACCAGACTGCCACCGGCGGGCAGGAGGTCCGCGGCGGCATGGTTCAGACCGTTGACCATCACGGCCTTGACCACCACGGCCAGCGCCAGCACGAACACCAGAAACGGTATGTGCAGCGCGTGCACGATCCCGCCGATTGTGCTGCGCCGCTGGGCCAGCGACCGCACACCGAGCACCACGGCGCCGGCCAGCGCCGCCCAAGCCGGGGACAGGCCGGCGAACGAGGTCGCCGCGAAGCCGACCAGGGTCAAGCCCAGCACGACGAGCACGAACACCGGGCGCTGCGCCGTCGGCGTCGGGTTCTCGGCGTGCACGTTAGCCAGGTCGCGCCGGAAGAGCAGTCGCAACAGCAGATATTCGACCGCCACCGCCGCTACCCACGGGGCGGCCATCAGTGCACTGAACCGGGTGAACGACAGCCCGGCGGCACTGAACGCCAGCAGGTTGGTCAGGTTGGACACCGGCAGCAGCAGTGACGCCGAGTTCGACAGGTGCGCAGTGGCATAAAGATGCGGACGTGCCGGCACCCGCATCGTCCGCACCGTGGCCAGCACCACCGGCGTCAGCAACACGACGGTCGCGTCCAGACTCAGGATCGCCGTCGTCGCCGCCGCGATCAGGAACACCTGACCCAGCAGCCGCCGCGGCTCGCCGCTACTGCCGCGCGCCATCCACGCTCCTGCGGCCTGGAACAGCCCCTCGTCATCGCACAGTTTGGCCAGGACCAGGACGGCGGCCAGGAAACCGACCACCGGGAGCATCCGGCCGGCCTCGGCACTCGCGTCCGCCGTCGACACCGCGCCGACCGCGATGACCACGGCGGCAGCGGGTACCGCCACCACCGCCTCCGACCAGCCCGCAGGACGCACGATGGCGAAGACCAGTACGACCGCGAGCGCGACCAGGGCAACGATCAGCACGAGGCGATCAGATCCATGGATCGGCGCGTTGCCACACCGTCGGCAGGTGCAAGCCGACCCCGTCGCGCTGCGCCAGCCTCGACAGCACACGCATCGACACGTGGAGGTCGTCACCCGCATACGGCAGCGCAATCATCGGCTCGGTCAGCGGCCGGAAGAAGTCGTCCCAGTGGATGAGCACCACCGTGCGCGCACCGACCGCGGCCACCGTCTGCTCCCAGTAGTGCTCGATGTAGTCCTGTGGCTGCACGCCGAGCTGGCCGACTCCCAGGTAGGCGACGTCGGCCCGGCGGCCGTCGAGGGCGCCGGGCAGGAAGCCCGCACTACCCTGGATCAGCAACCGCCGGCCGCTCGGTGCGTGGTGGATCAGCGTGGACCAGGCCTCACCGCAACGGAATGCCGAGGCTCTGGCGGGCGGCGCGACCGGCGCGGTGATCGGTCCGGGAAAACGGTCCGGGGGACAGTGGTGCGACTCGATCAGCGTCAACGTGAACGGACCCAGTTCCAGATCTTGCCCCGAGGTGGTGACAACGATCTGGTCGGCCGAGAGCCCTTGTCCACGAGCAATATTGGCGGCTGACTCACCGCCGATCAGCCGGGCACCGGTGCGCGCGGCGACGATCCCGGAGTCCATGGCGTGGTCGAAATGGGTGTGTACTGGCAGCACCGCGGCCAGCCGGTTGATCTTGGCGCGGGTCAGGCAGTAGTCGATGCGGGAGTCCGACGGAGTCAGCCGGCGCAGCGCCACGTCCAGCAGTCCGGGCCGGGAGAAGAACCCGTCGGTCAGCAGGGCGGTCGCGCCGTCGTCGACCAGCAGTGTCGACACCCCAAGCCAGGTGACCGACAGGGCGGCATCCGGATCGGCGCCGGGCACGTCGAAAAGTTCGCGGTAGTTGGCGATATCAGGTCTGCCGAGTTTGAGTCGCATCAGACGAACGCCGCCAGCGTCACACCTTCGCGCAGCAGGCGCTCCCTGACTGCGGTGGCTATCTGCACCGCACCCGGCGAATCACCGTGTACGCAAACCGATTCCAACTGAATGTCGATGGTCGTTCCGCCCACGGCCAATACCTGGCCGGTCTGCACCATCAGGGCCACCCGTTCGGCGATCTGGTCGGGGTCGTGCAACACCGCTCCTTCTTCGCGACGGGACACCAATGTGCCGTCCGGATGGTAGGCCCGGTCGGCGAATGCCTCTGCGACGGTGCGCAATCCCAGCCGCTGTGCCTCTTCGAAGAACACCGAACCGGCCAGGTTCAGCACCGGCAGGCCGGGATCGACGGCGTGCACCGCCTCGGCGACCGCGCGTGCCTGCTCTCGGTGGCTGACGATCGTGTTGTACAGCGCACCATGGGGTTTGACGTAGCTGACGTCGGATCCGGCGACTCGGGCCAGTGCCTGCAGTGCGCCGATCTGATAGATCACCTCGGCGGTCAGTTCGGCCGGTGCGACGTCGATGAAGCGGCGCCCGAACCCGGCGAGGTCGCGGTAGCTCACCTGGGCGCCGATGCGCACCCCCCGTTCGGCGGCGGCGCGACTGCTTCGCGTCAGCCCGATCGGGTCGCCGGCGTGGAAACCGCAGGCCAGGTTGGCGCTGGTGATGATGTCGAGCATGGCGGCGTCGTCGCCGAGTTCCCATACACCGAAGCCTTCGCCCAGATCCGCGTTCAAGTCCACCGAGGCCACGAGCCAAGCCTAAGCGAGTCGACGATGCCGGCGAGGGACGAGGCGGGGGAGGAGCGAGCGATGCCTAGGCTGCGGCAGGGTCCACATGGCGTCGGCTGATCGCCCAGCACATCAGATAGATGACGAACGAGATTGTCGTGACGAAAACCGAGACCGGCACTCCGGGCGCCAGCGAGAACACGATGCCCAGTACCGCGGACAGCTCGGCGAACACCACCGACGCCGCGATGACCGCCGCTGGTGAGCTGAACACCCTGGCGGCCGCGGCAGCAGGGGTGATGAGCAGCGACATGACCAGCAGCGCGCCGACGATCTGCACACCCTGTGCGGCCACCACACCGACCAGCGCCGCGAACACGATGCCCAGCACCCGCACCGGAACACCCCGTGCGGCAGCCACTTCCGGGTCGGCGGTGGCGAACAGCAGCGGCCGATAGCTGACGGTCAGCACGCCCACCACCAAGACCGTCACGGCGATCAGCAGTGCCAGCCCGGAGTAGCCGACGCCGACGATCTGACCGGTCAGCAGGGCGAAGCTGGTGCCGGCACGGCCCGGATACAGGTGGATGAACAGCACCGCCAGGCCCAGCCCGAACGCGAGCACGACGCCGATCGCCGAGTCTCGTTCACGGGCCCGCTGACCGAGAATGCCGAACAGGATGGCGGCCAGCGCACTCCCGACCAGCGCACCCATACCGACGTTGAAGCCGGCAAGCAGTGCGAACGCCGCGCCGGTCAGCGACAGCTCACTGGAACCGTGCACGGCGAACGACATCTGACGCATCACGATGAACGGCCCGATCAGCCCGGCGACCAGGGCCAGTAGCGCTGCGGCGACCAGCGCCTGCTGCACGAAGCCGCGGCCCAACAGGTCTGCGGTGATGTGAAACGAGAACAGATGATTTAACAGATCGGCGAATCGGTCATTCATGGGTGTGCCCATGGGTGTGGCCCGAGTGATCGAGGTGCTCGCCGACCACCACGTAGCGGTCGCCGACCTGCACCACCTGAATATCGGCCTGGTAGAGCTCGGACAGGGTTTCCGAGGTCATCACCTCGGCGACGGTGCCGATCCGGAATCGGCCGTTGACCAGGTAGAGCACCCGGTCGACGTAGGGCACCACCGGGTTGATCTCATGGGTCACGAACATCACCGCAGTGCCGGATTGACGGCGCCGGTCGATGAGCTGGGCGACCAGGCGGGCGCTGGCCGGATCGAGGTTCAGCAGTGGTTCGTCGCATAGCAGCAGCACCGGATCGCTCGCGAGTGCTTGGGCGATGCGCACTCGTTGCAGCTCGCCGCCCGACATCACCCCGACCGGGACCTTGGCCAGTTTGTTGGCCCGCACTTGAGCCAGCGCCTGCTCGACGACCTCGCTCCGGTGGTGCCGTTCTTTCCGGGTCATCGGCCCGATACCCCAGTGGTGGCCGTCGACGCCCAGGCGGACGAGGTCACGGCCCCGCAGGCTAAGCCCGCGGTCGACTGACCGATGCTGAGGTACATAGCCGATCCGCTCGCTGCCCGCTTCGATCGGCTTGCCCTCGATGGTGGCGCTGCCCGCGCTCAGCGGCAGCTGGCCCAGCAGCACCTTGAACAGCGATGTTTTGCCGGTGCCGTTGGGGCCCAGGATCGCGATGAATTCACCGGCTGCCACCTTCAGGTCGAGGTGGTCCCACAGAACCCGCTCTCCGAACGCCAGCCGGGCACCCGACAAACAGACGATCTCGGCACCCACGAGTGGTAATTATCGGTTCTGCTGCAGCGCGGCGCTCAACCGGTCCGCGGTGTCGCGCTGCCAGCTCAGGTAGTCACTGCCCGCGGGCAGCGTCTCGGTGACCGGGACCACCGGGATTCCGGCGCTCTGGGCCGCGGCCTGGATCTGCTTGGTCACCTCGGTCACGGTCTGCTCGTTGAATACCACCGCGGAAACCTGGCGGGACTTGATGACGTCGAGCATGGCGGCCACGTCGACCGGGGCCGGGTCGGTGTCCTGCTCGACGGCGTTGGCGAAGCCTGCGGGTGTCTTGTCGGTCAGGCCGGCGGCGACGAGCAGGTAGTGGGCGACGGGCTCGGTGGCGACGACTGCCGCTCCCGAATGGGTGGCGCGGATGGCCTTCTCTGTCTGCGCGATCGCGTCGACATTGCGATCGAAGGTCTCGGCATTGGCCTTGTAATCGGCGGCGTGCTGCGGATCGTCCTGTGCCAGCTGATCCGCGATCTTGGCCGCCACCGCCTTAGCGGTGTCCAGGTCGTAGAAGACGTGTTCGTTGGCCGGCTGCGGCTCCCCGGGCGGGGCCTTGAGCAGTGAGAACGCGTCGACCGATGCCACCCCGGGGTGGCTGGACAGGATGTCGTCGACCCAATGGTCGTAGCCGCCGCCGTTGAAGACGACCAATGACGCGTCGGTGATGGCCGCGGCGTTCGACGGGCTCGCCTCGAACGAGTGCGGGTCGGCTGAAGCACTGGTGATGATCGACGTCACCTTGGCGTGATCGCCGGCGACGGCCTGCGCGACGCTGCCCCAGACGTCGGTCGAGGCAACCACGGTCGGTGGCTGGCCCGCGGCGTTGCCGGAGGGCTTGTTCTCGCCGCATGCGGCGAGTCCTACCGTCAGTGCCAGCGCCGACACACCGATGACCGCCCGGATCGCAGCAGTGCGCACGATCGCTCCTCTCAACTCAGTAACCCTGATACAAATGAAAACCGTTTCCAATAACTCTAAGTCATCAGTACCGGTAGAACGCAAGTCCATGCACTAGCCTCACGTTTCATGTCCAGAAGTCCCGCGCCGCGGCGGCGGGCAACCCTGGCTTCGTTGGCCGCCGAGCTGAAGGTTTCGCGGACCACCATCTCCAACGCCTACAACCGCCCCGACCAGCTGTCGGCCGATTTGCGCGAGCGGGTGCTGGCCACGGCCAAACGGCTGGGGTACGCAGGTCCCGATCCTGTGGCCCGCTCGCTGCGAACCCGCCGGGCCGGAGCCGTCGGCCTGGTGATCACCGAAGCGCTGACTTATGCGTTCAGCGATCCAGCCACGTTGAATTTCGTTGCCGGACTTGCCGAATCGTGCGAGGAAGCCGGCCAGGGCTTGCTACTGGTGGCGGTCGGGCCCGACCGCAGCCTGTCGGACGGGACGAATGCGGTGCTGGCCGCAGGCGTCGACGGCTTTGTTGTGTACGCCGCTTCCGATGAAGACCCCTATCTGCAGACCGTGCTGCAGCGTCACGTGTCCGTGGTCGTTGTCGATCAGCCCAAGGACGTGCCGGGCGCGTCAAGGGTCTGCATCGACGACCGCGCCGCGATGCGCGAGCTGGCCGACTACGTTATCGGCCTGGGTCACCACGAGATAGGCCTGCTGGCAATGCGTTTGGGCACTGAACCGCGCGTCGGCGAGCACACCGCCGCCGTGGTGAACGCAGATCGCGTCCAAGGCTCGCACTTTCACGTCCAGACCGAACGGATCGCCGGTGTGCAGGACGCGATGACCGCGGCCGGGCTCGACCCCAACGCCCTCACCATTGTGGAAAGCTACGAGCACCTGCCGGCCTCCGGCGCGGCTGCCGCCGAACTGGCGCTGCAGACCAACTCGCGGATCACCGCATTGATGGCAACCACTGACGTTTTGGCCATATCGGCGATGGATTACCTACGTGCACATGGCATCTATGTTCCGGGCAGGATGACCGTCACCGGGTTCGACGGCATTCCCGACGCGTTGAGCCGGGGGTTGACGACCGTGGCGCAGCCCAGTCTGGAGAAGGGCAAGCGAGCCGGCCGGTTATTGCACAGCCCGCCCCGGGACGGCCTGCCTGTCATCGACGTGCTGCCCACCGAATTGGTGCGAGGCCGGACGGCGGGCCCGCCCGGCTAGCGTTGTGTGGTCGGCGAGAGGGTCAGCCCGGGTTGCCGGTTGTGCCTTGAGCTCCCTGACTGCCTTGCGAACCGGTGCCGCCAGCCAGACCGTCATTGCTCGAGCCCGCGCCGGCGCCGCCTGTTCCTCCTGCACCGCCATCGCCCCCGGCGCCGCCCTGTCCGCCGCTGCCGCCGCTCCCGTTCCCCGAGGCGCCGGCGCCGCCGTTGCCTCCCGTGCCGCCCTGTCCGCCTGTGCCGCCTTGTCCGCCGGTGCCCCCATTGCCGCCTACGCCACCTGAGCCAGGATTGTCCGGGGTCCCGTCGACCGTGCCGCCAGCCCCGCCGTTACCACCGGTGCCGCCGGTAGCGCCTTGACCACCGGTGCCCCCGGTTCCACCGCCGCCCCCGTTGCCGCCGTATCCCCACAGCGAGCCTCCCGCACCGCCGGCACCGCCAGCGCCGCCGGTCGAACGGAGACAATCTTGAGATCGGAAACGGTCTGACGCCAGATTCGACGCTCGCACCGAACGGCTCGAACGGCGGATGG
>NZ_NOZR01000009.1 GCF_002250655.1 Mycolicibacterium sphagni
CTGCTGCTTGCTGCCGACGAACCATCGAACACCCTCCAAAATTTCAGGGTGTTGCTTCGACCGGTTGAACCTAGTCAGTTCTCCACCAGATCCGGAATGGGCTCTGCCTCCGTCAGCCAGTGCCGGCCGGCTTCGCGCGCCGCCGCCCATTTGGGGATGCTCAGCGCATCGTCCTGGCCGAGGTCGGCGGGTGTCGGGCCGATCCGGTCGACCAGCGGTGCGAGAGCCTTCAGGTCGAAGTTGTAGATTTCCGCGGCGGCCAGCCCCAGCATCTGCCGTGTTTCGTCGATCGGGATGTCCCAGAATGCGTGACGCAGCCATTTGCGCGTGTTCGGCCACGTCCCTTCCGGGTGGGGATAGTCGTTGCCCCACAGCATGTTCGAGACACCGATCTCGTAACGCCGGGCCAGTTCCCTGCGCTCGGTGGTGGTCGCCCCGATGAAGCAGTTGCGGTCGAAGTACTCCGAGGGCGGCATCGTCAGGTCGCCTTCGAGCAACCGGCTCATCTTCTTCGCCGAGTGCTCACGCAGGAAGCGGGTGTCCATCAGCCACAGCAGATCGTTGGCCCAGAACGCACCGCACTCGGTGGCGCCCCAGCGCAGTGTGGGGAAGCGTTCGAAAACTCCGGCCCACAAGGCGAACCACAGGGGCCTTGCTCCCCACCACCGCACCTCGGTGGTGTAGATGCCGAGGTGCTGCCCGTAGTCCTCACTGGGCGCCGGACCGACGTGGGTGTGCACCGGCATCTGCAGGTCTTGGCACACCGCCCAGACCTTGTCGTAGCGACGATCGTGGTAGGGCGGGTAATCACCCCACAGCACCGGGATCAGGATCCCACCACGCAGGCCGGAATCGGCTGCACGTTTGATCTCGGCGACAGCCGCATCGACGTCGGCGAGGATCGGAATCACCGCGACCCCGGCCCGCCGCTCCGGGCTGTGACTGCACAGCTCGGCCAGCCACCGGTTGTGGGCGCGTGCCCCGGCCATCGCACGGCCCGGATCAAGGTTGCCCGACTGTCCCAGGCCGGCCCCGAAAGGAGCCCCGGCAACACCGGTCACGGCATCGGCGTCGGGGAAGATGACCTCACCGGCCACGCCGTCGCCGTCGAGTTCCTTATCCCGTTGTGCGACATCCCATCCGCCGGCGATGCCTTCGCCGTGTTCGTCGAACCACTGTTCGGCAAACTCCTCGTCGATGAACCCGCCGGCCTGTGATGCCGCGACTTTCTCGGCGAGGTAGGCCTCGAAGTCTTCGCGATATTCGGGGTCGACGTACTCGCGGTACTGCTCGGTAGGGAGCTCGGCGTGGGTGTCGGCCGAGATGATGACGTACGGGTCCAGGGTCGCCATGGTGCTGTCCTTTCGCTACCAGGTTCGGATGGGGTCGGGCTCGAAGACGGTGCTGCTCGCACCTGCAGGTACCGCGACCAGCGGCTCGGCGACGTCGGCTACGGTCGGGCCGATTCGGTCGGTGAGGGGTTTGAGCGCGGCCAGGTCGAAGCCGTAGACGGCCGCCGCGTTGCCACCGAGCATGGCCGCCACCTCCTCGGCCGGGACGTCAGAGAATGTGTAGCGCAACGCTTCTCGGGTGAACTCACCGGTCCCTTCAAGGTGCGGGTAGTCACTGCCCCACATGATGCGGTCGACGCCGATGTCGTGGCGTTCGGCGCACTCGACGGGCCGCATGAAGCTGGCGCCCACGTAGCACTGGCGGGCCCAGAACTCGCTGGGCTTCAGCGACAGCGAGCCGGCGGTGGGGCCGGCGAAGCGGGCGATCGCCGAGCCTTCTCGTGAATAGCGGTCTGCCGCGACGTCGAGTGAGTCCAGCGTTGCCGGTATCCACCCGGCGCCCTGCTCGGTGAAGACCACGGTGAGCTCGGGATGGCGATCCATGACGCCGCTGAAGATCAGGTGCCAGAGCGCACGGTGAGCGAACCAGTGCGTCTCGTACACCCAGATCGCGAACGAGCTGCCCCATCCGTCGAGCGGGCTCGGTCCGGCGTTGCCGCCGTGGTGGTTGATCACGACGCCCGACTCGGCGCATGCGGTCCAGAGCGGTTCCCAATGTTCGGCGTAGAGCTGCGGGATGACCGACCCCGGCGGGATTCCGGGCAGCAGAACACCACCGCGCAGACCGAGTTTGGCGATCTGCTTCACCTCCGCGATCGCTTCGTCGAGGTCTTGGAGCATGACCTGGCCCACCCCGGCGCGCCGCTCGGGCGACAGGGAACAGAAGTCGGCCAGCCAGCGGTTGTGTGCACGCAGGCCGGCGCAGCGCAGTTCCAATTCACGGGCGGTCTCCGGTGGGGTGGCCGCCAGGCTCGATGATGGAAAGAACGGCGGGATGGTGTTGGGGTAGATCACCTCCCCTGCGATGCCCTCTTTGTCCAAATCGGCATTGCGGCGCTCACTGTCCCAATTGCGCTCGGCGTCGGCGTCGGCGAGGTCGGCGAACGGGTTGACGTATGCCTTTGCCCAGCTGTCGAATTCGTCCCTGAATACCGAGTCGAGATAATCGCGGTAGTCGAGTAGGTCAGCGCCGGCATGGCAGTCAGCCGAGATGACGGTGTAGCGGTCCATGGGCTATACCCGCGTCGGCTCGGGCTTCGGGGCGGCGAGCAGGGCCACGTCGTCGTAGCGCTGGTGCACGTACGGCAAAAGCCATTCCTGCGGTACCTGTTGTGCGATCCGCCCGACCTGGACGGTCCGGCGACGACACCACGTGATCGACCTGATCGCACGGATTGCGATGTCGGCCACCGGATCCAGCGGCGACTCCCCCAACTCGATGGTGCCGTCGATGGTCTCCAGCAGCTCGTAGTGCCGGTGGTATTCGCCGTAGACCAGGTGGGGGTCGGTGATGCCGTCCCCGTCGGGGGCGCGCAGGAACTTGAAGTAGAACTCGGTGTTGACCTGGTCGGGCGGCAGCTCCGCCGGGCCGCTGATCCTTCCGGTGACGGTGATGAGGCGATACCCCAGTCGGGTGACGCTGGCGGTGACACTCTTCCCGTCGCGTTCAACGGAGATGTCGGCCAGTTTCTTGGGTTCGCCGAAGGTTTCGCGTCCACCCGTGACGGACTGCTCGGTGGACTGGGGCATGAACAGCGGATAGTCGCCCTGGACGTCGCCGTGCCGGGCCGTCACCGAGAACACCGCCGACCCGAACGGCGGTCTGCCCTCGATCTGGACCCGCTGAAGCTGGATGCGCACCAGGGGTTCGGCCGCCGGTTCGAGGGGTTTCGGGAGGACCGCGGCGACGATCTCGGGATCGGTCAGGTAGGTGACAGTGACGGCCTCGGTGGCGATGGGCGCCTTGGTGGCGTCGATCTCGTGATCGACGCGGGCTTGTGGTGGGCGGGGCCCATAGCGAATGACTTTGGTGCTCAAGGTTTTCCTCCTTCGGTCTCGGAGCTGCTCTCGGCGTGCTTGCCGAGGACGTCGACCAGGTAGTCCGGTGCGCCGCGAGCCAGGATCGACGCCGCCTTGGCGCTCACCACCTGGTCGGACGGCGCCGGCAGGCCCATCATCCAGAAGCTGTCCGCCCGGATTCCCTCGAGGACCTGGTCGGCGACCGTCTCGAGAGGCGTGAATTCGACGTGGACACCGGCAGATTCGAAGCGGTCCAAAACCTTGTCCAGTGTCTGGGCGGGAGTTCGGCGCTCCTGGGTGGCGGCGTACTGCTGCGGCCGGTGCCGCCACGACTCCCAGATGCCGGTGTTCAGGAAGCCGCCGGGGAACAGCACGTGGGCACGTACCCCCGTGCCGGTCATCTCCAGATGCGTGTACAGGCTTTCGGTCAGGCAGAGCACCGCGGCCTTGGTCATCGGGTAGACGGCCGTGGCAGGTCCGCCCATCGCGCCCCTGGCGAGCGGCGCGAATCCGCCGTTACCCGAACAGGTATTGACCACGTGCCCGTCACCCTGCTCGAGCAGGATGGGCACGAAGGCCTTGATGCCGTGGATGACGCCAAGCACGTTGACGTCGATTCCCCAGCGCCAGTCGGCGAGATCGTGCTCCCACATGTAGCCCTCGGAGACCCCGCCGGTGCCTGCGTTGTTGCAGACCACATGCACGGCGCCGAAATGGGCCACCACCTGTTTGGCCAGCGACTCGACCGAGGAGTAGTCGGTGACATCGGTGACCACGCCGAGGGCCTCGATGCCTTCGTCGGTGAGAACCCTCGTTGCCTCGTCGAGCGGTTCGGCGAGGACGTCGGCCAGCACGACCTTCATGCCCTCCTGGCCGAATCGCCTGCCCATGGCTCGGCCGATGCCGCCGGCGCCCCCGGTCACGACGGCCACTTTGCCTCGTAGGTCCCTCATTGTGGCCATCGTCACATGGTCGCGTATAACACCGCAAGGAGTCGCACTATGCGACCATCCACCCATGGCTCCCCGTCCCTCCCCGCAGACCGAGCGGGTCGTGGACCTGTTCGAACAGCTGGCCGGCGACGGGAGCCGGGGGATGACATTGGCCGAGGTGTCGCGTCATTTGAGCGTCCACAAGGCAAGTTGCCACTCGATGCTGTCGGAGCTGTTGCGGGCCGGCTGGCTGCTGCGTGACCCGGTGCGCAAGACGTATCACCTGGGCCCGGCGCTGGTGCGTCTCGGGCGCGAAGCGGCCGGCCGCTATCCGGCACTGGTGTTGGCGCGCTCCGCGATGGCCGAACTGTCGGCGGCGACGGGCGCTCATTGCGTCGCCTTCTTGGTGGACGAGGACCATTCGACCGTCGTCGATCAGATCCGCAGCAGCCACGGCGGCGGCCACCCGATGCCAATCGGTACCCAGATTCCGCACCGTCCGCCGTATGGGGCGTCGACCGTCGCGTGGCGAGAGCCGGGCGTTCGGGAGCGCTGGCTGGCCACCCTGCCCGACGACGTGCGTGATCGCTACCGCCAGGCGATCGCCAACGCCAATGAGCGTGGCTACGCGGTCGGCCTGCACATCCTGCCCGATCTGCGGCTCCAGGAGCTGGCGCTGGTGGTCCGCAGCGCCGAGGTGCGCTCAACCCGGCTGAGCCAACTGGCGCAGGCCTTGACCGACGAACTCATCCACCAGGAGGAGTGGTTCCCGGTCAGCCTCGCGCCGGACGCCACCTACACGGTGAGCCACATCGACTCCCCGATCCTCGGGCCGGATTCCCGCATCGCGCTGATGCTCAGCCTGGTGCCCAGCGCAGAACCAATGAGCGGTGCCGCGGTGACCCGCATGGGTAGCCAGCTTGCTGAGCTGACAAGCCGGTTGAGTGCCACATTAAACGACGACGTGTAACTCCTGTGTGCTTGAGACCGAATACATTTCAGCGAGCGAAGGAGGAATGTCCCGGTGTCCAAGCGCGTGTTGGCCGTCATCGCCGGCTTGACGCTGCCCGTCGTCCTGAACGTCGCACCGGCCAATGCTGATCCGCTGCCCGATTTCTGCGTGCCGCCCAGCGTCGCGGACAACGTGTGCACCGCGCGCCTTTCGTCAGTGACAGCTGACGCCATCAACGGGACGATCACCGGCAAGCCTGTCGGCGGCGGAACGGCGATTACCCTTGCGGGACAAGGGGATGCGTACCTGAAGTCCACGGGATTCGGGGATCATCCGCCTGAACCCGTTCAGCATTGGGACGCCACCATCGACAGCACGGGAAATCTCAATGTCGATCAGTTCGATCCCAATTGGTACGGCAACGCCAAGGCTCGCGCATTCATGCCCAGGACCCTCAACGACCTCGCCACCCAGTTCCCGCCGAATGTCCTGTTAGTCCGGTTCACGCCTGACGACACCGAGCCGGGCACCTTTCGACTGGTATCAATTCAGCCGACCGCTCCGTAAGAGCCGACCTAGTTGTCTGGTGGTGGTTTGGGTTCATAGGGGTGGTACCACTTCCATTGGGCGCGTTCGCCGGTGGGTCCCGGCCATGGTGGAACATCTGGTGGTGGGTGGTTGGGTGGCCGGGCCAGTGATCCTGGGGTGAGGGGGTCGCCGTCACTGTCGAGGATGGTGAGGTGGTCGGCGGGGCCGGTGATGGTGATGTCACCGCGGTGATGGGCCCGGTGGTGATACGGGCACAGCAGCACCAGGTTGGACAGTTCGGTGGGGCCGCCGTCTTCCCAATGGATGATGTGGTGGGCGTGCAGGCCGCGGGTGGCACCACAGCCCGGGACCGCACACATGCTGTCGCGGTGCTCGAGGGCGCGGCGCAGCCGCCGGCTGATGGTGCGAGTCGTGCGCCCGGCGCCGATCGGTTGGCCGTCGCGTTCGAACCACACCTCACAGGTGGCATCACAGGTCAGGTAGTGGCGGTCGCCATCGGAGAGCAGCGGCCCCACATGCAGGGCGGCCATGCGCTGTTCGACATCGACGTGCACGACCACGGTGGTGCGCTGTGCGTGCGGGCGGCGCGCCACCTCGCTATCCCAGCCGGCTTCGACCAAGCTCATGAACGCATCCACGATGGTGGGGAACGGCGGCGCCTGAGCACCCATGGTCTCCCCGTCGCCGTGATCGTCGTGAAAGTCGGCGACCAACGCATCCCGGAGCGACTGCAGGGCCGCATCGAAGGTGGCAGCCTCGTCGTGGGGCAAGGTGATCCGCCAACTCGTCGACTCCTCACCCAAGGTCTTGTGGATCGAGCGCGGCGGGTCGGGTTGGGGATCAGGTTTGGGCGGCCGCGGCTCCAACTTCACCGCGGTCCGCAACTGACTAACCGTCGCCACCGACGCCAACTGTGCGTAATGCTCATCAGAACCATCGGCGGCCCGGGCGGCGATCACCCCGACCTGATCCACCGACAACCGCCCCTCACGCAACGCCGCCACACAACGCGGAAACTCGTCAATACGATGCGCCACCGCCGCGATCGATTGAGCATTCGCTGTGGTGGTACCCAGTTTCCAGGCCACCACCGCGGCCACCGACCGCGCCCCTGTCATTCCACACAGATTGCCGTGATCCAACTCAGCCACCAGGTCCACGATCCGACCATCAATCGCATTACGCGCACCGGCCAACTCCGCCAACTCCTCAAACACCCGCTCGAGACGCTCAACAGGCATCAGCTCAGCGGTCGAGGACATGACACCATCATCGCAGCCAGGTCCGACAAAAAACGACCGCCGGGACGTCATCTGCCAAGCAGCACAACCGGATTGCTCGTCGGACACGATCCGACTAACCACCGAGTGGGATGTCAACGACCGACTTTGTCGACAACCGCCGTATCAGGGGTGATTGGATGGCAATCATGACGGAATCCAATACCAGTGGCGACGCGGCGTCCTCAGAGGGCACCGTGACCGTCGTCGAGACGGGCGCGGGAACCTACACCCAAAGGATCACGGCGGGTAGGCATCAGCTATTCGCGGACGAACCGCAGCCGATCGGTCAGGACGCCGGGCCGACGCCCTACGACCTGCTGCTGGCCGGCCTCGGGGCGTGCACATCGATGACGGTGCGGATGTACGCCAACCTTAAGGGCTGGCCACTTGAGCGCGTCGAGGTGTCGTTGCGGCACAAGCGCATTCACGCTGAAGACTGCGCCCACTGTGAAACCACCAAGGGCTGGATCAGTCACATCGATCGAACCATCACCTTGGTCGGCGATCTCGACGACACTCAACGTCAGCGACTTCTCGCGATCGCCGAGCGATGTCCTGTCCATCAGACCCTGACATCCGAGGTCGACGTCGCCACGACGCTGGCGTGAAAACACCATCGACTTCGATATCGAGACGGCTAACGACGAATACACTTCCTTATCAGGATGTTTGAACTCTTGAGGCCGACTTTGCCGGGTGCCTGCGGCGTCACAATCAACGGAAATGAATGGTCGGTCTCAGTGGAATTGAAATCGTCGTAGAGGCGCACTCGATACGTGCCCGGCTTCGTAGCGATGAAGGCTAAATGCAGCACCCGGACCCCGACTTTGCACGGCTGGCCCTCGACGTCCGGCCAATGCCAGAAGATCTCGACGGTACCGCGCCGCGCTCCGTCCGGATCGTGGGCGACTGCGTACAAGTGCGGGTCATGATCTGAGCCGCTTTCGGCCCACACCGACAGAACAATCGGAATCTGAACCCCGATCGGAAACTCGTTGACAGAGAACGTCGACATCGGAAGTCCAATGGCATTTACGCCTGAGCTACTGTCAATCGCTCTCACGACTGGCACAAAGGCCGAGACATGCATGGCGACCCCCGAGTCCCACTGCTACCCCAACAGGACGTTACCCGCACCGAAGCCCCTGAGCAGGCTCGCACAGGCAACCCGCAGGCGAAGCGAAAACACTCATGGACTAACAGGGTTCGGACACCAAACTGCGAGCGCGGACATAGCTCATTCTTAGCTCGCCTAGTTAGTTTAACTAGCAGATGCCACCTCCGGGGAACGTAACCGGCGTCGGACCGTCAGTGGAGCAAAACCTGCAACCGCGGCCCTCGTGGCGTCGGATGGAAGGGTTGATCGAAATGAAGCTAACGAAGATCGTTGCTGGAGTGGGGATCACCGGTGCTCTCGTCGCTGGCGCCATAGGGGTTGGCACCGGAGTCGCCAGCGCCGCACCCGGCTTCGCGCCAGTGCCCGCATACGGCCCATACGGCCCGCCGCCTCCTCCTCCCGGCTGGCGCGGCCCCGCCGACTGGTACCACCCTGAGTGGGCCGGCTGGAACAACGGTTATCCGGCGGCGGGCTGGATTCCGCCGCAGGGCTGGGAAGCACCGCCCGACTGGAACAATCCTTCCGGTTGGGGTCCCCCACCGGGCTGGAACCCCTGCGGTGGGCCGATCCGCGACATCCTGCATCCGTTCCGCTGCTTGTAAGCATCGGCACGTCCAACGAAAACACCCCCGGCCCAACAGGACCGGGGGTGATTTCGTACCGAGTTACCCAGTTCGCGCGCCCGTGGGTCTCGGGCTTGTGTTGGGGTGCAACCACAGGATGCTCGCGCGAAGGACCGTCAGCGCGGGGGGCCCAGGATGACCTGCCCGAACTTGTCGGCCCCTTCAGCCATCCGTGCGGGTGAGATCTCAAAACCCTCCGGGCGCGGCGTTGCCTTGTCTCGGCCGGCGTAGCGGAACATTCCTTCGATTCCCGCTGGGGTGTTGATCATCAGCAGGTCCGCCTTCTTGGAAGTAATGCGGTATGCGTGCGGAATATTTTTGGGCAAGAAGACAATCCCGCCCTCCGAGAGTTCCATCTCCTGATCGTCGTACCAGAGCAATGCGGTCCCCTTGATCAGCATGAAGACCTCGTCCTCACGCGTGTGCTTGTGATACGGAGGCGCCTCACCCTCGCTGACATCGAATCGTCCAACCATCAACTGGCCATCGGTGGCCTTGCCGTCCAGCAGGATCGCCAGCGTGCCACCATCGAGCCACTCCAATTGCTGCTGTTGGTTAGGTTGTGCCAGGTACGCCATGCTCATGGGTCGTCCAAATTCCTTGTCGACGGCAAAAACTACGTTGCCCGCGTGGTTGAGTGGGCGCCTTCTGCGTCCGCTGGTCGAAAGTATGCACGCCGGCGCCGTGCCACGCCCGATTTATCCGAGTCGCCACGGATGGTCAGAAACGAAAACACCCCCGGCCCAACAGGACCGGGGGTGATTCGACGGAACTACTTAGTGCGCGTGCCCGTGATGACCATGCCCGTGGCCGTCGTCGACAGCGTCGACCGGCTTCTCGACAATCGCGGTCTCGGTGGTGAGCACCATGCGTGCCACCGATGCGGCATTGAGCACCGCGGAGCGGGTCACCTTCACCGGATCGATCACACCGTCGGCGATCAGGTCGCCGTAGGTCAGCGTCGCGGCGTTGAAGCCATGCCCAGCAGGGAGCTCGCTGACCTTGTTGACCACGACGGCCCCATCCAGACCGGCATTGGCGGCGATCCAGAACAGCGGGGCGGACAGCGACGAGGCGAACACCTCGACGCCGAGCGCCTCGTCACCGGATACCGACGCGCGCAGCGCGTCGAGCGCCTTACCGGCCTGCACCAGGGCGCTACCGCCACCGGCGACGATGCCCTCCTCGACCGCGGCCTTGGCCGCCGACACGGCGTCCTCGACCCGGTGCTTGCGCTCCTTGAGCGCGGTCTCGGTGGCCGCACCGACCTTGATCACCGCAACACCGCCGGCCAGCTTGGCCAGACGCTCCTGCAGCTTCTCGCGGTCCCAGTCGGAGTCGCTCGCCTCGATTTCGCTCTTGAGCTGCTTGACCCGATCGGCGATCGCCTCAGCGGTGCCACCGCCGTCAACCAGGACGGTGTCGTCCTTGCTGACCACCACGCGACGCGCGGTGCCCAGCACCTCGAGGCCGACGTCACGCAACAGCAAGCCGACGTCGGGGTTGACCACCTGTCCGCCGGTGACGACCGCCAGGTCATCGAGGAACGCCTTGCGGCGGTCACCGAAGAACGGCGCCTTGACCGCAACGGCCTTGAGCGTCTTGCGGATCGCGTTGACGACCAGCGTCGACAGCGCCTCACCCTCGACGTCTTCGGCGACGATCAGCAGCGGCTTACCGGCCTGGGCCACCTTCTCCAGGAGCGGCAGCAGGTCGGGTAGCGAGCTGATCTTGTCGCGGTGCAGCAGCACCAGCGCGTCCTCGAGGACGGCTTCCTGCGAATCGAAATCGGTGACGAAGTAGGCCGAGATGAAGCCCTTGTCGAAACCGACGCCGTCGGTGACTTCCAGCTCGGTGTTCATGGTCGAGGACTCCTCGACGCTGACCACACCATCGGTGCCGACCTTGGTCATGGCCTCGCCGACCAGCTCGCCGACTTCCTCGTCACGCGAGGAGACGGTGGCGACCTGGCCGATGGCGACCTTGTCCGAGACCGGAGTGGCCCCTGCCAGTAGCGCTTCGGACACGGCGTCGGCCGCACGGCCGATGCCCGAACCGAGCGCGATCGGGTTGGCGCCTGCGGCCACATTGCGCAGGCCGTTCTTGATGATGGCCTGCGCCAGCACGGTGGCCGTGGTGGTGCCGTCGCCGGCGACGTCGTTGGTCTTGGTGGCCACCGACTTCACCAGCTGTGCGCCCAGGTTCTCGAAGGGATCCTCCAGCTCGATCTCGCGGGCGATGGTCACGCCGTCGTTGGTGACCGTCGGGCCACCGAACGCCTTGGCCAGCACCACGTGGCGGCCACGCGGGCCCAGCGTCACCTTCACGGCATCGGCGAGCTTGTCGACGCCGACCTCCATGGCCCGGCGCGCAGTCTCGTTGAACTCAATCTGCTTGCTCATATGTCAGTCCTGACTTGGCTTCAGCGCGATCCGCCCCGGAAACCACCCGTACGCATACGGGGATCTCCGGGGCGGTTCACGATTGCTACTTGTTGACGACCGCCAGCACGTCGCGGGCCGACAGGATCAAGTACTCCTCGCCGTTGTACTTGATCTCGGTGCCGCCGTACTTGCTGTAGATGACGGTGTCGCCCTCGGCGACATCCAGGGGAATCCGCTTCTCGCCATCCTCGTCCCAGCGGCCGGGGCCAACTGCGACGACGGTGCCTTCCTGCGGCTTCTCCTTGGCGGTATCCGGGATGACCAGACCCGACGCGGTGGTCGTCTCGGCCTCATTGGCCTGTACGAGGATCTTGTCCTCGAGTGGCTTGATGTTCACGGCCACGATGGAATCCTCCACTTAGTTAACTTGCGGGCCGGGGCTTGTGCGCCCGGACCAGTCGGAATTACCAGGTGTTCGGCATACGTCCATGCCCTCGCGTCGTCGTCGCGGGTGCCGGCGCTGGGGTTGTCCGTAAGCCACCTAGCACTCTATACATGCGAGTGCTAGCACTCAAGGGTGGGCTGCTGCGTATTCGCCGAGAGCGGACGCCGCAGGTCAGGCGGGCCGCTCGTGAACCACCCGCACGTCCCCGAAGAACGCGATGACCAGGGCATTGAAAAGGTCGGCCCGTTCCCACTGCAGAAAGTGCCCGGCGCCCGGCAGCACGACGGGTCCGGTCCGGTCGGTGAATGCCACCTCGCACAGGTGGACGAACTCCGGGCCGACGACGTGGTCGTCCATTCCGTAGAGGATGAGTGTCGGCACGTCGACCTTGCGGTCCATGATCGGCGGCTCGCTGAACGGCCTGCCGTAGGCCAGTTGGTATACGGCCCAGCCGGCCCGCAGCCGCTCTTCGGTGCCGAAGGGCTCAGTCATGAAGTCGACGGCGGCCTTGTCGAACGTGCCCGGGGAAGCCCACAGCCGGTGGCCGTACATCTCTGCGATGTAGCGCCGCCGCTTGTCGGCGGTGTCGAGCTCGGCGGCCAGCTCGTCCGGGGTTTCGCCCTGCCGGCGCCGATAGTCCCCGGTCGGGCCGTCGCTGAGGATGGCGGCCGGGTCGATGCCCGCGGCCACGTAGTCGTCGAAGACCAGGGGCGGCACGGTGTCGAAGAACACCAGCTTGTCGACGAAGCCGGGATAGCGGTGCAGCAAGTCCACCGCGACCGCCCCTCCGACGTCGCCGCCGACGACACCGCAGTGCTCGTGGCCGAGGACATCGTGGGCCAGGAGGTAGACGTCTCGGCTGTAGGCGGCGATGTCGTAGACGTCGTCGTCCGACAGGTCGGAATCGCCGTGCCCCCGCAGGTCCGGGGCGATCACCTCGTAGCCGGCCGCGACAAGTGCGGCGATGTTGCGCCACCAGATCCGTTTGGTCTCCGGGTAGCCGTGTAAGAGAAGTAGGGGATACCCGCCACCGCTTTTGGGCCTCTCGTGGACGAAGGCCAGCGTCAGGCCGTCCCGACCGGGACTGGCAGGCACCTCGCGACGGTGGATGGCGAAGGCGTCCGGAGCCGGGGTGGGCGGCTGCGCCGGACGCAGCCGAATGTCGTAGTGCACGGGAGGAAGTTTCGCCGGTGCGCGACGCCGACGTGACGATTACGCGTAGAACTCGCGGATCTTGGGCGCCTCGACCTTCGCCCGGTCATACCCGGCCTGCATCGCCGGGGCGATCTGGTTGGGGTCCAGCAGATTCACCCCGGGCGGCGTGCCCGCGATGATCAGCATCGGCGTGGTCCCGACGGCCTTGAGCCCGTCGATCTCGGTGTAGATGTTGTGCGGGATGCCGCTGAGCAGGCTGCCTTCGTAGCCGTTGGTCAACGTGATCACCAATGCCCGCTTCGAACCGGCCACCACATCGGTGTGCGCCCAGGTCTTGGAAATCCCGCCGTCCATGCAGAACCGCTGTCCCACCAAAGTCGGGCCCATCACCCCGGGCAGCGATGAACTTGCAGCCGTCGCGTGCGCGAGCGCAATTCCGTTGCGCTGTGCCACATCCTGACCGACCACCAGTCGCTGCCCCGTGTAGCAGTCGTTGGCCGTGGTGAACATCTTGGCCGGCGGCCAGCCGGTCTGGCTGTCATCGGTCAGCATCCAGGCCAGCCGCTCCACCACGTCGCCGTTGACCGAGTTGTCGGCGGCCAGCGCGGCGTGCCCGATCAGGCGGATGGTCTCGGCGTCGCCGCTCTTGACCGAGAAGTTGATCTCACGGGCACGCTGCTGGCTGGCGTTGGCGCTCGATACCGGTGCGAGTTGGGCGAAGCGCGCCGGGAATTGGCCGAAGAAGTCGAACTCGTCGCGCAGGTGCTGGAAGTGGCCCGACGTCATCGACGAGCCGATGTATGCACCGGCCGAGGTGCCGACGACCATATCGGCCCGACCGGCCGGGTCGACGCCATCCTCGAGCAAGCCGTGGAAGAAACCGCAATACCAGGCCACGTAGTACTCGCCGCCACCACCGAGGACCAGCGTGCGGTCGAGACCGGCCGCGAGATTTGACGGTGTCGGCGCATCCGGTACCGGTCGCGCGAGGCCGTCGCTGTCGAACAGTTTCGCCGAGATCGACGCCGCCGATGCCTCGCCCTGCGAACATGAGTCAGCCCGGGCTATCGGGCTCCCCGGCAATCCGGCCACCGCAGAGGTCAATCCGGCCGTGACCCCGAGCCCCAGTGCGCTACGCCTGGATAGCTCCACGTCTCATGCCACCTGGCCGTTCAGCACCGGCAGGCCGGGGTCGCTGGGCACATCCAGCGGGGACGGCGCGGCACCGGCCGCGATGAGGTGCGCGGCGAATGAGGCGATCATCGCCCCATTGTCGGTGCACAACCGTGGTCGCGGGATCCGTAACGTCAAACCCGCTGCTGCACAACGCTCTTCGGCCAGTTCGCGCAGCCGCGAGTTGGCTGCCACTCCACCGGCAATCAGCAGCGTCGACACCCCCAGCTCACCGGCTGCGCGCACCGCCTTCGCGGTCAGCACATCGGCGACGGCCTCCTGGAATCCCGCGGCGACATCGGCGGTCGGGGCGTCGGGATGGCTTTCGACGTACCGGGCGACGGCGGTCTTGAGCCCGGAGAACGAGAACGCGAACCGCTCATCACGCGGACCGGTCATCCCGCGCGGGAACACGATCGCATCGCGGTTACCGGTGCGGGCCAACTCGTCGAGCGGCCGCCCACCCGGATAGCCCAGGCCGAGCAGGCGGGCCACCTTGTCGTAAGCCTCCCCCGCCGCGTCGTCGACAGTGCTCCCGAGTTCGATGATCGGCTCACCGAGGGAGCGCACGTGCAGCAGATGGGTGTGTCCGCCCGACACCAGCAGGCCAACGCATTCCGGCAGCGGGCCGTGGTCGTAGACGTCGGCGGCCAGATGCCCGCCGAGGTGGTTGACGGCGTAGAACGGCACACCCCACGCCGCGGCGTAGGCCTTGGCGGCGGCCACGCCAACCAGCAACGCCCCGGCCAGTCCGGGTCCGATGGTGGCCGCGACGACGTCGGGTTTGTCGATGCCCGCAGTCTGCAGTGCGCGACGCATGGTCGGGCCGAGGGCTTCCAGGTGAGCACGTGAGGCGATCTCTGGCACGACCCCGCCGAAACGGGCGTGCTCGTCGACGCTGGAGGCGACCTCGTCGGCCAGCAGAGTGATGGTGCCGTCGTCGTCGAGCCGGGCGATACCGACTCCCGTTTCATCACATGAACTTTCGATGGCCAGGATGATGCTCGGCGGGCTGGAGCGAATCGACTCGTGGTTAGACATGGGCCGGATCCCGTCGCATGGTGTAGGCGTCGGCGCCGCTGACCCGGTAGTAGCGCTTGCGCACGCCGACTCGTGCGAAGCCCAGGCTGGTGTACAACCCAATCGCAGCCTCGTTGTCGGTGCGGACCTCCAGATACACCGTCGAATCCGGACCGACGGCACCGAGCAGTTCGGTCATCATCCGCCGCCCGATCCCGTGCCCCTGATAGGCGGGATCGACTCCGACGGTGTGGATTTCGTACTCGAATGGCGCCGCGCGGCCGAGCCGGGAAATGCCCGCGTAGCCGACCAGTTTGTCCTCGACCCGGGCTGCCACGTACCGGTTGTGCGGGGCGGCCAGCTCACGGATGAACGCGAAATCGGGCCATGGGTCGTCCCCGTCAAACAACTGGTTCTCCAGCTCGGCGCAGCGGGCGGCGTCGTTCTCGTGCAGCGGGCCGTAGCTGACGTTCATCGCAGGACACCTCGTTCGGCGAGGGTTTTGGCATCCGGGCGGCGCAGATACAACGGCACCAGCGGCTCCGGTTCGGCATCCCAATCAACAATGGCGGCAACCAGACCCGTCGCCGTCGGGTAGGCAGGACCGATACGGTTTAGAGCGAACATCGCGGTGTGCTCCGGTGAGCCTGCCACAGTCTCGGCATCACCGATCGGAACGTCAACAGCCGCAGCGACGTCAGGACCTTCAATGCGTACCCCGTCGCGATACCGCGCCCAGTAGACCTCGCGGCGGCGGGCATCGGTCACTACCAGCACGTCGCCGCTGGTCTCGATGCCGATGGCATCCAGGCTGCACACGCCATACACCGGCAGCTTCAGCGCGTGCCCGTAGGCGGCCGCGGTGGCCATCCCGACGCGCAGACCGGTGAACGGCCCTGGGCCACAACCGACGACGACGGCGTCCAGGTCGGCCATCGTCAAGCCCGCGTCGGCTACGGCTGCCACCACATTGGGAGTCAGCGTCTCGGCGTGAGCACGGGCGTCGAGGGTGATCCGCTCGCCCGCCACGGCAAGGCCGTCGCCCCGGACAACCACGGCGGCGGTGACGGCCGGTGTGGCGGTGTCGATCACGAGAACGTTGTGGGTCATCCGTGGCTCCACCGCCATGTCGCGGTACGCACCTCGTTGTCGGCGCTGCGCGCCAGCGTGATGTCCAGGTGGTTATCGGAGAGCCGTTCGGCCAGGCCCTCACCCCACTCGACCACGACGACGGCGTCGTCGAGGTCGGCGTCGAGATCCAGCGAGTCCAGTTCGGCCAGCAGGTCAGCACCGGTGTGCTCGAGCAGCCGGTAGACGTCGACGTGCACCAGTTCGGGGTGTCCGGGGCGTCGCGCCCGATGCACCCGGGCCAAGACGAATGTCGGCGACGTGACCGGTCCCTCGACGTCCATGCCGAGCGCAATGCCTTTGGCGAAAGCGGTCTTTCCCGCTCCGAGCGGCCCGGAGAGCACGACGACGTCGCCGGCTCGCAGCTGCCGGCCCAGTTGTTCGCCCAGCGCGATGGTGTCTTCTACGGTGGGCAGCTCGCGGGTGCCCGCGTCCACCTGCGTCCTATCCACGGGCACGGTCCTTGAGCCGGCGGGTGAAGGCGATGAGTTTCGACGGGGTCGCGCGTTCGACCAGTTCCACCAAAGCGTCGTTGATCAGCTCGGGTTGCTCGAGCTGCACCAGATGACCGGCGCCGCCGACGATGAGCAGGTCGCTGTCCGGCAGCACATCGGCCATCTCCTCGGAGTACACCACGGGGGTCAGCACGTCGTGGTCGCCGCAGGCGATCAACGTCGGGATCCGAGCCAACACGGGCAGCGCCGCGCTTTCGTCGTGCACTTCCAGCGCGTGGAGGAACTCGACCAGGGTGGCTACTGGGGTGTCGTGAATCATCTTCTCGGAGAAGGCCACAACGCTCGGGCTCATATGGTCGTCGCCGTAGGAGGCCGCGCGCAGGATCGGGCGGATCACCGACCGTGCCGCGCCGCGGGTGCGGTGAACCAGCTTGGGGGCGTAGCGCGCCGCGAAGCGCACCGCCTCCAGAGCGGGGTTCTGCAGGATCTCGCCCAGCGGCGAGCGGGACAGCCCCTCCGACGCCGACGAGATCAGCGCCGCGCCGACGACGCGGCTGCCGTACTGCTTGGGGAACTGGCGGGCGTGTGAGAGCACCGTCATGCCGCCCATCGAATGCCCGACAAGGACGACCGGTCCGCGCGGCACCATCACTTGCAGAATGGTTTCCAGGTCCTGGCCCAGCTGGGTCACGGTGTAGGTTTCGACCGGGGCGGGGCTGGACTGGCCATGGCCACGCTGGTCGTAAAACACCATCCGGACCTGATCGCCCCAACGCTCGGCCAGGGCCGCGCGCTGAAAATGGAACGATCCCATCTGCAGGCAGAACCCATGGGCGAACACCACTGTCAGCGGTGCGGCGGCCGGACCGACTTCGCGCACCACGAGCGGGATCCCGTCGGGCGTGGTGACCACGCAACCGCGGTCGGCTTCCAGCAGCCCGAAATCCTCACGATGGTAGATGTCTTCGACGGCGGAACGGTGCCCGAACGCGCGGGCCGCCGACACCCCGGCGACAGTGCCCACTGCACCCAATCCGGCGACCCCGGCCAGCAGCCCGGCCTTCTTGCCCACACCGAGACTTGGATGGTCGGCCTTGCGGGCCAGCCGCTCGGCACTCTTGGCAGCGCGGCGTGCCAGCCGTGCATCGATCCCGCGTTCTGATTTGGTCTCGTCGTCACTGCCCACCAGCGTCGGCCTCCCGATAGGTGCGCACCACGCGACCGCGCGGGCTGGTGACTACCTCGTAGTGGATGGTGCCTAGCAGATCAGCCCAGTCCTGGGCGGTCGGCTCGCCGGATGTGCCGGGGCCGAACAGGATTGCTTCGTCGCCCTCGGCCACGCCGGGCTCACCGGGGCCGAGGTCTACGACGAACTGGTCCATACAGACCCGTCCTACGCTGCGGCGCAGCCGGCCGTTGATCAGCACGTCGATCCGCCCACCGAGTGGACGGTACAGACCGTCGGCGTAACCGATGGGCAGCAATGCCAGGTTGGTGTCCCGCTCAGCGATCCAGGTATGCCCATAGGACACGCCGTCACCGGCCTTGACCGGTTTGACCATCGTCACCGCACATTTCAGTGTCATCGCCGGGCGAAGTCCCATATCCCCGCGGTCGGGGATCGGGCTCAGCCCGTACACCGCGATGCCAGGGCGGACCATGTCAAAACCCAGGTCGGGCCGCGTCATCGCCGACGGCGAGTTCGACAGGTGGGCTACCTCGAATTCGATTCCACGCCTGCGCGCTTCGCCGATCATCTCGGTAAAGCGTTGCGCCTGACGGTCATTGAGCGGATCGTCGGGGACGTCACCGTTGGCCAGGTGGGACATGACACCGCGCAGCCGGATCGCATCGGCGGCCACGGCGCGTTGCAATTCGGTGAGCACCTTCGGGTAGTCGGCGGAACTGACCCCGTTGCGGTTGAGCCCGGTATCCACCTTGATCGTGACCTCGGCCGTGCGTCCGGTGCGCTCGACGGCGTCGAGCAGCTCGGCGACCTGCCGCACCGACGACACGGCAACCTGCACGTCGGCCGACAGAGCCGGCCCGAAATCGGTGCCGGGCGGATGCAGCCAGGACAGCACGGGCGCCGTGATGCCGCCCGCCCGCAGCGCCAGCGCCTCGTCGATGGTGGCGACGCCGAGCTCCGCGGCACCGGCTGCCACCGCCGCACTGCCAGCCTGGACCGCGCCATGGCCGTAGGCGTCGGCTTTGACGACTGCCATCACCTGGGCGGACCCGGCGTACTCGCGCAAAACGCGCACATTGTGCGCGATCGCCCCGAGATCGATGAGCGCTTCGGCGCCTGGACCGGAAACCTGGGTTTGCGTCGACGGGGTCAACGATGTCGTGTGCATGTTCATGTCACCGCCGCCAATTGTCCCAGAAACCGGCACCGGAGCCTGCATAGGGCGCTGACCTGTCATTTCGTGGCGTTCAGGGGCGGTAGAGTCGGCGGGATGCGGGTGCTGTCGATCGACGACGCCGTCCTGGCCGCGCGGCCGGACCTCGGCGGCCCCTCCGAGCAGCCGGCCCACTCCCGAATCGCCACCTGGCTGGAGAAACTGATCGTCTCCGGGCGGCTGACACCTGGCGACAAGCTGCCCTCCGAGGTGGAGATCGCCGGCGCACTGGGCGTGAGCAGAATGACGCTGCGGCAGGCACTGGCGGCCATCGAGGCCAAGGGGCTCATCCGGCGCAGCCGGGGACGGTTCGGCGGGAATTTCGTCGAGACGCCGCGCTTGGAGTTCGACCACATCGGGCTGCCGGGCTTCACCGAGCAGCTGCGCCGGCTGGACATGTCCGCCGGTGCGCGGGTGATCAAGGCGGTCACCCGCCCGCCGTCGTCCGAGGTTCGGCAGGCCTTGAAGCTCAAACGAGGCGCCCACGTGCACGAGATCATCCGTATGCGATCGGCCAACAGCACCCCGGTGCTGCTGGAGCAGACCTACCTGCCGGCCGCGCGGTTCCCCGGCCTGCTGTCCGCCGACCTCACCGGCTCGGTGTACGCGCTCATGGCCGAGGACTTCGACACCCCGTTGTTCGCCGCCGACGAGCACATCGAGGCGGTCCCGGCAACCGACTCGTCGGCCGAACTCCTGGGGGTGGCCGCGGGCGACCCATTGCTGTCGGTGACACGAACCGCATACGACCGCAACGATATTCCGGTGGAATTCTCCCACGACTACTTCCGCTCTGACCGAACCCGCATCCGGGTGCGCTCCGGTGTCGACCGCGGTCCCGACGCCGAGGTGGAGACCTCGCCGGCGTCCTAGGATTCACGTAGCACGTGCCCGACGATGTCGGGCGAAAGACGCGGAACCAAAGCCGGCGCGACGGCCATCAGTTCGTCGCTGGGCGCGAGACCAACCGCGACACAACGCATCCCGGCCGCTAATGCAGCCTGAACACCGGGCACCGAGTCCTCGAAAACCAGAATATTCGTTGGTGCGCAACCCAGTTGGCTGGCACCGGCGAGAAATCCCTCCGGATCGGGCTTGCCGCGGGTGACGTCTTCCTCGGCGACGACCACGCCGATCAACTCCCCGACCGGGCTGTTGGACAGGACGGCGCGGACGTCGTCGCGCTGAGCGCCGGTGACGATGGCCAGCGGAACCCCATGATCGGCCAGCCGCCGCACAAGGCGCACCGTGTCGGGCCGGATCGGGTTGTCGTCGGCGACCAGTTCACAGTAGCGCCGCTTGCGCAGGGCGAGCAGTGCGTCGACGTCGCGGTCGCGGGCACCGCTGATCTCCAGAGCTTTCTCGACGATCTCGCGGTCGCTATGGCCCAAGAGGTGGCGGTCGTAGTCCTGTTGGGTCATAGCCCAGTTCAGGTGCTCGCCGAACAGCTCACTGAAGATGCGGAACAGGATCGGCTCGTCGTCGGACAGCGTTCCGTTGAAGTCGAAGATCACCGCGGGGCGCACGGTGCAGGCCCAAGCCGAGATGACCTCGCGGGCCGAGTGGGCATGGGGGTACGACGGCACGGCCGAGTCAAGCATTGGCGCCCCCATTAGTCAATGGTCTAGTCTTTTAGACGCGATGCCCCTCCCGGCGCAAGGATGTCCTGTATGCCGTTCCTGTCCGACCCGGAACTGGATGCGCTGCTGGGACAGCTGCCGGTCCTGGCCGGGCGGCCCCGCCAACTCGAGGAGCTTTCCGGCGGTCTGACCAACCGCAACATCAAGATCACCACGCCTTCTGGAATTTACGTCGCCCGCTGCAGCGTCAACAGCACGAACCTTCTCGGCATCGATCGCGACAACGAGTACTACAACAGCAAGGCGGCCGAACAGGCCGGCGTCGGAGCGCCGGTGATCGACTACCGCCCCGACCTCGGTGTCCTATTGGTGGGCTTCCTCGAAGGCACCACCTTGACCAATGCCGACATGCAGCGGCCCGATGTGCTGGCGCGGGTGGCTGCCGGCTGCCAGGCACTGCACGCCGGACCGCGCTTCCGCGACCAGTTCAACATGTTCGAGCGTCAACCTGCCTACCTGAAGGTGGTGCAGGAACACGGGTTCCGGATACCGACCGACTATTTGTATTTCACCCGCGAGTTCTCGGCGATCAGGCGGATTCTCGGGTCAGCCGGGCACATCACCGTGCCATGCAACAACGACCTGCTGGCGGGCAACTTCGTCGACACCGGTGAGAAGGTCTGGCTGATCGACTACGAGTATTCGGGCAACAACGATCCGTGCTTCGAGCTGGGCAACATCTGGGCCGAGTGCGGGCTGTCCACCGACCAACTCGAAGAACTGGTAACGCTCTACTACGGCCGCCGGTTGCGGCACAAGACCGCGCGAGCCCGGCTGCAGGGAATCGTCGGCAAGTACGGCTGGACCCTCTGGGGTTGCATCCAGAACGGCTCCAGTGACTTGGATTTCGACTTCTGGGGATGGGCGATGGAGCGCTACGAGTCCGCGGTCGCCGAGTTCCGGGGGCCGGACTTCCCACGCCTTCTCGCCGACGCACAAGCACCCGACTGACGACCGATAGGAATACATGTCGACCCAAGAGCTACCCGGCCGCGCTCAGATCGTCATCATCGGCGGCGGTGTCATCGGCACCAGCGTCGCCTACCACCTCACCAAGTTGGGCCGCACCGATATCGTGCTCCTCGAACAGGGCCAGCTTTCGTGCGGAACAACCTGGCATGCGGCGGGTTTGGTCGGGCAGCTGCGCGCGTCGGAGAGCGGCACCCGACTGGTCCAGTACTCCACCCAGCTGTACGCCGAGCTGGAGGCCGAGACAGGTCTGAGCGCCGGGTATAAGCAGTGCGGCGGCGTGACGGTGGCTCGCACCGAAGACCGGATGACGCAGCTGCGCCGCACTGCGGCCAATGCGGCCGCTTACCAGCTCGACTGCGAACTGCTCAGTCCTGATGAGGCTTTCGAACGCTACCCGGTGATGCGAGTGGACGATCTGGTCGGAGCGATCTGGCTGCCGGCTGACGGCAAGGCCAACCCGACGGACCTGACGATGGCGCTGGCCAAGGGCGCCCGTCAGCGAGGCGCCAAGGTCGTCGAACACGTCCGGGTGCTCGACGTACTCACCGCAGACGGACGAGCGACCGGCGTGCGCACCGACGCCGGTGATATCGAAGCCGAAATTGTGGTCAACTGCGCCGGACAGTGGGCCAAGGCGATCGGCGCGCTGGCCGGGGTGAACGTGCCGCTGTACTCCGCCGAGCACTTCTACGTCGTCACCGAGACCATCGCCGGCGTGCACCCCGACTTGCCGATCCTGCGTGATCCCGACGGCTACACCTACTTCAAGGAGGAAGTCGGGGGTCTGGTTATCGGTGGATTCGAACCGGAAGCCAAGCCGTGGGTGGCTCCGGACAAGATCCCTTACCCCTTTGAATTCCAGCTCCTGGAGGAGGATTGGGAGCACTTCGAGATCCTGATGAACAACGCTCTGTTGCGCATCCCAGACCTGGAGCACACCGGGTTGAAGAAGCTCTACAACGGGCCCGAGAGTTTCACCCCGGACAACCAGTTCATCCTCGGTGAAGCGCCCGAATGCGCGAATTTCTTTGTCGGCGCCGGGTTCAACTCGGTGGGTATCGCCTCGGCCGGCGGCGCCGGCCGGGCGCTGGCGGAGTGGATCGTCAACGGCTCCCCTACGTCCGACCTCACCAGTGTCGACATCCGGCGCTTCGCACCGTTCAACGGCAACGTGGCCTGGCTTCACGACCGGGTGGCCGAGATTCTGGGCGTGCACTACGAGATTCCCTGGCCCAACCGCGAACTGGCGACCGCACGGCCGTTCCGCCGGTCGCCGGTGCACCATCTGCTGGCCGCCGGAGGAGCGAACTTCGGCAGCCGGATGGGCTGGGAGCGGGCCAACTTCTTCGCCCCGGCGGGCAGCGAGCCGGTTATCGAATATTCCTGGGGTAAGCAGAACTGGCTACCCTGGTCGGCGGCCGAGCAGGTCAGTACCCGTACCGGCGTCGCGGTGTTCGACCAGACCTCGTTCTCCAAGTATGTGCTGGCCGGGCCGGACGCCGAGGCCGCGCTGCAGTGGCTGTGCACGGCGGATGTGGCTGTGCCGGTGGGCAAATCGGTGTACACCGGCATGCTCAACGAGCGCGGCACTTATGAGTCGGATGTCACCGTCACGCGCACGGGCGCGCAGGAGTTCCTGATCGTGAGCAGCGCGGCCACCACCGAGCGGGACAAGGATCACATCCGCAAGAACCTGCCGGCCGGGGCGCACGCCGAACTGGTCGACGTCACATCGTCGATGGCGGTCTTCGGGGTCATGGGCCCAAAGTCACGCGAGCTGCTCGGCAGCCTCACCGACGCGGACCTGTCCGACACCGCATTCCCGTTCGCCACCAGCCGGCTGATCTCGCTGGGCTACGCGACGGTGCGGGCGACCCGGATCACCTATGTGGGCGAACTGGGTTGGGAACTCTACGTTCCCGCCGAGTTCGCGGTGGGCGTGTACGAGGTTCTGCTGTCGGCCGGCGAGCGGTTCGGTATCGCCCGCGGCGGCTACTACGCAATCGAGTCGATGCGTCTGGAGAAGGGCTACCGGGCCTTTGGCCGGGAACTGACGCCCAGCGAGAATCCCGTCGAGGCCGGGCTGCTGTTCGCCTGCAAACTCTCCTCCGATATCGACTTTCTGGGCCGCGTAGCGGTGGAGAAGGCCAAAGCCGAAGGGCCACGCCGGCGGCTGGTCAGCTTCGCCGTCAACTCGCCCGAGCCGATGCTGTGGGGCGGTGAGCTGATCCTGCGCGACGGCGCCGTCGCCGGACAGGTCACTTCGGCGGCGTGGGGCGCGACCACCGGCGCCTGCGTCGGGCTCGGTTACGTCAGATCCGCCGACGACGCGGTCGTCACTCCCGACTGGGTGCGGGCAGGCTCCTACGCCGTCAATGTCGGCGGCGAAACGTACCCGATCACCGTGTCACTCAAGGCCATCTACGACCCCGCCAATGAGCGGGTCCGCTAGCTTTCGGCGTTGAATGTTGTCGTCGGTCGCAGCAGATTCAACATGACGACCGGAATCCGTCGACTCGTGGACTGCTGATACGTGATGTAGGGCGGATACAGGTGACACATGTACTCCCACACCTGATGCCGTTCATCACCTTCCGGTTCGCGCCAGCCGGCCTCGAACGCCTGGGTGGCGATCTGCACGTCCAGCGTGTCGCCGGACGCGACGTTCAGGTACCACTGCGGATGACTGTCGGCGCCGCCTTTCGACGCGACGATCACGATTTCACCGCCGAAGTTGCCGTAGATCAGTGGCTTTATGTAGCGCTGACCCGACGTGCGTCCCGGATAGCGAATCAGGCAATGGGTGGTGAATGAGCGGCCACCAACATCGCTCAGGTCGAGGATGTGCCCCTGCGCGCCACCGGATTCGAGGTACGTCGCGAGGTGCTGCGCCGTCCACTGCGCTCGGCTGGCGCGTATTTCCGCGGCGTCGGAGTCAGCCATCAGTGCGAGAAGTGTTCTTGGGTGAAGTACCCGTCGGGCTTGATCGCGTCCAAATGGGTGAGCACAGCGTTGAGGTCCGCCCACAGCGAGCGGGCCAGGTCGGCCGAGAAGCCCTCACGCACCACGACCCGCAGCACCGCAATATTCTCGGCGCCTTCGGGCATCGTGTAGGCGGGCACCTGCCAGCCATAGGAGCGCAGCCCCGCCGACACGTCGAACTCGTTGTAGCCGAAGCCGCCCTTCAACCGGAATGCCACCACCGGGATTGCCGAGCCGTCGGAGATCACCTCGAAGTGCTCGCAACCCTCCAGCTGATCGGACAACCAGCGGGCCGTGCTCGCAAGGCACTGCATCACATGGGTGTAACCGGCACGGCCCAGCCGCAGGAAGTTGTAGTACTGGCCGACCACCTGGTTGCCCGGGCGGGAGAAGTTGAGTGTGAACGTCGGCATGTCACCGCCGAGGTAGTTGACCCGGAACACCAGATCTTCGGGAAGACAATCGGCGTTGCGCCACACCACGAATCCGATACCCGGATAGGTCAGCCCGTACTTGTGGCCGCTGACGTTGATCGAGGCCACCCGTGGCAATCGGAAGTCCCACTTGACGTCGGGGTGCAGGAACGGCACCACGAACCCGCCGCTGGCGGCATCCACGTGCACCGGGATGTCAAGTCCCTTGTCCTGCTGCAGTTTGTCCAGGGCAGCGCAGATGTCCGCGATCGGCTCCAGCTCACCGGTGTAGGTGGTGCCCAGGATCCCCACCACGCCGATGGTGTCCTCGTCGACGTACTCCAGGACCTGCTCGGGGGTGATGACGTAGCGATCCTCGGCCATCGGGAGGTAGCGCGGCTCGACTTCGAAATAGCGGCAGAACTTCTCCCACACCACCTGCACGTTGGAGCCCATCACCAGGTTGGGCGTGCGGCCCTTCCACTTGTCACCGACGCGCTCCTTCCACCGCCACTTCAGCGCCAGCCCGCCGAGCATCACCGCCTCCGACGAACCGATGGTTGACACGCCGACCGCCGTGGAGGCGTCGTCGTCGCGCAGGTTCTCGGCGTGAAACAGATCGGCAACCATTGCCACGCAACGTGATTCGATGGCTGCCGTCGCCGGGTACTCGTCCTTGTCGATCATGTTCTTGTCGAACGTCTCGGCCATCAGCTTCTCGGCCTCGGGGTCCATCCATGTCGTGACGAACGTCGCGAGGTTGAGCCTCGAGCTGCCGTCGAGCATCAGCTCGTCGTGGATGAAGCGGTATGCCGCAGAGGGTTCCATCGCATCATCGGGTAACCGCAGCGATGGAATGGGGTCGTTGGCCAGCCGCCCGGTATAGGCCGGTGCGATCGACGGGGAACGGTACTTGACGTGAGGCACAAAGGGTCCTTTCTAGAGTTCTGCGATGGCTTGACGAATATGGGCGAGGATGCGCGAGGCGGACGTGGGTACCGAGGCGGGGCCGGGGTCGGCGGCCGAGGCGTTGGCTGCCCGGGCGTGCACGAACGCCGCAGCGGCAGCCGCCTCGATCGGTGGTAACCCCGAGGCCAACAGCGCCCCGATCATGCCGGACAGCACGTCACCGGATCCGGCGGTCGCCGCCCACGACCCACCTGCCGGGTTCAGGTAGGTCTTGCCGGATGGGTCGGCGATGACGGTGACATTGCCCTTCAGCAGCACGGTGGCACCGAACGCTTCGGTAAGCCTGCGGGTGGCTGCCACCCGGTCCTCCCCCGGCGGTGCGCCCGCGAGCCGGGCGAATTCGCCGGCGTGCGGGGTGAGCACCGTGGGAGCCGTGCGCCCGGCCACCAGATCAGGCTGCGCGGCCAGCATCGTCAGGGCATCGGCGTCGACAACCACCGGCAGCGAGGTGCCAAGAGCGAAATGCAAAGCCCCGAAAGCATTTTGATCGGTCCCCAGACCGGGCCCGACGACCCAGGCCTGAACCCGGCCAGCCCCGTGCGGGTTCGGTGCGGCCACCACCTCAGGCCAATGAGACACCACCTCGGCCGCTGCCGACCCGGCGTAGCGCTTCATGCCAGACGTCGAGGCCACCGCGGCCCCGGTACACAGGATCGCGGCACCGGGATAGGTGGAGGAGCCGGCCAGGATGCCGGTGACTCCCTGGCTGTACTTGTCGTCATGCACGCCCGGCAGCGGCCAGCGGGCCTTGACGTCGGCGGCCTCGAATCCCACGACATCGGTGGGGGGCAGGTCCAGCCCGATGTCGACGAGTTCGACGCGGCCGCAGTCGGCCAGGGCATGAACGGGTTTGAGTCCGCCGAAGGTGACGGTGAGGGCGGCACGTACCGCAGGACCGGTGATCGCACCGGTCTGCACATCGATGCCGCTGGGAATGTCGACTGCCACCACCGGAATCCCGGCGTCCTCGACCGCGGCGAACAGCTCGGCGGCCGCCGGCCGTAGCGGGCCGGTGCCCGAGATGCCGACGACCCCGTCGATCACCAGATCTGCCGCGGGCGGGACGGTGGGCACCACCCGGCCTCCTGCGGCCCGAAAGGCCGCCAACGCCTTGGGGTGGGTGCGTTCGGGGTTGAGCAGCACCGCGGTCACCGCCACACCCCGGCGGCGCAGGAACGTTGCCGACCACAATGCGTCGCCACCGTTGTCACCCGATCCGACGACCGCGCACACGTGGCGACCGGCCAGTGCGCCCGTGCGGGCCCGCAGTTCCTTGGCAATCGCGGCAGCCAGGCCGTAGGCGGCACGACGCATCAGCACACCATCGGGCAAGCTGGCCAACAGGGGCGCCTCGGCAGCGCGGATCGTGTCGGCGGTGTAGTAGTGCCGCATCGGCACCAAGGCTACGTGCTGAACGGGCGATAACAGCGAAGTCCGGGTATTCGCACCGCATGACAGATCGCGGTTGCTCCAGGAACTGCCCGAGATCGAACGTGCGAGGTGGCACGCGCTCTGGCTACTGGCCGACCCCGGCTATTCTTTTGGAGTGATCGAGCCAGATTCTGAGCGGCCCCCCGCAGCCGTCAACGGCCGCAGCCTGACCCGGAAGGGACTTCAGACCCGAGACCGGATCGTCACCGCGGCCGCAGATCTGATGCAGGCACGAGGAGTCGCCCGCACCACGATCGAGGACATCCAAGCGGCCGCCGGCGTGAGCTCGTCTCAGCTATACCACTACTTCGCCGACAAGGCAGCGCTGGTGGCCGCGGTCATCGAACTGCAGGGCCAACGGGTACTCGACGTCCAACATCTGGGCTTGGACCGGCTGACATGCCTGGACGACCTCTGGCGTTGGCGCGATCTCGTAGTCGGCATTCGCACAGCTCAGAACTGCATCGGCGGATGCCCGCTGGGCTCGCTCGCCTCGGATCTGTCGGAAACAGACGCGCTGGCCCGCGCTCAGCTGGCGCGCTGGTTCGCCGAGTGGGAACGGGTCCTGCGCGACGGTCTGGCGGCGATGGCAGCCGCGGGCCAATTCACGTCGGGCACCGACACCGACCGCCTGGCGCTGGCGTTGTTGGCCGCCACCCAGGGCGGCCTGCTACTCAGCCAGGTCAACCGCGAGACAATCGCCCTCGCTGCCGCGATGGACACCGTCATCACCCAAATCGGCGCCCACTTGACCGAGGCGGCTCGCCTGGCCGTCCGACGGAGCTGACTTTTTGGTGTTGACACTCCATTTTTTGCTCGACACTCTCGAAGGCGAACGAACGAGAGGAGTCAGCGTGTCCACCACTGAACCGGTCACGATCGCGGCCCAGGTCGCCCAGTTGCAGGAGGGTATGGCCGGCCATCTACCCGCCGAGGCCATCGAGGCGTTCACCGCAGATCAGAAGCGGATGGTCGCCGAAGGCGCAGCCCCCGGTGCCGCTCAGCCCGGCACCCCGCTGCCCGACCCGGAACTGCTTGATGTGCAAGGGAATCCGACGAACATCAGCTCACTGCGCGATGGCCGCCCGGCCGTGGTGGTGTTCTATCGCGGCGCCTGGTGCCCATACTGCAACCTGGCGTTGAAGACCTACCAGGACCAGCTGGTGCCGGCACTGGCCGAGCGCGGCATCCCGCTCATCGCCATCAGTCCACAGAAACCAGACGGCTCGTTGTCGACCGCCGAGGCCAACGCCTTGACGTTCGACGTGGTCTCCGACCCCGGTAATCAGATCGCCTCCGCGCTCGGCATCGTCACCGCACCGTCGGAGGCGTCTCGGTCGGCGACCAAGCAACTGGGTATCGATCTGCTCGAGGCCAATGCCGACGGCGGCTACGAGTTGCCCATGCCGACTGTGTTGGTGATCGACAGTGAGGGCGTGATCGCCTGGAGCGACATCCACCCCGACTACACCACCCGTACCGAGGTTGCCGAGATCCTGGCCGCGGTCGCCGAATTGGGCTGAGCGACGCTTATTCGACCGTGACGGACTTGGCCAGGTTGCGCGGCTTGTCGACGTCGTAACCGCGGGCCCGAGCCACCGCTGCGGCGAACACCTGCAGCGGCACCGTCGACAGCAGCGGCTGGAAAAGCGTTGACACCGAGGGGATTTCGAAGATGTGATCGGCGTACGGGCGCACCGTGTCGTCACCCTCTTCGGCGATCACGATGGTCACCGCACCCCGGGCCTGGATCTCCCGGATATTGCTCAGCAGCTTGGCGTGCAGAGTCGCGGCGTTCTTCGGCGACGGCATCACCACAATGACGGGCAGTCCCTCTTCGATCAGCGCGATCGGGCCGTGCTTGAGCTCACCGGCGGCGAAACCTTCGGCGTGCATGTAAGCCAGTTCCTTGAGCTTGAGCGCACCTTCGAGGGCCACCGGGTAGCCGACGTGGCGGCCCAGGAACAGCACGGTCGGCGACTTGGCGAACCGCTGACCCAGCTCGGTGATGGGCCCCATGTGATCGAGCGTGCGAGCCACCAGGTCCGGCATCGACTCCAGTTCGCGATACTCCCGCTCGACCTCGTCGGGGTATTTGGTGCCGCGAGCCTGGGCCAGCGCCAGGCCGACAAGGTAGTTGGCGGCGATCTGGGCGAGGAACGTCTTGGTGGCGGCCACCCCGATCTCGGGTCCGGCACGGGTGTAGAGCACGGCGTCGGCTTCGCGAGGGATCTGGCTGCCGTTGGTGTTGCAGATCGCCAGCACCTTGGCCTTCTGGCTCTTGGCGTGCCGTACAGCTTCCAGCGTGTCGGCGGTCTCGCCGGACTGGGAGATCGCGATCACCAGGGTGCCGCGGTCCAAGACCGGGTCGCGGTAGCGAAACTCGCTGGCCAGCTCGACTTCCACCGGCAGCCGCGTCCAGTGTTCGATCGCGTACTTGGCCAGCAGTCCGGAGTGGAACGCCGTGCCGCAGGCGACGATGAAGACCTTGTCGATTTCGCGCAGTTCCTGATCGCTAAGCCGCTGCTCGTCGAGCACGATGCGGCCGTCGACGAAATGGCCCAGCAGCGTGTCGGCGACAGCCGCCGGCTGCTCGGCGATCTCCTTGAGCATGAAGTACTCGTAGCCACCCTTTTCGGCGGCCGACAAATCCCAGTCGATATGAAAAACCCGGGCATTGGCAGCGTCATCTTTGCCGCTGAAGTCGGTGATCCGGTAGCCGTCGGCGGAAATCACAACCGCCTGGTCCTGGCCGAGTTCGACAGCATCCCGGGTGAACTCGATGAACGCGGCGACATCGGAGCCGAGGAACATCTCGCCGTCGCCGATGCCGACCACCAACGGGGTGGATCGCCGCGCGGCGATGATGGTGCCCGGGTCGTCGGCGTGCGCGAAGACCAGCGTGAAATGTCCCTCGAGCCGGCGCAGCACCGAGAGCACCGACGCCTCGAAGTCGCCCGCGGTCGGGCCCTGCCGGTAGGCATGGGCGACCAGGTGGACGGCCACCTCGGAGTCGGTGTCGCTGGCGAACTCGACGCCATCGGCTTCCAGTTCCTGGCGCAGGGTGGTGAAGTTCTCGATGATGCCGTTGTGGACGACGGCGAACTTGCCCGCCGCGTCACGATGCGGATGGGCATTGCGATCGGTCGGGCGACCGTGGGTGGCCCAGCGGGTGTGGCCCATGCCCGCGGTTCCGGTCAGCGCATCCGCATCCGTTTCGGCCAGCGCTTCCTCGAGATTGGCCAGTCGGCCGGCGCGGCGGCGCACGGTGAGACCGCCGTCACCGTCGAGCAGCGCAAGCCCCGAAGAGTCGTAGCCGCGGTATTCCATCCGTCGCAGTGCGTCGACCACGACACCCCGAGCGGGCCGATGCCCGACGTAAGCCACGATTCCGCACATGGCAATCAAGGGTAGTGCAGCAGCGGCCACACCCCCGTGGGCTAGGTTCGTGGAGTGGCCCGGACACGCAAGCTCTTCGCGGCACTGACTCGCCGCGGTCCCCATCAGGTTCTGCGCGGTGACCTGGCCTTTGCCGGACTTCCCGGCACCGTCTACACCCCGGCGTCGGGGTTCAATCTGCCCGGTGTGGCCTTCGGCCACGATTGGCTCACAGACGTCGATCACTACCTGAAAACGCTGGAGCATCTGGCGTCGTGGGGCATCGTGGCCGCCGCGCCGGACACCGAGCGCGGCCTGGCCCCCTCGGTGCTGAACCTGGCGTTCGACCTGGGCACCACCCTCGACATCATCACCGGCGTGCGACTAGGCCCGGGCAAGATCAGCGTGCACCCCACCAAGCTGGGCCTGGCGGGGCACGGTTTGGGCGGCTCAGCGGCGGTGTTCGCCGCGGCGGGCCTGTCCGGGGCGGGCGCCACCTCACCGAAGGCGGTCGCGGCGTTGTTCCCGACGGTCACCAAACCACCGACCCGCGAGCCTGCGGCCTCGCTGAAGGTTCCCGGCCTGGTGCTGAGCTCGCCCGACGATCCGCAGTCGTTGCGTACCGACGCCCTCGACCTGGCCGGCGCCTGGAAGGGGTCGGTACTGCATGTCGTCAGCAAGGCCGAGTCCGCCGGGCTGGCCGAGAAGCGCCGCTTCGCCGGCACCCTGGGCTTACCGGGGTCGGATCGGCGCACCCAGAAGACGGCACGCGCGCTGCTGACCGGCTTCCTGCTGTTTCACCTGACCGGCGACAAGGACTACAAGGAATTCGCCGACCCCGAGGCCGAGCTGCCCAAAACCGAGGTGCTCGACCCCGAGGCGCCGCCGGTCACTCCCGAGGAACAGATCGTCGCGTTGCTCAGGTAACCCGGCAACCACCCAACCAACTGGTTGGTGATATAACCTCCTGATGCGCACCGGAATCTTTCTGGACTATTCAGGCGGCTTCCGCGAGGCCGTCGAGCACATCGTGGTGTTGGAGAAGGCCGGGGTGGACATCGCCCTCGTCGCCGAGGCCTACTCCTACGACGCCGTCAGCCAGCTCGGCTACCTGGCGGCCAAGACCTCGACGATCGAGCTGGGCTCGGGCGTCTTCCCCATCTACACCCGGACCCCGACCCTGCTGGCGATGACCGCAGCCGGACTGGACTTCGTGTCCGACGGCCGCTTCAGTCTTGGCATCGGCACGTCGGGCCCGCAGGTGGTCGAGGGCTTCCACGGGGTCCCGTTCGACGCGCCACTGGGCCGCACCCGCGAGGTCGTCGACATCTGTCGCCAGGTCTGGCGCCGTGAGCGCGTGCAGCATCAGGGCCGTAGCTACCAGATCCCGCTGCCGGCCGACCGCGGCACCGGGCTGGGCAAGCCGTTACATATCATCAACCGCCCTGTGCGCGAACGGATTCCAATCACCATCGCCGCGCTCGGCCCGAAGAACGTCGAGCTGACCGCCGAAATCGCCGAGGGCTGGCAGCCGGTGTTCTTCTACCCGGAGAAAGCCGACGACGTCTGGGGTGACGCGTTGCGTGCCGGAAAAGCCAAGCGCGACAGCCAACTCGGAAGCCTCGACGTGATGGTCGGGGTGTCGCTGGCCATCGGCGACGACGTTGAGGAGCGGTTGAACTGGGCCAAACCACATCTGGCGCTCTACATCGGCGGCATGGGCGCCAAGGGCCAGAACTTCTACCACAAGCTGGCCACCCGGTACGGCTACGGTGAGGTCGCTGACCACATCCAGGACCTGTTTCTGTCCGGTCGCAAGGCCGAGGCGATCGCCGCAGTGCCAGACGAGCTGGTGCGTCACGTCAACCTGATCGGTCCGCGCGGCTTCGTCACGGAACGCATCGCCGCGTTCGCCGAAGCGGGGGTCACCACGCTGCTGGCCACACCGACCACCACCGACCCCGCCGAATACATCAGGTGGGTCGAGGAATTGCAGCAGCTGCTGCCCTGATTACGGGTGGACGCGCGGCACGCTGCTCGTCGGCTGGGCGCAGCACGCGACGCTGCGATACGGGTATGACGAGACGGTCGCGGTCGGTGGTCACTGGCCGACCTGCGGCAGTTCATCGGCGGCGATCTCACAGGGCGTCTTCGTCTCGTCTGTCGTTTCGGACGACGGCGGTGGCTCCGGCGGCAGTGGTGGCGACGGCGGGGTTTGGGCCGGCTCCGCTTCGGTAACCTGGGGCTGCACCCCCGCCGGCCCGTCGTCGATGACGCTCTCCTCGGCGACCGGAACATCCTCCGGCTCAGTCTGTTCCGCGCTCTCGACGCCGGCTTCTTCTTCGTCGTCGTCGGGCTCGGCCACCTCCTCGTGCTCGTCTTGTCCGATGGCGTCGTCGAGTGCGGACAGGTCATCCTCGGCCGGCGTATCCGGCAAATCGTCGAATAGCCCACCGAGCGCATCGACGATCTGACCCACCAGCCCGGACTGGCCGCCACCGGCGTCGGGCATGGCCGGCATTCCAGCGGGCGTGGCGCCACCGAGACCGGGCGCGATTGCCGGCTCAGCTGGCGATACGGATGGAAGAGGTTGCGACGGTGAAGCATCCGCCATCGGTGCCGATGGTGCAGGTGAAGAGTCAGCGACCGGCGCCGGCGCCAGCGCCGCTGCGGCCGGCACGGTCGACCCAGTGGGCTGGACCACCGCACGGTCGGGCGACGACGCCGAAGCTGGTGGCGCATCGAAATGGCCAGGAACCTCGAAATAGGCTGTCGGAAAAGCACTCAACTGACGCAAAGCATCCTCGTAGGCGGCCGCCGCCGACGACGTCGCCAACCGCATCGCGGTGACCCACTCGGTTCGGATGTCGGTGTCGACATACGGGGTGATCTGCTCAGTGACGACCGCGACGGCCTCGTCGCGCGCCGCTCCCCCGCCCGTCACGATGGCCGCTGCCGCCAGCCATGCCGACCGCTCACCGGCACGGCGGTCGTCGATCGACACTGCCGCAGTGACCTTCTCGTCGACCAGTCGGCCCAGTGAGTCGCGCAGGGATTCACACGCCTCCGCCGCCGCACGCAATGCCTGCGCGACCGCCTCTCCGGCGGCACAGTGCCGGTCCGTAAAATCTGCTGCGAGAGAACCAGATTCGCCACCCCATGCCGCCGACACCGCAGAGCACGCGTCACGCGAGATGCTTATTGCTTGGTCGGCGGCGATTGCGGCAGCGCGCAGCAGGGCGCAGTCGGCATCCAGCGTCCCCAGGTCCAAACCGTCCTCGCCGCTGTACCATTCGACGATCCGTACCCCGTGTCCGGTCAGGTCCGGCTGCTGGTAGCCGACCGCATGACAGGCCGACACGTAGACCTGGGTGTTGCACACCGACGGCCGTCCGGCCGCCAGCCGGGCGGCGACGTCGAAGGTCATCGGACTGCCGCGCGAAGTTCGGCGTCACCGTAGCGGTCGGCGGTGACCCGCAGCGCGACGGCGACCTCGTCCGCGGCTCGCGCCCACTGCGCCACCGAGCCCGCGAGCCGCTCGAGCGCAGCGCGCACCGCGTCACCATGACCGGTGTGCATGCGCCCGGCCACGCTCCCGTCGAAATGCAGCCGGCTCAGCGATGCCCTCTCGAGCACGCCAGCGGCAGCCTCGAAGCGTTGCGCGGCGGCGCGCACCGCCGACGTGTCCACGCGTGTGTTACCCATGTCCGGTTATGACGCGCGGACGGGACGATCGGTTCCGGGTTTGTTTCGGTCAGCCTTCGGCGCTGACGGATTCGGCGATGCGTATCGCCAGCTGCCGGGCGGTGTCCTCATCGGCGGCTTCCACCATGACACGCACCATCTGTTCGGTTCCCGACGGGCGCAACAGGATTCGCCCGGTGTCCCCGAGTTCGGCCTCTGCCTCGCGGACAGCGGTCTGCACCGCGGGCGCCTCGGCGACCGTCGCCTTGTCGGCGACCTCGACATTGATGAGGACCTGCGGCATGGTCTGCATCGGCGCCGCCAGCTCGGCCAGCGACAACCGGGTCTGCGCCATCCGTGCCATCAACCTCAACCCGGTGGCGATGCCGTCACCAGTGGTGCCCAGCGCGGGCATCACGATATGGCCGGACTGCTCGCCGCCCAGCGTGTACTCGCCGGCTCGCAGCTCTTCCAAGACGTAGCGGTCGCCAACTCCGGTGGTGCGCACTGAGATTCCGGCTTTCCGCATGGCCAGATGCAGACCGAGATTGCTCATCACGGTGGCCACGACGGTCTCGGAAGCCAGCTCACCGGCCTCGCGCATGGCCAGCGCCAGGATCACCATGATGGCGTCGCCGTCGACCACCTGGCCGGTGGCGTCGATCGCCAGGCAGCGGTCGGCGTCGCCGTCGTGGGCCAGGCCGAGATCGGCGCGATGCGAAATCACTGCGGCCTGCACCTGCTCCAGGTGCGTCGACCCACAGCCGGCATTGATGTTGAGGCCGTCGGGTTCGGCGTTGATCGCGATGACGCGGGCACCGGCGGCGTGGTAGGCGCGGGGCGCGGCCTGGAATGCGGCGCCGTGGGCACAGTCGACCACGACCGTCACCCCGTCCAGCCGCACCGGAGCCGCGGCACGGACGTGATACAAGTAGCGCTCCAGGGCGTCATTCGCGTCGACGACGCGGCCGATCTCGGCGCCGACGGGCCGCAGGCCAGGTCCCTGCGCGACGAGCTCCTCGATGCGGTCCTCGGCGTCGTCGTCGAGTTTGTGGCCGCCGGGGCCGAAGATCTTGATGCCGTTGTCGGGCATCGGGTTGTGCGAGGCAGAGATCATCACGCCGAAGTCGGCACCGTAGGCGGCCGTGAGGTGAGCCACCGCGGGGGTGGGCAGCACGCCGACCCGCAGTGCATCGATGCCCTCGCTGGTCACACCGGCGATCACCGCCGCTTCGAGCATTTCGCCGCTGGCCCGCGGATCACGGCCGATGACGGCAATCCCGCGTCCTGAGCCTATTGCGGCGAGGCGGCGTGCCGCGGCCGCCCCGAGCGCCAGGCCCAGCTCAGCCGTCAGTTCTCGGTTGGCGACGCCGCGGACACCGTCGGTCCCGAACAGTCGACCCATGCGAACAAACCTCTCACAACTCCCGGCTCATGACACAACCGGTGAGGTTAACCGCCGTGTCGCCGCCGAACCGACACTGCTCCGAGACGCCAGACACAGAAACACTGCCCGCACCCTGTCTGGGTGCGGGCAGCGCTGGGGTTCTGCTAGATAGGGCTACCGGGCCTCAGCCGACGACGGCGTACCGGGCATAGCCGGGGTGGCGGTGCTGCCGATACCCGACGTGCCGCTGCTCTCCGCCGGCGCGACGACGTTCGAGCTACCGGACGCGTTCGTGGTGAAGGTGTAGCTCACACCCGACGCGCCGCTGCAGGCCGGAACGGTCTGGATCTGGTTGTTGGCGAGCTGCGGCAGCTTGGACGACAGGTCGTCACTCGGACACACCGACGTCGCCAGGGTCTGCGCGCTGTTCAGCGACACATTCTGGATGGTGCCGACCTGCTGGCCGTTGACGGTGAGCCCCACGTTGAGCTGGCCGCCAGCCGTCGGCTGGGGTGCCTGCGGCTGCGGCACCATCGGGGCGTCCGGGGCCGCACTCGCGAGGCCGAAGCCACCCGCGACGAGCAGCGATCCGCCGAGCACCGCACCAGCGGCAGTCTTCGTCCACATGTTCATATTTGCTCCTTTTCTTCCTGTTTTTGCCAGGGAGTCAGAGCTGCGGGAGCAATCACCACACAGCCCCGAAGGAAGGCACCGACCCCCCGAAGGGTCCCCTCCTACCTCGGGCAGCCGGCGTCGAGCCGGCTCCACAAAGCGTTGCCGAAGGGCGATGAACTCAAACCGAAACGTAACCATTCATCGCGACACGCTTGCTGAGCAGGCCGGTAGCACTGTGACCCAGGCCACAAACGACCGCCGGGCGTCCTCCAGTCCTGAGACTGGACGACGCCCGGCGGGTCGTTGCGTACGGGTACGCGGTAGATCAGCGCTTGCTGTACTGAGGCGCCTTGCGGGCCTTCTTGAGGCCGTACTTCTTGCGCTCGATGGCACGCGGGTCACGCGTGAGGAAGCCGGCCTTCTTCAGGGCCGGACGGTCCTCGGGCTGGACCAGGATCAGGGCGCGGGCGATCGCGAGGCGAAGCGCACCGGCCTGGCCCGAGGGGCCGCCGCCGTCGAGGTGGGCGTAGATGTCGAAGCTGTCCACCCGGTCGACGGTCACCAGCGGGGCCTTGATCAGCTGCTGGTGCACCTTGTTCGGGAAGTACGCCTCGAGGGTGCGGCCATCCAGGTTGAACTGGCCGGTGCCCGGCACCAGCCGAACACGCACCACGGCCTCCTTGCGGCGGCCGACGGTCTGGATGGGGCGGTCGATGATGACCGGCTCGCGGGGTGCGGACTCGAGGACCACCTCGACGACCTCAATCACCTCAGGAGCGTCGGAAACTTCGGTCTCCTCGACCTCGGTCGTCACGTCTGTCGTTTCGCTCACTGCGCCACCTGCTTGATCTCGAACGGAATCGGCTGCTGCGCGGCATGCGGATGATCCGGGCCTGCGTAGACCTTGAGCTTCTTCTGCACCTGACGGCTCAGCTTGTTGTGCGGCAGCATCCCGACGATGGCGTTCTCAACGACGCGATCGGCATGCTTGGCGAGTTCGTTGCCGAGCGCGCGGGAACGCAAACCACCGGGGAAACCCGAGTGGCGGTAGAGGAACTTCTTGGTGAGCTTGTCGCCGCTGATGGCGACCTTGTCAGCGTTGATGACGATGACGAAATCGCCACCGTCGACATTCGGCGTGAATGTCGGCTTGTGCTTGCCGCGCAGCAGCTTTGCTGCTTCAACGGCGAGCCGGCCGAGCACCACATCCGTGGCGTCGATGACGTACCACGAACGCGTGGTGTCACCCGCCTTCGGCGTGTACGTAGGCACAGCACTACCTTCTTTTCTTCTCGGGTTGGTCCCGGTATGACCCGGGTGCCGGTCGGGACGTGACGGTGAGGTTTGCTTCCCGGCGACCAACACTGACCCGAGAACCCGGCTTACCCCGCGGTGTGAAACCGCGGCGTACCGCACGCCAACGTGGCAGCTTACCTGCGACGATCCGGGCAGGTCAAAACGCCTATGCCCGCTCGTAGGCGATGTTGGCGACGGCCCGGACGTACGGGGTGCCACCGGAGTCGGCCATGGTGGCCGACACCGTCGCCATCCGCCGCCCGACGCGGTCGGTGGTGGTGGCCAGCGTGAGCGACCGGCCGTCGACCGGAGGCGAGCGAAAATAATAAACTGACAGGTCAGCCAGGGTATAGCGGTCGCCGCGGCCGGTGTGGGCCTGCCCGGCCAGCGAGCACGCCTGCCCGATGAGGGAGGCGATGACCCCGCCTTGGATCGCGCCGAGCGGGTTGGCCATCCACGGCTGCGGGGCGACGGTCATCACGGGGTCATCGCCGAGCTCGACGGTCATGGCCAGTAGTTCGCACAGCGGTCCGCGGGCGATGTCGCCCCGGTTGATCGCGGTGAGGATGCGCCGGCCGTCCCAGTCCGGGTCAATGGCCGACACGGTGGTGTCGACGTTCGGTGGTGCGGGCAATGTCTCCACCGGTATCGCGATCACGTCCTTGTCCAGGGCGCGCAGCGCTTCGCTGCTGCGGCCGACCCGGACGGCACGGGCCACTCCCGAGCAGACGACGTCGTGAGTTCCGGTGGTGATGGTCATGGTGGCGGTGCCGTGGGCGTCGTCGTGGTGGGCCATGGCCGAGACCGCGTGCAGCCGATCGCCCACCGTGGGCCGTGCCCCGGCGGTCAGGGCGAGCCAGGACTGCACGGTGGCGACCGGCTCGTCGAACGTGTACCAGTAGGCGCCGCTGGTGACCGATTCGGCCATCACCGCGTAGGCCGGCATCTCGACCAGCCCGCGGTGGTCGACCAGCGTCGTGGTCACCTGCTGGTCCAGCGAAATGCCGGCTTCGCTGACCCGGGTGTTGCCGATGCAAAATGCCGCCTGCGGTCCATTAGTTGTGCTCATCACCGGGCATCTTGCCGCGCCCGTCGCGAATCCGCGAATGCGAGGCACGGCCAAACCTCAGTCGACAAGCGCCTGGGTGACGAGAACGATTGCGAGAGAGAGACGTTCGGCATCAGAGGTGTCGGGCTCGGCGGTGTAGATCATGACGCGCACGTCGTCGGCGGCGACGATGAGCGTGTCGCAGTCGAGCGTGATCCGGCCGGCACCGGGGTGATCGATGACCTTGCGTCGTCCGTAATCCTGGTTGGGGACTGCGCGGAAGTGACTGTGCGGCCCCGACGGCTCTCCTCCGGCAGGGCCGCACAGAGTTTGGGTGGGCTATCAGCCCCACATCCCGGCAGCGCGACGGTCGGCGTCGGCCACGGCGGCCGCGCCGTCGCGAACGGCGGTACCCAAGCGCACCAGGATGTCGTGCAACGCCGATGCCGCCTGCTGCCAGCGTGCCTGCTCAGCCTGGTAGGCGGCTGCAGCATCGGCGGTCCACACTTGCTGCAATGGCGCGATCTGGCGGTTCAGATCATCGAGGGCAGCGCCGAGCCGGGCCGACGTGCCCTGGATGTCGGCGAGCACTGCCGAGTCGATCTCGGCGAAATCGTAGGAAAGGACAGGGTCCACGGTGGTGTTCCTTTGCTAGAGATCTGCGGTGACCGCGGCGATACGCTGTGAATGCTGATGCGCCGCCTCCCGCAGATCGTGTTCGTTGTTCCTGATCGTGTCCGCGATTCCGGCGAGGGCGTGGCACAGCCTGGTCGACTCGTTGTTCCAGTGTGCGACGACCGTTTTGAATCGTGCCGCTGCCAGCCCGCCCCACACCGTCGGGGGTACCGATTCCATCCGGGTGATGAAGCCCTGCAACAGACTCCGGATCTCGTCATTGCGGGAATCGGCGGCCGCGGCGACGGAACGCATCAGGTCGAAGTCGGTGTTCAGGGTCGTCACGGTTCATCCTTACGGTTGAGTTGTTCACGCTGACAAAGGATTTGACGGTCACGGATCGCGATTGGTTCCCACCAGTTCCCGAGCCGACGCGATTGCCTGCTCGCACGGCTGGACGACGAGGTTCGCGCGGCCGGGTGCGCTCTGGCATCCGACGCTGATGCGTGTCGACCCGTCGAGTACCACCGCCCACCGGATGTCACGGCCGACCCGAATCTCGCGATACGTGACGGCGGCACGAGTCCCGCGCCGGTCGGCGGGGTTGAAGTCGACGAAGACTCCACGCGGTTGTTCGTCGACAGCCTGACGCAACATCTCGGCGGTGTGATCCAATGTTTCTCCTGGAGAATAGGATTGGGTGACGTGCAACGCCACGCCCGGTTCCGTCGGCGAATCAGCCTGAATGCGTCGGGACCCAGGTCCGGCGGTGAGCCGCGTGATCGACCACTGGGTGGGGATCCGCACGCTGATGCGGCCTTCGGCGACGGTGACGGCGTCGACGGATGGCGACGGGAGAGGCGACTGCGCCGAATTGACCCCAATTGCACAGAGTGCCAACACCCCAGAGGCCGCCGCGGCGACCGGAGCCCACAAGCGCCGCGGACGGTGCGCCGCCACCTGCGCGAGCTCGACCACCGCTGCCGGCGGCGGCAGGTCACCGATGACGGCCAGCTGCGCCGGGGTGCCACGCTTACGCAACGACTCGCGCACCGCGCGGCCGAAGTCGGCTCCACCGGCCACTCCCGGTGGCGCGTCGATCAGGACCCTTGCTCCGGAATTGATCTCGACGGCCACAGCGACGTCATCCGGATCATCAGGGCGGGCCAGCACCATCGGCGTCCGGCCAGGAGTAGTGATGGAGACGACGTCATCGGCGATCTCGATGACGACGTCTAGATCATTGCCGGCGATCGCCACTGACCTGGGCAGCGTGCGGACATCGGCGGTGACGATTGCGGCCGCGTCGACGACGCGAGCCACCCGTTGCTGAGCCCACCACGAGGGATACACCAGGGTCAACGATTCACAGCGCGGCCCGGCAGTCGCGAGCAAGATCCTCCGCCACAGCTCAGCCACCGCGGCCGGCCGCTCGCCGCACAACACCGTTGTATCGTCGATACCGGTCAGCGCCGCAGCGACCACTTCTCGCACTTCTGCTGCGGTTTGTTGGTGTGGGCGTAGACAAACCAGCGACGGGCCAATCTCGAGCACCGCGGCGCTCACGCCGGACACCAGCCGATCTGAACCAGTTGTGCCGCCGTTCGTGTCACCAGCAATCCACGTCCGGGTGGCCGCGCGGTCGCGCGGTGCTGGCCGATCAGTGCACCTTCCTCGGGACTTCCGCTCATCAGCAGACCGGCACACCCGCTGTCCCGCAGATGCGCCAGGAGGGGCTCGAACATCGCCCGCGCGGATCCTGCGCACCGCCGGGCCACGATCAGGTGCAATCCGATATCAGTGGCGTGCGGCAGCAGGGCGAGCAGCGGGCTCAGCGCATCCGGCGACGTCGCGGAAACCAGATCGTAGTCGTCGACCACGACGAAAACCTCCGGACCGGTCCACCAGGTCCTGTTCTTGAGGTGCTCGATCGGCGTATCTGCGGCCGGTAATCTACTCTGCAACAACGTGATCAGCTCAGGTAGTCGGGCACCGACCCCAGTTACCGAGAACGTGTAGCCGAACAGGTGTTGCTGTTCGGCCACATCAAGCAGGCCTCGGCGATAATCCACGACGAACAACAGCGCAGGGCGATCGGCCGAGCCGCGTATGATCTCGCTACAGAGAACCCGCAAGGCGGCGGTCTTTCCGCACTCACGGTCGCCGATGATCAGCAGGTGCTGCTGTCCGAGGACGTCGAGCGCCACCGGTGCGAGGTCGTCACCGAGGCCGAGCAGGATCCGCACCGGATCGCTACCCCCTTGGTCGACCACCGCCGTGTGGTCAACGAGTGCGGGCAGCAGCCGGACGGCCGGCACTCGCCACGAACTGTCTTCGGCCACGTCGGCGCTGTCCGGTCTCGCAATCACGAAGTGTTGGCCGTCGCGGGTGATGCCGCGTCCAGGCCTGTCGATCGGGACCACCGACGCCTGCTTGCGGTCCATGTCCGAGTCGACCGGATCGCCAAGGCGTAGTTCGATTCTGGTGCCGATCTGGTCCTTGAGAGCCGGCCTGATATCCGCCCACCGTGCCGCCGTGAGGATCAGGTGGATCCCGAATGACAAGCCGCGGGCGGCGTAGCCGGTGATCGTTGGTTCGAGGTCGGGAAACTCCTCACGCAGCGGGGACCACCCGTCCACGACCAGAAACACATCGGCGCGCGAGTCGTCGTCACAGCCGGATTCACGGGCATCCAGAATCCCTCCCACATGGCTGACGATCCGGCGCACCAGTTCAGGTTCCCGGCGGCTCGCCACCGATCCCACGTTCGGCAGCCGCCCGAGCTCATCGAGCGTGCCGCCACCGAAGTCTAAGCAGTAGAACTGGATTCGGCGTGGGCCGTGTCGGCCGGCCAGTGCGGTGACCAGAGTGCGCACCGTGTTCGACTTGCCGCTCCGCGGTGCGCCTACCACGGCGGCGTTTCCACCGGCGCCGCCGAGCTCGACCATCAGCGGCGCCCGTCGCTGCTCGAACGGCAGGTCTACCAGCCCGATTGCGGCGTGCAGCTCTCCCCCGGAATCGCTGCGCAGCTCTGACAGGAGTGGCGAGTCGGCCAGCGGCGGCAACCACACTTGATGGGCCGGGGTGCCCCGACCACGGAGACGATCGATGATCAAGTCGAACGCGGTAGGGCCTACGTCGCGCTCGCCGGACGTCGCTGCCGCCGGCTCCGAGGTGAACAGCCGCACAGCCAGACTCGGCGGTGCCGCGGTGACCTGGTCGCTCACGTGAGCGCCGAGATAGGTGGCTTGCAAACGAACCAGCCGCCCGTCGCTCGTGCGGAGCAACGCCGCCCCCGGAGTGGCGGGCAGCTCGGCTGCGTCCGCGACGCCCAGCACCGACCGGGATTCGGCGCCGGTCGACGTCTTGAGACAGATGCGATAGGACAGATGCGATTCGAGGCCGCGCAGGCGTCCTTCGTCGAGCCGCTGGCTGGCCAGCAGCAGGTGTACGCCGAGGGAGCGGCCGACGCGCCCGATCTTGGTGAACAGTTCGGCGAAATCGGGCTCGTGAGCGATCAGCTCCGCAAACTCGTCAACAACGATGAACAACGCCGGCAGTACCGGAAGGGTGGGGTCGATGACCCGATATCGTTGGTAGGAAGCGAGATTGACCGCATTTCCGGCACACCGGAACAGGCGCTGACGACGCTGGATTTCGCCGCCGAGCGCCTCCTGCGTCCGCGCCACCAGCTGGGCTTCATCGGCGAGGTTCGTCATGACGGCGGCGACGTGGTGCAGACCCTCCAGGCCGAGAAAGGTCGCACCGCCTTTGAAGTCGATCAGCACGAGGTTGAGATCGTCGGGCGAATGGCGCGCGACCAACCCGACCACCACGGTGCGCAGCAGCTCAGACTTCCCCGACCCCGTCGCGCCGATACACAGTCCGTGCGGACCGTGCCCGCCATCAGCGGCTTCTTTCAGATCGAGGTCGACGGGTTGACCGTCCGTCGAGCTGCCGAGCGCGACCCTCAATCGGGCCGAATCAGTCAACGGTTGCCAAACATGTTCCACGTCAGAGTCGTTCATGCCCAGCGTGCTGAGCCAGCGCTGCAGGTCATCAGATTCAGTAGCCGCATGTCGGTGCCGGGCCAGTCGTCGCGCACAGATCCGCGCCTGGGTGATCGTCAGGCCGTCAACCGTGGCGAACTCCTCAATGCGCCCATCGCCGCGCACCGCCAGCCGGTCACCGTCGACGTGCAACCGAAGTGCGCGGTCATCATCGGCTGGTTCGCCGATGACGATCACCGTCACACCAGCGGCCGCCACACTTGGGTACTCGGCGCCGTCGGCGATCAGCACGACATGGCACCCGCGCCCTGTCCGGGGACTGCCATTGTGTGGCAACCACTTCAACCAATCCCAATACTGCCTGGAGCCGGCGGCGGCCACCGCCCCGATCGTGACGTCGTCCGGGCTGTGCAGCACAGCCAGCTGGCAGACCATCGCACGCACGAGAGCCCGGGCAGTCGCGGGCTCGCCCTCGACAGAGAGCGCTGCCACGCCACGCAGGGCGACCGCCACGGGCATGTCGTCGACCGTCGCGTGGCAGTGAACGAAGTGTCGCAGCGCGTCAGCGGCGACCGGGTCCTGGTCCTCGACCGGACCGACCGGCGGCACCACAATCCGGCGGGCGAGGCGCTGTCTGCCGAGTCCGATTCGAACGTGGCAGAAGTCGGAGTCCGCGCGCCCGCGCTCCCACATCCGTCGCCCACCGGCCAGCGTCCACAACGATGCCGGCGTCGGGTGTATCCACATCAACGCATCGCGCTGGCGTTGCGCAGCATCGGACAGCTGCTCGCTGAGCCGGCCCAGTTCGGACAGATACCGCCTGCGCCGTTGGTCCAGGCTGCCGTCGGCACGCCGCGTGCCCGCATGCACCACCATGCCGAGCGCCGAGACCACCATCATGGCCGGGAGGACCATGGCGGCCGGCCCGCGCGAAACCGCGCCAGATCCCCACATCAGCGCAGCGCCACCGACTATCGCGCCGAGACCTACCAGCGGCAGGTAGCGCGACATCCCGGTGGCTGCCGGCGAGCACGGCAGTCCACTGACAGCGAGGTCGTCTGTCGGAAACGCCGGTACCAGCCGGGCGGGCCGATTCATGCAGGGACGGTAGACACCGCTCGGCTCCGTCGGCAATTCACCTGTGGACAACGGAGTTCGACAGCACGACGGGCTGGCTAGCCTCAGCTGTCATGGCCCCCACCGGCGAAATGTGTCACGTGTCGATCTGCACCGGCGACCGCGAGGTGGACGTCATGCTGCCCGCTCAGCTACCAATCGCCGAGCTGATGCCCGCAGTGGTCGACCTCGTCGGAGGGGTCGACGTCGACGGCGCCGACCCGCACCTCGCCCGGGTGGGCGGGGAAATGCTCGATCCGGCGGCGACGCTCGCCCAGCAGGCCGTCCCCGACGGCGATCTGCTGATACTGACCGCCTCGGTGCGAGCGGTACCCGCACCCCGCTTCGACGCGAGTACCGCGGTGGTCGCCGTCGTCGACGGGCTCACCCCGGCGCCGTGGCCGGGGACCCGGGCGGGCTGGGTGGTCCTCGGCTGGGTGGCGGCCATACTGGTGTCTTTACTAGGCCGCGGGCTGCTGGACGCGAACGACGTCCGCCATCCAGCGGTCGCCGCGGCTGCGGCATCAGTGTCGCTGGCCGGGGCGGTGGCAGTGCAACGCGCCCAACGCGACCAGAGGTGTGCAGTGGGACTCGCTGTGCTGGCAGCGGTATTCGCAGGCCTGACCGGCGCGCTCAATTGCCTCGGCAGTCCCTGGCCGCCGGGCTTCCTTCTCGCACTGTCGGCAGTCTCCTCGACGTCGCTGCTCGCGTGGCGGCTGTTGGACTGTGCCCCTTTGGTTTTCCTCCCGTTGGCGGGCGTGGCGATGGCGGCGGCTGCCGCGACAGCTGGAGCGGTGGCCAATTGGTGGCCGGCGGCGGCAGTAGGGCCAATGCTGGGCATGGGAGCAATTGTCGTGCTGGCGGTGTCCACGACAGTGGCCGTGCTTGGCTGCGGGCTCTCGGCGGCCGACCTGTGCGACACCGAACTCGACACCAGGACGGCGACAGCGCACCGTCGATTGACCGGGCTCGTGGTGGCGGCATCAGCAGCCGCGGCCCTGGGCACCATCCTCGCCGCGGCGACCACACCGCGTCCCCTCGTGGCGGCCGGCTTCATCGCAACAGTCGCGACCGCCTTGCTACTGCAGACATCGCGTCATAACTGCCCACATCATGTTGCCGCCCTGACCATTTCGGCCGGAGGTGCGGTGACCTCACTGATTTGGTTGTCCGCCGCCGAAGTTCCGGCAAGCACTCCATGGCTGTGCGGTGGTCTGCTTGTGGTCGCGTTCGGCGCGGCGTGGTCCGGCAGGCATTGGCCGGGAAAACTCCGCCCGGTGGCAAGGCGGATGATCTCGTTGTTCGACCTGGCGGTCGGCGCGATCGTCGTTCCGTCTGCGGGCGCAGCGGCTGGAATCGGGCTGCTGTGACGAGGGCCGTCCTACGAGTCGCGACGGCAACTGCCGTCGTTCTGCTCACCTCGGCGCAGTGCGCAGCACCGGCGTTGGCAGTCATCCCGCCGGCAGTCGACAATTCGCTGCTTCCGCCGCCGTCGCCCCCTGCCCCACCCCAGCCGACCCAGCAGCACGAGGCGTGCGCGGTGCCGATGTCGATCGACGGCGCCGACGTATCGGCAACGCAGCTAAGGGGTTTCGACATGCCGGCGGTCTGGCGGCTGACGCGCGGTGCAGGACAGCGCGTCGCGGTGGTCGACACCGGGATCGCAGCGCACCGTCGGCTGCCCGGGGTGATCGCCGGCGGGGACTATGTCTCCAGTGGCGACGGCAGGCAGGACTGTGACGGGCACGGCACCGCGGTCGCCGGGATCATCTCGGCGGCACCGGATCGGACCGACCAGACCGGATTCTCCGGGGTTGCGCCCGAGGCCACTCTGATCGCAATCAGACAGTCCAGCAACAAGTTCGGACCATTGACAGATCCGTCCACCCGGGGGTTCGGCGATGTCAGCACCCTGGCCATGGCCGTGCGCACCGCAGCTGACATGGGCGCTTCGGTGATCAACGTGTCCTCAGTGGCTTGCGCCGAGTCGTTGGACGACCGGGCACTGGGTGCCGCGCTGTCCTATGCGGTCGACGTCAAGGACGCGGTCGTCGTCGCAGCGGCGGGCAATGTCGGCGGGGACGGTCAGTGCCCGAGTCAGAACACCACTGCGCAGCCCACCGTGATCGCCAGCCCCGCGTGGTACGACGACTATGTCTTGACCGTTGCCTCGGTGGGCCCGGGCGGCACGCCATCGCCGTTCAGCCTCAACGGGCCCTGGGTCGACGTCGCCGCACCGGGTGAACATGTCATCTCCCTGGACCCGGACGGTGACGGCGTCATCGACACGATGCCGACGCCGGCGGGGCAGGCGTCGATGTCGGGTACCAGCTACGCCACACCCGTCGTCAGTGGCCTGGTGGCCCTGGTGCGTTCCCGCTTCCCCCGACTGTCGGCGCGGCAGGTGATGGCCCGAATCGAGACGACCGCGCATCATCCGGCCGAGGGCTGGAACGCCGCGGTCGGCAATGGTGTCGTCGATCCTCTCGCTGCACTGAGCGATCACACTGCCGGGACATCGCCTCCTGATCCACGGCCGAGTGCTCCGCCTCCGCCGTCCCGTCCCGCGCCTGATCGTCCGTACGGGGTCGCGGCAACCGGTGCGGCACTGTGCCTGGCCGGTCTGGTCGCGGCGGCGTCGGTGCGGCTACGGCGCAGACAAGAGGACGTCCCGGCCGATTAGGGCGGCGTCACGCACGAGTTGTGGGCCTGCGGGCAGCGCACCAACGATCGCCCACGGCGCCGTCGCCGGTTTGCCGGCCAGGCCCAGCACCGCGACAGCCGAATCACTCACGGGGAAGCGAACTCCCGAATCAGTAATGAGATATCGGCTCGCGGTTCCCGGGTCGGTGATGTCCAAGCTGCGGCCTGCCGGCATACGCACTGCGTCGATGCCGGGCCCCTCGCCGTCCGATCCCGCCAGCGTCAACGCGCCGGGGCGCTCGGCGATCGAGCGTCCGACGGCGACGCCGCTGAGACCGGATTGCCAAGTCGCGCAGAGCTCTTCGTCGGCGTCGACGATCGAAGGAGGTTCGTCAGGATACGTGGCGACCGGCAGCGCATCGACGAGCGGACTGCGAGCGATCAGTTCTGCGGGCACTTCGCGGATCTCGGCAGCCGCAGCGGCGTCGGCGAATCGGATCAGGTCGACGGTCAGCCGCCCAACGCGCTGAAGCCCATCGGCAAGGACGACATAGTGCTCGGGCGCATCGGCCCTGCTGACCCGCACGACCGTTCCGATCGGAAAATGGGTGATTCCCGACGGCTGGCCCATCCGCGCAATGCGGGGCGGCCTGATCGCCGGCACCTCGGGAATCGCGTTGAGGACCGTCGCAGACACTGTGCGCGCTTGCGCACCGTCGAGGTGCAACGCGCGTGAGGTGGCCGGATCTGCGGCGTCGATCGCAGCGCGCTTGCCGCCGAAGAGCAGATAGCTCGATCCATCACCGCGCGCCACGGTGACGAGAACGCCGGTATGACGGTCCAGGTCGACAGGCACCTCGGCATCACCTGCGGCCACCGTGGTCGTCCCAGCGGCGTCGTCACAGACCGCCCAACGCAGGTCCCGGGGCGCCGTGACCTGCCCCAAGGTCCTTGGCGCACCGGGGATGCCCAGCACCGGACCGTTCGCCACGCCGCCGAGGGCGGTCTCGTCGACCAGGCGTGGTGTTATCGGTGAGCCCAGGATCAGACGGGCTGAGGTCAGGTTCGCGACCGGGCGCAGCCGGTCATCGATCCGAACGAACAGGGCACCGGATTGCCGCGACATCACCAGCGCAGCGTCATCGGGAATCGTGTCGTGCCGCACCGCCCCCATCACGGCGTCGACGGTCAGCAGCCCCGCGGCCAGCACGCAGCCGCCGAGCAGCGAGAGCTTGTGCGCCCGGACGGGGTCGTGCCTGCGCGGCATCGACTTGCCGAGGAGCGCATATTCCAGCCGCCGCAGCACGAAGCGCTGCGCGCTCAGCTGGGTTCGAAGCGACGAGCGGCCGGCCATCTCCCTGAGGCTAGAACAGTTGCCCACCCGGCGATTCCGTTCATCAACAACCGTAGTTCTCGAACGTCGACCACTATCTCGAACGCTCCCAGACGTAAGGCACAAGCGAACGCAGGAAGTCCAAGTCCGGACCCTGTTGAGCATCGCAGAACGCCTGCTCGAAATACTCCTCGGCAACCAGAAGTATCCCCTCGGCGTATTCGCTGGTGAATTCGATGCTGCCGTAGTCATCCATCAGCGAGCGAATGGTCCGGACCAGATCCTCGGAACGCTCGGCGCGACTGCGGCGCAAATAGTCCCGCACCACATCGCGGTCGGCTCCGCGGGCGCTCGCCATCAGGTGCACCAGGGTCAGCGTGCGCTTGCCCTCGAAGATGTCGCCCAGGATTTCTTTGCCGTAGTCACGCTCGTCGCCGACCAGGTTCAGCAGATCGTCACGGATCTGGAAGGCCGCGCCGAAGTGAAAGCCGAACCGAATCATGTGCGACAGGTCAGCCGTACCGCCTGATCCCACGATCGCGCCGACTCGCAGCGGATAAATCGTTGTGTACCAACAGGTTTTGTGCATGATGAGGTCGAGGTAATCCGCGGGTTTCAGGTCCTCCACACAGTCCAGTTGCCAGCCGAGTTCGGTGGCCTGACCCTCCAATGTGCGCATCGCCATGATGTCGAACTCCTCCATCACCAAATCGGCGATGTCGCGGTCGAGCCGCCGGGTGGCCCGCCGCAGCACCTGGCTGGCGACGATGGCCAGGCCGTCGCCGGCGTTGAGAGCGGCCGCCATCCCGTGCCGGGCGGTCAGGGTGGGCCGACCGCGCCGCATCTCGCTTCCATCGGTGATGTCGTCGTGCACCAGGAATGCGTTGTGCAGCAATTCGATTGCCACGGCAATGCCGATCAGGTCCTTCTGTTCCGCCCCGAAGGCGCGGCCCGCCGACAGGCACAGTGCCGGGCGCAGTGCCTTGCCCACGCGCGAGGGGTACTCGCGCATCGGCCCGTAGAGCCATTGCACCGGTTCACCGTCGGGCATGGCGTCCAGCATCGCGCGGCGCACCGTCTTGCCGACTTCGCGCAATTTGGTCTCGACGGCCTCGGTGAGATCCGAGCGGTCGGCGATGCTCGTCATGCGCTCGGCGGGCGGACCGTCAAGGCCACCGGCAGCCACAGTTCCGGGCGGCCTTCGACCAAAATCGTGCCGCGATACACGCCGGGCTTGGTCTTCTTCGTGGCTTTGACCGTGACGGCGATGCCCCGACTGGACCGCCCTGGCATCGGCACGACCTTCGGATCGAGCCGAGCTGCGGCGGCCTCGATCACCGACCCGTCGTGGGCCATCAACTCACTGCACCGCAGGCAAATCCGGCCCAGATCACCATCAGCGGAGTTATGTAACCAGACCTCAGCCGTTGCTGAGTCACCCACCTCGGTTTCGAACTCCAACCTGCCCGACGCGGCCGAGCCGGTGAAGTCCAAAGCGGGTGACGTCGCTGCGGTGGCCGGTTGCGTTTGCGGCGCCCCGCCCATGAGGAACTGCCCAGCCATTGCCCACCACGACCTGATCAGCGGTTCTACATCGGTGGCACCCAAGAAGTCTGCGCGTTGCTCGTCAGATAGCGGGGAGGCTTGCCGCACCGCCGCCGCGCCGCCATCGGGTCGTGTTGCGACCATCCGCACAAACCGATCAACGAGTTCGCTGGCCGCGCGAAAACCCTCCGCCTGCACCGAAGTTAGCGCACGCATATTGGCCGCCGGATCGAAGATCGACGCCCACGGCACATCGTGGATATCGCCGTTGTTCCCGCCGTCCACTCTGACCCCCCGTCAGAAATCGCTCGCTTATTGACGCGCAATCACGCTATGCTAGCTGCGAAAACATGGTTGGGGGCGGCCAATGGCATCAGTGAATTCTGTTCGCGACATCCTCGAAGTTTTCGGCGCGTTGGACCGCGCGGTTCGCGAAGCCGATGATCCGCAACTGACGGCGGCTGCCGACAAGTTGATTCCCGGGCTGGGGACGGCGGACCCCAGGTGGTACGCCGAGATCGAGAGCAAGTACTACGGCAACGAGGCTCGACGGACACCAAACCTCGCCCCTGCGTTGGCGCGGATCGCCACCGAGGACGCCGATCCGCAAACGCCACGGCTGAATCCGGCTCAGAAGACCCGCTTGCTGTACGGGATCTCGACGTCCGAGCGACTCAGGTCGCTGGCATCCGGTGCGTTACCGGCCTTGGACAATTCCGATCCGAAGTTCGATGACGCGCTCATCGGGTCACTTGCCGCGATTGCGCCCAGAGATTCCGAGTCGCCCGCCGATCGCCGGGCGAAGGCCATCGATGCACGAACAGCACTCCTGCAGAACATCTCGAACTTCAACCGGTTCAAGGACTACAAGTCGGCCGTGCAGGCCCCGGTGGAAGCCAGCGCCCTGCGGTCAGGGCAGCCGATGATCGCACCGTTGTGCCACACCGCCGTCGTGGTCGTCGAGAGTCTGGAATCCGCCGTCATCGACACCGCGTTCGACTCGAACGATGTTTCGCTCGAACAGCTCAAAAGCATTGTCAATCCTTTCAACTGGGCTCAGGACTATTCGGAGCTCTTCGTCCGCATGGCGGGCCAGGAGCCCGATATCATGCCCGACGGCTGGCGCCGGGTCTTGGAGACCGTCCGTTTGCTCGGAACCGAAGAGCTCACCACGCCACTGAAATTCTTTCCCTATCAGCCGAGCCCGGTCGAAGCGACACTGGACTACGACCTGGACAAGTCGGAGTTCGGTACCGGCGACGGGCAGGTGTTGGTCGATCGCGGGTTCATCAACATCAAGGTGACCAACTCCGAGCGCGATCCCGCCAAGCCCGGCGTCCACGTGACAACTCGGAAAGTTGTTCACATCCAAGGGATCTCCGCATACGCGCAAGGCAAGCTCGTCTGTATCGGCGGATACGGCACCGCGTCGGCCAATTTCCTGCTCGGTGCCGCAGCCAAGCCACCCAAGGACCCGGTGGCATTCGACTACCCCACAAAGGAGGACGAGGCCGATAAACCCCGAACCACGTCCCCGACAGCACCGCCGGCCACGCCGCTGACACACTTCGTTCCGGCTGCGGTCGGCGCGTGGACCGAATCCGCACAGGACCTGACGAGCGGATACTTCGACATCGCCCAGAAGTGGCTGACCGGCAGTCTCAGCCTGACCGATGTCGCCGACTACACCACGAAGGTCAGCAGCGAACTCGCCAGCTCGCCGTGGAAGTACCTGCAGGCGATGACAACTCCGCGGACGCCAGGAAAGCCAGGGAGCGCACAATGACTGCACCGCGGCCCCAGCTCCAGAAATCCGCGGGCGTCGTTCGCGGCTACTTGGATCAGATCAACGAGATCGCTCAAGATGCGGCCAGGCGGGACGATGCGGGCAAATGGGGAATCGACGGCTGGGTCCGGCTGATCCACAACCTGCTCGACCTGAACATGCGCACCTATGCCGGAGCCGTCCAGGTCGCATTGGCCGGACCGTCGTGGTGGCTAGAACCCACATCGACGAAACCGGTCCTGCCTGATCCGATCACTGTGGAAAAGCGACCCTATCCGCGGTCGGTCTCGATCGTGCAACCCTTCGCACGGGTCGGGCATTCAGACACACGAATTCCGCTGCAGGGGATCACTCTTGAGCCCCCCATACTGGGGCCTGAACAGACATCGATCCAGATCACGTTGACCGACGACCGATTCACCGGCGCCAATTACACTGGGACCCTTCGCCTTAGACGGGCGGACGGCGCCGGCCAAGACTCCGAGACGGTACGAGTCACCGTCGGCTTGTAGGCACGCGTGACTGTTAATCCAGCCATCGACGATCTCCTCGAACGGGCGGTCCGGGCGATCAACGATGGCGACCGCGCCACCGCCGACGAACTCGCCGGTCAGGTGTTGGCCGTCGACCGCTCGAACCCCGACGCCGAAGAGCTGCTCGCCACACCGGTGGGAAGCGGTGAGATACGGCGTCTCACCGTGCTGTTCGCCGATCTCGTCGACTCGACTGCACTGTCCATGCGCATCGAACCCGAGGTGTACCGCACCGTCGTCGGGCGCTATCGAGACGTGGTCCGCAATATCGTTGCCCGCTACGAGGGCCACATCGGTTCGATCAAGGGCGACGGACTGCTCGCCGTGTTCGGGCACCCGAACGCACACGAGGACGATACCCACCGATCCGTACTGGCCGGCCTGGACATCACCCGCGAGGTCGCCGACCTGAGCACGCTCGCCGAACGCCGGTTCGGGTTCGACATCGACGTCCGTGTCGGCATCCACCGCGGTGTGGTCTTCCTGGACATCGACCAGGATGACGTCTACGGCCTGGGTGCCAACCTCGCCGCCCGGATCTGCAGCCTCGCCCAACCCGGCACGGTCTCGGTGTCAGCGGCGGTCGAGCGGCTGGTCCGCGGCAACTTCGAGATGGAGGAGTGCCCGTCGCAGCGGGTCAAGGGCATGGATGCCCCACTCGTCCACTACGGGGTGATCGCCGAGCGTGATCTTGACGCCAAGACCTACGGCCCTATTGTCGGGCGGGAGCGAGAACTTGCTGCGCTAGAGGAAATGTGGCGCCAGGCGAGTGCCGGAACACTGACGACCAGGGGTGTGCTCCTGCGCGGCGAGGGCGGCATCGGCAAGAGCCGATTGGCCAGCGCCGCAGTCGACATGGCCCGCTCAACGGGGGCTTCGGTCCTCGAGCTGTTCGGGTCCCCGTTCCACACCGACGTCGGGTTACGCCCGGTGCGACGGCTGATCGAGCGGCACTCTCAAATCCAGCGCGACTCTGACGCGGCAGACAGTCTGCGGCTGCTCGAAGCGGAAGTTCGCAACCGCTCGATGGACACGGAGACGGTCGTTCCACTGCTGGCACCGGTGCTTGGTATCACTCCCGACGCGCGATATCAACCCCCGACCGTCAACGCCGGAGCACGGTTCAACCAGATCACGGCTGCCGTCCAGGATTACCTGCTGGCGTGTGTCAGCGGCGGTCCCGCCCTGATCCTCGCTGAAGACATCCACTGGTACGACGAAGACACCATCAGCATCATCAATTCGCTTCTGCGCGTGAACGACAACCGGCTCCTGGTGATCGTCACCGGGCGCAGCGTTCCTCCGCTGCGGGGTTTCATCGAGGAGCTGGAACTCAAACCCCTTGGGGCCGAGGACTCCGAGGCACTCATCCGAGCCCTGCACCCCGATATGACGCCGGATGCCCGGAAGAAGGTGCAGGACCGCTGCGACGGTGTGCCCCTGTTCATCGAAGAGGTTGTGGCCAAACTCAAGCACCGCGATGAGTTCGACGATCAGGCCCAGGTTCCCGACACGCTGTACGAGACGCTGGTGGCCAGGTTGCGCTCGAGCACCGACTCACTGATGGTGGTCGAAACCGCGGCGCTCATCGGCAGCCGCTTCGACCGTGACCTGCTCTCCGCGGTGACCGGAGTCGGCTGGCGCAAGGTCGACTCCCTGCTCGACGATCTCACCCGATCCCGGGTGCTTCGCCCGGTGGGCAAGCGCCAATGGAGCTTCCAGCACGAGCTTCTGCGCGAGGTGGCCGCCGAGCTATCACCCCCCAGCGTCCGGCGCCGTCTGCATCACCGCATCGCCGACGCTCTGGTGGACAACACGGTGGGCGGTTCACCTGAATGGCTCCTGGTAGCACACCATTTCGAGAGTGCTGAACGTTTCGACGAGGCAGCCTCGGCCTATCAGCGCGCATCGTCGCAGGCACGCGAGCGCGGGGCGCTCATCGAGGCGGGCAACCACCTCACCAGGGCGCTGGAGAACATCGAGAGGATGACGGCCTCCCCCGAGCGTGACCGGCGAGAAGTCAGCGTCCGCCTGGAACGCGGCTTCCTCGCGACCGCGGCCAGTGGGTACACCAGTCCCGAGGCGGCCGACGAGTTCGAACGTTGCCTAGACCTGGTGCGCGCAGAGCCAACCCTCGAGATGTTCGGAGTCTTCAGCGCACTCTGGGGCCACTACACAGCGCGCGGTCAACTCGATCGGGCAACACAGCTCTCCGAGGCACTGCGCCGAATGGAAGGAGCCGCCGATTGGGCCGCACCGATCTACAACGCGGTGGCTGGCTTTCTCGCGATGTTTCGGGGCAGATTCAACGAATCACGTGCCGAGCTGGAAGCGGCCGTGGGGATGCTCGACCGAAACGGCGTGCCACAGATCGCGCAGACCTGGTACACACCCAGTGACCGTATTTCGGGCTTATACGCCGAACTCGGATTTGTCCGGTTCATCCAGGGGGAGCTGTCCGGCGCCGAGCCGGCTTTCGCACGAATCGACAACAGATGCCGGGAGCTGACCTTCCCCGGCAATGAAGTCAGTCTCTGCTACGGGAAAGCACGCGAAGCGACCGTGCGCCTCGAGGCAGGCCAGTTCGACCAGGCTGCAAGGATCTTCGACGATATCGCCCGCAGTGCCGAGCAATACAGCTTGAGTGAATGGGCGATGGTCGCCGCGAGCTTCCGAGCATCGTTAGCCGCGCGCACCGCACTTGCCGGCGACCACCCCGAACCCGCTGCGCTGCGGCCGCATATCGCCAACATGGTCGCCGTCGTCGATGGCTGGCGTGCCGCTGAACTCAAATCGTTCTTGGCCTCCTACGAGAGCGTCTTGGTCCGATTGCACACGGCCGCAGGCGATCGTGACGCGGCCCGGCAACGCGCCGCCGACGCGTTGGACATGGTGGAGGAAACGGGTGTAGCCACCTTTAAGGCGGAACTCCTTCGGGTTCTCGCGCACACCCACGATAATCCCGAAGCGCGTTACGCCGGGCTGCGGAAGGCCATCACGGTGGCTCGCGAGCAGGGCGCCGTGGTCTTCGAATTACGTTGCGCTGCTGATGCGTTCGAACTCGTCGGTGAGCCGGCCCGGCCGGCGCTACAGCAGGCCTTGAGTCGCATCGCCGCCGAACAGGACTGGCCCGAACTGGCGCGCGCTCGGGCGTTGCTGGAGTGACGCGCCGACGCGGCCGGATCGCCATTCTGGGCGGTGGGATGGCTGGACTCAGCGCCGCGTGGCGGCTCAGCGAAGGCCAGTGGCGGGACCGCTTCGAGTCCATCACGCTCTACCAACGCGGCTGGCGCCTCGGCGGCAAGGGCGCCTCCAGCCGCGGCGAGCACGACCGGATCGAGGAACACGGCCTACACATCTGGCTGGGCTCCTACGAGAACGCTTTCGCTCTGCTGCGCGAGTGCTATGCGGAACTGGACCGCGAGCACACCGATCCCGGGTGCCCCATCCGGACCTGGGATCAGGCGCTGGTCCCCTCCGAGGAACTCGGGATGGCCGACCGCTTCGGCGACGACTGGCTGATCTGGTCCGGGAAGTTCAGCCGCACCCCGGAGCTGCCCGGTGAGCCGGGCGCGACCGGCCGGGAGCTGACGGTGGTCGAATTCGCCGGGCGCACCCTGCGGCTGCTTCTGGACTTTGCCGAATCACTCAGCGCGACAAGCGGTAGGGACCTCAGCTTGTCGGCCAGCCCGACACCGGAGTCGGCTGACTGGATCGCCGCGGTGCGGCGCGCGACGCTGGCCACGCTGGCCGCCCTCATCGAACCCCGCACCGCGGAGGCCGCCGCCGCGGGTTTCCTGACCGAGGCGCTCGATGCCGTGCGCGAAGCGCTGGACTACGAGCGCCGGCCCGAGCACAAGCGGATGTGGCTGCTGATGTCACTGCTGGCAGCCACCGCGCGCGGCCTGATCGCCGACCGGCTGATCACCGACCCGGCCGGTTTCCGGGCCATCAACGACGAGGAATACAGCGCCTGGCTGCTGCGGCATGGAGCCGACGCGGACGTCCTGGACTTCCCGCTGATTCGCGGCATGTACGACATGGTGTTCGGCTACGAGGACGGCGACTTCGCGCGGCCGGCCTTTGCTGCGGGGATCGCGGTATTGCTGACCGGCATAGCGCTTTTCCAGTACAAGGGCGCATTCTTCTGGAAGATGACGGCCGGAATGGGCGACGTCATCATCGCGCCGATCTATCAGGCGCTGCGTCGCCGCGGAGTCCGCTTCGAATTCTTCCACCGGGTCGACGCCCTGCACCTCGACGCGCACCGGCATTGCATCGACGCGATCACCATCGGCCGGCAGGTCGAGCTCGCCGACGGGGTCGACACGTACGACCCCCTGATACCCGCCAGCGGACTGCCGGTGTTCCCCGCGGTCCCCCGCTACGAACAACTCAAGGCCACAACGGAACTAGCCGATACCGAATCACACTTCAGCCCCCGGGCCGATACCGAGACTCGCGTTCTGTGCCGCGGTACGGACTTCGATCACGTCGTGTTGGCCGCGTCCCTGGGCATGGTCGAACTCGTGGCCGCAGAACTCATCGCCGACCGCCCGGAGTGGAAAGAGATGACCGCACACGTGCGTACGGTGGCCACCCAGTCGTTCCAACTCTGGCTGCGGCCAACCGAATCGGCGCTGGGCTGGCACCGGCCCGGTGTCACCACCAGTGGCTACGTCTCACCGTTCGACACCTGGGCATCGATGGGACAGACGTTGTGGGCCGAACACTGGCCGGAATCCGACGAGCCCCAGACCGTGGCGTACTTCTGCGGGGCGCTCGACGCGCAGTGGCCGACCACCGGCGAGCCCGCCGACTACGTCGCCACCCAACGAAAGCAGGTGCTGGCCAACGCCGTCGACTATCTGAACCGCCATGTCGGAATGTATCTGCCCGGTGCGGTGACTGAAGGCGGGTTCTCCTGGGGACTACTCGCCGGCGCCGGGCGCCGCCAGGGCGCGGCGGCGCTGGAGACCCAGCACGTCAGCGTCAACGTCGACCCGTCCGACCGCTACGTGCTATCGCTCCCGGGCTCGGACAAATACCGGCTGCGGCCCGACGAAAGCGGCTACGACAACCTCGTTCTGGCTGGTGACTGGACCGACTCGGGCATGAACGCGGGCTGCATCGAAGCCGCCGTCATCTCCGGACTGCAGGCGGCCAACGCCCTGTTGGGGTATGGCCGTTACCACCGTATCCGTGGGTTCTACATGCCCTGACCGCTCAGGGCAGGCTAACGGTCTCGAAGGTGACCCCGGCCGCCGGCAACCGGTCGAGGAGCACATCGCCCATCGCCGAAGCCGGTGTCAGGACACCGTGCCGGTCCGGCAGCCGGTCGCGATCGAGGACCAAAGCAAGCGCACTTTCGCCGGCCAGCACCGCGGTCGCCGAGTAGCCCGGGTCGGCGGGTTGGGCGATTGTCGCGCGATACCGGCGCCCCGTCGTCGTGGTCGCATAGGTCTCGACCCGGTAGTGCCCGCGCGATCCCATGTCGTTGCCCGTTCCCGCCGCGGGTGTCATGCGGTCGACCAAACCTGTTGGAAGCAGGCGCAAGTAGTGGCCGCCGAACCGCGACGCGGTCGTGATACCGGCGTTGAACATCGCGCCGGCCAGGGCTGCACCGGGGAACGAACCCATGATGAGGGTTTCGGTGTAGTGGAAGCTTCGGCCGTAGGCCCACTCCATCAGGGCATTCGAGCGGCGCACGCAGCGCGTGTTGTACAGCGCCATCACATACCCGCTGGTCCACAATCCCGCCAGTTCGGGGGCGATGGCCTGGCCGGGCAGCAACGGAAGATCAACCTGGTGGCCCAGATCCGGCTCGGCAGCGCGGTCGGGGCTGAGACTGTAGGGGTCGTCCAGCATCCGGCGCACCTCGGCGTCCGAGGACGTCAGCCGCATCAGGTCGACCATCGTCGCCACCGAGCCACCGGCGTAGCCGCCCGAGTAATCCCGTAGCACCAAAGTCGTCTCGCCCAACTCACCGGTGCCGTCGGCGGCCGCGCGTCGACTCAGTGCGTACACGGTGAGATCCGAAGGGATCGAGTCGAATCCACATGAATGCACGATGCGCGCGCCGGTGTCCTGTGCCGTGCCGTGGCTCTGGTCGATGCTGCGCCGGACGAACGGGACCTCGCCGGTGAGGTCGATATAGTCTGTTCCGGCGCCCGCGCAGGCGGCGACGACCGGCGGGCCGTATCTGGTGTAGGGGCCAACCGCGTTGAGCACCAAACGACTTCGAGACGCCATGGCGTCCAGCGAGCCGGGCTGGTCCACATCGGCAATGACCAGCGGCCACTTGTTCGCCCTGCCACCGAAACTGGACCGAACGGCCTCGAGTCGGTCTTGCGAGCGGCCGGCCAGTGCGATCGTCAGCCCTGTGCCGGATCTGGCCAGATACCCGGCAATGAGTTTGCCGACGAAGCCAGTGGCTCCGAAGATGGTGATGTCCACCTCACGCCCCCCGCGCATGGCCCAAAACGCTACGCCTCTTTCGAGCGGCGCTCCCGATAAGCGGCAACATGCTGACGGTTACCGCAATTGCCGGTGTCACAGAACATCCGCGAGCGGTTGCGGGACAGATCGATCAACACCGCCCCACAGTCTGGGGCCGCGCAGATCTTCAGCCGGCGCAGCTCACCGACGCGCACCAGATCGGCCAGCGACATCGCCATCTCCGCACCCATCCGCTGGGCCAGCGGATCGTGGATCGATGCCAGATGCAGATGCCATTCCGGCATCTCGGGATGACGTGTCAACCACGGTGCCGCACGGGTGTCGGATAGCAGTGCGTTGATCTGCCCGACGGCGCGCGCCTCGTCGTCGGCGGCAGCCCAGATCCGGCCCAGGCGCCCACGCAGTGTGTGCACTGCGGCCACCTCGGCGTCGTCGTGGTCGCGCCGCCCGGTCCAGCCGTAGCTGTTCAGATAGGCGTCCAGGGCAGGCTGATCGGCCAGCTGGTCGCCGTCGACGCGATCGCTGTTAACCAGTGCACACGCAGCCCGCAAAGTGAGCTCCGTGTCATGACTGAAAAGCATTTGACTCGTGACTCCCTCGGGTCATATTGTCATGACCAACGATCATTTTACTCATTACATTTGAGGGGGTGTCGCATGTCGACGACGGTTCGTGGCCAAGACCACTTCCGCCTTGGTCTGCTCTTCGCCATCGGATCGGCGTTCACGTTCGGCATGTCCGGCCCCTTCGCCAAGGCTCTGATGGAGGCCGGTTGGTCCCCCACTGCTGCGGTCACGGCTCGCCTGGCCGGCGGCGCGGTGGTCATGGCGGTTTTCGCCACCGTCGTCAAGCCCGACTGGGTTCGCGAGGCCCGTGCGCACGCCCGCACCGTCGTGGCCTATGGACTGGTCCCGATCGCCGGCGCCCAACTCTGCTACTACAACGCCGTCTCGCACCTATCGGTCGGCGTGGCGCTGCTGCTCGAATACACCGCCCCCATCCTGGTCGTGGGTTGGATCTGGGGAACCACCCGCCGCCGACCGCGAACCATGACGCTGGCCGGAGTGGCACTGGCCGTCGTGGGGATCATGTTGGTGCTCAACGTCGTCTCCGGGGGTGCCCAGATCAATGCAGCCGGCATCGCATGGGGCTTGGCCGCAGCGATCTGCGCCGCCTGCTACTTCATGATGTCCGATGAGGTGACGGCCGACGGCAGTGGCCTGAATTCGATCACCCTGGCCGCCGGTGGCCTGGTCGTCGGCGCGATCGCCGTCGGGCTGCTGGGCCTGACCGGTGTGATGCCCCTGACCTTCACCGCCAACAACGCCGATGTGGCCGGGCTGACGGTGCCGTGGTGGATACCGGTGATCATGCTGGCCGTGGTCGCCACCGCGATCGCCTACACGCTGGGCATCAGCGGTGTGGCGCGGCTGCGGCCGAGCTTCGCGTCCCTGGTCGGCCTGGGCGAAGTGCTCTTCGCCGTCCTCTCGGCATGGGTGCTGCTCGGTGAAGCGATCACCCCCGCCCAGGCTGTCGGTGGCGTCGTGGTCCTGCTCGGGCTGGCGCTGGCGCGTCAGGGGGATCGCAGCGCCGCCGTGACGGCCGCGACGTGGCCCGATGCCGGACCGATCGAGGAAATCAGCACCGCCCGAGCCTGAGCTCGCGCCACGCGCGAGCAAACGTCGGGAATGAAACACGCCTCACCTCGGTAACATCCACATGTGACTTCTACCGCCGCGTCGAAGCGTTTCCTGCTGGCCATCCCGGCCGTCGTTCTGATTGCCATGGCCGCGCTGGTCAGCCCCGTCACGCTGCCCACCGCATCGGCCGATTGCTACGACGTCCAGGTGGTGTTCGCCCGGGGCACCGACGAGCCACCGGGCATCGGCCGGGTCGGACAGGCGTTCGTCGACGCATTGCGCCCCAAGATCGGGCACCGGTCGATGGGTGTGTACGCCGTGAACTACCCGGCCAGCTACGACTTCCTGGCCGCCGCCGACGGTGCCAACGACGCCAGCGCCTTCATCCAGGGCGTGGTGAACGACTGCCCGAACACCCGCCTGGTGCTGGGCGGCTACTCGCAGGGCGCGGCGGTCATCGACATCATCGCCGCGGTCCCGTTCCCCGCGGTCGGCTTCAACAACCCGATGCCGCCCAATGTCCCCGACCACGTTGCGGCCATCGCGGTCTTCGGCAACCCGACCGCCAAGGTGGGTCTGCCACTGACCAGCAGCCCCGTCTACGGCAGCCGGTCGATCGACCTCTGCAACGCCGGTGACCCGATCTGCACCAGCGGCCAGGACGTCGCGGCCCATCGTGCCTATGGCAGCGACGGATCAGCCAACCAGGCCGCGTCGTTCGTCGCCGGACTGCTCTGATCGCGACGGTTTGGGCCTCCCAGCCCCGTATGTGAGGATTAGCCCTGTGCTCGCGACCAAGGGGGTCTCATCAGCATGGCTAGGCCGACCATGACACCAGCCCGCATCTTCGGGGTGGCCTCGACCGCTGCCACCGCCGCAGCACTTGTGCTGTTGGCCCCGCCTGCTGCGCAGGCCGCCCAGTGCAGTGACGTCGACGTCGTCTTCGCCCGCGGCACCAGCGAGCCCGCCGGAATCGGCCGCGTCGGGCAGGCCCTCGCCGACAACCTGCAGGCTCAACTCGGTGGCCGCTCGATCAGTACCTACGCGGTGGACTACCCGGCCAGCTACGACTTCCTGGCTGCCGCTGACGGCGCCACCGATGCGACCAATCACATCGCGGCCACGTCTGCGGCGTGCCCGTCGACACGCTTCGTGCTCGGTGGCTATTCGCAGGGCGCCGCGGTGGTCGACATGCTTGTCGGGATTCCGCCGCTGGGCGACAAGGTCGGCGACATCGGCTCGGCGCCGCCGCTGCCGGGGAATCTGGCCAACAAGATCGCCGGGCTGGCGGTCTTCGGCAACCCCTCCACGAAGTTCGGCAACCCCATCACCGATGCCGGAGGGGCGTACGCCGGCAAGGGCATCGACTTGTGCAACGACGGTGATCCGATCTGCTCGCGCGGCCGCAATCCGTTCGCGCACACCGATTACGAGACCGGCCCCGGTCCTGCGCAGGCGGCCGGGTTCCTCGCCGGCCTGCTGTAGCCCCGGCAAATTATTTGCTGCCAACACTTCTGGCCACTCGACTACGATGGCTGGCATGCGTGTCGCAGCGGTGCTGAGTGGTGCAGCAGCGGTGATGACCGTTGCCGCATCTCTATTTCCAACCGCCGTCGCGACGGCCGCGTCATGCCCCGACGTCGAGGTCATCTTCGCCCGCGGTCGCTTCGAGCCGCCAGGCGTCGGCGGCATCGGGCAGGCGTTCATCGACGCCCTGCGTGGTGACACCCCGAAGAACGTCGGTGTGTACGCGGTCAACTACATCGCCGACTGGGACATCGTCTCGGGCGCCAATGACATGAGTAAGCACATGCAGTACATGGCGGCCAACTGCCCGAACACCCGCCAGGTGCCGGGCGGGTACTCACTGGGCGCCGCGGTGGTCGACGTCGTCTTAGGGGCGACTCAATCCCAGTTCGGCTTCAACAACCCGCTGCCCCCGTCGATCGCCGACCACGTTGCGGCCGTGGTGTTGTTCGGCAACGGCACCCGCAGCATCTTCGGGCCGGTGTCGGCGACCAACAGCCCGGTGTACGGACCCAAGACCATCGACCAGTGCAACGCCGACGACCCGATCTGCAACGGGATCGATCCCAACACGCTCGCCGACAACTGGTCGCAGCATCTGCAGGACGCGTACATCGGATCCGGCCTGGTCGATCAGGCCGCCAGGTTCACGGCAGACAGGCTATAGATGTGAATATCCGGCGGACGGCAAGCTGCGCGGTCGCGACTTGTGTTGCGGCACTTGCGATGTTGACAGGACCCTCAGCACTGCCCGCCGCGGTACCGACAGCCAGCGCTGCATCGTGTCCCCCGATCGAGGTGATCTTTGCGCGTGGGCGTCTCGAATCACCCGGCACGGGGGTGATCGGTCAGGCCTTCGTCAGCGCACTGCGCTCGCGGGTGCACAAGACCATCGGCGTCTACGCCGTCAACTATCCCGCCGACAACCAGATCGACATCGGCGCCAACGACATCAGCAACCGCATCGCCTACAACATGAACAATTGCCCGAATACCCGCATGGTCCTTGGCGGTTACTCGTTGGGCGCGGCGGCCACCGACATGGTCCTGGCAGTTCCGATACCCATCATGGGCTTCCAGAACCCCATGCCCGACGGCGCCGACAGCCACATCGCCGCAGTCGCCCTATTCGGCAACGGAACCCAGTGGCTGGGCCCGATCACCAACTTCAGCCCCGCGTTCGGTGACCGGACCATCGAGCTGTGCCACGGTGCCGATCCGATCTGCAATCCGGCCGACCCGAACACGTGGGAGGCCAACTGGCCTGATCACCTCGCCGCCGCCTATCAGAAGGCCGGGATGATCGATCAGGCCGCGGATTTCGTGGCGGGCAAGCTCTAAGGCTTGGGCAAGATCCGCAGGTCGCGGGTGACGCCGATGCGCGCCGCCAACTGATCGTCGGGCGGATAGTCCACCCCGGTCAGCGTCAGACCGCGAGCTGGCGCGGCGGCGAAATCGCTGGAGCGCGTCGATGCGTCCAACAACGTTGCACACCAAGATGGTTCGCGTCGGCCTTCCCCGACGGCCAGCAGCGCTCCGACTAACGAGCGCACCATCGACCAGCAGAATGCGTCGGCGCTGACGAACGCGCTGACCTGATCACCGTCGCGCATCCACTCGAGGCGCTGGAGGTCGCGGATGGTCGTGGCGCCGGGACGATGCCGGCAGAAGGCCGCAAAGTCGTGCAACCCCACCAGATGCCGGGATGCCGCCGCCATGGCGTCCACGTCCAATGGCTTGGCCCAGGCCGTCACGTAGCGCGCGAACTGCGGCTCGACACCGTAGCTCGCCAGCGAAAGGCGGTAAGTATAGTGCCGTCGCAACGCCGAGAAGCGGGCATCGAAACCCGCTGGAGCGCGGCCGATCTCACGCACCCGAACATCCTCGGGCAAGAAGCGCGCCAACCGGCGCACCAATGGCAGAAACTCGGGCTCTCCCGGGCGGGCGTACCGCGGATGGGCGTGGACCACAGCGTCGGCAGGGACGTCCAGATGGGCAACCTGACCGGCCGCATGGACACCGGTGTCGGTTCGTCCGGCGCCGAACACCCGCACGGGTACCCGGAACACCGTCGACAAGGCCTCCTCGAGGACTCCCGCGACGGTGCGGAACCCCTCCTGCGCCGCCCACCCGCTGAATTCGGTCCCGTCGTAAGCGATGTCGAGCCGAAGACGAACCTGCCCGCCACCGGACTCGGTGACGGGCAGGTTCGCACTCATAGCCTCAGGACTTGTCAGCGTCCGAATCCTCGGCGGATTCCGCAACCTGCTCCTCGGCGACCTCTTCGGCAGCCTCGGCGGTCTGGGCGTCGGCGATCGCCGTGTCTTCTTCGATGGCCTCAGCCTCTTGGACCTCGGCGATCGATTCTTCAGCCGGAATCTCTTCGGCTGGAGACTCTTCCACCACGGCCGGAGCAGGCGCCGCCTTCTTGGCGGCACTCTTGCGAGCCCGGTTGGCCTCGTTGGTCACGGTCTTCTCCCGCACCAGCTCGATGACCGCCATCGGGGCGTTGTCGCCCTTGCGCGCCTCGACCTTGATGATGCGGGTGTAGCCGCCATTGCGATCGGCGAAGAAAGGCCCGATCTCGGCGAACAGGGCATGCACGATGTCCTTGTCGCGGATCTTCTTCATCACCTCGCGCCGGTTGTGCAGCTCGCCCTTCTTCGCATGGGTGATGAGCTTTTCGGCGTACGGCCGCAGCGCCCGCGCCTTGGGCTCGGTCGTCTTGATCCGGCCATGCTCGAACAGCGACGTAGCGAGGTTGGCCAGAATCGCCTTCTGGTGCGAGGACGACCCGCCGAGGCGGGCACCCTTGGTGGGCTTGGGCATTGCGACTATCTCCTATTCGGGGCCGGCCCCCGTATCAGGTAGGGCCGGGACGGATTCGGGCGGGCGAAGCTGGGTGGGTAAAGCCCTGTTAGAGTTCTTCGGTTTCGGTAAAGTCCTGGTCAGCGTCCAGGTCGTAACCTGCATCGCTATTCCAGGTGCCGGTGGCCACGTCGTAGCCGGCGACCTCGGACGGATCGAAGCTGGCCGGGCTGTCCTTGAGCGACAGACCCAACTGGTGCAGCTTGATCTTGACCTCATCGATCGACTTCTGGCCGAAGTTACGGATGTCCAGCAGATCGGACTCCGTGCGAGCGACCAGCTCGCCGACGGTGTGCACACCCTCGCGCTTGAGGCAGTTGTACGAACGGACCGTCAGATCCAGGTCGTCGATCGGCAGCGCGAACGCTGCGATGTGATCGGCCTCGGCCGGCGACGGGCCGATCTCGATGCCCTCGGCCTCGACGTTGAGTTCCCGTGCCAGACCGAACAATTCGACCAGTGTCTTGCCAGCCGACGCCAGGGCGTCACGCGGGCTGATCGAGTTCTTGGTCTCGACGTCGAGGATCAGCTTGTCGAAGTCGGTGCGCTGCTCGACGCGGGTGGCCTCCACCTTGTAGGTGACCTTCAGCACCGGCGAGTAGATGGAATCGACCGGGATACGGCCGATTTCGGCACCAGAGGCCTTGTTCTGGACGGCGGGCACGTAGCCGCGGCCGCGCTCGACGACGAGCTCGACCTCGAGCTTGCCCTTGTCGTTCAGGGTCGCGATGTGCATGTCGGGGTTGTGCACCGTCACACCGGCGGGCGGCACGATGTCACCGGCGGCCACCTCACCCGGGCCCTGCTTGCGCAGGTACATGGTGACGGGCTCGTCTTCCTCAGACGAGACGACCAGGCTCTTGAGGTTCAGGATGATGTCGGTGACGTCTTCCTTCACACCGGGAACGGTGGTGAACTCGTGCAGCACACCGTCGATGCGGATGCTCGTCACGGCCGCGCCGGGGATCGACGACAGCAGCGTACGCCGCAGCGAATTGCCAAGGGTGTAACCGAATCCCGGCTCCAGCGGCTCGATGACGAACTGGGAGCGGTTCTCGGCGATGACCTCTTCGCTGAGTGTGGGGCGCTGAGAAATCAGCATGGTTTTTCGTATCTCCTTCTCGGCACCCGCTATTTGATGCCGTTAAGTGATCCGCGGAACGGTTGCCCCGCGGACGTCTTCTTTACTTCGAGTAGAACTCGACGATGAGCTGCTCGGCGAGCGGAACCTGGATCTGCTCGCGGGTGGGCAGCTGGTGCACGAGAATCCGCTGACGCTCGCCCACGACCTGCAGCCAGGACGGGATCGGGCGATCACCGGCGGTCTGGCGCGACAGCTCGAACGGGAAGGTGTTCAGCGACTTGTCCCGAATATCGATGATGTCGTACTGCGACACCCGGTAGCTCGGGATGTTCACCTTCACGCCGTTGACGGTGAAGTGGCCGTGGCTGACGAGCTGGCGAGCCATCCGGCGGGTACGCGCCAGGCCGGCGCGGTACACCACGTTGTCCAGGCGGGTCTCCAGGATCTGCAGCAGGTTCTCGCCGGTCTTGCCGGTGGAACGGTTCGCCTCTTCGTAGTACTTGCGGAACTGCTTCTCCATCACGCCGTAGGTGAAGCGGGCCTTCTGCTTCTCCTGCAGCTGCTGGCGGTATTCGCTCTCCTTGATCCGCGCGCGGCCGTGCTGGCCGGGCGGGTAGGGGCGCTTCTCGAAGGACTGATCGCCACCGACCAGGTCGACGCCGAGGCGACGCGACTTGCGGGTCGCGGGTCCGGTATAACGAGCCATTTTCTAGTCCTCCCTAGACCCGGCGCCGCTTGGGCGGACGGCAGCCGTTGTGCGGCTGCGGTGTGACGTCGGAAATCGCGCCGACCTCCAGGCCAGCGGCCTGCAGGGAGCGGATGGCGGTCTCGCGGCCCGAACCCGGGCCCTTGACGAACACGTCGACCTTCTTGACGCCGTGTTCCTGAGCCTTGCGGGCCGCGTTCTCGGCGGCCAGCTGTGCGGCGAACGGGGTCGATTTGCGCGAACCCTTGAAGCCGACATGGCCCGACGACGCCCACGCGATCACGTTGCCCTGCGGGTCGGTGATCGAAACGATCGTGTTGTTGAACGTGCTCTTGATGTGCGCGGCGCCGTGCGGGACGTTCTTCTTTTCCCGGCGACGGGTCTTCTGCCCCTTCTTGGGTGCAGCGCCGCCCTTCTTTGCTTGTGCCATCCGGGGTTACCTGGCCTTCTTCTTGCCGGCGATGGTGCGCTTGGGGCCCTTGCGGGTGCGCGCGTTGGTTTTGGTTCGCTGGCCACGCACCGGAAGGCCACGGCGGTGCCGCAGGCCCTGGTAGCAGCCGATTTCGATCTTGCGGCGGATGTCTGCCTGCACCTCACGGCGCAGGTCGCCCTCGACCTTGAGGTCGTTGCCCTCGATGTAGTCGCGCAGCTGGGTCACCTGATCATCGGTGAGGTCCTTGCTGCGCAGATCCCGGTCGATGCCGGTCGCCGCAAGGATTTCCTGCGAGCGCGTACGGCCGATGCCGTAAATGTAGGTCAGCGCGATCTCCATACGCTTGTCGCGCGGGAGGTCAACGCCCATGAGACGTGCCATCAGGCAGTGATTCCTTCTCTTTGCGGAGGTCTGATCCCAGTCCGTTCCCCGTCTGTCGGGGTCCGGCCTCCGTGCCGGACGTGGATGAGAGCCCTATGCCCTCAGTGGTACTGGGAGGTCTGCATTCAGTTGTGGGTAGTGCTCTCGCCGACAGCGGCCGGTGTCAGCCCTGCCGCTGCTTGTGGCGCGGATCAGAGCAGATCACCATGACCCGCCCATGCCGGCGGATCACCCTGCACTTGTCGCAGATCGGCTTGACGCTAGGGTTCACCTTCACGGCTGTTCGATCCTTCTAGTTCTCGTCGTTGTCTTGTTACGTGCTCGGGTCGAGGCTTATTTGTACCGGTACACAATGCGACCCCGGGTCAGGTCGTAGGGAGACAACTCCACTACCACCCGGTCCTCGGGAAGAATGCGGATGTAGTGCTGCCGCATTTTGCCGCTGATGTGAGCGAGCACCTTGTGTCCGTTCTCCAGCTCAATGCGAAACATCGCATTGGGCAGGGGCTCGACCACGCGGCCCTCGACCTCGATGGCACCGTCTTTCTTGGCCATAACCTCTCAGATCCTGCTTTGTTGGTTCTGTTCACACCGGTCGCTCCTGGCAACAGGTGCTCGCAGTCGGGCAGCCTTCGCCCCGACTGCAAAACGTGAGCCGGGATCAGGAAATTCCAGAAATTCCAGGACGAGGCACGCAAGAGTCGGCGCGGATACCGCACCGCCGGTCCACGATACCCGCTTGGGCGCGCTACTCCAAAACCGTCGCGCAGCCGTACTGACCTCAGATTAAGCCCGAGGTGAACGGGCCGCGACCGGAACATCCCGACCCGATAAGCACTGGACACTCGGCGCATAATTATCAGCGATGACCGGACCCGCCCCCCAGCCCCGCAAACCCGTCATTCTCACCGTTGACGATGACCCTGCCGTGTCGCGTGCAGTAGCCCGTGACCTACGCCGCCATTACGGCGAGCGGTACCGGATCGTGCGCGCGGAATCCGGGCCCGACGCGCTGGAAACCATCAACGAACTGAAGCTGCGCGGCGAGACCGTCGCGGTGTTCGTGGCCGACTACCGGATGCCCCAGATGAGCGGCATCCAGTTCCTCGAAGAGGCGATGGACGTCTACCCGATGGCCCGCCGGGTGCTGCTGACGGCCTACGCCGACACCCACGCCGCGATCGACGCCATCAACGTCGTCGACCTAGACCATTACCTACTCAAGCCGTGGGATCCGCCGGAGGAGAAGCTCTACCCGGTGATCGACGCGCTTCTGGAGGCCTGGCACGCCACCGGCGACCGCGCCATCCCGCACACCAAGGTGATCGGGCACCGCTGGAGTGAGCGGTCCTGGGAGGTCCGTCAGTTCCTGGCCCGCAACCTGCACTCGTTCCGCGCCTTCAACGCTGACGAACCCAAGGGCAAACAGCTGCTCGACGCCGGCGGCCTGGACGGATTCCAGCTGCCCGTGGTCATCAGCGAGCAAGGCCAGGTCCTGGTCGATCCGACCAACGCCGAACTTGCCGCGATGCTGGGCCTGTCGACCAGCCCGTCGCTGGAGATGTACGACCTGGCCGTCATCGGCGGAGGGCCGGCCGGGCTGGCCGCGGCCGTTTACGGCGCCTCCGAAGGACTCAAGACGGTTCTGATCGAGGAGCTGACAACCGGCGGCCAAGCCGGGCGCAGCTCCCGCATCGAGAACTACCTCGGCTTCCCCACCGGCGTCTCCGGCGCCGAGCTGACCACGTCCGCACGCCGCCAGGCCGAGCGGTTCGGGGCCGAGGTCATCACCACCCGCAAGGCGGTCAAGCTGTCCGCCGGTGAGGCAGGCACGGCCCGCACCATCGAGTTCGAGGACGGCGGCAGCATCGCCGCACGGTCCGTCATCCTGGCCACCGGCGTGGAATACCGCCAGCTGCGAGTCACCGGATGCTGGGACAACCCCGACGATCCGGCCTGTAATTACGTCGGACGCGGCGTCTACTACGGGGCCTCGGTGTCGGACGCCTCCGAATGCCGCGGCGAGGACGTCTACATCGTGGGCGGGGCCAACTCGGCCGGGCAGGCCGCCATGTTCATGTCCCGCGAGGCGCGCTCGGTCACCATGCTGGTGCGCGGGCCGTCGCTGGAAACGTCGATGTCGTATTACCTGATCCAGCAGATCGAGAAGAACCCGAAGATCTCGGTGCGCACCTGCACCGAGGTGGTGGACACCCTCGGCGAGGACGATCACCTGACCGCACTGGTCGTGGAGAACCGGCAGACCGGCCAGCAGGAAACGGTCCCGGCCAGCAGGATGTGCTGCTTCATCGGCGCCGAGCCGCGCACCGACTGGCTCAAAGAGGTCGTCGCCGTCGACGACTACGGATTCATCCTGGCCGGACCCGACCTGTTCAACGTCGCCGGATGGGTTCTGGACCGGCCACCGCACCACCTGGAAACAAGTGTGCCCGGTGTGTTTGTTGCAGGAGACGTGCGCGCCGAGTCCGCCAAACGAGTGGCAGCCGCCGTCGGCGAAGGGTCGATGGCGGTGATGTTGGTGCATCGGTATCTGGCGGAGGCTTAGGAACATGGGCGAGAACTGCATGCCCCACGAACTGCGGACGTTGTTCCTGTTCGAGAAATTGTCCGACGAACAGCTGCGAACGCTGTGCGACAACGGGCACATCGCCATGTTCGAGCCCGGCCCGGTGGTCGTCGAGGGCGAGCCGGCCACCTGCTTCTACGTGCTGCTCGACGGTGAGCTGGTGATGTCCAAGCGCTCTGGCGGGGTGGATGTCGAGACCAACCGCACGTCGCAGCGTGGCGTGTATTGCGGGGCCTGGTCGGCCTACATCCCCGACGAGGAACAGGTCTACCAGGCGTCGGTGCGCGTCACCGTGCCGTCCCGGTTCTTCGTTCTCGACGCCAGCGCCTTCGCGCGGTTCATGCAAACCGAGTTTCCGATGGCCGTGCATCTCCTCGAGGGCCACATGGTCGGCGGCCGCCGCCAGAGTCAGATCATCGGCCAGCGCCAAAAGCTGCTCGCCCTGGGCACCATCACCGCGGGACTGACCCACCAGCTCAACAACCCCGCCGCGGCCACCGCCCGTGCCGTGGCAGATCTGCGCGAAGGCGTCGGCAAGATGCGCCACAAGCTGTCGATGCTCGCCGACGGCCAGTTCAGCCCTGAGGCGCTTCGGGTGCTGGTGCGCATCCAGGACGAAGTGGCCGAGATGGTCGCGAAATCCAAAGCCCAGGAACTGTCGGCGCTGGAGACCTCGGACCGCGAGGATCAGGTCGGTGACTGGCTGGACGACCACGGCATTGCCAGCGCCTGGGACTACGCCCCCACCTTCGTCGAAGCCGGCCTGGACGTCGACTGGCTGGAACGCGTCGAGGCATCCGTGGACTCGGTTGACTGCTCGGCGACCTTGCAGAGTGCCATCGGCTGGCTGAAATACACCATCGACACCGAACTGCGGATGAACGAGATCGCCGATGCCAGCGAGCGCATCTCGGGTCTGCTCGCTGGAGCCAAGAAGTACTCCCAGATGGACCGGGCCGAATACCAGGTCGCCAATGTCCACGAACTGCTGCACAGCACGCTCAAGACGCTCTTCGGGGACAAGGTCGGCGTCGGCACCGACAAGCCCATCAAGCTGGTCAAGGACTGGGACAAGAGCCTGCCCGAAATCGCCTGCTACCCAGGCGGTTTGAACGAAGTATGGGACGTCATCATCAACAACGCCATCCAGGCGATGAAGGGCCGCGGCACGTTGACGATCCGCACCGCGCGCCACGGCGACGACATGATCCGCGTCGAGATCGCCGACGACGGCCCCGGCATCCCCGACGAGATCATCGACCGGATCTTCACCGCGTTCTTCACCACGAAGCCGTTCGGCGAGGGCGACGGCCTCGGCCTGGATCTCGCGCGCCGCATCATCGTCGAGAAGCACCAGGGCGACATCCGGGTCCAGTCCGAACCGGGTAACACCCGCTTCACGATCCTGCTGCCGCTGACGGCGCCCGGCCCGGTCGCGCCAACACCGGGTGAACTTTCTGCCGCAGCGGAATAGCCGCCCGCCGGCCGCGGGTTGTAGCGGCCATGAGCGCCAAGCCAGATCTCGGCACGTTCGCATCGTTCGGTATGGGAGTCACCCCTGACGAAGCCACCGCAATCGAAGCGCTCGGCTACGGCGCCGTGTGGGTCGCCGGGTCACCGCCGGCGGAGCTGGACTGGGTCGAACCCAACCTCGCCGCCACCAGCCGACTGAAGCTGGCCACCGGCATCGTCAACATCTGGACCGCTCGGCCCGAAGCCGTCGCCGCGTCCTTCCATCGCATCGAAAGTGCTTATCCCGGCCGGTTTTTGCTGGGTCTGGGGGTCGGCCATCCCGAAGCCGATGCGCAGTTCGCCAAGCCGGTGGCCGCTCTCAACGCCTACCTGGACGTGCTGGACGAGCATGGCGTTCCCCCAGAACGGCGGGTGCTCGCCGCGCTCGGACCGCAGGTGCTGCAACTGTCCGCGCGCCGCAGCGCCGGCGCCCATCCGGTGCTCGTCACCCCCGAACACACCGCGCAGGCACGCCACCTGCTCGGGCCCGACGCGTTCCTGGCACCCGCGGTGCCCGTCGTGCCCACCACCGACGTCGAGCAAGCCCGCGCCATCGGCCGCAAGACCCTCGAGATTTACCTCGGCCTGAGTAATTACCTCAACAACTGGAAGCGCCTGGGCTTCACTGAGGACGACATCACCCGCCCCGGTAGCGACCGGCTGGTGGATTCCCTGATCGTGCACGGCACCCCCGAGACCATCGCCGCCCGACTCAAGGAGCACCTCGACGCCGGAGCCGACCACGTCCCGATCCAGCTGCTGACCTCGCCGGCCAAGGTCGTCGGAACCCTGGCCGAACTCGCCGGCCCACTCGGGCTGGGCTGAACAGAGAGGGAAGATCGATGACGGACGCCAAGCCAGATCTGGGCCGATTCGGCACATTCGGCCGCGGGGTCACCCCGCAGCAGGCCAAAGAAATCGAGGCGCTGGGCTACGGCGCGGTCTGGGTGGGCGGCTCGCCACCAGCCGAATTGGATTGGGTGGAGCCCATTTTGGCGAACACCAGCACGCTGAAGGTAGCCACCGGCATCGTCAACATCTGGACCGCTGCGCCCGGCCCGGTCGCCGAGTCGTTCCACCGCATCGAAGCCGCATACCCCGGCCGGTTCCTGCTGGGTATCGGCGTCGGCCATCCCGAAGCCACCCAGGAGTACCAGAAGCCGATCGACGCGCTTCGCGACTACCTCGACAAGCTCGACGAATACGGCGTAGGAAAGAACCGCCGGGTGGTCGCCGCACTCGGACCACAGGTCCTCAAGCTGTCAGCGGCGCGCGCCGCCGGTGCGCACCCGTACCTGACCACCCCGGAGCACACCGCCGAAGCGCGCCGGCTGATCGGACCCGAGGCGTTCCTGGCTCCCGAGCACAAGGTGGTCCTGACCACCCCGGACGCACAAGGGGCCGACACGGCGCGCGATGTCGGGCGGCGCGCGCTCGAGATCTACCTCAGCCTGCAGAACTACCTAAACAGCTGGAAACGGTTGGGATTCACCGACGATGACGTGGCCAAGCCCGGCAGCGACCGGCTGGTCGACGCTGTGGTTGCCTACGGCACGCCCGAGGCGATCGCCGCGCGGCTGACGCAGCACATCGATGCCGGCGCTGACCACGTGCCCGTCCAGGTGCTGACGTCGTCTGACAAGCTGGTGGATGAACTGGCTACTCTGGCCGGCCCGCTGGGGCTCAAACAACCGTAACGAGGGGGACTCGTGACCGATCCATCGCTGCTCAAACCAGATCTCGGCCGGTACGGAGTGTGGACAGCCGGTCCGGTCTCTCCGGAGCAGGCTGTCCAGATCGAGCGGCTCGGTTACGGCGCTGTGTGGGTCGGCGGGTCGCCGCCCGCCGATCTGGCGTTCGTGGAGCCGATCCTCGAGCGCACCGAGACGCTGTCCATCGCGACCGGAATCGTCAATATCTGGAACGCGCCGGCCCCGGAAGTCGCGGAGTCCTATCACCGCATCGAAAAGGCTTATCCCGGAAGATTTCTGCTCGGCGTCGGGGTGGGTCATCCCGAGCACACTCAGGAGTACACCAAGCCCTACGACGCGCTGGTGAGCTACCTTGACGATCTCGACGATAAGACCGTCCCGACCAGTCGCCGGGTGGTCGCCGCACTCGGGCCCAAGGTGCTTCAGCTGGCCGCGCAACGCAGCGCGGGCGCGCACCCGTACCTGACCACCCCAGTGCACACCGGGCAGGCCCGCGACCTGGTGGGCGCGTCGGTGTTCCTGGCACCCGAACACAAGGTGGTGCTGACCACTGATGTCGAGGAGGCCAGGAAGTTGGGCCGCGACAGCGTCGGCTTCTATCTAGGCTTGAGCAATTACGTCAACAGTTGGAAGCGCCTCGGCTTCACCGACGCCGATGTCGAGGGGGACGGCAGCGACAGGTTGATCGACGCGGTGGTCGCGTACGGCACCCCCGAGGCCATCGCCGCTCGGCTGGGCGAGCACCTCGATGCCGGGGCCGATCACGTCGCCATCCAGGTGCTGGGCGGGCCGGACAAGCTGCTGCCGGCATTGACCGAACTGGCCGGACCGCTGGGGCTGAACGCAGCCGGGTGAGCGCGCTGCGCGCCTAGTGGCGCGGACCGGAGTGCGCAGGGGTCAGCGCCGCACACGATGGTGCGACGTTGACCGCGGGACTGGGAAATCGGCCGGCGATACAACCATCCTCGACCGCGTCATCGACGGCCGCGGCGATCGCTGCGAGATCCTCAGGATCGCAACCCCAGTCTGCGACATCCACGTCACCGAGGCTGAGCCGGGCCGGAATGACGCTGTACCGACGGGAGATATCACGCATCGTCGCAATCATCGCCAGTACGGTCGCGCGCCCATCCTCCCCACTGCCCAGTCGGCGGTGCACGCCGATCATGTCCAGGCCCGCACCGGCCACGACCGCGGCTACCAGGGCGTCGTTGTCGTCGGTCACGTCGATCAGCACCCGCTGGCGATGTGAGGCCGCATCCGCGAGGATCCCAACCTGGGAAAGCGAGTTCACGACAAAGCGTCCGGCACCCGCCTCAGCGGCCCGCACCAAGGCGACCGCCTTCGGATCCGATGCATGCATGATGATGCGTTGTGGCAGCACACCCCTTGCCAGCGCCAGATCGACTCCATCGGTGTCGGCGACATCGACGGCAACGCCGTGGCGTTTAACCCACTCGGCCGGCGCCTGGAGACCAAGTACGTCATCGGGGTAGCTCACCGCCGCGCAGCGAAATGCCTTGCGGTACTGGGCGCACCGTCGCAGCATGACGGCTTCGGTGAGGCGCGGATCGGCGACCACCTGGGACCGTGCCGCGGCGGCGCGCAATATCCAGACGCTGGCCGGAATGGAGGCGGTCATGCCGCACGCTGTCCGATGACTTGCGCACCGGCAGAAATCACAACGACGGGCCGCGGGAATCGCAATGTGGCGCAAGCATCGTCGACCGATTCGTCGATCTCCTCGACGAGGTCGCGACGGACGATCGACTCATCGGCGGAGTTGATGATCCTGCCACCACCGAGTCCAAGCTGGGTCAGCACGACACCATGGCGACGGCGGATGTGGTCCATCTGCGCGATCATGTTGCCGATGGCAGCCGGGTAGCTTACGAAATCGTCGACGGCCGTGCCGACCTCGCATCGCAACCCGATCAAGTTGAGCGACCGGCAGCCGATCACCGCGTCCACCGCGAAATCGGCGTCGTTCGAGTCGAAGATGAACTGCCGCCAGGCACGGTCCGTCGTCGTCGCATCAGTCATGCGCAACAACACGTTCTGCGTACGCCCAACGACAGCGCCACTCAACGCCACGATGTGGTCGTCGCTACTGAGCACAACCCGGCCCACCCCGAGGGCGGCCACGCGGCGCATGTCGGACGTAGTCAGTTGGTCAGCGTGAGCGGTCATAAGCGCCGGATGGATGCCGACCGAGATCGCCGAATACAACTCCGGCATCGTGCGTACATCGATCGCGAGCCGGTGTTCGCGCATCCACCGCGCAACGCCGGCATCGTCCAGGGCAGACGCCGGGAAAGACACCTCAGCGGGCGCGCACGAGTCCCGATAACCGATCAGTCGGCGTATCTCCATGTCGTCGACCGCCGGGCGGTGACGTGCGCGAACAAATGACCGAAAGGTGGTCGACAGTGTCACCGAAACCTTCTTCGCCAAGCCCCGGCCTCCTGCTAGGGCGACCTCTCCCACAATCGCTCAACCCCGAACCGAAGTCAGCAATCCTTGCGATCTCTTGACGTTGCCCGTCCAAACATTGACGATCCGTTAACCCGTGCCGCGCGGCGGACGGTCAGCAGCCTCATCATGGCTGCGGATTGTCGTCCAGCATTGCCACCACGGCGGCGTATCGAGCGGTGACATCGGCCCGATCGGCCGGTTCTTGAACAGTTCGTATGTTCGCGCGCTGGATCATGTCTGCCTGATCGCGCAGAACCCGGCGACGATCGGGGTCCGGGGTTTGCTCGACGATCTTTGTCACCGCGTCGAGCTGCCGGATCATCACCGCCGGCATTCCGTCAGCGGCCTGGCGAATCTTCTCGAAGGCCCGCTCGACGAGTCGGTCGAAATGAGCCTGGTTGGCGATGACACGGATGAGCCCGCTGTCGTCGCGGCGAACCGGTTCCGGGTGCCAGGTCCTCGAGATGCGACACAGGCAGTCGCCGAGCCAGTCGATGCATGTCATCGCGGTGAACGTGTCGTTGACCGCGGGCGAGAGCGCTCGCAGGGCGATCTCGACAAGCTGGTCGAAGCCGAACGAAATATCCTGGGTAAGAGTGCGATACGGTCCCGTGACATGTCCGCGCTGGAGATTCCGCTCGACGTATTCCGCGGCCTCGGCGGGCCAGACGCTCGCCAAAATCTGTCCACGCACCAGGAAATGTCCTGGGCGGTAGGGCAAATGAATGACCGCGTCAGCCGATGCCGCGATCTTGAGCAACGTGTCGTGCCGAATGACCTGTAGGTATCCACTAGACGGGGTGCGTATCAGGGCCCCCGACTCGGCGATTCTGGCGAGCAATTGCGCCCTCGACGGGCCGCGCGCCGCGCCGACGCCGAACGACGTGTCGTTGCCGCCCGCCACGTCGATCTCACGAGCCAGGTCACCGGCAATGCCCGCAATCACCTGTGGCAGTTGGATCATCGACGCGATGTGGTTGAGGAAGTAGATGAGCACGGCCAGATCGGCCAGGGTCATGACCAGCGCGACCGTGACCGACAGATGGGGAACGAACTCGCCCGTCGAACCGCTACCGACGGAAACCAGCGTGAGGATCGTGTAGAAGAATGTCGCCACGAATGTGCCGAGCGTGACTTGCGTTCCGCGATCGCGGATGAAGTTGCGCAGCATCCGAGGCCCGAACTGCGTCGATGCCAGCGTCAACGCCACGATCGTGATCGAGAAAACGATGCCGACGACGGTAATAACCGCTGCGGCAACCGCAGTGAGAATCTGCCTAGCCGAGTCCGCCGTCCCACTCAGCACCCACGACGGCAGGTGCAAGTCGCCGCGGTAAGCAGCACGGTCTACTGCGTAGGTCCCGACGAACAGGACCAATACCGCAACAGCCTCGGTCGCGGGCACGACCCACAGGTTGGTACGAATCGCCTCACGGCGCCAATCCGACTGCAGATAACCCAGACTCGGCATCAGAGGTCAGTTCACGTTCGACGCGGTGTGGCATTGTTCGTCCACGCCTGGCTGAACCCGGGCGCGCGAGCGACCGTCGGCCCGACAATGCGCACGATCGCTCCCAGTCCCAGCCGCACGCTGCGCCACGTCTCGATCTAACACGTATCGCGGGCGATCCAGGGCCGGGCTGAACGTCAAGAAGTCGTAAATGCCCGGAAGCTCAGGCATGGTGTCCAACGCCCGGCGCCCCAGCATGCAGGTAGGCCGAATCGACCGTCATTACCGATGGGGTGCATCGCGCGCCAAAGTTGAACGGAGGAAAATCTCTGAATTACCCCCTATCGAACGCACCGTGCTCGTCACCGCGGCACCGGTTGCGCCACTGCACAGCGATCGAGACCTGCAGACCTTCGCCAGCCCGCACTCAGAAATTGGGCACCCGCAACCGAAAAGGTGTCGTAAATACTCGGTGGGTCCCCGTATGGATTGCGTTCGTCATGTAGCGACGGTCCGCGGGGGCGCGTAGATCTCGATATATGGACGACAGCCAACGGGGGCCAGTTCTGAGGCCGGGTCGTGGCCGGGCGAACGGCATCCGCAGCCGCGACTGCAGGTCGGCCGGCACGACCAGGTGTGGGGTGGTCTCCCTGGTATCGGGCGCGGCGGGCTGCGGTTGTGGCGGACTTGGCCGAGGTGCCTCTCTGGTTGGCGGGTTTACAACCAACTCGGCCGCAGCCATCCCGAAACCACTCCCGGACAACCAACGATCTGAGAGACGGAACCTGTTGTGAATGAACTGCTTCCGGTCTTCACACTGATCGCCCCGACTGCGATCGTCTTGCTGACCGTCCGTTATCTGAATCTCAGGGATGCCAGGAGAGACTCTGCGAAGATCGCTGTCGACGACGATGCTCGACGCGGCGAATACCAACTCTGACGACAGTCAACCGATTGAGGGGTGATTTGCCACGAGCGTGATAGCGATGGCCATTGTGGCAGCGGCCCCAGGGGGAATCCGATCCAGCGCGCTGGCTTCTGCTCGCGCGGGCGGCATTCCCACGTACAGCAATTCCGCGGCGATCACCGGTAGTGCCATCCTGGTGGCAGCATTACTAATCGTGTTGATCGGCATGGCGATTGCGTGGTGGCGAAGCCGCTGACCATCCGATGGACACACGCACGCCCTGGCCAACCGGGCCGCCGGACGATCTCTGCGAGAACGGGTTTCGGCCACCAGGTGGACGTGTCACCGAGGCGGCGGTTCCGTTCCTGTGTGCCGGGCAGCCGGGAGGCGTGCTTAGGTCACGAGCGCGGGACGTCAGCCCAATCCGTCGGCCACCGGACCGAGCGCCAGCGCCGGCAGGTACTCCAGACCGACGACGAGCAGCGTGGCGCCGATGATCAGCATGATGAACGTCGCCGAGTGGGTCCGCAGAGTGCCGGCCGTGATGACACCGGGCTTCTGAGCCGCGAAGGTGCCCGCGATCGCAAGCACAGCGATGATCGGCAGGAACCGCCCAACCACCATCGCGAGAGCAAGTCCAGTGTTGTACCAGGTTGTGTTGGCGCTGATTCCGGCGAACGCGCTGCCGTTGTTGGCGGCCGAACTCGTGAATGAATACAGCACTTCCGACAGCCCGTGCGAGCCGGCATTGAGCATCGACGCTCGTTCACCGGGCAGCGCCATCGCCACCGCCGTTCCAATCAGGACCGCCGCGGGCAGTGCCAGTATGTACAAGCTGACGAGCTTCATATGCCGGGCACGCAGTGGCTGTTTGAGGTACTCGGGTGTCCTGCCGACCATCAGGCCGCCGATGAAGACGGCGAGCAGCACCATCATCACCAAGCCGTAGAGGCCACTACCTGCACCACCGGGTGCCACCTCCCCGAGCATCATGTTCAGCATCAGCACCGCGCCGCCGAAACTGACGAAGCTGTCGTAGGAGGAGTTCGCCGCACCGTCGGCGCTGCTGGTCGCGACTTGCCCGAACAACGCGCTTCCCGATACGCCGAATCGGCTTTCGGTGCCTTCGACGGGACCTCCCACCGCGTGAACGACGGTACCGTGTGTCACCGTCGTCACCACGATCATCGCGACCGTTCCGACCACGAAGAGCACTGCGGCCGCAGTGAATAGCGCCCAACCCTGCTTGCGGTCGCCGATCATCACACCGAACGTCCGCAGGAAGGCGACCGGGATCAGCAGCATTGCCACGATCTCCACCGCGTTCGTCAACGGCGTCGGGTTCTCGAACGGGTGCGCACTGTTGGCGTTGAAGGCGCCACCACCGTCTCCGGACATCAACTTGATCGACTCCCAGGTGGCCACCGGGCCGCCGAGAACGGTTTGGCTACCGCCAGCCAGGGTCGAAACCTCTTGCGCGCCATGGAAGTTGTTGACCACACCGAGCGCCAGCAACACCACGGTGACAACGATGGACAGCGGCAGGAGGATACGTACAACTGACCGAACCAAGTCCGTCCAGAAGTTGCCCAGCTGCTCGTTCTGGTACTGCGCAAGACCCCGAATCAACGCAGCGGCAACACACATGCCGACCGCGCAACTGGCGAACGCCTGCACACCGAGCCCGGCAGCCAAACCCGCGTGCCCCAGCGTGGCCTCTCCGGCATAGCTCTGCCAACTGGTGTTGGTGACGAACGAGATTGCGGTGTTGAACGCCAACGCCGGCGTCATCCCCTTGTGACCCCACGGCTCCGGCAGCAGCGTTTGCACCAGCAGCAGCCCGTAAAGAAACAGCACGCTCACCGCTGAGAAGGAAAGCACCGAATAGCCATACCTCGTCCACCGTTGCTGATCGTCCGGCTGGGCGCCGATGAGCCGATAGATCACCCGCTCGACCCGCCAATGTCCAGTGTCCGAATACACCCGGGCCATGTAGTTGCCGAGCGGGACGTGCAATGCGACCACGAGCAGGACAACAACGATGGCCTGCAACAACGCTGGTGTTCCCCAGTGGGATGGACCGCCGATAACGGCAACCCCCTTAATCGATGTGCGCTCAACGGAGCCCAAATTAAGGAGCAGATCACCCTATGGTGGCGGCGGTTACGCAATCCATACATGGCGCTGCCAGGTATTGACACGACCTTGACGGGTGACTTTAGACCATTGCCGCGACCATGCGGGCACGGCGAGAATCTGTCCCATCGCCTCGACTGACCGCCAGCGCAGAGGGGAGGCGCGGGATCTTCGTTAAAGCGCGATGGTTCGACGTAAAGAAACCGTCAACGGGCGCTGGACTGGCACCGGTGCGATCTAGCTTCGTCATGGTCCTCGATGCCGAGGGCCCGGCAGTGCTGCCCGGGCTATACGGGCCAGGACCTCATCGATTTGTCGTGAACGGAGAGACATGGGTGTCGTCATATTCCTTGTGCTGACAGTGGCGATCTTCGCCTTGCTCGGCCTGGTGCAGAAGTTGGTCGAGCGACTGTGAGCTACGAGAACATCGTCGGGCTGATCTTGTCCGTGTTGCTGGCGCTGTTTCTTTTCGCCGCACTGCTGTTTCCGGAGAGGTTCTAGTGACTACGACATCGGCGGGGATCGTGTTCCTCGTCCTGCTGATCGCTGCGCTCGCGGCCGTGCACGTGCCGCTGGGCGACTACATGTACCGGGTCTACTCGTCGGAGAAGAACAACCGCGTCGAACGCGTCATCTACCGGTTGATCGGGGCCGACCCCAAGTCGGAGCAGACCTGGGGCGCCTACGCGCGCAGCGTGCTGGCCTTCTCGGCGATCAGCATCCTGGTCCTGTTCGTCTTCCAATTGGTGCAGGGCAAGCTTCCGCTGCACCTCAACGACCCGGCCACGCCCATGACGCCGTCGCTGGCCTGGAACACCGCGGTCAGCTTCGTCACGAACACCAACTGGCAGGCGTACTCGGGTGAGTCCACCCAGGGCCACCTGGTCCAGATGGCCGGCCTTGCCGTGCAGAACTTCGTGTCGGCCGCCGTCGGCATGGCCGTTGCCGTCGCGCTGGTGCGCGGGTTCGCCCGCCGGCACGCGACCGAACTCGGCAACTTCTGGGTCGACCTGGTGCGAGGAACCCTTCGCATACTGCTGCCGATCTCGATCCTCGCCGCCATCGTCCTGATCGCCGGTGGGGCGATCCAGAACTTCCATCTGCATGACCAGGTCGTCAACACCCTGGCCGGTAGCCCGCAAACCATCACCGGCGGCCCGGTCGCGTCCCAGGAAGCCATCAAAATGCTGGGCACCAACGGCGGTGGCTTCTTCAACGCCAACTCGGCGCATCCGTTCGAGAACCCCACCACGTGGACGAACTGGATACAGGTCTTCCTGCTGCTGGTGATCAGCTTCTCGCTACCGCGCACATTCGGCCGCATGGTGGACAGCAAGAGGCAGGGCTATGCCATTGCCGCGGTGATGGGCGTGCTTGCCACCATCAGCGTGGGCTTCATGATGTGGACGCAGCTGCAACACCACGGCACGGTGCCGACCGCGATCGGGTCGGCGATGGAAGGCGTGGAACAGCGCTTCGGTGTAGCGGATTCGGCGGTCTTCGCCGATGCCACCACGCTGACGTCCACCGGCGCGATCGACTCCGCCCACGACTCCTACACCAGCCTCGGCGGCATGATGACGATGTTCAACATGCAGCTGGGCGAGGTCGCACCCGGCGGCACCGGATCCGGCCTGTACGGCATGCTGATCCTCGCAGCCATCACGGTGTTCATCGCCGGCCTGATGGTCGGCCGCACACCGGAGTACCTGGGCAAGAAGATCAATCCGCGTGAGATCAAGCTGGCCTCGGCCTATTTCCTGACCACTCCGCTGATCGTGCTGCTCGGCACCGCGGTGGCGATGGCGATGCCCGGGCAGCGGGCCGGGATGCTCAACACCGGGCCGCACGGCCTGTCCGAGGTGCTCTACGCGTTCACCTCGGCGGCCAACAACAACGGCTCGGCCTTCGCCGGCATCTCGGTCAACACCGTGTGGTACAACACCGCCCTCGGCTTGACCATGGCCTTCGGCCGATTCCTGCCGATGATCCTGGTGCTCGCACTGGCCGGTTCGCTTGCCAGACAGGGACATACCCCCGAATCGATCGGAACACTGCCCACGCATCGCCCCCAGTTCGTCGGCATGGTCGCCGGCGTGACCGTCATCCTCGTGGCCCTCACCTTCTTGCCCATGCTCGCGCTTGGGCCCCTCGCCGAAGGAATTCACTAACCCATGACAACTAGCACCATCGACTCCGCAGAAGAGTCGAAACACCAACCCAGCAGCGGCAAGAAGAACCAGGTCCAAGGTGGCCTGCTCGACCCCAAGATGCTCTGGAAGGCCCTGCCGGACGCACTGGTCAAACTCGACCCTCGCACGCTGTGGCGCAACCCGGTCATGTTCATCGTCGAGGTCGGCGCCGTCTGGAGCACCATCCTGGCGATTCTCAGCCCGAGCTGGTTCGCCTGGCTGACGGTCTTCTGGCTCTGGTTGACGGTCGTATTCGCCAACCTCGCCGAAGCCGTGGCCGAAGGCCGCGGCAAAGCGCAGGCCGAAACACTGCGAAAGACCAAGGCCGACACCATGGCCCGCCGGCTGACCGGCTGGGAGTCCGGCGTTCCGGGCCGCGAGGAAGAGGTGGCCGCACCCCTGTTGCGCCAGGGTGACATCGTGGTGGTCGAAGCCGGCCAGGTCATTCCCGGCGATGGCGACGTGGTCGAAGGTATTGCGTCCGTTGATGAATCGGCCATTACCGGTGAATCGGCCCCGGTGATCCGCGAGTCCGGTGGCGACCGCTCGGCGGTCACCGGCGGTACGACGGTGCTGTCGGATCGCATCGTCGTGAAGATCACCCAGAAACCTGGTGAGAGCTTCATCGACCGGATGATCACCCTTGTCGAGGGCGCCAACCGGCAGAAGACGCCCAACGAGATCGCGCTGAACATTCTGCTGGCGGCCTTGACGGTTATCTTCATCTTCGCCGTCGCAACACTGCAGCCGCTGGCGATCTTCTCCAAGGCCAACAATCCCGGGGTGCCCGACACGCTGTCGCTGACCACCAACGGTGTGTCCGGGATCGTGATGGTCTCGCTGTTGGTCTGCCTGATCCCGACGACGATCGGCGCGCTGCTGTCGGCGATCGGCATCGCCGGCATGGACCGGCTGGTGCAGCGCAACGTGCTCGCCATGTCGGGCCGCGCGGTCGAGGCCGCCGGTGACGTCAACACCCTGTTGCTGGACAAGACCGGCACCATCACGCTGGGCAACCGGCAGGCATCGGACTTCGTCCCGCTCTCCGGTGTTACGAACGAGCAACTCGCCGATGCCGCGCAGCTGTCCAGCCTGGCCGACGAGACTCCGGAGGGCCGCTCGATCGTGGTGTTCGCCAAGTCGAACTTCGGCCTGCGGGCACGCACGCCGGGCGAGTTGGTCAACGCGGAGTGGGTGGAATTCACGGCAACCACCCGGATGTCCGGGGTGAACCTGGACAACGGCCATCTGCTGCGCAAGGGTGCCGCCAGCTCGGTCGCCGACTGGGTCCGCGGCGAGGGCGGTACCGTACCAACGGAACTCGGCATCATCGTCGATGGCATCTCCGCCGGCGGTGGCACTCCGCTTGTCGTCGGCCAGGTGGTGGACGGTAAAGCCGAGGTGCTCGGCGTCATCCACCTCAAGGACGTCGTCAAGCAGGGCATGCGCGAACGCTTCGACGAGATGCGCAAGATGGGCATCCGTACGGTGATGATCACCGGTGACAACCCGTTGACCGCCAAGGCGATCGCCGACGAGGCCGGCGTGGACGACTTCCTCGCCGAAGCCACACCCGAGGACAAGCTCGCGCTCATCAAGCGCGAGCAGGAGGGCGGCAAGCTGGTCGCTATGACCGGCGACGGCACCAACGATGCACCGGCGCTGGCCCAGGCCGATGTCGGCGTGGCGATGAACACCGGCACCTCGGCGGCCAAAGAGGCCGGCAATATGGTCGACCTGGATTCCGACCCGACGAAACTCATCGAGATCGTCGAGATCGGCAAGCAGCTGTTGATCACCCGCGGTGCTCTCACCACGTTCTCGATCGCCAACGACATCGCCAAGTACTTCGCCATCATTCCCGCGATGTTCGTCGCGTTGTTCCCCGGCCTGGATCTGCTCAACATCATGCGGCTGCACAGTCCGCAATCGGCGATCCTGTCCGCGGTCATCTTCAACGCTATCGTCATCGTCGCGCTGATCCCGTTGTCGCTGAGGGGTGTTCGTTACACCCCTAGCAGCGCGTCAAAGCTGTTGAGCCGAAACCTCTACATCTACGGTCTCGGCGGCATCATCGCTCCGTTCATCGGGATCAAGCTGATCGATCTCGTCATCCAATTCTTGCCAGGGATGTGACATGAAATTCTCCAACCTCATTCGCCAACACTGGGCAGCGCTGCGCGCGCTGCTGGTGCTCACGGTCATAGTCGGTATCGGCTACCCGCTTTTCATCTGGCTGGTGGCGCAGATCCCAGGCTTGAATGACAAGGCCAACGGGTCGATCATCGAGGTCAATGGGAAGCCGGTCGGCAGCAGCCTGATCGGCCAGCTGTTCACCGACTCCAACGGCAACCCGTTACCGCAGTACTTCCAGAGCCGCCCCTCGGCGGCGGGCACTGGCTACGACCCGCTGAACAGCGGTGCAAGCAACCTCGGACCGGAGAGCATCCTTGATACACCGGCAGACCCGTCGTTGCTGGCGCAGGGTAAGAAACCTGCCGATGCCGGATTCAAGGCAAGTCTGCTGACAACCGTATGCAGCAACAGTCAGTCCGTCGGACAGCTCGAAGGCGTCGATGGATCGCGTCCTTTCTGCACCGGCGACGGTGTCGGCGCGGTGCTCTCGGTCATCGGTCCCCGTGACTCGCGCGGCAACGTGATGCAGCCGACCAAGGTCGTCAGCGTCAACGAACCCTGCGAGACCACCACGCGTCCGTTCCTCGACATCTACGAGGGTGTGCGGGTGGAGTGCGCGAAGTTCGGCGAGGACTACACCGTCGGTCAGATCGTGCCGATCATCGGTGCGGCGTCGAGTGACCCCGCGGTGCCTGCCGACGCCGTGACCGCCAGCGGCAGCGGCCTGGACCCGAACATCTCGCCCGCCTACGCTGATCTGCAGATCGCCCGGGTCGCGAAGACCCGCGGCGTCAGCGTCGATCAGATCCGCCAGCTGGTCGCCGACCACACCGACGGCCGTACGCTGGGCTTCCTCGGCGAACCGCGGGTCAACGTCCTCGAGCTCAACGTTGCGCTGGACGAGAAGTACCCCAACAAGAGCTGATGAGCAGTGGATGATAAACGTGTGGACACCGTCCAACCGCCACGCGTGACGTCCGGCGGCGAACCGCCGCCGGACACGTCGTCAGACAGTGGTGCGCAGCCCGCCCCGAACGGCCACAAGCCGAAACGAGGCGAGCTGCGCATCTACCTCGGGGCTGCACCTGGCGTTGGCAAGACGTTCGCGATGCTCGGCGAAGCGCACCGGCGGATCGAACGCGGCACCGACTTGGTGGCGGCCGTGATCGAGACACACGGCCGCAAGAAGACCGCCGAGCTGCTCGACGACATCGAGATCATCCCGCCGCGCTATATCGACTACCGCGGCAGCCGATTCCCCGAGCTTGACGTGCCTGCCGTGCTGGCCCGTAAGCCGCAGGTCGTGCTGGTCGACGAACTCGCCCACACCAACACCCCGGGTAGCAAGAACCCCAAGCGCTGGCAGGACGTCGAAGAACTGCTCGACGCGGGCATCACCGTGATCTCCACGGTCAACGTCCAGCACCTGGAGAGCCTCAACGATGTCGTCGCACAGATAACCGGTATCGAGCAACAAGAGACGGTCCCCGACGAGATCGTCCGAAGCGCGTCGCAGATCGAGTTGGTGGACATCACTCCGGAAGCCCTGCGGCGCAGGCTTTCTCATGGAAACGTGTACGCCCCGGAGAAGGTGGACGCCGCGCTGTCCAACTACTTCCGCCGAGGAAACCTCACCGCGCTGCGCGAACTGGCGCTGCTGTGGCTGGCCGATCAGGTCGACGCGGCCCTGGCCAAGTACCGCGCCGACAACAAGATCACTGCGACCTGGGAGGCTCGAGAACGCGTCGTTGTCGCTGTCACCGGCGGGCCCGAATCGGAGACGTTGGTACGCAGGGCATCCCGGATCGCGTCGAAGTCCAGCGCGGAGCTGATGGTTGTGCACGTGGTGCGCGGCGACGGCCTGTCAGGGGTGTCGGCTCCACAGATGGGCAAGGTGCGCGAGCTCGCGACCAGCTTCGGCGCCACGGTGCACACCGTCGTCGGCGACGAGGTGCCCAGCGCACTACTCGACTTCGCACGCGAGATGAACGCCACCCAATTGGTGATCGGCACGTCACGACGATCGCGATGGGCCCGCGTCTTCGACGAGGGCATCGGGGCTGCGATCGTGCAGAACTCGGGCAAGATCGACGTCCACATGGTGACCCATGAGGAGTCCAAGCGCGGCTTCGTGTGGCGGCCGACGTCCCCGCGTGAGCGCCGCGTGGTCTCCTGGCTGGCCGCGGTGGTCGTGCCGTCGATCATTTGCGCCATCACCGTCGCGTTTCTGGACAACTACCTCGCTATCGGCGGCGAGAGCGCACTGTTCTTCGTCGGAGTGTTGATCGTCGCGCTGCTCGGGGGCGTGGCGCCGGCGATCCTCTCGGCGATGCTGTCCGGGCTGCTGTTGAACTACTTCCTGACCGAGCCGCGCTATACCTTCACCATTGCCGAGCCGGACGCCGCCGTCACCGAGATCGTGCTCCTGCTCATGGCGATCGCGGTCGCCGTGCTGGTCGACGGTGCCGCCAAACGCGCCAGGGAGGCCAGGCACGCTTCCCAGGAGGCCGAGCTGCTCACCCTGTTCTCCGGCGCAGTGCTGCGCGGCGCGGACTTGGAGACACTGCTGGAACGGGTGCGGGAAACCTACTCACAGCGCGCTGTCAGCATGCTGCGCGTGCGCGGACAAGACGAGAAAATTGTTGCCTGCGTGGGCAAAGATCCTTGTGTGACAGTGGATTCCGCCGACACCGCCATCGAAGTGGGCGACGACGAGTTCTGGATGCTGATGTCGGGGCGCAGCCTGCCCGCCCGCGACCGGCGGGTGCTCACGGCCGTCGCCAAACAGGCCGCCGGGCTGGTCCGCCAGCGGGAACTGGCCGCGGAGGCCAGCAAAGCCGACGCCATCGAGAAGGCCGACGAACTGCGCCGCTCCCTGCTCTCGGCGGTCAGCCATGACCTGCGCACACCCCTGGCCGCAGCCAAGGCGGCGGTGTCGAGCCTGCGTTCCGAGGACATCGGGTTCTCCGAGGAGGACACAGCCGAGCTGCTGGCCACCGTCGAGGAATCGGTCGACCAGCTGACCGCACTGGTGGACAACCTGCTCGACTCGTCGCGGCTGGCTGCCGGAGTGGTCCGGCCCGAGCTCAAGCGGGTGTACCTCGAAGAGGTGGTCCAACGCGCGCTGCTGAGCATCAGTCGCGGGTCGACCGGGTTTGGCGCCAAGGGGCTCAGCCGTATCAAAGTCGACGTCGGCGACGCGGTGGCGATGGCCGATGCCGGCCTGCTGGAGAGGGTGCTGGCCAACCTGATCGACAACGCACTTCGCTACGCACCGACGTCCATCGTGCGCGTCAACGCGGGCTGGGTCGGCGATCGGATGCTGATCAACGTCATCGACGAAGGCCCCGGCGTGCCCCGGGGCACTGAGGAGCAGCTGTTCGAGCCGTTCCAGCGGTTCGGCGACCGGAACAACAAATACGGTGTCGGCCTTGGCCTTTCGGTGGCCCGCGGTTTCGTCGAGGCGATGGGCGGAACAATCTCGGCCACCGACACCCCCGGGGGTGGCCTGACCGTCATCGTCGACCTTGCCGCGCCGCCCGAGGGCCGGCCGTGAGCAAGGTCAAGGTGCTGGTGATCGACGACGAGCCACAGATCCTGCGAGCGTTGCGAATCAATCTCAGCGTGCGCGGCTACGAGGTGATCACCGCTGCGACCGGTGCGGGGGCGTTGAAGGCGGCCGCAGACCACCGGCCCGACGTGATCGTGCTCGACCTGGGGCTGCCCGATATGGACGGTATCGAGGTCCTCGGCGGTCTGCGCGGCTGGCTGGGCGCACCGGTGATCGTGCTGTCAGCCCGCACCGACTCCGCCGAGAAGGTCGAGGCCCTCGACGCCGGTGCCGACGACTACGTGACGAAGCCGTTTGGCATGGACGAGTTTTTGGCCCGGCTTCGCGCGGCGGTGCGCCGCGCCGCCGCTGCCTCGGAAACCGACGAGCCGGTGGTCGAAACCGACGCTTTCACCGTTGATCTGGCGACCAAGAAGGTGATCAAGAACGGCGCCGAAGTGCACCTGACGCCCACCGAGTGGGGCATGCTCGAGATGCTGGTGCGCAACCGCGGCAAATTGGTCGGCCGCGAAGAGTTGCTGAAAGAGGTCTGGGGTCCGGCCTACGCCAAGGAGACCCACTACCTGCGGGTGTATCTGGCGCAGCTGCGGCGCAAGCTCGAGGATGACCCGTCGCATCCCCGCCATCTGCTGACCGAAGCGGGCATGGGCTATCGCTTCCAGCAGTGACGCCATTCGATACCCGCCGGCATCAGGAAATCGCTGCCGCGCGGGTCGGCCGCGAACTATCGTCGAAGCCACCGGGGCGAAGGAGATGAGTTGTCATGAACGAGCCCAAACACACTGGAGGCTGTACCTGTCGCTGTAATGCCTGCGACGGCGGCCATCACTGTCACAACATCGGCAGCGGCTGCAAGGTCAAGCTCTAGTCCTAGTCGTACAGCGCCGTCCAGACGGTGAATCTCGACAGCAGCTCGACGATGTCTCGGCCGCGTTCGCTGTGCTGATACAGCGAGTCGTTCGAACCGATGCCATCGCAGCTGCCCGGCATACCGCTGATGACCAGCCCTGTGACGACCAGATCACGTAGCGCTTGGACAAGATTCCGCCGTGCGCCGGGAATTTCGGACTGAATCTCGGCGATGGTCAGCGGTCCATCCGTCAGCACGTCGAGCACGTCGACGAGATAGGGCCGGCTTATGAGCTCGCGCAGATGCGCTCGGCTGCCCCATTGGTCCAGACCACAATCCGACATAGGGCGCCAACGTAGGGCAACTGCAAGCCGCGCCACACCAACGTTTGCGGAATTCGAACATCGCAAACGTCAATCTTTACGAAATCCCTACGGCCTGCGCTGCGCCGCGTGAGCCCGCCGAAACTAGGCTCGCTTCTCGTGTCTTCGCCCACGTCACTGATGAAACGCCTAGTCCTTGGCCGGCCGTTTCGCAGCGACAGCCTCGGCCACACGCTGCTATCGAAGCGGATCGCGCTGCCGATCTTCGCCAGTGACCCGTTGTCGTCAGTCGCGTACGCCACCCAGGAAATCCTTCTCATCCTGACCCTCGGGGGTCTCGCCTACATCCACCTGGCGCCGTTCGTCGGCGTCGGCGTCGTGGTACTGCTGGCCGTCGTGGTGCTCTCCTACCGTCAGGTGGTCCGGGCCTACCCCAGTGGCGGCGGGTCCTACGAAGTGGTGTCGCGGAACCTCGGTCCGCTGGCCGGGTTGGTGGTAGCCGCCGCGCTCATGGTGGACTACGTGATGACCGTCGCGGTCTCGGTCGCCGCCGGCGTTGACAACATCATTTCCGCGTTCCCCGATCTCAATGCCTACCGAGTCGCTATCAATATCGGCTTCATCCTCGCGCTCACCGCGATGAACCTTCGCGGTGTACGAGAGTCCGGCCGTGTCTTCGCCATTCCCACGTATGCGTTCATCGTGGGCGTCTACCTCATGGTGGGACTGGGTCTGCTACGTGCTCTGCTGGGACATCCACCGGTCGCCGAAAGCGCCCACTACGACATTCGGCCAGAACAAGTGGGACTGACGACGGTGGCGTTGATCCTGCTGGTGCTCCGCGCATTCTCGTCGGGCTGCACCGCACTGACCGGCGTCGAGGCCATCTCGAACGGAGTTCCCGCCTTCCGTAAGCCCAAGGCGCTCAACGCAGCCCGAACCATGACGGCGATGGGGTTACTGGCTACCACGATGTTCGCCGGTGTGACAGTGCTGGCGATGATCGCGAAAACCCGAGTCGTGGAGAACACCTGCGATCTGGTCGGCTTCCACGGCGACTGCGAAACCGAACCGCAGCGCACCGTCATCGCGCAACTGGCTGCCGCCGTTTTCGGCAACAACAGCGTGATGTTCTTCTACATCCAGGCCGCTACCGCCCTGATCCTTGTACTCGCCGCGAACACTGCCTACAACGGATTTCCGCTGCTGGCATCGATTCTCGCCCAGGATCGCTATCTCCCCCGACAACTGCAGAATCGAGGTGATCGCCTGGCTTACTCCAACGGCATCGTCCTTCTCGCAGTCGTCGCCGGTGGACTGATCTACGCCTTCGACGGATCGGTGACCCGACTGATCCAGCTCTATATCATGGGTGTCTTCACGTCGTTCACGCTCTGCCAGGCCGGCATGGTACGACACTGGAACGCTGAACTGCGGCACGCGGTCACACCGGCTGAACGCCGAAAGATCAACAGCGGCAGAGCCGTCAACGCCTTCGGAGCCCTCCTGACCGGTCTCGTGCTCGTGGTGGTCATGATCACCAAATTCACCCACGGCGCTTACCTCGTCGTCATCGCGATCCCGATCCTCTGTGTACTGATGCACGCCATCCACCATCACTATGCTTCGGTGCGAGACGAATTACGGATCGCTCCCGACGACGAGGAGACGCTCCCGAGCCGGGTGCACGCCGTCGTGCTGGTCTCGGGGTGGAACAAGGCCACCCAGCGCGCCGTCCTGTACGCGCGCGCCACAAGGCCCCACACATTGACGGCCGTGACGGTGAACATCAACGACGCCGAGACCCGCGCGTTGCACCGCGAATGGGAGAGCTTGGACATCGATGTACCCCTGAAAGTGGTGGAGTCGCCCTACCGCGAGATAACCAGGCCGGTGCTGCAATACGTGAAGCGGGCACGCCAGGGGCCTCGCGATGTGGTGTGCGTATACATCCCAGAAACCGTGGTGGGGCGGTGGTGGGAAAACCTGCTGCACAACCAGAGCTCACTGAGACTCAAGGCGCGACTGCTGTTCGAACCGGACGTGATGGTGACCAGCGTCCCGTACCAACTCCACACCGCCGCGCGCCGCAACCTCAGCACGGTCGAACACGGCCCCGGCGACGTCCGCAGCGGTGTCGACCGATCCATCCGTTACGAGACCAGCATCGATTGAACGGTTGACCGCCGGAATTGACGGGTATGCCAACCAGCATGGAGACGGCCCACCCGCGCAGACTCCAGCGACCGGGAGTCGGCCTACTGGCGGTACAGGGCGCCGCAGTCCTCGTCGCCGCGGCATTCCTGGTTGCCGCGATCGCCGGCTTCATCCCCGGCCTGACCACCCACCTGGACCAGCTCCGTTGGCTGGGTCGCGAATCGCACGCCGAACTGTTCGGTGTCTTCGCTGCTTCGGTGGTGCACAACCTGCTGCATCTGGCCTTCGGAGTGGCGGGTCTGGTGCTCTCCCGCACCTTCGCCAGAGCCCGGGCCTACCTGATCGGCGGGGGCCTGATCTATCTCGGACTGTGGGTCTACGGCCTGCTCGTCGATTTAGCCGGTCCGCGAAACATGCTGCCGCTCAACAACGCCGACAACTGGCTGCACCTGGCGATCGGTGTGGTGATGACCCTGCTCGGTGTCACGCTGGCCGGTAGCCGCATCCCTACCGGAGCCAACGGCGAACCGCTGATCCCACCGGAGGACTAGCGATCAGATGATCGACAGCGCGATCCCGTCGAGAATGTCGTGCTCGCTGACCACCAGTTCGTCGACGCCGGCCCGCTGCCCCAGCGCATACGCCAGCTCCTCGACGACGATCGAACCGCCGCCGATGACGTCGACGCGCCCCTCGTGCATCGGCCCCAGCGCAGCACGCTGCTTGCGGGTCATGCCGATGAGCTGCTCGCAGACCTCCAGCAGATCGGGGAAGGCGACCCGAGAAAGGTGGATCGCGTCGGGGTCATAGGTGGTCATGTGCTGGGCCAGCGCGGCGAGGGTGGTGAACGTGCCCGCCACCCCGACCCAGGTCTTGGCGCGATCCACCGGCACCACCCGCAGTGCCTCGCCGAGACGTTCCCGCACCACCTCGCGGGCCGCGGCCACCTCGGCGACCGTCGGCGGATCGGAGTGCAGGCAACGCTCGGTCAGGCGCACGCAGCCGATGTCGGCCGAGAAGCTGGCCTGCACGCCGTTCCCGTCACCGACCACCACCTCCGTCGACCCACCACCGAGGTCGACAACCACGAAAGGTGCGGCGGCGCTGTCGAGTTCACCCACCGCGCCGTTGAACGACAGCTCGGCCTCCTCCTGACCGCTGATCACCTCGGCGATCGCACCCGGGACCGCGGAATCCAGCACCTCGGCGGTCATCGCGAAGAAGACATCCCGGTTGGCCGCGTCGCGAGTGGCTGATGTCGCCACCATGCGCACCTTGGGCACATCGAATCGCCTGAGCAGCTCGCCGTAGTCGGCCAGGGCCGAGCGGGTGCGGGCCAGCGCGTCGGGCGCGAATTGCCCTGTGGCGTCGACGCCTTGGCCCAGCCGCACGATCCGCATCTCCCGGTGCACATCGTGCAGACGCCCGCCGGCCGAGTCGGCGATCAGCAGCCGGATCGAATTGGTGCCACAGTCGATGGCCGCCACCCTGTTGGTCTCTACGTCGATGTCCACACCCCCCTATCCAGAATTCCCGCCATCCCCGGCTCAGCGGCCAGCACCGCCAGAGCTTCGTCGCCAAACGGGTTGACGCCCGGGCCTTTTGCCAGCGAATGCGCGATCAGCACGTGCAGGCATTTGATCCGGTCGGGCATGCCGCCACCGGTGAACGAAGTGCCCAGCGACTCGATCGCATCGCGCTCGGCCAGATAAGAGTCATGGGCTCGGCGGTAGGCCGTGGCCAGATCCGAATCCTGTTGCAGCCGCTCACTCATGTCCCGCATCAGCCCGTCGGATTCCAGCCTGCTCGCCGCGGCGGTCAGCACCGGGTGGGTCAGATAGTAGAGCGTCGGGAACGGCGTGCCGTCGGGCAGCCGCGGCGCGGTTTTGACCACAGCCGGTTCACCATTGGGGCAGCGATACGCGATCTCCAGAACGCCGCGCGGCTCGCGCCCCAACTGCCGCGCCACCGCATCGAGATCGGCGGAATCAACCACCGGGCACCGGGGGTGGTGGTGCACCACCGTCTGCTGGTGGCGGCAACGCAGGCTGGGCCGGATCCACGGCCGCAGGCACCGGTGGACCGTGCGGTGTATCGGCGATGGTATGCCACAGCGAGGTGTACCACGGGTCGGTGCTGCGGACCGGTGCCGCCTGCGGACTGGCATCAGTGGTGACCACCGCCCCCGCCGGCAGCTGCACCTGGAAGGGGATGTCACCTGGCATGACGAACCCCAGCCGCTCACGGGCCTGCGCCGCGATGTACACCGGATCGCCCAGCTTGGCCTTCTGCGATTCCAGGTCGGAGATCTGCTTGCGCAGCGCCTCTTCCGACGCATGAAGCTGCTTCATCTCGGTGCGCTGCGCGAAATACGTGCGCACCGGTCCCGCGATCGTCAACGTCAGCACGCAGACCAGCGCCGCCAGGATGGCCGCGCGGCGCGCGGTGAAGCCCAGCCGCTGTTCGCTCTGGCGCTCCACCGAGGCTGCGATCGCACGCCGGATCGGCTCGGTAACGCTGTGCGCTGCAGTGGATGTCGCCGGCCCAGCGGCTCCGACGGGCTCCGGCTTGGCCTTGGTTTCAGCAGGGCGGGGTTCACGTTTGGCCGCCGGCGACGTACGCGAGCGGACCCGCCCCGACGGACCCGGCCGAGAGGCCGGGGCACGTCGTTTCGGGTCGGGCCGCTTGCTTTCCGCCACAGTCTGTTTCAGGCCTCTTTCGGGTCCCTTGGCGCCTTACTCGCCGACCACGAACCGCGGGAAAGCCAGGTCGCCCGCGTAGCGCGCGGCGTCGCCGAGCGCCTCTTCGATGCGCAGCAACTGGTTGTACTTTGCCACCCGCTCGCTGCGAGCCGGTGCACCGGTCTTGATCTGGCCGCTGCCGACGGCCACTGCCAGATCGGCGATCGTGGTGTCCTCGGTTTCGCCGCTGCGGTGGCTCATCATCGTGCGGTAGCCGCTGTTGTGCGCCAGCGCGACGGCGTCGAGGGTTTCGGTGAGCGTGCCGATCTGGTTGACCTTCACCAGAAGTGCGTTGGCCGCACCGCGCTCGATCCCCTCCTCGAGACGTTCGGGGTTGGTGACGAACAGGTCGTCGCCGACCAGCTGCACCCGGTCGCCGATCGCGGTCGTCAGCTCGACCCAACCGTCCCAGTCGTCCTCGGACAGCGGATCCTCGATCGACACCAGCGCGTAGGAATCCAGCAGACCGGCGTAGAACTCCGCCATCTGCGCGGCGGTGCGGGTCTCCTTCTCAAAGGCGTAACCCGTTCCCTGCGTGTAGAACTCGGTGGCGGCGACGTCGAGCGCCAGAGCGACATCAGTGCCGAGCTTGAAGCCGGCGCCCTCGATGGCGGTGCCGATCAGATCCAGCGCGGCCTTGGTGCCGGGCAGGTCAGGGGCGAAGCCGCCCTCGTCGCCCAGACCGGTGGACAGACCTTGCTTCTTCAGCACCGACTTCAGCGAGTGATAGACCTCCGCACCCCAGCGCAGGGCTTCCTTGAAGCTCGGTGCGCCGATCGGGGCAATCATGAACTCCTGGACGTCGACGCCGGTGTCGGCGTGGGCGCCACCGTTGATGATGTTCATCATCGGCACCGGCAGGATGTGCGCGTTGGGTCCGCCCAGGTAGCGGAACAACGGCAGCCCGGCACTATCGGCGGCAGCCTTGGCTACCGCCAGCGAAACGCCGAGGATGGCGTTGGCGCCCAGCCGCGACTTGTCGGGGGTGCCGTCCAGGTCGAGCAGCGCCTGGTCGATCAGCCGCTGATCGTCGGCGGACAGTCCGATGACCGCGGGGGCGATTTCGTCGAGAACCGCCTCGACCGCCTTTTCAACTCCCTTGCCGCCGTAGCGGGCGGCGCCGTCGCGCAGCTCGACCGCTTCGTGCTCGCCGGTCGACGCACCCGACGGGACGGCGGCGCGAGCGAACGTACCGTCGATCAGGGCCACCTCGACCTCCACGGTCGGATTGCCGCGCGAATCGAGAATCTCGCGGGCCGCAACCTGCTCGATGATGGGCACTTGGTGTTCTCCTTAGCGTCGTGGCGTACGACGAATGTCCTCGTCGGGCGGATGGGCAAGCCGTTCCATAGCCTAGATGGTCACCAGCGCGGAAGCGCTCCTAGAGCCGGGGCTAGAGCGCATGCCCTTGGGCATAGGCCGTCGCCCAGTCCCGCACGGTGCGCGCGTACTGGTCAGAGTGGTTGTAGGCGTGCAGTGCGTTCATCCAGCCACGCGGCGTTGCGAGGTCCTTGCCACGGAAGCACAGATACCCGGCGGCCGACAGCGCCGCGTCGTCGATGTTGTCCGGGCTGATCACGCCATCGTTGTTGGCGTCGACGCCGTAGAGCCGCCAGGTCTCGGGGATGAACTGCATGGGCCCCATCGCCCGGGCGTAGACCGGCTCGTCGCTGCCCAGCGACTCTTCATCGTCGATGATCTCGAGGTTGCCATTGGTGCCGTCCAGGTGGACTCCCCGGATGGGCGGGCTGACGTCGCCGTTGGGCGCGATGACGGCGCCGCGGTAGGTGCCGTGGTGGCTTTCGACCATGCCGATCCCCGCCAGCGTCGTCCACGCGAGATGACAGTTGGGGTTCTCCACCTCCGCCACCCGCGCGGCGTACGCGTAGGCCTCCAGCGCGATGACCGGAATACCGAGAGCGGGCGCACGCTGGGCCGCCCAGTCGCGCAGCTGGTCGGCCGGGCGGCCCTTGGCGTGGGTGTCGACCGCGGGCACCGGGTCGCCGGGCGGTGGCGGTACACCGTCGGGGATGGGTATGCCGAGCTGCCAGGAACAGCTCGCCCCGAGCAGCATCGCAGCCACCGCAACGACGGCGACAGCCCGCAGCCAACGCGTTGACGACACAGCACTCCTCGAACCCAACCGAACGTGTTCATCGTCCCACGGGTTCGGTGCCGCCAGGCCCTGCGGCGGTGCCAAGAGAGGCCAATTTCAGCCCGGGCCATAATGCTAAGGTGAGCCGAACCTTGGTTTGGCAAGCCTATGCTGCTGTCAATCTCCTGAGCATGTAGAGGACGTGCCGATGAACGACCTGGCGGGGATCTCCACCGGCGTCCACACCACATTCAGCGCGACCGGCCCAAACATCACCGCCCAACTGTTCGGGAGCGGTCTGATCGGCCTGCGTGAAGGTTTGGAGGCCGGGATCATCGTGATGGTCCTGATCGCGTTCCTGGTGAAGTCCGATCGTCGCGACGCCCTCAAATGGGTGTGGCTCGGGGTCGGCGCGGCGGTCCTGATGACGGTGGCGGTGTTCCTCACCATCCAATACGGCACCTACACGATCAAAGACCTGGCCGCCGAGGCCATCGCCGGAGTGGCATCGCTGGTGGCCGTCGCGATCGTCACGTCGATGGTGCTGTGGATGCGCAAAGCATCCGCCAGTATGTCCGGCGAGCTCCGCGCCGGCATGTCGAAAGCACTTGAGACCGGCGCACTGGCCGTGTTCATGCTGGCGTTCCTGGCCGTGGGCCGGGAGGGCTTCGAGACCGCGCTGTTCATGGTCGGCTACGCCGAAGCCGAGACCTCCTGGCCGCTGCTGGGGTTGCTGATCGGCGTGCTGACAGCCGCCGCGATCGCGTGGGGCATGTACGCCGGCGCGGTGCGGATCAATCTGGCCAAGTTCTTCTCCTACACCGGCGTGTTCCTCATCGTGGTCGCCGCGGGTGTTCTGTCCTACGGCATCGGCGCGCTGCAGACCGTCGGCTGGCTGCCCGGCTTGAGCTCGCGGGCCTTCGACATCAGCGCGGGATTCAACTGGTCGGCCTGGTACGGGGAGATCGTCCAGGGCGTCTTCAACATCACCCCGACGCCGACGGTGCTACAGCTGATCTGCTGGCTGGCCTACATCCTCATCGTGCTCGGCCTGTTCCTGCGGCCCACCCGCTCGGCGCCGAAACCGGCCGCCGCGGCCGCCGCGGCCGCCGAAGTTTCCACCGATAGTGCCGGCGCCTCCGAAGACTCGGGGCACTCCACCCTCTCCGAAAGGTCCAATCAGTGACGCTCACCCACGGCATCAAGACCGGTACTGCCGCCGTCGCCACGATCCTCGCCGGAGTTTCACTGGCCGCCTGCACGGCCAAGGAAAACAAGTCCGCGGACTCGAGCACCAAGACACCCGCCGAGATCACCGTCAACGCCTCCGACACGCAGTGCACGCTCTCGGCCACCCAGTCCGGGACCGGGCCGAGCACTTTCGTGATCACGAACAACGGCACCAAGGTCACCGAGTTCTACGTATACGGCGCCGGCGAGCGGGTGATGGGCGAGGTCGAGAACATCTCCCCCGGGCTCCAGCGCAAGCTGATCGTGCAGCTGGCCGAGCCGGGCAAGTATCAGACCGCCTGCAAGCCGGGGATGATCGGCGACGGCATTCGCGGCGACTTCACCGTGACCGGCAACGCCGTCGCGGTCGACGAGAAGGCCGAGTTCAAGGAAGCCGCCGAGAGCTACAAGCGTTACGTGAACAGCCAGACCGACGCGCTGGTGCCGGCGACCCAGCTCTTCGTCGACGCCATCAAGAAGGGTGACGTCGCGGCGGCCAAGGCGCAGTATCCGATTGCGCGCACCTACTACGAGCGCATCGAGCCGGTGGCCGAATCGTTCCCCAACGACCTCGACCCGCGTATCGACCTTCGTGAAGCCGACCTGGAGCCTGGCCAGAAGTGGACCGGATTCCACCGGCTCGAGAAGGACCTGTGGGTCAGCGGCCTGCAGCCGGACACCAATGCCGTCGCCGACCAGCTGGTGGCCGATGTCAAGGAACTCAACGACGGCGTGAAGGCGCCTGACTGGACCATCGACTCCACTCAGATCGCCGGTGGCGCACAAGGTCTGCTCGACGAGATCGCGGCCAGCAAGATAAGCGGCGAAGAGGACATCTTCAGCCACACCGACCTGTGGGACTTCCAGGCCAACGTGGATGGATCACAGACGGCCGTCGCGTCGGTTCGCCCCATCCTCGACAGCCGCAATCCCGACCTGGGCAAGCGCGTCGACAAGGGCTTCGCCGATGTCGAGGCGCTGCTGGCCAAGTACCGCAAGGGCGATGGGTTCGTGTTATACGACACGGTGACCGAGCCTGCGCGCCAGGAACTCTCGCGTGCGATTGACGCGCTGAGCAAGGAGGTAAGCCAGGTGCAGGGTGTCATCGCCCCCCAATAGCGCCGGCGAGACTGCCCCCGCCCATCCGGGGCAGTCTGGTCTGTCTCGACGCAAGCTGTTCGGTGCCGCCGGTGTGACTGCCGCGGTGGTCGGCGCGGCCGGCGCCGGGGCGCTGGCCGGGCGGGCATCGGCGGCCGACTCGCACACCGGCGGGCTGGACAAGCCGGTGCCCTTCCGCGGTGAGCACCAGGCCGGGATCGTCACCCCGGCCCAGGACCGGATGCACTTCGCCACATTCGACGTCACATCCGATTCCAAGGCCGACGTGGTCGCCATGCTCAAAGAGTGGACGGGCATGGCGGAGCGGATGACCGAGGGTCACGAGGCCGTTCACGACGGCGCCGTCGGCCTCAATCCCTATGCGCCGCCGTCTGATACCGGTGAGGCGCTGGGGTTGCCCGCGTCGCAGCTGACCCTGACCATCGGGTTCGGCCCGTCGTTCTTCCTCAAGGACGGCGAAGATCGTTTCGGTATCGCCGGCCAGAAGCCGCAGCTGCTGGAGAACCTGCCGAAGTTCCCCAACGAGACGATGGACCCGGCCCGCTGCGGCGGCGACATCGTCGTACAGGCCTGCGCCAACGACCCCCAGGTCGCGGTGCACGCGATCCGCAATCTGGCCAGGGTCGGCTTCGGCACGGTCGCGGTGCGCTATTCACAGCTGGGGTTCGGTCGCACCTCGTCAACCACCCGCGAGCAGGCCACGCCGCGAAACCTGTTCGGGTTCAAGGACGGAACGAACAACATCAAGGCCGAGGACACCGACGCACTGACCCAGCAGGTGTGGGTGGCCAAAGGCGACGGTCCGGACTGGATGACCGGCGGCAGCTACATGATCAGCCGCCGGATCCGGATGCGCATCGAATCCTGGGATCGCACCACACTTCTCGAGCAGGAACGGGTGATCGGCCGGCAGAAGGGCAGCGGCGCGCCCAACGGGCTCACTCAGGAATTCCAAGAGCTCGACCTCGACATCGTCACCAACAAGAACACCCCGCTGATCGACGTCGACGCCCACGTGCGGCTGGCATCCCACCAGCATCTGGGCGGCATTCGTATCCTGCGCCGCGGTTACAACTTCACCGATGGCTCCGACGGATTCGGGCATCTGGACGCCGGGCTGTTCTTCATCGCGTTCGTGCGCAACCCGGTCTCCCAGTTCATCCCGATGCAGATGGAACTGGCCCGCCGCGATGCGCTCAACGAGTACATCACCCACAACGGCAGCGGGATCTTCGCCATCCCCCCGGGACTGCGCGACGGCGACTACTGGGGCTCGACGCTGCTCGGCTGAGCCTCGTCGAGCAGGTCCGGCTCCTCCGGTTCGACTAAGTCGACATCGTCGACAGCCAGCTCCGGAACCTCGAATTCGTCGGCGGAGTCGATGAGCACGATGTCCACATCGTCGAGCGGATCGTCGTCGGCGGAGACCACCTCAGGCACCAGCGGTTCATCCAGCAGGCCGGGGCCCGCGGTCGGCCAATGCCGGCGCCACTCGTCGTCGCTGACCGCACCCAGAGGCGCGGCCGCGTCGAGCTGGCTGGGAACATCGGTGTCGCGGCGGTTGGCCGCGATCGCGCGCTCGACGGCGCGTACGGTGTCCATGAACTCCAGAACCGCTGTGCGCAATTCGTTTTCGGCGTCCTTCTCAGCCGCCACAGTGACCGTCACGATAGCGCCGGGAATGAACTCCGCGGGCAGCCCGGCGATCAGCACCCGCGCAATCACCTTCTGCGCCAACGCCAATGCGGGCTGAGCCGTCGGCACGTCGTCGACGCAGGACACCCGTTTGTTGGTCTCGAGAGACTTGCGCTGCTCCCACTGGGCCAGCTGGTCTTCCAGCGAGATCGACTCACCGGCCAGCACCGCGGGCACCCGGTTGCCGAGCTTGCGCACCAACGCGTCGGCGACGTCATCGATGGTGAACGAATGCTGGGACGCCTCCTCGGCGATGCGGGCGTGAAACAGCACCTGAAGCAACACGTCTCCGAGTTCGTCACGCAACTCGTTGAGGTTGCCGCCACGGACCGCGTCGAACAGCTCGTACGTTTCTTCCAGCAGGTAGCGCCGCAGCGAGTCGTGGGTCTGCTCGCTCTCCCACGGCCCCGCGGTGCGTAGCTTGTCCATAATCGCCACCGCGTCGACCAATCGCTCGCCGGGCGCCGGCGCCGGCGCGGCGATCAGCCGTTCACCGCCGGCCAGCCGGGCCCGTACTTCGGGGTGCTGACGGTCGGAGGACAACAGCACCGGGGCGTTGTCGCCGGTGTACACCGGGCGAGCCGACGGCAGCGACCAGGGCACCTTCACCGGCATCTCCTCGGTGTACTGCACGTCGCCGCCGAGCAATTCGACCGCGTCGACGGGTAGCAGCGAGGGACGGCGCGGATCGACGAGGATGACGGTCATCGCCGCTCTCCCTTCTCCGCACCAGCAGGTGTGAAGGTCGTTATATCAAGCTCACCGTGCGGTTGTCCGTCGAGTGCCAGAAGCAGGTCCGCGACCATCTGCACCAATTCCAGGTCACGGATCCGCGGCGCCGCGACCCCGCTGCCCGAACGCGGGATCGGCACCTGCACCGTCGAGGTCGTGGCCCGATAACCGGCTCCGGGATACACCCGCTTCAGACGCAGTTGCGCAGAGTCGGGCAGCGTCAGCGGTGACACGCGAATCGTTGTGGCCGAACCACTTCCGGTGGCAGCCACTTCGGTCACCCCGTACCCGCGGCACAGCAGACGCAGGCGTGCGACCGCCAGCAGCCGCTGGGCGGGCTCGGGCAACGGCCCGTAGCGGTCGGTCAGTTCCTCGACGACCGAGACGATACCCGCATCATCGGTGGCGGCGGCCAGCCGGCGATAGGCCTCCAGCCGCAGCCGGTCGCTGGCGATGTAGTCCGGCGGCAGGTGGGCGTCGACCGGTAGATCGATGCGGACATCCTTGGGTTCCTCGACCGTGATGACGGCCTCGCCGTCATCTGCTGCTTTCAAAGCCGCCCGATAGGCCTCGACCGCCTCACCCACCAGCCGGACGTACAGGTCGAATCCGACCCCGGCGACGTGGCCGGATTGCTCGACACCGAGCACGTTGCCTGCGCCGCGAATCTCCAAGTCCTTCAACGCCACTGCCATACCCGCGCCGAGTTCGTTGTTCTGCGCGATAGTGGCCAGCCGGTCGTAGGCGGTCTCGGTGAGCGGCATCTCCTTCGGGTAGAGGAAGTAGGCATAGCCGCGCTCGCGGCTGCGGCCCACCCGCCCGCGCAGCTGGTGCAGCTGGGACAGGCCGAAAGTGTCGGCACGTTCGACGATCAGCGTGTTCGCGTTGGAGATGTCCAGTCCGGTCTCGACGATCGTGGTGCAGACCAAGATGTCGTATTCGCGGTTCCAGAATCCCTCGACCGTGCGCTCCAACAACTCTTCGGGCATCTGGCCGTGGGCGACCACCACCCGCGCCTCGGGCACCAGCTGCCGGATCCGGGCAGCCGCGCCGTCGATGCTGCTGACCCGGTTGTGGATGTAGAAGACCTGCCCGTCGCGCAGCAACTCACGGCGCAGTGCGGCGGCGACCTGCTTGTCGTCGTGCCCGCCCACATACGTCAGCACCGGATAGCGCTCCTCGGGCGGGGTGAGGATCGTCGACATCTCCCGGATGCCTGCCAGGCTCATCTCCAGGGTGCGCGGGATCGGAGTGGCGCTCATGGTCAGCACGTCGACGTGGGTGCGCAGGCTCTTGATGTGCTCCTTGTGCTCCACACCGAAGCGCTGCTCCTCGTCGACGACGACCAGGCCGAGGTCCTTCCAGCGCACCGCGGTCTGCAGCAGCCGGTGGGTGCCGATCACGATGTCGACGCTGCCGTCGGCCATACCGTCGATCACCGCCCGCGACTCGGTGGGATCGGTGAACCGGGACAGGCCTTTCACGGTCACCGGGAAGCCGGCCATCCGCGCGGTGAACGTCTGCAGGTGCTGGTCGGCCAGCAGCGTGGTGGGCACCAGCACCGCCACCTGCTTGCCGTCCTGCACGGCCTTGAACGCCGCCCGCACCGCGATCTCGGTCTTGCCGTAGCCGACGTCACCGCAGATGACCCGGTCCATCGGCATCGACTTCTCCATGTCGGCCTTGACCTCCTCGATGGCGGTCAGCTGGTCGACGGTCTCGGTGAACCCGAACGCGTCCTCCATCTCGGCCTGCCACGGGGTGTCGGGGCCGAAGGCGTGCCCGGGGGCGGCCTGCCGCTTGGCGTAGAGCGACACCAGTTCGCTGGCGATTTCCCGAACCGCCTTGCGCGCCTTGGTTTTCGTGTTGGTCCAGTCGCTGCCGCCCAGCCGGCTCAGGCCAGGTTCCTGGCCGCCGACGTAGCGGGACAGCTGATCCAGGGAGTCCATCGGCACGAAGAGCTTGTCGGCGGCTTGTCCGCGCTTACTCGAGGCATACTCCAAAACCAGGTATTCGCGGCGCGCACCGCCGACGGTGCGCTCGACCATCTCGACGAACCGCCCGATGCCGTGCTGGTCGTGCACCACGAGATCACCGGCGGTCAGCGCCAGCGGGTCAACGGTGTTGCGCCGCTTGGCCGCCAGCCGCCTGCCTTCGGGCGCGGACGCCCGGTTGCCGGTCAGGTCCGTTTCGGTGATGACCACGAGATTGGCGCCCGGCACGATGATGCCGTCGTGCAGCGGGCCGCGAAGCACGCCGACCACGCCAAGTTTGGGGGCCTGGCCGGGCTCCAGCATCCCCGCCGGGATGTCGCGCTCGCCAAGCTGTTCGACCACCCGGTGGGCGGTGCCGGTGCCGGGTGCGACAACGGCGGCATATCCCCCGGTCATCACATGGGCCCGCAGCATCGCGAAGATCTCGTCGACCGTGCTCTGCTGCCCGCGTGCCGACGGGGCGCTCCGCACGTCGAGTTCGACAGCGTTCTCCGCGGCGAGCTGGCTCAAGGTCCACCACGGGCGGTTGCTCGCCCGGGCCGCGTCGCGGACGTCGTCGAGCTCGCGGAAACCGGAGCCGCCGAGCTGCTCGACGTCGATCGGGGCGTCGCCGCCGATCGCGGCCACCGACCACGATGCCTCGAGGAACTCGCGCCCGGTCTTGATCAGGTCGGCCGCACGGGTGCGCACCTTCTCCGGGTCGCATATCAGGAGCGGTGTGTCGGCGGGCAGGTGATCGATCAGCAGCGCGAGTTCGTCGGGTCGTAGCACCGGTTGCAGTGCCTCCATCCCGTCGACCGGGATGCCTTCGGCGATCTTGACCAGCATTTCCCCGACGCTGCCGGTGATGTGGTTGTCGTCCGGTGGCCGCGTCTCGATGAGCTTGGTGGCGCGGGCCCGCACTTCTTCGGTGAGGAGCAGCTCACGGCAGGGCACCGCGACGACGGTGTCGACGTCGATCTCCGGGATCGAGCGCTGGTCGGCGACCGCGAACATCCGCATCTCGCTGACCTCGTCGCCCCAGAATTCGACCCGGACCGGGTGCTCGGCGGTCGGCGGGAAGACGTCGAGGATGCCGCCGCGGACCGCGAATTCGCCGCGCTTGCCGACCATGTCGACCCGGGTATAGGCCAGCTCGACCAGCCGCGAGACCAGCTGGTCGAAGTCGAACTCCGCGCCGACGTGCAGCGTGACCGGCTCGATATCGGCCAGATCCGGCGCCATCGGCTGCAGCAGCGAACGCGCGGTCGTCACCACCACCCGCAGCGAAGGCCCCAGCCGGGCGTCGTCGGGGTGGGCCAGCCGGTACAAGACCATCAGGCGCGCGCCCACGGTGTCCACGCCGGGCGAGAGCCGCTCGTGCGGCAGCGTCTCCCAGGACGGGAACATCACGGCGGCGTCGCCGAAGACGCCGCGCAGTTCGGCGGTCAGGTCGTCGGCCTCGCGCCCGGTCGCCGTCACCACGAGCACCGGACCGCCGCGGGCCAGCGCGCACGCGGCATACAGCTGCGCGCTGGACGGCCCTACCAGGGCGAGTTCTTCGGGACGTTCGGTGGCGCGCTGCGCGAGTTCGACGAAAGCCGGCGCGGTGAGCGCCAAATCGACCAGCCCCGCGATCGGGGGCTGGACATACTGGTGCCCCGGTGCGGTCATGATCCCCCATCCTAGGCAAGACCACCGAAGGCGTTGCGGCGGGCCGCGATTCGTCCGTCCGCTGTGACGCAGGTCGCGCCGGGCCTACTCGCCGCTCGCCGCGTTGAGGGCGGCGACCTTGAAACCGGGGTCGGGAATGCCGTCGGGGAACCGTTGCAGCGCCGCGACGGCGACGTCGGCCAGCTGTTGCAGCGCTTCAACGACGTGTGGGTCCGGCTGACCTGGCCGCGCCCAATACACCCCGATGGCACCCATCGGATCAGCCCCGAGCATCGGCACCATGACCAGGCTGCGCACGAAGGTCGGGCGGTAGGCCTCCTGCGGGATCCGGTCGTCTCGCCGGGTGTCGGAGATCTGGACCACCGTGCGGTGGATCATCGCCCAGCCGCTGATGCAATCCGAGACCGGGAAACGCTGCCCCTTCCAGAGCGGACTCATCGAATCTTCGTCCGCGTAGTAACACATATCGTGGTCCAGCAGCACGAAGGTCGCGCCGTGCGCATCGGCAATCCGTCGCGCCGCAACCTTCACCACCTGCTGAACGTCCTCGAGCCGCTCGGCCGCCGTCAGCCGGGCCTCGATCTGGTCGATAACCTCCCCATTGCCGACCACAGCGTCGTCCCCTCCTGTCAACCCCCGACAGCTTTGTCTGCGACGTGAATACCCATTCTTCCAGCGTGAGCTGCTATTCGCCCCCTAACTGGGGATCGGCCTCCAGATGGGTCAGCCCGTTCCACATCAGGTTCACCAGGTGGGCGGCCACCACTTCTTTCTTCGGCTCTCGGGTGTCGAGCCACCATTGCGCGGTCATCGAGACCGAGCCGACCAGGGCCTGGCCGTAGAGCGGGGCTAATTCCGGGTCGAGGCCGCGCCGAGCGAAGTCGCCGGCCAGGATCGAGGACACCTGGCCGACGGCATCGTTGAGCAGGCTGGAGTAGGTGCCGGTGCTGATCGCTGCGGGCGAGTCGCGGATCAGGATTCGGAAGCCGTCGGTGCGCTCCTCGACGTAGGTCAGCAAGGCCAGCGCCACCCGCTCGACGCGAACCCGGGAGCGGTTGTTGGTCAGCGACGACGTGATCCCGTCGAGCAGGGCCGACATCTCGCGATCGACGACCACCGCGTACAGGCCTTCTTTACCGCCGAAGTGCTCGTAGACGACAGGCTTGGAGACGTTGGCGCGCTGGGCGATCTCCTCGATGGAGGTGCCCTCGTAGCCGCGCTCGGCGAACAACGTGCGGGCAACGTCGATCAGCTGACGCCGGCGTTCGGTGCCGGTCATCCTGGCGCGCGGGGCGCGAGGTTCCTTCTCCGGTGCTGCCACAAGGCTCAGCGTATTCCCGGGTCGCTTCGCTCCTGCTCCTACGGGTGTATTCGTTTGCACTAGAGTCTCAGGCGGACATTTCGGCCAGTCCGTCGTGGTGTAATCGGCAGCACCTCTGATTTTGGTTCAGATAGTTCAGGTTCGAGTCCTGGCGACGGAGCTCATAGGAGGGCGTAGTGACTACACATACCCATGCCGCCGTCCTGGTTTTGGCGGCCGGGTCCGGAACCCGGATGCGCTCGCAGACCCCGAAGGTTCTGCACACCCTCGGCGGACGCAGCATGATCGCCCACACCCTGCACGCAGTGGCCGCGCTGACGCCCGACCACATCGTGGTGGTTGTCGGGCATGGCCGCGAGCAGGTCAGTGCCGAGGTGCGCCGGGTCACCGGGGACAGCAGCGACGTCACCACGGTCGTGCAGGAAGAACAGCTCGGCACCGGCCACGCTGTCGGCGTCGGACTGTCCGTGCTGCCCGAAGATTTCACCGGCACCGTCGTCGTCACCACGGCCGATATACCGCTGCTCGACAGCGAAACATTGGTCGCCCTGACGAAATCCCACGCCGGGGCGGGTGTGACAGTCGTGACTACGACACTGCCCGATCCCACCGGCTACGGCCGCATCATCCGTGACGCCGACGGTGCGGTCGCCGCGATCGTCGAACATGCCGACGCCGACGAGGACCAACGCGCGGTCGCCGAGATCAATTCGGGGCTCTACGCGTTCGATGCGGCCGCGCTGCGATCGGCACTGTCCCGGCTGCGCACCGACAACGCCCAGGGCGAGCTCTATCTCACCGACGCCATCGCCTTGATCCGTGCCGACGGACTGGCCGTGCGCGCCCAGCACATCGCCGACCCCACGCTGGTCTCCGGCGTCAACGACCGCGTGCAACTCGCCGCGCTGGGAGCCGAGCTGAACCGGCGGATCATCGAACGCCACCAGCGTGCCGGCGTCACCGTCACCGACCCGACCACCACCTGGATCGACGTCGACGTCGAGATCGGACCCGACACCGTCATCGCCCCCGGCACCCAGCTTCTCGGCGCCACCTCGATCGGCTCCGGCTGCACCATCGGCCCGGACACCACACTCACCTCGATGGAGATCGGCGACGGCGCCACGGTCATCCGCACCCACGCAGAGCTGTCGGTGATCGGCGACCGGGCCACGGTCGGCCCGTTCACCTACCTGCGCCCCGGCACGCAACTCGGGACGGGCGGCAAGCTCGGGACATTCGTCGAAACCAAGAACGCCGTGATCGGGGCCGGCACCAAGGTGCCGCACCTGACCTACGTGGGCGACGCCGACATCGGCGAGCACAGCAACATCGGCGCATCCAGTGTGTTCGTCAACTACGACGGCGAGAACAAGAGCCGCACCACGATCGGGTCGCACGTGCGGACCGGATCGGACACGATGTTCGTCGCCCCGGTCACCATCGGCGACGGCGCCTACACCGGCGCGGGCACCGTGGTGCGCGACGACGTGCCACCCGGCGCGCTTGCCGTGTCGGCAGGGCCACAGCGCAACATTGAGGACTGGGTGCTGCGCAAGCGGCCCGGCAGTGCATCGGCGCAGGCCGCCGCCAAGGCCAAGCAGGCCGAATCGGGCGACCCCCGGAGGTGACCCGTCGTCGCCAGATGTTGCCTTTTTGGTAACCCGGGGACGTAGCACCGTACGATTGGCCCGTATCGATCTCCGACCGGCAAGGGCAGCACACAGTGGGCACGGACTGGACCGACAACCGCAAAAATCTGATGCTCTTCTCGGGCCGCGCGCACCAGGAGCTGGCCGAACAGGTGGCAAAAGAGCTCGACATCGAGGTCACCGCGCAGACCGCACGTGATTTCGCCAACGGTGAGATCTTCGTTCGCTTCGACGAATCGGTCCGCGGCTGCGACGCCTTCGTGCTGCAGTCCCATCCCGCGCCGCTGAACAAGTGGCTGATGGAACAGCTGATCATGATCGACGCGCTCAAACGCGGCAGCGCCAAGCGCATCACCGCGATCCTGCCGTTCTACCCGTACGCGCGTCAGGACAAGAAACACCGCGGCCGCGAACCGATCTCCGCGCGACTGGTGGCCGATCTGTACAAGACCGCAGGCGCCGACCGCATCGTCACCGTCGACCTGCACACCGATCAGATCCAGGGCTTCTTCGACGGGCCCGTGGACCACATGCGCGCCCAGCCGCTGCTGACCGGCTACATCAGGGAGAACTACAACTGCGAGGACGTCGTCGTGGTCTCGCCGGACTCGGGCCGAGTGCGTGTCGCCGAGAAGTGGGCCGACGCACTGGGCGGGACGCCCCTGGCGTTCATCCACAAGACCCGCGACCCGAAGGTGCCCAACCAGGTCGTGTCCAACCGGGTCGTCGGTGACGTGGCGGGCAAGACCTGTGTGCTGACCGACGACATGATCGACACCGGCGGCACCATCGCCGGCGCGGTCAAGCTGCTGCACAGGGACGGCGCCAAGGACGTCATCATCGCCGCCACCCACGGCGTGCTGTCCGATCCCGCCCGTGAGCGGCTGGCCGACAGTGGTGCGCGCGAGGTGATCGTCACCAACACGCTGCCCATCGAAGAAAGCAAGCGGTTCCCGCAGCTGACCGTATTGTCCATCGCCCCCCTGCTGGCCCGCACCATCCGTGCGGTCTTCGAAAATGGTTCGGTGACAGGCCTTTTCGACGGGGATGCGTAGCGTTGTCCAGCAAGATCTATCACAATCCGCGTTGCAGCACCTCCCGCAAGACCCTAGACCTGCTGCGCGACAACGGCATTGAGCCGACGGTCATCGAATACCTGAAGTCACCGCCGTCGCGCGCCGAGATCGCCAAGCTGATCGGAGATGCCGGCATCGATGTCCGCACGGCCGTCCGCAAGCGTGAATCCCTCTACAGTGAGCTGAATCTCGCCGAGGCAAGCGATGACGAACTGCTCGACGCCATGGCCGCCAACCCGATCCTGATCGAGCGCCCCTTCGTGTTGACGCCCAAGGGCACCCGGTTGGCCCGTCCGATCGAGACGGTGCACGACATTCTGTGAGAGCGCGAAGCGCAGCCGTGTCCATCGCGCTGGCCATGACAGTGGCGGCGTGCGGCACGACGCCGCCGGACTATTCCACGGTGTGGACCACACCGGCGACCACGATCGCAACCACCACCACTTCGGGCAAGCCGCAACCGATTGCCGAGTACCTCTACGGCCTCGGGGTCACCGGCGAGCAGGTTCCGCTGGACAAGCTCACCGACATCACGGTGACGCTGCCGCGGCCACCGGGCTGGACCAAGTACTCCAACTCGAACTTCTCCCCCGGCACCGAAGTGATCGCCAAGAACAACACCTATCCGACGGCGATGGTGCTGGTGTTCAGGCTCACCGGCAACTTCGACGTGAAAGAGGCACTCAAGCACGCCAGTGCCGATGCCGAGGTGTCGCAGAACTTCGTGAAGCTCAATTCGTCGGACGCCGATTTCGATGGCTTCCCGTCCTCGATGATCGAGGGCAGTTACGACCTCAACGGCAAGCGGCTGCACTCCTACAACCGGGTCGTCATCCCGGTGACCGGCGCCCCGAACTTCCAGCGCTACCTGGTGCAGCTGACGGTGACCACGCTGGCCGATCAGGCCGCGGCGGCTTCCGACGACGTCGAGGCGATCATCAAGGGCTTCACCGTCGCGGCGAAGTGACCGCGCCCTGAGCCCAATGGGCGGCCTCCTCGGCCGCTCGCCGCGCTGCGCCGCATCGTCGGCCCCCTAGAGTGGTCGGCATGAGTTGGACCGCCGCAGATCTGCCGTCGTTCGCCGGACGCACCGTCATCGTCACCGGAGCCAACAGCGGGTTGGGCCTGGTCACCGCTCGCGAGCTCGCCCGGGTCGGCGCGCACGTCACCCTGGCATGCCGCAATTCGGGCAAGGGCCAGGAAGCGGCCGCGACCATGACCGGCGACGTCGAGGTGCGCAGCCTCGATCTGCAGGACCTGGCCTCGATCAAGGAGTTCGCGGACGGCGTGTCGAGCGTCGACGTGCTGATCAACAACGCCGGCATCATGGCCGTGCCCTTCGCGACCACCAAGGACGGGTTCGAGAGCCAGATCGGCACCAACCACCTCGGTCACTTCGCGCTGACGAACCTGCTGCTGCCCAAGGTGACCGACCGTGTGGTCACGGTGTCGTCGTTCATGCACCTGCTGGGCAAGATCAGCCTCAAGGACCTGAACTGGAAAGCCCGCCCGTACTCGGCCTGGCTCGCCTACGGTCAGTCGAAGCTGGCCAACCTGCTGTTCACCCTCGAACTGCAGAAACGCCTGGATGCGGCCGGCTCGCCGCTGAAGTCCGACGCCGCGCATCCCGGCTACTCGGCCACCAACCTGCAGGGTCACACCGGCAACCGGTTAGGCACCAAGGTGTGGGACGCCGGCAATGCGCTGCTGGCCACCAGCGCCGACTTCGGCGCACGCCAGACGCTATATGCGGCCAGCCAGCAGCTGCCCGGTAACACCTTCATCGGCCCCAGGTTCGCCATGCGTGGTCCGACCGGACCGTCGCCGCGCAGTCCGCTGGCCAGCAACCAGGCCACCGCCAAAGCGTTGTGGCGGCTGTCTGAGCAGCTCACGGCCATCGAATTTCCACTCTGAGTCGCTCGTCGGCTACCCTGGTGCCCGCGTCACGGCGAGGGTGGTCCAGCCACCGTTATCGACGAGGCAACCTTTCGATTGGTGCCTGCCTTCTCCGTGCGGAAGACCACAACAGGCAACTCAGGAGCACCAATCATGGCCACAGGCAGCACCAATAAGCTCACCGCCGGCGTGCGGGACAAGGTCGGCAAGGGCGCATCGCGCCAAGCCCGCCGCGACGGCAAGGTTCCCGTCGTCCTCTACGGCCACGGTGACGACCCACAGCACCTCGAGCTCAACGCCCGTGATTTCGCCGCCGTCCTGCGGCACTCGGGCACCAACGCCGTGCTGGCCCTGGATATCAACGGCAAGGAGCAGCTGGCCCTGACCAAGGCGCTGGCCGTGCACCCGATCCGGCGCAACATCCAGCACGCCGACCTGCTGGTCGTCCGTCGCGGCGAAAAGGTCACCGTCGAGGTCAACGTCCAGCTCGAAGGCGAAGCCGCCTCCGGCACCCTGGTCACCCAGGACGCCACCGCGATCGAGATCGAGGCTGAAGCGCTGTCGATCCCCGAGCACCTCATCGTGTCGATCGAGGGCGCCGAGGAAGGCACCCAGATCACCGCCGGCCAGGTCGAGCTGCCCTCCGGTGTGACGCTGGTCAGCGATCCCGAACTGCTGCTGGTGAACATCGTCACCGCGCCGTCGGCCGAGGAGCTGGAGTCCGAGGGCGGCGGCGAGTCTGTCGAGGAGCAGGCCGCCGACGCGGCCGAGGCAGCCGGGGCTGCCGAGGGCGAGGGCGAGTCGGCCGAGGCCGAGTAAGCCCGAATGGCCGAACCCCTGCTGGTTGTCGGCCTCGGCAACCCGGGTCCGCAGTACGCCAAGACCCGGCACAACCTCGGCTTCATGGTGGCCGATCTGCTGGCCGCTCGCATGGGTGCACCGTTCAAGGTGCACAAGCGCTCCGGCGCGGAGATCGTGACCGGCCGGCTGGGGCACCGTCCCGTCGTGCTGGCCAAACCGCGTACCTACATGAACGAGTCGGGGCGCCAGGTCGGCCCGCTGGCGAAGTTCTACTCGGTGATGCCGGCTGACATCATCGTCGTCCACGACGAGCTCGACATCGACTTCGGCCGGATCCGGCTGAAGCTCGGTGGCGGCGAGGGCGGTCACAACGGTCTGCGGTCGGTGGCCAATTCGTTGGGCACCAAGAACTTCCAACGTGTCCGTATCGGGATCGGCCGGCCGCCGGGGCGCAAGGATCCGGCGGCCTACGTGCTGGAGAGCTTCAGCGCGGCCGAGCGCGAGGAGGTGCCGGCCATCTGTGAGCAGGCTGCCGATGCCACCGAGTTGTTGATCGAGGTCGGCCTGGAGACGGCGCAGAACCAGGTGCATGCCTGGTGACGCCGTAAGAATTCCCCGCAGGGTCGTCAGGATTCCGTAGAGATCGCTGACGCCGGGCCGTCTCCGCAGTAAACCTGAGTGCGTGAGGATTTCACGTGTTTGGGGTTCGTTCGACGCTTACCCGGCGCGCTACGGCGTGGCTCGCTACCGGCTGGTCGTCTTCCCGCCCGGGATCACTACCGGCGAACGACGGCTGCTGAGGGTGTGGCGCGGCTGGCCGCTGTGGGGCGCCGCGCTGTGGCTGGGCCTGCAGATCGGCGGGGCCATGGCGGGCATGCCCGAGACTGCACTGATCGGCGGTTCGATGGTCTACATCGCAGCTGGCGCAATCACTTTCGTGCTAGCCGGAGACACTCGGATGCGGGTACGCACAGTGTGGGCCACCTCCATCGCCGGTTACGGCGACCCCGAGGCCGACCGTCGATACTCGGCGTTGCGGGTGATGGCACGCGCCCTGGATCAGGCTGACCTCGATCTGGAAGAAGGCCGGATCGATCCGCTGCAACACGAAGCACGGTGGTGGCAGGTCTACGACGTTCTCGACACGATGGCGTCGGTCCCCTCACCGCGCACCAGCCACAACCCGAGCGCGACCAGCGCGGCCGCTTCGAATCCGGCGATCCCCCGTTCCACCAATCCGAGCGGGATCAACGTCCACCATCTCTGACCGGTCACTATGCCGGCCCCGATGGCCCCGAATAAAACTGCCAGCCAACCTATTCCGATCCCAGCCAGCCACCTGGCCGCCCGCGCGGTGAGCGCCTGGCCGCGAGCGATCAACAACACCGCCGGCGGCAGCGCGACGAACGCGACCAGGGAGGCGAAGCGGTGCACGGTGCCCGAAGCACTCGGCCCGGCGACCCAGTTGTGCTTGGGAAAGACGACGACAGCCAGCAGGCCGACCACCCACAGCATCATCAACACCGAACCGGCCGAGAGCGATTGCACTCGACCGGCGCGGATCAGGCCGTACAGCAGTGCGGCCGAGGCCCCGGCGAGCATCAGCACCGCCGCAACGAAAGCCCAACTGCCCGAGGTATACACGTATTCGGAGATGGTTGCCGCGCGTAATTCTCCGCGCCGAGACGGCGCTCTGCCGAGGGTAGCGTCCAGAGCGAGCACCGCGACCATCGCCACCACCGCACCGAATACGCCGATCCAGCCGAGCGCACGCACCATCGGCCCAGTTTACGCGCGACCCCTCACCCCGCTGTCCACAACCTTGATCGGTTTGTGCGGGAAGCGCCGCTCTGCGTACTCCTTGGCCGCCGAATTCGGCAGCACGTAAAGGGTTTCGGCCTTCTCCTGCAGCGGCCGCAGCACCAGGTCCATGAAGCCCTTGCGGTCATCGAGGTAGGGCTCGATGACGTCCTCGCCGGCCGGGCAGACTGCCAGACAGTAGGCGGCCTTGTAATTGGCCTTGAACGACAGGCTCTGCCACATTGACGCGTTCTCCGAATCGCTCACCCGGGAACGGAAGTCTGCGGCGTCGTCACTGTCGGCGATCGTCTGCACCCAGTCGGTGAACCCGCCCATGAACTCACGATAGTTGTGCACCGAGCAGGCCAGGAAGTCGAATGCGCCATCCTTCTTGATGGCGCCCACGGGGCAGGCCGCGACACACAGCTTGCATTCCAGACACGGCGAATAGTCCAGTGGGACACCGTAACCACTGACCGGCGCGTCGACCAGAATGGTGGCCAGCAGGATGAAGTTGCCGAATTTCGGGTGAATGACGTTGCGATGGATACCCATCACGCCCAGCCCTGCCGCCACCGCGACGGGCTTGTGCGCCACCACCCAGATCCGGCCCGGATACCGGTCCATCTCCATCGGGAAGGTGGCCGACGGATTGAGCACCCGGTGTCCGGCGTCCTGCAGCGCGCGGGTGATCCGGTGCGCGGCTTCGTTGATGAGCTCGCCCGTGCGGTGAAATTCCTGGTTGGCCACGCTGCGGGCGACGGAGCGCACATTGTCCCGGTTCATCCGTACCACCAGGCTGATGTAGCTCTTGGTCCCCGGCAGCGCGGCTTCGACGTGTTCGCGCTCGCCGGCCAGGTCGGGATTGTCCACGCTGGCGAAGGCCACATCGTCGGCGCCGGAGGCCAAGCAGAGCTCGCGCAGCCAGTCGGCGTCGATCACCCCAGCCGGTTCTGTGCGCGGGCGGGCGCGCACGGCTTGCACAGTCGGGTGTCCGTCCAGGCGCGGGTTCATAGCTAAGTACAGTACACCATACTCAGATGCGTCGACGTGATGGAGAACACCCCGGCGCGCGGAATATTGGTTACCTATGTAAAGTTGTGGAAGACCATGCTCTGTCTAGCCGCGCCCCCATTACCGCTCCCGACAGCGCATCTCGGCCCCGCGGCCGGAAGCGGGGGACGGAGCTGATGCGCCAGGGCCCGTTGGCAGGACGTTATCCGGCGGTCGCCGCGATGGTCACCCTCGCGCTGATCCCCTACCTCGCGCTGTCGGCCGCGTTCGATCCGCTGGTGCCGATCATCTCCGAGCAGCTGCACATGTCCACTCAGGCGATGGCCTTGAGCTCGGGACTGGGCAACGCGGCCTACGCCGTAGGCACCGTGCTCGCCGTCCAATTCGCCCAGCACCTGCCGCAGCGGCGCATGCTGCTCGCGTACGCGGTGGTGCTTGTCGTCGGCTCGGTGATCGCCGCCGCTGCGCCGAACGCCACGGCATTCATCGGCGGGCACGTGCTGCAGGGGCTGGCGACCAGCATGCTGCTGATCGCCGCCGCGCCGCCGCTCACCATCGGCTTCCCGCGGGACAAGCTGCGCAACACCGCGGTGATCATGAACATGTGCGTGTTCGGGGCCGTCGCCCTCGGACCGTTCGTCGGCGGCGTGCAGGCCGAGGCGCACGCCTGGCGACCGTTGTTCTGGATCGTCGCGGGCATCGCACTATTGGCGCTGATCCTGGCGGCGCTGACGTTCGACGACGCCCCGCCCGCCGATCGCGAGGCGCCGCGCGACCTGACCGCGATCGCGCTGGCGACCGTGGGGTGCACAGCCGCCTTCGTCGGCGCCTCGCTGCTGACCACCCATGAGTTCTCCGACCTTGCGGTCACGTTGCCGATGTTCGGCGGGCTGGCCTTGATTGTCACGCTGATCGTCTACCAGTTCCGGGCCCGTCGGCCGCTACTGACCATCCGGACGATGATGACGAGCGCCATCCCGGTCGCCGGCGTGGGCGTCGCCCTATTCGCCGCGGCCGCCTCGATCGCGGCGACCGCGCTGACCGCTTCGGTCTTCATGCAGCACTTCAGCCCGGTAGAAGTCGGACTCCTGTACTTACCCGAACTCGGCGGCGCTCTGGTGATGGCCCTGGTGTTCGGCGTGGTGATCTCCCGGCGCGCGATGCACTTCCTGCCGCTGGTCGGCATGGTGCTGCTGGCGGCCGGCATCGCGGTGTTCCGGGCGTCTCTCCCCGTGAATGTGCCGCTGGCACTTGTCGGTTCGGCGCTGACGGGCCTGGCTCTCGGTGCCACGGTCGCGCCCGCGTTGTTCGTCGCCGGGTTCTCCCTGCAGTCCAACAGCCTGCAGCGGGTGTTCGCGATCATCGAACTCCTGCGCGCGGTCGCGGCGTTCATGGTGGCCCCGATCTTCGCCCACCTGGCGACCCGCTACTCGGGCGATCTTCTGGAAGGCACTGGGGTCGCGTTGTGGGTCGGGTTCGGGCTCGCGATCGGTGGCGCGGTGTTCGGCGTCGCGGTCTACCTACTCAGCGGCGCACGGCCGCAAAAGCCGGACCTCGACGAGTTCCTCGACGGAGACTCCCCCGCCTGGTACTCGCCGCCCCTGCTGGCACGGCTGCGCGGCGTCCTACCGTCAGCGGGTCCCCTCGTCGCGGCCCGCCGGGCGGCAGCGACGACTCCACATAGCCATCCTTTCAACCCGGTCGGGCCGGTGCTGTTCGCATATGACGGTTCACAACTCGCCGACCATGCGATAACGGCAGCAGCTGAACAACTTTCGCCCCGCGACGCCGTCGTGGTCTGCGTGTGGCAGCCCGTCGAGGTCGGCTTCACACCACTGGACAACCAACCATTCGACGCCGACCGGGCCAGCCAGGTGCGGCTGGCCGCCGAGCGGACAGCCGCTCACGGCGCAGCACTGGCGGACGAGGCCGGGTTCCGATCGTGCAGTTTGGCGATCGAGGCATCGCCGACCTGGAAGGGCATCGTCGACGCCGCAGACCAGCACGGGGCCAGCATGATCGTCCTCGGTCCGCATCGCCGCAACGGCCTGCTCGGCCACCTTCAGGGAAGCGTCGCTGCGGCCGTCGTCGCCCACACCGCCATCCCGGTTCTCCTGATCCCAGAACCGTCCAGCAGATGCGCGAAAGAGAGACCGCCGGCCCGCGCCGACGCCAAGGTAGCGTCGGGGGCGTGAATACCCTGCAAGATCCAAAGGTGACCGCGGTCATCGACCGCATGTACGCCGAAGCAAGCCAGCAGATGACCCAGCTCCAGGAACGTGGCGCCCAGTTGGTCAAGGCGACCACGGCGCAGGAGCGCGCCGATGCGTTCAGCGATTTCTACCTGCCGGTGACCCCGGAGTCCGGCCGGCTGCTCTACACGCTGGTACGCGGTACCCGCCCCGGACTCGTAGTGGAGTTCGGAATGTCACTGGGGCTCTCGACGATTCATCTGGCCAGCGCGGTTCGCGACAACGGCGTCGGCCGGGTGGTGACCACCGAGATGAGTGCGGCGAAGGTCGCCACCGCCAGGTCCAGCTTCACCGACGTCGGACTCGGCGACCTGATCACCATCCTGGAGGGCGACGCGACGCAGACGCTGGCCGCAATCGACGAGCCGGTGAACTTCGTGCTGCTCGACGGCTGGAAAGACCTGTATGTGCCGGTCCTCAAGCTGTTGGAACCCAGGCTGAGCCCCGGCGCGCTCGTCGTCGCCGACAACACCGGGCTAGCGGACGCTCAGCCGTATGTCGACTACATCCGCGATCCGGCGAATGGCTATGTGGGCGTGAGCTTCCCGGTCCGGAACCACGACGCCATGGAGATCAGCTGCCGCGCCTGACACCAGGTTCGGTTGTCCGACCTAGGTGACCAGCGCCACCGAGTTGGCGCGACGCAGCTTGCCTGACGGAGTCTTCGGGATGGTGCCCGGGCCGAGGACCACGACATTGCGCGGCCGAACGTCGACCTCGGCGACTACCTCGTGGGCGACCTCGTGCTCGATGCGGCGCACCACGGCGGGGTCCTGCCAGGCGTTGGATTCGACTGCGACCGCGAATGTTTCGCGCGAGTGGCCCGCATCGAGCCGCACCGCGACAGCGCATCCGGGGCGCACCCCTTCGACGCGGCTGGCGGCTCGTTCGATGTCGGTCGGGTAGATGTTGCGCCCGGCCATGATGATCACGTCCTTGACGCGACCGCACACCACGACGTGGCCGTTCTCCAGCAGGTAGCCCAGGTCACCGGTGTCGTACCAGCCGTTCTCATCCTGGGCCGGCACGAAGCCGCCCATGGTGATGTAGCCCGGAGTCAGTGACTCACCACGCAACTCGATGATGCCCACGCCGCGGGCCGGCAACACGTTGCCGTCCTCGTCGACGATGCGCGCCTCGAGATCGGTCAGCAACGGGCCCAGCGTAGCCAGGCGGCGAGTGTTGCCCTTGGAGGAGGGCACCGCGCGCCGCAGAGCGGCCAGCAGATCGGCGTCGACCTCGTCAACGACCAGGCCGGCGTCACATTCGGAGAACGACACCGCCAGCGTCGTCTCGGCCATGCCGTAGGCCGGCAGGATGGCCGATTCCCGCAGCCCGAACGGCCGGCCGGCGTCCAGCAGGTCCTCGACGTCGGCAGGCTCGACCGGCTCGGCGCCTGACAGCGCGAAGCGCAAGGTGGACAGGTCGAACTCGCCGGGCTTGGCCTGGCGGCGCAGCCGCTTGGCGAACAGCGCGTAGGCGAAGTTCGGCGCCGCGGTCATGGTGCCCTTGTACTTGTCGATGAGCTTGGCCCACAGCAGCGTGTCGCGCAGGAAGTCCATCGGGGTGACCTTGACCAGCTCGGCACCGAAGTACATCGGGATGGTGAGGAAGCCGACCATGCCCATGTCGTGGAAGCAGGGCAGCCAGCTGATCATCACGTCGTTGTCGATGTCGTACTTGGCGCCGATGAACATCGCCTCGGCGTTGGAGTGGATGTTGCGGTGGGTGATGACCACGGCCTTGGGAGATCCGGTCGATCCAGACGTCAGCTGCATGAGGGCGACATCGTCTTCGGAGGTCTCGACCGGGTCGATGGGCTCGGCGGCCAGCAGCGCCTCGACGGTGAGCACCGTGACGCCGCGTTCTTCGAGCACCGGCACCGCGACGAGGAACGGGTCGGAGACGATGACGGCCTTGGCCTCGATCATGTCGATGACGGTGGCGGTGTCCTTGGCCCACTGCTCGAGGTCGGTGCGCGGGGTGGGCTGGTGCAGCATCGTCAGGCTGGCGCCGCGCATCCACAGCGCCTGGGCGGTCGGCGCGATCTCCACCGGCGCTCCGGCCAGGACGCCCACTGCATCACCGAGGCTGATCCCGGCGGCGGCCAGGCCACCCGCGATGCGACGGGCACGTTCGTGCACCTCGCCCCACGTGTGCCGGACCGGCTCATGCGGCTCTCCGGTGACCATGCCCTTGGTACTGGTCACGGCATTGTGGAACATCTTGTCGGTGAAACGGCTCACGACGACCTCCTCGGCATCCGGAGCTGGTTGATCAGCGACGTTGAATTCATGCTCCACCTGCCGCAATGCACTGCATAGGAGGCACGCCAGTACGACTGGGGAGCGGTTTGATCTCGAAACGGTGATGGAACGACGAAAGTGCCGGTACCGCCGGGCACCGCCCGCCCCGGACCGGGGTGGGCGACTCGCACGTCTGCAGTGCCAGGCCGCTATTCATCACCGCCGCCATCTTAAACTTCCCTTAAGTTACTGCCAAGTTTTAGACGGTAATGAGAAGCGCGTCACAGTTTCCGGCGGGCAGGAGCGCAGCGACCCGGTGATTGATGGGGAGTCAGCTGGAGACGATGCGGGCACCGTGCACCGGCCCGCTGGCCACCCGCACGGTGCGGCACACGTCGGCGCCGGCCAGCTCGGTGCCGACGTCCACCGCAGCGCTCGCCGACTCGCACAGAAACGCGCAGGTCGGGCCGGACCCGGACACGATCCCGGCCAATGCCCCTGCCTCGGCACCGGCTCGCAGAGTGCGTCGCAAGCCAGGATTGAGACTCAACGCCGCCGCCTGCAGGTCGTTGCCCAGCAGGGCGGCCAGCTCGCGGGGGTCCCCCGAGGCCAGCGCGCCCAGCAGCGGCTCGGGGTCGCTCAGCCGGGGCGGAGTCCCCGTCTCACGCAGCCGGTCGATCTCTGCGTACACCGCGGCCGTCGACAATCCGCCCTGACCGAAGGCCAGCACCCAGTGAAAGGTGCTGCGGGCCAGAACCGTCGCCAGCTCCTCGCCGCGGCCGGTACCCAGCGCCGTGCCGCCGTGCAGTGCGAACGGGACGTCGCTGCCCAGTTGCGCGGCCAGCCCGTGCAGGTCGCGGCGCGGCACGCCCAGCTCCCAGAGGTTGTTCATGGCGACCAGCACGGCCGCGGCGTCGGCACTGCCGCCGGCCATCCCGCCGGCGACCGGGATCGACTTCTCGATGGTGATCTCGACATCGGGTACGCGCCCGACATGCTCGGCCATCAGCTCGGCGGCCCGCCAGGCGATGTTGCGCTCGTCGACGGGGAGATCGTCCGCGCCCTCACCCACCACGCGCAGCGAGAGCACGTCCGCGTTGCGCACGGTCACCTCGTCGACCAGCGAGACGGCGTGGAAGACGGTGACGAGTTCGTGATAGCCGTCGGCGCGGCGATCCCCGACCTCCAAGTAGAGGTTCACCTTGCCCGGGACACGCACGGTGACCGACCCGGTCGCCACCCATTCGGACGCGGTGGAGCCGTTGGATGGGGGCACCCGACGAGACTATCGCGCCGCCCCCGATTCGCCCTCCCGTCGCCGGCCCACGAACCTAGGGTCAAAGCGTGGTGCATCCCGGGCAGTCGTTCGCGGGCTATGCCGTCGAAAAGCTGCTGGGCCGCGGCGGCCAGGCGGCCGTCTACCGCGCGCGTGGTGCAGGTCAATCGCATCCGCTGGTGGCGTTGAAGGTGCTCGATGAGCAGCATCGCGATCAGGCCAGCGCCAACCGGCTGGCCCGGGAGTACCGCGTCGCCCACCGCTTGCGGCACCAGCACATCGTGGCCGTCTACGAGCACGGCGAGCACTGGATGACGATGCAGTACGTCGACGGCGGCAACGCGACTCGCCTGACGTCGCTGGAGACGAAGCTCGAGGCCCTCGGCCAGATCGCCGCCGCGCTCGATCACGCCCACCACGACGGGGTCGTGCACAGCGATGTAAAACCCGCGAATATCCTTGTGCATCGGGATTTTTCGCGATACGGCGCCACACTCATAGACTTCGGCGTCGCGCACATTCTCGCCGAGGACGTCTGGCACCGCTCCGCCCAGGTGGTGGCGTCGCTGCCCTATGCAGCTCCCGAACTCCTGCAGGGACGCCTACCTCAGGGCGCGACCGACGAATACGCGCTCGCCTGCACGGCACTGGAACTGCTCACCGGCGCACCGCCATTCGTCGCGGACAACCCGATGGCGCTCGTCGATGCGCACCTGCATCTGCCGCCACCAGAGGTATCGCGGCACATCCCATGGCTGTCACGGTCCTTCGACGTGGCCCTGGCCAGAGCAATCGCCAAAGATCCAGATCGGCGATACCCGTGCTGCACCGAGATGGTGCACGAACTCGCCGAGGCGGTACGCCGAAGCGCTCAGAACACCTGAGCGGGCCGCGAGGGGCCTTCCGAGGGATCGGTTGCGCCGGTGAAGTCGACAGAACGCTGCAACAACCGGACGAAATCGGCGACCGTCAGCGTCTCCCCACGACGAGCGGGGTCGATGCTGGCGGCCAGCAGGCGCTCGGCGGACTCGTTGCCGGTGCCGGCCCACTCCAGGAACGCGTTGCGGGCGGTCTTGCGGCGCTGCGCGAAGGCGATGTCTACCAGCTCGAAGACCTTCTGGCGGAAGCCGTCGTCGGCCGGCCACGGCGAGGTCTCGTGGCGGTCGATACGCACCAGGCCCGAGTACACCCGCGGGATGGGCCAGAACACCGTCGGCGACACCATGCCGTAGCGACGAACCTTGCCGAAGAACCGCACCTTGACGCTGGGCACTCCGTAGTCCTTGCCGCCGGGCTCAGCCGCCAGCCGCTCGGCCACCTCGGCCTGGACCATGACCATGACGGTGCGGATCGAGGGGAACTCGGCCAGCAGATGCAGCAGCGCCGGCACGGCGATGTTGTAGGGCAGGTTGGCCACTACGGCGGTGGGCTGCTCGATGAGGTCGGACCGCTCGATCCCGAGGATGTCCCGGTTCAGAACGGTCAGCCGGTGAATTTCGCTGTGCGAATGCTCAGCAACCGTCTTAGGCAGACGCGCGGCCAGTACCGGGTCGATCTCGATGGCGCTCACGGTGGCGCCACGATCCAGCAACGCCAACGTCAGCGAACCCAGGCCGGGCCCGACCTCCAGGACGTGGTCGTGCTTGTTAATGCCAGAAGCCGAGACAATACGACGCACGGTATTCGCGTCGTGTACGAAATTCTGGCCCAGAGATTTACGCGGCTTGAAGTCGAGTTCTTTGGCCAAGTTTCTGATCTCGGTACGCCCGAGCAGACGAATTGTCACGATGCACCCCTACCACACACGGGCCACGCTCCCCAGCCTTGTCGCGAACGCGTTACTTCAGCAATTGCGATTTGTTCTTCTCTTGTTGCCTGATCGGCACGGCTAGCATAGCGCAGACCGCCGTTTCTTTCCCAGGTGTTTTGGTCAAATTGCACACCACCGTAGTAACCGTTGCCGGTATTGATCGCCCAGTTTCCGCCGGCTTCGCACCTGGAAATGGCATCCCAAATGGGCCCGTTCTGCACCGGAGGGACCTCGGTCCCCGGCTTGGCGCCGACCCGGAGAACCGAATCACGTGCCGGCACAACAACGTTATTGGCAACGGGTAGCCGTCCGGTTTCCACACCGTTGACCGTCGCGACAGCAAAAGTCACGTCCTGCACACCGGGCGTTCCAGGATCCTGGACGACCTGGCGGCTCATATTCATCGTCGGATCTTCGATCCGCTGGGCCACCGGTGCCAGCGGCACCCGCTGGGTGACCTGTTCAACCCGGATCCTGGTCACCTGAATCTGCATCCCCGCGATGACCGGGGAGGACGCCGACGGCACCACCGAGTCGGCCTGTTCCAGCGGCACGCCTGCAGCGGCCAGCAGCCCAGCGACGTTTGGTGCGGCCAGGCGTACGGTGTTCACCACGCCACCGTCGTTGATCTGGACTGTCTTGGCGCTGACCACGGGCAGGGCCATGCCCTCCAGGGGCAGGCGGCTGCCGCGCGAGGCCGCGGCCGGCGCGGTATCGGTCATCCGCAGCTGCGCCAGCGCCTCGTCCACGGTCGACGCCGTGGTCCACACCTGCTTGGAATCCTGGCCATCCAGGGAGATCTGCAGCGGACGGCTGCGCCGCAGCACGATGGTCTCGGCATCGTTCACGTCCTGGTTGGCGCCGGGGAACAGGTCATCGCGCTCGCCGACGGTGTAACCGTTCTCCTCGACGACGTCGATGACCCGCGACTTCATCGTGCTGACCTTCATCTGGGCGCCGTCGATGTTCAGCGTGACGGTCTTCTCGGACATCACCGCGAACACCCCCGCGCCGGCCAGCGTGAGGAGCACGGCGGCGACGACGAGACGAAGGATCGGTGACGGCGACTGGTGGAGCTTGGTCAACGCATTCAACAGTTTCGATCCCGCCTAGGCACTAAACAAAAAGCAAGGGGCCCACGTTGGCCCCCTTTGATCACAAGACGGTAACGAACCAGTCGGGACCGGAGCAACCCGGGCCCGCGGCTCTCAACAGACCCTTAGAGACCGTAGACCCGTCGCGCGGTGTCCGACGACTGCTCTGCCAGCAACTCTGCCGGCCGGTCGACCACGTCAGCCAGGGCGCGCACGGTGTAGGGCAGGCAGTAGGGCTCGTTGGGCGCTCCGCGATAAGGATGCGGGGTCAGGAAGGGGGCGTCGGTCTCCACCAGCAATTGCCCGGGGGGAATCAGCGTCGCCGCCTCGCGCAGGTCACGGGCGTTCTTGAAGCTCACGGTGCCGGACAGGCTCAGCACCCATCCCGCGTCGACACAGGTACGCGCCATCTCCGGTCCTGAGGAGAAGCAATGGAAGATGACGGTCTCCGGGGCGCCCTCGGCACGCAGCACGTCGAGCACCTCGGCGTCGGCGTCGCGGTTGTGGATCATCAGTGGTTTACCGGTCCGCTTGGCCAGGTCGATGTGCCAGGCGAAGGATTCCCGCTGAGCCGAAGGTTCGGCACACCCGTCGAGCCGGCCCGGCCAGTACAGATCCATCCCGGTCTCCCCGACCGCCACCACCCGGGGCCCGGCGGCCAGCCGCTCGAGTTCGGCGCGGGCGTCGTCGGTGAGCGCGTCGGCGCGAGTCGGGTGCAGTGCCACTGCGGCGTAGACCCGCGGGTCCCAGGTGGCCGCGTCCGCGGCCCAGCGAGCGGCGTCCAAGTCGTCGGCGATGGTCACGACGGCCTGCACCCCGGCGGCGCCGGCCCGGTCGAGGAGCACACGCACGTCATCGGCGTCGCGGGCACCGCAGGCATCCAGGTGGGTATGCGCGTCGATCAACGGCGACAGCGGCTCGGGCAGCGGCGGTGGCTCACCCCTCCTTTGCTGGGCACTCACGCCCTACACCCTAAAGTGAGTCCCAAATGAGCAAGCCGCCGTACTACCTCACCACCGCGATCGCGTACCCCAACGGTGCGCCGCACATCGGCCACGCGTACGAGTACATCGCGACCGATGCGATCGCCCGCTTCAAGCGCCTCGACGGTTTCGACGTGCGCTACCTGACCGGAACCGATGAGCACGGGCTGAAGATGGCGCAGACGGCCGCCGCGGAGGGCATCCCGACCCCGGAGCTGGCGCAGCGTAACTCCGACGCGTTCCAGGCGATGCAGGAGAAGCTGGGGGCGTCCTTCGACCGCTTCATCCGGACCACCGACGCCGACCATATCGACGCGTCGATCGAGCTCTGGAAGCGGATGGACGCCGCGGGCGACATCTATTTGGATTCGTACTCGGGCTGGTACTCGGTGCGCGACGAACGCTTCTATACCGAAGACGAGCTCGAGACCCGCGCCGACGGCAACACGTACTCGCTCGAAACCGGCACGCCCGTGACGTGGACCGAGGAGCAGACCTACTTCTTCCGGCTGTCGGCCTACGCCGAGCGGCTGCTGGCCCACTACGAGGCACACCCGGAATTCATCGGTCCCGACGTCCGCCGCAACGAGGTGGTCAGCTTCGTCTCGGGTGGGCTTCGCGACCTTTCGATCTCGCGCACCACTTTCGACTGGGGGGTACCGGTGCCCGGGCATCCCGACCACGTCATGTACGTGTGGGTCGACGCGCTGACCAACTACCTGACCGGCGCCGGTTTCCCCGACACCGACTCCGAGCAGTTCCGCAAGTACTGGCCCGCCGACCTGCACATGATCGGCAAGGACATCATCCGGTTCCACACCGTGTACTGGCCGGCGTTCCTGATGTCGGCCGGAATCGAGCTGCCGAGAAGGGTCTTCGTCCACGGCTTCCTTCTCAACAGCGGCGAGAAGATGAGCAAGTCGGTGGGCAACGTCGTGGATCCGTTCGCGCTCATCGACGCGTTCGGGCTCGACCAAGTCCGTTACTTCCTGCTGAGAGAGGTGCCGTTCGGGCAGGACGGCAGCTACAACGAGGACGCCATCATCGGCCGCATCAACGCCGACCTCGCCAACGAATTCGGCAACCTGGCGCAGCGCTCGCTGTCGATGGTCAACAAGAACCTCGACGCGACGGTGCCCGAACCCGGCGAGTTCACCGATGCCGACCGCGAGCTGCTGGCGCTCGCCGACGAGCTGTTGAGCAAGGTGCGCGGGCACTTCGAGGTGCCCGCCATGCACCTGGCGCTGGAGGCGATCTGGGCGACGCTCGGCGCCGCTAACAAGTACTTCTCCGCGCAGGAGCCCTGGGTGCTGCGCAAGTCGGAGGCCGCCGCCGACCAGGACCGCCTCCGCACGGTGCTCTACGTGACCCTGGAGGTAGTGCGGATCGCGTCGCTGCTGGTACAGCCGGTGATGCCGACATCGGCGGCCACGTTGCTCGACCTGCTGGGACAGCCGGAATCGGCACGGGACTTCGGTGCGATCGCGGTACGCATCGCCCCCGGGACAACGCTGCCGGCGCCGACGGGGGTCTTCCCGCGGTACCAGCCAGTCGAGTGAACTGCGTCACGTAGCGTCACACCTGGTAGTCCCACGGTGTCTCGAGGTCGTCAGGCTCAAGCGACCTCGAAGGAGAGATGTGATGACCGAGCAACGAGCCCGTGTTGTGGTGATCGGCGGCGGCTACGCCGGCGTGATCGCCGCCAATCACCTGCGGCTGCGTCCCGATCTGCAGATCACGCTGGTGAACCCCCGTCCCGAGTTCGTCGAACGGATTCGGTTGCATCAGCTGGTCACCGGTTCCGATGACGCCACCGTGGCCTACGCCGACATCCTCGGCGACGGTATTGCGCTGGTGGTCGACGCGGCCACCCGTATCGACACCCAGGCCCGGCAGGTCGAATTGTTCAGTGGTTTTCCGGATGGCCAGCCGCTGCCCTACGACTATCTGATCTACGCGGTCGGCAGTGGCTCCGCAGCGGCGACTGTTCCCGGCGCCGACGAATTCGCTTATCCCATCGCCGATCTCGAAGAGGCACAGCGTCTGGGCGGCGCACTGGCTGAGCTGCACTACGGCGCGCCCGTGTGCGTTGTCGGCGCCGGACCAACCGGCATCGAGACCGCCGCCGAGCTGGCCGAGCAAGGCCGGACCGTCACGTTGGTGTGCGGCGCCGTCCTCGGGCCCTACCTGAGCACGCCGGGCCGCCGGTCGGTGGCCAAGCGGCTGCGCAAGCTCGGGGTTCAGATCGTCGACGGACCGCAGGCCGTGGTGACCGCGGTGGCCGCCGACGCGGTGACCCTGGATGACGGACGGCAGCTCGCCAGCCACGTGACGATCTGGACCGCCGGGTTCGGTGTGCCGGATCTGGCGAACCGGTCCGGGCTGCGCACCGATGCGATCGGCCGGCTGCTCACCGACGAGACGCTGACCAGCGTCGACGATGACCGGATCGTGGCCGCCGGGGACGCCGCGGCGCCGTCGGACCAGCCGCTGCGGATGAGCTGCCAGGCCGCGATCCCGCTGGGTGCCCAGGCCGCCAACACCGTGCTGGCCCGCATCGCCGGGGAACGACCCGCCGTGCTCAGCCAGGCGTTCGCCGGGCAGTGCATCAGCCTGGGCCGGGGCGGCGCGACTGTGCAGCTCGCCCGCACCAATGACGTCCCGCTGCCGCTCTACCTCGGCGGGCGGACAGCGGCGACGATCAAGGAGGCGGTGTGCAAGGGCACCGTGAGCTTCCTGCGCCGCGAGGCCCGCAAGCCCGGCTCCTACTTCTGGCTCAAGGGCGGCGGCAAGCGGCCGGCACCCGAGGCGGTGCAGACCCGATGACCGCGAGCGATGAACACGCCGAGCGGTTCACCCTCTTGCGGCCGCTGTTGTTCACCATCGCTTACGAGATCCTCGGGTCGGCCACCGAAGCCGACGACGTTCTGCAGGACAGTTACTTACGCTGGGCGACGGTCGAATTGACGGCAGTTCGCGACACCAAGGCCTACCTGGCCCAGTTGGTCACCCGGCAGGCCCTGAACACGCTCCGCTCGCAGGCCCGCCGCCGGGAGGACTACGTGGGGCCGTGGCTGCCCGAGCCGTTGCTGCTCGACGAGCACGATGCGGCCGACGATATGGTGCTGGCCGAATCGGTGTCGATGGCCATGCTCGTGGTGCTGGAGACGCTGACGCCCGACGAGCGTGCGGTGTTCGTGCTGCGCGAGGTGTTCGGCTTCAGCCACGACGAAATCGCGGATGCGGTAGGAAAATCCACGGCCGCGGTGCGCCAGATCGCGCATCGCGCGCGCGAACACGTGCATGCGCGGCGGCGGCGATTCGAGCCGATGAACCCGCAGCAGTCCGAGCAGATCACCCTGCAGTTCCTGACGGCGGCGGCGACCGGCGACCTGGACGGGCTGATGAGCATGCTGGCGCCCGACGTGGTGTTCACCTCCGACAGTGACGGCAAGGCCAGCGCCGCGCGCCGTCCGATTCTGGGCCCCGACAAGGTCGCCCGGTTCATCATCGGGCTGTTCCGCCAGGCCACGCCGGAATACCGGATCGAAGGCGCGAACTACAACGGAGCACCTGCGATCGTGGTCTACCGCGGCGAGGTGCCGGAATCGGTGATGATGGTCGAGATCACCGAAGGCACCATCACCAACTTCTATGCGATGCGCAACCCGGAGAAGCTTGCCGCTGTGACGGTGCGCAGGGAGATCAGCCGCTGACGCCTTTGCGTCTGCTGGCCGCAGGCGTCAGGCTAGGGCGATGCGCATCGACCGGCTCGGGGATCTCGGCACACCCGCCGACGTCCTGCGGTCCGTAGCCGGCGCCGCCGCACAGCGCCGGCTGCCGCCTCCGGCCGCGCTGGCCGGCGACTGGTTTGGCTCGGCGGCGGTGATCGCCCCCACCGTCCCGGTGCGGGCGATCCCCCCCGCCGAGGCGTTCGCGGTGCCGCCCGGCGATCGCGGGGACGCGATCGGCGGCGGCTGGATCGGCTATCTGTCCTACCCCGATGCGGCCGCCGACGGCCGTGCGGCGCGGATCCCCGAGGCGGCAGGCGGCTGGACCGACAGCGTGCTGCGCCTGGACGTCGACGGCTGCTGGTGGCACGAAAGCCTTTCCGCCGCACCGATAGCCATATGGGTAGCCGAAGCATTGTCGTCTCCGGCGCCGCTTGATTCCTACGAAATCGATTGGGAAGAGCCAGATTTCGCGCGCCATCAGGCCGGCGTACTGCACTGTCTGGCCGCGATCGGCGCCGGCGAGGTATACCAGGCCTGCGTGTGCACGCAGTTCACCGGCACGCTGCGCGGCTCGTCGCTGGAGTTCTTCGCCGACGCGGTGACTCGCACCACGCCGGCGCGCGCGGCCTACCTGGCCGGCGACTGGGGGGCAGTGGCCTCGCTGTCACCGGAACTGTTCCTGCGCCGGGTGGGCGCCGACGTGACGTCCAGTCCGATCAAAGGCACTCTCCCGTTGTGCGGCCCACCCAAGGAACTACTGGCGTCGGCCAAGGACGTCGCCGAGAACATCATGATTGTCGATTTGGTGCGCAACGATCTCGGCCGGGTCGCCGACACCGGCACCGTCACCGTCCCCGAACTGTTGACTGTCCAGGCCGCGCCGGGCGTATGGCATCTGGTGTCGACGGTGGCGGCCACCGTGCGGCACGAGGTCACCAACGCGGCGCTGCTAGCCGCCGCGTTCCCACCCGCTTCAGTGACCGGAACACCGAAAGGCCGTGCCCGTCAACTGCTTTCACAGTGGGAGCCGCGGCGGCGCGGGGTGTACTGCGGCACCGTCGGCATGGCCTCCCCGATCGCGGGCACCGAGCTGAACGTGGCGATCCGCACCGTCGAGTTCGACGCCACCGGCGCGGCCGTGCTCGGTGTCGGCGGCGGCATCACCGCCGACTCCGACGCGAAAGCCGAATGGCAGGAGTGCCTGGACAAAGCAGCCGCGGTCATTCACACCGGTCAATTCCCCGGGTCGCTGCCCTCCGGCCCGCCGGAGCGCGAGCGCAGCACCGCCTCGTAGAGCTCTCGTCGCGACGGCGTGCCCGGGTGCGCGTCCACCACGTGGGCGCAGGCGTCCTTCACCCGCATCCCGTCGGCCACCAACGCGTCGACCTTCGCGACCAGCGTCGGCAGATCTGTGGTCGGCACCGCCCCGGCGAGCACCACCGTGATCTCACCGAGGACCTTATCGTCGGCCCACTGCGCGAGTTCGCTCAGTGTGCCGCGCCGGATCTCCTCGTGCACCTTCGTCAGCTCCCGGCACACCACCGCGCGGCGCTGTCCGCCGAGTTCGTCGACGGCATCACGCAGGCACTCGGCCAGCCGTCGCGGGGATTCGAAGAACACACAGGTGCGGGGCTCGGCGGCGAGCCCGGCCAGCCAGCTCCGCCGCGCGGACTGCTTGCGCGGCGCGAATCCTTCGAAGCAGAACCGGTCCGACGCCAGCCCGGACACCGCGAGCGCGGTGGTGACGGCCGACGGGCCGGGCAAACACGAGACCGTCAGCCCTTCGTGAATGCAGGCCGCCACCATCCGATAGCCCGGATCGTTGATCAGCGGCATCCCGGCGTCGCTGACCACCAGGACCGTGGCGCCCGACTTGATGTCGTCGACCAGGGCCGGCACTCGGGCCGCCTCGTTCTGGTCGAACAGGCTGACCACCCGTCCGCTGATCCGCACGTCCAGCGACTGGGCCAGGCTGCGCACCCGCCGGGTGTCCTCGGCAGCCACCACATCAGCCGTGGACAGGGCGTCGGCCAGGCGTTTCGAGGCGTCGCCAGGTTGTCCGAGCGGCGTGGCGCCGAGAAGCAGTCTCCCGGCAGTCACGCTCGGCGGGCAGGCGCGTAGCGACTCGGGGTTTCCACGGAAGACAGAATACGATCGCAGGCGATGACCACGACAGCCGATGACCTCGACGCGCATCCGCGTCATGCGCCCGTCATCAGCCCCGGCCCGCTGGTGCCGGTCGCCGACTTCGGCCCGGTCGATCGCATCGAGGGCTGGGTGGCCACCGCGATCATCACCGCCCTGGCCGCCCTGACGAGGCTGATGAACCTCGGCGCACCTACCGATGCCGGCACCCCGATCTTCGACGAGAAGCATTACGCCCCGCAGGCCTGGCAGGTGCTGCACAACTACGGCGTCGAGGACAACCCCGGCTTCGGGCTGGTGGTGCACCCGCCGGTGGGCAAGCAGCTGATCGCGTTCGGTGAGGCGCTGTTCGGCTACAACGGCGTCGGTTGGCGATTCACCAGTGCGGTACTCGGTGTGGTGGTGGTTCTGCTGGTGGTGCGCATCGTGCGGCGGATCACCCGCTCGACGCTGGTCGGCTCGATCGCCGGCCTGCTGCTGATCGCGGACGGCGTGAGCTTCGTCGCCGCACGCACCGCACTGCTGGACGGCGTCCAGGTGTTCTTCGTCGTCGCCGCGTTCGGTGCCCTGATCGTCGATCGCGATCAAGTTCGAGAGCGGATGCACAACGCCCTGCTGGACGGCCGTATCGCCGAGACTCCGTGGGGTCCGCGGCTCGGCGTGCGGTGGTGGCGCTTCGGGGCGGGCGTGCTGCTGGGGCTGGCGACGGCGACGAAGTGGAACGGGCTGTACTACATCGTGTTCTTCGGCGCGATGTCGCTGGCGTTCGACATCGCCGCCCGCCGCGCCTACCGGGTACCGAGGCCGTGGTTCGGGGTGATCCGCCGGGATCTGGGGCCGAGCGCCTACGTCTTCGGCCTCATCCCGTTCGGCGTGTACTTGGCGTCGTATGCGCCGTGGTTCTCCTCGGAGACGGCTGTCAACCGCTACGAGGTCGGACAGTCGATCGGTGAGCGAGAGTGGTTTCAGCCGCCGGACGCGATCCGGTCGCTGTGGCACTACACGTACAAGGCGTATCACTTCCACTCGACGTTGACGAACTCGAACGGCAACCATCATCCGTGGGAGTCCAAGCCGTGGACGTGGCCGATGTCGTTGCGGCCGGTGCTGTACGCCATCGACAACCAGAACGTGCCGGGCTGCGGCGCGTCCTCGTGCGTCAAGGCCGTGATGCTGGTCGGCACCCCCGCCATGTGGTGGCTGGCGGTACCCGTCCTGATCTACGCGCTGTGGCGGGCGTTCGTCCGTCGCGACTGGCGCTATGGCGTCGTGCTCACCGGTTACGGCGCGGGATTCCTGCCCTGGTTCGCCGACATCGACCGGCAGATGTACTTCTTCTATGCCGTGCCGTTGGCGCCGTTCCTGGTGATGGCGATCGCGCTGATCCTCGGCGACATCCTGCACGCGCCCAACCAGAACGCCGAGCGACGAACGCTCGGGCTGATCGTGGTCAGCTGCTATGTCGCGCTGGTGATCACCAACTTCGCGTGGTTGTATCCGGTGCTGACGGGCGTCCCGATCTCCCAGGCGACGTGGAACATGGAGATCTGGCTGCCCAGCTGGCGCTAGCCGAGTCCGAGCACCGGCTTCAGCAGCTCGGCGACCGCCGTGACACCACCGGGCTTGTAGCCGTTGATTGTGGCGGCGCTGAGGATGACGCCGTCGACGCCTGCGTCGAGCACCTTCGTCTTGATCTGGTCGGCGATCTGATCCGGGCTGCCGAACACTGCCTGCTGCTTGAAGTCGTCCGGGATCATGTCGGGGGTGACGTTCTCGTCGATCAGCGCGATAGCGAGCACACTCGTCTCCAATGTGCTTGGGTCACGGCCGATCTCCTCACAGCGGTCCTTGACCACCTGCACCTTGCGGGGTAGTTCGTCGAACCCGGCGATGATGTTGAGGTGGTCGAAGTAGCGCGCGGCCAGCGGGATGGTCTTCTTCTCTCCGCTGCCGCCGATCATCAGCGGGATGTGGTCGCGGAAACGGGGATTGGCGAAGGCTTCGTTGGTGCGGTAGTACGTGCCCTCGACGCTGACGCGCTCGCCGCGCAGCATCGGCAGGATGATCGCCAGCGCCTCGTCGAGCTTGTTGAACCGGTCGGTGAACGTGCCGAACTCGTAGCCCAGCGAGTCGTGCTCCAGCTCGAACCAGCCGGTCCCGATACCCAGGATGGCCCGGCCCTGGCTGACCACGTCCAGCGTGGTGATCGCCTTGGCCAGCAGCGTCGGATTGCGATAGGAATTGCCGGTGACCAGCGTGCCCAACTGCACCCGCTCGGTCGCCGTCGCCAACGCACCCAGCGCCGTGTAGGCCTCGAGCATCGGCTCCTCGGGCGCACCCAGCCCGGGCAGTTGATAGAAGTGATCCATCACGAACACCGAATCGAATCCCGCCGCCTCGGCCTCCTGAGCCTGCGCGATAACCGTCGGGAACAGCTCCGGGACGCCGGTGCCGTAGGAAAAGTTCGGGATCTGAAGTCCAAGTTTGATTGCCACGAGGTCAACCTAAGCGCGATTAACCGGGGCGTGCGCCCCGTTTCACTCTCCGCGAACTGAGGAATATCTGCGACCCGTAAGGTCGGGGCCATGAGAAGCCGCGCCGCCATCGTCCGTCAGGCGGGCGACGCCTGGTCGATCGAAGACTTCGAGCTCGACCCCCCGCGCACCGGCGAGGTGCTGATCCAGATGGCCGCCGCCGGCCTCTGCCATTCCGACGACCACATCCGCAACAACTTCATGGCACCGCCCGGCGCCCCCAAGACCCGGCCACCGACGATCGGTGGCCACGAGGGCTCGGGCGTGGTGGTCGAGGTCGGGCCCGGCGTCACCGCGCTGGCCCAGGGCGACCATGTGGTGACGTCGTTCGTCGCGGTGTGCGGCCATTGCCGCTGGTGCTCGTCGGGCATGGAGTACCTGTGCGACAAGGGCGCCGGGGTGTTGGTCCCCGGCATGCCGACCGACGGAACGTTCCGCCATCACACTCTCGACGGCGCCGACCTGGGCCACACGTCCAAGATCGGCGCCTTCGCCGAACACACCGTGGTCGCCGCCGATTCGCTGGTGAAGATCGACCCTGACATCCCGATGGTGCCTGCGGCGTTGCTGTCGTGCGCGGTCCCGACGGGCTACGGCTCGGCGGTCCATCGCGGCAATGTGCGCGGCGGCGACACGGTCGTCGTGATCGGTGCCGGCGGCATCGGAACCGCCGCGATCCAGGGCGCCCGGATCAACGGCGCGACGACGATCGTCGCCGTGGATCCCCTTGAGAACAAACGCAAGTCGGCATCCGATTTCGGTGCCACCCATACGGCGGTGTGGGCCGCCGACGCCACCGACCTCGTCCGGGACCTCACCCGCGGGGTGATGGCGGACTGCGTGGTCGTCTCCCCCTCCGACATCACCGGCGACGACGTGCGCGACGCACTCGCACTGACCCGCAAGGGGGGCACCTGCGTGCTGACCGGGATGGCTCCGGCCGGCCCGCTGCCCATGCATCTGGACATCCAGGACCTGGTGCTCATGAACAAAACCCTTTGTGGCACGGTGTTCGGGTCGTGCAATCCGCGTTCCGAAATCCCAATGCTGGCAAGCATGTACACCGCCGGACAGCTTCACCTCGACGAGATGATCACCCGTCGCTACCGCCTCGACGAGATCAACACCGCATTTGACGACCTGCTGCGCGGCGAGTTGGTCCGCGGGGTGATCGATTTCGGGATCGCCTGAGCCCCATGGTATCTCCACTATCGGGTATCAGGGTGCTCGAGATCGGCGACCGGATCGCCACCGCCTACTGCGGCAAATTGCTGCGTGACGCGGGCGCCGATGTGGTGATGGTCGAGCCGCCGCCCGGGCATCGGCTGCGACGCTACCGGCCCGTCGGTGTGCAGGAGTCTGCCGGTGACAGCCCGTTCTTCTCGTTCCTGGCCGGCGGCAAACGCAGTGTCACCAGCGCGACCGTTCCGCGCGAGTTGCTGGAGTGGGCCGACGTCGCAATCCTGGGAGCGACGCCGGCCGAAGCCACCGCCTTGGGCCTCGGCAGCGACGAAATCGCCCGCTGCACAGCCGAAGTGATCACGGTGTCCGACTTCGGCTGGGCCGGGCCGTGGACCGAGTTGCCCGCCACCGAGTTCACCCTGCAGGCGTGGTGCGGATCGACCGGCTCCCGCGGCGAACCCGACCGCCCGCCGATCGCCGTCGGCGGCGACCTGGGCGAGTTCATCGCCGGCAGCTACGCCGCGTTCTTCGCCCTGGCCGCCTATCGCGGCGGCGGCTCGTTCGACCTGTCCGTCCTGGAAGCCATGACCACCTCCATGCAGGTGTTCTCTTGGCTGCGCAAGGAATTGATGCTCCTGGAGGTTCTCGGGCGGACCACCGAAGTACCCTCGGTCGAACGGGCCCAAGACGGCTACGTGGGCATCTCGATGGCCACCGCTCAGCAGTGGCAGGACTTCTGCGCGATGGTCGAATGTCCCGACCTGGCCGACGTCCCGGAACTGCGCTTCCAGGTAGGCCGCTGGGAACAGCGGGATCTCATCCGAGCACGTACCGCCGACTTTTTCGCCACCCACACCGTCGCCGAGATCGTCGAGCTGGCGGCTCTGTTCAGGATCCCGATGACGGCGATCGGGAACGGCGAAACCCTCTCCGAGATGGATCATTTCGTCGCCCGGGGATCATTCCTCGACCACCCGGCCGGATTCCGGGCGCCGGGTCCGCCCTGGCGGATGAGCCGCACACCACCGCTGCCTCCCGCCCTGCCGCCCGCGCTGAGCGACACCGGTGTCGTCGGCATCTGGCCGCTCCGGGAACGGCAGCCCGCACGGTCGAGCCTGCCCCTCGACGGGGTCCGGGTGGTCGACCTGACGGCGTTCTGGGCCGGCCCGTCGGCTACCCATCTGCTGGCGATGCTCGGTGCCGACGTGGTGAAGATCGAATCTGTGCAGCGCCCGGACGGGATGCGCTTCGCCGGTGGCTTCCGCGAAGACGTCGAACGCTGGTGGGAGTACAGCTGGGTTTTCCACGGGGTGAACTCGGGCAAGCGGTCTGTGACGTTGGACCTGGGATCCGAGGACGGCAGAACACTTTTCGGCCGCCTGGTCGCCGAGGCTGATGTGGTGATCGAGAACTTTACCCCGCGGGTGATGGAGAACTTCGGGCTGGGCGACGAGCAGCTGCGCGGTTTCAACGAGCAGATCATCGAGGTCCGGATGCCGGGATTCGGCCTCGACGGGCCGTGGCGTGACCGGGTCGGCTTTGCGATGACGATGGAGCAGCTCGCCGGGCTGGCCTGGCTCACCGGATATCCCGACGGCCTGCCCACCGCGCCGCGCGGGGCGTGCGATCCGCTGGCCGGTGTGCACGCCGCCTTTCTCACGCTCGCCGCCCTCGAGCATCGGCGCCGCACCGGGCAGGGCCAGCTGATCGAGGTGCCGATGATCGATGTGGTCCTCAACGCCAGCGCCCTGCAGGTCATCGAGCGTGACGCCGCCGGTGTGCTGCTGACCCGCCAGGGTAACCGCGGGCACGAGTTCGCCGTGCAGAACGTCTACGCCTGCGCCGGCGACGACCAGTGGATCGCCGTCAGCGTCCGCCACGACGGCGACTGGCAGGCACTCAAAGCTGTTCTCGGGCAGCCAATGTGGACACACGGCGTCGACTACACCGCGGAGGAGGCCGACGTGATCGACGGGCACCTTGCCGGCTGGCTGAAAGACCAGGCCCGCGACGAGGCCGTCACCGCGCTGCTCACGGCGGGTATTCCGGCCGCACCCGTGGTGCAGCCGCCCGAGGTGATTGACAACCCCGCACTGCGGGCCCGCGGCTTCTTCCAACCGATCGACCACCCGCTGTGTGGCCCACTGCCCTACTCGCGGCCACCGGTCACCGGGCATTTCGTCACCAGTGCCGCTCCGCTGTTGGGCCAGCACAACGCCGAAATCCTCGGCGGGTCACTGGGGTTGACGGATCACGAGTTGGACCGGCTGGCCGACGGCGACGTCATCGGAACCTGGCCGTTGGGATTGTGATCGCCTGCCCGGTGGATCCAGTCGCGTGGCTTTAGGCGCCAGGTGCGCTTGGCGTACTCGAGCTCGTTGTACGGCCACTGCGTGACGATGCGCCCGCCCGGCGACCGGAAGTAGCTGCCGCACTGTGTCCATACCGTCTGCTCGAGTTCGGCGGAGATCTCCTCGTTGAACCGCCGCTCGGCGTCGGGTCGTACCTCCAGCGTGCCGCCCCTGCGCATGAGCCGCCCGACCGCGTCGGCGACCAGCCGGGCGCCGGCCTCCAAGATGTAGACGATCGAGTTTCCGCCCTGGTTGGTGTTGGGTCCGTACAGCATCAGGAAATTCGGGTAGCCGCTGACGGCCACGCCGAGATAGGCACTCGGGTCTTCACCCCACCGCTCATGTAGTGACTGGCCGTCGACCCCGATCACCTCTATGCCCGATAGGTAGTGGTTGGTCTGGAATCCGGTGGCCAGCACAATGGCGTCGACATCGGTCGCCGAGGCGGGCGTACACACGCCCGCCTCGGTGATCTTCTCGATCGGCTCGGTCACCAGCGATACGTTGTCTCGCTGCAGCGCGGCGTAGTAGTCGCCGCCCAGCAGCACCCGCTTACAGCGGAACGGATAGTCCGGAGTCAAGGCCTCGCGCAGCCGTTCGTCGGCGACAGTGCGGTGTAGAAATTTCTCCGCGATGCCCTGCCGCCCGGCGACCAGCGGGTCGTCGATCCGCAATGCCGTGTTGTCGTGCTGCTCTTTCCACAGCCGCCATCGCTCGCGACGCGCGGCGAGCGGGCTGCGACGGAACCGGCCGAGTTCCTCGGCGCTGAACGCACGGTCGTCCTTGGGCACCATCCATGGCGGCGTGCGCTGGAAGACGGTCACCTCGGTGGCGACCTTCGCCAGTTCCGGAACGATCTGCACGGCACTGGCTCCCGTGCCGATCACCGCCACCCGGCAACCGCTGAGGTCGGCGCGGGGGTCCCACCGCGAGGTGTGCATGATAGACCCGCCGAAGTCGGACAGGCCGTCGATGTCGGGCAGCTTCGGCTCGCCGAACAAGCCCACCGCGCTGACCACGACATCGGCGGAGAACCCGAAAACCCCTCCGGTGGAGACCGATTCGAGGTCGAGATCCCATTGCGACGTGCTCGCATTCCACTGCATGCTCCGCACCGCGGTCCCAGTGAGCAAATGACGGTCCAGATCGAAATCCTTGGCCACCGTCTCCAGATACTCCAGGATCTCCGGCTGGCGGGCGTAGGTACGGCTCCAGTTTCGGTTCGGGGCGAACGAGAACGAATACAGGTGGCTCTGGATATCGCACGCCGCACCGGGATAAGTGTTCAGCCGCCAGGTTCCGCCCACGCCGTCGCAGCGTTCGATGATCACCAGGTCGTCGACACCGATGCGCCGCAATGCCACGGCGGCAGCCAGGCCGCCGAACCCGGCGCCGATGATCGCCACGCGTGGTGAGTGACGCCGCCGAAGGGCCACCCGCAAACGCCCCGCCAGGTAGCGCTTGGTCATCCACGACCGCCGTCAGCGATGTCGAGCCCCGCGAGCGTGCCATCAGTTCGCCACGCCGCCAGGATGTCGGCGTATTCGGTTGGTGTGCCGTAGAAGAAGCTGCCCTGCCGCGTTGTAGCGTTGGCCTGCCCCTCGCGGTTGTAATAGCCGGGCGTGCAGGACCGGGCGCGCTCAGCGGTTCCCGCCGATCTGCCCACCACGATCTCGACCCAGCCGTCCTCGGCGCCGGTGGTCGGTTCCAGCCGGGTGACGTCACGCGCGAGTGCCTCGGCGATGATCCAGGCGACATGCGAGGCCTGGACGTCGAGCAGGTACGGGAAGTTCACCGTAAACCCCGACTGCGCAATGCTTTCGACGAACAGGTTGGGAAAGCCCGTCACGAGTAACCCGTGCAGCGTCCGGATACCGTCGCGCCACTTGTCGGTCAGGGTGCGCCCGTCGGCGCCGAGGATTTCGAAGCCGGTGCGCCGAGAGTACTCGGTGCCCACTTCGAAACCCGTCGCGAAGATCAGGCAGTCGAGCAGATGCTCGACGCCGTCGACCACGACACCGCGTTCGGTGATGCACTGCACGCCTTGCCCGTGCGTGTCCACCAGAGTCACGTTGGGCCGGTTGAACGTTGCCAGGTAGTCGTCGTGGAAGCACGGCCGCTTGCAGAAGTAGCCGTACCAGGGTTTGAGTGCCTCGGCGGTGCCACGATCGGTGACCGTCGCGTCCACCCGGGCGCGGACCTCTTCCATCTTCGCGAAGTCGGCCAGCTCGCCGTCCCTCATCACCAGCAGCGTCTTGGTGATCGAGGTCCAGGCGTCGGCGACCAGATCCTCGTCAGCCTCGCCGCCGGCGGTGAGCTGCTGGAAGTTCTCGATCCGGCGGCGTTGCCAGCCGGGCGTCAGGCCGGCCACCCACTGCGGATCGGTCGGCTGGTTGTTGCGGACGTCGACCGAGGACGGCGTGCGCTGGAACACCGACAGGTGCCGCACCGCCCGCGCCAGGTGCGGTACGCACTGTACGGCCGTCGCACCGGTGCCGACGATGCCGATTCGCTTGTCCGCCAGCAGTTCCAGGTCTTTACCCGTGTAGTCGTAATCCCACCGGCTGGTGTGGAAGGTGTGCCCGGCGAACGACTCGATGCCTGGGATGCCGGGCAGCTTCGGCTTCTGCAGATAGCCGTTGGCCATCGAGACGAAGCGGGCGCGGATCGCGTCGCCGCGGTCGGTGTGCACGATCCAACGCGAGAGCTGTTCGTCCCACCGGATCTGCCGGACATCGGTGTGCAGGCAGGCATCTCGATACAGGTCGTAATGCTCGGCGATACGCTGGCAGTGCGCGAAGATCTCCGGGCCCTTGGCATATTTCTCGGTCGGTACGTAGCCGGTCTCTTCCAGCAGTGGCAGGTAGACGTAGGACTCCACATCGCAGGCGATGCCGGGGTAGCGGTTCCAGTACCAGGTGCCGCCGACGTCGGCGGCCTTGTCGATCAGCCGGATCCCGTCGACGCCGAGTTCGCGCAGGCGTGCCCCGGTCAGCAGGCCACCGAATCCGGCCCCGACGATCGCGACGTCCACCTCGTCGGTCAGCGGCTCGCGGTCGGCCGGTTCACCCGACCAGGGATCGCGTGCGAATCCCGCGAAATCACCCGCCACCTCGACGTACTGCGCGATCCCGTCGGGGCGCAGCCGGATCTCACGCTCGTGTGCGTAGCGAGCGCGCAGCGCATCGGGATCGAAGGGCAGGCCGGTCACGTTGTCCGCACTATAGGTCTACCGCGATGGCGATCACCTTGGTCTCGAGGTATTCCTCGAAACCCGCCAGCCCCATCTCGCGCCCGTTGCCGGACTGTTTGTAGCCGCCGAACGGCACGTCGGCGGAGTACCACACTCCCCCATTCACACTGACCGTGCCGGTCCGCAGCCGTGCCGCCACGGCCTCCGCACGATCCGAGTCCGCACTCCATACCGCCGCCGACAGGCCGTACGGCGAGTCGTTGGCGATGCGGATCGCATCGTCGTCGCCGTCATGGGCCACCACCACCAGCACCGGGCCGAAGATCTCCTCGCGGGCCACCCGTGCCGAATTGTCCAGCCCGCGAATCACCGTCGGTGCGATGAAATAACCCAGGCTCAGCCCGGCGGGTCTGCCGCCGCCACAGGCGAACGATCCACCCTCGGCCACAGCGAGATCCAGGTAGCCCTTGACCCGGTCCCGCTGGCGGGCCGAGATCAGTGGCCCGCACACGGTGGCAGGGTCGGTCGGGTCGCCGACCGGGATGTCGGCCATCGCAGCGGCCGCGGCGTCGACGGCGTCGTCATAGCGGTCACGAGGCACCAGCAGCCGGGTGGTGAACGCGCAGCCCTGCCCGGCGTGCCGGGAGACGGCCACTGCCGCCGCACCGCAGGCCAGCGCCAGGTCGGCGTCGTCGAGGACGACGAAGGCCGACTTGCCGCCGAGCTCGAGGCAGACCTTGGTGATGGTCGGCGCCGCGGCGGCCATCACCGCCGTACCCGTGGTGCTGGACCCGGTGAAGGACACCAGGTCGACTCGGGCGTCCTCGCAGAGTCGCGCGCCGATCCGGGGGTCGCTGGAGGTAACGATGTTGACAACTCCAGGTGGAAAGTCGGTGTGCTCAGCGATGATTCGCCCGACATGGGCGGCACACCACGGCGTCTCGGGGGCCGGCTTGAGCACCACGGTGTTGCCGGCGGCCAACGCCGGCCCGAGTTTGGCGAGGTTGATCTGATGCGGGAAGTTGAACGGGGTGATCGCGCCGACGACACCGTAGGGCTCACGCACCAAGTCACGCCGCGTCGCGATCCCCATCGGGGACGCCAGACCCAGATCAGTTCGCCACGAATAATTTTCGGCGATATCGGCGGGAGACGCGAGATCGTTGACCGGACCCTGTAGGTGCGAGCCATGGGTGCCCGTGATCGGGGCGCCCACCTCGGCGACGGTCACCGCCCGCAGTTCCTCTATCTCGGCGTTCAGCGCCGTCCGCAACTGGCGCAGGCAGTGCACCCGCAGCGCGACATCGCGCGACCAGTCGGTGTCGTCGAACGCTGATCGCGCCGCGCCGATCGCCCGGGCCATGTCGGCGGCGTCGGCGTCGGCGGCCAACCCGATCGGCTCTTCGGTGGCCGGGTTGATCGTGCTGAACGTGCCAGAGCCTCCGGCGACCAGATGGCCGTCGATCAGCAGGTCGGTCACAGCGGATCCCGGGCGACCGGGCACGACATGCACCGCGGTCCGCCGCGCCCGGTACCGAGCTCCGAGGCGGCGATGGGCAACACCTCGATGCCCGAATCCTGCAGCCGGGCATTGGTTTCGGTGTTGCGCTCATAGGCGACGACAACGCCGGGCGCCAATGCCAGCGTGTTGTTGCCGTCGTCCCACTGTTCACGCTCGGCTGTCACCGGGTCCAGCCCGGTGTCGATGACCCGCAGCTGCTCGATCTCCATCGCCTCGGCGGCGGCCTTCACGAATGGCGCCTCGTCGAGGATCGTCACGCCGTCGGGGGTCCGTTTGATGGTGAACGCCGACAGTGAGTCGCTGATCGCGGGATACATCACCACTGCGTCGACATCGACCATCGTGCAGACGGTGTCCAGGTGCATCTGAGCCCGCTCCTGCGCGATCGGGACCGCCAGCACGGTGTGGGCGAGCCCGTCGTCGAACAGGCTGCGCGCCAACGCTTCCGCACCTGCCGGTGTGGTGCGTTCCCCCACGCCGACGGCCACCACACCGGGCGAGAGCAGCAGCACGTCACCGCCTTCTACCGGCGCGGTGTGGGACTCGTAGGCGCGGCGGACACCGAGGAACCGCGGGTGGTGGGCGTAGATCAGGTCGGTCAGCGAGGTTTCGCGGATCCGGGCCGGCAGCGCCAGCGAGGTGATCGCCACCCGCGGGCCGATCCAGAACGACGAGTCGCGGGTGAACAGCAGATTGGGCAGCGGCTCGATGACGAAGTCGCCACCGTGGTGCATGCGCCGCACCAGCGACGTGTCGGCATTCGCGCTGGACGGCAACTCGGTGAAGGTCATCCCCGCGGTCAGCACGTGCGCCAGCGCCGCGGGCTCCAAGCTGCGCAGATAGGCCGAGAGTTCTTGCGCCAGGGGCAGTCCCAGACGCCGGGCATCCACGGCCGCGGAAATCCCTTGTATCCGCGCGGCTCCGCTGTTCAGCGCTTCGGTCAGCAACTCGGCCAGTAGCAAGACTTCCACACCCCGCGACCGCAGCAGATCGGCGAACGCATCGTGCTCCTGCTGGGCTCGAGACACCCACGGCAGGCCGTCGAAGAGCAGTTTGTCGTTGTTGCGGGGGGTGAGCCGCTGCAGCTCGGCTCCGGGCCGGTGCAGGATCACGACCCGCAGCGTCCCGACCTCTGAGTTGGCGCCCAGCACGGTGGCAGTCACGTTTAGCACCGTAACAACAGGTCAGCCAGCTCAACTATCGTTGAGATGTGACCGAGCAGGAATTGACGCCCGGCGAGCTCGCCCTGCGGGCCGGCGTTGCGATCTCGGCCCTGCACTTCTACGAACGCCAAGGTCTGATCAGCAGCCGCCGGACCTCCGGCAACCAGCGCCGCTACGCCCGCGACACCCTGCGCCGGGTGGCCTTCATCCGGATGTCCCAGCGCCTCGGCATACCCCTGGCGCGGGTCAGGGAGGCGCTGGCGTCGCTGCCCACCGACCGCGTGCCGACGAGCCGGGATTGGGCACGGCTGTCGGCGGGCTGGCGCGAGGACCTCGACGAGCGGATCCTGCATCTACAGCGGTTGCGCGACAACCTCGCCGACTGCATCGGCTGTGGCTGCCTGAGCCTGCGCAGCTGCGCGCTGTCGAACCCCGAAGACGTGCTCGCCGGCCAGGGCCCCGGAGCGTCTCGGCTGTAGATCATGGGGTATCGAACAGATGTGCGATATCCTCGGATGCGTGTCTGTGGCGGTTCAAGGCGCGCTGTTCGAGCACAGCGAGCGCCGCAACCTGGGCGCAGGCGCTTGGATCGACCTGCGCTCGGCCTGGGTCGAGGATGCCGACGCGCTGTTTGAAGGCCTGGTCGACGAGATCCCGTGGCGTGCCGAACGGCGGCAGATGTACGACCGCGTCCTCGACGTCCCCCGCCTGGTCAGCTTCCACGACCTGACCACTGAAGCAGCGCCGCATCCCGTCATCACCAAGCTGCGCCGTCGCCTCAACGACATCTACGGCGGCGAACTCGGCGAACCCTTCACCACCGCGGGCCTGTGCCTGTACCGCGACGGCACCGACAGCGTGGCCTGGCACGGGGACACCATAGGTCGCAGCAGTACCCAGGACACTATCGTCGCCATCGTGAGCCTCGGGGCCACCCGGGTGTTCGCGCTGCGGCCTCGCGGTGGCGGACCGTCGCTGCGTCTCCCGCAACACCACGGCGACCTTCTGGTGATGGGCGGTTCGTGCCAACGCACGTGGGAGCACGCCGTTCCGAAAACCGCACGGCCCAAAGGTCCGCGGATCAGCATTCAGTTCCGCCCCCGCGACGTGCGCTGAGCTCAACTACGAATGGCGTTGACGCCGGCGACCAGCAGATCGCGGGCCCGCTGGGTGTTCACCGGCACGACCGGCTTGTCGGGTTCCACCAGCGGGTTGGCGGCGACGATCACCTGATAGACGCCGAAGTGGGCGGCGTAGTTGTAGGTCTCGCCGGTGCGCTGCTGGTTGTTGATCGTCGCCTGCAGGATTCGGTGCACACCGATCGTCTGGGTGCCGTCGATCTTCGGTGTGTCGACGGTTTCGACAATGCCGCGCATCCCTGCGCCGCTGAAGGTGACCTTCTTGCAGTCCGCTCCTGGGTCGACCACCGGCAGTGGCGAATTGGTCTCGACGGCCAGCACAATGAACCGGTTGCCCTCCCCCTGAGCGGAGACGGCGGCCATGTTGCCCTCGGTGCCTGTCGGTACGAGTTGTCCGGCGGCGAATTTCGCGCAGCCGGGCGGGTCGAATGTCAGCCCGTCGGGCAGCTTCTGCCCGGTGAGCAGCCTCTGGTCGATGCCCGTTTTGGCGACATCGGAGACCTGGAAGTCGGGGCCGAAGCTGGACTTCAGTGTCGTTATCTTGCCGATGTCGGCCGTGGGTTCGTTCGATCCACCCGAACCACACGCGACGAGCAGGCCGGCGCACAGCACTGCGATGACCGCGCCGGGTTTCAACATCGTGGCCAATGTACCCGGGTCAATCGCGCAGCGCGGACACGGTGGTGACCAGCAGGTCGCCCACGACCGCCGAATCCAGTGGCGGATGGGGTGATCCGGGATCGGTGATCAGAGTGACGGATACGACGTGGTTGTCCACGTAAGCCTGCGCGGTGACGGCGTTCCCATCGGTCTCGGTACCGGATTCCACGATAGTGCGGGTGGCGACCGTCATCGCGACGGTCTGGGCGCCGTCGATATGGGGCGCCTCAGACATGGGGGCCAGGGTCACCTCACCCGTCGTGTGCGCGAAGGTCATCGTCCAGTGCGCGCAGTCGCCGATCAGGCCGTCGTCCGGGGCGCCCTGACCGGGCACCGCGACGATGACGTAGACGGTGCCGCCCGACCCTGACGCCGAGTATCCGCGGGCACCTGGATCGGCGGGGGCGGGGTCGGCCAGCGTGGCGCACGGCGCGGGTGCCGCCGTCCAGCCGGATCCGAATCCCCACAAGCCTGCGGCGCTCACCGGTCCCGAGACGTCAGCGATCTCGTATCCGGCCGGTAGTGCGGTTCGGATCCGTTTGATGTTGGCCGGATTGACCGAACCTCCCCTCGGCAACAGGCTCGGCGACGACGAAGGCGACGGCGCCGGACTGGGCTGCGCTGCACACGCAGCCAGCCAGAGCGCCGTCAGGCAGACGATGAGCTGCCGCACGGGGACTTGATATCACTGATTGATTGCCCGATGCGCGCGCCTCGCGGGCATACGCTGTCTGCCATGTGTACTCGAGTGCTGTGGAATACCAACGATGTCATCGTTCTCACCGGGCGGACCATGGATTGGCCGGAGTCGACCCAGCCGGTGATCGTGGGGTTTCCCCGCGGCCGTGACCGCGACGGCAGCAACCCGGCCGGCTTGGTGTCCGATCCGAATCCGCTGCGCTGGACCAGTCAATACGCAAGCCTGGTTACCACGATCTACGGGCTCGGCACCGTCGACGGCCTGAACGAGGCGGGCCTGGCCGGCCACGGACTGTATCTGGAGTCGACTGACTTCGGCCCACGCGACCCGGCCAAACCCGGAGTACAGGCCGGACTGTGGTTGCAGTACCTGCTGGATCAGGCGGACACGGTCGCCGAGGCGCTGCGGTTGATGGACGAGATTCAGGTGCTCAAGATCTCCGCTCACGGACGAGACGCCAACCTGCATCTCGCCCTCGAGGACGCCGGCGGCGACTCGGCGATCATCGAGTTCGGCGGGGCCGAGCCGGTGATCCACCACGGCGCCCAATACACTTTGATGACGAACGATCCGACCTACGACGAGCAGTTGAAACTGCTTTCTCTGCAAGACTTCTCACATCCCAGCCGCGATATGCCGCTGCCCGGCAACGTCAATCCGGTCGATCGCTTCCAACGGGCGGCCTACTACTCGGCGCTGTTGCCCGCACCCGGTTCACAGCGTGAGGCGATCGCGGGCGTGATGGCGATCATGCGCAACGTGTCGGTTCCGTTCGGTGCGCCTTACGCCAACTTCGGCGTCTACAACACCGAATACCGGACGGTGACCGACCTGACCAACCGGATGTACTTCTTCGAGCTGAGCACGAGCCCGAATGTGGTCTGGATCGAGATGGATCGGTTGAAGCTGGACGACGGACCGGTCGTGGTCGATCCGTATGACTACTCACTGGTCGGCGACGTCACCGACCGCTTCACACCGCGAGAGTTGCCGTTCTAGCGGTTGAGGCGCCAGATGTCGGTGGACATCAGCGTCGCGAACGAGCACCACAGCGGGTAAGGCGCCAGCGCGGCACCGAACTTCGGGTCGGCACCGGCGGCGCGGCGTGCCAGGTCGGCGCTGCTGACAGCAAGTGCGCCCGCAAGGACCGCCGACGGCCCGAGCTTGTGCTGCTTGAAGAAGAGCCAGCTCCACCCCGCATTGAGCACGAGGTTGACACCCAGCGCGCCGAAGTAGCTGCGAGCTTTGGCCTCGTCGCCTTCGTTACGAAATTTCTCGACGGTCGCGGCCGACGTTACGGCGATATCGACATACAGCGTCGTCCACGCCACCGGAAACACCGCGTTCGGCGGAACGTAAGGCGGCTTGCGCAGTGTGGGATACCAGGTTTCGACCCCCTGACGGCTGGCGATGCTACCGACCACGGCTGCTGCGGCTGTGGCCAACGACGTTGCGACGATCGACTTGCCCATGACCGCCAAAGTACACGTGCGGCGCAGCGCCTACTTCTGGCCGCCCCGTGTCCCGTTCCCTCGGCGTGGCAATAGTGGACGCTTCAAACATTCACTCGGAATTAGCTGTGGATCCCATTAAGCTGCTGAATCGAATTCAGTTGGTCGCTGACAGAAGTGCGCCCCGACAAAAGGAGAAGTCGTTCGATGAACAAGATGACGGCGGTGGCGGCGGGTCTGGCCGCTGTTTCGTTGAGTTTCGCGCTCGTCGGCTGCGGCTCGGACAGCAAGACCGATACCAACACGTCCACGTCGACCTCGACGTCCACCGCGACGTCCACGTCGAAAAGCGCTGAGACATCGGCAAGCCCGAGCCCGGCGGCCGGCACGAATCAGACCATTCAGGACTACCTGAAGCAGAACCAGATCACCGAGACGCCGGTCAAACGCGGCGATCCCGGCTCACCCAACATCGATCTGGCGATGCCGCAGGGGTGGAAGGATGCCGGGGGCCAGACGCCCGACTGGGCCTACGGGGCGATCGTCTTCGACGAACCCCAGGATCCTACTGACCCGCCGAGCATCATCGCGATCGTCTCGAAGCTGACCGGCAACGTTGACCCTCAGAAGATCCTGCAGTTTGCGCCGGGCGAGCTGGCGAACCTGCCCGGCTGGCAGCCTCTCGGCGACCCCAACAAGAGCACACTGAGCGGTTTTGACGCGGTTCAGCTCGGTGGCAACTACATGAAGGACGGCAAGAAGCGGATCATCGCCCAGAAGACGGTGGTGATTCCCGGTAAGGACGGCCTGTACGTCCTGCAGATGAATGCCGATGCGCTCGACGGCCAGGAAGGCCCGCTGATGGACGCCACCAACGTCATCGACCAGAAGACCACGATCACGCCCTGATCTGTGTAGTCCCCGGCTGCCGACGTGCGTTCGTACGCCCGTCGGCAGCCGAGCTTTCTTTGTGCCGTTCTCCCCGATTCGCTTGTGGAAGTACGACACTAGCGGCGACTCGGACCGGCGCGACTGGCCACCGAATTCTGGCTGCTCGCAGGATCATTCGTCTTGCTCGTCGACCACCTCGCCGAGGGTCTCCTCGCCGCCGTTGGTGTCGACTGCCACGTCCAGCGGCTCGTTAGACTCACTTACTGTGCCATCTGGGACACTACGAGCAGCTAACGAGTTCGCTAGGTCGGCATCGCCATCTCGATAGATCTCCTGGCGGCACGTCCAACGCCCAGTGCCCCAAGGCTCTAGCGGCCAGCCGAGCGAGGTGCGATCATGAAGTGAACAAGCGTGGTCAGCCGATGGGGGGCGACATGCCCGAGCTGTTCGATGAACTTCTAACGACATGCCACTTGTGTGGTCATTTGCACATCGACTGCGATACGTGCCCTTGCGTTCTGCGCCTCGGACATTGGGTCATCGATGGATGCGATCACTGCAAATCGAGGGACGACCAGCGTGTGCAGCCAAAGGCTGAGCGGCAGATCAAGTCACGCCCTGACCGCCAGGTGTGACACGTAAGCCCAATTTTTGCCAGTGCCGAAACGGGCAGCTAGCCCAATCCCTGGCGTACCACTTGGCCCACGTCGCCTCGGGCTAGCAGCCGTCTATGTCGATGCCGAGCATCGACATCGACGGGTAGCCGACCTTGCCATGTCACCGTGGAGTACGTTTAGCCCGACCACGGACAGGGGCAAGACCTAGCAGCGCATCGTCGATGAGCTTGCCGCAGAAGAGAAGTCGGCGCTGACAGTGCCGCACTGGCGGAGCGGATCGGAGTGTCCGACCGGCAGATTCGCCGCGCCGTCCACGCGCTGGCCGACCGCGCCCCGGCTACCCCTGCGAGTCCACCCCGACTACCCATACTGCGCGGCGGCGTCAACGACTACCACCACCGGAGAACGGCTCGTGGGACACTAAGCGCGGGAATACGCCGACGCCTCGGCGACCTGCTCGGCACTCGGCCGCACCCCGGTGTAGCGCTCGAACTGTTCAGCCGCCTGAAGAGCGATCACTTCCGCGCCCGTGATGACCCGCTTCCCCGCCGAGCGGGCCGCGACGATCAGCGGCGTCTCCGACGGCACCGCGACGACATCGAAAACCGTTTGCGCAGCAGCGATCACATCGTCGCCGTAGGCGGGTTCATGTTCCTGCGGCCCGCCGGCCATGCCGATGGGTGTCACGTTGACGATCACCGGCGTCCGCAGTTCCCCCACCTCACTGCGCCATTCGTAGCCCAGGCGCTCTGCCAGCTCCAGCCCGCTGTCGGCGTTTCTCGCCACGATCGTGCCCTCATGGAAACCGCTGTCCCGGAACGCCGTTGCCACTGCGCTGGCCATCCCGCCGCTGCCGCGGATCAGCACCGCCGCATGCGGGTCCAACCCGTGCTCGGCGATCAGCCGCTGCACGGCCGTGTAATCGGTGTTGGCCGCGGTCAGCACGCCCTCGTCGTTGACGATCGTGTTGACCGCGTTGATCGCACGCGCCGACTTCTCGACATGATCCACCAGTGCCAGCGCGTCCTGCTTGAACGGCATCGACACCGAGCACCCTCGAATGCCCAGCGCTCGCACACCGCCGATCGCGGCGGCGATATCCGTTGTGGTGAAGGCTTTGTAGATGAAATCCAGGCCGAGCTGCTCGTAGAGATAGTTGTGGAAGCGGGTGCCTATGTTGCTCGGTCGGGAGGCCAGCGAGATGCACAGCCGGGTGTCCTTGTTGAGCGCGGGCCTGGCCATCTCAGCCGATCGCCCGCAGCGTTTGCCGCACGCTTGCCCGGATCTCGGCGGCCAATGCCGGATCGATAAGCAGCGCATCGGCTTTCGGTACGTCGAACTCGGTTATCACAACTCCGGGCTCCTCTCGCTCCCAGTGAGCACCGAAACGGTCGAGGATCGTCCGCATCGGCACATTGTCGGACAGCACTCGGCCCGAGAACCGCTTCACTCCCCCGACCTGGGCGGCGACGATCAGCGCGTCCATCATGAAGTTGCCGATGCCGCGGCCCTGGTAGGCGTCACCGACGATGAACGCGATCTCGGCGAGCGACGGATCCGACTCGTCACGGACGAAGCGCACGTCGGCGACGACCGGGCCGTCCACGCCGTCCACGAGCACCCAGACGAAGTGGTTGACGTAGTCGACCTGGAACAGATAGTTCATCAGCGTCATGCTGGGCGCACGCATCGTCATGAACCGCCGGTAGAGCGTCTCGCTGGAGAACTCGATGGGACCATTCGAGGTACGTTCGCTGTCACCGGGCAGCGCCGGCCGCAACATCAACTCCGTGCCGTCCTTGAGCACCACCGGGATCGGGGTGACGAAGGCTGCCAGCCGCTGCCGGGCAGTGCGAACCATCCGCTCGCTCATACCGGGCAGATCCGCCAGGATCTCGAAAGCCGCGTGGTCACCGATGTACGCCGTCAAGGGTTCGGTGACCGTGACCGTGGCCGTGCGGGGCTTGTCGCGCAACAGTGCGATCTCGCCGACGATCATCCCGCCGCAGACCTCGCCGAGGACGACCTCGCCCTCGTCGCCGATGTGGCGGACCTCGGCCCGGCCGGATTGGATGAGCAGGAACGACACCGCCCGCTCACCCTGGCGGGTCAGCATCTGGCCGACCGGCGCCTGCAATGGCTGCAGATGGGCGGCCAGCGGACGCAACAATTCAGGCGGACACCCGTCGAACACCTCCATGCGCGCCAAGCCCTCGGTGCGCACGGTGATCAACTCAGGTGTCGCGCCCAGTGCCGACGCCAGGCCGCTCTCGCCGCCGTCCGCCGTCATGCGACCTCCGTTGTCATCGACTTCGAGGTTACCGATGGGCGAGAACCGCCCGGACCGATTCGCCATATCCGCCGGGTGCTGCGCTACAGGTGCTTCGACCGATTCACGAAGCGGCCGGCGCGCGGTGAAAACAGCCAGCCACCACCGGCTTTCGTTCCACCGTCGACCGGGATGTTCTGCCCGGTGACGAACCCAGAAGCCTCCGATGCCAGGAACAACGCGACCCTGGCCTGGTCCTCCGGCCAGCCGACTCGGCCGACCGGCGCCCAGGATTCCCACAGGTGGTCGACGTCCTCGTAACCGGTGAGATAGTCCACCTGCGGGGTCTGGGTGAGATCTGTGCCGATGCCGTTGACCCGGATGCCGTGCCGGCCTAGGTCGACCGCCAGACACGTCGTGAAGTGTGCGACAGCGGCTTTCATCGCGCCGTACACCGGATCACGAGGGAAGCCTCGCATGCCTTCCACGGAGTGGATATTGACGATGCTGCCGGTTCCTGCCTTGATCATGGCGCAGACAAATGCCCGGGTAACTGCGAACACGTGGCGCAGATTGATGTCGTACATCCGCTGCCAGCTCTGGGGCGTCGACTCGTCGAAGGCCACCATCGGCCGGTAATCCCCGACGTTGTTGACCAACACATCCACCCGGCCGTGCTCGGCCAGCACCGCATCGGCCAGCCGGGCGACATCGTCGTCGACGGTGACATCGACGACGTGGCTGCGGATCACACCGCCGGCCGCCGAGATGTCACGGCTGATCCGTTCGGCGCGGGCAGGGTCGATCTCGGCGACCTCGACTGCGGCGCCATGCGCGGCGAACAGCCTCGCGATCGCGCCGCCGATGCCGTCCCCACCCCCGGTCACCACCGCAACGCGGCCATCCAACAGGCGATTCCAGTCCGCGATCTCCGCAATATCGCGGGGGCCGTTGCTCATAGCGGCGCAGCCTACGCCGGTCAGTAAGCGAGCAGGTTCACAATCCTGGTGAACGCAGACGGCAACGCTGCCGCCGCGGGCACCACCCGCGACCGCGTCGGGCCGAACTCGACGGCGTGCAGCAGGCCCGCGGTCAACAGCCGATAGCGCCGGGTCATCTGTCGCCATTGCCGGTCGTAATCCGCGGGCCGGTCCGCCAGAACGCAATTCACCAACAACTCCGCGCCGCCGAACGCAAGGCCGAGACCTTCTCCGGTCAACGCATCGACGTACCCCGCGGCATCGCCCACCAGCATGATGCGGCCCGCGGTGCGGCCGGCCACCCGCTGGCGCAACGGTCCCGCGGCCCGCTCGGGCCCGTGCGGGTGGCCGTTCACGCGGTCGCTCAACTCGCCGAACTCGGCCAGCCGGCTCTCGAACGAACCCTGGCGCGCAGTCAGGATCGCGATGCCGACGCAGTCGTCGGCGACCGGCGTGACGTAGGCCTCCGCCCCGTCACCCCAGTACACCTCGACCCGGTCGCTCCACGGCGCGATTCGGACATGGCGTCGCAGTCCCCACCGGCGCGACCCGCGACTCGGACGAGCCAGGCCAAGGGATCGCCGGATCGGTGAGTGCAGCCCGTCTGCGGCGGCCAGATAGCGCGCACGAAATCCCGCACATAGCACCGAATCCGCATCCTGACTGATCGATCCGACATGGGCGGTGACCAATTCGACGCCAGCGGCGCCGGCCGCTTCCACCAAGGCACTGTGCAACGCTGTGCGGCGCACGCCACGGCCGGGGCCGGCACGAAACGGGGCGTCGACGCGGCGTTGTGAATCGAAATAGGTGATACCCCGAAACAGCTTGCCGGGCAACGTGATTCCGAGTTCGTCCAGTTGCCGCACGGTGTAGGGCATCATTCCCTCGCCGCAGGCCTTGTCGATCGGCGGGTGACGCCGCTCGACCACGGTCACCGCCATTCCCGCGCGCGCGGCGTGCAATGCCGTGACCAGCCCGGCCGGCCCGCCGCCCGCGACCAGGAGATCGATCACGACAGGCTTGCCAGAGCGGCGTTTTCGGTGCGGATGCGGGTCCGTAACAGGGCCGCGTTGAGAATTGTGAAGACCAGTGCGGTGATCCAGCCGGTGTGCACCAGGGGCAGCGCGACGCCCTCGGCGATGACCGCGACGTAGTTGGGGTGGCTGAAGTACCGGTAGGGTCCGCCGCCGACCCGCTGCGCGCCGGGAATGACCACGACCCGGGTGTTCCACTGCTGCCCGAGGGTGGTGATGCACCACCACCGCAAGCCTTGGGCGGCAACCACTATCGCGAACATCGGCCAGCCGAGTGCAGGCAGGAACGGCCGGTGGAGCCCGATCACCTCCACCAGGGCGCCCACAAGCAGCCCCGTGTGCAGGACCACCATGATCGGATAGTGGCTGGCGCCGAACTCGACACCGCCCTGCGATCGGCTCCAGGCGAGATTGCGCCGGGCGACGATCAGTTCAGCGACGCGCTCCAGCGCGACCGCCGCAACGAGCAATACATACCAAGTCATCAGTGCCAGCGCAGAAGCACCAGTTCCGAGCAGAACCCGGGACCCATGGCCATCATCACGCTGGGGCCCGCTGCCGGATGCTTGGCAATGGTGTCGCGCAGCACGTGCAGCACCGAAGACGAGGAGATGTTGCCGATATCGGCCAGTGATCGCCAGGTCAGCTCGAGTGCCTCCTCAGGCAGTTCGAGGCTGCCGACGATGGCTTCGATGATCTTCGGGCCGCCCGGGTGGCAGACCCAGGTGCCGATATCGTCGATGCTCAGGCCGTGTGCGCCAAGGAATTCCGTGACGTCGGCGGGCAGGTAGCGCTCGATCACGTCGGGCAGGTCGGCGGACAGAACCAGCTCCAACCCGGACGCGCCAACGTCCCAGCCCATGGTGCGCAACGAATCTGGATACAGATGGCTGCGTGAGTCGATGATGTCGGGGCCGCTGGCGTTGATCTTCTTGGCCCGTCGCTCACCGACCGCAACGACGGCTCCGGCCCCATCTGCGAACAGGGCGCTGCCGACCAGTCCGGGCATTGTGGGCTTATTCGCCGTGTAGGTCATCGAGCACAGCTCCACGGACACCAGCACCGCGACGCCGTCTGGGTCCCCGCGCAGGTAGTCGTGCAACCGGGCCACACCCGCCGCGCCTGCGACGCAGCCCAGCCCGAACATCGGCACCCGCCGCACGTCGGGCCGCATCCCCAGGCGACCGGCGATACGGGCCTCCAGGGACGGAGCAGCGACACCCGTCACGGTCGTCGAGATCACCAGGTCTACATCTTCGGGACGCAGGCCGGCTTCGTCGAGCGCACCGGCGATAGCAGCAGACCCCAGCTCGACAGCGTGCTCGATGAACAGATCGTTGGCTTGGCCGAAGTCTTTCAGCGCCGGGTATTCGTCCAACGGCATCACGAAGTGACGATTGTCGACCTTGGCGCTGCGGTGCAGACTGCGCAGGATCTCCTCGTACTCGCCGTACCCACCAATGGTGAGGAACGCTTCGGTGATCTCGGCTTGGCTGAAGCGGTGCGGGGGCAATTCACCGCGCACACCGGCAATGACACTGATCGGACGCATGTCTTGGATACGAAGATCCTTCGCGGCTGGTTCACCAGTGTTTGCCTGTGAGCCCTCGTTTGACACGTCATCCAGTATGCCTGGCCGGGCCGGCTTCGCGTATGCCAACCCGTTGGTGCATCCACACCAGCGGCTTGGGCGCCCACCAGTTCCACCGACCCATGACGTGCATAAACGCCGGTACCAGGACGAGCCGCACCAGTGTCGCGTCGGCCAGCACAGCCAGCGCCAGGCCGAGTCCGAACATCCGCATGAACGACACGTGAGCGGCTGTCAACGCCGCGAACGAGATTGCCATGATCAGGGCAGCAGCGGTGATCACGCGGCCGGTGTGAGCCACGCCGAGAGCGACGCTCTCGTCGTTGTCCGCGACGCCACCCTGAGGCGATGCGAGCCAAAATTCCCGGATCCTGGACACCAGGAACACCTCGTAGTCCATCGACAGTCCGAAAGCGATACAGAACAACAGGACCGGAATATTGGCTACCAGGGTCCCGGTCGACGTCGTGCCGAGCGCATCGAGATGGCCGTCCTGGAAGATCCACACCATGGCGCCGAACGCCGCCGTCAGCGAGAGAACATTGAGCACAAGCGCCTTGAGAGGCAACACCAGGCTTCCCGTCAGCAGGAACAGCAGCACCACCATGATCGCCGCGATCAACCCCAGCACCACGGGAAGCCTCGAGGTGATGGCGTCGACGCTGTCCCGGTTGGTTTGGGCCATACCGGTGAACTCGACCGTCCGGTTGCCGGGCGTACTCACGTCGTGCAGCCGGTCGAGTTGGGTTGCCGAACGGTCGGAGAACAGAGGCGCGGCGCATTCCACGGTGAGCAGCGCACTGCCCGACGCCAGCCCGGTCGCCGCCGTCGGCACCCCCACCGGATTTCCACGCACGTAAGCGCCCACCGGCGCGGACACTGCCGTCACATCGGGGACTCGTGACAAGTCCGCGGCGTATCGGGCGATCTGAGCGTCGGACAGCCCATTCGCATCCGGGATCACGATGGGGATCGCGGTTTCGGAATCGTTGGTGAAGTCGCTGCGCAACTGGTCGCCCACCTGGTGCGCCGACGCCGACGTGGGTAGCACGCGGTCGTCGGGGAATCCGGGACGCACACTGAGAAAGGGCAGACCCAGAATCACCAGCAAAACCACCCCGGCCAGGCCGATCGGCACCGCGCGCTTCATTACGAATCGCGTTGAGCGGTACCAGAATTGCTCTTCGACGGGCCGCGGGGTGGGTTCTGCCCGGCCGAGCATGCGGCGAAGTAGACGGCGCACGTCGAGCGCGTCGAGTCGATCGCCGAGCATGCTGATCGCGGCGGGCGTGATCACGATCGCGGCCAGCGCGGCGAATGCCACGGTGGCCACACCCGCGTAGGCGAACGATTTCAGGAAGTGCATCGGGAACAGCACCATGACGCCCATCGACAACGCGACCGTGGTGCCGGAGAACAGCACGGTGCGGCCCGCGGAGACCATGGTCCGCATCAGCGCCTCGTCGCGGTCGTGCCCCTCGGCCAGTTCGTCGCGATAGCGGCTGATCATCAGCAGGGTGTAGTCGATGGCTAGCGCCAGCCCCATTGCGGTGGTGAGATTCAGCGCGAAGATCGAGACATCGGTGAAGAAAGTCGTCACCCGCAGGACAGCCAAGGCACCGAGGATCGCCATCAGCCCGACGGCGACCGGCAGTGCGGCGGCGAAGACGCCACCGAACACCCACACCAGAACCAGGAAACTCAGCGGGATCGCAATGGACTCCATCAGCAGCAGGTCATGCTGGGATTGCTGAGTCACCTGCAGATTGACCATCGCAGTGCCGCCGGTGCGCACGACGATGCCGTCGCGGTCGCGACTGATCTGGTTGGACAGATCTCTGGCGTAGGTCTGCTGACTGGCTTCGTCACCGGTGATTCCGGCCGAGATCAGGCCCGACTTCTCGTCGCGGCTGACCAGCGCGTCCGCCGCCTGCGGCGGAGATGTCCAGGGTGAGCTGATCCCGGTGACATGGCCGGACCGCTTGAGCTGGTCGATGACATCGAGCGCGACCGCGCGCGTGGCCGGGCTGTCGAATCGATCGGAGGTCACGACCACCAGGAAGGGGACGTCGCCCTGCCCGAACTTCTCGGTCAGCAGGTCGCTGGCGCGGGACGATTGCGAGTTCGGGTCGGCGAAGCCGCTGGGAGACAGATGCTTGGCGACGGGTACGCCGAAGATGCCGATCGCCACGATAACGAGGATCGCTACCGCGACCACCTGGCGCGGCGCGGCAATGGCTAGCCGGGCGATCGCTCGCAGCAATGGTTCGTCCTTTGGTTCAGCCCTGCCTTCTGCTGATACGTACAGGACCAGCAGGAGGTTCACTACGCCTCCCCGAACGGCTTCGCGCCCTACCCGGCAACGGTAGCCAATAGGGCACGCTGCGCGCATACGCAATGAAGACGGCGCCGAACACGCGGCGGAACCGCGCCTCCTTGAAAAGTGGACCCACCAGGCAATATGCGGTGAAAATGAGGGCGACCACCAGCTGGTCGGGCGTCCACGTCGGCACCGTCCAGACCGTCAGGGTGAAGGCGACATAGATCGGCTGCCGAACCAATCGGAAAAGACCAGTGGTCGGCATGCTCGGATACACCGGGCGCCGGCCACGCAACAGTGCGATCCAGCCCAGCGTGCCGATCTGGACCGACAGGCCGGCGTCGTACATGGCCTTGCCGAGCAGCAGCCAGGCGCACGCATACAGCACGTCGAGGACGACCAGCGCCGGGCCGTGGGCCTGCCACCAGATCGTGCCGGACGGGGACCATAACGCGAAAAGCGCGAACACCTGAAGCGACGCGACGGTAGCAGGGCATCGGCTGGGAGACGATGGAACACCGTAGCCACATGGAATACCAGAATCTGGTGCCCGACCGGGTCCTCGAGTCGCGGTATCTGGGCTGAACACAAGGGTCCCCTCCCGCACGGAGCGGAAGGGGACCCGCGCGTCAGGCAGCAGCTTTGTGCGTGCCGGCCCGTCGGCTGGAACCGGTTCCCTTCTTGGCTCCCCCGTCTGCCTTGTCGGTTGACGCGCTCTGGCTGGTGTCGTCTGACGTCGCCTGAGCCGAGCTGTCGCGGCGGGTCGAGCCGGCGCCGGCTTTACCCGGCTCGACCTTGTTGCCGTCGCCCAGATCCGTTGCGCCGTTCGAGGTTTCCTCCGTCGCTTGCGTTGTCGCTGCCGCAGACGTCGACTTCGTCTTGGCCGCAACGGACGTGGAAGTGGCTGCCGCGCCGCCCGGCAGCGCGCCACGGATCGCCTGGGCGATATCGGTCACCGTGTTCTTGACAAAGGCGACGCCGGCCTTGGCGACCATGACGACACCGTCGCGGACTGCGGCTACAACCTGGCTGAAATCGCGAGACTTGAGGGCCTGCACCACGTTGTAGACCGCGGTCTGCGGTGCCACCACCAAATCACGCACGTTGACGAACAGCTTGGTGCCGAGCGACGGGGTCTGGCTGACCTGGACGCCGTCCCAGCTGACCAGCGTCCAGCCGTCCTCCGGATTGCCGGTCACCACCACGACGGCGGTGTTGCCCAGCGTGTGGGTGAGCATCAGCAAAATGTCGGGATTCTTGACGTTCATCATCGTCCAGATCATGATCGTGGCGCCGTGGGAGAACAGCAGCGGATTGGTATCACCGTTGGCGATCACATCGTTGATCACGCCGTTGACCCGGGCCTCGAACCCGTTGCCGTTCTCGCCGCCGGGGATTGGCAGGCTGCGCAGGCCGAGCGTCCAAGCCACCGGGATCAGGAAGTAGGCGATGCGGCCGAGTCCGCTGTCGATGGGGGATCCTTCGAAGATGCCCGCGCTGATCTCGTGGATACCGGCTTCCTCGTACACCGGGAGGTTCGGCAGAAGTGCTTCCAGCGGCGCCGCGGTCTCTTGGGTGCGAATCATGTTCGAGGTGTAGATGCTGTCGTAGCCACCATCTTTGAGCTGCTGGGCGATGGCCTCGGCCTGCTGCTCACCGAGCGCGGTGAGTTGGGGTCCGGGGACCGACGTGTCGATCCCGGCACCAGCGATGTTGCCGTAGGACTCGCCGTGCCGCACCCAGGTGAGGGTGATCGAATCGGCCGCCCAGGCCGGCAGCGCCGACGTCAGGAACAGCGCCACGGCCGCAAAGACAGTCGTGATCGCCTTCAGTGTCAGGCGCCGAGCGCCTGTGTGATCTCGCATCCCAAACTCCATCCAGATCCCCCGTCGGTGCTACAACGCACAGACACTAGCGGCTGTGCGATCGGTCACAGTACACAATCGCAAATCTGTCTACAAACCCCCAGGCTGGGGTATGTCAGCAACCTAACGACTTCGTAATTTCTCGGTATCGACACTCGCCAGCGGCGCATTGCCGTGGTGTCGTGGAAAGCGATGCCCTCTCACCTGATCCGCGCCGCAGGCATTGCGGCGGCCGCGGCATGCTCCGCGTTGCTCCTGACTGCTCTGCCACACGCCGGCGCCGCCCCCGCCTTCGACTCACAGGGATATGTCGACTCGACTGCGCGCTGCCCGTCCGCCGCGGTGCTGTTCGGTAGCACCGACAGTTCCCGGGTAGCGATCTGCAAGACGTCCGGCGGATACGAATACCGCGGCGTGCGGGTCACCGATGGCGCGAAGCTGATTCTGTCCGCGTCCAGCTCAGGCAACGGCTCCTATGCCGCCGCCAACAACGGCATCACCTACACAGTCAGCTCGAGTTCCTTGGTGGTGAGCTCCGCAGGCAGCGTGGTTCGCACAGAGTCGTGGGTGGATTTCCACGGTCCCCAGACGTCGCAGTCGCAGACCTCGACGACTTCGAGCTCGTCATCGTCGACCTCGACTTCATCGTCTGCACCGACGACGTCGGCTACCCCGACCAGCACGACCCCGACGTCGACCACCCCGCTACCGCCACCGATGGCCGCCGAGGTGGGTGGCGGCAGCAGCCACTGACACGCCCGCGCGTCCCCAAAATTGGCTCTTCTGGTCTGAATTGGGCCAGCTGAGCGATCTGTCGGTGTCGACGTCCTGCAGCGACTGCGCGATCCTGTTCAGCCACCTGATGGCCAAGTCCGAAGCGGACATCGAGCGAATGGTGCGCGCTGGCGTAGGCGGCTAGCCGGCTCAAGTGAAGGTGAGCCGAAGCCGCTCGAGGCGTCGCACAAGAAGACTCGGCAGCCATCTGCCGAGTTCGGCGACCTCGATCGTCGATGTGCGTTCGAGCAGCTGCCCGATGACGATCTGAGCCTCCAACCGTGCCAGCGCCGCGCCGATGCAGTAGTGCGCGCCCTTTCCGAAACTGATGTGCCCCTTGCCTGCCGGCCTGTCGAGCCGGAACTCCGCGGGATCGTCGAAGTGGGCCGGGTCGCGATTGGCCGCTCCCCACAGGAGGAGCAGACGGGAACCCGCTTCGAGTTCGGTACCGAACAGCTCGGTGTCGTTGACGACGTGACGGTAGTGGCCCCGGAACGGCGGCTCATAGCGGAGTACTTCTTCAAGAAACGGCCCGAGTAGATCGGGGCGGTCTCGAATCTGCTCGGCGACGTTCGGCTGCTTCGCGAGAACGTAAGCGGCAGAACCGATCAACGACGCCGTCGATTCACCTCCGGCACTGAAGAGCGTGATCATCATGGCCTGGGCAGCCACTGCGCTCAACCCCCCGGTCGAACATGCCACGGCCAGATCCCCCAGCAGGTTGTCGCGTGGTTCGGTGCTCGCCCGAGCGAACTGCTCGGTGATGTAGGCGCTGAGTTCGAGCACAGCAGCACCGGCCGATTCCATTTGGGCTTGCGTCACCAGACCTTCGACCATTTGGGTCGCGGCGTAACCCCAACCGATGAGGGCGTCGACATCGGCGTCGGGGACGCCGATGATCCGGCCGACAATCATCATCGGCAGCCGGTTGGCCATCGCGCTCATCCATTCGATCCCGACGTCTGTGGCACTTGCCTCCCACAAGCCCGCTGCGGCATCGGAGATATATGGTTCGAAGGCGCGGATGCGCTTTGCGGCCAGCTGCGGCAGCAGGAGTTTTCGGTGCACCGAGTGTGCGGGCTCGTCGGCGGTCGCCAACGCCTGGATTTCCCCGCCGAGCTCGCCCACCTCGAAGGCCGACACTGTGCGGGGCGGTTGATAGATCATCGTGGCCGTCAAGTTCGACGAGAAGTCTTCGCACCGTGCGACCGCCTCGGCGACGGCCGCCCAACTGCTCACGGCATAGAAGCTCGACTCCCCGATGGGGTGGACGTGACCGGCCCGATGCATCGCCGTGTACAGCTCGTGCGGATCCTGGATGTAGCGATCGTCGAACAGCGCCAGCCCGAGGCCGGTATCCGCCGATGTCATGTCCCTACGCTGAGCCGCCGCCCGCGCTGCGTCAATCGCGGTCGGAAAAGTCGCGAACCGCTTTTCCCACTAGGTGCTCCATAAGTCTCAGCGGTGCCACGTCAGCTGCGGAGATGTAGACATTTACGAGTATCTGTGTCTCATATTTGAGAACATTTGGCGATAGTGACGCAGGGAGAGATCCATGGTTCGCGACGATTGGGTGGTCGGTGGCGACCGGCGCGCGGCGGCGGCCGATCGTATCTACGCAGCAGCGGCCGAGCTCGTCTTACGCGAGGGCCTGGACGCCTTCGACATCGACACGTTGGCGGCAAAGGTGCACTGCTCGCGTGCGACCATCTATCGCCATGCCGGGGGCAAGGCGCAGATTCGCGACGCCGTATTGGTGCGCCTCGCAACTGGAATCACCGACAAGGTCCGCCGAGCCGTCGCCGGGCTCAGTGGCTCGGAACGAGTGATCACCGCGATCACCGTGGCACTCCAGCAGATTCGCTCGGATCCGCTGCGACGAATGATGTTCGCCGCGGGCAATTCGCCGGATGTGCGGGAATTGCATGCCTCTCCCGTGCTCGCCCATCTCGCCGCAGAGCTCACCGGCATCACCGATGACGATCCGCAAGCAGCGCAATGGATCGTGCGTGTCGTCGTGTCGCTGGCCCACTCCCCGATCGCGAATGTCCGCGACGAGCGCAAGGCTCTGGAACGCTTCGTGGCACCCGCCTTCGACGCGACCGCCGGCGCCGACACGACGAAGCAGACCACCGCGCCGGCGCCGCGCACGTCTACCGATTGAGGATCGAAACAGCCTCGTACAGCGGGTCATTCGTAGTGGATATGCCCCCAATGAACGGGTGGGACAGCTCGAGGATGAGAAACAGATTGGTCGCGACGATCACGCCGACGATCGCCACCATGGGGTAGTGCATACCCGGCTTCTCGACCCCGTAGATGACGACGGTGCCCAGCACCATGGCGCTGGTCAGAAAAATGACCGCCCACAATGGCCATGGCGGCCCAGTGTCTTCCCGCGCTGTCAGCAGGCGCACCGTACGCGCCTGACTTATCTTGTCCAGGTTGGCATATGACGTCGAAAGGAGCGCCTTCTGACTGTCGGTAGTCGCCGTGATCTGATGGTAGGCCGCCGATAGCTGCGTCAGCGCAGTGTCGGCCTCAGGTGACCGTGTCCCGGTTCCGCTGTCCCATTCCGCGATTACAGCTTTCTCGTAGCCGAGCAGGCTCGCCCGGATGCGGTCGCCGTCGGTCTTAGCGAAAACACCTAGATCCCTTGCCATTTCGACTGCGGCTGCGCCTTCGTCCCTGGCGTTGGCATCGGCAGAGTTGATCTGCCCCCACATCGACGAGACGATGAATCCGATGAAGAAGGCGTAGATGAAGCCGATGAAACTGTACGTGAACTTGGTGACGTCATTGTGTTCGTCTCGGGTCAATGCGGGGAACTGGTGCCGGACCCATTTGACGAGCAACATCGCTGCCCCGGCGACGACGACGATCAGCCCGAGGAGAAGCAGCGCTGCTGGGATGTTGCTCACTATCCATGCACTCATCAGCGACCACTTTATGGGTTTCCGGGCATCCGGGGTGCGAGATCGACCGTGGACCCATGTCCGGATGGACTGCGGCCGGCCAACGTTTGAAACTAGCGGGATTCGATACTGCGCAGGGTCCTGATCACGTAGTCATCGATCATCGCGCTCTGGGCCGGCCAGTCGTGCGTGGTTGTCAGCAGCGCGTACAGGCCGAGCAGGAAGAACACCGCGCTGTTGATCGGAACCACCGCGGGATCCACCTCGCCGCGCTGCTGGGCACGCTCGATTTCCCCGGCGACGGCAACGATGACCGGATGCTCGTTGCTCTCGTCCGCGGGCCGCGTCTGCGAGAAGTGCAGTGCCAGAAAGTCTTTGAAAAGAACAGCTCCGAGCCGCCGCTCCAGGCCCATCACGAGGCGGACGGCCTCGTTGAGTGTCGAGGCGATGTCGTGTTCGGAATCGGCCACGTGGCGGCCGACTTGCTTGGCGATGCGGTCTTCTTCACGGCGCTCCAGCTCCAGCAGCACGTGTTCCTTCGTGGGGAAATGAAAGAAGAATGTGCCGTGCGCGACACCGGCCGCGGCGACAATGACGCCGACATCAGCTGCGGCGATACCGGACCGCTTGAATTCGGCGATGGCCGCACCCATCAGGCGTTCCCGGGTCTGCAGCCGCTTGGCCTCGCGGGCCGACGGCTTGCCCACCACTGACATGCGGCAACGATATCGCTTCCTGGCAGCTCCGATGGTGAATGACTTCAGCAGTTTCACCCAAAACCTGTCCTGCGCGAAGCTCATTGGCCATGCGGTGAGCGCGGCCAAGGCGCTCGGTCCAGATGGCTCCGGCCAGGCCGTATTCCGTGTCATTCGCGGCGGGGAGCTTGCGCCAGAAACCTGACTCGAACGTCTCGCGGGCGCGGGCCACCGCGGCGTCGACGGCGGCCTTGTCGGCGTCGACGACCTCGGCGATCAGCTCCTCGGTGGACGGATTGAAGACCTCGATGGTGTCAGTCATTTGGATGCCGCCCTTTTCGATTACAGCTGGGCCCAAACCGTTTTGGTCTTCAAGTAGCCCTCCAGGCCTTCCTTGCCGAACTCATGGCCCCAACCGGACTGCTTGTAACCGCCGAAAGGCACATCGTGGTCGAAGATCAGCTGACAGTTGATCTGCACGCTGCCCGCCTGCAGACGCTTCACGAGCCGGTGGCCCCGGCTGATGTTGGTGGTCCACACCGTGCCCGCGAGCCCGTAGGTGGTGTCGTTAGCCATCGCGATGGCTTCGTCTTCGCTGTCGAACGGGATGATCGACACGACCGGCCCGAAGATCTCCTGCTGGTAGAGCCGCATGCTGGGGTCGACGTTGGTGAGCACGGTCGGGTGCACGAAGTAGCCCTTGCGGTCGAGCCGGTACCCGCCGGTGACGACCTCGACCCCGTCGCGCTTACCCTCGTCGATGAATCCCAGCACGCGGTCGAGCTGTTTGGCGCTGATCAGCGGGCCGCTCATGACGCCCTCTTCGTCAGGGCCGCCGTATTTCATGAAGTTGGCGACCCCGGCGATGCCCTCGACCACCTGGTCGTAGACGCCGCGCTGCACGAAGATCCGCGAACCGCAGACGCAGCCCTGCCCGGAGTGCACGAAGATACCCATTGCGGCGCCGAAGATGGCCTTGTCCAGATCGGCGTCATCGAAGATCAGCACGGGCGACTTGCCGCCGAGCTCCAGCATCACCTTCTTGAGGTTGCCTGCCGAAGCCTGCACGATCATTTTCCCGACCTCGGTCGACCCGGTGAAGGCGACCTTCTCGACTTCCGGGTGGGCGCTGATCGCCGCGCCGGCGGTGTGCCCATAGCCGGTAAGAAGGTTGACCACACCCTCGGGCACCCCGGCCTCGTGGATCAACCGGTCCAGCAAAACCGCCGAAAGTGGTGTCTCCTCAGCGGGTTTCACGAGGCTACTGCAGCCTGCCGCCAGCGCGGGGGCGATCTTGGCGCAGGCGTTGAAGATAGGCCCATTCCACGGAAAGATCAGGCCGACGACGCCGTAGGGTTCCTTGAGCGTGTAGGCGTGCAGGTCGACGTAACTGTCGGCGGCGATGCCGGTGGTCTTCACGTCGTAAGAGGTGCCGTTGATCTTGGAACACCAACCGGCGTAGTAGCGGAAGAACTCGGCACAGGTGGGGACCACCATCTCCGACTGCAGCTTCATCATCCCGGTGTTGGCAGAGTCGATCGCCGCGAACTCCGCCGCATGCTCGTCGATCAGGTCGGCGATACGCCACATGACCTTGGCTCGCTCACGGCCCGGCAGCTCAGACCAGACACCGGATTCGAACGACGACTTGGCCCGGGCAACCGCCTCGTTGACGGCTTTCTCTCCGCAGTCGGTGAACTCGCCGATCTGCTCCTCGGTCACCGGGTCGACGATGGGAATGATGTCGCCGTCGCCTGGCCGGCTTCGAATGTCGTCCAATATGGCCTGCAGCGTCATCGTTGACCTCATCTTGTCGGGGCGTCGAACCATCTCGCGAATGCTGTGCAACTGCTTAGCATTTAGGCCTGTGACCAGTCAATAGACGCATCTACGGCGACAACAAACTGATAGCTCCGCACCCGCGGTCATCTCTTTTACTCCAGGCGCACCGCTTGTTCTCCTGCGGCAACCTGACGTCAGTCGACGGCGGCGTCGAGCAGTAGGCGGGCGAAGCCGGCGGGGTCGACGAACGGAGACATGTGCGCCCACTCGTCGACCACCCGCAACCTGCCATGCGGCAGATCGCCGGCAAGGGTCGTCATCACCTCCGGCGTGCAGGCCAGATCGAGACTCCCGCAGAGTGCAACGGCCGGAGCCTGGACCGATGCGACGTGAGCGCGGCGATCGTAGGATGCCAGCGCTTCGAGCGTGGTCGCGTATGCCAGCGGTGACACCGCGCTGAGACGACGCCGGGTGTCACGCACCACCGGACCGTCGTCGGCGATTTCGTCAGCGGTGAACCACCGGTGAATGCCGGCCTCGACGTCGATGCCTGCGCCGTCGCGCAATGCCTTTGCGGCACCGGCGAACTCCGGTGCCGGTCCGTCTCGGGTGCACACGAGGATCAACCGCTCGATGCGATGCGGTGCCAACAGCGCCATCTCCAACGCGACCTGACCGCCGAGCGAATGTCCGACAACCACCAGTGGCCCGTCTGGCTCATCGGCGAGCACGGCCGCGGCGAGCTGCTGTTGGAGTAGGCCGCCGGAGACGAATTCCCGGTTGAGATCGGGAGCGATCGAGGCGAGGGGCAGGTGGCCACGAACCGCATCCCAGACAGACGGATCGAGCGGTGTGCCATGCAGCAGCATCCAGCGCGTAGTCGGGACGTCCATCAGCCCATCGTTGCAGGCAGCCTCGTCATCTGTCCCGGACCGTCTGGGCGCGTTCGGATTTCAGTGTCCCGGGTAGCGACATGGGCCTCTTCACCCGTCGCCGCTCAGCTCACGCACGGTATTCGTCGTCGGTGACCTTCTCCAGCCATTCGACGACCTCGCCGTCGAGGTCACCGGTGATCGCGAGGTGTGTCATCGCACCGGCGGGGGTGGCACCGTGCCAGTGCTTGACACCTGGCGGTGTCCAGATGACGTCTCCGACGTTGATCTGCTGCTTGTCACCGCCCCACTCCTGCACCCACCCGGTTCCCGCCGTGACGACGAGAGTTTGTCCGGCTGGATGGGTGTGCCAGGCGCTACGAGCACACGCGGTGAACGTGACTTGTCCGGCACCCACGTTGCGGTTTCCGTTCGCGCCGAACAGTGGCTGCACCTGCACCTCGCCGGTGAAGTAGTCCTCAGGTCCGGCGGCGGGCGGACGCGTGTCGCCGCGAGAGATTTCCATAGCCATTCCGTCTCAGCTTTCTGTTGTCGCTCATGTTGATTGTCGTCGTCCACAGCGCAGTCCGCGCCGCTACACACCCTCGTAGGTGTCGGGGTTGGGACCCACGCGCCCGTCCGCGCCTCGATCGAGCCCGTCGATGGCTGCCATCTCTTCGCCCGACAACTCAAAGTCGAAGACGTTGATGTTTTCGGTCATTCGTTGCGGGCTGGCCGACTTCGGGATTGCGATGACGCCGTGCTGCATGTGCCAGCGCAAGATGACCTGGGCGGTGGACTTGCCGTGAGCGTCGGCGATGCGGGTGATCATCGCATCGGTCAGCGGCTCGCGATTGTGCCCGAGCGGGCTGTGCGCTTCAACTGCAATGCCGTATCGCGTGGTGGCCTCGCGGGCAACATGATTGGCGAAGTACGGGTGCAGTTCGAACTGGTTGACCGCAGGCGCGATGCCCGTCTCGCCAATGATGCGGTCCAGGTGTGCGGGCTGGAAATTGGAAACACCAGCGCTGCGGAGCCGACCGTCGGCGACGAACTCGGTCAACGCCTTCCACGTCGACACGTAATCGCCGCCGTAGAGCGTGGGCAACGGCCAATGGATGAGAAACAGATCCAGTTGATCCAGGCTGAGATCCGCCAACGTCGCCTCGAACGAGCGCCGCACGTCATCAGGTCCATGATTGGCGTTGGCGAGCTTGCTGGTCACATAGAGCTGGTCGCGCGGGATACCCGACTCTGCGATTGCCCGCCCGACGCCGGCCTCGGTGCCATATGCCTGCGCGGTGTCGATGTGACGGTATCCCGCCCGCAGCGCCTGCCCCACGATGTCGGCGGTCGTCGCGATATTGGCCGGGGTGGACTTGCGGTCCGGTTGTATCGCCAGAGTGCCGAACCCGAGCGCCGGGATGAGTGTGCCGTCGTTCAGGGAAACGGTCGGAATCGAACTGTGCGCCGTCTGCATCACATACTCCTCGTACTCTGTCGCGGCCTGTGAATGGCGACCGTCTCGACGACGAGTCAACCGCCGCGACGACGTGGCAACCAGGGTCAGTCGAGAGGGGGTATCGGCAGGGACCCCCACCCCCGGTATGGCGCACCTACGCTGGTCGACATGGCTGAGAACAGGGAGGCACGGGCGGCGATCCGCGACTTCCTCGTAACCCGCCGCGCCCGCATCACACCCGACCAGGCTGGTCTGGACACCTACGGCGGAAACCGTCGCGTCAAGGGCCTGCGCCGTGAAGAGGTCGCCCTACTGTCGGGTATCAGCGCCGAGTACTACATCCGGCTCGAACGCGGAAACGCCGCCGGCGCTTCACCGGGCGTCATCGACGCCATCGCCACCGCCTTGCACCTCGATGCTGACGAGCGGGCTCACCTCATCCGTCTCATCGACGCGGTCGGCCCCGGCCGTCGGAAACGCCGCCCAACCCGGTCCCATGACACCGTTCGTCCCGGCATCCAAGTGCTCCTCGATGGCCTGGACCACCTGCCCGCGTTCGTGTTCAACCGCCGACTCGACATCATCGCCACGAACGAGCTCGGCAGGGCGCTCTACGCACCGATCTTCGACGATCCCGTCCAGCCGCCCAACGTGGCCCGCTTCATGTTCCTCAACGAGCCTCGCTCGCGAGAGTTCTGGCCCAACTGGGAGCAGATGGCCAGCAACAACGTCGCACTACTGCGCACCGAGGCAGGCCGAGACCCCGACGACCCCGCGTTGATCGAACTCATCGGCCAGCTTTCCACCCGCAGCGAACAGTTTCGAATCCTTTGGGGCGCATACGATGTCAAAGAACACCGGTCCGGCATCAAGACACTTCGACACCCACTCCTCGGCGAAATCACGCTTCCGTTCGAAGACCTCCACGTCGACGCGGCCCCTGACCAACTCCTGATGGTCTACACACCTCCCCCAGGCTCGACCGAACACGACGCCATCATGCTGCTGGCTAGCTGGAACGCCGAGGTCGCGCCGTCTGCGACGGAAGCCTGACGGTCTGTGACCACCTGAACTGGTCAACCGCATCAATTGTCTGGCCAGGTCAGGAAATTGACGGCGATGTGCGCGCGACGGGTTCTTTGACGCCGGCGATGGTCCATGCCGAAACGTCGGACAGGCGAATGCGAAGCGAGTCGTGTTCGACAACGGTGCCTGCGACGTAGCAGCGGGCTTTGCGGAGGTGGAGGAACACGCTGGCCTGTTCAGCTTCGAGCGCGGCGATGCGGCCAGCAACATCGGCAGCGTCATTTTTGGCGAAGAAGTGGGCGACGTAGTGCCCGAAGTACGAGCTGGGCACCGTGATGCCCGTAGCCACACCCCAGGGCAGGTACAGCGTCACTTCAATGCTGACGGACTCCGCTTCGGTGTCGATGTGTCGCAGGATCGTGTCAGCGCCGACGGCGCCAGGGTCGATGAAAGCCATGTCGGGATCGTAGAACATTCCGTCTGAAGACTAGAGAAAATCTATTGTGCTGACTGTAGACAAATGGGGCTGCCGTCGTTAGAGTATCGACTGTAAGCAGAGCAGTCATGTTGGCGCGGGAGATGATGAACTACCCGTGAAGTCAGTACAAGTGAAGGACAAGATACGGAACCGATCAGCACGATCGTTCGGTGGCCGTGTAGTTGAGCAGTACCCGCACGCGCAGTACCCCTCATCAGGTGAAGGAAAGGAGGAGCCACCGTCGGATCGCCCGGATTGTTCAGTATCGGGCCGATGCCGCGTTCTCAAAGCAGTGTCGAAAGATGGTAGTTATCTCCTCAGGGCCGGCGCCCCAGTGAAATCGCAATCAAATCACTGGGCCGCCGGCCCTTCATCATGGGCAAGGTCAGGCACGTGTTGAATCACCCGCTGCCCCGCCGGCCTCGAAAGGCGTTGTGACTCCCGCAAAGAACAAATCTGGTGACAGCAGCCCGAACGAAAAGTTCGATGACGAGGACTACCCCGCCTACAACATGGGCAGCGCCGCCCAAATTCTGGGAACCACGCAAGCATTCCTGCGCAGCCTCGATGAGGCGAAGCTGCTGATACCTCAACGCTCCGAAGGCGGACACCGCCGCTACTCCCGGTATCAACTCCGAATTGCGGCGAGGGCGCGTGAACTCGTCGACCGTGGCATCACGCTTGACGCGGCGTGCCGCATCATCATCCTGGAAGATCAACTCGCCGAGGCTAATGCCATCAACGCCGAACTACAGCGCACTCTCGACGATCGGCCAAAGCGCGTCGACGAAGACACTGAAAATGGCGACTCGTAATGCAGCATCTTCGTCCCGAACGACGCGACTGACGGATCATTGAGTGCTGTCGGCATGGCGCGGAGATCCTGCGGGCTGTTTGCGGGCCGCAGGTAGCTCGCCACTGTAGACCGCTCGCATCCGAGGCCGAACGATATCCACGATGGGCACATCGAGGCCGACGCTCTCAGCGAACTCCTGGGCCGCCGCAAGATCCTTCTGTGCCAACGCGTCCGCCGATTCGACCCGCTCCGCGGGAACCTCGATCCCGGCCGCGTGGAGCTGCAGAAGCGTCAGCGGCGAGGTGCCGCCATCGGTGTTCTGCAGGACCTTCAACAACCGGTCAAGGGGCACACCACCGGCCTGGCCGATGGAGGCGGCTTCCCGTACCGCCGCCCACATCGAGTAGGTCAAAGCATTGCGGGCCAGCTTGGTGACCATGCCGGTTCCGAGGCCGCCACAGTGCACGACGAGCTTGGCGAAGTCTTCCAAAACCGGACGTGCATATTCAACGGCGTCGTCAGGACCGCCCACCATGACCGTCAGTCCGTTCTCGGCCGCAATCGTCCCGCCGGTCACGCCGGCATCGAGGAACGCAACCCCCGCGTCTTCACATAGCGCAGCCAACTTGCGAACGACCTCGACACTGACGGTGGACAACAGCACTACGGTCAACCCGAGGTGCGCGGCCGACAGGATGCCGTCCTCCCCAGCGATCACTTCGTGTGCCTGGTCGGCGGTCAGGACCGCCACCAGAACCACGTCGCTGTCGCGGGCGACCTCGGCGATGGTGGCCGACTGTGCGGGAACGCCGTCGAGGTCGTCGGAAACCCCAGGACGCACGTCATACACGGTCGGGATACGACCCCGCCGGGAAAGGCTGACCGCGACTCCACCGCCGATCATGCCCAAGCCCACGACTCCTGCGCGCAGCGAGCGATTGCGTTCCGCTTCACCGTGTGCCTGCTTCGACATTCGAATCTCCTGTTTCCAAGCTTTTGCCAACAGCGTCAACTCAGACTCTGCGCTCGGATCGCTGATTCTGTCAACAGCGTTGATTAAATCATTCGCGTCGGCGACACTCATGTGCATGACGCCGTCCGCGAGCACCCAGCCCGCCGCACCCAAACGCGGACCAGGTCGCCCACGCTCGTCCGCCACACCTGATGCGATCCGACGTGCAGCGCGGACCCTGTTCGCCGAGCGCGGCTTCAGTCACACCTCGGTGCGCGACATCGCCAGCCTTGCGGGCAGCGATCCCGCTGTGGTGATCCGCCACTTCGGGTCAAAGGAAAAACTGTTCCTTGAAGTTGTCGCCGTCGATCCGCAGTTCCGCGGCCTCGTCGAAGGCCCCCTCGCCACGCTTGGCCGGCAGATCCTCGAGAAAGTGGTGGAGGCGGACGGCTCGATACTGCGGCTATATGCGGCGTTGCTCGGCGCACTGGACCGACCCGAAGTGCGCCGTTATCTGGAACAGGCGACCGCCCAACACATCATCGCCCCGCTTGCCGCGCGTCTACACGGCCCCGATGCGCGTCTGCGTGCTCAACTCGTCGCCGCGCAGATAGGCGGCCTGCTGATGAGCGTCGCCCTCGCCGATGCGCCATCAAGTGAGTTGGTCGGCGCAACGGCACTCGACTACTACGCTGCCGGTATCCAGAGTCTCATCGAGGCACCCGCCCCGCGACAGTCGCGTGATGACTGACGACGGGGGCTGCCCCCTGAGGCCTAGCGGGGTAATACCCTGCTGAACTGCTCAAACGTGGTGGAGCTAAGGGGAATCGAACCCCTGACCTTCTCGATGCGAACGAGACGCGCTACCAACTGCGCTATAGCCCCTTGGTCCGTAGCAGGCTACCAGCCCGAGACGGCCTGGCCGAAACCGGCGACCTACTGGCCGGCCGCCCGCGGCAGGTCGAAGTGCCGAGCGAACGCCACCTCGTCGAGGTGCTCGAAGATCGGGTCCTCGTCGTCGATGTCCAGCACCGCCGCACCGGGGCGGCGCAACCGCGCCGGGACCACGTCGAACTCGCGGTCCTCGGTGTTCTCCACGCCAAGCCGCGAGCGCGCCATCCGCTGCTGGCGACGCCGGCGCACCTGCTCCTCGATCCGGGTCTGACGACGCAGATAGGCCAGATACAGCACGGTCACCGCGCCCGCCGTGCCGCAGAGCCACCACAGGTCCGCGCTGACGGTGAAGGACAGCACAGCGGTGATCACCATGATCGCCGCCATCGCCATCAATACCCGCTTGCGGAACCGGTACTTGCGCGCGCTGACCGCAGCGGCCGTCGTGGACTCTGTGCGCCGAGGCCGGCTCGCCCGCGGCGTCGCGGTCGTCGCCGGCTCGTCCTCGGCCTCCAGACCTGACGTGTCATCGACATATTCGTATTCGTCGGCCGTGCCGTCCTGGGCGTCCTGCAGCTCGTCCTCGGCGATCGCCTCAAACTCTTTGGTCGTCTCAGCCTCGGGGACTGCCTCGGGTTCGTCTTCCTCGACGACCGATTCCTCTATTACCGGGGCCGGTGTCTCTACTACCGGAGCCGGGGTCTCGTCGAACAGGCTGGGCTGCGCCCCGCCACCGACGGGAAGCGCGCCGGAATCCTCGTCGACCACATCGACGTCGAGGTAGTCAGGCTCAGCTTCCACGGCCACCGCAGCCACCACGACCACCTGGCGGGTACGAGACGGGGCGGCCTCGTCGTCGGAGTCCAGCTCGTCGAACTGGTCCTCTTCTGGCTGCCAGTCGGGGTCGTGCCGATGACCGGCCGATGGCCCGCTGCGCTTGAACCGCCGTGATTTCGCGCCGTCGTTGAGAACTCGGGTGGCAAGCGCGACGTCGCTAGTGCGGCGGACGTTTTCGCGCTTGCTGATGAGCATCGGGACCAACACGAACAACCACAGCACCACGAGCGAAATCCAGAGCAATGACTGGGGGATGCTTGGCATGGTGGCCTGCTCCTTTCCCGTTCAGGCTAGGTCCGTGACCTACGCAACCCGAGACGGCGCGCCGCAGTCAATTACACACTTGTAATTTGCCAATGACAAGCACCAACAGCCCCAAATGTCACATTAGTAACAAGCACGCGCTGCGATTACGCCCACTGCGCCAACCCTTGGTGCACCAACCGACCCGCCACTGAGCCTTCGATCTCCTCGACCGTCATCGCCACCAGCAGGTGATCTCGCCATCCACCGTCGACATCGAGGTAGCGCTCGAGAAGTCCCTCCTCGCGGAAGCCGGCCTTGGCCAGCACCGCCCGGCTTGCCGCATTTTCCGGGCGCACCGTGGCCTCCACCCGATGTAGGGTGACCGCCCCGAAACAGTGGTCGAGCCCCAGTGCCAGCGCGCCGGTTGCCACTCCCCTGCCCGTGACCGCACTGGACACCCAGTAGCCGATCCAGGCCGAGCGCAGCGCGCCATGCGTCACGTTGCCGATCGTCAACTGACCGCAGAATTGCCCGTCGAGCTCGATCACGTAGGGCAGCATCCGGCCCTTGCGCGCTTCAGCGCGAAGTCCCGAGCACACCGCCGGCCACGACGAAACCGCATGCCGCACAGCCCAATCCACCTCAGCCGTCGGCTCCCATGGTTCGAGATGGCGGCGATCGGCCAGCCGGATGCGACTCCACAGCGCCGCATCGCGCATCCGCACCGGACGCAGCCGAATCACACCGGCCTCCACCCTAAGCGGGCCGACCGGAGCCGGCCAGCCCGGATGTAGGGAACTGTTACGGAACAGATTCACGGTGCGGGTCCGCGGTTCAGCCGCGTTGAGCCAAGAAGGCGACATCGACGACCTCTCCGGTCCGGACCTGATCGACCTCGGTGGGTACCACCACCAAACAGTTGGCCTCGGCCAGTGTCGCCAACAAATGCGACGAGGCACCGGGCGCGCCGCCGAGCGCCTGCACCAGATATTCGCCGGTGTCCTGGTCGCGCATCAGCTGCCCGCGCAGGAAACCCTTGCGGCCGGGAACCGACGAGATCGGCGACAACGCGCGGGCCTGCACGACACGCCGCATCGCCTGTCGCTTGCCCAGAGACAGTCGGATCAACGGACGGACCATCACTTCGAAGACCACCAGCGCGCTCACCGGGTTGGCCGGCAGCAGGAATGTCGGCACCCCTTCGCGCCCCAGCTGACCGAAGCCCTGGACCGACCCGGGGTGCATCGCGATCCGCGCGACTTCCATCTCACCCAGCTTCGACAGCACCGTGCGCACGCTCTCGGCCGCCGCCCCGCCCACGGCACCGGCAATCACCACCAACTCGGCGCGATTGAGCTGACCCTCCACCGCCTCGCGCAGCTCTTTGGGGTCGGTACTGACGATGCCCACGCGGCTCACCTCTGCCCCGGCATCCCGTGCCGCGGCGGCGATCGCATACGAATTGACGTCGTAGACCTGCCCGTTGCCGGGCGTACGAGAGATGTCGACCAACTCGCCGCCCACGCTCATCACGGTCACCCGCGGGCGCGGATGCACCAGCACCCGCTCCCGGCCGACGGCAGCCAGCAAGCCCACCTGCGCAGCGCCGATGATGGCCCCGGCCCGAACGGCCACGTCACCGGGCTGGACGTCGTCGCCGGCCCGGCGTACGTACGCCCCCGACCGCACCCCACGCAGCACCCGCACCCGCGCCTGACCGCCGTCGGTCCAGCGCAGCGGCAGCACCGCATCGGCGAGCGTGGGCATCGGCGCGCCGGTCTGTACCCGGGCAGCCTGTTTGGGTTGCAGACGACTGGGGGTGCGCGTACCCGCCTCGATGACGCCCATGACCGGCAGACTGATCTGGCTGTCGCCCGACTCGTCGTCGGGATCGGCGCCGACACCTTGAACATCTACGCTGCGCACGGCATAACCGTCGATAGCCGCCTGGTCGAAACCCGGCAGCGGGTGTTCGGTGATCACTTCCTCGGCGCACATCAGGCCCTGGGCCTCGGCGATCGGCACCCGAACCGGCCGCGGCGCCACCGCGGCCGCCGCCACCCTGGCCTGTTGTTCCTCTACCGAACGCACCGCGCGCCTTTCTGCTTCGAGCCCCAGTCGCGCGGGCCCGCCGCAGCTCCTACTGTTCGGACTTGCCGGCCAGGCCTAGACGCGCCACCAACCATCGCCGCAAATCCGGGCCATAGTCGTCACGATCCAAGGCAAAGTCAACCGCAGCCTTGAGGTAGCCGCCGGGATTTCCCAAGTCGTGTCGAGAGCCGCGGTGCACCACGACATGCACCGGGTGGCCTTCCTTGATCAGCAACTCGATGGCGTCGGTCAATTGAATCTCTCCGCCGACCCCACGGTCGACCCGGCGCAGCGCATCGAATATCGCCCGGTCCAGCAGGTAGCGACCGGCGGCGGCGAACAGCGAAGGCGCATCCTCGGCCTTGGGCTTCTCCACCATCCCCTTGACCTTGAGCACGTTCGGGTTGGCCGCGTCGGGCAAGGTTTCGACGTCGAAGACGCCGTAGGAGCTGACCTCGTCCGCCGACACCTCGATCGCGCACAGCACCGTGCCGCCACGCTTGGCGCGCACCTTCGCCATCGTCTCCAGCACGCCCGTCGGCAGCACCAGATCGTCGGGCAACAGCACCGCTACCGCGTCTTCGTCCGGTGACAACACCGCTTCCACGCACCCCACCGCATGGCCAAGGCCCAGTGGTTCGTGCTGCACCACCGACTCGACCTTGATCAAAGCCGGCGCCCGGCGCACCTTTTCCAGCATGGCCTTCTTACCGCGGGCCTCCAGCGTGCCCTCGAGCACCAGGTCCTCGACGAAATGCGCGACCACGCTGTCTTTGCCTTCGGAGGTGACGATCACCAGCCGCTCGGCGCCGGCTTCAGCGGCTTCCTCGGCGACCAGCTCGATGCCCGGGGTATCGACGACCGGCAACAACTCTTTGGGGACGGTCTTGGTAGCGGGCAGGAAACGTGTGCCCAACCCGGCTGCGGGGACGATCGCCGTCCGCGGGATCGGCACCTCTGGCGGCGTCATCGTTCACACCCTATCGGCATCATCTTGGCCCTTCACTCTGGCGCAATCGACTGGCGCGCTGACATGGTGGACAGCGTGCTCGCCGGTACGAAAGCCCAACACAGGGAAGCCCTCTTTGCGGCGCGACGCGCGGTACCCGATTCGATCCGGGCCGCCGAGGCCGAGGCGCTGAGCGACCACCTCGCCCAGATCGTCGGTCCTGACGACGCTGTCTGCGCCTACCTGCCGGTGGGCACCGAGCCGGGCTCGCCGGAGATGGTGGACCGGCTGCGCAAGCTGTGCGCCCGGGTGCTGCTGCCGGTGACCCGTTCGGGCGCCGACGGCCGGCCGCTCGCTCTGCTCTGGGGTGTCTACGTGCCCGGCGCGCTGGTGGCCGCACAGTTCGGGCTCCTCGAGCCTGCCGAGCCGTGGTTGCCGAGCTCCGCAGTGGCCGAGGCCGACGTGGTGCTGGTTCCCGCGTTGGCGGTGGACCGCAACGGGGTGCGACTCGGGCGCGGCGGCGGGTTCTACGACCGCTCGCTGGCACTGTGCCGACCCGGCGCCAGACTCGTCGCGGTGGTGCGCGACGAGGAGGTTGTCGACGAGTTGCCCAGCGAGCCACACGACATCCGGGTAACCCATGTCGTGACCCCCAAACAGGGACTGTTCGCGCTGGCTGGCCCGTTGTGAGGCCATCGGCCTACGATGCACCCGAGCGTGCCCCCTCGAATCCTTTTTGCCGCATTTTGTTCCTGCCGCTTCCCTGGGCGCGGTACGGGGAATGATACGTGCCAGATGGCGGTTCTAGCACTTGGCACGGTAGAGTGCTAAAGACCAAAGTTTCGTCCCGGAGGTTCATGTGCCGACCTACAGCTACGCGTGCACCGAGTGCGACAACCGCTTCGACGCGGTGCAGGCGTTCACTGATGACGCGCTGACCAGCTGCCCGCAGTGCGCCGGTCGGCTGCGCAAGCTTTTCAACTCGGTCGGCGTGGTGTTCAAGGGCAGCGGCTTCTACCGCAACGACAGCCGTGATTCCTCGAAGAGCACGAGCAAGTCGGAGTCGTCTCCGTCGTCGTCGAGCTCGGAGAAGGCGGCGAGTTCCAGCGACGCGTCGTCCAGCACCTCGAGTTCGTCGAGTTCGAGTAGCTCCAGCAGCTCGGCGCCGGCCGCAGCGGCCTCCAGCTAGACCTGCTGGCCGGCCGCCGCCCCGAATTCGACTGAATAGCCTAGTAATTCGCTGCTCTCGTCCTTGACCGGACGGATGAGGATGCGCGCCATCGACCCGTTTGCAGTGGTCTCCAATTCTGGAAACTCCTCATCAAGGAGATCGGTCGCGCGCAGTTCGGCGAATGTCTCCGGCGTGACTGCGATCAGGTTCCAGATGTGCTGTCCGGCCGCTTCACCCGTGCCGACGTCCATCGTCCGGTCGAAGGCCGTACTCGATGCGACGACCCTCCCTGTCGCATCCATGAATGCGATCGCCGCGTCGGAGTCATACGCCTCGGCGAGCCGGTGGGCGCGCAGTTCCAGCGACATCGGCACCGACGAATCGGCAACACCGGGCGACGACACGCAGCCGCTTAAGACTTCCCGCACCTGATTGGCGGGCGTCGGCCGGCCGAACAGATAGCCCTGCGCGAGTTTGCATCCCATCCCTCTGAGCAGATCGGCTTGCACGGCCGTCTCCACTCCTTCCGCGACGACGGCCAGCCCCAGGCTGTGGCCCAGACCGACGACTGCGGCGACAATCTTGCGACTCTGGCGATGTTCGTGCATCGCCATGACGAAGCTGGAGTCGATCTTGATTTTGGAGAATGGCAGCGAGCTGAGCCATGTGAGGCTCGAATAGCCGGTGCCGAAGTCGTCCATGGCGATCATGCAGCCGAGGTTGATGAGCCGGTCGAGCGTCCGTCGCGGTTGCGTCAAGTCATCGATGAAGCCCGACTCCGTCACCTCAATATGCACGCGGCTCAAGGGAAATGACGTGTCGGCCGCCGCCCTGGCGATCCTTGTCGCCAACTCAGAATTCCGCAGCTGCAGGGGAGAGACGTTGAACCCCAGGAACAGGTTGTGCGGCCACTCCGTCGCGGCCAGAAATGACGTTCGCATCAATTGATCGAGCAGGCGATCCAGCAGACCGAAGCGATCGGCGATGGGGATGAACCGGTCCGGGCTGATGAAGCCCTCCACCGGATCTCGCCACCGGGCAAGCACTTCGAACCCGAGGATATGTCCGTCGTCCAAAGACACGATCGGCTGAAAGAACGGCTCCACCCCACCGTTGGACAGCGCGGACAAGAGGTTACGCGCGAGAAGCTGATCAGCGTTCATGCCCCGCGCCTCCTTCTCAACCGCCCAGGCGCCGTAACTGCTGTTACAGAAGGTACAGGCAAAGGCATTCCAGAACGTCGAAACGGGAAATATGCGCCGCACGCCGCTGCTTATCCACAAGCTGCGCTCGAGCGAAGGCCTGACAGCTAATGCCCAGTTACCGTCGCCGCATGAGTGAGTCGCTCAATCCCACGCTGACGAACCGAGTTCGGCAGATGCTGCGCCCGGATGTCACCCGCACGCTGCTGGCACGACGAGTCGTCGCCGGCGGGCTGGTGGTATTGGCCGGCGTCGCCGCGCTGCGACCAGATCCCGGCGATCAACGCTCCGATGTGGTGGTGGCCACCCACGATCTCAGTCCGGGCACGGCACTGTCCACCGCCGACATCAAGCTCGAAAAGCGTTCGGCTACAACAGTTCCCGATGGAGCTCAGACGGGCATCGAGGCTCTTGTCGGAGCCACTCTGGCCGGACCGGCGCGGCGAGGCGAGGTGCTGACCGACGCCAGAGTGCTCGGCTCACGTCTGGCCGGCCTCAGCGCCGGACCCGATGCGCGGGTGGTGCCACTGCATCTCACCGACGCGGCAGTACTCGACCTGATCAGACCCGGCGACATCGTCGACGTCACGGGCGCGGCGGACGCCGACAACAACGCCAAGCCGACGCTGGTGGCCTCCGACGCCATCGTCGTGCTGGTGTCCCCGAAGCAGAAGGCTGCGGGAGCCGGTGACGATCGCGTGGTGCTGGTGGCCCTGCCGGCCGCGGCCGCGCACTCGCTGGCTGCAGCCACGTTGGTGCAGACCGTCACATTGACGATCCACTGAGCTATCCCGCTGGCGGCGGCGGGGGCACCGGCGCGGTGGGCGGCGGGCCCTGGTTCTGAATCGCATCCATCACCATGTCGGCGATGTCATCGGAGGACGAGGTCTTCGGCGGACCGGGAGCCGGGGTGAGGGTCGGTGCGGCCGCGGCGATACCGCCACCCACCGCCAGGGCACCGAACAAGGCTGCTGTCGCGACCGCGCGAATCCACATGGTGTTTTTACCTCCGCCTTTCCGTCTGCAGCCAAGCTAACAGCTCCGCAGACGCCCCGCCCGGCCCGTATTACCCTTCGAGGTCTCGGGGCAATGCTCCAATCGAAAGGGGAAATACCGTGTTGAAGGGCTTCAAGGAGTTTCTCTCTCGCGGAAACATCGTCGATCTGTCGATCGCGGTCGTCGTCGGTACCGCCTTCACCGCATTGGTCACGAAGTTCACCGACAGCATCATCCAGCCGCTGATCAACCGAATCGGGGCGGGCAAGAACTCTGATCACGGCATCCTGCGCATCGCCATCGGGGGTGGACAGGTCATCGACTTGAACGTCCTGCTGTCGGCGGTGATCAACTTCGTCCTTGTTGCCGCGGTGGTGTATTTCCTCGTCGTCGTGCCCTACAACCGCCTTCGCAAGAAGGGCGAGGTCGAGCAGGCCGGCGACACCGAGCTGAGTCTGCTGACCGAGATCCGCGATCTCCTGGCCGACGCGAGCGGAACGCCCAAGAAGGTCACCGGTCCGGGCACCGGCCCCAGCCCCGACACCGCAGAGACGACGAGCGCCGACAGAGACTGACGTAGCGCAACAAAATGGCCCCCGGCGTGAGCCGGGGGCCATTTTGTTGACGTGCTTAGGGAATCAGTTCATATTCCAGGGTTCGCCGTAGGTGGTGACGCTGTCACCGGCCTTGGAGATCAGGCGAGCGAACGGGCGCAGGAGCACGCCGCCGGCGGCACCGGTGACGGTGCCGTGGGCGTTGGCCACGGCGACCGAGCCGTTGGGGCCCGAGACGTCCACCGAGAAGGTGGCGACTTCCTGGATGCCGGGGCCGTTGCCCAGGTCAGCGCTGATCGACACGCCCGGGAACAGGTTCGGGGTGATGACCGAGCCCAGCGGGTTGAAGCCCGTCGGGGAGATGTTCGCGTCGTCGAGCAGGATGTTGGGGGTGGTGTAGCTGAAGTTGATGCCCACACCCAGCGACCACGGGAAGCCGACCTGGTAACCCAGCTCCAAGGTGCCCGCGAACTCGTCCGAACCCGGGCCGACCACGCTGTAGACGGCCTTGCCGGAGTGGAACCACTCACGAGTCAGCCTGTTGCGGTCCAGGGGGAACACGCCGTTGAGGAAGGTGTCCCACTGCTGAATCGTCATGGTGCGGCCACCGCCGTCAACCAGACTCAGCTCGTTGTCCAAACCTGCGTGTGAGGTGCCTGTCCCGACAAACAGCGCCGCGACGGCGGCGATCATCGCCACCAGCACCCGACCGATTACCTTCATGTTCTCCCTAGCTATGTCGACGGTGACCCGTGGGCTCACCGAGTGTGTGGTTCGTGCTCGGGTCCCAACATGCTGACACCGCACACGGCGCTCAGCAGTTCAATGAGAGTCCTCACACCCTGCTCTTACGCTCTGCTCATCGTTGACAGGAGGAACATAACGGGATGGCATCTGGGCGGCAACGCAAGCCGTCACGGTGTGCCGAAACGGTGCTTGCGTGGGGAAGTTTGCTGAGAGGCAAGCCGCGGTTAACCGGAATCAGTTGCGACATAGGCCGGACGGACGCCAGGACCCGCGAGTTCGCCACGCTGGCGTGTACCTGACTCCGGAGAGCGCCACGAGCAAAGCCGCCCGACCAGCACCTGCTGATCATCAATGGTGGTGCGGCGGAACGTTATCCCTGAACCACTGCTCGCGGTCCGCGTCCTCGCGCCCCTCATCTGGATCCCGTTCGTCAGAGGACTCCTTGGGCAGTTCGGTACCGAAGACTTTGTTAACTGCGCTTCGGTTCTGGCGCGAAGTTCCCATCACATCACCCCATAATTGTGACAAAGATCACAATCTTGATGTTTGCCCAGTTCACAGGCCGTTAACACAAGGCCTCCAACCCCGGATGCGGCGCTCTTAATTGACGGTACGCCCCGCAGTGAAGCGACCGTTGATGCTCCGCGTGGAGCTTGCTTAAATCTCCAGGCTCGACAGCTGGCCGATGACATGGGTCGCCAGCGGGTTCAACGTCGCCATGCCATCCCGAACCGCATACCGCGAGCCGGCGATGTTGACGACGAGGGTGCTGCCGGAAATCCCGGCCAGACCACGTGACAGTCCCGCATCGGTGATGCCCGCCGACAAGCCGGACGCGCGCAGCGCCTCGGCAATGCCGAGAAGCTCGCGATCGAGGATGGTCTTGGTGGCCTCAGGCGTGACATCGCGCGGTGTGACGCCCGTGCCGCCTACCGACACCACCAGGTCAACACCGCCGATCACGGCGGTGTTCAGTGCATTGCGGATCTCGATTTCGTCGGCTGACACCACCACAACGCCGTCCACCACAAAGCCCGCCTCGGCGAGCAGTTCAGTGACCAACGGACCGCTGTGATCCTCCTCATCGCCGTGAGCCGTGCGGTCGTCGACAACGACGACGAGTGCACGCCCCACCAGCTCACCTGGCTGTTCCATGGATGTCACCGTATATCCGCCCGCCGACATCGCGGCAGTCACGCTGGTCAGCGTCATGGGATGTTCACCCACCACCCGGATCACGAAGCGGCCTTTCCTAGCGTGACCTGCACGGTTCGGTCGGCGCCGGATGGATCGGTGAAGGTCAGCGTCACCTGGTCGCCGGGCGCCCGGGACCTGACAGCCGCGACCAGCGCATCGGCGCTACCGATCACGCGGTCGTTCAGCTTCGTCACCACGACCCCGCTGGGCAGGCCGGCGGCCGCAGCTGCACCGCCCTTCGTCACATCGACGATCTTCGCTCCGTGGGTCGTGGTGTCATTGCTGACCTGTACGCCCAACGACGCATGCGTGGCGGTGCCGGTACTGATCAGCTCGTCCGCGATGCGCTTGGCCTGGTCCACGGGAATAGCGAAGCCGAGCCCGATCGAACCGCTCTGGGCGTCCGGGGAATCACCGCCGAGCGTGGCGATTGCCGAGTTCACCCCCACCAGTTCGCCGCTCATGTTCACCAGCGCACCGCCAGAGTTGCCGGGGTTGATCGCGGCGTCGGTCTGGATGGCATCCAGCACGGTGTTCTGATTGTTGGCATCACCGCCGGTGGCCACCGGCCGATTCAGGGCGCTGACGATGCCGGTGGTGACAGTGCCTTCCAGGCCCAGAGGCGAACCGACCGCCACCACGTCCTGGCCGACCCGAAGGTTGGCCGACGAGCCCACGCTGATCGGCGTCAGGCCTGACACTCCCTGCGCTCGAACGACGGCGATGTCGCTGGCCGGATCGGTGCCGACGACGGTGAAGGTAGAGGTGCGGCCGTCGGCGAACGTCACGGTCGTCGTCGGGGCGCCGCCTGTAGGCGGAGCAGCAGGGCCGCCGGAGTTGCCCGGTCCACTCGGCGCGCCCGGGGCGCCTGGCACCAGCGGCGGCAGGCCGGGGATTGCCGGCGGTGCGGCCGGGGCCGGGCCACCGGCCTTGGCCGCGGCCACGACGTGGTTGTTGGTCAGGATCAGCCCGTCGGAGGACAAGATGATGCCTGAACCCTCTTCGGACTGACGACCGAACTCGGTTTCGAGCTTGACCACGCTGGGGACGACCTTGGCGGCGACCTGCTCGACCGACCCGGCCGGAAGGTTGGCCGCCGGGACGTTAGCCGCCCCGTTCGGCGAGCCTTGCAGCACAGAACCGACGGGTTGCCGGTCCGGATGCGCAAGCAGCACCACAGTGCCACCCACGCCCGCCGACACGACTGCGATCGCCAGCGCCCCTGCCATCAACGCCCCTGCACGCGAACGGTTACGCGGTGGCACGGGCGGAATGTTCGGCGGAGCTGCCGGATATCCTTGTCGCGCAGCCTGATACGGATCGTAAGGCTGACCGTAATGCTGCGGTTGCTGTGGTCCGGCATACCGCCAGTCGTACGGCTGTTGATGGCCGGCCGGCCGCGGCGGAGCTGAATACCCCGGTGCCACACGCTGATTCGGGCCCTGATGACCGGGCGGCGGCGGAGGTGAATACCTCGGGTGGTCGGTCATGTCGTCAGGTCGCTCTTTCTCTTAACGAGATGCATAAAACTGATGAGTAAAGCTTGCCTTGCTCTACTGAGAATCGACTGAGATAACACTCGGTACGGCCGGTGGTTTTTGCTGGGAGTGGCGGCCATCACCATTGATTTTGGCCCTTTTGACCGTGATTTCGCTCTCAGCTGAAGCCTCAGGATACGTTGCCGCGGCGATCGGCAGGCCGGGCAGCAGAACGTAGAACGCCGTACCTGGCGGATCGCCGCCGGGCACGGTGTCCGCGATACGGATCATCCCGCCGTGTTTGACGACAACCTGTTTGACGATCGCCAGGCCGAGTCCTGAGCCCGGCATGGCCCGCGCCGAAGCCGACCGGTAGAACCGCTCGAACACCAGACCGCGTTCCTGAGGCGGGATTCCGGGTCCCCGGTCCGACACCACCAGCTCGGCGTGGGCGGCGTCGACTTGACGCAGCCGAACCCCGACGTGGGCGCCCGACGGGCTCCACTTGGCCGCATTGTCGAGCAGGTTGACCACCGCCCGCGACAATCCGGCCGGATCCCCGTAGACCTGCCATCCGATGACGTCGACGTCGAACTGAACATCGTTGCGGCGCCTGCGCGCCCGCTCCAGGCTGCGTTCGACCACATCGCTGATGTCGACCGCCTCGTGCACCACACCACCGGCGTCCTCACGCGTGAGGTCAACCAAATCGCCTACCAGAGTGGACAATTCCTCGATCTGGGCGATCACGTCGATGCGCAGCTCGGCCATTTCCCCCTCCGGCAGCCGCGGGGCGCCGGGCTGCATCGAGGCCATCAGCAACTCGACGTTGGTGCGCAGCGACGTCAGCGGTGTGCGCAGCTCGTGGCCGGCATCGGCGACCAGCCGGGCCTGGCGTTCCCGCGACTCGGTCAACGCCCGAAGCATCGTGTTGAACGTTTCGGTGAGCCTGGCCAGCTCGTCACTGCCGAACACCGGGATGGGCCGCAGATCGTCGGTACGCGCCACCCGCTCGGCCGCCTCGGTCAGTCGCGCCACCGGCCGTAGACCAGTTCGCGCCACCATCCCGCCGGCGATCGCGGCGACCACCACGCCGATGCCGCCCACCGCCAACAGCACCCACTTCAGCTTGGTCATCACCGCGTTGGTGGGGACCAGACTCTTGGAGATCAATAGTGAACTCTGGTTGGGCAGATGAACCGCCAGCACCCGCTGGTTTCCGACCGTCCTGCGCGACATCAGCAATTCGCCGCTGATGACGGACTTCTCCGGCTCGCCGACCGGCAGCCGCTGCCCCTGCTGGTTCGCCGTGTAGGTCGACCGGCCAGGAGTGATGTACATGGCGTTGACGTCGGAGTAGGCGGTGCCCTCGATGGCCTTACCAGGGTCGACGGCCAGCGACCCGCTGCCGATCAGCAGCGCTGCCCGGCTCTGCAACTGGTTGTCGATATCGGTGTAGAGCGCGGCCGACACCACGGCGTAGACCGCGACGGCCATCAACACCACGACCATCGCCACCATGGACATGGCCAGCAACATGACCCGCCATCGCAGGGAGAGCGATGTCGTGGATTCCTCGGGCGCTCGCGAGGCTCGCGCGCGCCGCCTCCAACGAACCATCAGGGCGGTGTCTCACGCAGCACGTAGCCCACACCACGCACGGTGTGGATTAGCCGCGGTTCTCCTTCTGCTTCGGTCTTTCTGCGTAGGTAGCCGACGTATACCTCCAGCGCATTACCCGAGGTCGGAAAGTCGAAACCCCATACCTCTTCGAGAATGCGGCTCCGCGTCAGAACCCGTCGCGGATTGGCGATGAGCATCTCCAGCAGCGCGAACTCGGTTCGGGTCAGACTGATGGCGCGTTTGCCTCGATGCACCTCGCGGGTCACCGGGTCCAGCGTCAGGTCCCCGAACGTCATCACCGCCGAGTCGGACTGCTCATCGGGGCTCCGCCGGCGCAACAAGGCGCGCATCCGCGCCAGCAGCTCTTCGAGGGCGAACGGCTTGGGCAGGTAGTCGTCAGCGCCCGCGTCCAAGCCCGCCACCCGCTCAGATACCGAGTCGCGGGCAGTCAAAACCAGGATCGGCAGATCGTCACCGGTGCTGCGCAGCTGACGACAAACTTCGAGGCCGTCCAGCCGGGGCATCATCACATCGAGCACCAGCGCATCGGGCCGATCGTTGGCGATCGCATCGAGCGCTTCTACGCCGTCCTGCGCCAAATCCACGGAATAACCGTTGAAGGAAAGGGACCGGCGTAAGGACTCGCGCACCGCGCGATCGTCATCGACGACAAGAATTCGCACGGCCCCAGTGTCAACCCAACGCCTGAGATAGGCCTGAGAGGCACGCCGCGCGAGCAGGCAATTCGCGGCGGGCGAACGCTATCAGCGCTTGTCGAGATCGATCAGTCCGAGCCGCGCTGCCTTGAGCAACCGGCGGGGAATCTTGTGCTGACGGCCGGCAACGGAAACGTTGACCAGACCGGTGGCCTCGGCCTTCCACTGCGCGCGCCGACTGCGGGTGTTCGCGCGCGACATTCTGCGCTTGGGCACAGCCATGACGTGCTTCTCCTTGATCAGGGGTGTCGCCGCGCAGGGACTTTCCAGTGCCGGCGGCCAACAGTTGCACTTCAGGATAGCCGCTCACCTGCGTCGGCTCCAAAACGGCCCGAGCGGGCCGCGGCCGGCGGCCTCACCCCTTGACTGAGGGCTGGTGCTCGCAAGTAACCTACCAGTTGGTTGGTCACTGAAGGGAAGACAGCGCGCGTGGCGAATGCGGTGCGGATCGGCAACTGTTCAGGCTTTTATGGTGACCGAATCGCCGCCATGCGCGAGATGCTCACCGGCGGTGAGCTGGACTATCTGACCGGCGACTACCTGGCCGAGCTCACCATGCTGATCCTGGGACGAGACAGGATGAAGCATCCCGAGCGCGGTTACGCCAAGACCTTCCTCAGCCAATTGGAGGAATGCCTCGGTCTGGCCCATGACCGGGGGGTGCGCATCGTCGCCAACGCCGGTGGCCTCAATCCGGCCGGCCTGGCTGATGCCGTCCGCGCGCTCGCGGATCGGCTGGGCATCCCGACCAAGGTCGCCCATGTCGAAGGTGACGACCTCCTCTCACGCGCGGCCGATCTCGGGTTGGGTTCACCACTGACGGCCAACGCCTATCTGGGCGCGTGGGGCATCGTCGACTGCCTGCAGGGCGGCGCCGACGTCGTCGTCACCGGGCGGGTCACCGACGCCTCCGTGGTGGTGGGCCCGGCCGCGGCGCACTTCGGATGGGGCCGCGCCGATTACGACAGGCTCGCGGGCGCCGTGGTGGCCGGCCACGTCATCGAATGCGGAGCGCAGGCCACCGGGGGCAACTACTCCTTCTTCACCGAGATCGCCGACCTCGGGCACGCCGGCTTCCCGCTGGCAGAGGTCAGCGCCGACGGTTCCTCAGTGATCACCAAACATCCGGAGACCGGCGGCCGGGTCAGCGTGGGCACGGTTACCGCGCAACTCCTCTACGAGATCGGCGGCGCACGCTACGCCAACCCTGATGTCACCGCGCGCTTCGACACCATCGCGCTGACCGCCGACGGCACCGACCGCGTCCGCATCAGCGGCGTGCGCGGCGAACCCCCTCCCCCGTCACTAAAGGTGTCACTGAACAGCATTGGCGGGTTTCGCAATTCCGTGACGTTCGTGCTCACCGGCCTTGACGTCGAGGCCAAGGCCGCGTTGGTGCGCGAGCAGCTGGAGTCGGCCCTGAGCGTGCGCCCGGCCGAGATGGGGTGGTCCCTGGCCCGGACCGACCACGTCGACGCCGACACCGAGGAGGCGGCCAGCGCCCTGCTGAGTTGCGTCGTCCGCGACGCCGATCCCAAGGTTGTGGGCCGCCAGTTCTCCTCGGCTGCAGTCGAACTCGCACTGGCCTCGTATCCCGGCTTCACCTCTACCGCGCCGCCTGGCGACGGACAGGTCTACGGGGTGTTCACCGCCGGATACGTACCGGCGAACGAGGTTACGCAGGTAGCCGTGCGCGCCGACGGAACCCGCACCGCCATCGCCGCTGCAGCCGACACTGTCGAACTGGCCGGGGTCGAACCGCCGGCGCTGCCCGACGCCCCCGCCACGGCGCCCACCCGCCGGCTGCCACTGGGCACGATCGCCGGGGCGCGCAGCGGCGACAAGGGCGGAGCGGCCAATGTCGGCGTTTGGGTGCGCACCGACGAGCAGTGGCGTTGGCTGGCACACACGCTGACGATCGACCTGCTGCGCGAATTACTCCCGGAGACAAAAGATCTCCCGGTTTCCCGCCATCTGCTGCCGAACCTGCGCGCGGTGAACTTCGTCATCGACGGCATCCTCGGGCAGGGCGTTGCCTACCAAGCCCGGTTCGACCCGCAGGCCAAGGGTCTGGGTGAATGGCTACGCAGTCGGCACGTCGACATCCCGGAAGGCATCCTCTAGTGAGCATCTGGAACACCCCCGAACGCCAGCAACTGCGCAAGACCGTGCGCAGTTTCGCCGAACGCGAGATCGTGCCCCACATCGAGGAATGGGAGCGGGCCGGTGAGCTTCCGCGCGATCTGCACCGCAGGGCCGCCGCCGCCGGACTGCTGGGCGCCGAGCTGCCAGAATCGGTAGGCGGCGGTGGTGGCGACGCCGCGGACTCGTTGATCATTTGCGAAGAACTGCACGAAGCCGGCACTCCCGGTGGAGTTTTCGCCTCACTGTTCACCTGCGGTATCGCGGTACCACACATGGCCGCGTCCGGCAACGAACGGCTGATCGAGACCTTTGTGCGCCCTACGCTGCGTGGAGACCTGATCGGATCACTGGCGATCACCGAGCCCGGCGGCGGCTCCGACGTCGGGCACCTGCGCACGACGGCAACGCGAATCAATGACGAGTACATCGTCAACGGCGCCAAGACCTACATCACCTCGGGCGTGCGCGCCGACTACGTCGTGACCGCTGTCCGCACCGGCGGCGCCGACCTTCCCGGCGCGGCAGGGGTGTCCTTGCTCGTGGTCGAAAAGGGGACACCAGGATTTGACGTCACCCGCCGACTGGACAAGATGGGCTGGCGATCGTCGGACACCGCCGAGCTCTCCTACACCGACGCGCGGGTCTCGGCGGCCAATCTCGTCGGCGCGGAGAACACCGGGTTCGCCCAGATCGCCCAGGCATTCGTATCCGAACGTATCGGCCTTGCCGCGCAAGCTTATTCGTCGGCCCAGCGCTGCCTGGACCTGACCGTTCAGTGGTGTCGCGACCGGGAGACGTTCGGCCGGCCGCTGATCTCCCGGCAGGCGGTGCAGAACACCCTGGCGGAGATGGCCCGCCGGATCGATGTGGCGCGCGTGTACTCGCGCACTGTGGTGGAGCGGCAGTTATCGGGTGAGACGGATTTGATCGCGGCGGTGTGCTTCGCGAAGAACACCGCCGTGGAAGCCGGCGAGTGGGTGGCACACCAGGCGGTGCAACTGTTCGGAGGGATGGGCTATATGACCGAGTGCGAGGTCGAACGCCAGTATCGGGACATGCGGATCCTGGGGATCGGCGGAGGGACCACCGAAATCTTGACCAGCCTGGCCGCCAAAGCCCTTGGATACCAGGCATGACGGCTCTGCAGAGCATCGTCGACCCGACGGCGCCGACGTTCGTCGAGGCGGCCGAGGCCATGACGGCGAAGCTTGGCGAGATCGACGTCGAGCTGGCGAAGGCGCTGGCCGGTGGTGGCCCCAAGTACGTGAACCGGCATCACGACCGCGGCAAGCTCACCGCGCGTGAGCGTATCGAGCTGCTCGTCGACCCCGATTCTCCGTTCCTGGAACTGTGCCCACTTGCGGCCTACGGCAGTGACTTTCAGGTCGGCGCCAGCGTGGTCACCGGCATCGGTGTGGTTGAAGGCGTCGAATGCCTGCTGATCGCCAACGATCCCACCGTCAAGGGCGGCACCAGCAATCCGTGGACTCTCAAGAAGATTCTGCGCGCCAACCAGGTCGCCTTTGAGAACCGGCTCCCGGTGATCTCACTGGTGGAGTCCGGTGGCGCCGACCTGCCGACCCAGAAAGAGATCTTCATCCCCGGCGGTCAGATGTTTCGCGATCTGACCCGGCTGTCCGCGGCGGGTATTCCCACGATCGCGCTGGTGTTCGGCAACTCCACAGCCGGCGGTGCCTACGTCCCGGGCATGTCCGATCACGTCGTGATGATCAAGGAGCGGTCCAAGGTATTCCTGGCCGGTCCCCCGCTGGTGAAGATGGCAACCGGTGAGGAGGCCGACGACGAATCCCTCGGTGGTGCCGAAATGCATGCCAGGGTTTCGGGTTTGGCCGACTATTTCGCGGTCGACGAGCTTGATGCCATCCGCATCGGGCGGCGCGTCGTGGACCGGCTCAATTGGACCAAGCAGGGGCCCACACCACGGCCGGTGGTCGCGCCGCTGGCCGACCCCGACGAGCTGCTCGGCATCGTCTCGGCGGACCTGCGGATCCCGTTCGATCCCCGAGAGGTCATCGCGCGCGTCGTCGACGGCTCCGATTTCGACGAATTCAAAGCGATGTACGGGGCTTCCCTGGTGACCGGCTGGGCCACCCTGCACGGCTATCCGCTGGGCATCCTGGCCAACGCCCGCGGAGTGCTGTTCAGCGAGGAGTCGCAGAAGGCGACCCAATTCATCCAGCTGGCCAACCGCTCCAACACACCACTGTTGTTCCTGCACAACACGACCGGATACATGGTGGGTAAGTCCTACGAGGAAGGCGGGATGATCAAGCACGGCTCGATGATGATCAACGCCGTGTCCAATTCCCGGGTCCCGCACATCTCCCTGCTGATCGGTGCCTCGTACGGGGCGGGCCACTACGGCATGTGCGGACGCGCCTACGATCCCCGCTTCCTCTTCGCGTGGCCCAGCGCCAAATCCGCGGTGATGGGCGGCGCGCAGCTGGCCGGCGTCCTGTCGATCGTCAACCGCGCGGCCACCGAGGCCCGCGGCGGGACGGTCGACGAACAGGCCGATGCAGCCCTGCGAGCAGCCGTCGAGGCGCAGATCGAGGCCGAGTCCCTGCCGATGTTCTTGTCCGGCCGGCTCTACGACGACGGGGTGATCGATCCCCGCGACACCCGCACCGTGCTCGGAATGTGCTTGTCCGCCATTGCCAGCGCACCGATCGAGGGGACGTCGAACTTCGGCGTCTTCCGGATGTGAGTGACACGATGATCAGTCGAGTTCTCGTCGCCAACCGCGGTGAAATCGCCCGCCGCGTCTTCGCCACCTGCCGGCGGCTCGGAATCGCCACGGTGGCTGTCTACACCGATCCCGACGCCCAGTCGCCGCATGTCGACGAGGCCGATGCGCGGGTGCGCCTCGACGGCAATTTCGGCTACCTGGACGCCGATCAGCTGATCGCGGCGGCAACGGCGTCCGGTGCCGACGCGATCCACCCCGGCTACGGATTCCTCTCCGAGAACCCCGATTTCGCCAAGGCTGTCATCGACGCCGGACTGAGCTGGATCGGACCACCGGTCGCCGCGGTCGCATCGATGGGCTCCAAGATCGAGGCCAAGAAGATGATGGCCGCCGCGGGAGTTCCGGTCCTTGAGGAGCTCGATCCCGAAACCGTCACCCAAGCCCAGCTGCCAGTGCTGGTGAAGGCGTCGGCCGGCGGCGGCGGACGTGGCATGCGGGTGGTGACCGAACTGGCCGAGCTGCCCGGCCAGGTGCAGGCTGCGCGCCGGGAAGCCCAGTCGGCCTTCGGCGATCCGACCGTGTTCTGCGAGCGATACCTGCCCACCGGCCACCACGTCGAGGTGCAGGTGCTCGCCGACCAGCACGGAACGGTCTGGGCGCTCGGTGAGCGGGAGTGTTCCATCCAGCGCCGGCACCAGAAGATCATCGAGGAGGCTCCCTCTCCCCTGGTCGAACGTGTTGCAGGCATGCGCCAGAGACTGTTTGACGCCGCGCGACTTGCGGCCGATGCGATCGGATATACCGGCGCGGGCACGGTGGAGTTCCTCGCCGACGACGACGGCGAGTTCTTCTTCCTCGAAATGAACACCCGGCTGCAGGTTGAGCACCCCGTCACCGAGCTCACCACCGGTCTCGACCTGGTCGCGTTGCAGGTGGCGGTGGCCGAGGGGGAGCGGCTCGACCCTGAGCCACCTCCCGCCCGGGGGCATTCCATCGAGGCACGGATCTATGCCGAAGACCCGGCCCGCCAGTGGCAACCACAGGCCGGTCTCGTTCACCGATTCGAAGTGCCGAGCACCACAACCTCTTTCGGCCTGCTCACCGAAACCGGTATCCGGTTGGACTCCGGCATCGCTGGCTCCGCGACCGTATCCATCCACTACGACCCGATGCTGGCCAAGGTGATCTCGTACGCGCCGACCCGGCGGCGCTCCGCGCAGGTACTCGCCGACGCACTCGCCCGCACCCGCTTGCACGGCATTCGTACCAACCGCGATCTACTGGTCAATGTCCTTCGGCACCAAGCCTTCCTGGCTGGCGCTACCGACACCGCCTTCTTCGACACACACGGATTGGCCGAGCTGGCCCGGCCTCTGGCCGACGCCCGCACCGTCCGGCTCGCGGCGGTGGCCGCAGCCCTGGCCGATGCCGCCCACAACCGGGCCAGCGCCACGGCGATGGGCCACATCCCTAGCGGTTGGCGCAATGTCGTGTTGGGCAACCAGCGCAAGGCCTACCTGGACGGCACTGAGCACGAGCACCAGGTGGCGTACCGATTCACCCGCGATGCGCTGGTGCTGCCCGACGACGACGGCGTCACACTGCTGTCGGCCAAGCCGGACCAGGTGGTGCTGGCGGACGGCGGTACGGCCACAGCGTTCGACATAAGCTGCTACGGCACAGAGGTTTTCGTCGACTCACCCCGGGGCTCGGTCGCGTTGACCGCGGTACCTCGATTCCCCGAGCCGGGATCCGCCGTGGAGAAGGGATCGCTGTTGGCACCCATGCCTGGCGCCGTCATCCGCCTCGGGGCCGCGTTGGGCGACAAGGTGACGCTGGGCCAGCCCCTGGTCTGGCTCGAGGCGATGAAGATGGAACACACGATCACCGCGCCCGCCGACGGCGTGGTGACCCAACTCGATGTCAGCGTCGGCCAGCAGGTCGACGTGGGAACCGTCCTGGCCCGGGTGGAAGACCCGGCGGCAGGAGAAGGAGAGCAATGACCGACAACGGCTTCATCGAGAGCGCCGAACGCCAAGAGCTGCGCAAGGCGGTCGCCTCAATGGCGGCCGGCTACGGCTCCGCCTACTACCTGGCGAAAGCGCGGGCCGGCGAGCACACCGACGAATTGTGGTCTGAGGCAGCAAAACTCGGCTTCATCGGCGTCAACCTGCCCGAGGAGTACGGTGGCGGCGGCGCCGGCATGTACGAACTGTCCCTGGTCATGGAGGAGATGGCCGCCAGCGGCTGCGCCCTGCTCATGATGGTGGTCTCGCCGGCGATCAACGGCACGATCATCAGCAAGTTCGGCACCGAAGACCAGAAGAGGCGTTGGCTGCCCGGCATCGCCGACGGTTCGATCACGATGGCATTTGCCATCACCGAACCCGACGCCGGCTCGAATTCGCATCGCATCACCACCACCGCGCGGCGGGACGGCAGCGACTGGATCCTGTCGGGCCAGAAGGTGTACATCTCCGGTGTCGACCAAGCTCAGGCCGTACTCGTGGTGGGCCGCACCGAAGACGCCAAGACCGGCAACTTGAAGCCGGCGTTGTTCATCGTGCCGACCCATGCCCCGGGGTTCACGTTCACCAAGATCGACATGGAGATCGTCAGTCCTGAGAGCCAGTTCCAGTTGTTCATCGACGACGTCCGGCTGCCTGCCGAGGCGTTGGTGGGCTCGGAGGATGCCGCGATCGCGCAACTGTTCGCAGGTCTGAATCCGGAACGGATCATGGGTGCGGCCAACGCGATCGGAGCGGGACGGCATGTGCTCGGCAAGGCCACCGAGTACGTCAAGACCCGGCAGGTGTGGAATACGCCGATCGGCGCCCATCAGGGTATCGCGCACCCGTTGGCGCAGAACCACATTGAGCTCGAGCTGGCCAAGCTGATGATGCAAAAGGCCGCCACGCTCTACGACATCGGCGACGACTTCGGCGCTGCCGAAGCAGCCAACATGGCCAAGTACGCTGCGGGCGAGGCGTCCACCCGGGCCGTCGACCAGGCCGTGCAATCCCTCGGCGGCAACGGACTCACCAAGGAATACGGCGTCGCCTCGATGCTGACGGCGTCGCGGCTGGCGCGCATCGCCCCGGTGAGCAGGGAGATGATCCTGAACTTCGTCGCCCAGACGTCTCTGGGCCTGCCCCGGTCGTACTGATATGGCCGGCGGGCAGGAGCGAAACGACACGGGGAATGACGCAGCGCTTGTCACCTATGCCGTCGACGGTCACGTCGCCCGGCTGACCCTGGATTCGCCGCACAACCGCAACGCGTTGTCCTCACGGCTGGTCGACCAGCTGCACTCGGGGCTGCGGGCGGCTGCTGCTGATCCCGCGGTGCGGACCGTGGTGCTGGGCCATACCGGTGGCACGTTCTGTGCCGGTGCCGACCTGAGCGAAGCCTCCGACGGCGACCCCTTCGACACCACTGCCGCGCGGGCCCGCGAACTGGCGACCGTGCTGCGCGCGATCATCGAATCACCCGTGCCGGTGGTGGCGGCCATCGACGGCCATGTTCGCGCGGGCGGGCTCGGCCTGGTGGGCGCGTGCGATATCGCCGTCGCCGGCCCCCGCAGCACATTTGCGCTGACTGAGGCGCGCATCGGCGTTGCGCCCGCGATCATCTCCCTGACGCTGTTGCCCAAATTGACGCCCAGGGCCGCTGCCCGCTACTACCTCACGGGTGAGACGTTCACTGCGGCCACGGCCGCCGAGATCGGGTTGATCACCCTTTCCGCCGACGATCTCGACACCGCGATCGCGGGCGTGGTGGCGGACCTGGGCCGGGGCTCTCCCCAGGGGCTGGCGGCATCAAAAGCGCTGACCACGGCCGCGGTCCTTGCTGGATTCGACCGGGATACCGAGCGGTTGGCGGTGGAATCGGCGCGGCTGTTCGTCTCCGAGGAAGCGCGGGAAGGGATGCTGGCGTTCCTGGAGAAACGCCAGCCACGCTGGCAGCGATAACACCACTGTGAGAGATCAGCGAACACTCTTGCGGTTGCCTACCAGAGTCGTACGCTCGTAAGCGATGAGCAATTTGACACCGCGCGACGCGTCGACGCGGGCCGCTGATACAGACCGCATCCAGGTCGCTCAGCTGCTCACCGACGCCGCCGCCAAGGGACGTCTGCAGCTCGGCGAGTACGAGCACCGGCTGGCGAAGGCGTATGCCGCACAGACCTATGAGGATCTGGACCGTCTCACCGAGGATTTGCCGGAGGCAACGGAAACCACGCACCGGCGTGGCGCTTCCAAGCCCGCCCCCAAGACACTTCTGCTGGCCATCCTCAGCGGGTTCGAGCGACGCGGGCGGTGGAACGTGCCCGGCCGGATCACGACGTTCACCCTCTTCGGGGGCGGTGTGGTCGACCTCCGCTACGCCGACTTCACGTCCGCCAACGTCGAGATCCACGCGTATTCGATCATGGGCGGGCAGACGATCCTGCTGCCGCCGGAGGTCAACCTGGAGGTGCGCGGTGTCGGTGTGATGGGTGGCTTCGACCACAATGTCGACGGCCCCGGGACGCCGGGCGCACCGAAGGTCACCATCAGCGGCTTCTCGCTATGGGGCGGTGTGGGCGTCAAACGCAAGAACCGCAAACCCGGCGGCTCCGAGCAACTTTCGCCCTAGCCCGTTCGAGCCCCGAAAAGACTTCGGCCCCTTCCGATCGGAAGGGGCCGAAATCCTGTTGCAGGACTGCTACTTCGCGCTGCCACCGGTGCTCGAGCTGGAGCCGGAGCTGGACGAATCGCTCGAGGAGCTGGCGCCGGACTTGGCCTTCTTGCCGCCGAGCGCGTCCGAGATCTGCTTGCCGATCTTGGCGAGCGGGTTCGTCGGCGTGGCCGGCTTGGTCGTCTTCGGGGTGGTGCTCGTTGCGGTCTTGGCCGAGGAAGCCGTGCCGGACGTCGACGAGCTGCTGTCGGTCGACGAGCTGTCCGTCGCGGTGCTGCCGTCCGTCGAGGTGCTGCTGTCGGTCGAGACCTCAGCTGCTGCCGCTGTCTTCTTCGACGCCGCCGACGAGGCGGTGCCCGTTGTCGCGGACTTCACAGCACCCTCAACATCGTTGACGACGGTCTCGACAGCGGTAGACGCAGCACTGACCGCCTTGGTCAGCGAGCTGCTGATCGACGCGGCGCTGACCGACGCTGCCGATGCGGCCAGGCTGTCCGAGATGGACGTCGAGATGTAGGCGATGATCGCCGACAGACCGTTGGTGCTGTAGGCGAATCCGGTACCCGGGGTCGTATCCGTCGGTGCGACGTAGTCCGGGGTCTGCCCGTAGAAGTAGAGGCTGGCCAGGTATCCGGCGCCGAGCTTGACCGGACCGATGTTGAAGCTCGGCACCAGCTCCGCCGCCGAGGTCACGACCGAATTGATCAAATTGGGGATGCCGTAGTAGAACACCGCCTGCGCGGCCTTGAAGATCGGCGACGAGGTTCCGAAGATCTCACCCGCGGCCACGTAAGGGACCGCCGGGAAGCCCTCTTCGAAGAAATAGTTGTCCAGGTCGAACCCGGGGACGAACGACTCGATGGCGTTGTCCACCACGTAGTAGAGAACACCCGAGGCACCGCTGACGTAGATGTTGCTCACGCCCGGGTAGTAGGTGTTGGTCGTGGTGATGTAGCCGCCCCAGCCGAACCAGTAGGCGTCGTTGATGCCCTGGAGGGTGATGTCGGTGATCGCCGTCAGCTCATACTTCGCGGTCGACAACGCCAGCGGGGCGGGCGCGCCCACCGCCAGGTCGTGGGTCGGCAGTAAGGCCGGCGAGGCGGTGACGATGGCGGCGGCGCTCGCGAGTGCCGCGCCGGTCATCAGAAAAGGCCGAGTTCGTGACGCCATTGCTAATTCCCCTTGCTGGTGCGGGTTCGCCCAGGTCGTGACGAACTCGATGCTTTGCTGATGCGAATCTTAGAAGATCCTGATAGATACTAAGGGGCTGTTTGCCCTTCAGCAAGCGGAACGAGTGAAATTCACCACCGCCAAAATTCGCACCCATCACACCAATCACGCCGGATCGACAGGTGTCGAGTAGCCGGCCCACAGGTGTGTTACGCCTGGGTAAATAACATCACGCAGGTATTCGCTGGGACCACGGGGCGAGAAACGTTGCCGTCGACAACATCTGGGTTTGCCGCGCGGATGTGCTGAAGTCGGGCACGGCCGCCGCGTCGGCAATGGGGGGTAAAGGTTTGCTGAATACCTGAGAGATTCTGATCAGCGACGGCGACGGCGCGACCGCAGGTAGTCGCCCACGACCGCGGCGCCCAGACCGTCCAGGTCGGGAACAACTACCCGGCCCTCCACCCGTCGAGCAACCCGGTCGATGAATCTGGCGAGGTTCGGGTCGTTCCCGAGCCGGTAGATCGTTACCTGCGCTCCGAGGCGGGCGACCTCGTCGAATCCGCCCACGGTGTGCTCGATGGTCCGCCGGTGCGGCGGGTAATCAAAAAAGACCGACGCGCCTTGGCCGTCGAAATCCTCGAGGTGCGCGGTCGGCTCACCGTCGGTGACCACCAGCACCACCGGCTGGGCATTGGGATGTCGACGCAGATGCCGCACCGCCAAAGCCAGCGCATGATGCAGGTTGGTGCCTTGCTCGTAGACGCCCTCGAGTCCGGTCAGTTCGGCCGCAGTCACCGTCCGGGCGTACCGACCGAAGGCGATGATCTCGAGTGCGTCGGACCGGAACCGCGTGCTCACCAGGTGGTTGAGCGCCAACGCGGTCTGCTTCATCGGCAACCAGCGGTTCTCCATCACCATCGAGAAGGAGGTGTCGACCAGCAGCGCCACCGCCGCCTGGGTGCGGGTCTCGGTCTCCGACACCTCGACGTCGTCGACGGAGATCTGCAGCGGGCCGTCCAACGTGTGTGTGCCGGCTTGCCGTAGCACTGCGTTGGTCAGCGTGCGGGTGACGTTCCACGGCTCGGTGTCGCCGAACGCCCACGGCCTGGTCGCACCGGTCAACTCGCCGGCCGCGCCCGCGCGACGGGTGTCCCGCTCGCCGTGACGTCCCGAAAGCTGTTGGGCGACATCGCGAAGCGCGGTTTGGCCGAGTTGGCGCATCGCCTTCGGCGACAACCGCCACTGCCCGTCCGAGCCACGATCCAAGAAGCCCTGGTTCATCAGGGCTTTCTCCAACTCGGCCAGAGTCCGCGCATCGATGGCGGCCTGGTCGCCCAACTGGCGGCCCAGCGCGTCGAGGTCGACGTCGTCCATTGTCGCCCCGGCATAGCTTTGCGAGAGCTGGTCGGCAAGCTGCTCGAGTTCGGCGATATCGGCCAGCGCCTGCGCCCCTTCCCCCATGCCGAGGGGATTGTCACCGGAGAACTCCGCCGAGCCGCTCCAGTCCTCCCCCGGCCGAGCCGCCTGCAAGTGACCGTCGAGCCGGTTGAGCGCGTTCATCAGCGACGGCGAACCGAATGCCTGCTGCGCCAAGGCATCCAGCTCAGCACGCTGGTCGGCACTTAGGCTGTTGCGGAATCGCTGAGCCGCCGCGGCCCGCTTGGCCAGCGAGTCCAGCAGCTCGTCGACGTCCTTCGGATTCTCCGGGAAGTACTGGCCATGCTTGCGCATGAAGTTTTGAAAGTCCTCGGGGCTGTCCTCACCACGAGAGTGCTTGTCCAGCAAGTTGTTCAGGTCGTCGACCATCTCATTGACGGCTTGCCGGTCCTCGTCGGTGGCGTTCTCCAGCGCCTGCTTCATCCCGGCGAACCGCTGATCGAGCATCTCCCGGCCGAGCAGATCCTTGATCTGCTCGTACTTCTGCCGAGCCTCGGGGCTGCGCCAGTTGTAGTCGGACAACTCCTGGACGGCCTTGGCCGGCGACGGCGACAACGCCTCGATCTGCAGTTCGGCGAACCGTGCGTCGTCATCGAGCGCCCGTGCCAGTTCCTTGCGCTCGGACAGCACCGCCTCGTCGAGCAGCTGCTTGATCTCCTGCAACGTGCCGTCTAGATTGTTGCGGTTCAACAGCTCTCGCCGCCGACGGTTGACCTCCGCGGCCAGCCGGTCGGCACCCTTGGTGTCTTTGGTGCCGCGCCGCAGCAGCTCGGACAGTGCCCGGCGCGGCGACGTGCCCTCCATGACGTCCTGCCCGATCTGCTCGAGCGCGTCCCGCAGATCCACTGGCGGGGCCAGCGGATCGGGACCCCCGGTGTATGCCGAATACCGGGAGTCGTGTCCGTGCGGGCGTTTAGCCATAGACGGTTTCGCCTTCTTCGGTCACCTTGTCGATGCGCTTGGCCAGATACAGTGCCTCGAGCGCCAATTCCAGTGCGGCGGCGCGTTCCCCTTCGGTGTCGGCCTCGAGCCGCTTGGCGATCGCCTCGATCACCGGCAGGTCTGGCAACGCGGCCAGCACATCCTTGGCCGCCACCTGCTCACCTGTCGTCACCGCCGAGCCGCCCTCGACCGCGGACACCAGCGGGCCGACGTCGATCCCGCCGAGTACGCGCTGCGCGGTGTCGGCGGTGGCGCGGCGCAGCAGGTGCTCGAGCACCGCCTGTTCGCGGCCCTCCTCGCCGGACTCGAATTCGAGCTTGCCGCGCAGCACGTCGATCACAGTGCCGAGGTCGACCACCCGGGCCACCGGCTCGTCCTCTCCCAGCACCGCACCGCGGTGGCGGGCCGAAGCCGCGACGGTCTCGGCGGCCGCGATCGCGAACCGCGCCGAGACCCCCGAACGCTGGTCCACGGAGCTGGACTCGCGCAGGTAGCGCGCGAACCGGGCAATGATTTGCATCAAATAGGTCGGAACCGCCGCGGACAGGTGCGCTTCCTGAGTGATGACGCCAACCTCGGCGTCCAGCTCCCGTGGGTAGTGCGTGCGGATCTCGGCGCCGAACCGGTCCTTCAGCGGGGTGATGATGCGACCGCGGTTGGTGTAGTCCTCCGGGTTGGCGCTGGCGACCACCAGCACGTCCAGCGGCAGCCGCAGTGTGTAGCCGCGCACCTGGATGTCGCGTTCCTCCATCACGTTGAGCATCGAGACCTGAATGCGCTCGGCGAGATCGGGCAGCTCGTTAACGGCCACGATGCCGCGGTGCGCCCGCGGGATCAGCCCGTAGGCGATGGTTTCCGGGTCGCCCAGGCTGCGGCCTTCGGCGACCTTGATCGGGTCGATGTCGCCGACCAGATCCGCCACGCTGGTATCGGGAGTGGCGAGCTTCTCGGTGTAGCGCTGACTGCGGTGTCGCCACTCGACCGGCAGCGCGTCACCGAGGTCGGCCACCCGCCGGATCGACTGCGGGGTGATCGGGGTGTAGGGATGCTCGCCGAGTTCCGAACCGGCGATCACCGGCGTCCACTCGTCGAGCAGGTTCTGCAGCGAGCGCAGCAGCCGGGTCTTGCCCTGGCCGCGCTCGCCGAGCAGAACGAAGTCGTGCCCGGCGATCAGGGCCCGCTCCAGCTGCGGCAGGACGGTGTCCTCGAAACCGAAAATGCCTGGCCAGACATCATCGCCCTCAGCCAGCGCGACCAGCAGATTCTCCCGGATCTCTTGTTTGACGCTGCGCTCCCGGTGCCCGGTTGCGCGCAGTTCGCCAAGAGTGCGGGGGAAGTTGTCAGGTGAAGTCACCTCTCCACGCTACGACTGCCGTGCCGCGACGGCATTACGCGGTCAGCGCAACGTCATATCTGGCCGTCATATATGGCTCAGTTATGGCTCAGTGCGCGAAGTGGCGTGCCCCGGTCAGATAGAGGGTGACGCCGGCCTTGGCCGCGGCTTCAGTGACCAGATCGTCGCGCACCGAACCACCGGGATGCACGACGGCTTTGACCCCCGCCGCCGTCAGCGTCTCCAGGCCGTCCGGGAAAGGGAAGAACGCGTCGCTGGCCGCCACAGCCCCGCGCACCCGCTCGCCGCCGCGCTCCACCGCGAGCCGGGCCGCGTCGACCCGGTTGACCTGACCCATGCCGACGCCGACCGTGGCACCGTCGGCGGCGACCACGATCGCGTTGGACTTGACCGCGCGGCACGTGCGCCAGGCGAACTGCAGATCGGCAAGCGTCGCGGCGTCGGCCGGAGTTCCGGTGGCCAGCGTCCAGTTGACCGGGTCGTCGCCCGGCGCGTTGAGGGTGTCGCGTTCCTGGATCAGCAGGCCGCCGCTGATCTGGCGCAGTTCGGTCCCTTCGGTCGGCGGCTCGGCGGCGACCAGAACGCGAATGTTCTTCTTACGGGCCAAGATCTCCACCGCTCCGGGCTCGTAGGCCGGCGCGATGATCACCTCGGTAAAGATCTCCGAGACGAACTCGGCCATCTCCACGGTGACTTCGGCATTGGCGGCGATCACGCCACCGAAGGCGCTCAGCGGATCACATTCGTGGGCCTTACGGTGGGCATCGGCCACCGACACCGACGAGACGGCGATCCCGCACGGGTTGGCGTGCTTGATGATCGCCACGCAGATCTGCTCGTGATCGAACGCCGCCCGCCAGGCCGCATCGGCGTCGGTGAAGTTGTTGTAGGACATCTCTTTTCCGTGCAGCTGCTCGGCCTGCGCAAGGCCCGGCCAGCCGCCGTCGTCGCTGTAGAGCGCCGCCTGCTGGTGCGGGTTCTCGCCGTAGCGCAGCTGCGAGGTACGCCGCCAGGTCCGGCCGAACCACCGCGGGAGGAACGCAGGAGCCTCGCCGCCCTCGGGCGCCAGCACCGAACCCATCCAGCTGGCCACCGCGACGTCGTACTCCGCGGTGTGCCGAAATGCCAGCGACGCCAACTTCTGTCGCTCTGCCAGGGTGAAGCCGCCCGAGCGGACGGCGGCCAGCACGCCGTCGTAGCCAAGCGGGTCGACGACTACAGCGACGCTGGCGTGGTTCTTGGCCGACGCGCGCACCATCGACGGGCCGCCGATGTCGATCTGCTCAACACACTCGTCGACCGCGGCGCCGGAGTCGACCGTTTCGGTGAACGGGTAGAGGTTCACCACGACGAGGTCGAACGCCTCGATCTTGAGTTCCTCGAGCGCCTGCAGATGTTCGGGCTTGCGGGTGTCGGCCAGCAGGCCGGCATGGATATGTGGGTGCAGGGTCTTGACCCGGCCGTCGAGCACCTCGGGGAAGCCCGTGACGTGCTCCACCGGTGTTACCGGAATGCCTTTGTCAGCAATCGTTTTCGCCGTGGAGCCGGTGGAGACGATAGCGACACCCGCGTCGTGCAGACCTTGCGCCAGCGGAATCAGCCCGCTCTTGTCGTACACGCTGATCAGCGCGCGCCGGATCGGCCTCTTCCCGATCAATGTCTCCACCGTCATCCTATGGTCGCCTTTCTGCCACTCCAGGTCGCGCCGCGCGTTGCCAGCGCGGCCAGCACATCCACCAACAGCCGCCGTTCGGTGACTTTGATGCGTTCGTGCAATGTGTCTTCGTCGTCACTGTCCAGAATCTCGATCGCTTTCTGGGCCAAGATGGGTCCGGTGTCCACGCCCTCGTCCACCAGGTGAACGGTGCAGCCGGTGACCTTGACTCCGTACTCCAGCGCATCGGGCACCGCGTGCGCGCCGGGAAATGCCGGCAGCAGCGCGGGATGAGTGTTGACCACACGGCCGAGAAAGCGCGAAAGGAATTCCGGCCCAAGTATTTTCATGAAGCCCGCGGACACGATCAGGTCTGGGCTGTGCGCATGCGTGGCGTCGGCGATCGCGGCGTCCCATTCGGCGCGGTCGGGGTAATCCTTCAGCCGCACAGAAAACGTGGGGATCGACGCGGCCTTCGCGATGTCCACGGCCGGGCAGTCGCGATCCACTCCGACGGCGACGACTCGCGCCGGATAGTCGCCGACGGCCGAGGCCAACAGTGACTGCAGCAGCGACCCGGTGCCCGATGCCAGGACGACAAGTCGCGCCGGCGCGCTCGGGGGGACGTGGATCGGATGCCGCACGGCGATGAGCCTAGCGGGAACGACGCTGTACGCACGCAGCACTGACCCTCGCCCGCGAGCCAATGGCGTCGCTCGCGGGAAGCTGCTAGTTTGCTGTGGACCCGTGGATCGCCGCTTCTATGGGTGAGCAACGCCGAGCAGCGAAAACGGCTGCGGTGTATCGGATAGCAACGGGCTCGGTGTTCGCGATGACCGTTTTTGTGACTCAGGGCAGCGCCGCCCGGGAGGTTGTGACGTGATCGACGTGCGAGCCGCATTCGCGGCACCCCTGCTGGCCATTGCGATGGCGGCTGCTACCTGTGCCGTGAGCAACGCGTCTCCCGACGTCGTCGGCAAGACGTTCGACGAGGCCAACTCGATACTGCGGTCGGCCGGGTACGCCGCGGTCGTCGTCACCACATTGGGTGGACGAACGGACCGGTCCGATTGCATCGTGACCCAACAGGGGAGCCGCCAGTCATCCAACGGGCAGGAGGCCTTGCTCGCGCTGAACTGCAACGCGCCGCTCGCGGGCCCCGGTGTGCCAGGAAACTCCGCCGGCAGTCCCGCCGGCCGAGCGGCAGCAGCGGCGGTGGTCCGCGTATCCAAGGCCAACGTCGAACAATCGCTGGTGAGCCAACTCGCAACGAGCCCCGGCCCGGCGTGGGCGCAGTGCTCTGGTGATCTGGTTGGAACGATCGACAGCAGCATCGACTGCACGGTGCTGGCCAATCATGAGAAGCAGACGTACACCTTGACCGTCAGCGGCGTCGAGGACGGCCGGATCAGCTACAACATCGCCCCGAAGGCGTAGCAGCTCGTCGCCCGCTGGTTCACAGACACCTCAGCGTTCGAGCGGCCCGGACTCGATGTCGTCGTCGACGATCATCAAGTCCTCGACGTCCTCGAGGTTGGGCGCCGGCCGCACCGGCGGCGGGGGTGGCGGCGGCGACACGACGGGTTCAGACTCGGCCGCCGGTTCGGGATCGGGTTCGGGCTCGGGCGCGAGCACTTCGGTCACGTCGGATATCGGGGCGGTCAACGCGTCGTCGTCGGCGTCGGCGAACGCCGGTTCCTCGATCGGCGGTTCCGGTTTGGGCGGCTTGATCCGTCTGGGCCTGCGCCGGAGGCCACCGCTCATCACGACCGTGACCGCCCCGATGGCGAAAAACCAGAAGAACACCGCCGGCCCGAATGTGGTCTGGTCCACTCCGATATCACCGAAGTTGCCCAGCCGGCCGCCGCCGGCGTAACCCAGCACGACCATCACGACGGCCGCCAGCAGCGAGGCGACAGCCAACTTGCCCAGTGCCGACGGCCACGGCAGCGGCCGTCGGGCGCACTGCTGCCCTACCGCCACCCCGGAGGCGGCACCGACGATCAGCAGCGCCACCCACACCGGCCCCAGCGGTGGCGTCGGCACCGCAGCCAGGATCGGTAGCGCCGGGATATCCCCGCCGAAGACGGTGAACGAGCTGAAGGTCGCAAAGCCGATGTGGGCGCTGGACCCGACCGCCACCGCCGACGTCCCGACGATCACGTTGGGCACGTACAACCCAGACAACAAGGTGAGGCTGAGCTGACCGAACACAGAGTCGGTCACCGCGTACAGCTCATGCATGGTGCCCCAGTGCACGACCAGTGAGACCGCGGTGACCGCGCCGGACAGCCCGAGCAGCGCCAGCAGGCCCGCCGTCGCGGCGCGCACGGTGTCGCCGAGCCAGATCGGCAACCGCAGCGCCCGCAACGCCCGCCAGCCCACCTGAGACCCGACCCCGATCAGCGCGCCGATGCCGTGTACCGCCAGCACGCCGGAGAACGCGCGCAATGCGCTGGGTGTCTGCAGTTCGGTGATCACCGACGAAGCGTCGTGGATGACGGCCAGGGCGATCGCGGCGAACAGCATCGGACCGCCCAACGCCGATGCGACGATCCAGCGAGTCACGAACCAGGACGCGCGCGGTGAGGTCGCACGCGCCGTGGCGCGCGCGGTCCCCCACACCATCAGCAGTACCGGCAGCAATGGCAGAACGGCCAATTGGTGCCCGGCGATCGAGATGGGCACCTGATGCACGGCCAGCCACATGCTGGCGATCGCACCGAGGGTGCCGGTCATATCGCTGTTGGCGATGACGAGTTGCAGCAGCGTCACCGCGGCGATCACGACCAACGCCACCAGCGACGGCCCGAATGCGACCCGCACCAGGTCACTAGCCTGGCGCGCCCCGACTGGTCGCCTGTCCTCCATCCGTGTCACTCGTCGCGCCAGTCAGACGTGCGGCGCGACGAGTGCCCGGTTACGACGGGGTGGGACCCGATGACGGCGACGATGACGGCGCCTGAGGCTGTTCCGGCTGCGCGGGAGGCTGCTGCTGACCGGTCGACGGTGGCGGGCTGAAGCTCGGGAAGCCGGTCGGCGGCGTCGGCGGCCCGTTCTGGGCGCCGATCCCACCGAATCCGCCGCTGGCCGGGGCCGATGAGTAGCCGCCGCCGTACTGCGACGGGTAACCCGGACGCGGCGGAAGCCCCGGCGGCGGGCCCTGTGGACCCGGCTGGCCGTAGTAGCCGCCGGGCGGTGGGCCGTACTGACCGAACTGCTCGTAGCGCGGGCGCGGTGCCGGGGCGCTGATGATGCCGGCCTCCAGCAGCAGCGCCGCCACGGCGGCGACGGTCTGCAGCAAGGTGAAGGCGACCATCAGCCAGAGCCCCCAGCCGACGGTGGTGCCGGTCGGCTTACCGAGAACCTGGGCGATCGCGAGCAGCAGCCCCACGCCCGACGCTGCCGCGATGACGCCGCCATAGTCTCTGGCCTTGGGCAGCAGGCTGGCCGCGGCCAGCAGCGCACCGACGAGCGTGGCGAGCACCGGGAAACCGCCGCCACCGGCGGTCAGCTCAGCGCCGCCGAAAGGGCCGAGGTCGGCCTTGATGACCAGTATCGGCCCGAAGCTGGCCAGGTAGGCGGCCAAGCCCAGCACGATCACGGCGACGTTCAGGTACTGCGGCAGCTTGCTCGGTCCGGCCTCAGTGGGTACGTACGACGGCGCCGGAGCGCCGTAGGGACCTGGTGGCTGCGACGGCGGATAGCCCGGGTTCGTGGGCGGGTAAGTCATGGCCTCTCCTTCAGCCTTGTCACGCCGCGCGTCCCCCGGCGCTGCGTCGGTTGTGGCTTGCGAACGGACCCGCAGGTCGGCGTTCGCACACCACGCTAGCGCACGCCGCCGTGGCGACCGTGACCATCGGCGTGTCACACAGGCAGTTGGCAAACGGCCGTCAGGGGTCAGGCCGATGCCTGAAGCGGCGCTCCGATCGAATCGCTTTCGGCGGCTTCGATTTCGCGCACCAGTGGCAGCACGCGGGCCCCGAAGTACTCGATCTCCTCCTGGAAGTGCAGGAAGCCACCGAGGATGAGGTCGACACCGCGCTTGCGGTAGGCGGCGATGCGTTCGGCGATCTGCTCGGGTGTTCCGATCAGCTGGGTACGGAATCCGTCGTTGTATTGGACCAGGTCTTCGAACGACGAATCCGCCCACATGCCGCGCTTGTCGCCGGTGGAGCTGCCGGCCTGCTGTACCGCGGCGTGGAAACCCTCGACCGCGGGCCGGTTGGCCTTGGCGATGATCTCGCGAAGGACTTCCTTTGCTTCTCTTTCTGAGTCCCTGGCGATGATGAACCCGTTGAGCCCGAAGTTGACTTCCCGGCGCGCGTCGCGGGCATGGTCGCGAACCTCGACGAGCTGCTCGGTGACGCCGTCGAAATCCTTGCCATTGGAGAAGTACCAGTCGGCGTAGTGGCCGCCGTTGCGCCGTGCGGCAGTGGAGTTTCCGCCCTGGAAGATCTCGGGGTTGGGGCGCTCGGCGGTGTTCAGCGGTTTGGGCTTGAGGGTGAAATCGTGGATGCGGTAGAAGTCGCCGCGGAATTCAACGTCGTCCTCGGTCCAGATCTTGCGCAGCAGCTGTAGGAATTCAGCGCTGCGCCGGTAGCGCTCGTCGTGCTCCAGCCACGGCTCGCCCAGGTGGGTGAATTCGTCCTTGAACCAACCGGACACGACGTTGACGGCGAAGCGGCCGCCGGAGAGGTGGTCGGCGGTGGCGCCGAGCTTGGCCAGCACCCCGGGGTGCCAGAGGCCGGGGTGGACGGCGGCGATGAGCTTGAGCCGTTGGGTGGCCAGCAGCAGGGCCAGCGAGAAGCTGGTGGATTCGTGCTGATACTCCGCGCCGTAGCTGGCCTCGTACCGGACCTGGGACAGCGCGTACTCGAACCCGTTGTTCTCGGCGGTCTGCGCAAGCTTGACGTTGTAGTCGTAATTCCAGTCGGTGCGCTGCTCGATGGTGCTGGTGACCAGTCCACCACTGACGTTGGGAACCCAGTAGGCAAATTTCACGTGGTCCGCGATGCGTTCGGTCGTCATGGTCGCCCATGCTCGCGAGGGTTATCGCCGGGGTCACCCCTTTAACTCGCCGAGAGTGCAGGTGTCGACCACCGGGACCGAGCCTTGCCCGGGGGTAGGCAACAAGCTCTAATTCAGCCCATGGATTACGGGCTCGTTCTGTTCACCAGTGACCGCGGCATCACCCCTGCGGCGGCGGCCAAACTCGCCGACGACCACGGCTTCACGACGTTCTATGTGCCCGAGCACACGCACATCCCGGTCAAGCGTGAGGCCGCGCACCCCACCACCGGTGACGAGTCGCTGCCCGACGACCGCTACATGCGCACCCTGGATCCGTGGGTCAGCCTGGGCACCGCGGCGGCGGTGACCTCCAAGGTCCGGCTGTCCACCGCGGTGGCGCTGCCCGTTGAACACGATCCCATCACGCTGGCGAAATCGATTGCGTCACTTGATCATCTGTCGGGGGGCCGGGTCAGTCTGGGGGTCGGCTTCGGCTGGAACACCGACGAGCTGGCCGACCATGGGGTGCCGGCCGGGCGGCGTCGCACCTGCCTGCGCGAGTACCTCGAGGCGATGCGGGCACTGTGGACGCAGGAAGAAGCTGAATACGACGGCGAATTCGTGAAGTTCGGACCCAGTTGGGCCTGGCCCAAGCCGGTGCAGTCGCACATCCCGGTGCTCGTCGGCGCAGCCGGAACCGAGAAGAACTTCAAGTGGATCGCCCGCAGCGCCGACGGCTGGATCACCACCCCACGTGACTTCGACATCGACGAGCCGGTGAAGCTGCTGCACGACACCTGGGCGGCCGCTGGTCGCGAAGGCGCCCCGCAGATCGTCGCTCTGGACTTCAAGCCGGTGCCCGAGAAGTTGGCGCACTGGAAGGACATTGGCGTCACCGAGGTGCTCTTTGGATTGCCGGACAAGCCGGCCGAGGAGATCGCCGGTTACGTGGAGCGGCTGGCCGGCAAGCTCTCTGCCTTGGACCTCTAAGGTACGACGGGCATGCTGGGTGCATGCTCGATCCGACACCCGTGCACACCAACCGACGCCGGGCCCTGGCCTTCGGTGCGGTCGCGTCCGATTACGACCGCTTTCGACCGCGCTACCCACAGGCGCTCATCGATCGACTGGCGACTCGTCCCGGCTTGAGGGTTCTCGATGTGGGGGCCGGCACCGGAATCCTGTCAGCTCAATTGGCCGCCGCAGGGGCCGATGTGTTGGCGGTCGAGCCGGATGAGCAGATGGCGGCGGTGGGCGGATCTAAGGGAATTCTCTACGAGTGCAGCACATTTGAGGATTGGCAGGCAGGCGGCCGCACATTCGACCTGATCACCTTCGGGCAGTCGTTTCACTGGGTCGACCCGTCGGTGGCGCTGCCCAAGCTGGCGGCGCTGCTGAATCCCGGCGGCCGGCTGGTTTTGGCGTGGAACCGCATCAAACCGGCCGAGCCATTACGCCAGGAAATCGAAAGCATCTCTGCCGAATTCGGCGCCACCACGCCGGCCGCGAACTCCGCGAACAACGCCGAGACCGCTCTGCAGACGCTGGAGGGCACCTCGGATTTCGAGGTCGAACTGATCGAGGTCAGCGAAAACCTTCACTACGCAGGAGAGGACTGGTTGAGTCTGGTGTTCACTCACTCCAACCACATCATCCTGGAACCCGGAATTCAGACCGAACTACGCCAACGGCTCCGGACCCTGATCGGCGACGCCGGGGTCAGCGCGACGAACAATGCGCTGGCACTGGACTGCAGTCTCAGGCCAGAACTGCCCGGTTTTTCCCGTCCTCGCCGGCAGTGACGGTGATCTTCGCGCCCAGCGGGTCGCCGGTGGTCATCAGCGTCACCAGGTCGTCGTCGGTGCTGATCGCCATGAAGCGGCTGCCGTCGGCGTCCAACCGGCCGATGATCACACCGGTACGCTCCGGCCAGTCGTAGCGCACTGAGTACGTCTCGATCACGCCTGCGCCGTTCGCGTTTCGGGTGACCGCGAGCTTCGGCAGGGCAGCGATGTCAGCCTGCAGCTCCTTGCTGCGATCAGGCGCCCAGTCGACCGGGGTGGTCGAGTACACACCCACCGAATACTTGCTCATCACACCGCCATTGGCGCCCACCAGCCCGAACGCACCCGGCTTGTCCCGCATCGCGGCGACGGTTTCGGCAATACCGTGCAGCGAATAGCTGTTGCCCGGTCCACCGAAGTACGGCAGCCCACCGGTGAGGGTGAGCCCGCGCGGATCGTTTGCGGCCAGCCCGAAGTCGTCGCACACCGCGAAGACGGGGAAGGGAAAGCAGCTGTACAGGTCGAAGGTCGCCACGTCGTCGATGGTGATTCCGGCACCCCGAAGTGCCTCTGCCACAGCCTGTTTCTCCGAGTAGCTGACGCTGACGTCTTCGCGGTCCAGTAGATCCTGCTCGCGCTGGTCGGCGTGCCCGTGCAGGTACACCCACTTCTCTTCGGGCACACCGAGTTTGCGGGCGGCCTCGACGGACATGAGGACCGCGGCAGCACCCTGGTTGACTGTGTCGCGGGCAACCATCAACCGCGGATAGGGGTCGCAGATCATCCGGTTATCGGCGGTGACCGTGGCCAGTTCCTCGACCGAACGCTCCACCGGTGACGACGAAAACGGGTTTTTGGCAGCCACTTTGGAGAACGGCGCGAACAGCTCCGCCATCTTCAGCCGGTATTCCTCGACGCTCAAGCCCAGCCGCGCCCGGCGCGCGTTGTCCAGCAGCCCGTACTGCACGGGCGCGCCGCTCAGGCCGTGTTTGGCGGTGTACTCGCTCATGTATTGCTCGAAACCGTAGCCAAGGTCGTCCAGCTGCCCGCCGACGGTCTCGCTGTGGTCGGGTCCATCGTCGCGGCCCGCGAACGTCTTCAGCGTCGAGCCGTTCTCCGAACCGAGGATCAACGCCACCTCGAGATCGCCTGCCGCTATCGCCCCGCCGAACTCCGAGACCAACTTCTGCGGACCGTTGCCGCCGATCGGCTCGAGCACCGCGCGCTCGGGGTCGGCACCGACACGATTGGCGACCGAGCGGATGTAGTTGTCGGAGCAACCCAGCGGCGCGGTGGCGTACGGCGTGCAGATCTCAAACTGCCGCAGTCCGGCGAACACCTGAATGGCCTTGGCGACGGCGGTGACATCCGCCCCGGTGTCCGCCAGCGCGGCACGGACCGCCTCCGTGGCCAGCTCGACGGCTGACATGCCGCGGTAGTCCGGATCGTCGATGCGCTCGGTGAACTGCCCAACGCCGACGATGACTGGGGTACGCGGATCGACCATAGTTCGACAGGCTAATAGAACACGTTACTGTTTTGCCAACCGGGGACTCCCCCACCAGAGACAGAATCGCCCTGACAGCAGCGTGTCAGGGCGATTCTGTGTCTGCTCGCGTGAAATGGCTTACAGCCCCGCCAGGATCTCCCGGGCCAGCGCGGCGGTCTCCGACGGCGTCTTGCCGACCTTGACCCCGGCGGCCTCGAGGGCCTCCTTCTTGCCCTGCGCGGTGCCGGCGCCGTCGGACACGATGGCACCGGCGTGGCCCATCGTCTTGCCCTCCGGTGCGGTGAAGCCGGCGACGTACCCGACGACCGGCTTGGAGACGTTGGCCTTGATGTAGGCGCCCGCCTTCTCCTCGGCGTCGCCGCCGATCTCGCCGATCATGACAATGATCTTGGTCTCGGGATCCTTCTCGAACGCCTCGATGGCGTCGATGTGGGTGGTGCCGATGACCGGGTCGCCGCCGATGCCAATCGCGGTCGAGAAGCCGAGATCGCGCAACTCGTACATCATCTGGTAGGTCAGCGTGCCGGACTTGGACACCAGCCCGATCGGTCCCTTGCCGGTGATGTTGTTCGGCGTGATGCCGACGAGCGACTCACCGGGAGTGATGATGCCAGGACAGTTCGGGCCGATGATGCGGGTCTTCTGACCCTTCTCAACGTTGTAGGCCCACGCATATGCGCTGTCCTGCACCGGGATTCCCTCGGTGATGACGACCAGCAGCGGGATCTCGGCGTCGATGGCCTCGATGATGGCGTCCTTCGAGAACGCCGGCGGCACGAAGGCGATCGAGACGTCGGCGCCGGTCTTCTTGATGGCTTCACTCACGCTGCCGAACACCGGCAGCTCGATGTCGTTGCCGTCCTTGTCTTTATGCGAGACGGTCGTGCCGGCCTTGCGCGCGTTCACGCCGCCGACCACCTGGGTGCCGGCCTTGAGCATCAGCGCCGTGTGCTTGGTGCCCTCGCCGCCAGTGATGCCCTGGACGATGACCTTGTTATTCGCGTTCAGAAAAATGGACACGAGTCATGTCTCCTTAGTTACTTGTTCGCCAGCTCGGCGGCCTTGTCGGCCCCGGCGTCCATGGTCTCGGCCTGGATGACCAGGGGGTGGTTGGCTTCGTTGAGGATGCGCCGGCCCTCTTCGACGTTGTTGCCGTCGAGACGCACGACGAGTGGCTTGTTCGCACTGTCACCCAGCTTCTGCAGCGCGCCGACGATGCCGTTGGCGACCGCGTCGCACGCGGTGATTCCGCCGAACACGTTCACGAACACGCTCTTGACCTGGCTGTCGCCCAGGATCACGTCCAGACCGTTGGCCATCACCTCAGCCGACGCGCCGCCACCGATGTCGAGGAAGTTGGCCGGCTTCACGCCGCCGTGCTTCTCGCCCGCGTAGGCCACGACGTCCAGGGTGGACATGACCAGGCCCGCGCCGTTACCGATGATGCCGACCTCGCCGTCGAGCTTGACGTAGTTGAGGTCGTTCTCCTTGGCCTTGAGCTCCAGCGGATCGGTGGCGTCCTTGTCCTCGAACTCGGCGTGGCCGGGCTGCCGGAAGTCGGCGTTGGCGTCCAGGGTGACCTTGCCGTCCAGCGCCAGAATCTGATTGTCCGGGGTGCGCACCAGCGGGTTGACCTCGACCAGGGTGGCGTCCTCGCCGACGAAGACCTCCCACAGCTTCTGGATGGTCACGGCGGCGGCGTCGAGCACCTCGGCGGGCAGGTGGCCCTGCTCGGCGATGGACCGGGCGAAAGCCAGGTCCACGCCGGTGACGGCGTCGACGGGCACCTTGGCCAGCCGCTCGGGCTTGGTGGCGGCGACCTCTTCGATCTCCATGCCGCCCTCGACCGAGCACATCGCCAGGTAGGTCCGGTTGGAGCGATCGAGCAGGAAGGAGATGTAGTACTCCTCGGCGATGTCGCTGGCCTCGGCGACCAGCAACTTCTTCACGATGTGGCCCTTGATGTCCAGGCCGAGAATGTTCTTGGCGTGGGTGTAGGCGTCCTCGGGGGTGGCGGCGTACTTCACGCCACCGGCCTTACCGCGGCCACCCACCTTGACCTGCGCCTTGACCATAACGGGCTTACCGATTTCCTCGGCGATGGCTTTGGCGTCCTCAGGCGAGTCGGTGACCCGGCCCGGGGTGGTGGGAACGTTGTGCTTGGCGAACAATTCCTTCGCCTGATATTCGAAAAGATCCATTGGCTCACTGTCTGGTCGGCGCTGACTGTTTTGATGAAGATGAAGATGCTGTGATGAGGAAGTCGCTCCGGGGGGAACTGTATCTAGAGGGTTCTGAGACGCCGACCTCGCCTACCACTCATGTGGCACATCTCACCGCGCAGTCGAAGTGATTCAACTCACAATCCGCCACGGAATAACGGCTTGGCTTGCCACCTTCATTAGATCTTCGTTAACGTCTTCGGGGTCCAGATAACGCTTTGGTCACGACTAAAGGGACTTTGAGTTTTGACGCAGCATCGGCCGGCCCCGACCTCGATCGGAGAACTTCCGGCCTCGCACGCAATGACCAGGGCCTTTGATCGGTCGGCACCGTATCGGCCTTCGCCGTCGGATCGAGCCCTGGATCCTGAGCGGCTGGACGTCACCGACATCATTCCGTTCAACGAGTTCGGCGATCTCTGCGACATCGACTTCCGCGAGAACACCGCCTTCGACACCGAAGCTCAGGTGGCCCGCAGCCCCGAGCTCGACGATCTGCACGACGCGGATGACCAGAAGCCACTGCGGCTGGTTGTACCCACCGAGTTCTCCGCGGCCCGCGAAAATCGGCGCGAAGTGCCGCGCTACAGCAATAACGAGAACACCGACATCCTGCCGCGCACACCGCAGCACCGCAGGCAGCCCACCAGCGCCGCCAAGGGCCGCGTGATGATCGCCGCGATGGCCGCCGGTGCCGCCGCAGCCGCCGCCTACACCGCGATCAAGCCGGCCACCGACACCACCACCCAGACCGTCCTGGCTGCCGACAGGGCGCCGATGGACGGCACCCTGACCACGCCGCGGGGAATGCAGTTGATCTCCGTGAAGCCGGTCGCCGACGCCACCGTGCACGGCGAGGAGCTGGCCAACGGTCAGGCATTCGCACAGGAACGCGCCGAGCGTGAGGCGCGGCTGCAGCGACCGCTGTTCGTCATGCCCACCAAGGGCGTCTACACCTCGGGCTTCGGCTACCGCTGGGGCGCGCTGCACGCCGGCGTCGACCTCGCGGGCCCGATCGGCACCCCCATCGTCGCGGTGTCCGACGGCGTCGTCATCGACGCCGGACCGACAGCCGGTTACGGCGCCTGGGTCAAGCTGCGCCATTCCGACGGCACAGTGACCCTGTACGGCCACGTCAACACCTGGACGGTCCAGATCGGCCAGCGGGTCTTCGCCGGAGATCAGATCGCCACCATCGGCAACCGCGGCAATTCGACCGGCCCGCATCTGCATTTCGAAGTTCTTCTGGGCGGCACCAACCGGATCGATCCGGCGCCGTGGCTGGCAGCACGGGGCCTGTCGGTCGGCCCCTACGTCGGCTGACCTGTTGTCTGAACCGGACGAACCGCAGACCCGCATCATCCGGCGCCAGCCGTCCGGACCGATTCTCCAGCCCGAAGAGCCCCGCACGGGCCTCATTCGGCGCGCGCCGACCGGCCCGGTTCCGCGGGCGCCGGAGGAGGCGCCGACCGGCCTGATACCCCGCGCCACACCCGTCGCGGTGCCGGCCACCCGGCCGCCAACGGTGGACATCTCAACCGGCCGAACCGCGATCGCAGCCAGCATCATGAGCATCCTCAGCGGCTGGGCGACCGCGGTGGTCGCCACCGACCTGATCACCGGCTGGTGGGGCACGGATCGGCTGTTCTGCTGGGCGGTCGGATTCCTGACCCTGGTATTCGCACTCAGCAGCATCGGCGGGGTGATCGCGCTGCTGCTGCGCCGCTCGGCCGGCCGCTACCTGATCGCTTTCGGTTCGGTTATCGCACTGTTGACGTTCGGCAGCGTGTTCGTCGCTGGTGCGCGAATCCCGTTGGTGGTGTACCTGATTCCGGTGCTACCGCTGGCAAGTCTGGTCCTGGCGCTGCACCCGTCAACCCGGCGATGGTGCCGCCTGCGCTGAGCGGCGGCGGCTCTCCCACCACTCCCCGACCACAACGACGGCGACCGCCCACGCCGCACCGAGGAACGCCCCCGCGACGACATCGCTGACGTAGTGCACGCCCAGATAGATCCGGGAGAATCCGATCAGCCCGGCGACCGCCAGCGCGACCGCCCACAGCGCGACGCGAGCCGTCCAGGCCCGCAGCAGCCAGTGGCCGACCATCCAGGAGACGAGCACCGCGACGCCGAAGGAACCGGTCGCGTGACCGGACGGGAATGAGAAGCCGTCCTCGACGATCACCGCGATCCACGACGGCGGACGGGTCCGACCGACCACCACCTTGGCGACCACCAGCACAACCCCGATCCCCACCAGCCCGGACAGCCCCAGCACCGCGGGCAGCCAGGAGCGGATCCGCCACCCCGCCCACGCACTGGCGGCGACGACGATCACCGCCAGCGAGGCCGCATCACCCAGGTGGGTAAGCACTTTCAGAGTCGCGGTAAGCCACAGCTCACGATGGGCGGCAAGCCACTGGCTGACCGGCTGATCGACGTAGGTGATCACCTGGCCTTCCAGGACGTCGTCGAGAAGCTCGGTGAATCCGGCGGTCAGCAGCGCGACGACCGCCATTCCCGACAGCAGTCCGACCGCGGCGGCGACGTCCACCGACAGCCATCTCGCCAGCGGGGTGACCGCACTGTCGAGGTATTCGGTTGCCCACGAACGTATTCGGCCGACCGCATCGAGAATGCCGGGGTGGCGCGCCACCCAGATCGCGAGCCCGCACCACAGCAGAAGCGCCACAAGCACGATCGCGCTGAGGATCCCGAAGCCGGGCGAGCCCGGTCCGTACGGCTGCCCCATGGCGGGGAGACTACAGCTTCTGAATCGGGGCGTGGTTGTGCATGAGCTTGACTCGCCCAGCGCTGCCGAAGTCGATCAGTGACATCGCCGACTCCCCTGTGCCGGAGACTTCCTCGACGCGGCCGAGACCGTACTTGTCGTGGTTGATGCGGTCGCCCGGTTCGAGGACCACCATCGGACGCTTGCTGCCGCCCGCAGGCCGCATCGGCGACGGCCGCGGGGTGCCGAACCGGCCCGCTCCGCTCACCGGCGCGCTGTACGACGGCGTGGGATCGGTGCGGCGCCAGTCCAGAAGGTGTTCGGGGATCTCGCGCAAGAACCGGGATTCCGGGTTCATCATCGGCTGGCCCCAGGACGAGCGAACTTTCGCGCGGGTCAGGTAGAGCCGTTGGCGCGCACGGGTTATGCCCACGTAGGCCAGCCGACGTTCCTCGGAGAGCTCGGTCGGGTCGCCGAGGGCGCGCATGTGCGGGAACATGCCGTCCTCCCAACCGGTGACGAAGACCACCGGGAATTCCAGCCCCTTGGCGGTGTGCAGCGTCATCAGCGTGACCACACCGGCGCTGTGCTCAGGCACCTCGTCGGAGTCGGCCACCAGTGACACCCGCTCCAGGAACTCCGCGAGAATTCCGGTCTGCGGAACGTCCTCGTCGGCGGCGGCATCATCCTCGAGCGCGGCGGCATTGGCCCGGTCGATGCTGAATTCGTGTGCGACGCTGACCAATTCGTTGAGGTTGTCCAGCCGGGCCAGGTCTTGCGGGTCGCTGGAGGATTCCAGTTCATTGCGGTAGCCCGTGCGGTCCAGCACCGCTTCGACGAGGTCGCCGAGCTCGTCGTCGAGCTTGCCGCGCAAATCGTCGAGCAGCTTGACGAAACTCGCAATCGCCTTCTCCGAGCGGGTGTTCAGCATGGGCACCTTGCCCTCGGCCGCGGCGACGAGCGCGTCTGCGAAGGTGGCGCCGGTGTTCTCCGCGTACACCGCCACGCAGGCCTCGGCACGGTCGCCGATCCCCCGGCGCGGAGTGTTGAGGATGCGGCGCAGGCTGACGGCGTCACCCGGGTTGTCCAGCACCCGCAGGTAGGCGACGATATCGCGAATCTCCTTGCGCTCGTAGAACCGAACGCCGCCGACCACCTTGTAGGGGATGCCAGCGCGAATGAACACCTCTTCCAATGAGCGTGACGAGTTGTTGGTGCGGTAGAACACCGCGACGTCGTTGTACGTGATCTCGCCGCGGTCGGCGAGCGCGTCGACCTCGCCGGCGACGAATCGGGCCTCGTCGTGCTCGTTGTCGGCGACGTAGCCGACGATCAGCTCGCCGTCGCCTTCGTCGGTCCACAGCCGCTTCTCGCGCCGGTTCGCATTGCGTGAGATCACCGAGTTGGCTGCCGACAGGATGTTCTGGGTGGACCGGTAATTCTGCTCGAGCAGGATCGTGGTGGCGTTGGGGAAGTCGCGCTCGAAATCCTCGATGTTGCGAATGGTCGCCCCGCGGAACGCATAAATCGACTGATCGGCGTCACCGACCACGCACAGCTCGCTGGGCGGCACCGTATCGGTGTCGGGAGCCGCGACGCCGACGAGTTCGCGCACCAGCACGTACTGGGCGTGGTTGGTGTCCTGGTATTCGTCGACCAGGATGTGCCGGAACCGCCTGCGGTAGTACTGCGCGATCTGCGGGAAGTTCTGCAGCACGGCCACGGTCTCGCCGATGAGGTCGTCGAAGTCCAGCGCGTTGGCCGCACGCAGCCGCCGCTGGTACTCGCCGTAGACGCTGGCGACCGTGCGGGCCAAATCGTCGGATCCCGGCTCGAGTGCGGCCACCGCATCCTCGGGCACGATGAGCTCGTTCTTGAGGTTGGAGATGGCGTTGGCCAGCAGCCGCGGCGAGTACCGCTTGGTGTCCAGCCCCATGTCCTTGCCGATCATCAGCAGCAGGCGGCGCGAGTCGTCGGCGTCGTAGATCGAGAAGTTCGAGTTCAGCCCGGGCAGCAGCGAGGCTTGATTGCGCAGGATCCGCACGCAGGTGGAGTGGAACGTCGACACCCACATGGTGCGGGCTCGGGGCCCCACCAGCGCGACCACCCGCTCGCGCATCTCGGCGGCGGCCTTGTTGGTGAACGTGATGGCCAGCACCTGGCCCGGCCCGACATCGCGGGCCGCCAGCAGGTAGGCGATCCTCCGAGTGAGGACGGCAGTCTTGCCCGAACCAGCGCCGGCCACGATCAGCAGCGGCGTGCCTTGGTGCAGCACGGCCTGGCGCTGCTGGGGGTTGAGGCCCTCGAGGAGTTCGGCCGCGTCGGCCGGAGGCTTGTAATCACTCACGTGCACACTCATGTCTGACCCAACTTACCGCTGTATGGCGACAGTTTTTTTGCGAAGCCGGCCATCGGAGTGGCACACTCGAAGCGTGCTTTCCTGGCAGCGTCGATTTTTCTACGGGTACCGGTCCGCGGTGCCCGTGGGTATCTAGCTGCTCAACCCGAGAGCCCCGCGGTCCGCATCCGGACCCGGGGCTCGTCTCTTGTGTGAGGCCCGGGAGCGAATGAAGACCAACCCACACATGAGGAGAACGAAGCGATGACTGTAGAAATGGTTCCTGAAGCCGACAACGACATCGACAGCCTGCGCGGCGAGATCGACCGGCTCGACGCCGCGATCCTGGCTGCGGTCAAACGCCGCACCGAGGTGTCCCAGGCGATCGGCCGGGCCCGGATGGCCTCCGGCGGCACCCGGCTGGTGCACAGCCGCGAGATGAAGGTCATCGAGCGCTACAGCGAGCTGGGCCAGGACGGCAAGGATCTGGCGATGCTGCTCCTGCGCATGGGCCGCGGCCGGCTCGGGCACTGACGCCGGCCATCAGGCAGCGCCGGCTCGGGCACTGACGCCGGCCATCAGGCAGCGCCGGCTCGGGCACTCCTAGCGGACTGCGTCCAACAGCCAGGGCGTCATCCACTTCACCGCGTTCGGGGTGGGATGCACCCCGTCGATGCGTACCTGTACGCCGTTGATCTTGTTGGTGTAGCCGCCGTTCGGTGCGAGTTTCTTGTTCAAGTCGAGCACGGTGACGTTCTTGCGATCACCGACGACCTTGCGCAGCAACGTGTTCCACTGGTCGACGCGGCTCGGCTGATCCTCGGGATAGAGGCTGCCGTTCGGCTGTTCCCCGTGCCGGTTGTAGGGCTCGGTGGTGACCACCACGAGCGCCCCGGTGGAGGTCAGGATGTCCAGCGCGTGGTTCAGCTCGCTCGCCAGATACTTGTCGAAATCGGGTTGCCCGATATGCGCCCAGTCGCCGTTCCACTTGCGGTCGACGGTCTCCCAGCGTCCGACCACCATAAGCACCACGTCGGGCTTGTCGTAGGCGATGCGCTGCGTCCAGCGTTCCGGCCAGGCGTCACACTCAGGCTTCTGTTCCAGCACCTGACCGGAGTATCGGTACGGTCCGCCACGCACCAGACCGCAGCCTATGGTGGTGCGGTCCAGAAAGCTGACCCCCGGCGTGGGCGGCAGATAGCGCATCATCGTCCACCCGATCGAGTCGCCGAACACCGAGACGGTGTGCTCGCGGGGACCGGTGTGAGTGGACGGTGCGGCCCGCACCGTTTCGACCGGTGAGACGAGCGCCGCCTGGGTGATGTCGGGGCTCGTGGGATCGATGCGCGTGCCGATCGGCACGACGACCATCGCGATCGCGACGGCGGTGGCCATCGTGGCGGCGGCGAGCCGAAGCTGCGGCACGTGCACCGGCCGCCAGCGCCGAACCGGTCGCTCGATGAGCCACCAAGAGCCCACCGCCAACACCAGCGTCACCACACAGCGCGCGGCGAACAGCGGCAAGCCCGACCAGTCCGTGCGCTCGCCGTTGAGCACCAGGAACACCGGCCAGTGCCACAGGTAGACGCCGTAGGAGATGACGCCGAGCCACACCAGAGGCGGGGTGGACAGCACCCACGCCACCGGGCCGTTTTGTTCGAGGGCCACCGGCGCGATCACCGCCACCGCCGCGACCGCGACGACGATGAAGAGGCCGTGCCGGAACTCGGTGGCGCTCCCGGTGGCGACGTGGGTGATCGCGGCCAGCACCGCCACGCCGGCCATCGGTAGACCCCAGACGAGCCAACGAACCCAGCGCGAGTGGACCAGCGGCAGACCCGCCATTATCGCCGGCCAGTCCCGGACCAGCAGCGCGGCTGCCGCGGCGCCGATGAGCAGCGCCTGGGCGCGGGTATCGGTGCCGAAGTACACCCGGTTCAGCGAGTCGTCCGAGGCCATCAGAATCGCCTCGGCCGCCGACGCGGCCATGCCGACGACGGCAAGGACCAGCACCGCGCGCCGGACCGCGACGATGGTCGGCGTCTTCTTGCGGCGGCGCGCGATGACGGCCAGTAGTACCGCCGCCACAGCGATCAGCACCGGCCAGATCAGGTAGTACTGCTCCTCGACGCCCAGAGACCAGGTGTGCTGTAGCGGCGACGGCGGGGCGCCCTGGCTGAAGTAATCGGTCTGATGGGAGACAAAGGCCCAGTTCGCGACCCACAGGAACGCCGCGATCGAGTCGTCGCGCAGGCCACTGACCGCGTCCGGCTCGAACAGGATGCGGCCGGCGATCACCGCCAGCACCATCAGCAGCAGCGCGGGCAGCAGACGGCGGGCCCGGCGGACCCAGAACGCGCCGAGGTCGAGCTGTCCGGTTCGGCCGAGCTCGTCGAGCAGTAAGGACGTGATCAAGAACCCGCTGAGCACGAAGAAGACGTCGACGCCGATGAACCCGCCTGCGACGCCGGGGATTCCGCTATGACCGACCAGTACGAGAGCGACGGCGACACCGCGTATCCCGTTCAGCGCGGGAACGCCCGAGCCACGGGGTTTTGGCCCGCGCCGCGGGCTCGGCTGCGAGGCGGGATCAACCCATGGACTTTGCGCCCAAAAGCGCGCCGTCAACCCATGCCCTCCTAGTTCTTCAAGTTCTGTGAAATCTAGAGCCCGACGACGGCCGATCGACGCAGGCGCGCGGTCGTCAGCGTCAAATATCCGATCGGGAGGTAAACAGACCCTCTTGGGGGGATTTCGGCGCGCGGCGGTGCCTTTGACACTGGAGGCCCCGGGCAAATGCCCGGCAGCGGCATACACTGCGGCCAGGAGATGTCGATGCGCACACCAGAGTTGTTGGACCACAACGCCTTGACGAACGTCTTGACGCCACAATGACCACGGGCATGTATCTGACCCAGGGGCTGCACCGGGCAGCGCGCGGTACCCCGCACGACACGATGACGGTCTGCGCGCAGCGGGTACGCACCTTCGTCGAGGTTGCCGATCGGGTTTCCCGGCTGGCCGCGGCCTTCCAGGCGTTGGGAGCCCGCGACGGCGACCGCATCGCGATGCTGTCGCTGAACTCCGATCGCTACTCCGAATACCTGTTGGCCACCCTCTGGGCCGGCGCCGTCGTCAACCCGATCAATATTCGCCTGAGTGCCGCCGAGATCGCCTACAGCCTGCGCGACTCCGACACCCGGATCCTTCTGATCGATGACGCCTTCGCGCCGTTGCTTCCCGAATTACGCTCGCAATTCGGCGATCTGGCGACCGTCATCCACAGCGGCGACGGCGAGACGCCCGCGGAAACGCTGAGCTACGAGGAACTGGTGGCAGCCAACGACTCGGTGCCCGACGCGCAGCGTGGCGGCTCAGATCTGGCCGGCGTCTTCTACACCGGTGGCACCAGCGGGCATGCCAAGGGCGTCATGCTCACCCACGACAACCTGATGACCTCGGCGCTGGGCAGCCTGGCGTCGGGTTACTTCCTGACCTCGGGCGGCCCGCTGCTGCACGCCGCCCCGATGTTCCATCTCGCCGACCTCGCGATCTGGCTGGCGCAAATAATCCACGGCGGTACCCACGTCTTCATCCCGGCGTTCCGGCCGGACTGGGTGCTCGATGCCCTGCAACAGCACCGGGTCAGCGACCTGCTGCTGGTCCCGACGATGGTGCAGATGCTCGTCGACGAACCGTCGCTGCCCGGCTACGACACCAGCAGCCTGCAGTCCGTCATGTACGGCGGCTCGCCGATCTCGGCTGCCCTGCTGGAACGTGCGGCGCAGCGGCTGCCCACCGCGTCGTTCGTGCAGGCCTACGGCATGACCGAGGTGTCCCCCGTGGCCACCTTGCTGGCGCCGCAGGACCATCACGACCCGGCGCTGCGTACGTCCGGCGGCCGGGCCGCGCCGCACTCGGAGGTGCGCATCGTCGGTGACGACGACATCGAGCTGCCCCGCGGCGACATCGGCGAGATCGTCGTGCGCGGCGGGCACGTGATGGCCGGCTATTGGGGCAAACCCGAGGAAACCGCCGCCGCGCTGCGGGACGGCTGGATGCACACCGGCGACGCCGGGTACATGAACGACCGCGGGTACGTGTTTGTCGTCGACCGGCTCAAGGACATGATCGTGTCCGGCGGGGAGAACGTGTACTCCGTGGAGGTGGAGAACGCGCTGGCCCGCCACCCCGCGGTGGCCACATGCGCCGTCATCGGGGTGCCCGACGAGCAGTGGGGCGAGCGGGTGCACGCCGTCGTCGTGCTGGCGGCGGGACACCAGGCGGGCGGTCAGGATTTGGCTGACGAACTGCGGGAGTTCTGCAAGTCGCTCATCGGCGGTTACAAAATCCCCCGCAGCTTCGACGTCGTCGACGCGCTGCCGCTGTCGGCTGCCGGCAAAGTGCTCAAACGCGAACTGCGGGCGAAGTACTGGGCGGGCGCAGACCGCTCGGTCGGCTGAGGCCGCCCGAGTTATTTCGTCAGCGCGATGTACTTGGTGTCGAGGTATTCCTCGATGCCTTCGTAACCGCCCTCGCGGCCGAACCCGGATTCCTTGACGCCGCCGAACGGCGCGGCCGGATCGGAGATGACACCCCGGTTGACCCCGACCATGCCGGACTCGATGGCCTCGGCCACCCGCAACGCCCGGTCCAGTGATTCGGTGTAGATGTATGACGCCAGACCGTATTCGGTGTTGTTGGCCGCGGCGACGCCGTCCTCCTCGGTGTCGAAGCCGATGATCGGCGCGACGGGCCCGAACACCTCTTCGGTGAGGATGCGGGCGTTCGGCGGGACGTCGGTGAGAACGGTGGCCGGGTAGAAGTTGCCGGGACCGCCGGGCGCCTGGCCGCCGAGAGCGACGCTCGCACCCTTGGCCACGGCGTCGTCGACGAGTTCCTGAACCTTGGCCAGCTGCTTGGTGTTGACCAGCGGGCCGAGCTTGGCCGACGGGTCCAGGCCGTTGCCCAGATTGACCTCGCCCATCCGCTTGACGAACTTGTCGGTGAATTCCTCGATCACCGCGTTGGCGACGTGGATGCGGTTGGCGGCCGTGCAGGCCTCGCCGCCGTTGCGCATCTTGGCCAGCATCGCGCCGTCAACCGCGGCGTCGACATCGGCGTCGTCGAACACCACGAACGGTGCGTTGCCGCCCAATTCCATCGAGGTGCGCAGCAGCTTGTCCGCCGATTGGGCCACCAGCGCCTTGCCGATCCCCGTTGATCCGGTGAAGGTGAGCTTGCGCAGCCGGCCGTCGTCGATCAGCGCCTTGGTGACTTCGCCGGGCTTGCTGGTGGGCAGCACAGACAGCACCCCCTGGGGCAGACCGGCCTCGGCCATCAGCTTGGCCAGCAGCAGCATGGTCAGCGGGGTCTCCTGCGCGGGCTTGACGATCATGGTGCAGCCGGCCGCGAAGGCGGGCCCGATCTTGCGAGTTCCCATGGCCAGCGGGAAGTTCCACGGCGTGATCGCGTAACAGGGGCCGACGGGCTGCTTGGTGACGATGATGCGCCCGGTGCCGGCCGGCGACTGGGCGTACCGGCCGCCGATGCGCACCGCCTCTTCGGCGAACCACCGGAAGAACTCGGCGCCGTATTTGACCTCGCCCAGGCTTTCGGCGACGACCTTGCCCATCTCCAGGGTCATCAGCGTCGCGAGGTCGTCGGCGCGGTCGACGATCGTCTCGAATACCGAGCGCAGGATCTCGCCACGGTCGCGGGCCGGCGTGGCAGCCCACTGCGCCTGCACGGCGCACGCGGCGTCGAGTGCGGCAACAGCATCCGCGGCGGTCGCGTCGGCCACCGTCGCGATGACGCTGTCGTTGGACGGGTCCAAAACCTCGAACGTCGACGAGCCGGGACGCTCTTCGCCACCGATCCACAGTCCGGTGGGAACAGACGACAACAACCGTTCAATGTCTGGGGTGCTCATACCTCCATCATGTACACCTTTGGACACCTCGTCACACTAGGGTCGAACGAATGACTGGAGACATTTCCGCTACCCCCGAATGGAACGCGCTGCGTCGCCACCACGACCAGATCGCCGGGAAACACCTCCGCGAGTTCTTCAAGGAAGATCCCGACCGCGGCCGGGAGCTCACGCTGACCGTCGGTGACCTCTACATCGACTACAGCAAGCACCGCGTCACCCGGGAGACGCTCTCGCTGCTGGTCGACCTTGCCAAGGCCGCTCACCTAGAACAACACCGCGACGCGATGTTCGCCGGCGAGCACATCAACACCTCCGAGGATCGCGCGGTGCTGCACACTGCGCTGCGACTGCCCCGCGACGCCGAGCTGGTGGTCGACGGCCAGAACGTGGTGGCCGACGTGCACGAGGTGCTCGACGCGATGGGCGAGTTCACCGACCGGCTGCGTAACGGCGAGTGGACCGGAGCCACCGGCGAGCGGATCAAGACCGTCGTCAACATCGGCATCGGCGGGTCGGATCTGGGCCCGGTGATGGTCTATCAGGCGTTGCGGCACTACGCCGATGCCGGCATCTCGGCGCGGTTCGTCTCGAACGTCGATCCGGCCGACCTGGTTGCCAAGCTGGACGGACTCGACCCTGCCACAACGCTTTTCATCATCGCGTCCAAGACGTTCTCGACATTGGAGACACTGAGCAATGCCACGGCGGCGCGGCGCTGGCTCACCGACGCATTAGGCGACGCCGCGGTGTCGAAACACTTCGTGGCCGTCTCGACCAATAAGAAGCTCGTCGACAGCTTCGGTATCAACACCGCCAACATGTTCGGCTTCTGGGACTGGGTGGGCGGCCGCTACTCGGTGGACTCGGCGATCGGCCTGTCGGTGATGGCGGTCGTCGGCAAGGAACGCTTCGCCGAATTCCTGGCCGGCTTCCACGTCATCGACGAGCACTTCCGCACCGCACCCCTTGAGGCGAATGCGCCTGTGCTGCTCGGCCTCATCGGGCTCTGGTACAACGAGTTCTTCGACGCGCAGGCCCGGGCGGTGCTGCCCTACTCCAACGATCTGACCCGCTTCGCGGCGTATCTGCAGCAGTTGACCATGGAGTCGAACGGCAAGTCGGTGCGTGCCGATGGGTCGCCTGTGACGACCGAGACCGGCGAGATCTTCTGGGGCGAGGCGGGCACCAACGGACAGCACGCCTTCTACCAACTGCTGCATCAGGGCACCCGACTGGTGCCCGCCGATTTCATCGGATTCTCCCAGCCCACCGACGACCTGCCCACCGCTGACGGCACGGGCAGCATGCACGACCTGTTGATGAGCAACTTCTTCGCCCAGACGCAGGTGCTGGCGTTCGGCAAGACCGCGGCCGAGATCGCGGCAGAGGGCACGCCGGCGAACGTGGTGCCGCACAAGGTGATGCCCGGAAACCGGCCCACCACTTCGATTCTCGCGACCAAGCTGACGCCGTCGGCGGTGGGGCAATTGATCGCGCTCTATGAGCATCAGGTGTTCACCGAGGGCGTGATCTGGGGCATCGACTCGTTCGACCAGTGGGGTGTCGAGCTGGGCAAGACTCAGGCCAAGGCGCTACTCGGGGTGATCACCAGCGACGGCTCGCCGGCCAAGCAGACCGACAGCTCGACCGACGAGCTGGTGCGGCTCTACCGACAGGAGCGCGGCCGGGCTCGCTGAGCGGAACGCGAAGCAGAGGCCCGGCCATCGGACACCGCCGGGCTCGCTGAGCGGAACGCGAAGCAGAGGCCCGGCCATCGGACACCGCCGGGCTCGCTAAGCGAACGGTTTGGTGAACCGCGGCGGCAACACCTTCAATAGCGCCACCAACGGAATCCACGGCCAGCCGGGCACGACCGCGCGCCCGCTTTCGCGTTCGATCGCGTTGACCATGTGGCGCACACCGGTCTCGTTGTCTACCATCAGCATGGTGGTGTTCGACTTGCCGGTCATCTCCGATTCGATGTAGCCGGGCTCGACGACAGTGACTCTGATTGGGCCGGAGGCATATTCGGCGCGCAGGGATTCACCCAGCGAGGTCACCCCGGCTTTACTCGCCGCATAGGCGGCCTTGACGCCGGGAACGCCCTTGTTGCCCAGCACGCTCGAGATCAGCACCAGGTGTCCCGCGCCGGCGGCCTTGAACATCTCCAGCGCAGTCTCGGTCTGCACGAGCGCCGAGACCAGGTTGGTCTCGATGGTGGCCTTGTTGGCCCAGAGCTTGCCGGACCCGAGTACCGCACCCTTGCCGATACCGGCGTTTACGATGATCCGGTCGATGCCGCCGAGTTCGTCGGAGAGTTCGGCGAACACCTTGGGCACCTGATCGTGGTCGTTGACGTCGAGTGCGGCGACAGCGACCGTGATGTTGGGATGGCGCCGGCTGAGTTCGGCCTTCAGCTCGTCGAGGCGGTCCACGCGCCGTGCGCACAGCGCAAGGTCGCGCCCCCTGGCGGCGAAGGCACGGGCCATACCCGCACCCAGGCCAGAGCTCGCACCGGTGATGAGGATCTTCTGCCGAGTCATGCGATAAGGCTATTTGAGAAGCTTGGACATCCGCCTGTCGGCCAGTACCTTGCCCCCGGTCTGGCAGGTCGGGCAGTACTGAAACGACTTGACGACGAAGGACACCTCGCGCACGGTATCGCCGCACACCGGGCACGGCAACCCGGTGCGGGCGTGCACCCGCAGCCCAGATCGCTTCTCCCCCTTCAGCGTTGCCGCCCCCTGGCCCACCGAGCGTTGCACGGCGTCGGTCAGCACCGAGTTCATCGCGTCGTGCAGCGCGCCCAGTTGCGCGGCGGTCAGCTTGTTGGCGGTCGCAAACGGGGACAACTTCGCAACGTGCAGGATCTCGTCGCTGTAGGCGTTGCCGATCCCGGCGATGACCTTCTGGTCGGTGATGACCGTCTTGATCCGGCCACTGTGGGATTTGAGGATCTCCGCCAGCTGTTCGGGGCCGATGTCCAGCGCGTCGGGGCCCAGGGTGGCGATACCGGGCACCTTGGCGGGGTCGTCGACAATCCACACCGCGAGCCGCTTCTGGGTGCCTGCCTCGGTCAGGTCGAATCCCTCGCTGCCGTCGAGGTGTACGCGCAGAGCGATCGGACCCTTGCCCGGCTTGAGCGGGGCGGTGGCGAGCTTGTCGCTCCACTTCAGCCATCCGGCCCTGGACAGATGGGTGATGAGCCATAGATCACCGGCCTGCATTCCCAGGTACTTGCCCCAGCGTCCGGCGCCCGTGACGGGCCGCCCGTGCAGCGCCGTGGGCGGCGGGTCGAACGTCTTGAGCACCGACAACGCCGCGACGTCGATGCGCCCGATCGTCTTGCCGACAGCATGCCGGCGCAGGTGGTCGGCCAACGCCTCCACTTCCGGCAGCTCAGGCATGCTTCCAGACTAGAGGAGCTTCTCGCAGGTGATCGGCAGGTCGGTGATCCGCTTGCCCGTCGCGTTGAAGACGGCGTTGGCGATCGCCGCGGGAATCCCGACGATCACGATCTCCCCCAGCCCCTTCACACCGATCGGGTCGGCGACGGTGTCCTGTCCGGGCAGGAACGCGGCGTCCAGCTGCGGCACATCAGCATTCACCGGTACCAGGTAGTCGGACATGTTGGCGTTGACGATCCGGCCGTCGCGGTGATCGACCTGCGTTGCCTCCAGCAGCGCCATCCCGATTCCGCCTACCATGCCTCCGATTGCCTGGCTGTGCGCCAACTTAGGGTTCACCACGCGGCCGACGTCGTAGCAGGCATAGATGCGCCTGACCCGGACCAGTCCGAGCGCCGCGTCGACCGCCACCTCGGCGAACACCGCGCCGTAGGCGTACATCGAGAACCGTTTATCGGCGTCGTCGGGCGTCCACGTCTGGCGCGAATCCAGGCTGGGCCAACCACGTCGGCGCAGCAGATCCTGATACGTCTCGCCGCGGGCCGGATCGGCGGTGGCCGACATCCGCCCGTCGGTCACCGTCACGTCGCCCGGCCGCAAACCCGACAGCGGTGAGCTCGGGTCTACTACCGCCAGGCGGATGATCTTGTCGCGCAACATGTTGCCCGCCGTGAACACGGCGGAGCCGACACTGGCCATGGTGCGCGAACCCGAATGTGACGGCGCTTTGGGAAATGCGCTGTCCCCCAGAGCGAATCGGACTCGATCGGCCGATATGCCCAACGCGTCGGCAGCGACTTGCGTCATGGACGTGTAGGTGCCGGGTCCCATGTCACTGGTGGCGGTCTGGACATCGGCGGTACCGTCGGAGTTGATCCGGGCCAGCGCATCGGATTCGCTGCGGCTGGTGTGATACCCGGCGGCGGCCATCCCGAGCCCGATCAGCTGGTCGCCGTCGCGGGTCGAGCGCGGCACCGGGTTGCGCCGCGACCAACCGAACTGCGCCGCACCGAAGTTCAGGCATTCGGTCAACCTTCGGGTGGAGAACGGGAGGCCGGTCACCTGGTCGCTGCCGGGCTCGTTGCGTAGCCGGAACTCGAGTGGGTCCATGCCGAGCCGGAACGCCAGGTCGTCCATCGCGGATTCCAGCGCGAACGTTCCGGTGGTGGCGCCAGGCCCGCGCATGTAGGTCGGCAGGTTCACGTCCAGCGGCACCACTTTGTAGACCGAGCGCATGTGGGCCGAGGTGTACATGAACTTCGGCGATGCCGTCAGGCCGTCTTCGTAGAGCGCGTAACGCGCCGTCTCGGTGCGCCCTTCGTGAATGGTGACCGCGATGCGACCGGAACTGACTAGGTTCAACCGGTCGAAGCAACACCCTGAAATTTTGGAGGGTGTTCGATGGTTCGTCGGCAGCAAGCAGCAG